>NZ_QLIX01000012.1 GCF_003258945.1 Roseicella frigidaeris | reverse complement strand
GCCACAACTCACCTGACCAGACCGAAAACCCCGCTCCTCCATCCACAACCCGGGTCAATTCCTCATGGCAATCCCGGGTCAGCTCTCACTGGCATTCAACAGCCAGGCGCTGCAGCGCGGTGCGCTCCGGCTCGGGCAGGCACTGCAACTGCGGGCAGACCTGCCGGGCGAGCGCGCCGCGGTGATAGGTGATGCTGTCGCCGGGAGCCGCGGCGCCCAGCCAGGTGCAGAGCGACGCCTCGGTGAGAGGCTTCGACACTGCGCGGATGTCGGTGATGTTGGTGTCCATACTTAGCCCTACCCAGCCCCTCGCCGATGCGTCTCAGGCCGCCGCGGCGATGCCACCGGCGAGCAGCCGCAGGCGCATTTCCCTGATGCGGCGGTAGAGGACCGACCGCGGCAGGGGACCCTGCTGGCCGAGCTCGTGCGGCGTGCACTGCGTCAGGGCTGCGCAGATGCTGTGGTCGCGCTGGTCCAGGACGGCGCCGGCGCGATCCAGATCGAGGCGGCGCTCCAGCGCGGCCACCGCGTCGGTCTGCTGGCCGCACCACGCCGAATACCCCTCTGATTCGGGGATGATGTCGGCGAGCGTCAGCTCCTCCTCCTGGCCCGGCACTGCGTCATCCAGCGACGCCTCGTGCCGTTCGCGCTTCTCGCGGCGAAGGCGTGTGGCAAGACGGGATGCGCGGTGCTGGAAGCAGACCGTGGCGAAGGCCGCCAACGTCCCGCGCGCCGGATCGAAGCCGGGCAACCGCGCCAGGAGGTCGAGCAGCATGTCCTGCTCCATGTCCTCCCGCTCATGGCTCGGCCGCCCGAGGGTGCGGCAGAGGCGCCGCGCGTAGCGCTCGGCGAGGGGGTGAACGACATCGAGATCGGCGAGGGAAAGCTGGGTGGGCATCCGCGGTGGCTCCTGGAGTACGGCTATGACGTCCAGAAGCAACCACACGACCTGCCGGGGCGGAGAGGCGGAATGGGGCGGAATGGGGAATTGGAGGTGCCTGGGATTTATTCCCCATTGCTAATTCAGCGACTTATGGCCGATTTCGTCCGAAATTAGATAGATGGCCCAGCGATTTCCGCCCCACCCATGCGGGAACTGCTCCCTCAGCCGGTCGCCTGTGGATATCGGGGATAGGCGAACATGAGGGGAACAATGCTGTTGACCAATCGCACAGCAATTCGTCATGATCCCGGCATGTCCATCACCGTTGAGTACCCGCATCACGCCGCCTCGGGCGCGCCTCGGCCGTTGTCGGCCCAGACCCTCTGGGCCGTCGCCGCGCAGGTGCGCCGCCAGGCCATGACGGAGCATGGTGCATTCGCGCTCCCGCTCGCCGCTCTGGTCGCCGCCACGCGGACAGTGTCGGCGAACGGTCGGGCCATCGTGGTCGCCTGGGAGCTCGACCATCCCGTGCATGATGGCTCCGGGGAGGCAGTGCTCGGCGTCTGTGAGACGGATCCCGATATGCCCGGCACGGCGTTGGTCTCCGTGAATGCGCGCATGGTGGCCGGTCGGCCGGATCTCGCAGTCAGCACAGCGGCGCATGAGCTGGGCCATGTGGTGTTCGACGTGCCAGTGGCGCTGGGCGAACCGGCGCGGCGCTACCGCGCGGTGACCACCGGCCCGAGCGCGCTGCTCGATCGGACCACCGCGGCCTCCGAGCGTCGGGCGAATGAGTTCATGGGCGCGCTGCTGGCTCCCCCGGTGCAGCTCCACCTCCGCATGCTGGTGCACGCACGGTCCGAGCGGCTGCGCACGGTGCATGCGGCGCATCGGGGACGGCAGGGTTGTCGCGTCCTGGCCGGCGACAATCCGCGTGAGCTGATTGAGGGCGTGGTCGCCGCGCTGGCAGGTGATTTTGGCGTATCGGAGCGCTTTATCGCCGTACGGCTGAGCCGCTACGGCCTGGTTCAAGGAGAGCAACGGTGAGCTTTGGATCGGTCATCCGCGAGCGACGGACTGCGCTCGGCATCGGGTTGAACGATTTCGCGGAGCGATTGGAAATCTCGGCGGCCTATTGGTCGCGCATCGAGCGTGACCAGGAGAATCCGCCCCGCGACGAGCTGATAGAGCGCGCCGCCGCCATTCTCGGCGTGCGGATGGATGATCTGTTCGTCGAGGCGCAGCGACTGCCGCCCGACATGCGGAAGGATATGGCCAAGGTTGTGCAAGCGTATCGGCGGTTGCGCTTTGTCGGGAAGGGATGAATGTCGTGGGCGGCCGAATTGTGAGGAAGCCCTGCTATGGGCTGGCCGAGATCTGTGAGCGCTGGGGCGTGACGGAACTGGACGTGGCGAATTTCGTCGCGGCCAATGAGCTCACCCTGTCCGTCGTCGTCGCGGGCCTCGCTGTCGAGAAGGGCAGCATCGAGGACGTGAATGATCGAGACTGGTGCCACATCCCGGACGAGCGCAGCTATCTCTCGGGCGCCGCAGATCTCCACCAGTCGCAGGCCTGGGCCACCCTCATGAACGGGTCCGAGACGATCAGCAGCTTCAAGGCAGAGCCAGGTCGCTACATCAGTATTGAAGCGCGCGGCGATGACGCGGGCACGATCGTGGTTTCGCGCGAACGGCTGGTCGTCCGGCATGCCGAGCGTTTGCGCTTCGAGGCGGAGCAGGAGGTGGGTGTGGCGACGGCCAGCAGCACAGCCGCTGTCGTGGCGCCGCCACCGGCCGCGCGGGGCGCAGCACCGCGCTATGACTGGGATGCCTTCTGGGCTGAGGCACTGGTCAGCATGTTCCAGGACGGCCCGCCAGCCACGCTGGCGGAATACGTTCGCCGCATGGAGACGTGGTTTGCTGATCGTGGCGAGCATCCCGATTCCAGCACGATCAAGAAGAAGCTGAGCCAGCCCTGGCGGCGAATTGCGCCTCAGTTGGAACGCCGCCGCGCCTGATTGGGACGGATCGCCGCCGCGGCGGGTAGGGCTAAGTATGAAGCCATCGCCCGTGGGACTGAATGCTCACCTCCCGCCGCACATCCGAGAGGTCTGCGGCATCCTGGCTAGGGGGCTGGTGCGGCTGCGCAGCCGCGCTGCCGAGGATGAAGCGCGCGATGCCGAGATAGCTCGGGGGGTGGGAGACGTTCCCCTACACTCCACCGCCAAGCAGCGCCTGCATGCGAACCCCAACAGGAAGGGACTCGCATGACCAGACGATCCACCGCGCCCGCGCCGGCGCCCACAATCCCGAAGATTCCACCGACGCAGGTGCTGCCGCGGCTCGCCGCGCTGCAGGCGGCGCCCACCGCCACGCTGAAGGAGCAATGGCGGGAGTTGTTCGGCAAGGAGCCGCCGCCCTGGAACCGCGCCTACATCCAGAGCCGCCTGGCCTATCGGATCCAGGAACTCGCATATGGCGGGCTGAAGCCCGAGACCGTCGACCGGCTGGTGGCGCTCGGCGAGCAATTGGATGGCGGCAACGTCGTCCTGCGCCGCATTCGTGCCGACAGCCGGCCGCTGGCCGGCACGCGCCTGCTCCGTGAATGGCAGGGCGTGCAGCACGTGGTCACGGTGCGCGTCAACGACTTCGAATTCGAGGGGCGGCCCTACCAGTCCCTGTCCGCCATCGCTCGCCACATCACCGGCACGCGGTGGAACGGCTGGACGTTTTTCGGACTGCGCGCGCGAGGTGACGCATGAGCCGCCGCGCCCGAATTGAGCCGGCCATGCCGGCCACCACGAAGAAACTCCGCTGCGCGGTCTACACGCGGAAATCGACCGACGAGGGGCTGGAGAAGGAATTCAACACCCTCGACGCGCAGCGGGACGCCTGCGAAGCGTACATCACTAGCCAGCGCGCCGAGGGCTGGGTGCTGGTGCGCGATCGCTATGACGATGGTGGCTTTTCGGGTGGGACCCTGGAGCGGCCGGCGTTGCAGCGCCTGCTGCGTGACATCCAGGCCGACCTGGTCGATGTGATTGTGGTCTATAAGATCGATAGGCTCAGCCGCTCACTGATGGATTTCGCCAAGTTGGTGGAGGTGATGGACGCGCATGGGGTGACCTTCGTTTCCGTCACTCAGAGCTTCAATACCACCACCAGCATGGGCCGGCTCACGCTGAACATCCTTCTGAGCTTTGCCCAATTCGAAAGAGAGGTAATTGGCGAGCGGATCCGCGACAAATTCGCGGCCTCCCGCGCCCGCGGCATGTGGATGGGAGGCAAGGTGCCGCTCGGCTACGACGTGGTGGCGCGCAAGCTGATCGTGAATGAGGATGAGGCCCCGCGGGTGCGCCGCGTGTTCGAGATTTTCGCCCAGACGGGGTCGGGCATGGAGACCGTGAAGCACCTTCGGGAGGAGGGCCTCACCAGCAAGGTGGGCCGACCGCTGGACAAGGGCGATGTCTACAAGCTGCTGAACAACCGGACCTATGTTGGCGAGGCCGCGCATAAGGGGCAGGTCTATCCCGGCGAGCACCAGGGGATCGTACCGCGGGAGCTCTGGGATCGGGCGCATGCCGTCCTCCAGATCAGCCCGCGGGTCCGCGCCAACCAGAACCGTGCGCAGACGCCGGCGCTGTTGAAGGGGCTGATCTTTGGGGTGGATGGGCGGGCGCTGTCGCCGACCCATTCCCGGAAGAATGGCCGGCTCTACCGCTACTACGTGGCGCAGCGCGTACTGAAGGGCGATGCCGCCGGCGACGACAGCATCGTCCGTCGGGTGTCGGCCGCCGAGATCGAGGCGGCGGTGGTGGATCAGGTCCGGGCGCTGCTGCGCCAGCCGGAGATCGTGGTTGGCACCTGGCGTGCGGCGCGCAAGGAGGCGCCGGACCTGACTGAGGGCGAGACCCAGGACGCGCTGCACCGACTCGACCCGCTCTGGGAGCATCTGTTCCCCGCGGAGCAGGCGCGGATTGTGCGGTCGCTGGTGGAGCGGGTGGTGGTCGGGCCGGCCGGTGCCGATATTCGGCTCCGGCTGGACGGGCTCGGCGGCCTCGTCCGCGACCTCGGCGCCATCGCGCCCGATGCGCTGAGGTCGGCAGCATGACCACGGCGACCAGCATCACGGTCCGGGTGCCGCTGGCCATCCGACACCGGCCGGGCAGGAAGACGGTCGTGATGCCCGATTCGCAGGTTTCGTCTTCGACCCCCACCCGCGCCGACCCTGCCCTGGTGAAGGCAATAGCCAGGGCGCATCGCTACCAGCGCATGCTTGACCACGGCCACCACGGATCGCTGACCGAGTTGGCGGCGGCCGAGAAGATGGATCGGTCCTTCCTAGGGAAGCTCCTCAGCCTGACGCTGCTGGCGCCGGAGCTGGTCGAGGCTATCCTGGAGGGCCGGTGCGACGTCGGCCTGCCAACTCTGCTTCGGCCCTTCCCGGCATCCTGGCACGAGCAGGCCAGCGCCTTGGCCTCCGGAAGCAGGTCGCCTTCGTTGCGGGAGACCAAGGCAAGAGGCTAAGGTGCCGAATCGGCTGCGGCACCCTCTGGGACTTGCGGCAAGGGGGGGGGAATTCTTGAGCGGTTTGAATATCTCGAACTTTATTTGGGGAATCGCCGACGACGTTCTCCGGGACGTTTATGTCCGCGGAAAGTACCGTGACGTCATCCTGCCGATGACGGTCATTCGCCGGCTTGACGCGATACTTGAACCGAAGAAGGAAGCGGTTCTCGCCCGCAAGGCGTTTCTCGACGAGAACGGAGTCCGGGATCAGGACCAGCCGCTGAAGCAGGTTGCCGGCGAAGCCTTCTACAACATCTCGCCCTTCACGCTGCGCGACCTCACAGCGAAAACGCGGCAGCAGCAGCTGAAGGCCGACTTCACAGCCTACCTCGATGGCTTCTCCCCGAACGTCCAGGACATCCTGACCAAGTTCAAATTTCGCAACCAGATCGACACGCTGGTCGAGGCCGATGCGCTCGGCCCCCTCATCGACAAGTTCCTCCACCCCTCCGTCAATCTGTCCCCCTATCCGGTGAAGGATGAGGACGGCCGGGTGCGTGTGCCTGGTCTCGATAACCACAGCATGGGGACAATCTTCGAGGAGCTGATTCGCCGCTTCAACGAGGACAATAATGAGGAGGCCGGCGAGCACTTCACGCCGCGCGACGTCATCGAGCTGATGGCGAACCTCATCTTCCTCCCCGTCGCGGAGCGCATCGAGTCCGGCACCTATCTCATCTATGACGCCGCATGCGGAACGGGCGGCATGCTGACGGTCGCGGAAGAGGCCCTGACCAAGCTCGCTGCAGATCATGGCAAGGAGATCAGCACGCATCTCTTCGGCCAGGAGGTGAACGCCGAGACCTACGCTATCAGCAAGGCCGACCTGCTGCTGAAGGGCGAAGGTGCCGAGGCGGAGCGCATCCAGCACGGCTCCACGCTATCTTCCGATGCGTTCCCCTCGCTCGAATTCGACTTCATGCTGTCCAACCCGCCCTACGGCAAAAGCTGGAAGACCGACCTCGAGCGGATGGGCGGCAAGAAGGATCTGAAGGACCCGCGCTTCGTCATCCAGCATGGCGGCGACGCTGAATTCAGCCTCGTCACGCGCTCCTCGGACGGGCAGCTGATGTTCCTGGCCAACAAGCTGGCGAAGATGAAGCGCAACACGCCGCTCGGCAGCCGAATCGCCGAGGTGCACAACGGCTCATCGCTGTTCACGGGTGATGCAGGATCCGGCGAGAGCAACATCCGCCGCTGGGTGATCGAGAATGACTGGCTGGAAGCCATCGTCGCTCTGCCGGAGGGCATCTTCTACAACACGGGCATCGCGACCTACGTCTGGGTGCTGAGCAACCGCAAGGCCGATGAGCGACGAGGCTTGGTGCAGCTGATCGACGCGACGGCTTGCTCCCGCCCGCTACGCCGCAACCTCGGGAAGAAGAATTGCGAGATGGGGCCGGACGACATCCGAGAGGTCTCGGACGTCTTTCTGAGCCAGGCCAATCTGCCGGAGCCGGCAGCAGCGGGTGAGACGCGGCGCGTGCGCACCAAGGTGCTGCCGAACGCGTCCTTCGGCTATTGGAAGGTCGTTGTGGAGCGTCCGCTCCGGCTGGCCGCGCGGCTTGATGATGCCTCGCTGCGCAGTCTGCGTCGCGCCGCGGTGGCGGCGAAGGACGAGGTGCTCGCTGACCTCGTTGAGGCAGTGGCGCCGACGCTCGGCGCCGGTCCCCACCTGGACATCAACGCCGTGCTGGCGGCGATCCGCACGGCGGCCGCCGCGAGGGATGAATCCCTGACCACCAAGCGGGAAAAGCTGCTGCTGGCCGTGCTCGGGCGGCGCGACCCGAAGGCGGCGCCGGTCATTCGCAAGCAGTCGAAGCCCAAGCCCGGCACCCAGCCAGAGCAGGAAGCGCTGCACGGCCGCTACCAGCAGAAGCTGGGTGGCCGCACGGTCGTGGTGGAGTATGAGCCCGACCCCGAACTGCGCGACACGGAGCAGGTGCCCTTCCTGGAGGAGGGCGGCATCGAGGCCTTCATCCGGCGCGAGGTGCTGCCGCACGCGGAGGATGCCTGGGTGGACGAGGACCGGACGGAGATCGGCTACGAGATCTCCTTCACGCGCCACTTCCACCACCCGAAGCCGTTGCGCGATTTGGCTGCGATCGAGCGAGACATCCTGGCGCTGGAGCGGGAAGCCGCGGACCTGCTGCGCCAGGTTGTGAGCGCGGCCTGAGCCATGGGGGCGAGGCTACCACCCTATCCCGAGTATCGTGACAGCGGCCTTGCTTGGCTGCCGCGGGTGCCGAGCCATTGGGATGTTCGGCGCAACGGACGGATCTTCTCGCAGCGCGTCGAGATGGGGCGCGAGGAACTGCCCATTCTGGAGGTGTCGCTGCGGACCGGTGTGCGCGTGCGCAGCTTCGGCGACGGTGGGCGGAAGCAGGTGATGGCCGACCGATCAAAGTACAAGCGCGCGGCCGCGGGCGACGTCGCTTACAACATGATGCGGCTCTGGCAGGGCGCAGTGGGTGTTGCGCCAGAGGACGGGCTGGTAAGCCCCGCCTATGTGGTCGCCGCTCCCTACGATGATGCTGATCCGCGATACTTTACCTACCTGTTTCGCACCACCGATTACATGCGGGAGATCGAGAGCTTCTCACGGGGCATCGTCGCGGATCGCAACCGCCTCTATTGGGCGCAGTTCAAGCAGATGCCATCGCCGTGCCCGCCGTTAGCGGAGCAGCGTCGCATCGCCGATCACCTGGACGCGCATGGCCGACTGACCAATCGGCTGATCCGGAACCGGCGCCGTCTGCTTGCAGTGCTGAAGGAGCGTCGTCAGGGCATCATCAACGACGCGGTGACCCGCGGCGTCGATCCGGCCGCGGCCATGAAGGCGACGCCGGTCGACTCGGTCCCGCTGATCCCGTCGCATTGGCAGTTGAAGCGGCTGAAATACCTCACGCGCTTCTCCAACGGCCTCGCGTTCAAGCCCGCGGATTGGAAGGACGCGGGTACGCCGATCATCCGCATCGAGAACCTCAACGGGAGCGACCAGTTCAACTACACAGATCGGGCGGACCTTCCAGAACGACTGCTGATTCAGCCGGGAGACCTACTGTTCGCTTGGTCAGGCAACCGCGGGACGTCATTCGGTTCCTTTGAATGGGATCGGGCCTTTCCCGCGTACCTCAACCAGCACATCTTCAAGCTGGAGAGCTTCTCGCTTCATAGCCGGTTCTTCTTCTACGCCCTGCGCGCGGTCACGAAGCGGGTCGAGGATAACGCGCACGGCATCATCGGCCTCGTGCACGTGACAAAGCCCGAACTCGGCGCGATTGAGGTCCCCGTACCTCCGCCCGCCGAGCAGGAGGCGATCGCTGACCACCTCGACCGTGTGCTGGGCGAGATCACTGCCGCAGCTGAAAAGCTCGTCAGAGAGATCAAGTTGGTCGAGGAGTACCGGGAGCGCCTGATCGCCGACGCAGTTACCGGGAAGCTCGACGTCCGCGCCGCAGCCTTGGCGATGCTTGCCGACGAGAGCGACGGCGAAGCTCTGCCTTTGGAGGATGAGGAGGCAACGACAGCCGAGGATGCCGACGACGAGGACGATGCCGACGTGGCGCTTGCCGAGGTCGATGAATGACGGCTGCACCGCCAGCGAAGCCGAAGATCTATCACATCCTGCATGTGGACCGGCTTGCCTCAGTGGTGGCGAACAAGCGACTCTACAGCGACGCCGCCATCAGGGCGCGCGCCGGTGCCGGAACGGTCATCGGCATGCAGGGGATCAAGGACCGCCGGCTCACGCTGCCGGTTACCTGCCACCCGAAGACCTATGTCGGGGACTACGTTCCGTTCTACTTTTGTGCTCGCTCGATCATGCTCTACTTGCTATATATGGGGAACGCGCCGGGGCTCGATTACCGGGGCGGCCAAGTCCCTATCGTCACGCTTGAAGCGGACCTCCACACCGTGGTGGAGCGCGCGGACAAGGTGGGGCGACGGTGGGCCTTCTCGCTTGGGAATGCCGGCGCGAACTATCAGTCGTTCAGGAAAGACCTGAGCCAGCTCAGCGATATCAACTGGACGGCGGTCCAGGCCACGGATTTCCGCTCATCCGACGTGAAGGAAGGCAAGCAGGCTGAATTTCTCGTCCACGAACGCTTCCCGTGGTCTCTTGTCGAGAGGATCGGCGTTCGGACCATCGATATGCAGAAGCGCGTGAGGGAAATACTGGACGGCGCGGACCATATGCCGCCTGTTCAGGTCCGAACGGACTGGTACTACTGATGCGGAGGAGAATCGGATGATCACCAGCAAAATCGGAGACCTCCTCGCCGAGCCGGCCGAGGCGCTGGTGAACACCGTGAACTGCGTGGGCATCATGGGCCGCGGCGTGGCACTTCAGTTCAAGAATGCCTTCCCGGAGAATTTCAAAGCCTACAAGGCCGCGTGCGACCGGGGCGACGTGCAGCCTGGCCAGATGTTTGTCGTCGAGGTCGGACAGCTGACCCGGCCGCGCTGGATCATCAACTTCCCCACCAAGCGCCACTGGCGCGGCAATAGCCGGATCGAGGACATCGAGAGCGGGCTCGTCGCCCTGGCCACCGAGATCCGGGAGCGGGGCATTCGCTCCATCGCCATCCCGCCGCTCGGCAGCGGCCTCGGCGGCTTGGAGTGGCGCGACGTCAAGCCGCGCATCGTCGAGGCGCTGCGCGGCATCAACGACCTTGAGGTCATTCTGTTCGAGCCCGCCGGCGCCCCCGTGGATGGCCGCGGGATGGCCTCAAGCAAGGTCCCGCCGATGACCGCCGGCCGGGCTGCCCTGGTCGGCCTGATGCACCGCTATCTCGGCGGCCTGATGGACCCCTTCGTGACGCTGCTGGAGGTACACAAGCTCATGTACTTCATGCAGGAGGCCGGGCAGTCCCTGCGCTTGCGATATGCCAAGGCGCCCTACGGCCCCTTCGCCGAGAACCTCGGCAATGTCCTTGCCCAGGTCGAGGGGCACTTGGTCGCGGGCTACCGCGACGGCGGCGACGCCCCGGACAAGCAGCTCACCCTCGTCCCGGGTGCCGTCGACGACGCCATGACCTTTCTGGAAGGGGAGGAGGCGACGCGGGCGCATTTCGACCGCGTGGCTGCCCTCGTTCAGGGCTTCGAGACGCCGTTCGGGCTGGAACTACTCTCCACCGTGCACTGGGTCGCCAAGGAAGCCCCCGACGCGACGCCGGCGGACATCGTCGCTCGCGTGCATGGCTGGGGTGAGCGGAAGCGCCGCTTCTCGCCGCGGCAGATCGGCCTGGCGCTCGACACGCTGGCCGGTCAGGGCTGGCTGCCGGGCCGCGTGACCACGCCCGCGGCGTGAGTACCGACACCAGCGAGAAGGGCCTCGAAGCGCTCATCGCGCGATCGCTGGTCGATGACGCCGGCTATGTGCTCGGCGACCCGAAGGACTACGACCGCGATCACGTGGTAGACGTGCCGAAGCTCCTGGCGTTTCTCCGGGCTACGCAGCCCGAGGCGGTCACACAGCTTGGGCTTGAGGAGGAGGCCAAGCGCCTCAAGTTCCTCCATCGCCTGCAGGGCGAGGTCGCGAAGCGAGGCGTGATCGACGTGCTTCGCAGCGGCGTGAAGGACGGCCCGGTCTCCGTGGAGCTGTTCTTCGGCACACCCTCGGCCGCGAATGCCAAGGCTGTCGAGCTGCACGCCGCCAACATCTTCAGCGTCACGCGGCAGCTGCGCTACGCCAAGGATGGTAGCACGCAGTCGCTTGACATGGCGACCTTCATCAACGGCCTGCCGATCTCCACCTTCGAGCTCAAGAACAGCCTGACGAAGCAGACCGTCGCGGACGCGGTCGAGCAGTTCAAGCGCGACCGCGACCCGCGGGAGGCGCTGTTCAAGTTCGGGCGTTGCGTCGTCCACTTCGCCGTGGACGATGCCGAGGTGCGGATGTGCACGCATCTGAAGGGGAAGGAGTCCTGGTTCCTGCCCTTCAACAAGGGCTGGAATGATGGAGCCGGGAATCCGCCCAACCAAGCGGGGCTGAAGACCGACTACCTTTGGCGCGACATGCTGACCAAGCCGCGCCTCACCGAGATCCTGGAGAACTACGCCCAGATCGTCGAGGAGCGAGACGAACACGGCAAGAAGAAACCGCCGCGCCAGGTGTTCCCCCGCTACCATCAGCTCGACGTCGTGCGGGAATTGCTGCGCCACGCCGGGGATCATGGTGTCGGTCGGCGTTACCTGATCCAGCACTCGGCCGGTAGCGGCAAGAGCAACTCCATCGCCTGGCTCGCGCATCAGCTGGTCGGGTTGGAGCATGCGGGGCGCCTGGCCTTCGACACCGCCATCGTCGTGACGGATCGGCGGCTGCTCGACAAGCAGATCCGCGACACGATCAAACAGTTCGCTCAGGTGGCATCGGTCGTCGGGCATGCCGATCGCTCGGGTGCGCTGCGCGAGTTCCTGAAGACGGGCAAGAAGATCGTCATCACGACGGTGCAGAAGTTCCCGGTGATCCTCGACGAGATTGGCGATGAGCATCGTGGCAAGCGCTTCGCCATCATCATCGACGAGGCGCATTCCAGCCAAGGTGGCCGCACCTCTGCCAAGATGAACATCGCGCTCTCGGGCGCCGGTGGTGAGGGTCAGGAAGAGGACGAGACGGTCGAAGACACGATCAACCGGATCATGGAATCGCGGAAGGTCCTCCCAAACGCCAGCTACTTCGCCTTCACGGCAACACCGAAGAACAAGACGCTGGAGGTGTTCGGCACGCCGTTCACCGAAGGCGGCGTCACGAAGCACCGCCCCTTCCACACCTACACGATGAAGCAGGCCATCCAGGAAGGCTTCATCCTGGACGTGCTGGCTCAGTACACGCCCATCCGGAGCTACTACCGCCTGGCCAAGGCGGTGGAGGATGACCCCGAATTCGACTCCAATCGGGCGAAGAAGAAGCTCCGTAGCTACGTCGAGGGGCACGAGCACGCGATTCGCCAGAAGGCGGAGATCATGGTCGACCACTTCCACGACCAGGTCATCGCTCGACGGAAAATTGGTGGTGACGCGCGAGCGATGGTGGTGACGGGCGGCATTCAGCGCGCGATCCAGTACTTTCACGCGTTCCGGGACTACCTGCGGGAGCGAAAGAGCCCGTACCAGGCCATCGTCGCCTTCTCAGGCGAGCATGAGTATGGCGGGCAGAAGGTCACTGAGGCGTCGCTGAACGGCTTCCCGAGCAGTGCCATCGAGGAACGCATCCAGAAGGACCCGTATCGGTTCCTGATCTGCGCCGACAAATTCCAGACTGGCTACGATGAGCCCTTGCTTCACACGATGTACGTGGACAAGGCGCTCTCCGGGGTGAAGGCCGTGCAGACCCTGTCGCGGCTCAACCGTGCGCACCCGAAGAAGCACGACACCTTCGTGCTCGATTTCCAGAATGATGCTGACGTGATCGAGGCTTCCTTCGCGCCTTACTACCGCACGACGATCCTCAGCGAGCAGACCGACCCGAATAAGCTGCACGACCTGAAGGCCGCGCTCGACGGCCACCAGGTGTACGACGCGGCTCAGGTTGACGACCTCGTCGCCCGCTACCTGTCCGGCGCGCCACGGGATGCTCTGGACCCCATCCTGGATGCCTGCGTCGCCACATACCTGAGCGACCTGGATGAGGATGGGCAGGTCGACTTCAAGGGGAAGGCGAAGGCGTTCGTTCGGACCTACGGCTTTCTGGCGTCCATCCTGCCGTACACCAATGCGGAGTGGGAGAAGCTCGCCACCTTCCTCAATTTCCTGATCCCGAAGTTGCCAGCGCCGCGGGAGGAAGACCTATCGAAGGGCATCCTCGAGGCGGTCGACATGGACAGCTACCGGGTTGAGGTTCAGGCCTCGATGGCTGTGGCCCTGCCGGACACCGATGCGGAGGTCGATCCAGTGCCGACCAGTGGCGGCGGCCGAAAGCCGGAGCCCGAACTGGACCGACTGAGCAACATCATCCAGGCGTTCAACGACCAGTTCGGGAACGTCGACTGGAAAGACGGGGACAAGATCCGGAAGGTGATCACCGAGGAGTTGCCAGCCAAGGTGTCCGCGGACAAGGCGTTTCAGAACGCGGTCCGAAATTCCGATCGGCAGAACGCCCGAATCGAGCACGACGCGGCGCTGCAACGGGCGATGAACGACCTCGTCGCGGACCACGTCGAGCTTTTCAAGATGTTCCAGGACGACCCTTCGTTCCGGAAATTCCTGACGGACAACATTTTTGCTGCCACCTATCGGCCCGATACGAAGGCCGGCTCGGGAGTGTCGCCGCCCTGAGTTGGCTCCGGGTTGTCATTGGCAGGCGAAGGCGGCCGCAACTTGCAGCGGTGGCACCCGATCAGGATACGAACAAAATCAACGCGTTGTGGGCTTGGGAATTAATCGCCCGAGTCCCGAGGTGCAGAGAGAACTGGCCGGCCGGAGAGACAAACTGCGGCCCTCGGGCCGGTCGCTATCCCGAGCTTCGGGCGCAAAGTCCCGCCAAGCCTGGCCCCGACCGGGACCTATGGCTGAGCGGAGAATGAGGTTGGAAAACCGACTGGAGCGGGCGAAGGGATTCGAACCCTCGACCCCAACCTTGGCAAGGTTGTGCTCTACCCCTGAGCTACGCCCGCGCCCCGTCGTCGGTGGGGGGCTTTTAACAGCCGGCGCCGGCAATGCAAGCGCCCGGCTCCGGAATTTTCGCCCCCCGCCGGCTATCGCTTGATATCCGCCGCAACCACCACCGCATGTCCGGCCGGCGCCAGCACCGCCTGCAGCGCCTCCAGCCCGGCCAGGCCGCAGGCGATGTCCTGCTCCCCCGTCCCCCCGGACAGGCCGATGCCGCCCACCACCGCCCCGTCCACCACGATCGGGAAGCCGCCCACGAAGACCGCGAAGCGCCCTTCGAAGCTCCACTGGATGCCGAAGGCCTCGTTGCCCGGCAGGGCCGGCCCGTTCGGCGGCGTGTTGAACAGATGGGTGGAGCGCCGGTGGCAGGCCGCCGTGAAGGCCTTGTTCCAGGCGATCTGCGGCCCCGTCACCCGGGCCCCGTCCATGCGCTCGAGCGCCAGCGGGTGGCCGCCCTCGTCGCAGATGCACACCGTCTCCGGCACCGCGATCGCCGCCGCCCTGGCGATGGCGCCGGCCACCATGGCGCGCGCCTCCGCCAATTCCAACCTGAAGACCTGTTTCATGCCTGCTCCGCTTTCGGCGCCGCCGAGGCTGGGGGCCGCGCCGCCGGGGCGGGCCAGGAGACGCTGACATCGCCGGTGACGAAGGTCTGGCAGGCCATCCGCCAGCCCTCGGCGAATTGCGCCTCGGTCAGGTGCTTGCGCTCCTTCGGCTTGATCGCATCGGTGTTCTCGATGCCCTGCTCGATGCGGCATTTGCAGGTGCCGCAAAGCCCGCCGCCGCATTTGAACGGGATGCCGCCCTTCTCCCGCAGGGAGACGCGCAGCAGGTTGCTGTTCTCCGGCGCGGTGGCCGTCTTGCCGTCGTTCGAGAGGAAGGTGACGGTGATCATGCCGCCGCCGGTACCGGCACGGGCCGGAGCGTGGCACGGACGCTGCCGAAGCTGGTCAGGTGCTCCAGCTCCTGGCGCGCCGCCTCCAGGCTCTCGTAATGCGGCAGGAATTTCGACGGCACGAGGTTGAGCACCGGCGGCTCCACCTCGTCGATGACGCGGATCTTGGTCTCGCTCTCCAGCGTGGCGATGACGAAGCGCGCCTTCGCCGTCCCGCCGAAGAGATAATCATAGGCCTCGACGGCCCGGATGCCCTCGACCGGCTCGGTGCGGAACTGGCCGGGCTTGCTGGTCAGGATGACGAACATGGATGGGCCTCAGCGCTTCGGGGGGGCGGGCGCCGGCAGCGCCACGCCATCCTGGGTGAGCGTGACATCGTGGTGCAGCCAGAGCTGGCAGGCGAGGCGGAGCCCCTGGCCGAGGCGCTCCTCGCCCAGCACCTTCTGCTCCTTCCAGTTGGGCTCCGGCAACGTCTCGGCGCCGCTCAGGACCTGGCAGGTGCATTTGCCGCATTTGCCCATGCCGCAGCCGTAGCGGAGATGCGGCCAGGGAAATTTCTTGATCCCGGCGCGGACGACGAGGTTGGTGTTCTCCGGCATCTCCTCGGAGAACGCGTCCTCGCCCTTGCGGAAGGTGATGATCGGCATGCGGCGTTCCGGAAAGGCGCGGGGCGGCCGGGTGCCGCCCCGCGCGGCCCCATCTCAGGCGGCGAGCGGCAGGTCGAGGCCGAGCGCCGAGAGCGGCAGGTCCTTCTCGACATAGTCGCGGTAGAGGGCGGTGGTGTAGAGCAGCCGCATCTCGGCGCCGATCTCGCAGATCTTCAGGCAGCGCTGCTGCAGCTCCACCGTGTTCGCGTGCTCCAGCACGATCTGGTAGCCGCGCTCGCCATGGATCTCGTCGGAGACGATGTGCAGGTCGAAGAACTCCACCTCCTCGTCGGTGAAGCCGTATGTCTCGCGCAGCGTCGGGGTCTGCCGGCGATAGATGCTCGGCACCTGGCTCTCGAGGCCGACCACCAGCCCCGCCACGGCGACGATCGGGTCTTCGCGCATCGCCACCGCATAGCACCAGGATTGCAGGGCGCGGGTGGTGGCCGACATGTTGTCCTCGTCCTCGATCCGGGCGCGGGTGGTGCCGCAGGCCTCGGCGAAGCGGATCAGCAGGTCGGTGTGGCGGTCGCCGCCGATCTCCTCCTCATACATGTTGGCGAGGAGGAAGTCCTTCGCCTCCACATAGCGGGCCGGCATGCGGGCATAGACATAGCCGAGATAGTCGGCGAAGGGCCCGACATAGTGGTAGTGGTTCTCCGCCCAGCGGGCGAGATGCGCGCGCGTCAGCTTGCCGGTCGCCCAGGCGACGCTGAAGGGCGATTTGTTGGCGCTCTTGCCCTTGATGGCATTCTCGAGGGCGGTGCGGAACGCGTCATGGTTCATCAGCTCGGGCATGGGCGGTGTCTCCCTGGGTCAGGACAGGCGGGCGGGGCGGCGCCGCGGGCTCACCAGAGCGCCACGGCGACGAGGGTGGACAGGACGAGGCCGGCGCAGACCGGCAGGAACAGCGTCCGCACCAGCTCCAGCACCGGCACGCGGCAGAAGCCGGCGACGGCGATGAGCGAGGACCAGGCGATCAGCGTGCCGCCGCCGGTCCAGACCGCGCCCATCTGGCCGACCGCGGCGAGCGTGGTCGGGTGGATGCCGGCGACCGGGCCGAGGGCGCCGGACAGCGCCCCGGTCAGCGGCAGGCCGGCGAAGCCGGAGCCGTCGATGCCGGTGATCATGCCGACCAGCAGCACCGCGAAGGCGACGACGGCCGGGCTGTGCGGGATCAGGTGGTCGACGCTGCGGATCACCTCGAAGAGCAGGTCGGGCGCCGCCGCCCCGGCCGGCAGGCCGAGGATGGCGCCGGCCGTCTCGCCGGCGCCGAGGAAGAAGAAGCCGGCGATCGGCAGCACCGTGCCCATGGCGCGGAAGGAGAAGACCAGGCCGTCGATGATGTGGTCGGCCGCGGTGTGCATCGCCCTGGCGCCGTCGGCGGCGAAGCTGGCGATCAGCATCATCAGCGCCGCCGTGCCGCCGACGAGCGCCGCGGCATCGCCGCCCTTCAGCGCCGGCAGCTCGGGGAAGAGCTTCGGCGCCAGCATGAAGAGGATGAGGCTGCCGAAGACCAGCGGCGTGGCGATGGCGAGCCCATGGCCCCAGCGCGCCGGGCTGGTCGCGGCCAGGGTGCCGCCGCCGGCGAGCGCCGCTTCGGCGACTGGCGGCGGATCGCTATCCAGCCCCTCCGCCGCCTGCAGCGCCAGGACGGATTTGTCGAAGGAGCCGATATTCGGCGCCACCTGCTCGCGCTGCGCGGCGAGGCTGCCGGCCAGAGAGGCGCCCGACTGCCAGCGATCGAGATGGAACTGGCCAGGGCGGCGGATCTCCCGGCGGATGGCGAGGTAGCCGAGCAGCAGCGCCACCGCGCCGGTGACGAAGGAGAGGATGAGCGCCTTGTCGGCGACGATGCCCGCCGCTTCCGGCATGCCGGCGGCGCGGGCGCTGATGCCGGGGGCGACGCGGATGATGTAGTCGGAGGAGAGGGCCATCCCCTGGCCGGCGAGCGCGATGGCCATGGCGGCGCCCATCGGCGGCAAGCCGGCGACGATCGCCGCCGGCAGCAGCGTCGCCGCCACCAGCGGCACGGCGGGGGTGGGCCAGAAGAAGAGCGAGATGACATAGGTGACGGCGACGATGACCGCGAAGGCGACATGGCCGCTGGTCATCACCCGGCGGAAGGGCCGGACCATGAGCTGGTCGGCGCCGAGGGCGCGCAGGGCGTTCAGCAGCGAGGTCATCAGCGCGATGACGAGGAAGATGCTGAACAGCTCCTTCGCCGCGACGAGGGAGCCGTTGAAGACCGCGATGGTGGCGCCGATCAGGCTGCCGGAATAGGCGGCGGCGACGGCGAAGGTGGCGAGGATCGCCGGCACGACGACATTGGCGCGCAGCGCCATGGACAGCACGATGGCGGCAACGCCGAAGAGGTAGACGGTGTGCACCGAATCGAGCTGGCCCTGCATGCGCGGTGCATCCCGTGGCTGGCGCCCAACCCGGCGCTGGCGGATCCACCCCGGCGGTGGACGGTGCATCGTCGTATACGAAGATCCTGCCCGTCAACGCGAATCCGCGGGCGTCACGGTCGGAATCCGCGTTATCTGCATGCCAACAGGGCAATCCTGCCGATATTTTATCCTTTTCGCCCATTGTTGCGCCGCACTATAATGGGCACGCCAGCCATCATCGGGTTGCCGTATACAAGGCGCCGGGATGGAAACCGCTTGCAGCCGCCCGGTCAGGATCGCATGAGCCGACGCCTTCCCCTGCCCCGTCCCCTCCGCAGCAGCGGCACGCCGCTCAGCCAGCAGGCGCTCGCCACCTTGCGCGAGGCCATCCTGGCCGGCCGCCTCGCGCCGGGCGAGCGGCTGGTCGAGGAGCGGCTCTCGGCCGAGCTCGGCATGTCCCGGGTGCCGATCCGCGAGGCGATCAAGCAGTTGGTCGTCGAGGGCCTGGCCGTGCCGGCGGCCGAGGCGCCCGGCGGCCGCGGCGCCCAGGTGGCGACCCTGTCCTCCGATGCCGCGGCGGAGCTGATCGAGGTGCGCGCCGTCCTCGAAGGGCTGAATGCGCGCCTCGCCGCCCGCAACCAGGCGCCGGACAAACTGCCCCGGATCGCCGCGCTGCTGGCGCGGGGGCGGGCCCTGCCGGAGGATGCCCCGGCCGCGCTGCTGGCGGCGCTGAACGCGGACTACCACGCCCTGTTGGCGGATGCCGGCACCAACCGGGCGCTGCAGGAGCTGATGCGCCCTCTGCGCGAGCGGACGGAGATGGTCTTCCACCGCAACAGCGTGGAACGCGCTGCGCTGGACTGGCAGGAACATGCCCTCATCCTGACCGCCATTGCCGAAGGGGATGAGGAACTGGCCGCGCTGCTCGCGGCCCGCCATGTCCGCCGCGCCGCGCGGGCGCCCCGCCCCATGGGGGTGGATCCGGTCGGCTGAGCGCGGCGCCGCGGCCGAGTGCCGCCGCCCCGTTGGGCCAGGCCCTGGCGCCTGCCGCCGTCACCCGGGGCCACGCCGCATGCTCCAGGCCATGGCTTGGGTACGTGCTTCACGTTCTAGCTGGCGCGGAGATTGACCGCGCGGATGACGCCGAGCCAGAGCGCGCGGTCCGCTGCCAGGCGCCGGGTGATGCTGGCGCGGTCCTCGAAGCGCGGCGTCAGCCCGCCCTCCGCCATGCGGCGGACCAGCTCGGGATCGCCCATCGCCTGCCGCACCGCCGCCTCCAGCCGGTCGACCAGCGCCGGCGCCATGGCCTTCTGGCCGCAGAGCGCGAACCAGCCGACGACGTTGAAGCCGGGGATCAGCCGCGCCAGCGGCGGCACCTCGGGGAAGAGGGGGAAGGGCTCCTCGTCCGAGATCGCCAGCAGCCGCAGCGCCCCCTCCTGCACCTGCCGCGTCACATCGGCCATGTTGGTGATCATGTAGTCGGTGCGGCCGCCGAGGATGTCGACGATGGCCGGGCTCGCCCCGCGATAGGGCACATGCACCATGTCGGCGCCGGTCTTCTGCTTCAGCAGCTCGCCCTGCAGATGCTGGGCGGAGCCGACACCGGCCGAGGCGAAGGTCACCTGCCCGGGCCGCGCCTTCGCCGCCGCGAGCACGTCCTGCACGCTGCGATAGGGGCCGTTGGCAGCGACGACGAAGCCGTAGGAGGAGAGCGCGACATTGGCGATCGGCAGCAGCTCGGCGCCCGGATCGAGCGGCAGGTTGGCGCCGAGGAGCTGCGGCGTGATCGACATGGTGCTCATCGGGCAGATGAAGAGCGTGCTGCCATCCGGCGCGCTGCGCGCCGTTTCCTGCGCGGCGACGACGCCATTGGCGCCGGTGCGGTTCTCCACCACCACCCGCGCGCCGATGATCGGCCCCATGGCCTCGGCCAGGAGGCGGGTGGCGAAATCCGAGGAGCCGCCGGCCGAGGCGCCGCTCAGCAGCCGCACCGTCCGCTCCTGCGCCAGTGCCGGCAGCGCGGCGAGGGCAAGCACGAGAAGGCTCGTGATGAAACCGCGTCGCCTCATGGGCCTGATCTCCTCCCCACGGCGCGCGTGACGCCATGAGGTGGAATTTCTATGGGCGTGGTCCGGGGGCGGCAAGCCCCGCGGCCTCGGCATGGGATGCCGCGTCCCGTCGGGCGACCTATGCTGGCGGCCATGGACATCGCCATCATCGCCGACATCCATGGCAACCTCCCGGCCTTGCAGGCGGTGCTGTCGGATATCGGCAGGCGTGGCCTGCGCCGGATCGTCAATTTGGGCGACTGCGTCTCGGGGCCCCTCTGGCCGCGGGAATGCCTCGAGCGGCTGCAATCGGAGGGCATTCCGAGCCTCCGCGGCAATCACGACCGATGGGTCGCCGAGGATGGCCGTGGGTCGTGGGACGCCTTCGCGCGCCAGCAGCTCGATGCGGCGCAGATCAACTGGCTGGGGCGGCTGCCGACCCGTCTCGCGCCATTGCCCGGGGTGATCGCCTGCCACGGCCGGCCGGATGACGACAACGCCTATCTGCTCGAGGAGGTGGCGGATGGCCGCCTGGTCGCCGCCGCGCCGGCGACCGTCGCGGCGCGCCTCGGCCCCACCGAGGCGACGGTCCTGCTCTGCGCCCACAGCCACCAGCCGGGCCTGCTCGGCCTGCCCGACGGGCGCATGGTGCTGAACCCCGGCAGCGTCGGCTGCCCGGCCTATGCCGACCCGACCGCGCCGGCGCATGTCTCGGAGACCGGCACGCCCTTCGCCTGCTACGCCGTCGCCGATATCGCGGAGGGCCGGATCCGCCAGGCCACGACGATCCGGCTCGCCTATGACCACGCGGCCGCCGCGGCCAGGGCCGAGGCGCAGGGCCAGGCCGACTGGGCCTTCGCCCTGCGCACCGGCCTGGCGCGACCGGCCGGCCGCCAGAGCGGATCCCGATCAACGGGACTTACCTGATCGGGTGACGATGCTCTGAAAACAGAAGCCTAGGGCCCTACAGCCGCGCTTCCTGGCCGAGGATCCGCTCATAGACCTTGAGCATGGCGCTCGTATCCTCCGCCCCGAGTCCCAGGCCGCGCGCCATGCGCAGCAGCGCCAGGGCCTGCGGGGCCATCAGCCCGGGCACCCCATGCTCGGCCGCCAGCTCCACCGCCAGGGCGAGGTCCTTATGCGCAAGGTCGAGCGCGAAGCTCGGCGCGAATTGCCCCTGCAGCGCCCGCGCCTGCAGTCCGCGGAAGCCGAAGCTGTCGCCCGAGCCGTTGCCGATGATCTCGACCAGCTTGCCGAGATCGATGCCGGCCATGCGGCCGATCATCATCCCCTCGGCGGCGACGGCCATGTTGCACAGCACCAGCATGTTGTTGACGAGCTTGGCGACCGAGGCGCTACCCACCGGCCCGACATGCACCTGCGTGCCGCTGAAGCTCGCCAGGATCGCGCGGTGCTGCTCGAACAGCGCCTCCTCGCCGCCGACCATGATGACGATGCTGGCATCCAGGGCCCGGGCGACGCCGCCGGTGACCGGCGCGTCGAGGAAGGCGATCCCCCGCCCGGCCAGCGCCTCCTGCAGCCGCTTCACCACCGCCGGGGAATTGGTGCTGAGGTCGAAGAGCACGGTGCCCGGCCTTGCCCGCGGCGCGATCTCGGCCACCACCGCCTCGACATGCCGCGGCGTCGGCAGGGAGGTGAAGATCACCTCGCAGCCCTCGGCCAGCGCATCGAGGCTGCCTGCCTCCCGCGCGCCAAGGGTGGTGCAGGCGCGCACCGCCTCGGGGTTCAGGTCGTGCACCAGCACCTCGTGGTTCACGCCCTGCACCAGGTTGCGGCACATCGGGCCGCCCATGTTGCCGAGGCCGACGAAGCCGATCCGCATGGCGCGCTTCCTCCTGTTTCCTTGCCGGGCATCAGGGCATCGCGGCGCGGCGCAGGCAAGCCTTCCGGCGCGGGTCGCCTCACGCCGGCGCCAGCACCTTGTCCCGGTAGTTGCAGTGGGCGATGGCGACGCAACGCCAGCATTCCGGCCGCCGCGCCTTGCAGACATAGCGCCCGTGCAGGATCAGCCAGTGATGCGCATCCCGCAGCAGCTCCGGCGGGCAGCGCTTCACCAGCATGTCCTCCACCTCCCGGGGCGTCCGGCCGGGCGCCAGGCCGGTGCGGTTGCCCAGCCGGAAGATATGCGTGTCCACCGCCATGGTGCTCTCGCCGAAGGCGACGTTCAGCACGACGTTGGCCGTCTTGCGGCCGACGCCCGGCAAGGCCTCGAGCGCGGCGCGGTCGGCCGGCACCGCGCCGCCATGGCGCTCGACCAGCAGCGCCGCCAGCGCCGCGACGTTGCGCGCCTTGCCCTGCCAGAGGCCGATGCGGCGGATGAAGGGCGCGATCCCCTCCGCCCCGAGCGCCGCCATCGCCGCCGGCGTCGGCGCCGCGGCGAAGAGGGCGGGCGTGCAGCGGTTCACCGCCGCGTCGGTGGTCTGGGCCGAGAGCACCACGGCGACCAGCAGCGAGAAGGGGTCCTGGTAGAGCAGCTCGGTCTCCGGCACCGGGTTGGCGACGGCCAGCGCCCGCAGGAAGGCGGCCGCCTGCTCGCGCGACATCAGCCGCGCCCGGCGCGGGACCTGGGCGGTGCCATGCAGCGGAGGCTCCCGGACGGGTTGACGCGGCATGCTCTCTGCTCCGACGGTGACAGCCGTCTTCGTCCTACCCATCTCCCGCATCCGATGTCAGCCCAGCCGAACCCCATCCTGTTCGAAGCCGTCTGCACCCCGGCCTGCAGCCTGGGACGGCGCGGCATGCTCGCCGTCGCCGGAACGGTGCTGACGCTCTCGCTCCTGATCGGCGGGATCTTCTCGCTCTTCGGCGCTTGGCCGGTGCTGGGCTTCAGCGGATTGGAGGCGGCGCTGGTGCTCGGCCTGCTGGCGCTGCACCGGCGCTGGTCGGCGCGCAGCATGGAGATGCTGGTGCTGACCGAGGACCGGCTGACCATCCGCCGCACCGATGCCCGGGGCCGGCAGGAGGCGCTGACCCTCGACCCCTACTGGGCGAGGCTGCGGTTCGAGGAACGGCCTGGCCGCGTCAGCCTGCTGGTGCTGCAGCAGCGGCAGCGGCGGGTCGAAATCGGCCGGCTGCTCGGCGAGGAGCAGAAACGCAACCTGGCGGAGGCACTGGACACGGCGCTCCGGCGCTATCGTGAGCCGGTATTCGACAACCCACAGTTGCGGAGCCCCTAGGCGCCACGGCGCCGGACCGCCTTCATTCCGTAGGGGTCAGGCTCTTGATGAGCTCGAAGACCCGCTTGCGGACCGAGGCATCGTTGATCCGGTAGTAGGCGCGGACCAGCTCCAGCGTCTCGCGCCGGTGCAGCGTGTCGTCGTCGAAGCCTTCCTGCTGCTCGGCGAGGCCGAAGTTGCGCCGGGTCGCCATGCCGCCGCCGCCAAGCGCATCCGGCATGTCGTCGAAGAAGAAGCCGATCGGCACGTCGAGCACGCGCGAAAGATCGAAAAGGCGGCTGGCGCCGATGCGATTCACCCCGCGCTCGTACTTCTGGACCTGCTGGAAGGTCAGGCCGAGGGCGTCGCCGAGCTTCTCCTGGCTCATGCCGAGAAGGGTGCGGCGCAGGCGAACGCGCCCCCCGACATGCACGTCGATCGGGCTCGGGCGATGCTCTCGCTCCGTACGTTCGCCGGTTTCATCGCTCGGCATGGCGTCCATCCTGCTCGCGGGCCGCGTTTGGTCGCGTTGGGCACTCAACGTGACCGCGCTGCTAACCTCGTCAACACCCGCTATACGGGAGCATTAACAACACGTCAATACTGGTAAGTTTTCTCAAAAACGACGACAGGCCTGCTCCGTGGCCATGGCCCGCGGCTGGGCGGCCGGTCGGCGCCCCCGCGACACGCCGAGCAGGATGCAGAGCAACGCCGCCAGGCCGGGCAGCACCAGCCCGTAGCGGGCGAAGGGCGTCGGCGGCGCGGCCCCCGGCAGCGGCACGGCCAGGGTGCCGGTCTCGCCGCTTGGCAGCATGGCCAGGCGCCGTCCCCGTGCATCGAAGACCGCCGAGATGCCGGTCTGCGCGGCGCGCGCCAGCGGCAGCCCCTCCTCCACCGCCCGCAGGCGGGCCGCGGCGAGGTGCTGCCAGGGGCCGGAGGAGACGCCGAACCAGGCATCGTTGGTGACGTTCACCAGCCAGTCCGGCCGTGGCCGCGGCGCCACGGCGCCGGGGAAGATCACCTCGTAGCAGATCAGCGCGCCGAAGGGCGGCAGGCCGGGCGCCTGCAGCGTCACCGGCCCGGGACCGGCGGAGAAGTCCATGCTGCCCGCCACCAGCCGGATCGGCAGGATGCCGGCGAGCGGCATGTACTCGCCGAAGGGCACGAGATGCGACTTGTCGTAGACCGCCTGCACCTGCCCGGCCTCGTCGAGGGCGGCGAGGCTGTTCCAGACCTCGCTCAGCCGGCCCTGCGGGTCCCAGGCGGCGCGGACGGTGCCGGCGAGCAGCGTCGCGCCCTCGGGCAGCGCCGCCGCCGCCAGGCGCCGCGCCTCGGGGTCCTGGGTGAGCAGGAAGGGGCTCGCGGTCTCCGGCCAGAGGATGGCGATGTGCCGCCCCGGCGCCGCGGCCCGGGCGGCGCGCGCCGCCGCCTCGGTCAGCGCCAGGTAGTGCTGGAAGATCGGCATGCGGCGGTCCTGCCGCCACTTCACCTCCTGCGCCACATTGCCCTGGACCAGGACCAGCTCGACCGGCTGGTCGGGCGGCGCCGGCTGCGCCAGGCGCCAGGCGCCGAAGCCGGCGAAGCCCGCCAGCACCAGCCCTCCCAGCGCCCAGGGCCGCCAGCCGGGCAGCAGCGGCAGCCCGGCGAGCAGCAGGGTGACGAGGGAGAGCCCATGCACGCCGACGACCGCGGCGCCCTGCACCGGCAGCGCCGCGAAGGCCCAGACGGTGCCCATCAGGTTCCAGGGGAAGCCGGTGGCCAGCACGCCGCGCGCCATCTCCGCCAGCACCCAAATGCCGGCGAAGGCGAGCAGGCGCGGCCAGCCCGCCGGCAGCGCCCGCGCCGCCAGCACCGGCGGGATGACGAAAAGCGCCAGCCCGGCTGCCAGCACCGGCGCCGCCAGCGGCACCAGCCACCACCAGGTGGCGGCGTCCATCAGGATCGCCTCGGTGACCCACCAGATGCCGGCGACGCCCTGCCCCCAGCCCCAGAGGAAGGCGATCCAGGCCGCCCGCTGCCAGCGCGGCTGCGCCACGCCCAGCACCAGCAGGCCGGGCACCGCGAGCAGCAGCACCGGCACCAGGTGCAGCGGCGGGAAGGCGAGGGCGGCGAGCAGGCCGAGGCCGAGCGCCGCCAGGCATTGCCGCCGCCAGGACAGCGCCGCGAGCCGGGCGAACAGGGCCTGGGGCCGCATCACTCCCTCCCTTCCGCCGGGGCTGGCCGGCCGGGGGCGAAGAGCGGCAGCAGGGCCGGCAGGGTCAGCATCACGGCGGCCAGGGCGAAGAGCAGGCTCAGCATCAGCAGCAGCCCCATGCTCGCCGTGCCGGGATGCGCCGAGACGGCGAGCGAGCCGAAGGCGGTGCCGTTGGTCAGCGCGCTGTAGAGCACCGCCCGGGTGAGCGGCGAGGCGAGCAGCGAGCGCTCCCCATGCTGCCAGGTGACGACGTAGTAGATCTTGAAGGCGACGCCCTGGGCGAAGAGCAGGGGCAGGGCGATGATGTTGGCCAGGTTGAGCGGCTGGCCGATGGCGACGCAGGTGGCCAGCGTCAGCAGCCCGGCCAGCGTCAGCGGCGCCAGCGCCAGCAGGGCGAGCCGCAGCGAGCGCAGCGCCAGCAGCAGCAGCAGCACGGTCGCGCCCGTGGCGATCAGCCCGGCCTGGAGGAAGGCGGTTTCGATGGTGTGGGCGCTGGCCTGGATGGAGATGGCCGGGCCGCTCGCCGCCGGCGCCACGGCCTGCACCGCGCGCGCGAAGCGCGCCATGACGGCATAGTCGTCGGAGAGGTCCTGCGGCCGGATCTCGATCCGCGCCTGCCCGTCCGGCGCGATCCAGTCCCGCACCAGCGTCTCCGGCAGGGTCTCGGGCGTCACCCGGCGGGCGCCGAGGGCGAGCCGCAGCCCCTCGAGCGTCGTCTCCAGCCCGGGCACCAGCGCGGCGCGCAGCCGCTCCCGCCCGGCGGGCGGGCCATCGGCGAGCGCCTGCAGCGCCGCGGCCAGCCGCGTGGCCTCGGCCGCGAGCAGGCCCCGCGTCGCGCGCAGCGTCTGCGCCGCCCTGGCGAGGGCGGCGGCGACCGTTGCGTCATCGGGCGGCGGCGCCGTCTCCCCTGGCTCCAGGGTGACGCCGAGCAGGTCGGCCGCGTCCTGGATCAATGCCAGCTTCGCCTCCTGGCCCTCGGGCACGAAGCTCGCCAGCGTCACCGTGCCGGCCACCTCGGGCAGGGCGGCCAGGCGCCGCGCCAGGACCTCGGCCGCCGGCAGGCCGGGGGCCAGCACGTCGATGGTGTTCGGCGTGGTGTCGCGGTTGCGCATCAGCTCGCGGAAGGTGGAGACCGCCTCGGTATGCGGGTCGCGCAGGTCGAGCGGGTTGGTGTCGAAGCGCAGCCAGGCGAGGCTCGCGCCGCAGCCGAGGGCGAGCAGCAGCAGGATGGCCGCGACCGCCCGGGCATGGCGGGCGAGGAAGCGGTCGAGCGGGGCGAGGGCGGCATAGCCGACCGGCTCCCTCTCGGGCCGTGGCCGGGTGAAGGTCAGCCAGGCGGGGAGGGCGGTGAGGCTCAGCACCACCGCGACCAGCATCCCCGCCGCGGCGATCAGGCCGAGCTCCGAGACGCCGCGGTAATCGGTCGGCAGGAAGGCGAGGAAGCCGCAGCCGAGCGCCATGGCGGCGAGGGCGATCGCCTCCCCCGCCTGATGCCCGGCGGCGACCAGCGCCTCCGGCAGCGGCCGGTCGGCCAGCTCGTAGCGCTGCTCGCGCAGCGAGACGGCGAATTGGATGCCGAAATCGACGCCGAAGCCGATGAAGAGCACCGCGAAGGCGATGGAGAGCGGGTTGAAGGGCCCGACCACCAGCAGGCCGAAGGCGGCGGTGATCGGCAGGCCGAGCACCAGCGTGCCGAGGATGGGGAAGATCAGCCGGCCCGAGCGCAGGCCGAGCCAGAGCAGGAAGGCGACGGCCGTGAAGGAGAGGATGTTCTCGGTGATCGCCCCGCCGAAGACGGTGGAGAACTCCTCGTCGCCCATCACCAGGTCGCCGGTCAGCCGCACCCGGACGCCGTTCTCGGGCGTCAGGCCGAGCCGCGCCGCCTCGGCCCGCACCGCCGCGGTCGCCGCCGCCACCGGCGCCAGCGCCCCGTAATCGGGCACCGGCTGCACCAGGACGAAGCGGCGGAGCGCCAGCGGGTCGGGCGGCTGGCCGGTGAAGAGCCGGCTCCAGTCGAGGGGCGCGAAGCGGCCGGCCGCGGCGCCCTCGGCGGTCGTCGCCAGCGCGCCGAGGGCCGGCCGCAGCAGGCCGGCATCGCCCTCGCCGCGCTGCAGCCCCTCGCCCAGCAGGTCGAGGGTGCGGGCGACGCCGCGCAGGCTGGGATCGGCGGCGAGGGTCCCGAGGAGCGGCTGCGCCGCGATGATGCGCTCGGTGGTGGCCCGGAGCTCCGCCTCGTCCTGGAACAGCAGGGCGGTGCGCCGGAAGAAGGGATCGGCATCCGGGCGGGTGACGGCGTGGAACAGCGTGGGCTGCGCCTGCAGCGCCCCCGCCAGGGCGGCCGCGGCGCGGTCCGCGACATCGGGCGTCGCGCCGTCCAGCACCACGGCGATGAGGTTGGAGCGCTGCGGGAAGGCGCGGTCCATCGCCTCCTCGGTCTGCCGCCAGGGCAGGTCGTCGGGGAAGAGGGCGACGACATCGGTGTTGAGGGCGAAGCGGGTAGCCACGACCCAGCAGGCGCCGAGGCCGGCGAGCAGCGCCAGCGCCAGGACGAGGCGCGGCCGGCGGATGCTCCAGCCGACCAGGAGGGAGGCGAGGCGGGAGGCGAGGGCGACCCGGCGCTGCCCCCCGGCCGGGATCTCAGGCTTCACGGTAGAGGATCAGGAGAATGCCGATGAGGATGAGGCAGACCGGCCAGATCCAGCGGGCGATGCGGGAGAGCGCCTCCGGCCCGCGCAACTCGGTGAAGCGGGCGCAGCCGCCGATCACCGCCAGCACCGCCAGCGGCAGGTGCGACAGCTCGACCAGGAGCTGCTCCTTCACATTGGAGATGGCATGGGTGTGGGCGAGCAGCAGCACCCCGCCGGCGACCATGGCGAGGGGGAAGACGTAGCGCGCCCGCCCCCGGATGCGGCCGAGGCGGACCCACCATTCGGTGACGGCGAAGCCGACCACCAGCAGGCCGGCCAGCTTGTGCTGCACCACCTCCGGGTCGCGCAGGCTCTCCAGCAGGCCGATCTCGCCGAGCGGCCAGGCCTCCGGGTCGGAGCGGAGGAAGATGAAGCCGGCGAGGCCGATGAAGACCAGCGGCCAGTGCCGGGCGAGCGGCACCCGGCCGGTGGCGTCCAGCAGGGCGGCGAGGCCGACCAGCAGCACCATGAGGCCGGCCCAGTGGTGGTTGTACTCGCTCCAGGCGATGTCCTGGGCGTTGCGCGGCGGCAGCAGCCCCTCGCCGGGGGTGAAGGCCTGCGGCTTCTGCGCCTGCGCCGCCTGGCGCTGCTGCCATTCGGCATCGAGCTGCGCCTGCAGATGGGGGATCGCCAGATCGGCATGGTTCGGGCTTTCGAGCCGCGGCCAGGCAGGGGTGAAGCGTTCCACCACCTCGGCCCAGCTCACCCGGTCATCCGGCAGGTCGGAGGCCGGGGGCACCGAGGTGAGGGAGGCGGCGACGGCGAGGACGGCGATGCCGATGGCGATCTCCGCCTCGACGAAGCGGCGCACCCTGAGCAGCCCCTCCTCGCCCGCCGTCAGCCGGTGCAGCAGCAGCCAGTTGGAGCCGCCGAGCAGCAGCAGCAGGCCGAGCAGGATGCCCTTGGTGCCAGACATCGCCCCATAGGCGGTGCCGTAGACCGCCTCGACGCTGCCGATATAGCCGAACCAGTAGCCGAGGATCCCGAGCAGGATCAGCCCGACGCCGAGCGCGGCGAAGGTGGAATAGCGCCGGCCGACCCGGCGGGCCGAGGCGGGGGTGAGGCGGAAGCTGGCGAGCAGCGCCGGCAGGCCGCCGATCCAGAGCGCGGCGCCGAGCTGGTGCAGGCCGGTGGCGGCGAGCAGCATCGGCCGTGCCTCGGTGCGGGCGATGGCATGGCTGCCGGCCGTCGCGCCGATCAGCACCGCCAGCGCCGCCGCCAGCAGGCCCCAGCGCCGGGCCGGCCCGGCCTGGTCGGGGCCGAGCGCCAGCGCGTAAATCAGCAGCGTGGCGATGAAGGTGACGGCGGCGGCGCGCATGAAATCCGCGCCGAGCAGGGAGGCGACGGGCACGTCCAGCGAGGCCGCCAGGGCGCCGAGCGAGAGCGTGGTGGTGAGGAGGATGCAGAGCAGGCTGGCCACCGCCGCCCAGAGCACGGCACCGCGCCCGATCCGGCGCAGCCGCGTGGCGTCGCCCGGCGGCAGCAGCCGCGCCAGGGGCAAGGCGAGGGCCACCCAGAAGACCACCCCCCCGAGCAGGGCCGTGCGGGCCAGCAGCTCCGCCGCATGCAGCACGACGCTGGCGAAGCCGTAGAGGTCC
Organism: Roseicella frigidaeris; assembly: GCF_003258945.1. Classification (GTDB taxonomy): domain Bacteria; phylum Pseudomonadota; class Alphaproteobacteria; order Acetobacterales; family Acetobacteraceae; genus Paracraurococcus; species Paracraurococcus frigidaeris. The sequence continues at coordinate 112,895 of NZ_QLIX01000012.1, read as the reverse complement.
AGAAGTTGTTCCACGTGGAACTCAGCGCGACTGAAGGGTGAAGGGGATGTCGCCGCGGGTGATGTGCCCATCCACCGCCAGCACCTGCCAGCGGAGGCGCCAGGCGCCCGGGGCAGGCGTGGGGACAGGCTCCGGCACCGCCTCGAGCAAGGTCGGTTCCGTCTCCGTCGCCAGCGGGAGCGGGCGCTGCGACCCGTCCGGCCCGACCAGCAGCAACCGGCTGCGGGCATGGTCGATCCGGCTGTTGAAGTGGATCGCGATGCGTTTCGGCAGGGCGGCGAGGGTCGATCCCGCCGCCGGCTCGGAGGTGACCACCACCGCATGGGCAGCGGCGGCGCCGGGCCGGAGCAGGGGCCAGAGCAGGGGCAGGGCAAGGAGGCCGAGCAGCAGACGCCGGCTGGAAAGAGCCGCGAACACGGGCGAAGTCACGCTGGAGACCTCCTCGGGAAGGGCTGCTGCCTCCCCCGGTTGCAAGGGCGCCGCAAGGTGCAGCAAAATTCGCGCGGTGCAAGATGCCCGCATGTACCTTCCGGGACGCCATGGCATTAAAGGGGCGCATCTATACGGGGGCGAGGAGATGCGCATTCTACTGGCGCAGCCCAGGGGCTTCTGCGCCGGCGTCGTCAGAGCCGTGGATATCGTCGAACGTGCCCTGCAACGATATGGCCGGCCCGTCTATGTTCGGCACGAGATCGTTCACAATCGTCGCGTCGTTGAATCGCTTGAGGCGAAGGGCGCTCGTTTCGTCGAGGACCTGGACGAGGTGCCCCCCGGCGCGGTGACCGTCTTCTCCGCCCATGGCGTCTCCCGCGCCGTGGAAGCGGATGCGGCCGCCCGCCGCCTGCCGGTGCTGGACGCGACCTGCCCTCTCGTTTCGAAGGTGCACAGCGAGGGCCGGCGCTACGTGGCGGCGGGGCGGACGGTCATCCTCATCGGCCATGCCGGGCATCCGGAGGTGGAGGGCACGCTCGGCCAGATTCGCGGCGAGGTCCATCTCGTCGCCTCGGCCGACGAGGTCGGGCGACTGCCCATCCCGCCCGACCGGCCGGTCGCCTATGTCACGCAGACCACGCTTTCCGTCGATGACACGCGCGCGACGATCGAGGCGCTGCGCCGGCGCTTCCGCGACATCCAGGGCCCCGACACGCGCGATATCTGCTACGCCACGCAGAACCGCCAGGCGGCGGTGCGCGAGTTGGCGCGCCTGGTCGACCTGCTGCTGGTTGTCGGCGCGGCCAATAGTTCCAATTCCAACAGGCTGCGCGAAATCGGGGCGGAACAGGGCATCGCCTGCCATCTGATCCCGGACGCGGCGGCGCTGCGGCCGGAATGGCTGCAGGGGGCGGAGACGATAGGGATCACGGCCGGGGCGTCCGCTCCGGAGGCCCTGGTGCAGGATGTGATCGCGGCCATCGCCCGGCGCGGCCCGGTCGAGGTCTCGACCATGCCCGGCATCGTCGAGGATGTGCAGTTCAAGCTGCCGGCGGCCCTGCTGGAGCCGGAGGCGAGCGCCGCCTCCTGAGGCAGGGTCGGCGCGCGGGGATGAGCGAGGGATCCGGCAGCCAGGCCGCCGTCAGGCGCGACCCTGCCCTGCCTGGATCGGTCTGGTTCCGGCCACGGGCGGTATGCCATGGGTGGTGCAGGATCGCGGGAAGGTCGCGCCGCAGGCACGGCGCGCCGCCCGAGGAGGAGTGGAAGGCGTATGGGTATCCCGCTGCGGCAGCAGATCAAGGTCGGCGCCTATATCCTGAGACAGCATCTGGCCGGGCGGAAACGCTACCCGTTGGTCCTGATGCTGGAGCCGCTGTTCAAGTGCAACCTGGCCTGCGCCGGCTGCGGCAAGATCGACTATCCCGACCCGATCCTGAACCGGCGCCTCTCGGTGGAGGAGTGCCTGCAGGCGGTCGACGAGTGCGGCGCCCCGGTCGTCGCCATCGCCGGCGGCGAGCCGCTGCTGCACAAGGAGATGCCGGAGATCGTCGAGAAGATCCTGGCGCGCGGCAAGATCATCATCCTCTGCACCAATGCCCTGCTGCTGGAGAAGCGGCTCGAGCAGTACAAGCCGCATCCGCGCTTCACCTGGGACATCCACCTGGATGGCGATCGCGAGCAGCACGACTGGGCGGTGAGCCAGAAGGGCGTCTACGACCGCGCGGTGAAGGCGCTGAAGCTGGCGAAGGAGAAGGGCTTCCGCGTCGCCATCAACGCCACCCTCTTCAACAATGCCGAGCCGGAGCGCATGGCGCGCTTCTTCGACGACGTCACCGCCATGGGCGTGGACGCCATCATGGTCTCGCCCGGCTATGCCTATGAGCGGGCGCCGGACCAGCAGCACTTCCTCAACCGCCGCAAGACCAAGGAGCTGTTCCGCGGCATCTTCGCGCGCGGCCAGGGCAAGGGCTGGAAGATGGGCAACAGCCCGCTCTTCCTCGATTTCCTGGCCGGCAACCAGAGCTACCACTGCACGCCCTGGGGCAACCCGACGCGCAACGTCTTCGGCTGGCAGCGCCCCTGCTACCTGCTCGGCGAAGGCTATGCGAAGACCTACCGCGAGTTGATGGACACCACCGACTGGGACAAGTACGGCACCGGCAATTACGAGAAATGCGCCGATTGCATGGTCCATAGCGGCTTCGAGGCGACGGCGGTGGTCGATGCCGTGAAGCGGCCCTGGAAGGCGCTGGCGGTGCAGATGCGCGGCCCGCGCACGGATGGCGAGATGGCGCCCGAGATCGACCTCACGCGGCAACGCCCGGCGGAATACGTCTTCAGCCGGCATGTCCAGAAGGCGATGGACGAGATGGCGCACGAGCCGCCCAAGAGCGCGAAGCGCGGCGCCAAGCATGGCGGCTCGGGCGAGTCGCCGGCGGTCGCGGCCGAATAGGTCGGCCGGGCCGGGCTGCGGCGTCGATCGGCCGGCCGCACCCCTTCTCGGCCACCGCCGGAAGGCCCCAGAATGCCCCCGGACAGGATGATCCGGGAGGAAAGACGCATGCGGTATCAGGATCGCGCCGTGCTGGTCACGGGCGGCGGCAGCGGCATCGGCCGGCAGGTCTGCCGCATGGCGGCGGCGGAGGGCGCCCGCGTCGCGGTCGGCGATCTCGACCAAGCGCGCGCCGAGGCGGTGGCGGCCGAGATCCGCGAGGCCGGAGGCGAGGCGCAGGGCTTCGCCATCGACGTCACCGACCCGGCCTCGGTGACCGCCTTCGTCGAGGGCGCCGAGACCACGCTCGGGCGCCTCGACCTGCTGGTGAACTCCGCCGGCATCCGCGAGATCGTCTCGGTGCTCGACCTCTCGCCGGAGGAATGGCAGCGGGTGATCGCCGTGAACCTGACCGGCACCTTCCTGCCGAGCCAGGCCTTCGCGCGGCGGCTGATCGCGGCCGGCAGGACCGGGCAGATCGTCAACCTCGCCTCGACGCTCGGCATCATGGCGGCGCCGAACCGTGCCGCCTATGTCGCCTCCAAGCACGGCGTGGTTGGGCTGACCAAGGAGATGGCGCTCGAGCTCGGCGAGAAGGGCATCCGGGTGAATGCCGTCGCGCCCGGCGTCATCCGCACCCCGATGACGGAGCGCTATTTCCAGGACCCGGAGATGTCGGCGACGATCCGCGGCATCCACGCAATGAACCGCTGGGGCGAGCCGGCCGACATCGCCCGCGCCATCCTCTTCCTCGGCGCCGAGGAGAACGGCTTCATGACCGGCAGCGTCCTCACCGTGGATGGCGGCTGGACCACCGGCAAGAAGATGTAGCCCCGGCGGGCCGGGCGGGCGGCCTTACCCGCCCGGCGCCCCCTGGGTGTTGACGTAGAGCGCGTAGAGCGACTGCGCCGCCGCCATGAACAGCCGGTTGCGATGGCGGCCGCCGAAGCAGACATTGGCGCAGCGCTCCGGCAGGTGGACATGCCCGATCGGCGTGCCGCCGCGGTCGAGCACGCGGATGCCGTCATAGTCCGGCGTCATGCCCCAGCCGCACCAGAGATTGCCGTCGATGTCGACGCGGAAGCCGTCCGGCGTCTCGCCCGGCTTGCAGCCGTAGAAGACCCGCCGTTTCGTCAGGGTCTTCCCGCCCGCGACGTCGAAGGCGAGGATGTTGCGCGGATCGCTGCGGCTCTCGATGATGTAGAGGATGCTTTCGTCGGGGCTGAAGGCGAGGCCGTTCGGGTGGTCGATGTCGTCGGCGACGAGCGTGATCTCGCCGCTCTGGCCGTCGACGCGGTAGACATGGGTGTGCGGCAGCTCGGCCTCCACCTTGAGGCCCTCGTAGAAGGCATAGGTGCCGAAGGGCGGGTCGGTGAACCAGATGCTGCCATCCGATTTCACCACCACGTCGTTCGGGCTGTTCAGCCGCTTGCCCTGGTAGCGGTCGGCGATGACGGTGATGCTGCCGTCATACTCGAAGCGCACCACGCGCCGCCCCTCATGCTCGCAGGCGATGATGCGGCCCTGCCGGTCGCGGGTATGGCCATTGGCGTTGTTGGAGGGCTTGCGCCAGATGGAGACGGCGCCCGTCTCCTCCTCCCATTTCAGCACCCGGTTGTTCGGGATGTCGGACCAGAGCAGGCAGCGCACGTCGCCGAGCCAGACCGGCCCCTCCCCCCAACGGCTGCCGGTCCAGAGCCGCTCCACCGCCGAGAGCGCCAGATGGTGCTTCTTGAAGGCCGGATCGAGCGCCTCGATCGCGGGATCCGGATAGCGTTCGCTGGGCGTCCAGGGGGGCGTGGTGGGCATCGGGCGTTCCTCTCCGCTTGCCCGGCAATCCTGCCGGGCCGGCGCGGACGGTCAAGCGGCCTACCTCTTCAGGCCGCGCCGGAGACGCCGACATAGAGGCCATAGAGCGCGCGGCCGGTGACCATGAAGAGCCGGTTCCGCTTGGCGCCGCCGAAGCAGAGGTTGGGGCAGCGTTCCGGCAGGCTGATGAAGCCGATCGGCTTGCCCGCCGGGTTCAGCACGCGCACCCCGTCCAGCCCCTCGCCCATGCCCCAGCCGCACCAGAGATTGCCGTCGGCATCCACGCGGAAGCCGTCCGGCGTGTCCGTCGGCTCGCAGGTGAAGAAGGCGCGGCCATTGGCGAGCCTGGTGCCGTCCACCACGTCGAAGACGCGGATGACGCGCGGCATGACGCCGTTCTCGGCGATGTAGAGCTTGCTCTCGTCCGGGCTGAAGGCGATCCCGTTCGGGCGGTTGACGTCGCCCGCGACGACGGTGACGGCGCCGCTCTGGCCGTCGATGCGGTAGACGTTGGTCGGCAGCTCGGGCGTAGCGCGGTCGCCCTCGTACTCGCCGAGGATGCCGAAGGGCGGGTCGGTGAACCAGATGCTGCCATCCGATTTCACCACCACGTCGTTCGGGCTGTTCAGCCGCTTGCCCTGGTAGCTGTCGCAGAGGGTGACGACCCGGCCATCCCATTCGGTGCGGGAGACGCGGCGCCCCGCATGCTCGCAGGTGACGAGCCGGCCCTGGCGGTCGCGGGTGTTGCCGTTGGAATGGCCCGAGGGCTTACGGAACTCGTCCACCCGTCCGGTGGTCTCGCTCCAGCGCAGCATGCGGTCGTTGGGGATGTCGCTCCAGATGACGCAGCGGGCATCGCCGAACCAGACCGGCCCCTCGTTCCAGCGGGAGTTGCCGGTCCAGAGCCGCTCCACCGCGGCGTTGAACAACCGGTACCGGACGAAGGAGGGGTCAAGGACCTGCACGCGCGGATCGGGGTAGCGCTCGGTCGGCTCCCAGGCGGCCGCCACCCGCGGCGGGTGCGGCCCCTCCGGCCGGAGGGGGCGGGCGGCGACGGGCGCGGCGGCGACCGCCCCGGCGGCGGCCAGCAGGCCGCGGCGGGATGTCGGGTGCATGGCGTTCCTCCCCAAGGGCCCGGTCCGGCGCTACCTTGCCGGGCCTCGGGAGGATACCGGTCATGCATATCCGCGCAACAGAACCGCCCACCGCGCCGCCCGTCGGGGCCGAGGCCGTGCCGGACAGCCACGGCCTGAACCTCTACCGCGCCGATCCCTGGGCGGCGCCGCTCCTCGGCCTCTACCTGCCGCCCGATCTCGTCGCGCATCTCGCGCCGCATCTCGACCGCATGGGCGCGCTGGCCGGCGGCAGGCTGGATGAGCTCGCCGGCATTGCCGACCGCAACCCGCCGGTGCTGCGCCATCGCACCCGCCGCGGCGAGGATGCGCAATCCATCGACTACCATCCCGCCTATCGCGCCCTGGAGCAGGTGGCCTTCGGCGATTATGGGCTTGCCGCCATGTCGCATCGCGGCGGCGTGCTGGGCTGGCCGGCGCCGATGCCGCCGGCCGCCAAATACGCGCTCACCTATCTGTTCGTGCAGGCGGAATTCGGGCTCTGCTGCCCGCTCTCCATGACCGATGCGCTGGCCCGCACGCTGCGCCGCTTCGGCGACCCGGCGCTGGTCGCGCGCTACCTGCCGGCCCTGACCGAGACCGACCTGGATGCGCTGCGCCAGGGCGCGATGTTCATGACGGAGCAGGGCGCGGGCTCCGACATCGCGGCGACCGCGGTGCTGGCCGAGGAGGCGGCGGACGGCACCTGGCGCCTCACCGGCGACAAGTGGTTCTGCAGCAATGCGGATGCCGGCATGGCGCTGGTGCTGGCGCGGCGCCGGGGCGGGCCCGCCGGGCTGCGCGGCGTCTCGCTCTTCCTGCTGCCGCGGGAGCGGCCCGATGGCAGCCCCAACGCCTATCGGATCGTGCGGCTGAAGGACAAGCTCGGCACCAAGAGCATGGCCTCGGGCGAGGTGCGGCTGGAGGGCGCGACGGCCTTCCTGGTCGGCGATCCGGAGGCCGGCTTCAAGCAGATGGCCGATATGGTCAATGCCTCGCGCCTCTCCAACGGCATGCGCGCCGCCGGGTTGATGCGCCGGGCGGTGACCGAGGCGATGGTCGTCGCCCGCCACCGCATCGCCTTCGGCAAGCGGCTGATCGAGATGCCGCTGATGCGCCGCCAGCTCCTCAAGCTGATCCTGCCGATGGAGCAGGCGCGCAGCATGGTCTTCCAGGCGGCCGAGGCGCTGCGGCGCAGCGATGCCGGCGAGGAGGGCGCCTATGCGCTGCTGCGCATCCTGACGCCGCTGCTGAAGTTCCGCGCCTGCCGCGACGCCCGCAAGGTGACGGGCGACGCCATGGAGGTCCGCGGCGGCTGCGGCTACATCGAGGAATGGCCCGATCCGCGGCTGCTGCGCGACAGCCATCTCGGCAGCATCTGGGAGGGGACGAGCAACATCGTGGCCCTCGATGTGCTGCGAGCGGCGCAGCGCGAGGGCTCGCTGCCGGTGCTGCGGGCGCATGTGGCGACGCTGCTCGGCAATGGCGCGCGTCTGCCGGAGGCGCTGCCGCTCTTCGATCGGGCGGCAGCGCTCGCTGCGCGGGCGCAGGAGAACCCGGCCCTGGCGCGGCAGGCCGCGAGCGCGCTGTACCACCTGACCAGCGCCGCGGCGATGGCCTGGGAGGCGGAGCGGCTCGAGGATGCGGAGCGGCTGGCGCTGGCGCGGCTGGTGCTGCGACACCGGGTGCTGCCGCGCGACCCGCTGGCCGAGGCGGATGAGCCGGTGCCGGAGGCGCTGCTGGCCAAGGCCCTCGCCTGACGCCGATGGACGGCGCCGGCCCCTCGCCCCGCGCCGGCGCATCCTCGAGGCAGCAGCCGCGGAATTCGCCGCCAAGGGGCCCACGGGCGCCCGGCGTTTGAGACGCAGGCCGGTGGAACCGTCCTGCGCGCGGTATCAAAAGGCGCGCTGCCCCGTTGCCGGCAGGTCGGGGCCGCTCCGCGGCAGCACGGTGCCAGGCTGTGTCGGCGCCGCCCGGGTCAGCACGTCGGCGAAGGTCAGGGTCAGCAGGAAGGCGACGAAGACCAGCGAGGCGAAGGCGGTGAGACGGAGCAGCGGGTCCGGCTTGCGGAGATGCATGAACAGCAGGACGACCAGCAGCGCCTTGGCCGCCGCGATCCCGAGCGCGACGACGAGGCCGAAGCGCCCCAGCGGGACATAGGCAAGGGCCAGGGTCGCGCCGAGCAGCGCCAGCAGCGCGGCCCAGACCGCCAGCCGCCCCCGCCAGATCGCCGCCGCCCCGGTCGGCGCCGCCTCGCCGAGGCCGCTCATGCCCGCCCCGCGAGGTAGAGCAGGGGATAGAGGAAGATCCAGACGATATCGACGAAATGCCAGTAGAGGCCCGCCACCTCGAAGGCGGGGCTGCGCAACGGGCGGCTGCGTCGCCAGGCCTGCCAGAGCAGCGTGGCGGTGACGCCGAGGCCGATCGTCATGTGCAGCGCATGCACGCCCGTCAGCAGCCAGTAGAAGGCGAAGAAGATCTGCGCCGCCGGCGCCGGCAGGGCGAAGCCCGGCCCGGGGAGGAGGTGCCTCTCAATGTCCTCGCGGTACTCGAAGCCCTTGACGACGAGGAAGGCGAGCCCGAAGGCGATGGTGGCGGCGAGGCAGGCCAGCGTCAGGCGCCGCAGCCCGGCCCGTGCCCCTTCCGCCGCCACGGCCATGGTCAGGCTGCTCGTCAGCAGGATCGCGGTGTTGAGCGTGCCGTAGACCACGTTCGTCTCGCGCGCCGCGGCGAGGAAATCCGCGTTCCAGAGCGTGCGGTACACCGCATAGCCGGTCAGCGCGCAGGCGAAGAACATCACCTCGCTGCCGAGGAAGACCCAGAGGCCGAAGCCGGCCGCCTCGCGCTGCCGCCGCAGGCTGCGCCATGGCTTGCGCAGCGCCGTCGCCGGCATGGCGACGGCGCTCAAGGCTGGTGCCCCTGCGGGCGCTGCGCCGCCCGCTCGATGGCCGGCGGGCCAGAATGCTCGGGGTGGTAGTCGTAGGGGGCCTGCGTCACGACCGGCGGGGTGGCGAAATTCTCCGCCGGCGGCGGCGAGGCGGTCTGCCATTCGAGGCCCGTCGCCTCCCAGGGATTGGCCGTGGCGCGCTTTCCCCAGACCAGCGACCAGGCGAAGTAGCCCATGGGCAGCAGGTAGGCGGCGGCGAGCACGACGGCACCGGACGAGGCGAGCACGTGCCAGACCTGGAACTCCGGCACATAGACATGGTAGCGCCGCGGCATGCCGAGGAAGCCCATGACGAACATGGGGAAGAAGGTGAAGCTGAAGCCGAAGAACATCATCACCGCGGCGAAGCGGGCCCAGCCCTCCGGGTAGAGCCGGCCGGTGATCTTCGGCCACCAGAAGGCCAGCCCGCCATAGAGCGCCGAGACCGCGCCGCCGACCATGATGTAGTGGAAATGCGCGACGACGAAATAGGTGTCCGTCACGTGCACGTCGACCGGGATCGAGGCCAGGAACAGGCCGGTCAGCCCGCCGATGGTGAACAGGCCGACGAAGCCGAGCGCATAGATCATCGGCGCGTCGAAGATGATCTGGCCGCGATAGAGCGTGGCGGTCCAGTTGAAGACCTTGATCGCCGAGGGCACGGCGACGACGAAGGAGAGGAAGGAGAAGGCGAGGTTGGCCAGCATCGACTGGCCGGAGACGAACATGTGGTGCCCCCAGACCAGGAAGCCGACCAGCGCGATCCAGAGGATGGCGTAGACCATGAAGGAATAGCCGAAGACCCGGCGCCGCGCGTAGCAGGCGATCAACTCCGAGATCACCCCGAAGGACGGCAGGACCATGATGTAGACGGCGGGGTGGCTGTAGAACCAGAACAGGTGCTGGAACAGGATCGGGTCGCCGCCGCGCAGCGGGTCGAAGATCGGGATGCCGAAGGCCCGCTCGGCGAAGATCAGCAGCAGCACCATGGCCAGCACCGGCGTCGCCAGCACCATGACGATGCTGGTCGCGTAGATCGCCCAGACGAAGAGCGGCAGGCGGAACCAGGTCATGCCCGGCGCCCGCAGCAGGTGCACGGTGGCGATGAAGTTGACGGCGGTGGCGATGGTCGAGAAGCCGGCGATGAACACGGCCGCCGCCGCCGCCAGGACATGCCCGTTGGCGAAGGCGGTCGAGAGCGGCGTGTAGAAGGTCCAGCCCGTATCGACCCCGCCGGCGAGCAGCGTATAGATTGCCAGCCCGCCGGCGGTGATGAAGATGTACCAGCTCAGCAGGTTCAGGCGCGGGAAGGCGAGGTCCTGCGCCCCGATCATCAGCGGCAGCAGGAAATTGCCGAGGATGTTCGGGATCGAGGGCAGCAGGAAGAACCACACCATGAGCACGCCATGGAAGGTGAAGGCGCGGTTGTAGGCATCGTCCGAGAGCAGGTCGGCCTGCGGCGTGAACAGCTCGATCCGCATCGCCACCGCGCCGGCGCCGCCGAGGAAGAAGAAGAAGGTGATCGCCGCCATGTAGAGCAGGGCGATCCGCTTGTGATCGGTGGTCAGCAGCCAGGAGGCGAGGCCGGTCCCGGCCGTCAGGTAGCTCTCCCCGGGCGCCGGCGCATCGGGGATGTCACGTTGCACCAGGGCCTCGCTCATCGCCGTGCCTCCCCGAGGGATTGGATGTAGGCGACGAGCCGCTGCAGGTCCGCCTCGTCCACCAGCCCCTCGAAGGCGGGCATGATCGGCTCGTAGCCCGCCACCACCGCCCGCTTCGGCTGCAGGATCGAATCCCGCAGATAGGCCGCGTCGGCCTGCACCCGTTGCCCGTCGGCCAGTTGCACCGGGCGGCCATAGAGGCCTTCGAGCCGCGGCGCATGCACCGCCGCCGAGGGCGCGTGGCAGCCGGCGCAGCCGAGCGCCGTGAAGAGGGCCGCGCCCTCCCCGGGCAGGTCCTGCTCCTGCGGCTGGGCGGCGACCCAGCGCGCATAGTCCTCGGGCTCCATGACCGTCACCGTGCCGCCCATATGCGAATGCTGGGTGCCACAGAATTCGGCGCAGAACAGCGGGTAGGCGCCGGTGCGGGTCGCCCGGAACCACATCTCGGTGAAGCGGCCGGGCAGCACGTCCTGTTTCAGGCGGAAGGCCGGCACGTAGAAGCTGTGGATGACATCCTGCGCCGTCATCACCAGCCGCACCGCCTCGCCACGCGGCACGTGCAGCGCATCGATCTCCCGCGCCCCGCCCGGATGCCGGGTCTTCCACATCCACTGCTTGGCGACGACATGGATCTCGAGGGCGTCCGGCGGCGCCTCGTTGCCCCGCAGCGCCAGGCTGCTAGCCCACCAGAACAGGAAGAGGGCGAGGAACAGCGTCCCCGCCGTCCAGCCGATCTCGACATCGCGGCGCAGGATCTTCGGCAGCTCGCCGCGCCGGGCCCGCGAGCCGCGGCGATACCGGGCGCAGAAGACCAGCATCAGGCCGCCCACCAGCACCAGGATCACGCCGGCCAGGACCAGCAGCCCGGCGAAGAGCGCATCGATGCGCACCGCCTGCTCGGAGGCCGCGACCGGCCAGAGCGTGAGGCGGCTCACGCCCGCCGCTCCCGCCGCCGCAACAGCAGCAGGCCGCCGCCGAGCAGGGCGAGCGTCGAGACGCCGCCGAAGGCCAGCGCGCCCTGCACGGCCCCGGCATGGCCGGCGGCAAGGCCCTGGCAGAGCAGCTCCACCCGCTCGATCACGCCCATCCCGTTGGGCCGCGCCGCGGCCTGCAACGCCGATCGCAGCGCCGCCGGCGTCGTGCCGAGTTCCGGCAGCATGGCCGCCAGCCCGCCATCCGCCCGCAGGGCGAAGAGGGCGAGCGGATGCAGGATCGCATCCCCCTGCCGCAGGGCGCGGTAGCCCAGCGCCGCCTCGGCCCGCGCCAGCGCCGTCGCCGGGCCGGCCAGGAAGCGCGCGGTCTCGGCCAGCGCCGTGCCCTCGCCCAGCCAGGCGCGCCGCATCGCCGCCGCCTTGGCCGGGCCGTCATCGGGATCGAGGCCGAGCACCACCAGCCGGTAGTCGCGGCCCGGACGCAGCCCGGTGCCCGGCAGGGTCGCGGCTGCGAGGCCGAGCGCCGTGCCGCAGAGCGCCGCGCAGTCGTAGTCGGCGAAGGCGAAGAGCGCCGGCAGGCCGTCCAGCGCCTCGCCCGGGGTCAGGCCATGGCCCGCCGCGTCGCGCAGGCGGAGATCGAGCGGCAGGGCCGCGCCCGGCGGCGGCTCGGCGACGGGCGCCTCCGCCCCGGCCGCCGCGGCGGGTCCGAGCGCGGCGAGCGTCAGGACGCCCCGCCGCCTCATCGTTGCAGCTCCGGCCAGCGTGGCGGGTCGGGCGGGTCGTAGGCGGCGGCGCCCCGGGCGGCGATCATGGCCATGGCGCGCGCGACCGGGATGCGCACCTGCCCGGCCGCCCGGTCCGCCCAGCCATAGGCCGAGAGCCGGGCCCGCTGCGCCGCCTGGTAGTCGCGCAGCTCGCCGGCCGGATCGCTCTGCAAGGCGGGCGGCGGGAAGGCGGTCGGCGGCAGGGCGCTGGGCCCGGCGAGGTCCAGGCTCCGCGCGAAGAGCCAGGAGAGTCCGAGCACCGCCGCCACCAGCCCGAAGGTGCCGAGGCCGATCGCGACCACGATCCAGGACCGGATGTCCTGCGTTTGCCGCCGCGCCGTCGGCCGCGTCTCAGGCGCCATGCGGCACCTCCCGGCGCAGCCGGGCGGCGAAGGGGCCGCCGGCGAGGCCGGCCCAGATCCCACCCACGGCCAGGCTGCCGAGCAGGCCGGAGAGGGAGGCCCAGGGCCCGAAGGGCGGCCCGACCAGCCAGAGGATGTGCAGCAGCACCCCGAGGAGCACGCCGGCGCCCACCCAGGCCAGGCAGCGCGGGCTGCGGCGGGCCGTCGCGGGCAGCAGCGCCAGGACCGGCAGGATGGCGGCGAGGCCGAGCGCGCCATACTCGATCGGGCGCCAGGGCAGCGCCGCGCGCTGCAGGTACCACGCCGCCTTCTCCGGCAGGTTGCCGTACCAGGCGACGAGGTACTGGGCGAAGCCGAGATAGGCGGCGCCGAGCGCCGCGGCCAGCAGCAGCCGGGCCAAGTCGCCGGCCTTGCCCGCATCGCCCGCCGGTGCCGCCCGCAGCGCCGCGCAGAGCGCCAGCGCCGAGAGGAGTTGCAGCAGGCCGAGCCACAGGCCGAAGGCGGTGGAGCGGAAGCCCGGGGCGAGGGAGAGCACCCAGTCGAGGCCGAGCAGGCTCACCGCGACGCCATGGAAGATCAGCGCCGCCGCGCCGAGCGCCGGCCGCCGCCCGCGCCCCTGGCCGGCCAGCAGCAGGCCGAACAGGCTCCAGCCGGCCAGCGCCAGGATGCCGCGCAGGGCGAAGCCGGTCAGGTTCAGGTACCAGCGCGCCACATCCGGCTGCGGCGCGGCCGCCGGGTCGGCGACCCAGGGCCAGATTGCGGCCGGCGCCAGCAGCAGCGGCAGCGCGAGAAGGGCGAAGACCGGCAGGGTCGCGGCCGCCGGCGCCAGCACCGGGGCGCAGGGCGCCAGCCACCGCCCGCCGGTCAGCGCGTGCACCGCCAGCAGGGCATAGGCGCCGAGGGCGATGCCGAGCCAGAAGAGCAGCCCGGCCAGCAGGCCGGCGAGGGCGAGGCGCGGCGCGGCGAGACCCCAGGCGACGAGCAGCGCCGCCGCGGCGAGCCCGGCCAGACAGAGCCGCCCGGCCCCGGCGCCGAGCCGCCCGATCGGGCTCATGGCAGGTGCTCCCGCGCATCCGGCACCGCCGCCAGCGGCACCGAATGCGCGAGCTGCAGGGCGCGGACATAGGCGATGATCGCCCAGCGATCCGCCGGCGCCACCCGTGCCGCATAGCTGTACATGACGCCATAGCCCTGGCTGATGACCTGGAAGAAATAGGCGGCGGGCGCGGCGCGCAGCCGGGCTTCGTGGTAGCTCGGCGGGCGCGGGAAGCCGCGGCGGGGAATCATGCCGTCGCCATCCCCCGCCGGTCCGTGGCAGGGGGCGCAGAAGATGCCGTAGCGTTCCTGCCCGCGTGCCAGCAGGGCCGGCGTCACCGCCGGCGGCATGGTGGCGTCGCGTGCCGGCGCGCCTTGGATGTCGCGCGCCGGCGCGCCCTGGATGCCGCGCGCCAGCGCGCCCTGGGCGACGACGCCCTCCGGCGGGGCGCGCGCCGCCGCGCCGTCCGGCCAGAGGGTGGACGTCCCCTCGGTGGCGAGCCGGCGCTGCTGCGCCATCTCCTGCCGGCAGGCGAGGAGGGCGAGCGGCAGCAGCAGGATCGCCGCGCGCCTCATCCAACCTCGCGGATCGAGAGCGGCCCGAGCCCGTCGAGCAGCGCGGCGAGGCGCGCCGCGTCCACCGCCGGATCGGCGATGGCGAGGAAGAAGCGGTCCTGGCTGGCGCGCTCGAAGCCATGCGCGGCGAAGACCGGATGGTGCAGCCGCGGCAGGCCGGTGGCGAGGAGGAAGCCGACCACCCCGGCGAGGACGGCGCCGAGCACCATCGCCTCGAAGGCCGGCACCAGGAAGGCTGGCCAGCTATGCAGCGGCCTGCCGCCGGAATCGAGCGGATAGGCAAGGACCGCGCTGTACCATTGCAGGCCATAGGCGAGGAGGAAGCCGGCGAGGCCGCCCCCCAGCATCCCCAGGCGCAGCCGCGTCGGTGGCAGGCCGAGCGCCTCGGGCAGACCCTCGATGGCGAAGGGGACATGCGCGTCGATGTCCCGCCAGCCGGCGTCGCGGGCGCGCCGCGCGGCATCGAGCAGCGTCGCCGGGTCGCGGAACTCGGCCAGCAGCAGCGGCGCCGCGCTCATGCCGCCCCTCCCTGCTCGTGCCGCTGCTTGTTCACGTCATGCATCGCCACCGCCGGCAGCAGCCGCACGAAGCACAGGAACAGGAGGGCGAAGAGGCCGAAGGAGGTGGCAAGCGTCAGCCAGTCCCACAGCGTCGGCTGGAAGAGGCGCCGCATGCTGGGCAGGTAGCCATGCGAGAGCGTGTTCCAGATGATGAGGATGCGCTCCAGCCACATGCCGACATTGACCAGCACCGCGACGCCGAGGAGGACGGGCAGGTTGGTGCGCAGCCGCCGCCACCAGAGGAGCTGCGGCGCCAGCAGGTTGCAGGCGAGCATCGCCGCATAGAGCGGGGCATAGGGGCCGGTGAACTGGAAGCGCAGCACGCCGCGTTCGGCGGGGTCGCCGCCATACCAGGCCATGAACCACTCGGTCAGGTAGGACAGGCTCATCACCCAGGCGGCGGCGAGGATGACCTTGCCCATGGCGTCGAAATGCCGGTCGGTGATCAGCGCCTGCAGGCCGAGCCCCCAGCGCAGGATCACCGCCAGCGTCACCACCATGGCGAAGCCCGAGAACAGCGCGCCGACGACGAAATAGGGCGGGAAGATCGATTCCTGCCAGCCCGGCATCAGGCTGGCGGCGAAATCGAGCCCGACCACGCTATGCACCGAGACGACGAGCGGCACGGCGAGCGCGGCCATCGCCCGATAGACCGCGTCATGCCGCTGCCAATGCCGCGCCGAGCCGCGCCAGCCGAAGGCCAGCACCCCATAGGCGAGGCGCGCCCCGCGGGACCGCGCGCGGTCCCGCAGCGTGGCGAGGTCGGGGATCAGGCCGAGATACCAGAAGAGGAAGGAGAAGATCAGGTAGCTGGCGATGGCCGCGAAATCCCAGACCAGGGCGCTCCGCCATTGCGGCCAGAGCTCCATGCTGTTCGGGTAGGGCGCCAGCCAATAGGCGCGGTAGGGCCGGCCGAGATGCAGGATCGGGAAGAGGCCGGCGATGCTGGCGGCGAACAGCGTCATCGCCTCGGCGAAGCGGTTGATGGCGGCGCGCCAGGGCTGGCGCGTCAGCAGCAGCAGGGCGGAGATCAGCGTCCCCGCATTGCCGATGCCGATCCACCAGACATAGTTGGCGATCGGGAAGCCCCAGACCACGGTGGTGTTGTTGCCGTAGAGGCCGATGCCGGCGACCAGCACCCAGGTGATGCAGCCGAGGAAGCCGAGCGTGACGAGGCCGGCGAGGAGGAAGGCGATCCACCAGCGCCGGCTGGCCGGGCGCCCCAGCACCGGATCGGCGACCAGGCCGATCACCCCGGCATGGCTGGCCGAGGGCGGGCCGGGCTCGGTCGCCGCGGCGCTCATGCGCCATCCGGCTCCAGCGCCGGGTTCGGGTTGCGCACCCGCTTGAGATAGGTGGTGCGCGGCCGCGTGCCGAGCTCGCCGAGCAGCGCGTAATGGTGCGGCTCGCGACGGAGACGGGCGGGGCCGGACTCCGCCTCGCGCAGATTGCCGAACTGGATGGCGCCGGTCGGGCAGGCGGCCTGGCAGGCGGTGACCACCTCCCCCGGCGCGAGGCCGCGATCCTCCTTCTCCGCCGCCCGCCGCGCGGCGCTGATGCGCTGCACGCAGTAGGTGCATTTCTCCATCACGCCGCGGGCGCGCACCGAGACCTCCGGGTTGCGCTGCGCGGCCACGACAGGCGCGCCCTGGTTCGCGTATTCCTGCCCGTCGGCATAGCCGAAGTAGTTGAAGCGCCGCACCTTGTAGGGGCAATTGCTCTGGCAGAAGCGGGTGCCGATGCAGCGGTTGTAGACCTGCAGGTTCAGCCCCTCGCTGTCATGCACCGAGGCGGCGACGGGGCAGACCGGCTCGCAGGGCGCCGCCTCGCACTGCATGCAGGGGACCGGCTGGAAGCCGGGCCGCATGGCGCCGCCCGCCTCCTGCACATAGGTGTCGATGCGCAGCCAGTGCATGTCGCGGCCCCGAGCCACCTCCTCCGGGCCGACGACCGGGATGTTGTTCTCCGCCTGGCAGGCCAGGATGCAGGCGTTGCAGCCGATGCAGAGCGTGGTGTCGATGGCCATCGCCCAGGCCGTCGGGCCCGGCGCCTGGGGCGGCAGGAAGCTCGGCCTCTCGGCGGCGGCCGGCGCCGCCGGGCCCGCCTGCTGCACCGCCGCCAGCGGCACCAGCGGCAGCAGCGCCCGCGCCTCGCCCTCCAGCCGCTGCTCCTGCTGCGCCAGCAGCGGTGGCGCGCGCCGCCCGGTCGGGCTCAGGCGCAGCCCCGGCCGCACCCAGGGCGCCGCGGAGTGCCGCAGCCGATACGCATCCGCGCCGACGCCGTCGCCGATCGCGCCGGCGCGCTGCCGGCCTTGGCCGAGGCTGAGCGCGACGACGCCGGCCGCGACGCCGGCATCCGGCATCGCCGTCGCCTCGAGGCTGCGGCCATCGAGGTCGAGCCGCACCACATCCCCCGCCGCCACGCCATGCCGCGCCGCATCCGCCGGCGCCAGGCGCGCGGCATTGCCCCAGACCTGGCGGGTCAGCGGCTGCGGGCATTCCTGCAACCAGGCATTGTTGGCGAAGCTGCCGTCCCAGACGGCCGGATCGGGGCGCAGCAGCAGCGTCAGCCCGGCCGGAGGCGGCGATGCGGGCAGGGGCGGCAGGCGCGGCTCGCCGAGAGGGACTGCCGGCGCCGCGCTGTCCGGCACCACGCCATCCTGCAAGGCCTGCCGCCACCAGCCCTCGAATTCCGCCTCCGTCCGGCCGCCGCGCCAGCTCGCCCGCACCGCGGCATGCGCCGAGAGGTCCGGCTGGCCGAGCAGCAGGCCGAGCAGCGTCGCCGGCGAGCGGCTGCCATAGAGCGGCCGGATGAGCGGCTGCACGATGCTGGCGGTGCCGTCGCGCGCCCGCAGATCGCCCCAGTCCTCCAGCGCATGCGGCGCCGGCAGGTGCCAGGTGCAGGCGGCGGCCGTCTCATCGGCATGCAGGCCGTGATGCACGGTGCAGGGCACGCGCCGCAGCGCCGCGGCGACATCGAGATCGGCCGGCGCGTCATAGGCCGGGTTGCTGCCGAGGATGAGCAGCGTGTCCACCTCCCCCCCGCGCATCGCGGCGAGGAGATCGGCGAGCGGCGCGGCCCCGGGCCGCACCGGCGCCACCGCCCGCAGCGGCGCGGCGAGGCGGGCATTGATCCAATGCACCAGGGCGTGCAGCTCGGGCGCCAGCGCCTCGCCGGCGAGCAGGAGGGCGGCGCCCTGGTTCGCCCGCAGATCCGCCGCCGCGGCGCGCAGCAGCCGGGCCTCGGCCTCCGGCAGCTCGGGCCGCGGCAGCGGCGCGCCAAGCTCCGCCGCCAGCCAGGGGATGATGGCGTGGAAGGCCGCCGGCGGCACGGCGAGATGATGGTCGGCATTGGCGCCGGTCAGCGACATCGCCGGCTCCAGCGCATAGAGCCGGTTGAAGCGCGTGCCGCCCGCCCGCGCCTGGCGCCGCTGCGCGAAGTCCCGCGACAGGCGGATCTGGTCCGGGCCGGGGCCGAGCGGATCGGCATCGAGGCAGAGGATGACCGCGGCCCGGTCGAGCGCCGGCAGCAGGTCGAGCCCCTGCCCGAAGGCCAGTGCGGCGCCGCGGCGGGCATTCGCCTCGTCCAGCGGCAGATGCGCGTGCCATTGCAGGCGCGGCAGGCTCTCGCGCGCGGCGGCGATCAGGCGCAGCAGCGTCGGCGAGGTGAGCGGCCCGGTCAGCAGCCGCAGCCCCTCGCCCTGGCGCGCCCGCAGCGTGTCGAGCCGCGGCAGGATCTCCGCCAGGAAGCCCTCCCAGCTGGCGATGCGCCCCTGCCGGCGCGGGCTGCGCGAGCGGTCGGGGTCGTAGAGCTGCATCAGCTCCGCCTCGGCGAAGAGGTCGGTGGCGCCGAGGCTGGCGGGGTGCCGCGGATTGCCCTCGACCTTGACCGGCCGGCCCTCGAAGGCGGTGCAGAGCACGCCGCGGCCATAGCCGTTGAGCGGCAGGGCGGTGGCGTAGCGCTGCGCGACGCCGGGGATCAGCCCCTCGGGCGCCCGCACATAGGGCAGGATCTCCTCCTCCGGCTCCGAGCAGGCGACGAGGTTGCCCGCCAGGGCGGCGCCGATCAGGCCGAGCGCCGCCTGCCGCCGCGTGAGGCCGCTCACCGGTGGCATACCGAGCAATCCGTGAGATGCGCGGTGCGGATGCCGTAATGCCCGATCAGCGCCGCGCCGCGCGCCGCCTGGTCCGCGGGCGGCGTCCAGTGGCCGGCATAGATCTCCGATTCGGGGCGCAGATGCGGCGCCGGGTCGCGGTGGCAGCCGAGGCACCAGCCCATGGTGAGCGGCGCCGCCTGGCGCATCAGCGGCATGCTGTCGACCGGCCCGTGGCAGCTCGTGCAGCCGACGCCGTTGCGCACATGCACGCTGTGATCGAAATAGACATAGTCCGGCAGGTTGTTCACCCGCCGCCAGCGGATCGGCCGATCCTCCGCCAGGCTGCGTCGCACCGGCGCGAGCATCGCCGCATTGGTCCAGAGCTGGGAATGGCAGGTCATGCAGGTCTCGGTCGGCGGCAGGCCGGCGAAGCGCGAGACCTCCACCCCGCCATGGCAGTAGCGGCATTCGAGGCCGAGGCCGCCGACATGATGCTCATGGCTGAAGGGCACCGGCTGGTCGGGCGTGATGCCCTGGCCGGTGACATAGGGGGAGTATTGCAGGGCCATCAGCAGCCCCAGCAGGCCGAGCGGCAGCAGCACCAGGGCCAGGAGGGCGAGGCGGGCCACCAGCGTGGCCCAGGGCGGGAAGAGCTGCGCCTGCAAGGCGTCGCGCGGTGGGCGGGCTTCGTCGGGATCACCATGCACCGCTCATCCGCCCCACCCCTGGCCGCAGGCGCATCGCATCCGGCCTGGCCGCGTGCCCTGCCAACGCGGGCGGCGGGGATGGGTTTGCCCCGGCCCGCCGCGGGATCAGGCGCGGGACAGACGCGGCACGATGCCGGCCGGGGCGACGGCGCGGGCCGGGTTGGAACGCGGCCTCAGCCGCCGTAGTCGCGGTCGGCGCTCTCCGCCGTGACATAGCCGTCCAGCACGTCCTCGCGCAGCGCGGCGCGGTCGCGCCCGGCCGGCGGGCCGTAGCCGCCGGAGCCCGGCGCCTCCACCGTCACCACCGCGCCTTCCGGCGCGGTGAAGGCGCCCTTGCCGGCCAGCACCCGTTGCGTGCCGTCGGGCAGGGTGATCCAGAGCCGGGCCTTGCTGCCCGGCAGGCCGCCGGCCTGGCCGAAGGGCGGCGTCACCTGCCGCTCGAAGCACATGGCGCCGCGCAGCGCATGGCCCAGCACGCGCCAGGAGCGCCGCACGCCGAGGCCGCCGCGCCAGGTGCCGGCGCCGCCGCTGTCCGGCACCAGCGCGTATTCCTCGACGCGCAGCGGCGCGCTCATCTCCAGCACCTCGATCGGCGTGTTCAGCATGTTGCTGATCACCGCCGAGACGGCGTTGATGCCGTCCTTCACCGGCCGCGCGCCGAAGCCGCCCTTGGTGCTCTCGTAGCTGACGAAGCGCTCGCCGCTGCGGTAGTCGATGCCGCCGAAGGTGGTGATGCCGCTGGTGCCCTGGGAGCCGGCCAGCACCCGGTCCGGCGTGATGCCGTACATGGCGGCGAAGACCATCTCGGAGACGCGGTGCGACATCTCGTGGTTGGCATAGACCACCGGCGCCGGCTCCTGCGCGTTCACCACGCTGCCGGGTGGCGCCGTCACCGTCACCGGCCGCCAGCAGCCGGAATTCGGCGGGATCAGGCTGTCCGGGTCGACGATCATCTTCAGGGCCGCATAGACGCCGGAGGCGGTGACGCTGAGCGGCGCGTTCATCGGCCCCGGCACCTGCGGGTCGGAGCCGGCGAAATCCGCGGCGATGGTGTCGCCGCGCTTGCGGAGCGCGAGCCGGAGGCGGAACGGGCGGTCCGCATCCTCGCCCGGCTCCAGGATGCCGTCGCCGTCGATGATATCCTCGAAGCCGGCATCGCCATCCGGCAGCGCCCGCAGCGCCTGGCGCATCATCGTCTCGGAATAGTCGAGCACCGCATCCATGATGCGCAACAGCTCGTCGACGCCGTATTTGCCGGCAAGGCCGATCATCCGCTCCGCCGCCCGCCGGTTGGCGGCGACCTGGGCGCGGATATCGCCCAGCCGCTCCGCCGGGGTGCGGACATTGGCGAGGATGATGGCCTCCACCGACGGGTCCGGCTTGCCGTCGCGGTAGAGCCGGACCGGTGGCAGGCGCAGCCCCTCGCCATAGATCTCCGTCACCGCGCCGTAGCTGCCGGGCGTGGCGCTGCCGATATCCGGCCAATGGGCGCGGACGCAGCCGAAGCCGAGCAGCCGCCCCTGGTGGAAGGCCGGCATCACCACGTTGACGTCCGGCAGGTGCGAGCCGCCGCGATAGGGGTCGTTGTGGATGAACACGTCGCCCGGCGCGACATCGGGGAAGGCGCGCGCCACGCTGCCGACCGCATCCGGCATGGAGCCGAGATGGATCGGCAGGTCGGGCCCCTGCGCCACCATCTCGCCGCGGGCGTTGAAGATGCCGCAGGAATAGTCGCCCGCCACCTTCAGCAGCGGCGAATAGGCGGTCTTCGCCAGGACGATCTTCATCTCCTCGGCGGCGGCGAGCAGCGCGTTCTTCACCACCTCGAAGCGGGCGGGATCGATGCCATGCAGCGGGTCTCGCATCAGCCGTCTCCCCGGGTCATGCGCAGCAGCCCGTGCTCCGCCACCGCCGCCACCCAGCCCGGCGGGACCAGGGTGGTGGAATCGAGCGCCTCGAGCACCGCCGGGCCGGGCACCGCCGCGCCCGGCGCCAGGCCCTCGCGCCAGAGGATGCGCGTCGGGCGCAGGGCGCCGTCGAACCAGACGGGCCGCTCGCCTGCGCGCGCGGCCTCGGGGCGGCAGGGCTGGGCCAGAGTCAGCGCCGGTTGGCGGCCGATGGCGCTGAGGCGGAGGTTGACGAGCTGCACCGGCTCGGCCTCGTTCGCATGGCCATAGGTCTGGGCGTGGCGGGCATGGAAGGCGGCGGCCAGCGCCGAGAGGGTCGCCGCCGTCACCGGCCCGTCCTGCATCGGCACCGTCAGCTCATAGGCCTGCCGGCGGTAGCGGCAATCCGCCTGGCGCAGCAGGGCGCGGCGATCCGCCGGCACGCCGGCGGCGTCCAGCATGGCGAGGCCCTCGGCCTCCATCGCCGCCACCACCTCGGCGATGCGCGCCGGATCGGCGGCGTCGAGCGTGGCGTAGAGGGTGCGGGCATAGTCGCGCCGCAGGTCGGTCGCCACCAGGCCGAGCGCCGAGAAGGCGCCGGGGCCGGGTGGCACCACCACCTCCGGCACCCCCAGCTCGGCGGCGAGGAAGGCGGCATGCACCGGCCCGGCGCCGCCGAAGGCCATCAGGCTGAACTCCCGCGCATCATGGCCGCGCTCGACCGAGACGATGCGCAGCGCGTCGCACATATTGGCGTTCACCACCTCGACGATGCGGGCCGCGGCCTCGAGGACCGGGAGGCCGAGCGGCCCGGCGACATGCTCGGCGACCGCGCGCTCGGCGGCGGCGCGGTCGATCCGCAGCCGGCCGTCGAGCAGCGCCGTCGCGTCCAGGTAGCCGAGCAGGATATTGGCATCGGTCACCGTCGGCCGGGTGCCGCCGCGGCCATAGGCGGCGGGGCCGGGCATGGCGCCGGCGCTGTGCGGGCCGACCTTCAGCGCGCCGCCGGGATCGACCCAGGCGATGCTGCCGCCGCCGGCGCTGACCTCGGCCAGATCCACCACCGGCACCCGGATCGGGTGGCCGGTGCCGGCGACGAAGCGCTTGCCGTTGACGCTGCCGCCGACCTCGTACTCCGCGGTCACCGTCACCGTGCCATCGACGACGGTGCTGGCCTTGGCGGTGGTGCCGCCCATGTCGAAGGAGAGGATGTTGGGCAGGCCGAGCTGCCGGCCGACCAGCGCCGCCGCCACCACCCCGGCGGCCGGGCCGCTCTCGACGATGGCGGCCGGCATGCGCAGGCATTCCGCCACGTCCAGCACGCCGCCGCCGCTGCCCATGACATGCAGCGGCGGCAGGCCGAGCTGGCCGGTCGCCGCCTGCAGCCGCGCCAGGTAGCCCTCCAGCAGCGGCCCGACATAGGCGCAGACCGCGGTGGTGCTGGCGCGCTCGTATTCCCGGATCTCGGGCAGCACCTCGGAGGAGAGGAAGACCCGCACCCCCGGCAGGGCGGCGCGCAGCAGCGCGCCCAGCCGCCGCTCATGAGCGTCGTTGAGGAAGGAGAAGAGCAGCGAGACGCCGACCGTCTCGGCGCCCGAGGCGCGGATCGCCTCGACCAGCGCCGGCACCTCCGGCTCCGCCAGCGGCGTCACCACCGCGCCCTGGGCGTCGATCCGCCCGGTGATCTCGAAGCGGCGCCGGCGCGGGATGAGCACGCTCGGCCCGTCCTGGAACAGGTCGTAGAGATCGGCGCGGGCGCTGCGCCGCAGCTCCAGCAGGTCGCGGAAGCCACGGGTCGAGACGAAGGCGGCCCTGGCGCCCTTCTGCTCCAGCAGCGCGTTGGTGACGACCGTCGTGGCATGCGCGAGCAGCGAGACCTCGGCGGCCGCGATGGCGTTGCCGGCCAGCGCCTGCCGCAGCCCCTCCAGCACGCCCTGGCCGAAATCCGGCGGCGTGGTCAGCACCTTGGCGACGGCCAGGCGCCCCGTGCCCTCCTCGACCAGCGCCACATCCGTGAAGGTGCCGCCGATATCGACGCCGATGCGCCAGGCCATGCGTCAGCCCCGCCGGGGCGGCAGGCGGGGGGCGGGCGGTGGCGTCATGGGCTGATCCTCCAGCGCGGTCGGGCCATCAAACCGGCCATGACCGCCGCTGGGAAGCACCTATCGGGACCCGGAGCGCGGAAGATGCGGCCGGTGCGGCGCCGGCTGCGCAGCGGGACGGCAGGGCTGCCCAGGCCGGCGGCAGACCGGATATCCTACAGCGCCCGGGACAGGCTGACGAAGACCGCGCGCCGCAGCCCGTACTGCTCCGCGCTGACCCCGATGCCGGTGCCGTCGCGGAGCTGGTAGATCCGGTCGCCGATGTTCAGCAGGTCGAGCCGCGCCGTCCAGCGCCCGGCCCGCGGCAGCTCGAACTCCTGCGCCAGGCTGAGATTGGCCGTCAGGTAGGGCGTGACATGCTCGCTGTTGGCGAACCCCCTGCGCAGCCCGCTGGCATAGACGAGCGTGCCCCCGACCGTGCCGCCGGGCCAGGGCCGGTAGCCGAGGCCGGCCGAGCCGGTGATGGTCTGCAGGTGGTCGAGCCGGACATATTTGCCGCGGGCATAGGCATACTCCGCGGGATCGAGGAGATACTGGTTGGAGACGGGGTCGCGCCCCTCGGCCCGGCCATAGGCGAGGTTGCCATGGGCGAGCAGCGGCCCGTCGCGGTAGCTCGCCGTCAGCTCCACGCCGTAGAGGCGGCCGTCGCGGTAGTTGTAGGGCGAGAAGATGTAGGCGGTGCCGAACTGCCCCAGATCCTGCAGGTTCCGCGACTGCCGGTAATAGGCCTCGGCGCCGAGGGTGAGATGCTCGCCGAGCGCCTGGCGCAGGCCGAGATTGAAGTAATGCGCACTCTCCGGCAGCACCGGGCCGATGCCCGGCACGGCGGGCGCGGCCGTGGTGCCGGCATAGAGGGGCAGGGTCGGCCGGGCCAGCAGCTCCGCCGGCGGCGGCGTGAAGTAGCGGGCATAGCCGAGGGCGAGGGTCGTCGTCTCCGTGGCCCGCCAGACGAGGTTGGCGCGCGGGCTGAGCTGCGACCCGTCGGCCGGCCCCTGCACGATGTCGAAGCGGGCGCCGAGATTGGCGGTCAGCCGCTCGGTGAGGCGCCACTCGTCCTGCAGGTAGAGGCCGTAGAGCTGCTGCGTCAGCGTCGCGCGGTCGGCGATGGTGCGGGGCGCGTCGAAGGCGTTGCCGGCGGCGTCGAGCGGCAGCACCGTGGTCGCCATGCGGTTGCGGGTGGTGTCGGTCGAGGCGAGGAGGCCGAAGCGCAGCGTATGCGCCGCCGCGGCGCGCCAGGTGGCATCCGCCTGCAGGCCGATCGAGAGGTTGTTCCGCCGCGTCTCGGCGGCGACGCCGTTTGCCAGCATCTCCCCGAGCAGGTCGGGCAGATAGTTCAGCGAGCTCTGCCGCGCATAGGCCGAGAGCTGGGTGTCCAGCGCGCCCTCAGACCGCTGCAGCGCCAGCACGCCGAAGCTGCCGCGCTGCCATTGCCGGGCGCGCAGATCGGCGCTGTCCAGGCTGCCCTGGCCGAAGGCCGTGAAGCGGGCGGGCTGGTCCGGCACGGCGGGCACCTGGAAGCGGGATTGGTTGGTGCCGGCGATGAGGGCAAGCCGCGTCCGGTCGTCGAGACGGTAGCCGAAGCTGCCAAGACCACGGAGCTGCTCCGTCTCGTTGTTCCGGGCGGTGTAGGCCGGCGTCGGGTTCTCGAAGCCGCGGTCGCTGCGGAGGAAGCTGCCGGTCAGGTAGTATTCGAAGGGCCCGATGGCTGCGCCATAGGACAGGAAGGGCTGCACGGTGCCGTGGCTGCCGCCGCTGAGCCCGGCCGACCCGCCGGGATTCTCGGCGCCGGAGCGGAGCTGCAGGTCGATGACGCCGGCGGTGCGCAGGCCGAATTGCGCCGGCAGCGCGCCGGTGATCAGGCTGACCGAGCGCAGGCCGCGCGCCTCGAAGAGCTGGGCGAAGCCGCCGATGGCCTCGGGGATCATGACGCCGTCGATGCGGTATTGCAGGTTGCGGTGGTCGCCGCGGACATGGATGTCGCCCTGCGCGTCGCCGGCGACGCCCGGCGCCTGCAGCAGCACCTGGCTCAGCGGGGCCGAGCCGCCGAGCGGCAGGCTCTCGATGGCCTCGCGGTCGATCTCGGTGACGCTGGCGCCGAGGGCGGGAGGGATGCGCAGCCGTGCCGCCTCGGAGGGGCGGGCCTCGACGACGAGCTCCGGCAGCTCGGTCGGGGCGGCCTCCGGCTCACCGTCCTGGGCCCGGGCCTCGGCCTGCAGGCAGCCGCCGGCCAGCAGCAGCAGGGGCCAGGGTATCCGGCGCCCCGGCGCCGCAGGATGCCTCGCCCGGTCCCGTCGCCGCATGCCTCTCCTCCATGATGTAGCCTATGGAACACTATAGGGCATGGCGACCAGGGCAAGCGTAATGAGCCTTCCTCCCGGAATAGGTCATCCAATCCGATGATGTTCCATTGGCTACAAATTGACACTGACCTGCGAAAATGCTGATCTGAGGCGGTGACCTCGTCCGCAGACCTCCCCGTGAAGCCTCCCATGGATGGCGGGACGGCCGGCCCCCCGGCCGAGGCCGTCCGGCACGCCTCCGCCCGCTCCGCCCGGGCCAGCGCCCTGGCCGAGGACTATGTCGAAATCATCGCCGACCTGCTCGACACCGAGGGCGAGGCGCGGGCGACCGACATCGCCCGCCGTCTCGGCGTCACCCATGCCACGGCCATCAAGACCATCGGCCGCCTGAAGCGGGACGGCCTCGCCAACGGCAAGCCCTATCGCGGCGTCTTCCTCACCGAGGCCGGCCAGGCCCTGGCCCGCAGGGTGCGGGCGCGGCACCAGACCGTGGTCGCCTTCCTGCGCGCCGTCGGCGTGCCGCCCGAGGTGGCAGAACTCGATGCCGAGGGTATCGAGCACCATGTCAGCGGCCCGACCCTCGCCGCCTTCGAGCGGTTCCTGGCGGCGCATCCGCCGGCGGGCTGATGCCGCTCAGACACCGGGTGCAACCCTCCGGTTTGCCTGGGCCTTTGCGCCACCGGGCGCGACGCCCGTTCGGGCGCTCGGCCCTGCGGGCCGCAGGCCAGCACGTCCTGCGCCGGGTATGACGGCCCGGCGCCGGCCGCCGGCGTCACTCCGCCGTCGCCGGCAATGCCGCTCGCCCCGTCGCCTTCCTCTCCTGCCCCCGGGGATGCGATGACGGGACCTCGGCGCTGCCGAAGCGCGCATAGAGGGCCGGCAGCACCATCAGGGTGAGAAGGGTGGCGGTGACCAAGCCGCCGATCACCACCGTGGCGATCGGCTTCTGCACCTCGGCGCCCGGGCCGGTCGCCAGCGCCATCGGCAGGAAGCCGAGCGCGGCGACGAGGGCGGTCATCGCCACCGGCCGCAGCCGGTCCAGGGCGCCCTGCCGCACCGCCTCCC
Organism: Roseicella frigidaeris; assembly: GCF_003258945.1. GTDB lineage: Bacteria > Pseudomonadota > Alphaproteobacteria > Acetobacterales > Acetobacteraceae > Paracraurococcus > Paracraurococcus frigidaeris. Next base: position 86,079 of record NZ_QLIX01000012.1, on the reverse strand, counting down.
GCCGCCCGTGCCCCTCGGCGCGCAGCTGCGCGACCCGGTTCAGCATCACCAGGCCGTTCAGCACGGCGACGCCCGAGAGCGCGATGAAGCCGACCACGGCGGAGACCGAGAGCGGCATGCCCCGCAGCCAGAGCAGGGCGATGCCGCCGGTCAGCCCCAGCGGCACCGCGCTGAAGACCAGCAGCGCCTCGCGCACCGTGCCGAGCGCCGTGGCGAGCAGCAGGACGATGAGGAAGAACGCCGCCGGCACGACGACCATCAGCCGCCGCTCGGCGGCCTGCAGGCTCTCGAACTGGCCGCCCCAGGTGACGAAGTAGCCGGGGGGCAGGGCGATCCCGGCCGCCACCTGCGCCTGCGCCTCGGCCACGACGGAGGCGATGTCGCGGCCGCGGATATTGGCCGTGACCACGACGCGGCGCTTGCCGTTCTCGCGGCTGACCTGGTTCGGCCCCTCGGCGAGGCGGAAGCCGGTGAGGCTGCGCAGCGGCACGCTCGCCGCGCCGGCCGGCCCCGCCCCGGGCAGGGCCACGGGCAGGTTGCGCAGCGCCTCGAGGTCGCTGCGCAGGGCCTCGGGCAGCCGCACGACGATGGCGAAGCGGCGATCGCCCTCGAAGACCCAGCCGGCCTGGCGCCCGCCGATGGCGGTGCCGATCACCTCCTGCACCGCATCCAGGCTGAGGCCGCGCCGGGCGATCTCCGCCTTGTCCACGGTGATCTCGAGGACGGGCAGCCCCGTCGCCTGCTCCACGCGCACATCCTCCGCCCCGGCGATGCCGCGCAGGATGCCGGCGACGCGGTTGGCGGCGGCGAGCATCGGCGCGAATTCCTCGCCGAAGACCTTCACCGAGAGGTCGCCGCGGGTGCCCGCCAGCAGCTCGTTGAACCGCATCTGGATCGGCTGGGTGAACTCGACATTGTTGCCGGGAAGCCGGCCCACCGCCTCCTGGAGCCGGCGGATCAGCGCCGCCTTCGGCAAGGCCGGGTCCGGCCAATGCGCGCGGGGCCGGAGGATGATGAAGGTGTCCGAGACGTTCACCGGCATCGGGTCGGACGCCACCTCGGCGGTGCCGGTCTTGGAGAAGACCACCGCCACCTCCGGGAAGGCCGAGACGGTCTGCTCGATCCGCAGCTGCATCGCCTGGGACTGCGTCAGCGCCGTGGAGGGGATGCGCAGGGCATGCATGGCGATGTTCCCCTCGTCGAGCTGCGGGATGAACTCCGAGCCGAGCCGGCCGCCGAGGAGGAGCGCGCCGAGGAAGAGCAGGCCCGCCCCGCTGATGACCGGCAGCGGCCGGCGCAGGGCGAGGTCGAGCGCCGGCGCGTAGAGGCGCCGGAGGAGTCGGAGGGGCCGGCTCTCCGTCTCCCGCACCCGGCCGGTGACCGCGAGCGCGATCATCGCCGGGACGAAGGTGAGCGAGAGCACGCAGGCGGCCAGGAGCGCGATGACGACGGTGAGCGCCATCGGGGCGAACATCTTGCCCTCGACCCCCTGGAAGGCGAGCAGGGGGAGGTAGACCAGGATGATGATCGCCTGCCCGAAGAGGGAAGGCCGGATCATCTCCCGCGCCGCGGCGGCCACCACGGGCAGCCGCTCCGCGGCCGTCAGCACGCGCCCGAGGGCGTGCTGCCGCGCCGCCAGGTGCCGCAGGCTGTTCTCGGTGACGATGACGGCGCCATCGACGATGAGGCCGAAATCGAGCGCCCCGAGGCTCATCAGGTTGGCGCTCAGGCCGCCCTGCAGCATCCCGGTCACCGCCAGCAGCATGGTGACCGGGATGACCAGCGCGGTCACCACCGCCGCCCGCAGGTTGCCGAGCAGCAGGAAGAGCACGGCGATGACGAGGAGCGCGCCCTCGGCCAGGTTCTTCGCCACCGTCCGGATCGTCGCATCCACCAGCGCGGTCCGGTTCAGCACGATGCGGAGCTCGATGCCGGGCGGCAGGGTGCGGGCGATCTCGCCGATCCTGGCCTCGACCGCCGCCGCCACCGTCCGGCTGTTCTCGCCGATCAGCATCAGCGCGGTGCCGATCACCGCCTCCCGCCCATCGACGCTGCCGCTGCCGGTCCGCAGCTCGCGGCCGGTCCCGACCCGGGCGAGGTCGCGGATCCGCACCGGCACGCCCTCGCGGGTCGCCACCACCACGGCGCCGATATCCTCGATGCCCTCGAGCCTGCCGCCGGAGCGGACGACGTAGCCCTCGCCGCCGCGCTCGATATAGCCGGCGCCGCGGCTGGCATTGTTGCGCTCCAGCGCCTCGGCCAGGTCGGCGAAGGAGAGGCCGAGGCCGATCAGCTTCGCCGGGTCGGGCTCGACATGGTACTGCTTGACATGGCCGCCGATGGCATCGACCCCCGCGACGCCCGGCACGGTGCGGAGCTGCGGCCGGATCACCCAGTCCTGCAGGGTGCGCAGATAGGCGCTGCGATCGAGCGCGGTCGCCAGGCGGCGGCCCTCGGGCGTCAGGTAGCCGCCATCCGCCTGCCAGCCCGGGCGGCCCTCGCCGGCGGCATCGCCCGCGCGGCGCGGCGCCCAGTCGAGCACCCACATGACGATCTCGCCGAGGCCGGTCGAGATCGGCCCCAGCCGCGGCTCGACGCCGGGCGGCAGCGCCTCGCGCGCCTCGGCCAGGCGCTCCAGCACCTGCTGCCGGGCATGGTAGATGCCGACCTCGTCGGCGAAGATGGCGACGACCTGGCTGAAGCCGTTGCGCGACAGCGAGCGCGTCGATTGCAGGCCGCGGATGCCCGCCATCGCCGTCTCCACCGGGAAGGTCACCTGCTTCTCCACCTCCTGCGGCGAGAGGGCGGGCGCCAGGGTGTTGATCTGCACCTGGTTGTTGGTGATGTCCGGCACCGCGTCGATGGGCAGGGATTGCAGCGAGCGCAGGCCGAGGCCGGCCGCGGCGGCGACCAGCAGCACCACCAGCCAGCGCCGCTGCACCGCGATGTCGAGGATGCGTGCGATCATGCTCCGGTGTCCCCGATCAATGCGCATGCCCGGCCTCGGCCTTGCCGAGCTCCGCCTTGAGCAGGAAGCTGTTGCCGGCGGCGTAGCGCTCGCCGGGATCGAGGCCGGAGACCACCTCCACCTCCTCCCCGTCGCCGCGGCCGAGCACCACCGCGCGCCGGGCGAAGCCCTCGGCCGTGCGGACGAAGACGACGGTCTCGCCCTCCACCTGCTGCAGCGCCGCCCGGGGCAGGAGCAGCGGCACGGCCTGCGCCCCGGTGGCGACCTCGGCGGTGACGAAGCCGCCCGGGCGCAGCGCCCCCGCCGGGTTCGGCAGCTCGACGACCGCCCGGGCCGAGCGCGTCTCCGGGTCGAGCACCGGGCTGAGGAAGACGATGCGGCCCTCGCCCAGCCTCCCGCTCTCGCCGGCGATGCGGGCCGCCATGCCTTCCTGCACGAAGGCCAGGTCGGCGGGCGGCACCGCCATCTCCACCCAGACCGTGGCGAGATCGGCCAGGGTGTAGACCTCCATCTCGGCCGAGACGGCATCGCCCAGCATCTTGGGCCGCGCCGTGATGCGGCCGGCGATCGGCGCCCGGACCTCCTGCCGCCGCAGCGCCTCGATGGGCTGGCGCGGCAGGTCCTCGATCTCCGTCCGGCCGAGGCCGATCGCCGCCAGCTTCTGCCGCGCGAGGTCGAGGCGGATCTGCGCCTCCTGCCAGTCGGTGCGCGCCTTGAGGAAATCCTGCTCGGCGGAGACCTTGCGCTGCCACAGCCGCTGCTCGCGCTCGAAGGTGAGGCGGGCGAGCTCGGTGGTCCGCAGCGCGGCGAGGTACTCGCCCTTGGCGGTGGCGATCTCGGCGCTCTCGACCACGGCCAGCACCTCGCCCGCCGCCACCGCCTCGCCGAGGCGCCGGTGCAGGGCGGTGACGATGCCCGCGACGCGGGCCGGGACATGCGCCAGCCGGTCGGCATTCGCCGTCACCGTGCCGGGCAGGGCGACGCGGCGCGCGAGGCTGCCGGGCCCCGCCGCCGCCAGGGTGATCCCGGCGCCCGCGATCTGCTCCTCCGTCATGCGGAGCGTGCCGTCCGCGGCCTCGCCATCCCGGTCCTCGCCGGGGCCATGGGCATGGCCATGCCCATGATCATGCCCGTGATCGTGGTCGTCCTCCTCGGCCGCGGCGGGGCCGGCGTGATGGGCGGCGGTCCCGGCCGCGGGAGCGAGGCCGAGGCCGGCGCGCAGATGGGCGGGCAGGTCGGGCCGCAGCACCGCGGCGCCGAGGGCGGCGGCGGCGCCGGCCAGGAGGAGCAGGATCGATCGCATGCTCAGGACCCTCCCGCCCGGCTGCCCGGGGCCGGCGGGGCGGCCTCGGCGCGCCCGCGCAGCCGGTCGATATCGGCGCGCAGCTGCTGCACCTCGAGCCGCGCGGCGTTGAGCTGCTCGCGCGCATCCGACAGGGCGCGCTGGGCGTCGAGCACCTCGAGCAGGGAGAATTTGCCGGCCACATAGCCTTCCCGCGCCGCCCCCGCCGCCTCGCCGGCGGCCGGCAGCACGATGCGCCGCAGGGCATCCGCCGCGCGCCAGGCCTGGGCCAGGCGCCGCTCGGCATCGGCAAGGGCGGCGTCGAGATAGAGCCGGCCGCGCTCCGCCTCGGCCTCCGCCCGCGTCAGCTCGGCGCCGGCCCGCAGGATGTTGCCCTGGTTCCGGTCATGGAGCGGCAGCGGCACGGTGAGGCCGAGCACGAAGGCGGTGTCGCCGCCCGCCTCCCGGTAGCGGCGGACGCCGCCGGCGATCTCGACATCCGGGACCGCATTGCGGCGCTGCAGCTCGAGCTCGGCGCGGCGCTGGTCGATCAGCGCCTCCAGCCGCGCCCGGTCGAGCTGCCCGGGGGGCGAGGCGGGGGGCGCCGCGGCGGGGCCGCCCTCCATGGGGCGCGGCCCGAGATCGTCGAACCAGGCCGCCCGGGCCGGCTCGACCCGCAGCCGCGGCGCCGCCAGCAGCACGGCGAGGCTGCGCAGCGCCACCGCCGCCTCCCGCTCCGAGCGCTCGAAGGCCAGGAGCGCGGTCTCCCGCGCCACCTCGGCGCGGCGCTGCTGCGGCGGTGGCTCGCGCCCGGCCTCCACCCGGGCGCGGGTGGCGCGCAGCACCTCCTCCGCCAGCCGCGCCCGCTCCCGGGCGATCTCCACCGCCCGGCCGCTGGCCACCGCCTCGGCCAGGGCGCGCACCACCTCCCGCACCAGGTCGAGCCGGACCGCCGCGACATCGAGGCCGGTGAGCGCCACGGCGCGGTCGGCCGCGGCGATGCGGGCCTGCCGCTTGCCGCCGGTCTCGATGCGCTGGGACAGGCTGAAGGTGGTCTCCTGCGCCGAGAGGCCGCGATAGCCGCCGCTGCCGCCGATATTCTCGGTGCTGACGGTGAGACCGGGATTGGGCCGCAGCCCGGCGGTGACGCGATCGCCCTGGATCGCCCGGCGGCCGGCCTCGGCGCTGCGCAGGATGGGGGCGCGCGCCAGGGCGAGGGCCGCGGCCTGGGCCGGCGTCGTCACCAGCAGGGGCGCGTCGTCGGCCGCCGGGGCAGCCGGGGCGGGATCGGCCAGCGCGGGCAGGGCGATGGCGGCGGCAAGCAGCGCCGCGCCCCGCAGGGCGGGCGGCACTCCGAAGCGGATGCGAAGGAACATGACACCTGGGACGGACGGAACGCGGGCAGGGCGCCACGCCCCGGCAGGCCGGGGCGTGGCCGTGATCGGCTCGGGTTCGGTCAGGCCCGTGGCGGGCGGGCGGGGGGTCCGGCGTCGAAGGAGGCGCGGGCGGGATCCGTGCGCAGCGGCTGCGTCGGCAGGCCAAGGGCCCGGGGCAGGTCGGGGCCGGGCGCCGCCAAGCGAAGGGCGAACTGGCAGGCGCAATGCGCGCCCACATGCACCAGCCCGTCCGGGCGGCCAGGCTGGCCCGCGCCGCCATCCTGCCCGATGGCAAGGGAAGGAAGGGCGCCGCCCGCCGGCCCGGCCGGGCCTGCCTCGGCATGGGGCGGGACCAGCAGGCAGGCGAGCAGGAAGCCGGCCGCGAGCAGGCGGGTTAGCACCGCCCAGCTCCGCGCCATCCCTGCGTTCCGCATCGCCCGCGTCATCGCCTGCCGGATCTCGCTCCACCGTGCCGATGGGGGCACTCTGCGCATAGCCGCGGACCGGCATCAAGGTGCCGGCGGCCCCGCGCAAGCGTGACGCGCCGGGGCGGCGAACCTGCAACCATGGAACCTCGTTGTGGGGCGGGGCCTGACCACTATCGAGGGAAAGGCAGCAGATGCTTCGATCGGTTCTCTTCGCTACGGTTGCCATGGGGCTGGCGCTCGGCACGGCGCAGGCGCAGGTCTCGGGGACGAATCTCGGCACCCCGCAGACCCAGCCGCAGCCCGGCGGTGGCGTGGCCACCGGCCCGGGGGCGCCGAGCTCGGCCGCGCGCAGCGCCGCCGGCAGCAGCATGGTCGAGCCGCGCGGCGCCCCGCCGGCCGGCGGCGGCAGCGCGATGCCCGGCGGCGCCACCGGCTCCGGCACGAACCTGACGCCGAACGGCGCCATCCAGCCCGGCAAGTCGCCGACCGCGGGCAGCAACAGCGGCGGCTAGGCGTCGGCTTCCCGAGGCCGGGGCCCGCCCCCGGCACGCAGGGGGCGCCGGAGCGATCCGGCGCCCTTGTCCTGTCGGCGCCGCGCGCCGCGGCTCAGCCGAGGAGGGCGCCGGCGATGGCCAGCACCAGGGCGGGAGGCATGACGAGGGAGCCGAGCCGGAGGAAGGTCCAGGCGCCGACCGTCTGGCCGTCACGCCGCAGCGCGACCAGCCAGAGCAGCGTGGCCAGGGAGCCGGTGACCGAGAGGTTGGGCCCGAGATCGACGCCGATCAGCAGGGCGGCGCGCACCGGCTCGGGCACCGTGGCGAGTTCCACCACGCGCCCCGCCACCAACCCGGCCGGCAGGTTGTTGACGAGGTTGGAGCCGAAGGCGAGGAGCGTGCCGGAGAGCCAGGGCGCCAGCCCGGGATGGTCCCGCACCAGCGCCTGCAGCGCCCGCGCCAGGGCGGCGGTGACGCCGGTCTTCTCCAGCGCCTCGACCAGCACGAAGAGGCCGGCGACGAGTGGCAGCACGCCCCAGGCGATGCCGGTCGCCACGGCCCGCAGGCCGCGGCGCGCCCGCAGCAGGGCGAGCAGGGTGGTGGCGAGCCCGGCGAGGAAGGTCGGCAGGCCGAGCGGGATGTCGCGGGCCGAGGCGGCGAGCAGCACCAGCGCCGTCGCCGCGATGCCGGCCGCGGCGAGGCGGCCGCCACCGGAAAGCCTGGGCCGCGCGATGTCCGAATGGATGCTCTCGCGCAGCCGGTGCCGCTGCGTCCAGCGCAGCATCAGGTAGGTGGCGCCGATGGCGAGCGCCGAGGGCAGCGCGTAGCGCGGCAGCCATTCCAGCAGCGAGGGCATTCGGCTGCCGTAGAGCACGAGGTTGGCCGGGTTGGAGATCGGCAGCACGAAGCTGGCGGCGTTGGCGACGAAGGCGCAGGCGAAGAGATAGGGCAGCGGGTCCCGCACCCGCGCCGCCCGCGTCGCGGCGGCGACCGCCGGGGTCAGCACCACGGCCGTGGCATCGTTCGAGAGGAAGACCGTCACCAGCACGCCGACCCCGTAGATCAGCGCGAAGAGCCGCGTGGCGGAGTCGCGCGCCAGGCGCACGGCCTGCGCCGCGAGCCAGTCGAACAGCCCCTCCAGCCGCGCCAGCTCGGCCAGCAGCATCATGCCGAGGAGGAAGAGGTAGACATCCGTCCCGCGGGCGATGCCGGCCAGCGCCTCGGCGGGGGAGAACAGGCCGAGGGCGACCAGCAGCCCGGCCCCGGCGGCCGCCCAGATCCATTCCGGCCAGGCGAAGGGGCGCAGGATCACGCCGGCCGTGGCCAGGCCGACGATGCCCCAGATCGGCCAGGGCTGGCTGGCCAGCAGGGAGGCGGCGCCCTCCATCAGGCGGTGGCGAGCCCCAGGCCGTGCCGCGGCGCGGCGCGGCGGCTCTCCGGCATGGCCCACCAGAAGACCAGGCCGGCGATCGCGGCGATCGCGGCGAGGGTGAGGAAGGCGGCGTCGTAGCCCATCTCGGCCGCGATGAGCCCGGCCATGGCGTTGCTGAGCGAGGCGCCGATGCCCTGGGCGGTCGCCACCGCGCCGAGGCTGACGTTGAAATGCCCGGTGCCGCGCGTCAGGTCGGCGATGATCACCGGGAAGAGGGCGCCGAACAGCCCGGCCCCGACTCCGTCCATCGCCTGCACGGCCACCAGCCACCAGGGATCGTCGGAGAGGGTGTAGAGCGCGCCGCGCGCCGCCAGCACCACGAAGCCGGCGAGGAAGAGCGGCTTGCGGCCCCAGGCATCGGCGCGCGCCCCGACCAGCCAGGCCATCGGGATCATGACGAGCTGCGCCGCCACGATGCAGGCCGACATCAGCGCGGTGCCGCTGTTGAGGTCCTGCTGCGCCAGCTTCTGGCCGACCAGCGGCAGCATCGCCGCATTGGCGAGGTGGAACAGCGCCACGCAGAGGGCGAAGATCAGCAGCGGGCGGCAGGTCAGCAGCACCCGCCAGCCCGAGGGGCGCTCGGCGCCGCCGCCCGCCGCCCCGGGGTCGAGCCCGCGCGCCAGGTCATGGTCGATGGCCTCGCCGGGGATGGCGAAGACCGCGGCGAGGCTTGCCAGCGCCATGGCGCCGAGCAGCCAGAACACCGCGATCGGCCCCCACCAGAGCGAGAGCGCGCCGGCCGCGAGCGCGGCGAAGGCGTTGCCGGCATGGTTCCAGGCCTCGTTGCGGCCGGTGCGGCGGGTGAAGGCGGCATGCCCGACCAGGCCGAGGGTGACGGCGGCGATCACCGGCGGGAAGATGGCCGAGGCGGCGCCGCTCGCCAACTGCGCCAGGGCCACCGGCCAGAAGCTCGGCCAGAGCGGGATCACCAGGCAGACCAGGGTGACGGTGACGGCGGCGAGCACGATCAGCCCGCGCTTGGCGCGGCTGTGGTCGACCAGCGCCCCGGCCGGCGCCTGCGCGACCAGCCCGGCGATGCCGGCGAGGGAGAGCACCAGCCCCGTCCCGGCCTGGTCCCAGTGATGCACCGCCAGCAGGTAGACCGCGAGATAGGGGCCGAGCCCGTCCCGCACATCCGCCAGGAAGAAGTTCAGCGCATCGAGGCTGCGGGCGGTGCGCATGCAGCGGGCTCCGGAGGGGCGGGAGGATTGGCAAGAGCGTTCCACGGCCATGGGTTCCGTGCGGATCCCGAAATCCTCCGCCGCGCCCCGCATGCCTGAGCCGTGCCATGCCTGGGCCGTGCATGGGTTGGAGGCCCGGGCGGCCGGGCGTAGCCTCGGCACCGGATGCGGGGCAGGCGGGGCGACAGGGCATGCGGGTGGCGATCATCGGTGCGGGCATCCTCGGGGCCAGCGCGGCCTATCACCTGGCGCTGGCCGGGGCCGAGGTGGTGGTGGCGGATGCGGCGCATCCCGGCCGCGCCACGGCGGCCGGGGCCGGGATCGTCTCGCCCTGGTCCTCCGGCCGGGTCGATGCCGGCTGGCGCCGCATCGCCGAGGCGGGGGCCCGCTACTATCCGGAGCTGATCGCCCGGCTCGCCGAGGATGGCGAGACGGAGACGGGCTACCGCCGCGTCGGCGCCCTCTCCGTCGCCGCCGATGGCGCGGCGCTCGACCAGATCGAGCAGGCGATCCGGCGCCGCCGGGACGCGGCGCCGGAGGCGGGCGAGCTCACGCGCCTCTCGCCCGCGGAGGCGCGGGCGCTGTTCCCGCCGCTGCACCCGGCGCTCGGCGGCGTCTTCCTCTCCGGCGGGGCGCGCGTCGATGGCCGGCTGATCACCGCCGCCCTGCGGCGCGGCGCCGAGCGGCATGGCGCGCGCTTCGTCGCGGGCGAGGCGGGGCTGCTGACCGCCGCGGACCGGGTGACCGGCATCCGCCTGGCGGATGAGAGCATCGCGGCCGATTGCGTGATCGTCGCGGCCGGGGCCTGGGCGCCGGCGCTGCTGCAGCCGCTCGGCCTCGCCCTGCCCGTCCAGCCGCAGCGGGGGCAGATCACGCATCTGCAGCTCGAGGGCACGGAGACCGGGGACTGGCCGGTGGTGCTGCCGCCGAGCAGCCATTACCTGCTCGCCTTCGGCAGCTCGCGCATCGTGGTCGGGGCGACGCGCGAGACCGGCTCGGGCTTCGATCACCGGGTGACGGCGGCCGGCCAGGCGGAGGTGCTGAACGAGGCGCTGGCCATCGCCCCCGGCCTTGGCCGCGCCACCTTGCTGGAGACGCGCATCGGCTTCCGACCGGCCGGGCCGGACCTGCGCCCGCTGCTCGGCCGGGCCGGGCCGGAGGGGCTGGTGATCGGCAACGGCCTCGGCCCCTCGGGCCTGACCATCGGCCCCTTCGCCGGGCGCCTGCTGGCGCAATTGGCGCTGGGCGAGACGCCGGCCATCGACCTCGCCGACTACGCGCCGCTGCGGCCGGCGGCGGCGCCGGATGCGGCGATGGACAGCATCCGGTAGCGCCGCGACGCGGGGTCCTATTGCGCGGTGATGCCGGCGCGCCGCACCACGGCGTCCCATTTCACCATCTCCGCCTGCAGCCAGGCGGCGGCGGCCTCGGGCGGGCCGCCCGCCCGCAGCTCGATGGTCATCTCCTCGAAGCGCTGGCGCAGCGCCGTCTCCTGCGCCGCGCGGGCGATGCCGGCATTCAGGCGGGTGATCGCCTCGGGCGGCGTGCCGGTCGGGGCGAGCACCATGTGCCAGGTATAGGCCTCGTAGCCGGGCAACCCGCCCTCGGCGAAGGTCGGGACATCGGGCAGCTGCGGCAGGCGGTGCGCGGCGCTGATGGCGAGCCCGCGGGTGTTGCCGCGCTGCACGCTCGCCACCCCGTCCGAGGCGACGTTGAGGAACATGGCCAGCGCGCCGTTCAGCAGGTCCGGCATGGCCGGCGCCGCGCCGCGATAGGGGACATGGTTGACCCGGAGCCCGCCCGCCTGCTGCAGGAACAGCTCGGTCGCCAGATGCACCGCGCCGCCGGCGCCGGAACTGCCGTAATTGTACTGGCCCGGATGCGCGCGGAAGAGCGCGATCAGCTCCGGCAGGCTCCGCGCCGGCAGGTCGTTGTTGATCTGCAGCAGCATCGGGATGACGCCGACCAGGGCGACGGGCTGGAAATCGCCGACCGGATCGAAGGGCAGGCTGCCGAACAGCGAGCGCAGCACCGCATGCGCGATGGTGGTGTAGAGGAAGCTGTGGCCGTCCCGCGCCTTCGCCACCGCCTCGGTCCCGACCAGGACGCCGGCGCCGGTGCGGTTCTCGACGATGACCCGCTGCGGCAGGGCGGGCGTCAGCGCATCCGCCACCAGCCGCGCCGCCACATCCGTCGGGCCGCCGGCGGCGAAGGGGCAGATCAGGCGCACCGGCTGGCTGGGCCAGGCCGGCGCCGCCAGCGCCGGAGCGGTCAAGGGCGGGGCGGCCAATGGCGGCACGGCGAGCGTGCCGGCGCCTTGCAGGAGCGTGCGGCGGGTGATCCGGGACATGAATCCTCCTCGGCTTGCCGCTGCGCGGCGCGTTGTCGTGCGGCGGTGTCGCCGTCAGGGCCATCGGGCGGTGCCGAAAGGCCGTCCCGTCCAGCCGGATGACCCGCGGGGCAGGCGCCGCCGCGGCCGGCCCTCCCCAGGGGGCGGGCCGGCCGCGGCGGGAGGTCAGGCCGGCTTGTGGCCGAGGGCGAGGCGGAAGCGGTTCTTCACATACACCCCGTCGCGCGGCGGCAGCGCCCGGGGCAGGTTTTCCGCCTGGATCTTCACCACCGCAAGGTTCAGGCTCTCGCGCGCCTGGATGCGGCGGCGCAGCGGCTCCACCACCTGGCGCTCGGTGACCAGATCGACCACCGGAAAGCCGCAGGCCTCGGCGACGCGGCTGAGCTCGATGCCCTGGCCGGCATGGCTCGGCTGCATCCCGGTCTCGCCGAAATGCCCGTTGTCGAGGATGACGATGGAGAGGTTGCGCGGCTTGCGCAGCGCGATGGTGGCGAGCGCGCCGAAGCCCATCAGCGCCTCGCCGTCGCCGGTCACCACCAGCACGGGGCGGTGCGGCTGCGCCATGGCGAGGCCGAGGCCGACCGTCATGGCGCTGCCCATGGCGGCCCAGAGGTAATAGTTCAGGTCATGATCGCCCGCTGCCATGACGTCGTAGGAGGGCGAGCCGAGGCCGGTGACCACCAGCAGCTCGCCGCGATCCTGGAGGAGGTCGGCGACGACGGCGCGCCGATCGAGGGTTCCGCCGATCATTTCGCCCACTCCTTCTCGCCGATCAGCCGCTGACCGAGCAGCAGCGCGCAGGCGCCGTCGCCCTCGAAGGCCATGGTGGCCGCGCCACGGAGCAGTGGCGCCACATCCTTCGCCTCATCCGCCCGCCAGGTCATGACGCCCATCAGCCGCAGCGCCGCCTCGGTGGCCTGGCCCATCGGGTTCTGCCACTGGTTGAACTCCGCCCAGTCGCCACGCATGGTCACCACGGCGAGGAAGGGGAAACGTGCGCAGGCGACGAGGCCGAGCGTGTTGATGCAATTGCCGACGCCGGAGGACTGCATGAGCAGCGCCCCGCGCTCGCCGCCGAGCCAGGCGCCGGCGAGATAGCCGATGCCCTCCTCCTCGGTGGTCAGGACGACCGCCTTGATCTCCGGATCGGCCTCGGCCAGCCGGATGGCGGTGGCATGGCCGGCATCGGGGACATAGACGACATGCTTCACGCCCGCGGCCTTCAGGACGTCGAAGACATCCTGCCGCCAGGATTGGTCGGCACCCTCTGCCGTATCGGACACCATTTCCACCTCCGCGCCCCGGATGGGCATCGGGCGGCTTCTAGAAGGCCTGGAGGGATAGCGACATTATAATGTGGCGCATTCAGCTATGCCGGGGCGATATGGCCTGATGGATCTCCGCCAGCTCACCACTTTCCTCCAGGTCGCCGAACTCGGCAGCATCAGCAAGGCGGCGGAGCGGTTGCGCATCGCCCAGCCCGCCCTGAGCCGGCAGATCCGCCTGCTCGAGGAGGAGCTGAAGCTCGCGCTGTTCACCCGCCATGGCCGCGGCATGGTGCTGACCCCGGCCGGGGAGAGGCTGCGGGGGCGCGCCGGCGGCATCCTGCGGCAGGTGGAGGAGACCCGGGCCGAGCTGGCGCAGGAGGCCGGATCGGTGCGCGGGCGGGTGGTGTTCGGCATGCCGCCGACCGTCGGCGACATCCTGGCGACCCGGTTGATCGAGCGCTTCCTGTCGCTCCACCCCGAGGTCACGCTGCGCGTCGTCACCGCCTATAGCGGCTACCTGCTCGAATGGCTGCATGGCGGCGAGGTCGACATCGCCGTCCTCTACGGGTCCGAGCGGGCGGCCAGCATCCGCGCCGCGCCGCTGCTGGAGGAGAACCTGCATTTCGTCGCCGGCGAACCGGTGCAGGCAGGCCAGACGCCCTCCATGGGCTTCGCCGAGGTCGCGGCGCGGCGGCTGATCCTGCCCGGGCCGCAGCACGGCCTCCGCGCCCTGGTGGAGCGGGAGGCCCGGCAGCATGGCCTGACCCTGAACGTCGTCGTCGAGGCGGATACGCTGCAGGTGCAGAAGGAGCTGGTCATGCGGCGGCTGGGCGGCACGATCCTGCCGCTCGCCTCCGTGCATGCGGAGGTGGGCGCCGGCCGGATCCATGCCGTGCCCATCGCCGGGCCGCGCCTCTCGCGCCGGCTGGTGGTCGCGCATCCCGTCGGCCGGCCGCTTTCCACCGCCGTGCGGCTCTTCGGCGAGATGCTGCGGGGCGAAGTCGTGGACATGGTGGCGCGGCAGGTCTGGGACGGCCGGATCCTGGCCGGCTGAGACCAGGGGTGGTTGATGGTGACCCATCAACCGCCCCTCCGTCGCCGGGTATGAGGGCCCGGCGCGGCCAAGCCGTCAGGCCGCCTTCTTCTCGATGTTCGGCAGCAGCGCCGTGAGGATGCCGAGGATGGGGAGGTAGGCGCAGGCGATGTAGACCGACCGGATGCCGACCTGGTCCGCCAGCGCGCCCAGCGCGGCGGCGCCGAGGCCGCCCAGGCCGAAGGAGAAGCCGAAGAAGATGCCGGCGACTAGGCCCACCCGGCCGGGCATCAGGTGCTGGGCATAGACCAGGATGGCCGGGAAGGCCGAGGACATGATCAGGCCGATGATCACGGTGAGGACGACCGTCGCGGTCAGGCCCACATAGGGAAGGAGCAGGGTGAAGGGCAGGACGCCCAGGATCGAGAACCAGATGACCGGCAGGCGCCCGATGCGGTCGCTGACCATGCCGCCGAGCACCAGTCCGACGACGATCGAAACCAGGTAGATGAAGAGGTAGAACTGCGCCTCCTGGATCGAGATGCCGAAGGTCTCGATGAGGTAGAAGGTGTAGTAGCTGTTCAGGCTGGCCGTGTAGACGTTCTTGGAGAAGATCAGCATCACCAGGATGCCGACGGCGAACAGGACCTTGCCGCGCCGCATCGGCGTGCCATCGGCATGCGCCGGGCGCTTCGGGCCGGCGGCCCGCTGCTGGCGCGCATACCAGCCGCCGACCCGCGTCAGCATGGCCATGCCCAGCAGGGCGGCGGCGGAGAACCAGACGATGCTGTGCTGGCCGCGCGGCACGACGATGAAGGCGGCCAGCAGCGGGCCGATGGCCTGGCCGAAATTGCCGCCGACCTGGAACAGTGACTGCGCCAGGCCGTAGCGCCCGCCCGAGGCCAAGCGCGCCACGCGCGACGCCTCCGGATGGAAGATGGAGGATCCCACGCCGATCATGGCCGCGGCCAGGAGGATGACGGGGTAGCTGGCCGCCTGCGACAGCAGCAGCAGCCCGGCCAGGGTCGAGGCCATGCCGACCGGCAGCGAATAGGGGGCCGGCCGCTTGTCCGTATAGAAGCCCACGACGGGCTGCAGCAGCGAGGCGGTGCACTGGAAGGCCAGGGTGATCAGCCCGATCTGGCTGAAGGAAAGGGCGTAGTTCTCCTTGAGAATGGGATAGAGGGCTGGCACCAGCGACTGCACCATATCGTTCAACAGGTGGCAGACGCTGAGCGTCAGCAGCATCGCGAAGGCCGTCTCGCCACGGGCCAGGGCAAGCTTTTCTGAATTTTGAGTAATCTTTTGCCCGGCTTCCGCGGTGAGTGCTTGCTGTCTCATGAAGGGACGGCCTCGGTTATGTCGAGGGTGAGTATCGCGCCGGTGCGACCGCCGCGCCATTGCCCATCGCCCGGCCTGTGGTCGATCGACCAAGGGGACGACGAGGCCGCGGGATCACAAGGGCGGGGGCGGCGCACGGCCTGGCCTCCGCCTGGCCTCTTTCGGGGAATGCCCATCCGCCAAACCGGGTCAGGGGAGCGACGTTGTGGGCCCGGGCTTCCGGAGACGGACCATGGCCGAGTTGGACAAGACGGCGCGCGACAAGCTGTCGAGCAGGGAGTTCGCCTTTCCCCGGCAGCGCAAGGAGCCTCTCGAGGACGCGCGGCATGTCCGCAACGCCGTCGCGCGCTTCGACCAGGTGCAGGGCGTCAGCGACGCGGAGCGGGACGAGGCCTGGAAACGCATCCAGGCCGCGGCGCGGAAATTCGGCGTGGAGCTGAAGGAGCGGCACTGGCGCGAGCTGGGGAAGCCGTAGCGGCGCTCGCGCCGGCCCGCGCCGGCCCGGGCGGTCGGGCAGGGCGGGCCATGGCCGCGCCCTGCCGCCAGCCGCTACCGCATGATGAAGGGGTTCGCCGGCGCGCCCTTCGCCGTCGAGATCCAGACGCTTTTGGTCTCGAGATATTCGCGGATGGATTCGATGCCGCTCTCGCGGCCGAGGCCGGAGCGCTTCATGCCGCCGAAGGGCATCATGTAGCTGACCGCGCGATAGGTGTTCACCCAGACCGTGCCCGCCTTCAGCGCCGCCGACATGCGCACGGCGCGGCCGATATCGCTGGTCCAGACGCCGGCGGCGAGGCCGTAGATGGTGTCGTTGGCCAGCCGGATCGCCTCCGCCTCGTCCTCGAAGCCGAGGATGGAGAGGACCGGGCCGAAGACCTCCTCGCGGGCGATGCGCATCGCCGGCGTCACGTCGGTGAAGATGGTCGGCTCGACGAACTGCCCGCCCGGCATCCCCTCGGCCGGCCCGCCGCCGAGGATGCAGCGCGCCCCTTCCGACTTGGCGATGTCGATATAGTCGAGGATCTTGCGATACTGCGGCGCGGTGGTGACGGGGCCGATATTGGTGTCGGGCTGCATCGGGTCGCCCTTGCGGGCGGTGCGGCCGAGCTCCACCAGGCGGCGGCTGAATTCCTCGCGGATCGAATTCTGCACCAGCACGCGCGAGCCGGCGATGCAGGTCTGCCCGGTGGCGGCGAAGATGCCGGAGATGACGCCGGCCACCGCCATGTCGAGATCGGCATCGGCGAAGACGATGTTCGGGGACTTGCCGCCGAGCTCGAGCGAGACGCGCTTCATCGTCTTCGCCGCCTGGGCATAGATGCGCGCGCCGGTCGCATCCGAGCCGGTGAAGGTGACCTTCGCCACGTCCGGATGATCGACCAGCGCCGAGCCGGCCTCCGGCCCGAGGCCGGTGACGACGTTGAAGACGCCGTCGGGGAAGCCCGCTTCCTTGGTGAGGGCGGCGAATTCGAGGGTGGAGGCGGAGGCGAATTCCGAGGGCTTCACCACCACGGTGCAGCCGGCCGCCAGCGCCGGGGCGCATTTCCAGGCGATGAAGAGCAGCGGGGAGTTCCAGGCGGTCAGTGCCGCCACCACGCCAACCGGCTCATGCCGCGTGAAGGCGAACATCTCCGGCTTGTCGATCGGCATCACCGCGCCCTCGACCTTGTCGGCCAGGCCGCCATAGTAGCGCCACCATTCCGGGTTGTAGCGGGTCTGCCCCAGCATCTCCGCCAGCAGCTTGCCGTTGTCGCGCACCTCGGTCTCGGCCAAGCGCTCGGCATTGGCGGCGATGAGGTCGGCCAGGCGCTGCATCAGCAGCCCGCGGGCGGAGGCGGTGAGCTTCGGCCAGGGGCCGTCCTGCAACGCGCCGCGCGCCGCGGCCACGGCACGGTCCACATCCGCCGCGCAGCCTTGCGGGATGCGGGCCCAGACCTCGCCGGTATAGGGGTTGTAGCTGTCGAGCCAGCGCTGCTGCGCCGGTTCGACATACTGGCCGGCGATGTAGTGGCCATAGGTCTTCATGGGCGGCCTCCTCCATAGATCTGGCAGTCGCGGGCGCAGCCGGACGGCACCGGCCGCGCGGCGCCGCCATACCGCGTTCCGGGTGCCGGGGATAGCATCGGGCGGGGCCGCGCGGCCCCGCCCGCTTGGGCTCAGGCGGCGGCGCCGTAGCCGATCACCGCCTTGATCTCGCAGAACTCGTCGAGCGCCCATTTGCCGTATTCGCGGCCATTGCCGGATTGCTTGTAGCCGCCGAAGGGCGCGGCGGTGTCGGGCGCCGGGTAGTTGAGGTGCACGTTGCCGGCGCGCATCTGCGCCGCCACCCGCCGCGCATGATCGAGATCGGCGGACTGCACATAGGCAGCCAGGCCATAGACGGTCTCGTTTGCCAGGCGGATCGCCTCGGCCTCGTCGCGATAGGGCAGGATCGACAGCACCGGGCCGAAGATCTCCTCCCGCGCGATGGTCATGTCGTTGCGCACATTGGCGAAGACGGTGGGGCGCACGAAATAGCCGCGGTTGAGGTGCTCCGGCCGGCCGGGGCCGCCGGTCACCAGCTCCGCCCCCTCCTCGATGCCGGCCTGGATCAGCCGCTGGATCTTCTCGAACTGCACCGCGCTGACCACCGGGCCGATGGTGGTGCGCTCGTCATCCACCGGGCCGACCACCACACGCTCCGCCGCCGCCTTGGCGATGGCCTTCACCTCCTCATGCCGGTCGAGGGGCACGAACATGCGGGTCGGCGCGTTGCAGGACTGGCCGCTGTTGCCCATCATGCCGAGCACGCCCTTGGTGACGGCGGTCGGGAAATCGACATCCGGCAGCAGGATGTTGGCCGACTTGCCGCCCAGCTCCTGCGCCACGCGCTTGACGGTGGTGGCCGCCGCCTGCGCCACCAGGATGCCGGCGCGGGTGGAGCCGGTGAAGGACATCATGTCGATCCCGGGATGCGCCGACATGGCGTTGCCGACCGTGCCGCCCTCGCCCTGGACCATGTTGTAGACGCCGGCCGGCACGCCGGCGGCATGCATCACCTCGCTCCAGATGACGGCGTTCAGCGGCGCCACCTCGGAGGGCTTCAGCACCATGGTGCAGCCGGCGGCGATGGCCGGCGCCACCTTGCAGACGATCTGGTTGATCGGCCAGTTCCAGGGAGTGATGAGCCCGACCACGCCGATCGGCTCGCGCGCGATCAGCGTGGTGCCCTGCACCTCCTCGAAGCGGTAATCCTCCAGCACCTCGATCATGCGGGCCAGATGCCCGGTGCCGGTGGCGGATTGCCGCTCATAGGCGAATTTCCGCGGCGCCCCCATCTCGCGCGACAGCACATCGGCGATGTCGTCGCGCCGCTTGTTGTACTCGGCGAGGATGGCGCGCAACAGGTCCAGCCGCTGCCGCCGGGTGGTGGCGGCGAAGGCCGGGAAAGCGGCGCGCGCGGCTTCCACCGCGCGGTCGACATCCGCCGCGCCGCCGACCGCGATCTGAGTGAAGGCCTCCTCGGTCGAGGGATCGACGACATCGAGCAGCGTCGGCTGCAGCGGCTCGACCCAGGCCCCGTTCACATAGTGCTGGCGTTCATGGCTCATCGCAACCGTTCCCCGTCCTCGGCGCATGGACATGGCTTGCGCCGCGGACAGGCCGGGGCGGGGCCATTCCTGCTCGTTACGCTATGGCTTGGACAGTATAACGGTGGCCATCGCGGACTGGCAATCAACACCCCCGACCATGGTGTCATTGACACCGCCGGCGCGCGCAAGGGACTGGCCCGGGGAACTGGCCTTCGTTATATTTACTTGTCCATAATGCGGCTGCCGGGCCTGCCGATCCGGAAGGTCGGCCGGACAATAGATCGAGGAGGATGCTTCATGGTCGACAAGGCTCTGAGCGACATCGCCAAGGACATCGCGATCCGTCCGCACTACGACAATTGGATCGGCGGCAAATGGGTGCCGGCCATCAAGGGCCAGCATTTCGACAATATCTCGCCGGTCAATGGCAAGGTGATCTGCACCGTCGCGCGCTCGACCGCGGAGGATGTGGAGCGCGCGCTCGACGCGGCGCATGCGGCCCGCGAAGCCTGGGGCAGGACCGCGGCCGCCGAACGCTCGAAGCTGCTGCTGCAGATCGCCGACCGCATCGAGGCCCGGCTCTCGACGCTCGCCCTGGTCGAGACCATCGACAACGGCAAGCCGATCCGCGAGACCACCGCCGCCGACCTGCCGCTGGCCGTTGACCATTTCCGCTACTTCGCCGGCGCGATCCGGGCGCAGGAGGGCAGCCTCAGCGAGATCGACCACGACACCGTCGCCTACCATTTCCATGAGCCGCTCGGCGTCGTCGGCCAGATCATCCCCTGGAACTTCCCGCTGCTGATGGCCGTCTGGAAGCTCGCGCCGGCGCTCGCGGCCGGCAATTGCGTCGTGCTGAAGCCGGCCGAGCAGACGCCGATGGCGATCGCGGTGCTGATGGACGTGCTGGCGGACATCCTGCCGCCCGGCGTGGTCAATGTCGTGCAGGGCTTCGGCGTCGAGGCCGGCAAGCCGCTCGCGCAGTCCCGCCGCATCGCCAAGGTGGCGTTCACCGGCGAGACCACGACGGGCCGGCTGATCATGCAGTACGCCTCGGAGAACATCATCCCGGTCACGCTGGAGCTCGGCGGCAAGTCGCCGAACATCTTCTTCAAGGACGTGATGGCGGAGGATGACGACTTCCTCGACAAGGCGCTCGAGGGCTTCGCCATGTTCGCCCTCAACCAGGGCGAGGTCTGCACCTGCCCGAGCCGGGCGCTGATCCACGAAAGCATCTACGACCGCTTCATGGAGCGGGCGCTGAAGCGCGTGGGCAAGATCATCCAGGGCAATCCGCTCGACAGCGCCACCATGGTCGGCGCCCAGGCCTCGAACGACCAGCTCGAGAAGATCCTGTCCTATCTCGATATCGGCCGGCAGGAGGGCGCCAAGGTCCTCGCCGGCGGCGAGCGCTTCCATCCCGGCGGCGAGCTGGAGGGCGGCTTCTACGTGCAGCCCACGGTGCTGCAAGGGCACAACCGCATGCGCGTCTTCCAGGAGGAGATCTTCGGCCCCGTGGTCTCGGTCACGACCTTCAAGGACGAGGACGAGGCGCTGCACATCGCCAACGACACGCTCTACGGCCTCGGCGCCGGCGTCTGGACCCGCGACGGCACGCGCGCCTACCGCTTCGGCCGGGCGATCCAGGCCGGCCGGGTCTGGACCAACTGCTACCATCTCTATCCGGCCCATGCCGCCTTCGGCGGCTACAAGCAGTCCGGCATCGGGCGCGAGAATCACCGCTCCATGCTCGACCACTACCAGCAGACCAAGAACATGCTGGTGAGCTACAGCCCGAAGGCGCTGGGCTTCTTCTGATGGCGGGCCGGGTCGTCGCGACGCCGGCGGCGGAGGCGCTCATCGAGCGCCTCCGTGCCCAGCACGGACCGCTGATGTTTCATCAGTCGGGCGGTTGCTGCGACGGCTCGGCGCCCATGTGCTACCCGCTGGGAGAGTTCCGGACCGGTGCGCAGGACATCCGCTTGGGCGATATCGGCGGCTGCCCCTTCTTCATCGGCGCGGCGCAATTCGCCTATTGGCAGCACACGCAGCTCATCATCGACGTCGTCCGTGGCCGCGGGTCCGGCTTCTCGCTCGAGGCACCGGAGGGGCTCCGCTTCCTGACGCGCAGCCGGCTCTTCACCGATGCCGAGATGGAGGCGCTGGCGCCCATAGCGGAGTGACGGCGAGGCCCGCACCCGGGGCGGCCGCCCCGGGGCGAGACGTCGGGCGTCGCGGCGTTGCGGTCCCCCGTGGCGCCGGGATCAGGCCGGCTCAGCCGTAGCCAGGCGCCAGCCGGAAGGTGCCGTTCTGGAAGGAGTTGGCCTGCGACATCACGACGCTGTCGTCGGGGTAGCCATTGTGCTGATTGGCCGCCCAGCCGTAATGGCCGAACACGCCGGCGAAGGGCCCGGCGGCATTCCAGTAGGCGGCCATCTGCTCCGGCTTCTCTCCGGCATGCCGCACGGCGGCGGTGACCAGGGCCGCGATGTCGTAGCCCGCGGCGATCCACCAGAGCAGCGTGTCCGAGGTCTCGACCTGCGCCTTGCGCAACCGAGCGACGAGCTCGGCCGTCCGTTCCGGCAATTTCCCATCCTCGCCGTAGCAGCAGGTGCGGAAATTGGTCTGGTAGACCTTCTGCCAATTCTCCGGCCGTTCGAGCAGGGCCCGGGTTTGGCCGGAGCCGAGTGTCGGCTGGCCGGCCACCGGCACGTCCCAGCCCATGGCGGCGCGGGTGTTCAGGAGGCGCGCGAGGAAGCCGGGGTTGACGCTCCAGGGCATGATCGCCTTCGCCCCCGCATTCCGCATGCGCATCATGTCGGGCAGGAGATCGGGCTGGTTGGCGTCGATCGAGGCCTCGTAGAC
This sequence comes from Roseicella frigidaeris, assembly GCF_003258945.1. GTDB lineage: Bacteria > Pseudomonadota > Alphaproteobacteria > Acetobacterales > Acetobacteraceae > Paracraurococcus > Paracraurococcus frigidaeris. The sequence continues at coordinate 64,489 of NZ_QLIX01000012.1, read as the reverse complement.
CACCGAGGCGCCCGCCGCGGTCAGCATCGCCGCGAAAGCCTTGACCGAGGAGGTGCCGTATCCGGTCGTGTCGCCGATGACGGCGATCTCCCTGATCTTCAGGATGTCCAGGACAAAGCGGTTGGCAGCGGCGCCGACCTGCTGGTTGGACGGGGCCGTGCGGAAGGCCAGGGGGTATTTCTCCGCATCGATCACCTCGTCGACGAAGCAGGGATTGAGTTGCGGCGTGCGCGCGCGGGCGATGACCGCCGTGCAGGCGAGAGCCTCGCCCGAATTGCCGGGGCCGTAGATGACATGGACCTTCTCGCTGCGCGTCAGCTCGGCCGCCGCGTTCACTGCCTTGGTGGGGTCGCTCTGCGTGTCGCGGATGATGAGCTCGACCTTGCGGCCATCGATGCCGCCGGCGGCGTTGAGCTCGGCGACCCCGAAGCCGACGCCGCGGCCGATGGCGATGCCGGTGGACGAGGACGGTCCGGTCAGGGCCGGCAGCCAGCCGATCTTGATCGGCCCCGAGGCGGCCAGGGCAGGCCGCGCCAGGCCGGTGGCGAGCGTTGCGGCGGCCGAAGCCTGCACGAGCCGCCGGCGTGCGATGCTGGTCATTGCTTCCTCCCATGCTTTTCCTGGGAGGCTAGGCGAGAACGGCAGGCCTGGCGAGATGGCAGGCCCGCGCGGTCAGGCCTTGCGGATATTGGTGAAGAGCGGCACGCCGGGCACCATGCCGGTCAAGGACGTGCGGTAGGCAACCGGCTGGATGAACTGCCCGAGCGGCACGAAGGGCACGTCCTGCCAGGCCTGGAGTTGCAGGGCCCGCGTCGCCGCCTTCTGCGCCTCGGCATCGGACGCCTGGAAGAACCGATCGCGCAGCTCCTCAATGCGGGCGCTGCTCGGCCAGCCGGCCGGGCCGCCATTGACCCCATTGCCGCGCAGCGCCGAATGCACCGCCGGGCTCATCGCATCGATGCCGCCGACATAGGTGCAGTAGCAGCTCCAGCCGCCGCGCTCCACCGGCTCCTTGCTCGTGGTGCGGGCGCCGATGGTGCCCCAATCCGCCTGCACGTAGTCGACATTCACGCCGAGCCGCGCCAGCACGTCGCGCGTTACCTCGCAGACCGCGGTGATGCGCGGCACCTCGGCGGCGGCGAGCATGACGACGCGCTCGCCCTTGTAGCCGGCCTCGGCCAGCGCCTTGCGCAGCGGCGCCAGATCGGCCGGCGGCGTCGGCGGTTTCCCCGCATCGCTCTCGAAGGGCGAGCCCGGCGTGTAGATGCCGACCCGGCTGTTGGCGATCGCCTCCTCGCTGCCGACCACCGCCTTCATGCAATCGGTCTGGCTGATCGCCGCCAGGATGACGCGGCGGATGGCGGCGTTGTTGAAGGGCGGATGCAGGTGATTGAAGCGGAATTGCCCGAGATAGCCGGAGCGGTCCTTCACCTCGACGGTGATGTCGCGCGAGCGGCGGAGCAGGGGCAGGAGGTCGATCAGCGGCTGCTCGATCCAGTCCACCTCGCCCGCCTGCAAGGCCGCCGCCGCCGCGGCCGGGTCCGGCATGACGTTGAAGACGACGCGGTCCAGATAGGGGATCCGCGGTCCGGCGGTGAAGCTCGGGCTGCCCTCCGGCCGTGGCCGGTAAGCGGCGTGCCGCTCATAGACCACGCGCGCGCCCGGCACCCGCTCCGCCGCCAGGTAGCGGAACGGGCCGCTGCCGATCACCTCGGGGATCTGGCTGTAGGCATCGGTGCGGGCGATGCGCTCGGGCATCATGGCGCAGACCAGGGCGCTGGGGCGGGCCAGCGCATCCGGCAGCATCGGGAAGGGGCGCTTGAGGCGGAAGACGATGCTGCGGTCGTCCGGCGCGCTCAGGGACTCGGTCGCGGCGAGCAGCGCCTGGCCGAAGCCGTCCCGCTGCCCCCAGCGCCGGATCGAGGCGACGCAGTCGCGCGCCAGCACCTTCTCGCCGTCATGGAAGACGAGGCCCTCGCGCAGCGTCAGGGTCCAGCGGCGGCCCTCCTCCTCCACCACATGGCCCTCGACCATCTGCGGCCGCGCAGTCAGCGCCTCATCCACGCCGTAGAGCGTGTCGAAGACGGCGAGCGCCGAGGTGCGGGTGGCGTAGGTGCTGCTCCAGATCGGGTCCGGCGCGGCGACATCGGCGTAGGGGACGAAGGTGAGCAGCTTGCCGGCCGCGGCGCCGGCGAGGCGTGGCGCGGCAAGGGATGCGGCGGCGAGGAGGAGGCTCCGGCGATGCATGGGCGTGGCCTTCGTTCTGGCTGCGGGGCGCGGCCGCCCGTCAGGCGGGATCGGGGAGGGCGTGGGCGTCCCGCGTCGACCAGGTGAGCGCCGCCTCCTCGCCCGGCTGCACCGGCCCGGCGAAGAAGCGGTCGTCCGGCATGACGACGGACAGCGGCGGCCCGCCATCGACCGCGAGGGCCACGCGCACGCTGCTGCCCTGATACTCCACCGCGGCGACGCGGCCGCGGATATGCGGCCCGGCTTCGGGGATGCCGAGGCGGCAGCGGTCGGCGCGGACGGCGATGGTGCCGGCGCCGTCGCGCAGGATGTTGTGGCCGCCGATGAAGCGGGCGACGAAGGCATCCGCCGGCCGCTCGAAGATCTCGCGCGGCGGCCCGGCCTGGCGGATGCGGCCGGCCTCCATGATGACCATCAAGTCGGCGAGGGCCATCGCCTCGTCCTGGCTGTGGGTCACGTGGATGAAGGTGATGCCCAACTCGCGCTGCAGCCGCTTCAGCTCCTCCCGCACCTGGCCCCGCAGGAAGGGGTCGAGCGCCGAGAGCGGCTCGTCCAGCAGCAGGATGCGGGGCTCGGTGATCAGGGCGCGGGCCAGGGCGACGCGCTGCTGCTGGCCGCCGGAAAGCTGCCCGGGCAGCCGCTCGGCATAGTCCTGCAGATGCACCCGGGCGAGGTAGTCACGGGCCCGCCGGTGCCGCTCGGGCTTCGGAACGCCGCGCGCCTTCAGGCTGAAGGCGACGTTGTCGAGGCAATTCAGATGCGGGAAGAGGGCGTAGCTCTGGAACATCATCGCCGTCCCGCGCTGCACCGGCGGCAGGTCGGTGACGTTGACGTCGTGGATGAGCACGTCGCCCTCGGAGATCACCTCGTGCCCGGCGATCATCCGCAGCGTGCTGGTCTTGCCGCAGCCGCTCGGCCCCAGCAGGCAGCAATAGGTGGCGCGCGGGATGCGGAGCGAGACGCCGTCCACCGCCACGGTGCCGCCGTAGCGCTTGGTGACGGCGACCAGCTCGACATCGAAGCGGTGCTCGGGGCGGAAGCCGTTGCTGTCCATGGATCGCTCCTCAGCCGTGCCGCGCCAGCGCGCGGCGCCGCTGCAGCCGGAATACGAAAGCCAGGGTGGCGCCGATCACCAGGAAGGAAACGGTGGTGGTCAGGGTGCCGATGGCGAAGAGTGTCGGCGAGGTGGAGCTCGAGATCAGCGCGTAGATCTCGAGCGGCAGGGTGTTGCGGTTGCCGGCGACCAGCGTGGTGCGGGCGTATTCGTCATAGGAGAGGGTGAAGGCGCCCATGGCGACGCCGAGGATGCCAGGCAGCAGGATCGGCAGCGTCACCCAGCGGAGCCGCTGCCAGGCATTGGCGCCGAGATCCGTCGCGGCCTCCTCATAGGCGCGGTTGAAGCGGTTGAAGACCGCGAACATGGCAAAGAGCCCGAAGGGCAGCGTCCAGGTGAGCTGCGCGGCCAGCGCCGAGCTGAACAGATCCGCCTTCCAGCCGAAGAGCTGGAAGCCGAGCCCGATGCCGAAGCCGACCAGCAGGCTCGGCATCACCAGGCTGGCGACGGCCAGGTAGAACAGGATACCGGAGCCGCGGAAGCGTCGGCGGAAGCCGAGGCCGGCGGCAACCGAGACCAGGACGGTGATGGTGCTGACGATGGCGGCGAGCAGGATCGAGCGCCCGAAGGCAACCGGGATATTGGCCATCTGCCCGGGCTTCAGGATGTCCTCGAACCAGACGGTGGAAACGCCGACCATGGGGAAGGTGACGCCGCCATTCGGCCCCTGGAAGGAGAGCAGGTAGATGACGAACATCGGGCCGTAGAGGAAAAGCAGGAACACGCCCATGAGCGTCGCCAGCGCATAGAAGGTCCAGGGCCGCTTCTCCCGCGGGTCCCGCGACCGGGCGCCGCCGCCGATCACCGCACCAGCTCCTTGCGCACGTCGACCACGCGCATCATCCCGGCCACCATGATGGCGACGAAGAGGACGAGCAGCATGGCGCTGGCCGCCGCCGGCGGGTACTGCATGGCCTGGATCTCGGTGGCGAGCGCCGAGACGATGGAGGCGCTCTGGCCGCCGCTCATCTGCTTCACCACGAAGAAGTCGCCCATCACCTGGGTGAAGACGAGGATGGAGCCGAGGGCGATGCCGGTCTTCGAGAGCGGGATCACCACATCCACCATGGTCCGCCAGCGGCTGGCGCCGGCATCGCGCGCCGCCTCCAGCAGGGCCGGGTCGATCTTCGCCAGGGAATTGGCGATGGGCCCGATCATCAGCAGCGTGAAGAGATGCACATAGGTGACGCAGACGGCGAAGGGGGAGAAGAGCAGGAATTCCAGCGGCTGGTCGATCAGGTGCAGGTCGATCAGCGCCTGGTTGAAGGCGCCGTTGCGGCCAAGGAAGGGGATCCAGGCGATGGTGCGTATGATGCCCGAGGTCCAGAAGGGAATGGCGCAGAGCAGGAAGAGCACCGTTCGCACCGCCGCGCTGCGGACATGGAAGACCAGGAAATGCGCGATGCTGAAGCCGAGGAGGAGGGTGATGGCCCAGACGATGAAGGCGAATTTCAGCGAGCTGACATAGATCCGCAGCGTCGCCGGCGTGGTCAGCACCTCCCGGTAATTGTCCAGCATGAAGGCCGGGTAGATGCCGGTCCGGTCGTAGTCGAAGAAGCTGACGACGAGGAAGAGCACCGTCGGCAGCGCGAAGAAGACGATGAGGATGAAGGCGAGCGGCCCGACCTGCAGCCAGGAGATCGCCTCGGAGGTCAGCCGCGGCCGCCGGCGCGCCCGCGCCGGGGCCGTGAAGGCCGTTGCCTGCCCGACCGCCTCCATCACGCCGCCTGGCTGACGGTGTTGCGACAGTGCATCAGCGGCAGGATGCGGGTGCCGAACTGCTCCATGCCGATGACGAAATCGTCGAAGGTGAGCATGACGCCGCGCACCCCGGGCACCGTCGCCATCTCGTCCAGCATGCGGGCGATGGAGGCGTAGGAGCCGCAGAGGACGCCCTGGTTGGTCGGCAGCGGCCGGCCGTTCTCGGCCAGCGTCTTGCGCCGGTTCGGGCCGGCATAGGGGTCGCGGCTGGGGTCGTCGCCCGCCTGCGCGTCGCGCCAGGCCAGCGCCTCGAGATCGGCGCCGGCCTTGTAGTGCTCCCATTTCGCCATCGCCGCGGCGTCGGTCTCGTCGGCGATGATCATGGTCAGCACCAGGGCGCCGCAATCCCGCCCCGTCTCCTCCGTCGCCTTCACCAGGCGGGCGACGCTCGGCGCCACAGCCTGCGGCTGGTTGACGCCGAAGCTGGCGCAGAAATTGTAGTCGGCGTGCTCGGCGGCGTAGCGCGTGCCGGCATCGCTCTGCGCGGCGCAGATGATGGGGATATGCGCCTGCGGCAGCGGGCTGCAGCGGCAATCCTCCATCTGGAAGAAGTCGCCCTTGAGGTCGGAGCGGCCGGTGGTCCAGAGCTCCTTCATGATCGTCACGTATTCGGCGCAGTAGTCGTAGCGCCGGTGGTAGTGGGAGGCGCCGGGCCAGAGGCCCATCTGGGTGTATTCCGCCCGCTGCCAGCCGGTGATCAGGTTCACCCCGAAGCGGCCATGCGAGATGCTGTCGATCGTCACCGCCATGCGGGCGGCGATGGCGGGCGGCAGGGTCAGCACGGCGCAGGTGGCGAAGAGTTGGATGCGGCTCGTCACCGCCGCCAGCCCGGCCATCAGGGTGAAGCTTTCGAGGTTGTGGTCCCAGAAGCCGCTCGGCCCGCCGAAGCCGCGCAGCTTGATCATCGAGAGGGCGAAGTCGAAGCCGAAGCGCTCCGCCTTCTCCACGATGGTGCGGTTCAGGTCGAAGCTCGGCATGTACTGGGGCGAGGTGGTGGAGATCAGCCAGCCGTTGTTGCCGATGGGAATGAAGACACCGAGCTGCATGCGACATCGCTCCTGGAGCTGAGCACCCGGGGCGATGCTGCCGGCGGGGCTCGATCACGCGGTCGAAGGGGAGGGCGGGGCGCGGCCGGCGTCAGGACGAGATGAACTCGTTCCAGCGGCGGGTGAGGTAGCGGTCCTCGTCCATCACCGAATTCCACACCGCGATGTTGCCCATGCGCTCCCAGAAGGCGCCGCCGTCGCGCACCTCGCCGGCCTTGATCGCGGGCTTGCCGTAGGGATCGGGCAGGTCGGTGGCCGCGGGCTTGCCGGCGTACCAGTAGTCCCACTCGGCCGGGGTGAGGTATTTGCGGGTGGTCTCCGGCTGGGCCGAGTAGTAGCCCTGGCGGGCGATGAAGGCGCCCTGGAAGCCGGAGGCATACCAGTTGGCGTATTCGATGGCGCAGTCGCGCTTCAGCCCGGTGAGGTGCTTCATCATGCCGAAGGTGTAGCCCCAGCCGCGGTAGCCCTCCTTCAGCGGCTGGAAGGTGCAGGGGATGCCGCGGGTGCGCACGGCGGAGACGGCGGGCGACCACATGGACTGGATCACCACCTCGCCCGAGGCCATCAGGTTCACCGACTGATCGAAGGTGGTCCAGAAGGAGCGGAACTGGCCGCTGCGCTTGATGTCCATCATCAGGCCGATCGTCTTGTCGATCTCGGCCTTGGTCATGTTGCCCTTGTTGCCGTAGGTCGCGGCGCCGCGCGCCTCGACCGCGAGGGCGACATCGATGATGCCGATCGTCGGCTGGTCCTGCAGCGCCGCCTTGCCCTTGAAGGCCGGGTCGAGCAGGTCGGCCCAGCTCGTCACTGGCCGCCCGACGAGATCGGGCCGGATGCCGAGGGTATCGGCATTGGTGACGGAGGGGATGCCGCTCAGCCACTTGCTCGGGCCGTCGGAGAAGGATTTGGCATCGGCGCCCGTGACGTAGATCACGCCATAGGGGGCGATGCCCTGCGTCGAGGCGCGTCGCCCGTCCGGATACTCGCCCTTGGTGAAGAGCGGGATGGTCTGGTCCCAGTACTTGATCTTCGAGAGCGGGATCGCCTGCAGCACGTTGCGGCCGACCAGGTACCGCAGGAAGGTGAGCGCCACATCCGCCACGTCGATCGCGCTCGATTGCGACAGGAAGCGGTTCAGCAGGTCGGCGCCCTCGACCGCCTGCATGCGGACGGTGAAGCCGAGATCCTTGCTCGCCTGCTCCGCGATCTGCCCGATCGCGGTCACTGGCGGCCCGGCATGCTGCAGCGTGATGTCCTTGATGTTCTGCGCCCAGATGGTCGGGAAGCCGGTGAGGGCACCCGATCCGGCGGCGGCGCCGGCCGCGCCGAGCGCGGCCTTGACCAGGGATCGGCGCATGGCGCCGGGGGGAGACTCATGCGGCATCGACGGGCTGCCTCCATCACGGCGGCGCGGGCGGTGGCCCGGGATCGGGTTCCGCACCGTTTTGCGATGCACAAAAGTGAATACCCTCTAGGCAAATTCGCAAAGTAACGTGATAGTGGTAATTATATTGGGCGAAATGCCTCTAGAGATGCTCAATAAATTGACAATAATTTAAGATATGCGTGGGGTGCGCCAGGGCCCGCCTCGATGGGCGCCGCACCGGGCAGGCGGGGACAGGGCGGCTTCCGCGCATGGCGAGAGACGCCCCCTTCGAACAGGTTCGGCCGCCGCCCAGGCATGGGCCGGGAGCGGACATGATTAGGGCGGATGCCTTGCGACATCCGCCCTGGTCGTCACGCCGCCTCAAGGACGGCGCGTTCTTGTAAGGCACGCCAGCCGTCTGCAGCGCCGTGGCGCTGCCGGAGAACCCTATTTGTCGTGATGCTCCACCGCGGGGCCCGGCGGGGCGGGGCCGGGATCATGCGGCGTCGAGGCCGGCGTCTGCTTGGGCTCATGGACGGCCGGCCCCACCGGAGCCGGGCCGGGCTCCGGCAGGGGGCCATGATCCGGCCGCGTGTTCGGCGGCTGTGCCGCGGGCCCGCCCGCGGCGAGGTTCTTCTGGCCGGATGCCGATGCCATGGGACGATCTCCTCCGTGTCTGGCTCTTCCCTCAACGCAGCAGATGCGACTCCGTCGAGTGACTTCAAGCAGGTTTTGGCGCCGTCGGTGTCAGACCGTGCCGGCGGCAGCGCCCTCGGCAAAACCCCGCAGGCGCGAGGCGATCACCTCGCCCACCGCGTCCAGCGCGGCGCGGCGCGGGAAGCTGGCGCGGCAGGCGATGCGGACCGTCCGGCCCACTCGCGCCGCTAGCGGCCGCAGCACGATGCCGGCATCCTGCGCCGCCCCCGCCGCCAGGGCCGGGATCAGCGTGGTGCCATAGCCCGCCGCCACCATGTTGAGCAGCGTCGAGAGGCTCGCCGCCCGCAGCGTGCTGCCAAGCGCGCCGCCGCGTCCGCATGCCGCCAGGGCCTGGTCGCGCAGGCAATGCCCCTCGGCCAGGATCAGGATGTCGCGCGCCAGGTCCGCCTCCGCCACCACCTCGCGCTGCGCCAGCGGGTGCTCCGGCGGCAGGGCGGCGAGGAAGGGCTCGGCGAAGAGCGGCTGGCTGACGAGATCCGGCCCGTCCACCTCGGTCGCCAGCAGGGCGGCATCCAGCTCATGCGCCCGCAACCGGTCGAGCAGCGCGGTCGTCTGATCCTCCCAGGGCTCGATCTCGAGCGCCGGCAGGGCCTCGCGCAATGGCGCGAAGACCAGCGGCAGCAGATAGGGCGCCAGCGTCGGGATGATGCCGAGGCGGAAGCGGCCGGCCAGCGGGTCGCGCAGGTTGCGGGCCAGGGTGAGCATGGCGTCGGTCTCTGCCACCGCGGCGCGGACATGCCCGAGCAGCCGCTCGCAGGCGGCGGTCGGCACCACGCGCTTGCTCGTCCGCTCGAACAGCGCCACGCCGAACAACTCCTCCAGCTTGCGGACCTGCACGGAGAGCGTGGGCTGGCTGATGCCGCAGGCCTCGGCGGCGCGGCCGAAATGCGCGTGCTCGGCCACGGCGAGGAGGTAGCGCAGGTCGCGCAGGTTCATCGGGTCAGCCCTGCTGTCATGATAGTTTGCATCTATCGCACCCATTCGGGACTGGGACTTTCTTTTATCCTCTGATTGCCGCTAGCGTCCTGCAAGGCCAAGCACATTGCGGCGTGATGGCCGGCGCCCCTGCCGCACCACGCCGTTCGCCGCCGGCTGGCGGCGCACAGACCTCGCGCCTGATCGCTGCCGGAACCCGTCGGGCCCTGCCCGCGGACCGAATTGCGGCGGGCGCCGTTGTTACGAAGGGAGAGGACGATGGACGGAAGTGGTGGTCAGCCCTCTGGCAAGTGCCCGTTCACGCAGGGTGGCCTGCCGAACACGATCCTCGGGGGCCGTTCGAACCGCGATTGGTGGCCGAACCAGCTCAACCTGAGGATCCTTCACCAGCATTCCTCCCTGTCCAATCCCATGGGCGAGGCCTTCAACTATTCCGAGGAGTTCAAGACGCTCGACCTGGAGGCCCTGCGCAAGGACCTCTTCGCGCTCATGACCGACTCGCAGGAGTGGTGGCCGGCCGATTTCGGCCATTATGGCCCGCTCTTCATCCGCATGGCCTGGCACAGCGCCGGCACCTATCGCATCGCCGATGGCCGCGGCGGCGCCTCCACCGGCACGCAGCGCTTCGCGCCGCTCAACAGCTGGCCGGACAACGGCAATCTCGACAAGGCGCGCCGGCTGCTCTGGCCGATCAAGCAGAAATACGGCGACAAGATCTCCTGGGCGGACCTCATGGTCTTTGCCGGCAACTGCGCCCTCGAATCCATGGGCTTCAAGACCTTCGGCTTCGGCGGCGGCCGCGCCGATGTGTGGGAGCCGGAGGAGGACATCTACTGGGGCGCCGAGGATGTCTGGCTGGGCGACAAGCGCTACACCGGCGACCGCCAGCTCGAGAATCCCCTCGGGGCCGTGCAGATGGGCCTCATCTACGTCAACCCGGAAGGGCCGAACGGCACGCCGGATCCTGCGGCGGCGGCGCGCGACATCCGCGAGACCTTCGCGCGCATGGCGATGAATGACGAGGAGACCGTCGCCCTCATCGCCGGCGGCCACACCTTCGGCAAGACCCATGGCGCCGGCGATGCGGCGCTGGTCGGGCGCGAGCCGGAATCCGCGGCCATCGAGGAACAGGGCCTCGGCTGGAAGAATGGCCACGGCACCGGGAAGGGCGCCGACGCCATCACCAGCGGCCTCGAGGTGATCTGGACCACGACGCCGACGCAGTGGAGCAACAACTTCTTCGACAACCTGTTCGGCTTTGAATGGGAGCTGACGAAGAGCCCGGCCGGCGCGCATCAATGGACGCCGAAGGGCGGCGCCGGCGCCGGCACCGTGCCGGATGCCTTCGACCCCAGCAAGCGCCACGCGCCGTCGATGCTGACCACCGACCTCGCGCTGCGCACCGATCCCAGCTACCTCGAGATCTCGAAGCGCTTCCACCAGAACCCCGACCAGTTCGCGGATGCCTTCGCGCGCGCCTGGTTCAAGCTGACGCATCGCGACATGGGGCCGCGCGTGCGCTATCTCGGCCCGGAGGTTCCGGCCGAGGAGCTGATCTGGCAGGACCCGATCCCGCCGGGTACCCATCCGCTGGTCGATGAGGCGGATATCGCGGCGCTGAAGGCGAAGATCCTCGCCTCCGGTCTCACCGTCCCGCAGCTCGTCGGCACCGCCTGGGCCTCGGCCTCGACCTTCCGCGGCTCCGACAAGCGCGGCGGCGCGAATGGCGCGCGCATCCGCCTCGCCCCGCAGAAGGACTGGGAGGTCAACCAGCCGGCGCAGCTCTCGACGGTGCTCTCGACACTCGAGGCCATCCAGAAGGAGTTCAACGCCGCGCAGGGCGGCGGCAAGCAGGTCTCGCTCGCCGACCTCATCGTGCTCGGCGGCTGCGCCGCGGTCGAGCAGGCGGCGAAGGCGGCCGGGCATGCGGTGACGGTGCCCTTCACGCCCGGCCGCACGGATGCCGCGGCCGAGCAGACCGATGCCGAGTCCTTCGCGCCGCTGGAGCCGGCCGCGGACGGGTTCCGCAACTACGAGAAGACCCCGTCCCTGGCGCCGACCGAGGAGCGGCTCGTCGACCGGGCTCAGCTTCTCACCCTGACCGCGCCGGAGATGACCGTGCTGGTCGGCGGCATGCGCGCACTGGACGCGAATACCGGCCAGTCGCAGCACGGCGTCTTCACCCAGCGGCCCGGGACGCTCACCAACGACTTCTTCGTCAACCTGCTCGACATGGGCACCGTCTGGCAGCCGACCTCCGAGGCGGGCCTCGTCTTCGAGGGACGTGACCGCAAGACCGGCGCGGTGAAGTGGACCGGCACGCGCGCCGATCTGGTGTTCGGGTCGAACTCGCAGCTCCGCGCCATCGCCGAGATCTATGGCAGCGCCGGCTCGGAGACGCGGTTCGTGCGCGACTTCGTCGCGGCCTGGACCAAGGTGATGAACCTGGACCGCTTCGACCTCGCCGCCTGACGGCGCTGAATGCCAGCGGGCGCGGCCGGCTCCGGCCGCGCCCGGCTGGCCGCCACCGGGCCCGCGGGATCTGGCGGGCACCGGCGATGCAGGGCGGGAAGTCTCGCATGCCGCAAGCAAGGGACGCCGCGATCCGGGAGGAGTTGCGCCGCGCCGGCCTGCCGGGCCAGGGGCCGCTGGCGCGGCTGCTCGCCTTGCTGCGCGCCGCGCCCGATACCCATCTCGGCCTGGGCGAGGTCATCCGCATGGCGGCCGGCACCGGCCTTGCCGCCTCGCCCCAGGACCTCGTCCGGCAACTCGAGACGCTCGTGGCCTGCGGGCTGCTCGGCCGGCTGCCCAGCACCGCGAGCGAGCCGGTCTTCGACACCGTGCCGGAGCCGCATTCGCATCTGGTCTACGAGGCGACGGCGCAGACCATCGATCTCGACGTCTCGCCCGAGACGCTGCTTGCCATCCTCCGCCAGGTGCTCGCCGAGCGGCCGGGGGATGTCGAGATCCTCATCCGCTTCCGCCGCGGCTCGGCACCGCCCTGACGGACCGGAGCCGCCTCGAGCATCCCGGACCGGCCGGCGAACCGGCCCAGGGCATCAGGCGTCGCGGCGGGTCCGCAGCACCACATAGCGATCGAGCGCCGCCAGATCCGGCACGGTGCCGAGGCCCGGCCCCTCCGGCAGCGCGACCCGGCCCTCGGTCACCCGCAGCACCGGATCGACCACCAGGCTCCGCAGCGGATTGGGATTGGCGTCCATCTCCAGCACCCCGGCGCCACGGATGGCGGCCAGCAGGTGCAGGGAGGCGAGCTGTCCGATGCCGCCGCCGAGGAAATGCGGGCAATAGCGCCGGCCCGAGGCCAGGATCGCCCGGGCCACCGGCAGGATGGCCGAGGCACCACCCCATTTGCAGCAATCCGGCTGCACCACCTCAAGATGGCATTGTGCCAGGGCCTGATGGAATTCCCGCGTGCCGCGGAGGTTCTCGCCCGCGGCCAGCGGTGCCGCGCTGGCGGCGGCGACCTGCGCCCATTCCCAGGCGGGGCGATCGGCAGCCAGCGGCTCCTCGATCCAGGCGAGCGGGAATTCGTCCAGCACCCGCACCATGCGCGCCGCGGTGCGCAGCTCCCAGCCCTGGTTGATGTCCACCATCACCTGCTCGCCGGCGCGGAGGCTGGCGAAGACCGGGCGCAGCGTGGCGAGGTCGCGCTGCTCGCCGAAGCCGATCTTGATCTTGAAGGCGCGGTGCCCGGCGGCCCGGGCCTGCTCGATCTGCGCCAGGGCCTGGGCATCCGGGTTGAGGCCGCTCGCATAGACCGGCACCGGGCCGCCCTCGGTGCCGCCGAACCAGCGCCAGAGCGGCAGACCGGCGCGGCGGGCGCCGAGATCGTGCAGCGCCAGGTCGGCACCGGCGAGCGCCGCCGCGAAGGCGCCCGGCTCACCCGCCTGCAACCCCCAGAGATGCAGCGCCCGGTCGCTCTCCGCCCAGAAGCTGGCGGGATCGGCGATGCTGCGGCCGAGCAGCCGCGGCGCGATGAAGGCATCGAAGAGCCGGGCGCGGTGCTCGGCGCCGAGGGTCGGAAAATTCGACCAGATCTCGCCCCAGCCGCTATGGCCCGCCGCATCCGTCAGGCGCAGGAACACCGCGACCCGCTCCGCCATCGCGCCGAAGGCGTTGACGACCGGCACGGCGATGGGCGCACGGCAAACGAAGGCTTCGGCGCGGATGATGGGGTCCGTCATGGTTCCTGTCTCGGTGAAGGTGATGGCCGAAGGGCGCGGCCCGGCATTCGCGGGCCGCGGCGCGCCGGCGTCAAGGCCGCCGCCCTTCTCGCGGCGCCGGCCCGCAGCGGCCGTGGAAGCCCGACGGCAGGGTTTGTAGGGTGTCTACACAACCGTCGCTGCCCGTTTGTCCTGTCGCGGCTTTGTGGGAAGAGGTCTCATGCCAACGGCATGAATGCGTCATTCATGCCGAGCGCCCGAACGGGCGCCGCGCCCAGTGGCGCGTAGCCAAGGTTTGCGGAGCAAACCGCCCGGCGACTGAGGGGCCGTTGATGGGGCACCAGCAACGGCCGTTCGTATCAGGCCGGCCTGAGCCGCCTGGCGACCATGCCGGGCAATGGCGGGAAGGCGAGGGCGATCGCCACCGCCCCGAGGCCGACGACGAGAGAGCTGAGATGCATCCCCGCATAGCCGCCGAACCGGTCGAAGATCCAGCCGCCGAGGGCCGGCCCCATCGCCATGCCGAGGCAGGAAACCATGGTCGCGGCGCCGAACACCGTGCCCATGATGCGAGGACCGAAATAGTCGCGCGCCAGCGCCGCATAGAGCGGCATCACCCCACCATAGGCGAGGCCGAAGACCGCCGCGACCGCGTAGAACTCGCCGAGGCTCCGCGCCGGGAGGAAGGCGGCGATCGCCAGGGCCTGCAGCAGCAGCCCGCCGATCAGCACCGGCTTGGCGCCATGCCGGTCGGCGAGCAGGCCGAGCAGCAGCCTGCCGCCGAGCCCCGCCAGCCCCTGCAGGCTGTAGACGCTGACGGCCGCCATGGAGGAAAGGCCGCAGACCATAGCGTAGCTCACGACATGGAAGATCGGCCCCGAATGGGCGAGGCAACAGGCGAAGAAGGTGGCCGCCAGCACCATGAATTGCCGGGTGCCGAGGGCCTGCCGTGCCGTGAGGCCCTGGCCGGGCGCCTGGGCGGTCGCGGCGGCCAGGGTCATCGCCGGCGGGCGGCGCAGCAGCAGCGCCGCCGGCAGCAGGATCGCCCAGGCGACGAGCCCGATCACCATCTGCGCGCTGCGCCAGTCCTGGCGCGAGAGCAGCCATTGCGCGAAGGGCGCGACGACGACGGGGGCCATGCCGAGCCCGGCCGAGACGAGGGAGACGGCGAGGGCGCGATGCCGGTCGAACCAGGCGCTGGCCGTCGCCATCATCGGCGCGAAGAAGGCGCCGACGGCCAGGCCGAGGAAGATGCCGTAGGTGAGCTGGAAGCCCAGCAGGCTCGTCGCCCGGCTGGCCAGCACGAGCCCGGCGCCGAGCAGCAGACCGCCGGCGATGCCGACGATGCGCGGGCCATGGCGGTCGCTGACCCAGCCCCAGCCGAAGGCGCCCACCCCCATGGCCAGGAAGGCGATGGTCATCGAGGCGGAGACGCCGACGCGCGACCAGCCGGTCGCGGTGGCGATGGGGTCGAGGAAGACGGCGAGGGAGAACATCGATCCCATGCCGATGCAGCCCATCAACGCCCCGACGGCGACGACGACCCACCCATAGTGTCGTTGCATGCGCGTTTTCCTCCCGCGGCCTCCATCCTCTCAGATCGGGGCCGGGAGGCAAATGGCGCTCCTGCATGGACGTTCGTTGTCCTGCCTGGGTATCATCCTCGCCAAGAACGGCCTCGTGCAGAGGCTTCGGGGTGCGAGGAAGCGATGGACGATTGCGATCAGGTCATGCGCGAGTTCGAACTCGCCATGGTGGCGCGGCGCGCGGCCGTGGCCTGGCTCGACGCCTTCGAGGCGGCTCTGGCAAGCGGCGAGGCCGGGCGGATCGCCCCCTTGTTCCATGCGGATTCCCATTGGCGGGACATCCTCGCCTTCACCTGGCATATGACCGCCGTCGCCGGCCGCGAGGGCATCGCGGCGCGCCTGGCGGCGGAGCAGGCGCGGGTGGCGGCGCGGGGCTTCTATCTGCCGCGGGGGCGGAAGCCGCCACGGCAGGTCAAGCGCCTCGGCATCGAGAGCATCGAGGCGATCTTCGAATTCGGCACGGCCGAGGGGCGCGGGGCCGGCATCATCCGCCTCTCCCCCGGATCCGATGGCGTGATGCGGGCCTGGCTGCTCTCGACCACGCTGGAATCGCTCACCGGCCACGAGGAGAAGATCGGCGACAACCGGCCGACCGGCGCCGCCTATTCACGGAATTTCGGCGGCGACAACTGGGCCGACATGCGTCGCAAGGCCAGCGCCTATGAGGACCGGGACCCGACGGTGCTGGTGATCGGCGCCGCCCAGGCGGGGCTCTCGATCGCCGCGCGGCTCAACCAGCTCGGCGTCGACACGCTCGTCGTCGAAAAATGGCCTCGCATCGGCGACAGTTGGCGCCGGCGCTACCACTCCCTGGCGCTGCATAATTCGATCCACCTGAATCACCTGCCCTACATGGAATTTCCGCCGACCTGGCCGAAATACATCCCGAAGGACATGTTGGGGAACTGGTTCGAGTTCTACGCCGACGCCATGGAGATCAACTGCTGGACGGAGACCGAGTTCGTCCGTGGCGAGTGGGACGCGGCGGCGAAGCGCTGGACCGCCTGGCTGCGGCGGTCCGATGGCAGCGAGCGCAGCCTCCGGCCGCGGCATCTCGTCTTCGCCAATGGCGTCAGCAGCTATCCGATGCTGCCCGATCTGCCCGGCCTTGCGGAGTTCCAGGGCGAGATCATCCATTCCGAGGGCTTCGACAGCGGTGCGGCCTGGCAGGGGAAGCGTGCGCTCATCCTCGGCACCGGCAGCAGCGCCAACGACATCGCGCTCGACCTGCACAGCCATGGCGTGCGGACGACGCTGATCCAGCGCGGCTCGACCACCGTCGTCTCCATCGATCCCAGCGCCCGGCTGAACGAGGCGATCTGGGACGAAGGCGGGCCGCTCGAGGATTGCGACCTGATCGTCGCCTCGGCGACGCCGCCGTTGATCCTCAAGGCCTACAAATCCGTCACGCAGCGCATGCTCGAGCTGGACCGGGAGATGATCGCCGGCCTCAAGCGCATCGGCTTCAAGCACGACGTGGGCGAGGACGAAGCCGGCCACCAGATGAAATACTTCCGGCGCGGCGGCGGCTACAACCTCGATGCCGGCAGCTCGGCGCTCATGATCCGCGGCGAGCTGGGATTGCTGCAATACGACCAGATCGAGCGCTTCACCGCGGAGGGTGCGCTGCTGAAGGACGGGTCGGTGGTGCCCGCCGATCTCATCGTGCTGGCGACCGGCTACTTTCCGCAGCAGGAGCTGGTGCGGCGGGCGCTGGGCGAGGAGATGCTGGCGCGGATCGGGCCGGTCTGGGGCCTCGGCGAGGACGGCGAGCTCAACAACATGTACAAGCGCACGCCGCAGGAGGGGGTGTGGTTCATCGCCGGCGGCCTGTCGCAATGCCGCATCAACTCGAAATACCTGGCCTTGCAGATCAAGGCGACGGAGCTGGGGAAGCTCGGCCCGCTCTGAGGGGCGGGCCGCTCGCCACGGGGGCTCGCCCTCCCGGTGCCGCTTGCGCTATGCCTGCCACATGACGCGCGATGCAGGGGACGGGCGCATGCGAGAGCTTCCTGGCCGCGCCCGCCGGGGGTGGACCCTGCCGGGCGCCTTCGCCGGCGCCCTGCTGGCGCTCGCCGCCAGCGCCCGCACCGCCGACCGCGACGTGCTCTGGACCATCGTCCATGACCGCTGCGTGCCGAACCAGCAACGCCAGCAGGACCCGGCGCCCTGTGACCTGGTCGCGCTCGGCCAGGGCGTCGAGCGGGGCCATGCCGTGCTGAAGGACATCCGCGGCGCGACGCAATTCCTCCTCATCCCGACCCGGCGGATCAGCGGCATCGAGAGCCCGGAGCTCCTCGAGCCGGATGCGCCGAACTACTTCGCCGCCGCCTGGGACGCGCGACGCTTCGTCGAGGCGCGCGCGGGCCGTGCCCTGCCGCGCGAGAGCCTCAGCCTGGCGATCAATTCGAGCCTCGCCCGCAGCCAGGATGAGCTGCACATCCATGTCGATTGCGTGCGGGCCGATATCCGCGACCGCCTGCGCGAGCAGGCCGCGGCCCTGACCGAGCACTGGGCCCCCCTGGCGGTGCCGCTGGCGGGGCAGCATTACCTGGCGATGCGGCTGCGCGGCGAGAGCCTGGCGCCGCGTGATCCCTTCCGGCTCCTGGCGGATGGCGTGCCGGATGCCCGACAGGAGATGGGCCGCTACACGCTCGTCGTCATCGGCACGGGCCGATCCGACGCCGAGGCCGGCTTCGTCCTCCTCGCCGCGCGGGCCGAGCCCGGCACCGGCCATGACGGCTGGGGCGAGGCGCTGCAGGACCATGCCTGCGCGTTGGCCCGGGACTGAGCGACGGCGTCGGCGGCCCTGGCCGGAAGGCGCGGCTACGAAGCCTCCGGCCAGGGAAAGCGGATGTTGCGGTTGCGCAGCCCGGCCAGGACCACGTCGATCCCGCCCGACTTCACCAGCCATTCCAGGCGATGGTCGCGATATTCCCGCTGCCGCAGCCCCTTGGCGTAGAGCTCGGCGGCATCGCCGCGGCGCTCCACGGATGCATCGAACTCGGCGAAGGTCGCAGCGACGGAGGGTCGTTCGCGCAGGCGCACATGCCAACGCGCCAGCGGGCTGTCGGGCCTCGGTCCCAGCCCGTAATGCACTGATCGGTTGACCATCGGGGCGGCCGCCGCATCGGCCCAGCCGAACCGCTCGCCGCCGAACCACGGCGCCTCGCCCAGCCGCGCCTCGAGCCAGGCTTGCAGCAGGCCCGTCTGCCGCGCCGCTTCCGCTTTCAGCCGCTCGGCCAGGGCACCGTCCGCGCGGCGGAACCACAGCACCTCGCCATAGCCCCAGTTCACCGCCTCGTACTGCGTGTCGCAGACATCCTCGGTGATGCGGGCGAAGGCGCGCGCGGCCGGATCCCGCGGCAGCAGGGGCGGATCGGGCCAGCGCTCCTCGATGTATTCGAGGATGATGGTGGAGTCGAAGAGACGCGCTGCGCCGTCGATCAGCACCGGCACTTCGGCGCGTGGATTGGCGGCGACGAAAGGCCCGTCCTTGCGCCCCGAGCCGAGGCCCTCGGGCACCTCCACCTCGAAGGGGAGGCCCTTCTCCCGCAGCGCAATCTTGACCTTCTGCGCATAGGAGGAGACCGGATGCTCATAGAGCTTCAGCATGACCAGCCCTTCGATCGAACCGGCTGTCCGGCCGAGGCCGGCAGCGCATCCGGAGCATGCCCGCCGCTTGTCCAGCCACCCGCATTAAATCGGCTTCAGGCCGGCGCGTCGTCCGGGCAATCCTGTAGATTGCGCCGGCCTTGACGCAATGCGACAGGAACAGGGGGGATAATAAGCCATGCGATGCAGGATGACAGCAATGGGGCTGGCCATCATCGGCGCCACGGTCCTTGCCACGGATGGCCTCGCCGAGGAGCACGGGCAGATGGTCCTGCTGCCCGCGGGCTCGGCCGTCGCCTGGCAGGCCGGACCCGCCGATCTTCCCAAGGGCACGCAGATCGCGGTGCTGGCCGGTGATCCTGGCAAGCCGGGCCCCTTCGTGTTGCGCGTCAAATTCCCGCCCAACACCACCGTCGCGCCGCATCGCCATGCGACGGCGGAAAACCTGACCATCCTCACGGGCGATGTGTATCACGGCATGGGCGAGACGCTCGATCGCCAGCACGGCGAGCGCCTGGCGCCAGGCGGGTTCGTCTTCCTGCCGGGCATGATGCCGCATTCCGTCTGGACGACATCGGCGGAGGCGATCGTGCAGGTCACCGGCACGGGGCCGTTCGGCCTCCTCTACGTCAACCCGGCGGACGATCCCAGCAAGGCCCGCTGAGAGGCCGGCGCCGGCAGCGGGGCGCGGCCGTCTTCCACCCGGAGCGGCCCCCTGGCGGCTGGCCATCCGGGTGGCCGCGCCGGGGACCGTTCCGCTTGAAGCATTCGGAATGATTTTGTGAGGCAGGGCCGGGCGGACAATCTCTTACTTTAAGTAGACCTTCCAAGGGACTGATCGCCAAAGGAGGCAGTCTTGGTTCTGCTTCGAGGAGCCGGCGCCGCCGCCGGCACGCGATGCTTCCGCCACGGTTCGCCCGGGACCGCCCGGCATGCCTGATCCGCTCTGGACATTGGTGAGCCTCGCCGCGGCATCGGCGCCCTTCGCCGCGCATCTGGCTCTGCGCCGCCGCGCCCGCGGCCAGCCACCTCCCGGCCACGCCGCCACGGCGCCGGCGCAGGATTACCACCTGCCGCCGAGCATCGAATCGGCGGAGCGCGAGATGGCGATCCTGCTGCGCCGCATGCGGGCCTTCCTGCAGGATCCCTATGATTTCGCCGCCTCCCGCATCGCCGACGATGCGGCCTTCGAGGACTGCCTCGACCAGGCCGCGACCCTGGGGGCGCGGATTGCCGAGCTGGGCGGCGCCGCGCCGGCGAGCCCGACCGAGCGGGAGCGGATGCGCGGGCTCATCCTCGACAGCGTCATGCGCGGCCATCGCGGCGCGGTGCCCGATCGGCTGTCGGAGGCGCGCCGGAGCAGCGCCGGCCGTCTCCTGGCCCAGCCCCCTGTCGCCTATCCGATGGCCGGCCTCAAGGCCCGGTACTCGCACTGATCCCGATGGCAGGAACCGCATAGCCGGGCCGTGCGCCGGCCGGGGGCGCGCCTGGACCATGATCCGCTGATACAGGCTCGCGGATCATGGTCCAGGCCCTTGTTTGGCCGCGTGATGCAGGCTTTTCGGCGGAGCCGCCGCAAGCCATCACGCGCTAGAAGGTGAAGCGCAGGCCGCCATAGAAGGCGCGCGGCATGCCGGGCACCACGGTGCGCGCATCGGTCAGGTTCATGTTGAGCGCGCTCGCCGCGTCCAGCCCGTAGAGCGTGCCGAAATTCGAGTAGCGCTGGTCGAACAGGTTGCGGACGATGCCATAGAGCTCGATCCCCGGCATCAGCGTCACCGCGGTGCGGAGATTCACCACCGCATAGCCGGCGAGCGGCTTCAGCAGGTTCGCCTCGTCGCCGCGGAGATACTGGTCGGAGTTGAAGATCAGCGTGCCGCCCATCCGCCAGCGATCCGTCGCCCGCCATTCCGCATCGAGCCGCACGCGGTGCTGCGGGATGCCGGGGATGCGGTCGCCGCGCTCGACGGGGATGGCGCCGTCGGCCCCCGCATCCGGGTGGTTCGGGCTCGGGAGGCGCTGCGCCGTGCGGAAGGTGGCGTCGATGAAGGCGTAGTCGAGCCCGAGCGCCCAGCGGGCGTTGCGCCAGGCGAGACCGGCCTCGATCCCCTGCCGCCGCGTGTCGCCGGCATTCTGGAAATAGCCGCGCCCCTGGATCTCGCTCTGCACCAGCAGGATGTCGTCGGAGAGGTCGGTGCGGAAGACGCCGATGTTCCAGGTGGTGCGGCCGCCGATCCATGCGCTGGGCAGCGTGCCGCGCACGCCAGTTTCCCAGGTGCGGCTGACCACCTGCTTCAGGGCCGGGTCGGCGAGGAAGAAGGCGCCGAGCGTGCAGGGGATCAGCGGATCGGCGCAGGAGAGCTCGGCCGGGGTCGGGGCGCGGTTCGCCTCGGCATAGCTGACATAGGCGGTGACGGTGTCGAGGGCGCGCCAGGTCAGGCCGGCGGTCGGGTTGAAGCGCGAATAGGTATGGTCGCCGTTCAGCGCCGTGCCGAGCTGGTCGCGCAGGCGGATATCGGCGTTGTTGAAGCGCCCGCCGATCATGGCCGAGACGCGCGGCGCGAGATCGATGGTGCCGGTGCCGTAGACGCCCCAGTAATTGTTGGTGGAGTTGAGGCGGACATCGGCGATGCCGCCGTCGGGCGAGTTCACGAACACCCCGAGATTGCCGACCGTCCGCGTCGGCGACAGCACGCCGAGCTCGGTGTTGCCGTAGAAGTCGGTATCCGCATGGTCGTAGCTGACGCCGAAGACCACGCGGGAGGGCAGGCCGAAGATCGGCTCGGTTGAGACGATCTGCGCCGATCCGCCGGCGCCGGTCGTGTTGGTACCGGTGCGGTTGACCACGCCCGGCACGCCGCCGCCGAGGATGTCGGCGCTGACGGTGCCGCCGCCGCGCGCGGTGACCGGCGGTCCGTCCTCGAAGCAGAGCAGGCCGGCGAAGTCGTCGTCGTCGCAGCCCTCGAACTCACCGATATCGGCGTTCAGCGTCCGCTGCCGGAAGGTGCGGACATAGGCGTTCGCCTCGATGCTCCAATTCGCCGCCAGCTCGTAGGTGCCACGGAGCTGCAGCATCTGCATCCGGTTGTAGGTGCGGTCCGGATAGGTGAAGACGGCGTTGCGGTCGGTCGAGAGGATCTGCAGCGGCGTCGGGCCGTTGCCGGAGATGGCGGTGCTGCCGGCGCCGATCGAGAGGTTGAGGGTCGATCGCTCGCCGCGGAAGCCGATATCGCCGTAGAGACGCTTCGCGCGGGAGGGCGAGACGTTGCGCCAGCCATCCTCGTTCAGGCTCTCGATCGCCAGATAGGCCGCGAAATCGCCGACCTGCTTGCCGTACTCGGCCGCGACGCCGATGCGGCCGAAGGAGCCGCCGGAGATATCAACCCGGCCGCCCGGGCTGTCGAAGCCGGTCTTCATGCGGAGGTTGAGCGCGCCACCCACCGCATTGAGGCCGAAGAGCGGGCTGCTGCCGACCAGATCGACATTGCGGATGGCGATGGACGGGATCAGGTCCCAGTTCACCGTGTCGCCGAAGGCCTCGTTGATGCGGGTGCCGTTCTGGTACACGGCCAGGCCTTGCGGCGTGCCCATCAGCGGCGAGGCGGTGAAGCCGCGATAGCTCACATCCGGCGCGAGCGGGCTGCCCTGGGTGTCGTTGACGGCGATGCCGGCCGAGAGGCGCACCAGGTTGTCGACCAGGTTGGGCGGCCCGTCGCGCGAGAGGTCGGCGGCGGAGAGGCTGCGGGGGTTGCCGGGCACATGGTCGCGCGGCAGGCCGGTCGCCGTCAGGGGCGTCGTGCCCACCGCCTCGACGGTCGGCAGCTCGGTCACCGGTGTCGCGCTCTGCGCCAGCGCGGCGCCGCCCGGCATGGCCAGCAGTGCTGCCAACGCGGTGGCCCGGCCGGCCGCGATCCATTCGCCTGTCGGACCTCGTCTATGCACGTCGCATCCTCCCCCCGGTGCTTCCTGGCTCGCCCGCGCCGGCGCTGGGCCGGCCGTGGGCAGTGGCTGTGCCGCCGGCCGGCCTCATGGCCGGGCGGTATCGAGGCGACCCGTGCCGGCGGCCGGTGGCGAGACGCCCAGCCGCGGGATGCCCTGCCGCCGCATCGCGCCAAGCACGCGCCGCAAGGCCCGGCGGAGCGGCGGAGGCAGCGCGCGGCCCGCGACGCGCAGCGGCGCCGTCACCCGCCAGCAGGTGCTCTGCCGGATCTGCGACACGGCCTCCTGCGCGGCGGCGAGCGCCACCTCGGTCGCTGCCTGGCGATGCTCCTGCGCCGCGAGCGCCGCCTGCGCCGCCGCCAGGCCCTGGGTCCGTGCGGCGAGCCCCGCCGCCATCGCCCCCAGCTCCCGATCCCGTTCGGCGAGCCTTGCCGTCATCGCCGCCATCTCGGCCTCCCGCTCGTCCAGGCCGCGGCGCAAGGCCTCCGCGGTGCTGCGATAGGCCGCGGCGGCGGCGGCGATCTCGGCCTGCGCCTGCTCCAGCTCGGCGATGCAGCCCTGGGCGTTGCGCAACTCGCCGGCGATGCGGGCCAGATGCGAATCGCGCTCGCCGAGCGCGGCGCTGCCGAAGGCATCCAACTCGCCGGCCAGGACCCGCAGCCGCGCGATCTGCGCCGGGTCCCGCGCATGCTCGAAATAGGTCTCGACCGCGAAATGCTGGTACTCGATGGCCGGGTGCCGCCGCGCCAGCTCGGCGATGCGCAGCGGCACCGGCGCCTCCGGCTCCGCCTGCTCCACCGCCTCGCCGCCGAAGACCTCCTCGAAGACCGCGGGCGGCAGCGTGGTGAAATGCCGCAGGATGCGCGAGGTCTCGAAGCGGGTGCGCAACAGGCTGTCGGCGCGGGGCGCGCTGGCATTCGCCGCCTGGCCGCGGATGCGGAAGGCCGTCACCGCCTCCGCCAGCACATGGATCCGGTGGCCGGCGAGCAGCATCCGGATCCACATGTCGAGATCCTGGAGGTTGGTCAGCCGGACATCATAGGCGCCGGCCGCGTCATAGGCCTCCCGCCGGATCATGGCGGTCGGGGCGCAAAGGCAATTGCCCCGATAGAAGAAGCGCCGCAGCCAGGAGCGGCGCGAGAAGTCCGGCAGGGCGAAGGCGGCGTCGAAGTCGTTATAGGCCGCGGCGGGCCGGCCGGCATCGTCCACCGGCCGGGGCAGGCCGAAGACCAGCGAGACCTCGAGATGCGAGTCGAGGAAATCGACCTGCCGTTGCAGCCGCTCGGGCAGCGCCCAGTCATCCGAGTTCAGGATGGCAAGGTAGCGGCCGCGGGCGCGCGCGATGGTCGCGTTCATCGCCGCCGAGATGCCCTGGTTGGTCGGCAGCCTTGCCAGCCGGATGCGCGGATCGTCGAAACCCCGCACCACCTCGGCGGTGCCGTCGGTCGAGCCGTCATCGGTGACGACGATCTCGAAATCCTGGAAGGATTGCGCCAGCAGGCTCTTGATGGTCTGCCCGACATAGGGCGCGTGGTTGTAGCACTTGACCAGCACCGAGACGGTCGGCGCGGCGGCGGGAGCAGGGGCGGGAGCAGGGGCGGGAGCAGGGGCGAAGCCGGGGGCGCGCCACCACAGCGGCTGCGCCGCCGCCCGCGCCGGATCGAAATCCATCGCGGCCAGGTCGCGGCCCTCGCTCTCCATCACGTCCCAGAACTGCCGCAGCGCCGCCCGCCCCTGGAGATAGTGCTGGCCGTAGCCGCGTTGCCGGTCGAGCGTGCCGAGCCGCACCGCCTGGCTCGCCTCGCGATCCGCATTCCGCTCGAAGCCGAGATGCTTGTAGTGCCAGAGCATCACCTCGTCCCGCTCGGGCAGGCGCAGATGCCCGAGCGGCCTGGCGGCATGTCGCCCTGGGCCGAAGCCGGTTTCCCGGATGGCGTTCGGATCGAAGAGGCTGAGCTTGTTGAAGGCCGGGCGCGGCCGGCCCCGCGTGACCCGCTCGACCAGCAAGCCATGGTCGTCCGGCATGGCGGCGGCATGCATGTCGAAACCGAGCGCCGGGATCAGCGTGGTGCCGCGGCGCCCCTGCTCGGCCAGGTAGTCGGCCATCCCGCGTCCGCGCAGGTGCAGATGCTCGTCGATCGCGGTGATGACCACCCAGTCGGCCTGGCCGCGGCTCTCCTTCCAGGCCTCGTCCTGCATGGCCTGGTGCGAGAGCACGAAGGACTCCGCGACGCGGCGCTCGAAGCGGCGCAGCTCGACCCTGGGATGGGCGCGCAGGATCTCGAGCGAGCCATCGGCCGAGCCGTCGTCGTAGACGACGAAGCAGTCGACCCAGGGATCGTAGTGCCGGAAGAAGAAGCCGAGCATGTCGGCCTCGTCCCAGCAGATGGTGTAGAGATGGACGACGGGCCTGCCCATGCCGCCTCAGCCCGCCTTCAGCCCGTTGTCGTGGCGGATGTGGCGCGCCGGGTTGCCGGCGGCGAGGTGGCCGTCCGGCAGGTCGCGCGTCACCACGGCGCCGGCGGCGACCACTGCATCCTCCCCGATGGTGACGCCGGGCAGGATGGTGGCGCCGGCGCAGACCATGCTGCCCTCGCCGATCGTCACCCCGCCGGCCAGCACCGCGCCCGGCCCGATGGAGACGAAGGCGCCGAGCCTGGCATGGTGCCCGATGCTGGCGCCGCGGTTGACCAGCACGAAGGCACCGAGCGTGCTGTTGCTGCCGAGGCTGATCCCGGCATTCAGGTAGCAGCCGGGCCCGATTTCGAGGCGGCGCGGCGCGGCGATGCTCGGGTCGATGAGCGAGAGCGGGTGACGCAGGCCGAGGCTCGCGGCCTGCCGCGCCGCCAGGCGCCGGTGCCGCGGCGTGAAGAGCGGCACGAGATAGGGCAGGTCGAGCAGCGCGCCGGACAACGCCTCCGGCGCGAGCACCGCGATGCCCTCGGGCAGCCAGTGCCGCCCGCCGCAATTGTGGATGCCGGCCGCCACGCGCAGCCCGGCCCGGTGCAGGCTCTCCTCGACATCGACCACCAGGGGCGAGCCGATGCCGAACAGCAGCGCCGCGGTCATCGCCGCTGCCGACGCGCCGCCGGCGACCGCTGGATGCGGCGCCCCGCGACGCGGCCCGCTGGTGTGACGGTATGGACGATTCCGACGCAGGGCGATGCTGGCCGCCTCTTCATGGCAGTGTCCTTTCCCCCGATGAGGATCATACGGGGTAGCCGGAAGATGCCCCCATGGATCGATTTCCCGATTTCGCGGGGAATTCTTCCCGATCTCCGGCCACCCCGGTCCCGCGGCATCGCCTGGTGCGCGCGGCCGGCCGGTGCCTCGGCGGATTCCAGCCGCGCGCCGCGACGGAGCGCGATGCCAAGGCGGCGCCGATCCGCTTAGGATGGGCGCGGGAGAGTCTCGTCCATGTCGCTGCGCGTCCGCCTGATCACTTCCATCCTCGTCGTGCTGCTGGTCAGCCTCGCCGTGGGCGGGCTCTCGGCGGGCTGGACCGCGACGAAATCCGTGCGCACCGAGATGCAGGCGGCGCTGGCCAATGGCGAGAAGGCCGTGCGCAACGGCGAGGCGGACCGCCGCGCCCCGGCGGCCGCGGCCCCGGGTCCCGACCGGCAGGTGCATCTCTTCGACGGCAACCGGCATCTGCGGGCCCGACTGGTCGACGAGGCGGGGCAGATGCGAGTCGCCTCGGTGCCGCTCGAGCCGCGGCAGCCGGCGCCGGGATGGCTGGTGGCGCTGGTGGCGCCGTCGCTGCCGCCGGTGGAGGTGCCGCTCGAATTCGGCGACAGGTCCGGGCGCATGCTTCTCGAGGCCGATCCGCGGAACGAGGTGGCCGAGGTCTGGGGACAGTTGCGGGACGGGCTGGCGGCGCTCGCCCTGTTCTGCGCGCTCAGCGCCGCGCTGGTCGGCTTCGTCGTCAGCCGCGCCCTGCGGCCGCTCGAGGATCTGTCGGCGGCGCTGGCCGCGGTGGGATCGGAGGGATTCGCGGTCCGCCTCAAGCCGGCCGGCTCGCCGGAGCTGGTCCGGCTGACGGAGGGCTTCAACGCCATGATGGAGCGGCTCGGGCGCGCCGAACGGCATAATCGCCGGTTGCACGAGCAACTCGTCGCCGTGCAGGAGGAGGAGCGCGCCGAGCTCGCCCGCGACCTGCACGACGAGATCGGGCCCTTCCTGTTCTGCGTCGCGGTCGACGCGGCGGCGATCGAGGCGGCGGCGCAGGTCGGGAACCATGCCGAGATCCCGGACAGCGCGGCGGCGATCCGCCGATCGGTCAGCCACATGCAGGGCCATGTCCGGTCGATGCTGGGCCGGCTGCGGCCGGCCAGCCCGGTCGAGATCGGCCTGGCGCCGGCGCTGCGCAACCTGGTCGCCTTCTGGCAGGCGCGGCGGCCGGGCATCACCTTCACCCTCGATGTCGAGGTCGAGGAGGACGGCATGGAGGAGGCGGCAAAGGAGGTGGTGTACCGCGTCGTGCAGGAATCCGTGACCAATGCGGTCCGCCACGGCCAGCCGGGCCAGGTGGAGATATCGATCCGGACCGGACCGGAGGAGCAGGTGATCACCTGCATCTCGGATGACGGCGTCGGGCTGAGCGCGACCGCGGTGCCCGGCTTCGGCCTCGCCGGTCTGCGCGATCGCCTCGCGGCGCGCGGCGGCGGCCTGCAGGTGGTGACCGGCCCGGCTGGCCGCGGCCTGCAGGTCACGGCGCGGCTGCCGCGATCGGAACGGGCGGAGGCGCTGCGGCCTCCGGCCGCGGCATGAAGCTGCTCCTCGTCGATGACCATGCGGTCATCCGGGCCGGGCTGCGCCGCCTGCTGGGCGGCTTCCACGGCATCGAGGTCAGCGAGGCGGGCACCGGCCGGGAGGCGCTCGCCATGCTGCGCTCGGCGCAGCCGGAGATCGTCGTGCTCGATCTCGGCCTGCCGGAGCTCGGCGGCCTCGAATTGCTGCGGCGCCTGCTGCTCGAGCAGCCGAGCCTGAAGATCATCGTCTTCAGCATGCATGCCGAGGCCTTCCACGCGGCGCGCGCGCTGCGGGCCGGCGCGGCGGGCTATCTCAGCAAGCGGGCGGCGCCGGAGGAGGTGATCGAGGCGGTGCGGCGCGTCGGCGAGGGCGGCCGCTACATCGAGCGGGAGATCGCCCAGGAACTCGCCCTGCGGGCGGCGACCACCGATGACCCCGTGGAGCAGCTCACCGGCCGCGATCTCGAGATCCTTCGCCTGCTCGGGGAGGGGCAGTCCCTGGCCGAGATCGCCACCGTGCTGGCCGTCAGCTACAAGACCGTGGCCAACACCTGCACCCAGATCAAGGCGAAGCTCGGCGTCACCCGGACCTCCGACCTCATGCGCATGGCGATCGAGCTGGGGCTGACCTGAGCGCTGCCCGGACGGGCCGCGGGATCATTCCTCTATGGGCACCGCCTCCGCCTCCCATTCGCCGCCAAGCCGCGCCTGGGCATCCTCGAAGGCGGCTTCGCTGGCGGGGAAGGGGCCGGTCACGGCGCCCACCTGCTGGCCGGCGGCGTTGAACCGCATCCAGGCCCAATTGCCGATCGTCGGCTCCCAGCAGACGCCGATGCGCGCGTAGCGGCGCAGCAGCAGCCCGGGCTCGGCCGGGTCGTCGCGCTCGATCACCAGGGTCCGAAGGTGCATCACCGTCTCCCGCAGGCCGGTCCAAGGCTGCCAGAGATGGATCATCGCCGCATGACGGCCGGCTTGCCGGCGGGTGACAGTCGCAGGGCAGGCAGCGCGCCCGGTCCGCCACCGCAGGTTTCGGCTCCGGACGATCTGGTCTAGCCTCCGGCCATCCCGTGCCGGCCGGCGCCCCGATGGGACAGGCGGCGGCCCAGCGGCAGGATGGCGTGGCGCAGAGGAGAGGAACGCGATGGCGAACCAGGTGAAGGAAGCGTGGAAGGCCGGCAAGGCCGTGGTGAACGGATGGCTCGCCATCCCCAACGCCTTCAGCGCGGAGATGTACGCCCAGGCCGGCTGGGACAGCGTGACGGTCGACATGCAGCACGGCGTTCAGGACTACCTCTCCTGCGTCGCCTGCTTCCAGGGGATGGCGCGCGCGCCGGTGACCCCGATGGTCCGCGTGCCCTGGAACGAGCCGGGCATCATCGGCAAGGTGCTCGATGCCGGCGCCTATGGCGTGATCTGCCCGATGGTGAACACGCCGCAGGAGGCGGCCAACCTCGTGCAGTACAGCAAGTACCCGCCGCAGGGAACGCGCAGCAACGGCCCGATCCGCGCCGGCGTCTACGGCGAGGCGGGCGGCTACCAGAAGACCGCCAACGACAACATCCTCGTCATCCCGATGATCGAGACCAAGCAGGCCATCGAGAACATCGAGGCGATCCTCGACGTGCCGGGGATCGACGGCATCTATGTCGGCCCCTCGGACCTCAGCTTCTCCTACGGGCTCGAGCCGAAGCTCGACGTCGAGGATCCCTTCATCCTCAAGATCTACGAGAAGCTGCTGACCGAGACCAGCAAGCGCGGCATCGCTGCCGGCCTGCACAATGGCAGCGCGGCCTATGCCAACCGCATGATCCAGATGGGCTTCAAGCTGGTCACGATCAGCAACGAGGTCGGGCTGATGGTCAATGCCGCGAAGGCGGCGGTGAAGCAGGCGCGCGGCGGCTGATCCGGGCGGGGGCGGCGACGCCCCCGTCCATGGCCTGTTGCCCCTCCTCCGGCCCACGGGCCGGTGGACGGGGCCTGGCCCCGGCCCCGCCCGCGGGCGGGCCACCCGGGCCCCGGCAGGACCGGGGACCCTCGGGGCTTCAAGGCACTCCGCAGCGGCGGTGCAGCCGGCGTCATCCTGAGATGCGGCGATCATCCGGGCGGCATGTTCCCGCGCGCGGCCCCTTTGGCGGCGCCTGATGTTGCGATATAGCAAAATTGTCGGTTCCGTACTTCTGTGCAATGCAAAACGACAAGAATAAATGTCAAAAACATAAACACTGCCGGGTATCGGAATCGGAAGCGTCTGTATCAATAAATACTGCTCTTGAGCAATTTCATGCATTGACATTGAATGTTCGAGCCGGCATCACTGCAAGCGCCAGCGTCAGCCGTCCATCGGCGCCGCAGGCCAGCTGCTTGCCCGTCCGGGCGAGCTGCCTCGTCCAGTCCTCCGTGCGGGCCCGAAGTCGCTGAGCGACAAGGGGCCGCCGGCCAACCGAACCACGCCTGCCGGTCTCCGGCGGGGCCTGGCGGCCTGCACCTGCGGCAATCTGCCCGCGCGTGCGTCGGTCTGCGGCCGATTTGCAACCGCCAGGTATTAGTGGGCATTTCAAGTAACGAGGGGATCAATTCATGGCGGTACCGTCTGGTCAGCTGGGCTTTTCCACGCCGCTCGGCGAGCTGGTGAATCCGGGGACCTCGGCAATGAACGCCGAGATGTCCGATTATCAGAACCTCGGGGCCGATTGGATCCGCACCAACTTCTGGTGGGATACGATCCAGCCGAACCGCAATGGCGGCTATGATTGGTCCGAGCTGGATCGGATGGTGTCGGCGGCCAAGGAACACGGCCTGAAGGTGGTGGCCGAGCTTTCCTTGACGCCGCGCTGGGGCGGCATCGACGCCGACGGCTACGCGAAATTCGCCAAGGCGGCGGCCGAGCATTTCGGTGATTCGGTGAATTACTGGGAGCTCGGCAATGAGCCCAACCTGAAGATGGGCGTCAGCGAGTATATGAGCCTGCAGAAGGCCGCCTATTCGGCCATCAAGAGCGTCAGCTCGGGCGACACGGTCATCTCCGGCGGCCTGTCGCCGGCCCCCGAGACCGGCTGGGGCCATATCGGCGCGGTCGATTTCCTCAAGGGCATGTATGCCCAGGGCGCCGCGGACTCCATGGATGCGGTCGGCTACCACGCCTATACTTGGCCGGAGATGCCGAGCAGCTCCAATTCCTGGAACGGCTGGCAGATCATGGAAGACGGCATCCGCGACACCATGGTCCGGAACGGCGATGCCGACACCCAGGTCTGGATCACCGAGTTCGGCTCGCCGACGCGCGGCTACAACTCGGTCTCCCAGGACCAGCAGGCGCAGGCGCTGCGCGAGGCGGTCGACCTGGCGCACCATGAGTCCTGGGTCGGGCCCATCATGTACTATTCCTACCAGGATCGCGGCGGTAACACCGGTGACAGCGAGAACTGGTTCGGCGTGGTCGGGCCGAATGGCGAGCACAAGGCCGTCTACGACGCCTACAAGGCCCTCGCCACGAACGACGACTGGGCCTGAGATCCGCCGTCCCGCGGCGCCGCGAGGCGGTGCCGCGGGAATCCCGGCTGCCCGCCGGCCCGGCGGTGTCGCCGCGGCCTCCGAGGCGACGCCTCGGAGGCATCAGGCGGGCCCCGCCGCGGCCCCGCCCGGCGCGCCGCCTCGAGGCCGCCCATCCTTCCCTGGCCGGCCCCCCCTGCTGGCCCCTCTGCCGGCGCCGTCCCGGCCCGGCCGGCGAAAGCGCGCGATGCCCGTTCCTGCCCGCGACGTTCTGGTCTACACAGCAGGCGCCATGAGCCCGCGTCGTCCCCGTCTCCTGCCCGTCCTTCCCGCGCTGGTCGCGCTCGGCCTGCTGCCGGGCTGCGGCGGGGATACGGCCCGCACCTTCGGTTTCACCCGCGACGCGCCGGACGAGTTCCAGGTGACGACCCGCGCGCCCCTGTCCATGCCGCCCTCGCTCGGCGAGCTGCCGGTGCCCCGCCCCGGCGCGACGCGGCCGCAGGAGCTCTCGCCCCGCCTCGCCGCGGAGACCGCCCTCGCCCCCGGCGCCGTCCTCGCCCCCAGCACCGGCGCCGCGGCGCCGAGCTCGGGCGAATCGGCGCTGCTCTCCCAGGCCGGCCGGCCGGTCGGGCAGGACATCCGCCGCCGCGTCGATGAGGAAAGCCTGAAGCTCGACCAGCCGGATCGCGGCCTGGTGGACCGGCTGATCTTCTGGAAGGCGCCGGAGCCGCCGGGCACCGCCCTCGATGCCCGCCGCGAATCCCAGCGGCTGCGGGAGAATGCCGCCCTCGGGCGCGAGGCGACGGAGGGCGAGACGCCCATCATCCAGCGCGCCACCAGCGGCAACCCGGTCACCCGGCTGTTCGAGAGCATCTTCTGAGCGCCGGCGGGGTGGGCCGCATGGCGGGTTTGCGCCCGGCGGGGTTCTTCCCACATGCTGGGGCATGTCGCCCGTGACCCGCCGCAGCACCATCGCCTCGGCCGCCGCCCTGCCGGTGGCCCTCAGCCTTCCCGCCGGGGCGGGGCTCGCCGCCCCGCCGGTGCAGCCGGCGCCGGAAGACCGGGCCAAGCTCGCCGGCGACCGGCCGCTCTTCGGGGCGACGACCTGGACCCTGCCGAACGGGCTGCGCGTGGTGCATGCCGAGAGCCGCCGCGTGCCGGTGGTCAGCCACTACCTCTTCTACGCCGCGGGCGCCGGCGAGGACCCGGCCGGGCGCAGCGGCACCGCGCATTTCCTCGAGCACATGATGTTCAAGGGCAGCCGCAACGTGCCGCCCGGCCAGCTCTCCCTGGTGGTGGCGCGGGAGGGCGGGCAGGACAACGCCTTCACCTCGCGCGACGTCACCGCCTATCACCAGACCGTCGAGGCCTCGCGCCTGCCGCTGGTCATGCGCATGGAGGCGGACCGCTTCGCCGGGCCGCTGATCCCGCCCGAGACGGTGGAGCCGGAGCGCGCCGTGGTGCTGGAGGAGCGGCGCCAGCGCACCGACAGCAACCCGCGCGCCCGGTTCTGGGAGGAATTCGAGGCCGCCCTCTGGGGCCGGCAGCACTGGCGGGGCCGGCCGATCATCGGCTGGGAGGACGAGATCCGCGCCATCAGCCGCGACGACCTGCTCGATTTCTACGGCCGCCGCTACGCGCCGGGGAATGCCGTGCTGGTCGTCACCGGCGATGCCCGGCCGGAGCGGGTGCGGGCCCTGGCCGAGGAATACTATGGCGGCGTCCCGAGCCGCGCCGTCACCCCGCGCGACCGCGCCGCGCCGGCCGCCACCGCGGCCGAGCCGCGCCTCATCCGCCATGATCCGGGGGTGCGGGAGGCGAGCTTCCTGCGCGCCGCCATGGCGCCGAGCCTGACCTGGGGCGACCGGGACCAGGCCTGGGCGCTGGAGGTGCTGGCGCATCTGCTCGGCGGCGGCCCGGGCAGCCGGCTGCATCAGGCCCTGGTCGAGACCTCGCTCTGCGTCGGCGCCAGCGCCTCCTATGACAGCGATTCCGTCGGCGTCACCGCCTTCCTGCTCTCCGCCCTGCCGCAGCCGGGCGTGACGCCGGAGAAGGTCGAGGCGGCGATCGACGCGGTGGTGGCGCGGCTGCTGCAGGAGGGGCCGACCGAGGCCGAGCTCACCCGCGCCCAGCGCCAGCTCACCGCCGGGGCCCTGCTCGCCCTCGATGGCATCGGCGCCGCGCCGCGCATGCTGGGCTCGACGCTGGCCTCCGGCCTGCCGCTCGAGGTGGTGGAGTTCTGGCCGCGGCATCTGCGCGCCGTGACCCTGGCGCAGGTGACCGAGGCGGCGCGGGCCGTGCTCGGCCAGGCGCCGGCGACGACGGGCTGGCTGCTGCCCGAGGGCGTGGCCGCGCCGGAGCGGCGGATATGAGGTCGCCCCTCGGGGCCCGCTGGCCGGGGCGCGTGCTCGCGGCCGAGGGCGGCGCCACGGCGCCGGGACGCGACGCCCCGCTGCCGCGGCCGGAGGCGCCGGCTGCCTTCTCGCTGCCGATCCAGACGGTCGAGGCCGAGGGGGTCTCCGCCTGGCTGGTCGAGGACCATGCCGTGCCGGTGGTGGCCCTCTCCTGGTCCTGGCGCGGTGGCGCCGCGCTCGATCCGGAGGGGCAGGAGGGCACGGTCGCCATGGCCGCGGCGCTGCTGACCGAGGGGGCCGGCGCGCTGCGCGCGGTCGAGTTCGGCGACGCCCTGCGCGACGAGGCGATCAGCCTGAATTTCGGGGTGGAGCGGGACAATTTCGAGGGCAGCTTCCGCGCCCTGGCCGATGCCCTGCCGGAGGCGGTTCGCCTCGGCCGCCTGGCCATGGCCGAGCCCCGGCTGGATGCCGATGCGGTGGAGCGGGTGCGGGCCCGCGCCGCCGCCGCCGCCCGCCGCAGCCTGGAGACGCCGCGTGGCCAGGCCGGGCGCGGCTTCTGGGCGCGTGCCTTTCCCGGCCATCCGGCCGGGCGCCCCTCGGGTGGCACCGCCGAGAGCCTGGCCGCGGTGCCGGCGGAGGCGATCCGCGCCGCGCTCTCCCGCCAGTTGCGGCGCGAGGGGCTGCTGGTCTGCGCCGCCGGGGCGATCACGCCGGAGGCGCTGAAGGGCGTCATCGCCCGGCTCTTCGCCGGCCTGCCCGCGGGCGCGCCGCCGGCGGTCGCCCCGCTGCCGCCCTTCCACGCCTTCGGCCAGGCGGTGCTGCCGGTCGTCTCGCCGCAATCCGCCGTGGTCTTCGGCCAGGAGGGGCTGCCAGCCGAGGATCCGGACTGGGAGGCGCTGCAGGTGGTGCTGCGCATCCTGGCCGGCGGCGGCTTCGCCTCCCGCCTCATGCATTCGGTGCGCGAGCAGCGGGGGCTCGCCTATGGCATCGGCGCCGGGCTCGACGTGATGTTCCGCCGCGGCACCATCGTCGGCTCGGTCGCCACCGAGAATGCCCGCGTCGCCGAGACCCTCGCCGTCACCCGCGAGGAATGGGCCCGCATGGCGGCGGAGGGCCCGACCGAGGCCGAGCGCGAGGATGCCGTCGCCTACCTCACCGGCTCCCTGCCGCTGCAGTTCAGCGACAGCCGCCGCGTTGCGGAATCGCTGCTGACCCTGCGGCAGAACGGCCGGCCGCTGGACTGGCTGGCCGGCCGGGCGGAGCGGCTGCGGGCCATCCCGACCCCGCGCCTCGCCCAGGTCGCGGCCCGGGTGCTGCAGCCGCAGGCGCTCTCGGTGGTGGTGGCGGGGCAGCCGGTCGGGCTCTAGGGCGCTTCCCGTAAACACTGGTTCACGGGAAGCGCCCTAGGCTCCTGTTTTCAGAGCATCTTCACCCGATCAGGTGAGTCCACCTGATCGGGATCTGCTCTAGGAACGCCCCCAACTCCGCCGCGGGGCTTTGCGGCGGCTCCACCGCCCCGGGGGCGTCACAGCCAGCCGCGGCGGGACAGGGTCCAGCTCCGATCATCCCCGCACCCGAAGGCCCCGGCGGAACGCAGGCCGGGGCGTGCATGCCCGGCCGCGATCTGCTCTCTATGCGGGTGAGCATGGGGGTTCACGACATGACGGCGAGCGATCGGGTGCAGGCAGATCGGGTGCAGGCAGCCTGGGCGGCGATCGGGGATCTGGCGCGGCGGCCGCGCCCGGATGGCAGCGCGCCGCATGCCATCAGGGCGCTCTTCGCCGCCGATCCGGGCCGCTTCGACCGCTTCTCCCGCCGGGCCGACGGGCTGCTGCTCGACCTCTCCAAGACCTCCCTCACCGAGGAGGTGCTGGCGGCGCTGCTGGCGCTGGCCGAGGCGGTCGGCCTCGCCGCGCGGCGCGACGCCATGGCGGGCGGCGCGGCGATCAACACCACCGAGCGCCGGGCCGTGCTGCACATGGCGCTGCGGGCGCCGCGCAGCGCCGGCTTCCGCGCCGAGGGCGAGGATGTGGCGGCCGAGGTCGAGGCGGTGCTCGGCCGCATGCAGGCCTTCTGCGCCGCGGTGCATGACGGGACGCTGCGGGGCGCCACCGGCGAGCGCTTCACCGATGTGGTCAATATCGGCATCGGCGGCTCCGATCTCGGCCCGGCCATGGTGACCCGTGCCCTCTGGACCCCGGCGGCGCCGCTCCGGGCGCATTACCTCGCCAATGTCGATGCGCATGCCTGGGAGGCGATGCGGCCGCAGCTCGACCCGGCCCGCACCCTCGTCCTCGTCGCCTCCAAGACCTTCACGACGCAGGAGACCATGACCAACGCCGCGCTGGTGCGGGACTGGCTGCGCGGCGCGCTGGGGGAGGCGGGGGCGAACCAGCATTTCGCCGCGCTCTCGACCAACCTGAAGGCGACCGCCGGCTTCGGCATCGCCCCCGACCGGGTCTTCCCCTTCCGCGACTGGGTGGGCGGCCGCTTCTCGCTCTGGTCGGCGATCGGCCTCTCGGTCGCCCTGGCGCTCGGCTGGGAGGGCTTCGCCCGGCTGCTCGCCGGCGCCCGGGCGATGGACGAGCATTTCCTCGCCGCCCCGCTGGCGGAGAACCTGCCGGTGCTGCTGGCGCTCGCCGAGCTCTGGCATGTGGACGGGCTCGGCTACCCGACCCGCGCCGTGCTGCCCTATGACGAGCGGCTGGCGCGGCTGCCGGCGCATCTGCAGCAGCTCGAGATGGAGAGTCTCGGCAAGCGGGTGACGCTGGAGGGGGCGCCGGTCGGGCGGCAGACCGGGGCGGTGGTCTTCGGCGAGCCCGGCACCAATGCCCAGCACAGCTTCATGCAGCTCATCCACCAGGGCACCCTGCCGGTGCCCTGCGACATCATCCTGATCGCCCGGCCCGACCACCCCCATGCCGACAGCCACCGCAAGCTGCTGGCCAATGGCCTGGCCCAGGCCGAGGCGCTGATGCGCGGCAAGTCGGCGGCGCAGGTGGAGCAGGAGATGGCGGCGGCCGGGACGGCGCCGGAGGAGATCGCCCGGCTGCTGCCGCACCGGGTCTTCCCCGGCGACCGGCCGAGCGCGACGCTGGTGCTGCCGCATCTCGACGCCTTCACCCTCGGCCAGCTCATCGCCCTCTACGAGCACAAGGTCTTCTGCCTGGGCGCGCTCTGGCACATCAACGCCTTCGACCAGTGGGGCGTCGAGCTGGGCAAGCAGCTCGCCGGGGTGCTGCTGCCGGAGCTGGAGGCGGGAGCGGCGACGCCCGGGGCGCATGACGGCTCGACCGAGGGGCTGCTGCGGGCGCTTCGATAATTCCCCGCGAAGCCGCTGCGCGGCTTCGCGGGGGCCCCGGGGAGTCGCTTCTGGCCCAAGGCGCGTCACGGCCTGCCGTGGCCAAGCCACGGCAGGGCAACGGGCGGCTGGTGCGAGGGGCGTGGCAGCGCCCGGCGGGAGGCAGGCTGGGCTGGTCGTGCTAGGCTGCGCCGAGTCGCATGTCGCAGGCCATTCGCCTCCTCTCCGAGACCACCGCCAACCGCATCGCCGCCGGCGAGGTGGTGGAGCGGCCGGCCGCGGTGGTGAAGGAGCTGGTGGAGAACGCCCTCGATGCCGGTGCCCGCCGCATCGCCGTCACCCTGGAAGGCGGCGGCATCGAGCGCATCCTGGTCGAGGACGATGGCGCCGGCATGGGACCGGAGGATCTCGCCCTCGCGGTCGAGCGGCATGCCACCTCCAAGCTGCCCGAGGAGGCGATGCTGTTCCGCATCGCCACCCTCGGCTTCCGCGGCGAGGCGCTGCCCTCCATCGGCGCCGTGGCGCGGCTCGCCATCACCAGCCGGCCGGCGGCGGGCGATGCGCATGCGCTCACCGTCGAGGCCGGCCGCAAGGGGCCCGTCCTGCCCGCCGCCGGCGCGCCGGGCACGCGGGTCGAGATGCGCGACCTGTTCCAGGCGGTGCCGGCGCGGCGGAAATTCCTGAAGAGCCCGCGCAGCGAGGCCGAGGCCTGCATCGAGGTGGCGCGGCGCCTGGCCCTGGCCTGGCCGGAGGTGGGCTTCCGCGTCACCAGCGAGGGGCGGGAGGCGCTGGCCCTGCCGCCGCAGGAGCGCGAGGCGCGCCTCCATGCCCTGCTCGGCGAGGATTTCGCCGGCGCCGCCCTGCCGGTCGCGGCCGAGGGCGGCGGCCTGACGCTGGCCGGCCTCGTCGCCCAGCCGGCCTATACCCGCGCCACCGGCACGGAGCAGCATCTGGTGGTGAACCGCCGGCCGGTGCGCGACCCGCTGCTGCGCACCGCGCTCCGCGTCGCCTATCGCGACCTGATCGCCGCCGGCCGGCATCCGGTCGCCGCCCTCTTCCTCGACCTGCCGCCCGAGGCGGTGGATGTGAACGTCCACCCGATGAAGACCGAGCTGCGCTTCCGCGAGGAGGCGGCGGTGCGGGGGATGCTGATCGCGGCGCTGCGGCGGGCGCTCGGCGTCGGGGCGGGGGGTGCGGCGCCGGCGCTCACCCAGTACCGGCCCGCCGCCGGCGGCTGGAATGGCTGGCGGCCGCGCGGCCCGGCGCCGCTGCCCGCCGCGCCAGGCCGCGGCTTCGACGAGGCGCAGCTCGGCCTCGCGCCGCCGCCACCCGCCGCCTCGCCGCCCACCGTCCTGCCGCTCGGCTTCGCCCCGCCGCGCCCGGCCGTTGCCCCGGCCCCGGCCGTCGCGGCGGACCACCCGCTCGGCCGGCCGCTGGCGCAGCTGCTGGAGACCTACATCCTGGCCGAGGCGCCGGATGGCGCGCTGGTGCTGGTCGACCAGCATGCGGCGCATGAGCGGCTGACGCATGAGGCGCTGCGGGCGCAGCTCGTCGAGGGTGGCGTGCGGGCGCAGCCGCTGCTGCTGCCGGCGGTGGTCGACCTGCCGCCGGCGGATGCGGCGCGGCTGCTCGGCTTCGCCGAGGGGCTGGCGCGGCTCGGCCTGGAGGTGGAGGGCTTCGGCCCCGGCGCGGTGCTGGTGCGCGCCCTGCCGGCGCTGCTCGGCGCCGCCGATCCGGCGCCGCTGCTGCGCGACCTGGCCGAGGAGCTGGCCGAGAGCGGCGAGGCGCTGGCTCTGGAGCGGCGGCTGGATGCGGCCATCGCCCGGCTGGCCTGCCATGGCTCGGTGCGCGCCGGGCGGCGCCTCACGCCCGACGAGATGGCGGCGCTGCTGCGGCAGATGGAGGCGACGCCGCGCGCCGCCACCTGCAGCCATGGCCGTCCGACCTTCCTCCGCCTCGGCCCGGCGGAGCTCGAATCGCTGTTCGGGCGGCGATGAGCGAAACCCCGGTGCGGGCGGCCCTGCGCGCCGCGACCGGCGAGATCCATGCGCGGCTGCATGGCCTGCCGGCGCTGGCGGCGCTGGCGGCCGGGCAGCTCGACCGCGCCGCCTATGCCGCGCTGCTGCGGCGCTTCCTCGGCTTCCATCGCGGCGCCGAGGCAGCCCTGGGCGCGGCGCCGGATCTCGCTCCCTGGGGCATCCGGCTGGCCGAGCGGCAGCGGGCCTGGCTGATCGAGGCCGATCTGGCCGCGCTCGGGGTCGATGCGGGCGAGATGGGCCTGGCGGCGCTGCCGCCGCTTGGCAGCGCCGCCCGGGCGCTCGGCTGCCTCTATGTGACCGAGGGCTCGACGCTGGGGGGGCGGCACCTCGCGCGGGCCCTGGACGGATTGCTGCCGCCGGGCGAGGCGGGGCGGCGCTTCCTGCTCGGCCATGGGCCGCGGCATGCCGCGCTGTGGCGCGAATGCTGCGATGCGCTTGAGCGTTGCGGCGCCGATCCGGAGCGCCGCGCGGCGATGCTGGAGGCGGCGGCCGGGACCTTCGCCGCCTTCGCCGCCTGGTTCGGGGCGCCCGGCCCGGTGCCGCAGGGTATGGCCCTGCCGCCCGCCGGCGGGTAGAGAGCGGGGCCATGCCGCGTTTTCCCCTCCTCGCCCTGCCGCTCGCCGTGCTGCTGGCGGGCCCGGCCCTTGCGCAGCACGCTGCAGCGCAGCTGCCGCCGCAATCCCAGGCGGCCGCCCAGGCCAACCGCATCGTCGCGGTGGTGAACGGGGAGGTGATCAGCCGCGCCGACGTCATCGGCCGCGCCCGGCTCTTCGCCCTCAATGCCGGCATCGCGGTCGCGCCCGAGACGCTCGACCGGCTCTCGCCGCAGGTGTCCCGGCTGCTGGTCGATGAGCGGCTGCGGCTGCAGGAGGTGCGGCGCCGCCGCATCCCGGTGACGGATGCCGATGTCGCCGATGCGGTCAGCGAGCTGGAGAAGCGCAACAACCTGCCCCCCGGGACGCTGCGCCAGCAGCTCACCCAGGTCGGCGTGGCGCCGCGCGTGCTGTATGACCAGATCCGCACCCAGATCGGCTGGGCGCGGCTGATCCGCCAGCAGCTCGGCCCGAATGCCGAGCCCGCCCAGTCCGAGGTGGACGAGGCGATGCGCAACGCCAAGGCGCGGGTCGGCCAGCCGGAATACCTGGCCTCGGAGATCTTCGTCCCGGTGGACGATCCGACGAACGAGCCGCAGGTCCGGCGCTTCGTCGAGGATGTCATCGGCCAGCTTCGCCGCGGCACGCCCTTCCCGATCGCCGCGACGCAGTTCAGCCAGGCGCAGACGGCGCTGCAGGGCGGCGACCTGGGCTGGGTGCGCAAGGAGGAGGTGGACCCCGAGGTCGCCTCGGTGCTCGAGCGCATGCCGCCCGGCGCCATCAGCAACCCGATCCGCGTGCC
The DNA here is from genome assembly GCF_003258945.1 of Roseicella frigidaeris. Classification (GTDB taxonomy): domain Bacteria; phylum Pseudomonadota; class Alphaproteobacteria; order Acetobacterales; family Acetobacteraceae; genus Paracraurococcus; species Paracraurococcus frigidaeris. The sequence goes on along the minus strand of NZ_QLIX01000012.1, from coordinate 24,649 downwards.
CGGCGGCTTCCAGATCATCTCGCTGCGGCAGAAGCGCGAGACCGGCCGCGACATGGCGACCATGATCAGCATGCGCCAGGCCTTCTTCCCCTTCAGCGGCACGCTCGACCCGAACAACCCGACGCAGCAGCAGCGCGATCAGGTGGAGAAGGCGCAGCGCCTGGCCGCCGGCGCGCGGAGCTGCGACGCGGTGGAGACGGCGGCGCGCAGCAACGGCGCCGGCGACCGGCCGGTCGATCCCGGCCTCATCCGGCTGGAGACGGTGAACCCGCCGCCCTTGAAGGCGCTGCTGGCGGGGCTGACGCCCGGCAAGGCCTCGCAGCCCATCCTGACGCCCGACGGGGTGATCGTGATGATGGTCTGCTCGCGCGACACCCGGAACCTCGCCGAGGTGACGCCGGAGGAGCTGAAGCAGCAGATCCTCCGCGACCGGATCGAGAACCTCTCCCGGCAGCTGCAACGCGACCTGCGGCGTCGGGCGCAGCTCGAGATGCGGCACTGACGCTGCCGGAGGGAGCGGCAGCGGGCGGCGCGCTGCCCTCGCTGCGCGAGACCATCGCCCGGCACGGGCTGGATGCGCGGAAATCCCTCGGCCAGCATTTCCTGCTCGACGAGGCTCTGTGCCGGCGCATCGCGGCGCTGGCCGGTGATCTCGCCGGGCGGCAGGTGCTGGAGGTGGGGCCGGGGCCGGGCGGCCTGACCCGGGCGCTGCTCGCCTCGCCCGCCGCGGCGGTGACGGCGGTGGAGCTGGACCGGCGCGCCGTCGCCGCGCTGGCGGAGCTGGAGGCGGCCCATCCCGGGCGGCTTCGGGTGATCGAGGCCGATGCGCTGGCCATCGACCTAGTGGGCCTGCTGCCGGCGCCCCGGAAGATCATCGCCAACCTGCCCTACAACGTGGCGACGCCGCTGCTCGTCGGCTGGCTGCGCGGCGCCGCGGCGCTGGAGGGCATGGCGCTGATGTTCCAGCAGGAGGTGGCGGAGCGCATCTGCGCCGCCCCGGACACGGAGGCCTATGGGCGGCTCGCGGTGCTGGCGCAGTGGCGCTGCCGCTGCGACCTGCTGCTGCGCCTGCCGCCCGGCGCCTTCAGCCCGCCGCCCAAGGTCTGGTCGGCGGTGGTCGGCTTCGTGCCGCATGCCGAGGATCCCGGCCCGGCGCTGTTCCGCAGCATGGAGCGGCTGACCGCGGCTGCCTTCGGCCAGCGGCGCAAGATGCTGCGCGGCGCGCTGAAGAGCCTCGGCGATGCCGAGGGGCTGCTGGCGGCGGCGGGGATCGAGGGGCAGCGGCGGGCGGAGACGCTCGGCATCGCCGAATTCGACCGCCTGGCGCGGGCGCTGCTGGCGCGGCAGGGATAGGCGGACCAGGCCCGCCCATCTTATCGCTGCCCGTTGCCCTGCCGCGGCTTCGCCGCGGCAGGCTGTGAATCACGGGGCCCCCGCAGAGCCGCGCCAGCGGCTTCCTGGGGGTGAAATCAGGCCGCCAGCTTCGCCCCGGCGATCGCCTTCCACACCGCCTCCGGCGTCGCCGGCATGTCGATATGCTGCACGCCGACCGTGGCGAGCGCATCGACCAGCGCATTCATCAGCGCCGGCGGCGAGCCGACCGCGCCCGCCTCGCCCGCGCCCTTCACGCCGAGCGGGTTGGTCTCGCAGGGCACCTCGATCAGCTCGACCTCGATATCCGGCAGGTCCTCCGCCCGCGGCAGCGCATAGTCCATGAAGGAGGCGGAGAGGAGCTGGCCGCTCTCCCGGTCATAGGCCGTGCGCTCGTGCACCGCCTGGCCGATGCCCTGCGCCACGCCGCCATGCACCTGGCCGCGCACGATCAGCGGGTTGATGGCATGCCCGACATCGTCGACGACGATGTAGCGCTGCACACTGATGAGGCCGGTCTCCGGCTCCACCTCCACCTCGGCGATGTGGCAGCCATTGGGGAAGGTGTGGAACTGGATGTCCGCCACCTCGGCGGCGTCGAGCAGCGTCGCCGGCTCGCCCTTCGCCGCCCGCTCCTTCTGGATGCGGGCGAGGTCGAGGATGCCGACGCCGCGGTCGGTGCCGACCACCGCGAAGCGGCCCTGGCCCGGCGTGAACTCGATATCCGCGACGGCGGCCTCGAGATGCTCGGAGGCAGCCTGCTTGCCCTTCTCGATCACCGTCGCCGTGGTCAGCAGGATCGCCTGGCCCTCGGAGTAGAGGGAGCGGGCGCCGCCGGTGCCGCCGCCGGTCGGGATCTCGTCGGAATCGCCCTGGATGATGCGGATCTTCTCGATCGGGATGCCGAGCTCATGCGAGGTCAGCATGGCATAGGCGGTCTCGTGGCCCTGGCCGGTGGATTGCGTGCCGACCAGCACCTCGGCGAAGCCGTCGGCGGCGAAGCGCACCTCGGCGCGCTCGGTCGGGCCGCCGCCGGTCGCCTCCAGATAGTAGGCGAGGCCGATGCCGCGCCGCTTGCCCTTGGCCTCGGAAGCAGCGCGGCGCCCCTGGAAGCCGGCCCAGTCGATCTTCTCGAGCGCCGCATCCAGCACGCGCGGGAACTCGCCGCTGTCGTAGCGCTGGCCCATGGCGGAGGTGTAGGGCATGGCGCTCTGCGTCACCATGTTGCGCTTGCGGATCTCGACCCGGTCGATGCCGAGCTCGCGCGCCGCAGCGTCGATCAGCCGCTCCACCACGTAGTTGCTCTCCGGCCGGCCGGCGCCGCGATAGGCATCGACCGGGACGGTGTTGGTCAGCACGCCGATGACCCGGGCGTGGATCGCCTGGAAATTATAGACGCTGGCCAGCACCTTGGTGCCTGCCATGGTCGGGATCATGGGCGCGAAGGTGTTGAGATAGGCGCCCATATTGGCGTAGTTCCGCGTCCGCAGCGCGAGGAACCTGCCCTCCTTGTCGAGGGCCAGCTCGCCGAGGGTGATGTTGTCGCGGCCATGCGTGTCGGACTGGAAGGCCTCGGTCCGGTCGGCGGTCCAGCGCACCGGCCGCTGCAGGCGCCGCGCCGCCATGCAGACCAGGGCATACTCGGCATAGAGGTAGAGCTTCATGCCGAAGCCGCCGCCGACATCGGGGGTGACGACGCGGATCTTCTCCTCCGGCACGTGGAAGACATTGGCGGCGAGCAGGCCCTTGACCAGCCAGGAGCCCTGGGTGCCGCAGGTGAGGGTGAATTTCTCGCTCGCCGCGTCGTATTCCGCGGTGGCGGCGCGGCCCTCCATGCTGGCGACGACGACGCGGTTGTTCACCACCGTCAGCCGCGTCACATGCGCGGCCTGCTGCATCAGCGCCTCGGCCTTCGCCTTGTCGCCGGTATCCCAGTCGAAGACGATGTTGTTCGCAACGCCGTCCCAGACCAGCGGCGCGCCCGGCTCATGCGCCGTGGCGAGCTCGGTCGCGGAGGGCAGCAGGTCGTACTCGACCAGCACCGCCTCGGCGCCGTCGCGCGCCGCCTGCGGCGTCTCGGCGACGATGAAGGCGACCGGATCGCCGACATAGCGCACGCGGTCCTCGGCCAGCGCGCCGCGCGGCGTCTCGGCCCGTGGCGTGCCGTCCGAGTTCTTCAGCGGGATGACGCAGGGGATCTCGCCGAGCCCCTCCTCCTTCCACTCCTTCGCGGTGATGACGGCGAGCACGCCCGGGACGGCGAGGGCCGGTGCGGTGTCGATCGAGAGGATCCTCGCCGCCGCATGCGGGCTGCGCAGGACCACGCCATGCGCCGCACCCGACTTCACCGCGATGTCGTCCGTATAGCGGCCGCCGCCCTTGAGCAGGCGCGGATCCTCGATCCGGCGCAGCGGCTGGCTCAACCCGAATTTGGCCATCGTCCCTCTCCCGATCTCAAGCTCGCCCCATCATCTGCCACCGCCGGGGCGGAAGAAAAGGGGTGTCACGGCGTGGCGCGCATGTCCCGCAGCTCGATCCGCTCGATCATCCGGGCCGAGCGGGCGGGCCGCTGCTCGCTCGGGACGACGAGGCGGAAGGGGCCCTCCTCGGGCCCGAGCGGCCCATCGGCCCGACGATCGGCGAGGAACACGCCGCCCGGCCGCAGCGTCGGGTCGGTCTCGGCCAGGGAGAAGCTGACGACATAGCCATCCCGGGCCCGCGCCACGACGACGAGGGCAAGCGCCGGCCCACGCAGGGCCTGGCCCTGCGGCGCCCCCAGCCGGGCGAGCAGCGCGCCGAGCGGCACGCCCTCGAAGGCCGCCGCCGCATGGCCGGGCGCCTCCAGCCGCTGGCGCTCATGCGGCATGGCGGCGATCTCGGCGGCGGTGAGCGTGACCTCCCGGCCATCGGCGCCGCGCAGCACGAGCTGCTGCGCCAGCGCCGGCCAGGGCGCCGCCAGGCCGAGGAGCAGGAGGAGCCGGGCCAGGGGCATGGCTACTTCACCATCTCGGGCGTGCGCTTGCCGCCGCCGGGTTGGGGCCCCTCGCCATGGCCGCTGGTGCCATGGCCGCCGCCGGAGGTGCCGGGCGGCTCGATGCCGAACCAGGATTTCACCTTCTCGCGCGTCCATTGGAAGGTCACGTAGAGCATCGGGATCATGAAGATGCCGACGAGCGAGGCCGCGAGCATGCCGCCGAAGACCGGGGTGCCGACGGCCCGGCGGGAGAGCATCGCCGCGCCGGTCGCCGTCACCAGCGGCAGCAGGCCGAGGCAGAAAGCGATCGAGGTCATCATGACGGCGCGGAAGCGCAGGCGCGACCCCTCGATGGCGGCGTCGCGGATCGACAGCCCGCGCTCGCGCGCCTCCTTGGCGAATTCGATGATCAGGATGCCGTTCTTCGCCGCCAGCGCGATCAGCACCACCAGGCCGATCTGGGCGTAGACGTCGAGGCTGAGCCCGGCGATCACGATCGCCAGGAAGGAGCCGAGGCCGCCGACGACGACGGACATCAGCACCGGGACCGGGATGGTCCAGCTCTCGTAGAGCGCCACCAGGAACAGGTAGGCGAAGAGCACGGCGAGCGCGACCACGTAGATGGTCTGCCCGGCGGCCAGCTTCTCCTGATAGGCGGTGCCGGTCCATTCGAAGCTGTAGCCGGCCGGCAGCACCCGCGCCGAGAGCTCCTCCATGGCCGCCAGGGCGTCGCCCGAGGAGACGCCGGCGCGCGGCGAGCCGTTGATCAGCACGGCGCGGTAGTTGTTGTATCGGCTGATGGTCTGCGGCCCGACCACGATGCGGACATCCGCGAGGGCGCGCAGCGGCACCATGTCGCCGCTGTTGCTGCGCACGCGGATGCGCCAGATGTCGGAGACCTCGTCGCGGTCCTTCGCCTCGGCCTGGATGTTCACCTGCCAGGTGCGGCCGAACAGGTTGAGGTCGTTGACGTAGTAGCCGCCGAGCGAGGCCTGCAGCGCCTGGAAGATGGAGCTGATCGGCACGCCGAGCGCCTGCGCCTTGTCCCGGTCCACGTCGAGGTAGAGCGAGGGCGTGGTGGCGGAGAAGGTGGAGAAGACCTGCTGCAGCCGCGGGTCCTGGTTGGCGGCGACGATCAGGCCCAGCATGGCGCTGCCCAGCTCGGCCGGATCGCGGCCCTGCAGGTCCTGCAGCTGGTACTCGAAGCCGCCGCCGGTGCCGAGGCCGATGATGGGCGGCAGGTTGAAGGCGACGACATTGGCCGTGCGCACCGCGGCGCCGGCGCCGAAGACCCGGCCGATGGAGGCGAAGACCGAATCGCCCGGGCTGGTCCGTTGGTCGAAGGGCTTCAGCCGCGCCACCATGAAGGCGGAGTTGGACTGCGCGCCCTGGTCGATCAGGCTGAAGCCGACGATCGAGAGGACGTTCTCCACCGCCGGGATCTGCTTGAGGATGCCCTCCACCTGCTCGACCGCCTCGCGCGTGCGGGAGAGGGAGGCGGCCTGCGGCAGCTGGACCTGCACGAAGAAGGTGCCCTGGTCCTCCTGCGGCAGGAAGCCCTGCGGCGTCTTCGAGCCGATGGCGAAGATGCTGAAGGCGATGGCGGCCGTGATGGCGAGGGAGACGACCGAGATGCGCACGATCCGCCGCACCACCGCCGCATAGCCGTCCCGCACCTTGTCGATGCCCCGCAGCACGTACTTGATCGGGCCGCGCTTCGGCCCGGTGTGGCGGAGGAACAGCACGCAGAGCGCCGGCGAGAGGGTCAGCGCGTTGATGGCCGAGATCACCATCGCCGCCGAGATGGTCACCGCGAACTGCCGGAACAGCACGCCGGAGAGGCCGGGGATGAAGGCGATGGGGACGAAGACCGAGAGCAGCACCAGGGTGATGGCGATGATCGGCGCGGTGATCTCGTTCATCGCCTGCTTGACGGCCTGGTTCGGCGTCCAGTCCGGGTGCTCCTCCAGCACCCGCTCGACATTCTCCACCACCACGATGGCGTCGTCGACGACGATGCCGATCGCCAGCACCATGCCGAGCAGCGAGATGGTGTTGGCGCTGTAGCCGATGGCCAGCAGGATGGCGAAGGAGCCGATCAGGCTGACCGGCACCGCGATGGTCGGGATCAGCGTCGCCCGCAGCGAGCCGAGGAAGAGGTAGACGACGATGACGACGAGGATGAAGGCCTCGAGCAGCGTCTTGATCACCTCGTAGATCGTGTCGACCACGAAGGTGGTGCTGTCGTAGAGCACCTGGGCCTTCAGCCCTTCCGGGAAACGCGTGCCCAGCTGGGCGAGCGTCTTGTTCATCGCGTTGGCGACCGTCACCGCGTTGGCGCCCGGCGAGAGGTAGACGCCCATGGTCACGGCCGGCCGGCCATTGAGGCGCGAGACGGTATCCATGCTCTGCGCGCCGAGCTCGACCCGCGCGACGTCGCGGATGCGTAGCACCGAGCCGTCCGAATTGGCCCGGAGGATGATGTTGCCGAACTGCTCGGGCGTAATCAGGCGCCCGAGAGTCTGGATGTTCATCTGGATCTGCTGGGTGTCGGGCATCGGCTGGGCGCCGATGCGGCCGACCGCGGCCTGGATGTTCTGGCTCTGGATCGCGGTGATCAGGTCCTGCGGCGTCAGGTTCAGGTTGGTCAGCCGGTCGATCTCGAACCAGATGCGCATGGAGTAGTCGAGCTTGCCGAACAGGTTCACCTGGCCGACGCCCGGGACCCGCGCCATGGTGTCGATCATGTTGATCGTGGCATAGTTCGACAGGTAGATCGGGTTGTGGTCCGGGTTGCTCGAGGTCAGCGCGACGAATTGCAGCACCGAGGAGGACTGCTTGCGCACGATGAGCCCGGAGCGCTGCACCTCCTGCGGCAGGCGCGCCAGGTTGGCCTGGATGCGGTTGTTGACGTTGACGGTGTTGATGTCGGCATTCGTGCCGAGGGCGAAGCTGACGCTCAACTGGTAGGTGCCGTCATTGGCGCTGTTCGACCGCATGTAGATCATGTTCTCGACGCCGTTGACGGCGCTTTCGATGATCTGCCCGACCGTCGCCTCCACCACCGCGGCCGAGGCGCCGGGATAGGTGGCCTGCACCGAGACCTGCGGCGGCACGATGTCCGGGAACTGCGCGACCGGGATGCGCAGCAGAGCGAGGGCGCCGGCAAGGGTCGTGACGATCGCGATGACGATCGCCAGCCGCGGCCGGTCGACGAAGACGCCGGAGATCATCGCGGCTCAGCCCCGCCGGGCCGCAGGTGCGCCGCCGGGTGCTCCCCCGGGTGCGCCCCCTGGTGCTCCCCCTGGCGCTCCACCGCCGCCCGGCGCCTGGCCGGCGGGGGCCGGGTTCACCTCCTGGCCCGGCCGGACGCGCTGCAGCCCCTCGGCGATAACCGTCTCGCCGCCCTGCAGCCCGTCCTCGATCACCACCTGGGCGCCGATCTCCTGGCCCAGCCGCACCGGGCGGCGCTGCGCCTTCTTCTCGGCATCGACGATCATGACGTAGTTGCCGCCCTGGTCCTGCAGCACCGCGGCGCGCGGCAGGACGATGGCGGGCACCGGCTCGGCGCCCTCGACATAGACATTGACGAACTGACCGTCGATCAGCTCGCGGTCGCCGGCGCCGCCGGCCGCCACCTCCTGGCGCCGCGGGTTCGGGATCAGGGCACGGATCAGCAGGCTGTCGGTCGTCCGGTCGATCTGGGTGTCGATGAACTCGACCCGCCCCTTCTCCGGATAGAGGCGCCCATCGGTGGTGCGGACCCGGACCACCACGGCGCTCACGCCGCCGCGCGGCTCGTAGCGGTTGCGCAGCTCGACCGCGGCCCGGGCGCTGACGGTGAAGACGACGCGCATCGGATCCTGGCTGACGATGACCGCGAGCGGGTCGGTGAGCTGCGGCGAGACGACATTGCCCGGCGTGAAGGTGGCGCGGCCGATCTTGCCGTCGATCGGCGAGATGATGTCCGTATATCCCAGGTTGATTTCTGCGCTCCGCAATTGGGCCTGGGCGGCGAGGACCTGGGCGTTCGCCGTGCGCTCCTGGGCCTGCGCGTTGTCGAGGGTCACCTGCGGCCCATACCCCGTCTGCCGCAGGTCCTTGGCCCGGACCAGCGCGATGCGGGCATTCTCGAGCTGCGCCTGGGCCGAGGCGACATTCGCCTGCGCCTGCTGCACCGCCGCCTCGAAGGGCGGCTTCTCGATGCGGAAGAGCACGTCGCCGGCCTTGACCTCCTGCCCCTCGGTGAAGGCGCGTTCCTGGAGGAAGCCGGTGACGCGGGCACGGACCTCGACCCGGTTCACGGCCTCGATGCGGCCGGTGAAGCCCGAGCTTTCGGTGACCGGCTTCTTCTCCGCCGTCATCACCCCGACCGCAGGTGGCCCCTGCGGGCCGAACTGCGCGAGGGCCGGCGCCTCGGCGAGCAGGAGAAGCAGCAGGGTGAGCGGAACGAGACGCATGCGGTGGGGCATCCGGCGATGGGGCGGCGCATACTGCACCAGCTAAGTCGGCTTTGGCAGGTGGGCCATCCGGGCCGGTAGCGCAAGCCAGGGCCGCTGCCATGCCATGCCACCCGGCCCCGCTCAACCCCGGCTTGTCCGGCCCCGCCTCCGGCGGCAGGCTGGGCGGCATGTGGTTCAACCCGCCCCGACCGCTGCCGGTCCGCCCCTTCGCCCGCCTGCCCGAGGCGCATCGCCGCCCACGCCGCACCGCCTGGTCGGATGCGAACCGAGGCGGCGCGGCGATCGACAGCTTCCTCGAAGGCCCCTGCTTCGACGCCGCCGGTCATTTCCTCGTCACCGACATCCCGAATGGCCGCATCTTCCGCGTCGGCCCGCGGGACTGGGATCTGGTTGCCGAATACGAGGGCTGGCCGAACGGCATGGCGCCGGGGCCCGCGCAGGGCGCGCATGCCGGCGCGCTGCTGATCACCGACTACCGGCACGGGCTGCTCAGCCTCGATCCGGCGACGGGCGCCATTGCGCCGGTGCTGGAGACGGTGCTGTCCGAGGGCTTCAAGGGGCTCAACGACCTGGTGGTGGACGCGGCCGGCGCCATCCTCTTCACCGACCAGGGGCAGACCGGGTTGCAGGATCCGAGCGGGCGGGTCTTCCGCCTCTGGCCGGATGGCAGGCTGGACCGCCTGATCGGCAATGGCCCGAGCCCCAACGGCATCGCCCTCAACCACGCCGGCACGCATTGCTACGTGGCGATGACGCGGAGCTGCGAGGTCTGGCGCTTCGCCCTGCGGCCCGATGCGCAGGTGGGGAAGGCGAATTGCTTCGCCCGCCTGCCCGCCGGCACCAGCGGGCCGGATGGCCTGGCTGTCGATGCCGCGGACCGGCTCTTCGTCGCCAATCCCGGCCATGGCCAGGTCTGGGGGTTCGACGCCCATGGCCAAGCGCTGTTCCGGCTGGATTGCACCGAGCACGGCCGGATGCCGACCAATTGCTGCTTCGCCCCGGACGGCACGACTCTGCTCATCACCGAGAGCCAGTCCGGCCAGGTGCTGGCCGCCGAGATCCCCCCCGCCTGAGCGCTTGCCTCGCCGCGCCCAGCGGAACCGTCACTGCCCGTTGCCCTGCCGCGGCTTTACCGCGGCAGGCAGGGGCTCCATAGGCCCCCCCAAGGCCGCGCGGCGGTTCTGTGGGGAATTCTAGAGGAAGCCGATCGAGATCCAGGGCACGGCGGCAATGACGACGGTGCCGATCAGCAGCGCCAGCATGTAGCCCCAGATCGGCCGCATGCCCTCGTCCGGGCTGATGCGGCTGATGGCGCAGGCGGCGTAGTAGCCGACGCCGAAGGGCGGGGCGAAGAGGCCGATGCCCATGGCGAGGATGACCACCATGGCGTAGTGCACCTCGTGCACCCCCATGGTCCGGGCGATGGGGAAGAGCAGCGGCCCGAACAGCACGATGGCGGGAATGCCCTCGAGCACGCTGCCGAGCACGACGAAGGCGAGGATGGAGACGGCGAGGAAGCCGGCGCGGCCGCCCGGCAGCGCCGCCATGGCGGCGGCCAGGTCGCGCGAGAAGCCCGATTGCGTCAGCGCCCAGGCCATGCCCGTCGCGGCGCCGATGATGAGCAGGATGGCGCCCGAGAGGGAGGCGGTCTCGACCAGGATCGGCCCCAGCCGGCGCCAGTCGAACTGCCGGTAGATCAGCAGCCCCGCCAGCGCGCCATAGGCGATGCCGATGGTCGAGACCTCGGTCGCCGTCGCCACCCCCTCGATGACGGCGGCGCGGATCAGGAAGGGCAGGGCCAGCGCCGGCACCGCGATGACGAAGCTGCGCAGGATCTCCCGCGCTGGCGGCATCGCGGCGCGCGCCACGCCCGCGCCGCGATGCCGCCAGCGCACCACCAGGCAGAGCACGAGGGCGAGCACCGCGCCCGGCAACAGCCCGCCGGTGAAGAGGGCGCCGATCGAGACGCCCGTCACCGAACCGATGGTGATCAGCACCAGGGAGGGGGGGATTGTCTCGGTCTGCGCGCCGGTCGCCGCCAGCAGCGCCACCAGGTCCCCCGGCTTGGCGCCGCGCTCGCGCATCTCGGGGAAGAGGACCGGCGCGACGGCCGCCATGTCCGCCGCCTTGGCGCCGGAGATGCCGGAGACGAGGTACATCGCGCCCACCAGCACGTAGGAAAGCCCGCCCCGCACATGGCCGAGCAGGTTGGCCAGGAAGCGGATCATCGCCCGCGCCATGCCCGTCATCTCGATCAGGCTGCCGAGGAAGACGAAGAGCGGCACGGCGAGCAGGATGAGGTGCGACATCCCCTCATCCATCCGCCCGACCACCACCATGATCGGCACCCGGGTGGTCAGCGCCAGATAGCCGAAGGTGGCGAGGCCGAAGCAGAAGGCGATCGGCACCCCGGCCAGCACCGTCACCGCCACCAGCCCGACGAAGAAGATCAGCAGGTTGAGGTTGCCGAGCGGCGCCAGCATCGGCCCGGCGAGCCAGAACCCGCCGGCGACGGCCACGACCAGCGCCAGGGCGCCGAGGGTACGGCCGGCGCCGCCGAGCCGCAGCAGGCGCGAGACCGCCATCAGCAGCATCAGGCCGAGCCCGGTGGGCAGGGCGGCGGCGCGCCAACTGCCCGGGATCTCGAGCGCCGGGGTGACGATGAAGCTCTCCTCGACGGCGTAGTCGATCGCCGGATGCAGCAGGAGGAGCAGGAAGAGGATCGGCGCCGCGACGGCCAGCGCCTCCAGCAGCCCGCGCAGGGCCGGCGGCGCGCGCGTCGCCAGCGCCGTCATGCGCATGTGCTCGCCGCGCCGGAAGGCGACCACGGCCCCGAGCATGGCGAGCCAGAGGAAGAGGATGGAGGCGAGCTCGTCCGACCAGACCAGCGAATCGTGGAAGACGTAGCGGGCCAGGACGCCGGCGAACAGCACCACCGTCTCGACCGCGACCAGCAGGCCGGCGACGGCCTCGACCGCCAGGCCGAGGGCCGCCTCGGCCCGCCCCAGCTGGCGCCGGATGCCGGAGGGCGCCCCCGGCATCGTCTCCTCCGCCGCCTGCATGGCCTCAGGTCAGCGCGCCGGCGGATTGCTCGAGGATCTTCCAGGCCTCGTCGCCGTAGCGCTGCTTCCACTGGGCATAGAAGCCCACCTTCTTCAGCGCCTCGCGGAAGGGCGCGGTCTCGGGCTGGTTGAAGGCGAGGCCCTGCTTCTCCAGCTCCGTCCGCAGCCCGGCATTCAGCTTCGCCACATCTGCCCGCTCGGCCTCGGCGGCGGCGTTCCAGTTCTTCGCCACCGCCTCCTGCGCCTCCTTGGGCAGGGCCGCCCAGGCGCGACGGTTGCCGAGCATCCAGAAGCCATCCCACATATGGTTGGTGAGGGAGCAGAATTTCTGCACCTCATACAGCTTGACGGTCGAGATGACGGCCAGCGGGTTCTCCTGCCCATCGACGATCCTGGTCTGCAGGGAGGAATAGACCTCGGAGATGTTGATGCTGGTCGGCGCCGCGCCGAAGGCCTGGAAGAGCGAGGTCCAGAGCGGGCTGACCGGCACGCGGATCTTGAAGCCGCGCAGGTCCTCGGGCGCGGTGATCGGCTTCGAGGAGGTGGTGATCTGGCGGAAGCCGTTGTCCCAGATCTTGTCCATGACGACGAGGCCGGACTTGCCGATCTGGGCGCGGATGAAGCCGCCGAGCGGCCCGTCCATCGCCCGCCAGACCGCGTCGTAATCCGGGAAGGAGAAGCCGACGCCGTTGATCGAGGCCGCCGGCACCAGGGTCGAGAGGATCAGGCCGGAGAGGGTGAAGAACTCGATCGCCCCCGAGCGCACCTGGCTCAGCATGTCGGTGTCCGAGCCGAGCTGGTTGTTCGGGAAGATCTGGATCTCGACCTTGCCGCCGGTCTCCTCCCGGATCCGCGCCACCGCCTCCTTGGCGCGGAGGTTCATCGGGTGGCTGTCGGGCAGGTTGTTGGCGTATTTGTAGGTGAACTCGGCCGCATGGGCCGGGCGGGTGAGCAGTCCGGGCGCCGCCAGCACCGCCGGGACGGCAAGCAGGCGGCGGCGATCGAGACGGAGCATCTGGTGTTTCCCCCAATTGCGGTCGGCGGGGGATGCCTTCCATCCGCCGGCGAAGGCGGACCTGCTCCCCCGGCCCTGGCATGGACGTGCCGGTTCGGCGGGTCTTAGACCATGTCGTGCAAGGCGGCGAGGCGATATTTTCGGCCGCCGGCCGGGGAGGAAACGCAGCATGACCCAGCCATCTCCCGGGCTCCGCCCGCCGTCGCTGCCGCAGCCCGGGCCGGTGCTGCAACCCCGGCTGCTCTGCCTGCCCGCGCGGCTCCGGGCGCTCGACCTGGTCCTGCCGCCGGGGGCGAGCCTCCTGCAGGCGATCGCGGCGCCGCTGCGCCAAGCCGGCTTCGCCAGCGCCGTGCTGGAGTTGCAGGGCGGGGGCTGCGATCCCTTCGCCTATGTGCTGCCGGCCGCGGCGCCCGATCCACGCCATGCCGCCTGGTACAGCGCCCCGCATGCGCCGCCGGGCGGCGCCGCGCTGGAGCGGGCCTGCGTGACCTTCGGCCAGCGCGGCGGCGCGCCATGGGTGCATTGCCACGCGATCTGGACGGAGGCGGCGGGACGCCGCGCCGGGCATGTGCTGCCGGAGGAGACCATCCTGCGGGCCCCTATCACTGCCCGGGCCTGGGGGCTGGCCGGGGCCGGCTTCGCCGTGGCCGAGGATGCCGAGACGAATTTCAGCCTGTTCCAGCCGGCCACCATGCCCGGGCCGGCGGCCGATGCGGGGGCGGACCGCCGCGCCCTGGTGCTGCGGCTGCGGCCGAACATCGACATGGTGGCGGCGCTGGAGGAGGCCTGCATGGCGCATGGCTTCGCCGGCGCCGTGCTGCGCGGCGGGGTCGGCAGCCTGGTCGCGCCGCGCTTCCGCGAGGGGGGCGGCACGCCGGATATCGCCACCGAATTGCTGGTGACCGGCGGCGGCGTCATGGACGGACGCGGCACGCTGGAGGTGGCGCTCGCCGACATGCGCGGGCAGGTGCATGCCGGGCGCGTGCCGCGGGGCGGCAACGCGGTCTGCATCACCGCCGAGCTGGTGCTGGAGGCGCTGCCCGGCTGAGGCGCCGCCGCTGCGCCGCGGCCACGCTGCGCTGGCCATGGCGGGGGCGGCGCAATCGGTTGTAGGCGGATGGGGGGTGTGTCTGCTAGCGGGGCGCGCATGGCCGATGGCGTTCCTGCCCGCGTCGAGTCCGCTGCGCTGTGGCGGGACCGGCGATTTCCCCTGCTCTTCGCCCTTGGCTTCGCCGCCGGCGTCCCCCTGCCGCTGGTGGCCGGCCAGGTGCTGCGGCAATGGTTCGCCGAGAGCGATCTCTCCCTCTCGGCCATCGGCCTGACGGCGCTGATCGGGCTGGCCTATGCGAACAAATTCCTCTGGTCCCCGGCGCTGGATGCGGTGCCGCCGCCGGTGCTCGGACAGCGCCGCGGCTGGCTGCTGACCCTGCAGCTCGGCCTCGTCCTCGCCATCGCCGCCACCGGGCTCAGCGACCCGAAGATCGATCCGGTCCGGACCTCGCTGATCGCCGCCCTGGTCGCCTTTCTCTCCGCCAGCCAAGACATCGTCATCGACGCCTACCGCATCGAGGTGCTGGGGGATGACGACCGGCGCCAGGCCTTCGGCCTCGCCGCCTATGTCTGGGGCTACCGCCTCGCGCTGCTGGCCAGCGGCGCCGGCACGCTGATGCTGGTCGAGCCCTTCGGCTGGAGCGGCGCCTTCCTCTATGGCGCGGCGCTGATGCTGGTGGGTCTCGTCGCGACGCTGCTGGGGCCGGAGCCGCCGCCGCGGCCGGTCGCGGTCATCGGCTGGCGGGCGCGGCTGCGCCGTTCGGTGGTCGATCCCTTCCTCGACTTCACCCGCCGGCCGCTCTGGCTCGCCATCCTGCTCTTCATCGCCCTGTTCAAGCTGGGCGAGGCGCTGGCCGGCGTCATGACCACGCCCTTCTACCGCTCCCTCGGCTTCAGCCGGGAGGATGTGGCGACCGTCGCCACCGTCTTCGGCATGGTCGCCACGCTCGGCGGCGCGCTGGTGGGCGGCTGGCTGGTCGGGCTGATCGGCGTGCGGAAGGCGCTGGTGGTGACGGGGCTGGGGCAGATGCTGTCCAACCTGATGTATGTCGCCCTCGCCGCGGCCGGGCACGACATGCCGATGCTCTGGGCGCAGGTGGGCATCGAGAGCTTCACCGACGGGCTGGCCGATGCCGCCTTCCTCACCTGGCTCTCCCTGCTGACGAGCCGCGCCTTCACCGCGACGCAATATGCGCTGCTCTCCTCCCTCACGGCACTGCCGCTGCGCACGCTCGGCGCCACCTCCGGCTGGCTGGCCGAGACGCTCGGCTGGCCGGGCTTCTTCCTGCTGACCACGGCCGCGGCGCTGCCGGCCATGGGCATCATGCTCTACCTGCTCCGGCGCTTGCCGCCGGAGCAGCGGCGCTGACCGCCCGCCCCGCGCGGCGCGGCGGCGCGGCCAGCCCGCGACGGGGCCCGGACCCGGCCCGGCCTCGCGCTGCCGCGCCGGGTGGGATGATCCGGTGAAGGCGGCTCAGCCGATCCCGAGCTCGCTGCCCGCATCCTCGGGCCTGTCGGCGAAGGCCGATCCCTCCTGCAACGCCTGGCGGATGTTGCGCCGCATACGCGCCAGCACGTGGTTGGCGGTGGCGACCTCCTCGGCGGAGAGGCCGGCGAGGACCTGGCCGTGCAACCGGCGCCCGACCTCCACCATGCGGCCGAGGATCCTGCGCCCCTGGGCGGTGACGAAGACGCGGTTGATCCGGCGGTCATGGGCATCGTGCCGCCGGACCACGAGGCCGGCGCTCTCGAGCCGATCGAGCATGGAGCCGACCGCGACCTTGCCGAGGCCGAGCAGCCTTGCCAGCTCCGCCTGCGTCATCCCGCCATTCTCCTTGCGGGAAAGCTGCGCCAGCACGGACCATTGGGCGCGGGTGACGCCATGCGGCCGCATCTCCTGGTCGAACAGGATCTGCCGCAGCCTGGAGACGTCATGGACCAGGAAGCCGATGCGGAACTCGCCATTGGTCCGCGTCGCATCGCTCATCTGTCGTGACACTCTTTGGAGGGGCAAAGGGGCAAGGATGGCCCGCTTCCACGAGCATGGCCAGCGTGCAGGGATGCCAGGGCGGTCATGGCACCGGGCGCTTGCCATCGGATCGTACGCCTGCTTACGATGCGCCCGACAAGCAATATTCGGGGAGGAAGGGCGATGCTGGACCGCCCGCGGGTGGTGTTTGGCGAAGGCCATGCGATCTTCCGGACCGCCGTGCGCCGCTTCGTCGAGGCGGAGCTGGTGCCGCAGAACGACGCCTGGGAAGCCGCCGGCATCGTGCCGCGGGAGGCTTGGCGCAAGGCCGGCGAGGCCGGCCTGCTCTGCTGCGACATCCCGGCCGACTGGGGCGGGCCAGGGGGCGATTTCGGCCATTGCGCGGTGGTGACGGAGGAGCTGGCGCGCGCCAACCTCTCCGGCCCCGGCTTCATCGTGCATTCCGACATGGTGGCGACCTACATCGCCCGCTTCGGCACCGAGGCGCAGAAGCGCCGCTGGCTGCCCGGCATGTGCGACGGCAGCCTGATCGGCGCCATCGCCATGACCGAGCCGGATGCCGGCAGCGACGTGAAGGCGATCCGCACCCGCGCCGAGCGCGACGGCGAGCACTACGTCATCCGCGGCCAGAAGGCCTACATCTCGAACGGCCAGAATGCCGACCTGATCATCACCGCGACCAAGACCGACCCCGCGGCGGGCGCGCATGGCATGAGCCTGATCGTGGTCGAGGCCGGCATGCCGGGCTTCCGGCGCGGCCGCAACCTGGCCAAGATCGGCATGCATGCCGCCGATACTTCCGAGCTCTTCTTCGACGAGGTGCGGGTGCCGCTCGGCAACCGCCTCGGCGAGGAGGGCCAGGGCTTCGCCATGCTGATGACCAACCTGGCGCGCGAGCGGCTGGTGCAGGCGGTGCGCGGCACCGCGGTGGCGGAGGCGGCGATCGGCTGGACCGTCGCCCATACGCGGGAGCGAAAGGCCTTCGGCCGCACCATCGCCGATTTCCAGAACACCCGCTTCGTCCTCGCCGAGCTCGCCGCCAAGACCGCGGCGGCGCGGGCGATGACCGATGGGCTGATCGCCCGCCAGCTCGAGGGCACGCTCGATCCGGTGGAGGCGGGCATGGCCAAGCTCTTCTGCACCGACCTGCAATGCGAGGTGCTGGACCGCTGCCTGCAGCTCTTCGGCGGCGCCGGCTACATGGCGGAGAGCCCGATCGGCCGCGCCTGGGCGGATGCGCGCGTCAGCCGCATCGCCGGCGGCGCGGCCGAGGTGATGAAGGAGATCATCGGCCGGCGGCTCTTCGCCTCGGCCTGACCGGATGGGGAGGATGCGAAGCGCATGAGCGAGCGCACGTTGCGCGGCAAGGTGGCGATCGCCGGGATCGGCGAGACCACCTACTACAAGCACGGCCAGTCGCCGGATGCCGAGTTCAAGCTGGCGCTGCAGGCGATCCTCGCCGCCTGCAAGGATGCCGGCATCCATCCGCGCGAGGTGGACGGCTTCGCCTCCTACGGCAACGACCGCTCGGACGGGCCGCGTCTGGCGGCGGCGCTCGGGGTGGACGAGCTGCGCTTCTCCAACATGCATTGGGGCGGCGGCGGCGGCGGCGTGGCCGCGGCGGTCGGCAATGCCGGGGCGGCGGTGCAGTCGGGCATGGCGAATTGCGTCATCGCCTTCCGCTCCCTCGCCCAGGGGCAGTTCGCCCGCTACGGCCGTGGCGCCCAGGCGGCGGCGGCAGGCGGCGACGACGCCTTCCTCGCCCCCTACGGGCTGATGTCGCCGGCGCAGCGCTTCGCCATGAAGATCACCCGCTTCATGACCGAGCACGGCATCCGGCACGAGGCGCTGCGGGCCATCGCCATGGCCTCCTACCACCACGCCCAGGCCAACCCGAATGCGGTGATGCGCGGCCGGCCGCTGAGCGAGGAGAAATACGACGCCTCGCGCTGGATCATCGAGCCTTTCCACCGCCTCTTCGATTGCTGCCAGGAGAATGACGGCGCGGCGGCGGTGCTAGTGGTGCCAGCCGAGCGGGCGAAGGACCTGCCGCAGACGCCGGTCTACCTGCTCGGCGCCGCCCAGGGCGGGCATCACCGCAGCGCCGCGCCGGTGCACAACGCGCCCGATTATGCCTCGGCGCATTTCAAGACGGTGGCGCGCAACCTGTGGGAGATGGCGAAGCTCGGCCCGAAGGAGTGCGACGTGGTGCAGGCCTATGAGAACTTCACCGGCGGCGTGCTGCTGAGCCTGATCGAGCACGGCTTCGTCGATCCGCGGACGGCGAATGAGGAGCTGGTGCTGGACCGGCTGCTGGCGCCTGGCGGCAAGGGAAAGATGCCGATGAACACCTCGGGCGGCAACCTCGCCGAGTGCTACATGCACGGGCTTGAGATGGTGAACGAGGCGGTGCGGCAGCTGCGCGGCACCGCGATCAACCAGGTGCCCGGCGCCAATGTGGTCGCCGTGCTCGGCGGGCCGATGGTCACGCCGGTCAGCAGCCTGGTCGTCGGGACGGAGGCCAGCCTGTGAGCGCGGCGATCCGGAAGCGTGCCCTGCCGGACGGGCTGCCGGCCCCGGCGCAGGAGCCGATCGCGAAGCCATACTGGGAGGGCACGCGCGCCGGTAAGCTGGTGATCCAGAAATGCCAGGGCTGCGGCAAGCACCAATGGGGCCCGGAATGGGTCTGCCATCGCTGCCATTCCTTCGACCTCGGCTGGGAGGAGGTGGCGCCGCGCGGCCGCATCTGGTCCTGGCAGCGGCCGCATCACCCGGTGCATCCGGCGCTGAACGGCTTCGGCCCCTATACCATCGTGCTGGTCGAGCTGCCGGAGGCGGATGGCGTGCGCATGGTCGGCAACCTGCTCGTGCCGCCCGATGCCAAGGTGGAGATCGGCACGCCGGTCGAGGCCGTGTTCGAACCGCATGACGAGGCCGACCCGCCCTATACGCTGGTCCAGTGGCGGGTGGCCGGGTGATGTGAGGCGGAGAGGGGGGCGAGGCCGGTCTCCGCTCCCCGCATCGACGCCGCTGCCGCTGTGGCCCAGGGCTGTCCCGCCATTGCGCGGCGGGAAAAGCGGCGGCACCGGCGCCCGGCGACGAAACCGGCCCTGCCTCCTGCGCTTCCCTCATGGGCGGTTGCGGCCCGGCGGGCCGCGAGGGAGAGGCGATGCAGGTCGGCGTCCCGAAGGAAGTGAAGGTCCATGAATACCGGGTCGGACTGACCCCGGCCTCGGTGCGCGAATTGGTGGCGCAGGGACATCCGGTGCTGGTCGAGACCGGCGCCGGCACCGGCATCGGCTTTCCCGACGAAGCCTATCTCGCCGCCGGCGCGGCCATCGCGCCCGATGCCGCGGCGATCTTCGCCCGCGCCGCGCTGGTGGTGAAGGTGAAGGAGCCGCAGCCCGAGGAATGGCGGCTGCTCCGGCCCGGCCAGATCCTCTTCACCTATCTGCACCTCGCCCCCGATGCGGCGCAGGCGGAGGGGCTGATGCGGAGCGGCTGCACCGCCATCGCCTATGAGACGGTGACGGACGGCCAGGGCGGGCTGCCGCTGCTGGCGCCGATGAGCGAGGTGGCCGGCCGCATGGCGGTGCAGGTCGGCGCCCGCTGTCTCGAGAAGGAGGCTGGCGGGGCCGGCATCCTGCTCTCCGGCGTGCCCGGCGTGCCGCCGGCGCAGGTGACGGTGCTGGGCGGCGGCGTGGTCGGCTCCAACGCCGCCCGGATCGCCGCCGGGATGCGGGCGCGGGTGACGGTGCTCGATCGCAACCCGCGGGTGCTGGATGCGCTCGACCGCGAATTCGGCGGCACGGTCGCCACGCTTTTCGCCACCACGGACTCGGTGGGGCAGGCGGTGACCGAGGCGGATCTGGTGATCGGCGCCGTCCTCGTCCCCGGCGCCGCCGCGCCGAGGCTGGTGAGCCGGGCCATGGTGGGGCGGATGCGGCCGGGCAGCGTGCTGGTGGATGTGGCAATCGACCAGGGCGGCTGCTTCGAGACCTCCCGGCCCACCACCCATGCCGACCCGACCTATCTGGTGGATGGCGTGGTGCATTACTGCGTCACCAACATGCCGGGCGCCGTCGCCCGCACCAGCGCCCTGGCGCTGAACAACGCGACGCTGCCCTTCACCCTGCAACTGGCGAATCGCGGCTTCCCGCGGGCCTTGCTTGACAATCCGGGCCTGGCGCAGGGGCTGAACGTGCAGGCGGGGCGAATCGTGCATCCGGCCGTGGCGCAGGCGCTGGGGCAGGAGGCGCTGCCGCTGGAGCAGGCCCTGGCCCTTCCTGGCGTGGCGCCGGCCTGAGCGGCCGGGCCGGCGCCTGTCAGCCCCCCGGCGGCGCGGCGAGCAGCGCCTTCAGGTGGCGGTCGATCTGCGCGATCGCGGCCTGGTCGGCGCCGAACAGCGCGAGATGCCCATCGACCGTCTCGATCGGATGGAACGCGGCATCCGGGATCAGGCGCCATTCCGCCTGGCAGTCGCTGGGCGGGAAGAACATGTCGCTCGTCATCGGCATGACGCAGGTGCGGGCCCGGATGCGCCCGAGCGCCGCCCGCAGGTCGCCGCCCGCGAGCCGGCCGACATCGCCGCGCTGCCATTTCCACGCCATGCAGAGCAGGTTGTTGGGGTCCATCACCCGAAAATAAGCGAACATGAAGTTGAGGATGAAGTCGTCGAGCGAGGAGAAGCCGAGCGTCCTGTGCCGCTCCCGCTGGTAGAACTCGGTGCTCCAGCCCATCACCGCCCAGATCCGGGCGTGCCGCAGCAGCCCCTCCCGTACATCTTCCGGCGATGCGTAGAAGCCCTTAGCGAAGCCGGGGTCGGAGGTGATGGCCTCGACCAGCGTCTCGGTGAAGAGGAAGTCGTGCGGGGTGTTGCGCGCGGTGCCGGCGATGGGAGCGGCGCGCTGCACCATCTCCGGATAGCGCACCGCCCATTCATAGGTCTGCTGCGCCCCCATCGAGCCGCCGACCACCAGCGCCAGGCGCTCCAGGCCGAATTTGCCGGTCACCAGCCGGTGCTGCGCCACGACGTCGTCGCCGATGCGGACCTTGGGGAAATAGGCGCCGCCGGCCGGGGCCGGCGTGTTCGACGGCGAGGTGGAAAGGCCGCTGCCGATCTGGTTGACGACGAGGATGAAGTAGCGCTCCGGGTCGAGCGCCCGGCCCGGCCCGATCAGCACCTGCTCGATGATCTTGTGGGTGCCGGAATACCAGGTCGGCACCAGGATGGCGTTGTCGCGCGCGGCATTGAGCCGGCCATAGGTGGCGTAGGCCAGGCGGCAGCCGCGCAGCGTGCCGCCTTCCTCGAGCACGAGGTCGCCGATCTCCTCCGTCTCGTAGGGGCCGTGCAGCGCCTGCGAGTAGTAGCCGCTCTCCGACATGCGCATGCCCTCCCCGGTCAGCCCAGCGCGAAGCCGGAATAGCCCTCGGCCGCCACCGTATCGCAATGGCGCCGGTAGCCGCCGACGCCTTCCGAGCCGAGATAGGGCAGGAAGGCACGCGGCTTGCCGGGGATGTTGGCGCCCATGTACCAGGAGTTGGCGGTCGGGAAGAGCGTCTGGCTGATCACCTCGTTCACATGCTGGCCCCAGGCCGCCTGCGCCTCGGGCAGCGCCTCGATCCGCGTCCGGCCCTCGCGGCGCAGGGTGTCGATGCAGTCGCTGATCCATTCGACATGCTGCTCGATGGCGACGGGCATGTTGGTCAGGACCGAGGGGCTCTGCGGCCCGGTGATGGTGAAGAGGTTGGGGAAGCCGGCGACGGCGATGCCGAGATAGGTGTGCGGCCCGTCCGCCCAGGCCTCCTGCAGCGGCTGGCCGCCGCGGCCGCGCAGGTTCAGCGCCGTCAACGGGCCGGTCATGGCGTCGAAGCCGGTGGCGAAGACGATGATGTCGAAGCCGTACTCGCGGCCGCCGGCCCGGATGCCCCGTTCGGTGATCTCCTCGATGGCGCCATCGGTCTTGGCATCCACCAGCAGCACGTTCTCCTTGTTGAAGGTCTCGTAGTAGTTGGTGTCCAGCGGCTGGCGCTTGGTGCCGTAGTAATAGCCCTTCGGGATCAGGCGCTCGGCGACGGCGGGGTCCTTCACCGTGCGGCGGATGCGCCGGCGCAGATAGTCGGCGCAGATCTCGTTGGCTTCCGGGTTGGTCAGCATGTCCTGGTAATTGCCGATCCAGAAGGCGAAGCCGCCCTGGTCCCACATGCGGTCGAACTCGCGCTCCCGCTCCTCCGGCGTCGTCTCCAGCACCGATTTCGGGATGGCGTAGTGCTCCTGCCCGAAGGGCGATTCCCGGATGCGCCGGACGATGGCGTCGTACTCCGCCTTCCGCGCCCGGACCACCTCCGGGTCCACCTTGCCGTTGCGCGCCGGCACGCAGTAGTTGGCGGTCCGCTGGAAGACGGTGAGCTGCTTGGCCTGCTGCGCGATCATCGGGATCGCCTGCACCGCCGTGGCGCCGGTGCCCACCACGGCCACGCGCTTGCCGGTGAAGTCGACGCCGCCCTTCGGGAAGTTGCTGGTGTGGTACCACTTGCCCTGGAAGCGCTCGAGGCCCTTGATCTCGGGGATGTTGCGCGCCGAGAGCGTGCCGACCGCGGTGATCAGCCAACGCGCCGTCGCCGTCTCGCCGGCATCGGTCTGCACCGTCCAGAGATCCGTTGCCTCGTCGAAGTGGCCGGCGGTGACACGGGTGTTGAAGCGGATGTCGCGCTTCAGGTCGTGCCGCTGCGCCACGTGTTCGAGGTAGCGCAGGATCTCCGGCTGCTCCGGATAGCGCTCGGACCATTCCCAGTCCTGCAGAAGCTGCCGGTCCCAGGTGAAGCAGTAGATGTAGCTGTCGGAATCGCAGCGCGCGCCGGGATAGCGGTTCCAGTACCAGGTGCCGCCCACCGTCTCGCCCGCCTCGTAGACGCGGGTGTTGAGGCCGAGCCGGTCGCGGAGCGATTTCAGCATGTGCATGCCGGAGAAGCCGGCACCGATGACGATGGCGTCGAATTGCGCCTTGGCGTCGCCCATGATGTCCTCCCCTTCGCATCCCGTTGAACGGCGCGCCGGATCATGCCGGGGCGCCGGGCCGATTTCTGGCCGCTGGAGCGTCTTTCCTGGACCCGCGGAGTGTCGATCCGGCAAGCGGAGGATTGCAAGCCTGACCTTCGGAGGGTGGGCGAAGGACAGGCGACCGTCCCGGGACGGGGGATCATTCACTGCCTGAATGGCGGCCATGCGGCGGGCTGGATTGGCCAGCCGCGCCTGCCGTCCCAGCTTGCAGGCAATGCCCGTGTGGCAGCGCAGCACAGGATGATCGCCTGATGACCGCCGACCTCTTCCAGCCTTTCCAGCTCGGGCCGCTCGCCCTGCCGAACCGCGTCGTCATGGCGCCGCTCACCCGCAGCCGCGCCGGCAGCAAGGGCATCCCGGGCCCGATGAACGCCGAATACTACGCCCAGCGCGCCTCGGCCGGCCTGATCGTCGCGGAGGCGACGCAGATCTCGCCCCAGGGCCAGGGCTATGCCTTCACGCCCGGCATCCACGACGCGGCGCAGGTGCAGGGCTGGCGCCAGGTGACCGAGGCGGTGCATGCCGCGGGCGGCCGCATCGTGCTGCAGCTTTGGCATGTCGGCCGGATCTCGCATCCGAGCCTGCAACCGGGCGGCGCCCTGCCGGTCGCGCCCTCCGCCATCCGGCCGGAGGGCCAGGCCTTCACCGAGAGCGGCTTCCAGCCGCATCCAGAGCCGCGGGCGCTGGAGACCGACGAGATTCCCGGCATCGTCGCCGATTACCGCCGCGCGGCGCAGAACGCGCGTGAGGCCGGCTTCGACGGCGTCGAGATCCACGGCGCCAATGGCTACCTGATCGACCAGTTCCTGCGCGACAAGACCAATCGCCGGACCGACCGCTATGGCGGCAGCATCGAGAACCGGACCCGCTTCCTGCTGGAGGTGACGGCGGCGGTGACGGAGGTCTGGGGCGGCGAGCGCACCGGCCTGCGCATCTCCCCCGTCTCCCCGGCCAACGACATCGCCGACAGCGATCCGCAGGCGCTTTTCACCCATGTGGCGGAGCAGGTGAACCGCTTCGGCCTCGCCTACCTGCATGTGGTGGAGGGCGCGACCGGCGGCGCGCGCGACAGCCTCGCCTTCGATTACGCGGCGCTGCGCCGGGCCTTCCGCGGCGCCTACATGGCGAACAACGGCTACGACCTGGCGCTGGCGGAGGCCGCCCTGCGCGAGGGACGCGCCGACCTGATCGCCTTCGGCCGGCCCTTCATCGCCAATCCCGACCTGGTGGCGCGGCTGCGCAGCGGCGCGCCGCTGAATGCGCTGGATGCCAAGACGCTCTATGGCGGCGACGCCAAGGGCTACACCGACTATCCGGCGCTGCCGCGGCAGGCGGCGGAATAGGCCGCGCTGCGGGCGGACCGGGCCGGTCAGGCAGGGCCGGCCCGGTCCTCTGTCGCGCGGCTGCCGAGGCCCGCATCATCCGGCTTCGCCCCAGGCAGGCCATGCCCAGGGGCATCCGCAGGGGCGCCGCCGCTGCCTCACGGCCTGGCACAGTGTCTCGTTTTGCGGGACGCGGCGGCGGCGCAGGGCCCCTGCACCGCCCGCAACCAGCCCAGGGCCCCCACCCACGCCCAACCACGCACTCGAAAATCCCATAAGTCTCGCATATTGAGACTTGCGCTATGGTTGATAAACGGGGATACGTTGCCTAATCGAAACGCG
>NZ_QLIX01000011.1 GCF_003258945.1 Roseicella frigidaeris | reverse complement strand
CGCGTTTCGATTAGGCAACGTATCCCCGTTTATCAACCATAGCGCAAGTCTCAATATGCGAGACTTATGGGATTTTCGAGTGCGTGGTTGGGCGTGGGTGGGGCCCCTGGGCTGGTTGCGGGCGGTGCGGGGGCCCTGCGCCGCCGCCGCGTCCCGCAAAACGAGACGCTGTGCCAGGCTGTGAGGCAACGGCGGCGCCTATTCCACGAAGAACGGCGTCTCCTCCTCGGCGGGCCCGCGCAGGCAGAGGTCGAAGCGGAAGACGCGCGCCCCCGCCGCCTCGCCATCGGCCAGGGCGACCAGCCGAGGCCGCCGCGCCGGCGGCACCAGCGCCAGCACCGGGTCCCGCGCATTCGCCGCGGCGCAATCGGGGAAGAACAGCGTGGTGAGCAGCGGGCGCATCAGGCCCGAGGCCATGACCAGCAGACTGACATGCGGGGCCCGCTCGCCCGCCGGTTCCCGGAAGCCGCCCGGCCGCACGGTGCGGAACTCGTAGCGCCCTTCGACATCCGTCCAGGCGCGTCCCCAGCCGGCGAAATCCGGATCGGCCGCCCCCGCCTCGGGATCGGCCGGGTGCCGGAAGCGGCCCTCCGCATCCGCCTGCCAGGCCTCCAGGATGGCGTTGATGCAGGGCACGCCGCCCTCGCGCAGCACCCGGCCGCGCAGCAGGATCGGCTCGCCGCGCCGGGTCGGCGCCGCCGCCGCCGTCAGCCGCGTCAGGTCGTTGTCGCCCGCCCGGAAGAAGGTCTGCGGGAAGAAGGGCCCGATGGTGTGCTGCGAGATCGGGATCGCCGCCGCCTCGCCCCCCGCCCCGCTCATGGCTGCACCGGCGTCGCGGCGCGGCCGCGCAGCACGATGTCGTGGCGGTAGCCGAGCCAGCCGAGGCCGACCTCCTCCGGCGGGATCGGCCGCGCCACCAGCCGCTCCCGCGCCGCCGCATCGGGCACCGACATGAAGATGCGGTCGAGCGGGTTCAGCGGGTCGCCGGGGAAGTACATCTGCGTCACCAGCCGCGACAGCGTCGCCGGGCCGAGCACCGAAAAATGCACATGCGGCGGCCGCCACCAGGCGCCCGGCGCCGGCACCGGATAGGCGCCGGGCCGGATGGTGTGGAAGCCGTAGCGCCCCGCCGCATCGGTGCGGATGCGGCCATTGCCGATGAAGTCCGGGTCGAGCGGCGCGTCGCGCTGGTCGTTCGGGTGGAAGTAGCGGCCGGCGGCATTGGCCTGCCAGAGCTCGACCACCGCGCCCGGCACCGGCCGGCCATCCTCGTCGAGCACCCGCCCGCCGATATGGATGAGCTGGCCCTGCGCCATCCGCCCGGGCGCGAGGACGGCGAGGTTGTCGTCGCCGCAGGGCAGCTTGCGCCAGAGCTCGAGCGGCCCGGTCACCTCGGTGCGCGTCGGCGGCCGGCGGATCGGCGGCTGCGAGGGGGTGTGGGTGAAGGTGTTGCCATAGCCGGCGATCGGCACCGCCGGCTCCACCCCGGGCGGCCAGGGGGCGAAGTGGCGCGGCGCCTCGGCCGCCATCGAACCGTCCGGTCCAGCATCCTCCATGGCCCTGGCCTCCCTTTGCCGCCACCCTATCGCGGATCGGCCGGCGGCACAGCGGCGAGGGAGGGGCAAGCGATGGAGACCCGGATGGTGCAGCGCGGGCCGGCCCGCATCGCCTATGCCGCCATGGGCCAGGGCCCGGCCGTGCTGCTGCTCGCCTCGCTCGGACGCGGCGCCGAGGATTTCGCCGCGGTGGCGCCCGCCATCGCCGCGGCCGGCTTCCGCGTGCTCTGCCCGGAGCCGCGCGGCATCGGCGGCTCGGCGGGGCCGATGGAGGGGCTGACGCTCTACGACCTCGCCGAGGATGCCGGCGCCGTGCTGGCGGCCGAGACGGAGGCGCCGGCCCTCGTCGCCGGGCATGCCTTCGGCAATTGGGTGGCGCGGGCGCTCTCCGCCGCCCGGCCGGAGCGGGTGCGCGGCGTCGCGCTGCTCGCCGCCTCCATCGCCGCCGCCACCGATCCGGCGATCCGCGCCACCATCGATGGCAGCTTCGACCCGGCGCTGGGCGAGGCGGAGCGGCTGGCGCATCTGCAGCGCGGCTATTTCGCCCCCGGCCACGATGCCCGGGTCTGGCTCGGCGGCTGGCATCCGCCGGTCGCCCGCATGCAGCGCGCGGCGACGGCGGCCACCGACGATCGCTGGCGGCGCGTGGCCGAGCGGCACCCGACGCTCTATGTCGCGGCGGCCGAGGACGTCATCGCCCCGGTGCCGACCGAGGCGGAGTTGCGCGCGGCGCTCGGCCCGCGCGTCGCGCTCCGGGTCATCCCCGATTGCGGCCATGCGCTGCTGCCCGAGCAGCCGGCGGCCACCGCCGCGGCGGTGACCGGCTTCGCGCTGGCATTGGCGTGATGCCGGCTCGAAGACATCCAGCCCTGCGGCCGGCGCAGCCGGCCGAGCGCCCGAATGGGCGCCGCCACAGGTGTGGCGCAGCCAGGCCACCGGAGGTGGCGCCGGCGACTGAGGGCATCGATGGGTCACCATCGATGCACACCAGAATAGATCGCGTCTATCGCCCCGTGCGGAAGTCGAACCGGCGCTGCCGCACCGTCCAGCCATAGCGCGGATCGCCCGCGAGCAGGTGCAGGTGCTCGCCGATGCGGTTGCGCTCCAGCCAGGCGAGCGTCGCCTCCAGCTCGGCGAGCGACATCTCCGCCCGCCCCTTGCCCATCACCCGCTTCAGCGCCGCGGCATAGGCGTGGTGCGCGCCGGCCCGGCGCGGCACCTGCATCGCCCCCTCATCCTCCAGCACCTGCGCCGCCACCGCCTGGCTGATGCGGAAGCGCAATTCGCGCTCCCGCGCCGAGGGCGGCACCGCCGGCGCCGCGGCCTCCGGATCGGGCCGCGCGGCGGCGAATTCCGGCCCCGGCGCCAGCCGGTGCCAGTGCAGCGCCGTGGCGTTGGAGGCGAGCGGGATGATCGGCGGCTCCTGCGCGAATTCGGGCCCGATCGGCAGTTCGCCCTGCCGCCGCCGCGCCTTCTCCCGCGCCAGCGTGCCCTGCTCGCGCTCGATCCGCTCGCGGAAGCGGCGGAACAGCAGGTCGTCCGGGTGCAGCACCACGGCGCGCTGGCTCTCATAGGGGCCGGCGGCGAAATCCACCCGCGTCGCGCGGGCGATCATCTGCTCCAGCCAGGCGCGGGAGCGGATATGCGTCAGCGCCGCGCAGACCGCGACGCTCGGCGCGTCCAGCCCCTCATAGGCCATGGCGACGGTGACCAGCACCGAGGGCTCCGGCCGCAGCCGGAAGGCGGCCAGCACCTCCTGCGCGTCGCGCTCGTCGGAGGTGGCGATGCGCGCCGTGCTCTCCGCCTGGCCGCGCGGCAGCCAGGCGCGCACCCACTCGAGGTAGCGGCGGGCATTCTCCTGGTCCGGCGCCACCACCAGCAGCTTGCCGAGGCCCATCCCCGTCTCGCCCGGCGGCAGGCCGAGCCGGACGCGCCGCTCGGCCCGGAGGTCGCGCGTCGCGGCGAAGGCGCGGCGCAGCAGGTCGCGGGCGAAGCCGGTGCGCAGCGCGGTGAAGAGGGCGGCGCGGCCGGTCTCGGGCGGGCCGGAGACCGGGTGCGGGCCGGTGCGGCGGCGCTCCTCGTCCAGCCATTCCGCCTCGCCGTCGAGCGCCCCGAAATCCACCGGCAGCACCGCCTTCTCGGCCAGCGCCTGGGCGCGGCTGTAGCCGATGACGGCGAAGCCCGGCGCGGCGAGATCGACCTCGCGCGTCTTCGCCCGCCCGCCCGCCGTGCCCCCTGGGCCCTTGCGATAGGGCAGCCAGAGGATCGGCCGGCCATCCGCGCGCTCCAGCGTGCCGGAGAGCAGCAGCCGCACCGCCGCCGTCTCCAGCAGCGGCAGGATGGCGCGCGACCAGGCGGCCTCCTCCGGCGCGCTGGGATCGGCCTCGGCCGGCAGGTGGTGCACCTCGTCGACAACGAGCAGGGTGCGGTGCCGCCGCATCTCGGCGAGGTGCAGCCCCGGCGCCGCGGCAACGCCCTGATAGGTGGTGATCCAGCCCTGCAGCCCGCGGCAGGGATCGGGCGCGTTCTCCGCCGCCCGCACCGAGACGGCATGGCCGAGCGCCGCCCGCCAGGCCGGGTCGGCGAAGGCCTCCTCCGCCTGCAGCCGCAGGCTGTCCCGCGGCACGATCCAGCAGACCCGCTCGACGATGCCGGCGGCCATCAGCCGCGCCGCCGCGATCACCGGCAGCAGGCTCTTGCCGCCGCCCGGCGTGACCGCGGCCAGGATGTCGGCGATGCCGGTCTCGCCGCGCGCGATCGCCTCCACCACGCCCGCGAGGAGCTGCTGGTGGCTGCGGAGGGCGCGCTGCATCAGACCCGCAACGCGGCAGGAGCGAAACGGATTCCCGGGGCCGGTGCCTTTCCGCCCCCGGAGCCAGGGGATACAAGGGGCCCAACCCGTCCCAGCGAGGAAACCGTCCCGTGCCCGATCCGCGCCGCTTCCGAGTCGGCTACCTGTCGCATGTGCCGCACCCATCCTTCCTCGAGACGGCGGCGCTGCACCCGGAGCTGGAGGTGGTCCGCATCCCGCTCGACCAACCCGAATCGGCCGTGCTCGACGCGCTCCGGGGGGTGGATGCCTACTACGTCATGGCCTCGCGTGACGAATTGCCGAAGCCCTTCCACGTCCGGGCCGAGCTGCTGCGCGCCCTCCCCGACCTGCTGATGGTGGGCAGCACCGGCGCCGGCTACGACACCGTCGATCCCGGCGCCTGCACCGAGGCCGGCGTGCTGCTGGTGAACCAGGCCGGCGGCAATGCCGAGGGCGTGGCCGAGCATGCGGTCGGCATGATGCTGGCGCTGCTCAAGCGCATGCCCGAGGCTGGGGCGGCGATGCGGGCGGGCCGGGCCCGGGACCGCAACGCGCTGATGGGCCGCGAGCTGCGCGGCCGCACCGTCGGGCTGGTCGGCATCGGCCATGTCGGCACCCGCGTCGCCGAGATCGTCCGGCTCGGCTTCTCCTGCCCGGTGCTGGCCTGCGACCCCTATCTGGACGCGGCGACCATCGCCGCCCGCGGCGCCCGCAAGGTGGAGATGCCGGAGCTGCTGGCCGAGAGCGACGTGGTCAGCCTGCACCTGCCCCTCTCGCCCGAGAGCCGCAACCTGCTGGACGGCGAGAGCTTCGCCCGCATGAGGCCGGGGGCGATCTTCGTCACCACCGCCCGCGGTAACATCCATGACGAGCCGGCGCTGCACGCGGCGCTGCGCAGCGGCCACCTGGCCGGCGCCGGGCTCGATGTCTGGGAGCAGGAGCCGCCGGAGCCGGGGCATCCGCTGCTGCACATGGACAACGTCATCGTCACCCAGCACACGGCGGGGGTGACGCATGAGAGCCGGGCCAACATCACCCGCATCGCGGCGCTGGCCTTCGCCGATGTCGCCAAGGGCCGGCTGCCGCCGCGCATCATCAACCCCGCCGTGGCGCCGCGCTTCGCCGAGCGCTACGCGGCGAAGCGCGGGCGCGGCATCGCGTAGCCTTCCCCACGAGACTTCCCCACGACGTCGCTGCGCGCCGTCGTGGGGGCCCCGGGATTCGCCTCGGGACATGGGCGCGTCACAGCCTGCCGCGGCGAAGCCGCGGCAGGGCACCGGGAGGCGACGGGCGGCAACGGCATGCCTGGCGATGCTGCCTTGCCTACCCGTCCCCGCCGGCGCAGCATCGCCGCGCTGCCGGGGGAATGGGCGATGGTGGATCTGGTCGTCAGCGGGGATTGCGTGGTCACGCCGCATGCGGTGGGCCCGGCCGATGTGGCGATCGCCGGCGGCAAGGTGGTGGCGGTCGCGGCGCGCGGCGCCTTCCCGCTCGCCGCCGGAACCCGGCGGGTGGACGCCACCGGCAAGATCGTCATGCCCGGCGGCATCGACCCGCACACCCATTGCCTCTGGCCGATGCCGGTGCCGGACGGGCCGACGCTGATGACCCAGGGCCCCTCCGTGGTCGGCAAGGCGGCGCTCTTCGGCGGCACCACCACGCTGATCGACTTCACCCGCTGGACGCATGGCCAGACCGTGCAGGCGGCGATCGAGGCGCGGATGGCGGACTGGCGCGCCGATGGCTGCCCCTGCGACTGGGCGCTGCACACCATGGTCGAGGGCGACCTGCCGCCCGAGCTGCCGGCGCAGATCGGCGAGGCGATCGAGGCCGGGCATGCCACGGTCAAGATCTTCACCACCGACATCACCCCGAGCCGCAAGGGGCGCATGGTGGATTTCGGCGATATCTGGGAGGTCTTCCAGGTCCTGTCCCGCAAGGGCGGCCTCGGCGTCATCCATGCCGAGGACAACGACATCGTCATGCACATGTACGCCAAGCTGTTCCGCGAGAACCGCGCCGGCTTCGAGAACATGGCGGAGGTGCACAACACCCTCTCCGAGGATCTCTCCTTCCGCCGCGTCATCCGCCTCGCCGAGCATGTCCCCGGCACGGCGCTCTACATGATGCATGTCTCGGCCGGCAACGGCGTGCGGGCGATCCGCGAGGCGCGCGCCCGCGGCCTGCCCCTCTATGGCGAGAGCCTGCACCAGTACATGCTCTACACGCAGGAGGACTACAGGCGCCCCAACGGGCAGGTCTACCACACCTATCCCTCGCTGAAGTCGCAGGCCGACCAGGACGAGCTGTGGCGCGGCGCGCTGGACGGCACCATCGGCTGCGTGGCGACGGACGAGCTCTGCTGCTCCCTCTCAGTCAAGACCCAGGGCAGGCGCATCGACGACACCACCGGCGGCAATTCCGGCGTCGAGCCGCGCGTCGCGCTGATGTATTCCGAGATGATGAAGCGCGGCTTCACGCTCCGGCAGTTCGTCGACCGCGTCTCGACCAATGCCGCGCGCATCATGGGCCTCTATCCGCGCAAGGGCGCCATCGCCCCCGGCTCGGATGCCGATCTCTGCATCCTCGACCCGGCGCTCCGCCGCACCGTCCGGGCCGAGGCGATGCATGAGAGCGACTACTCGCCCTGGGAGGGGCGCGAGGTCGCCGCCTGGCCTTCCATGACCATCCTGCGCGGCAAGGTGGTGGTGGAGGATGACCGCTGGTGCGGCGAGGACCGCGGCGGCGAATGGCTGCCGCGGCAGGTGCCGGAGGAGATCCGCCGCGCCCCGGCCTGCTGATGCGGCGGCCGTGACCGCGCCCTCCCTGCCCGAGCTGCGCGACCTGCTGGCCGATGCGCTGGCGCTCTGGGAGGTCGAGGGCCGGGTGCGGATCGAGGCGGACGGCCTCCGCCTCGGCCCGGCGCTGCGCGTGCTGCCGGCCGCGCCCGCCGAGCATCCGGTGCGCTGGTGGGTGGAGCGGCCCGGGATGCAGGGGAAGGTCCAGCGCCGCCCCTGCACCTCCGTCCTCGGCCTGCTGCGCAGCCTGCGCAACGCCCTCGGCGCCGAGACCGGCGAAGCGCGCCGCCTGCGCGTGGCGCGGCCGGAGGGGTGAGGACCGGCATGATCCCCGTCACCGTCGTCACCGGCTTCCTCGGCGCCGGCAAGACGACGCTGCTGCGCCGCGTGCTGCGCGACCCCGCCTGGGCCGACAGCGCCGTCATCGTCAACGAATTCGGCGAGATATCGCTCGACCACGACCTCATCGCGGTGAGCGAGGAGCGCTTCGTCAGCGCCGCCACCGGCTGCCTCTGCTGCCTGGCGCGGGACGACCTGACGCGCACCCTGCTCGACCTCGCCGCGCAGCGCGCCGCCGGCGCCGTGCCGCCCTATGCGCGGGTGCTGATCGAGACCTCGGGCCTCGCCGATCCGGCGCCGGTGCTGCACGCCCTGATGCAGGATGCGGCGCTCGGCGCCACGCATGCCCTGGCCGGGGTGGTGACCCTGGTCGATGCCGCACAGGGCGCGGCGGCGCTGTCCCGCCACCCGGAGGCGCGGCGGCAGGTGATGCTGGCCGACCGCATCCTGGTCACCAAGCCGGACCTCGCCACCCCGCCCGAGGCGGCGATCCGCGCCCTCAACCCCGTCGCGCCGCTGCGCGCCGCGGTGCAGGGCGCGGCGGAGCCCGGCTGGCTGCTCGCCCCGGCGCCGCCGCCGGAGCACCTCCCCGCCCTGCTCGCCGCGATGCAGGCGGAGGCCGCGGCGCGCCACACGCCCGGGCTCGGCGCCATCGCCCTCGAGCGCGAGGCGCCGCTGCCGGCGCTGGCGCTGACGCTCTGGCTGCAGGGCCTCGCCGAGCATGCCGGGCCGCGGCTGCTGCGGCTGAAGGGCCTCGTCGCGCTGACGGAATGCCCGGAGCGCCCGGCGGTGCTGCAGGCCGTCCAGCACCTGGTGCATCCGCTGGACTGGCTGGACTCCTGGCCGGGCGGCGAGCGGCGCAGCCGCCTCATGATCATCGGCGAGCGCATCCCGCGGCATTTCCCGGCCCGGCTGCTGGCGGCGATCGAGGCCGAGGTCGCGGCCGAGGCGGCGCGGCGCTGACCCAGGCGCGGCTTGCCGCCCGCGCCCGGGGATGGTGAATTGCCGGCGACAGCATCCCTGGGAGGAACAGGGGCCCGGCCACCGCCCGAGGCCCCGAGGCACATGACCGATCCGGCACAGATCTTCTCGCTCCAGGGCAGCACCGCGCTCGTCACCGGCGCGTCCGGCGCGCTCGGCGCGCATTTCGCCCGCGTGCTGCACGCCGCCGGCGCGAACCTCGTGCTGGCCGCCCGCCGCGTCGAGGCGCTGGAGGCGCTGGCCTCCGAGCTCGGCCCGCGGGCGAAGCCGGTGCCGCTCGACGTCACCGACGCCGCCGCGGTGGGCCGCGCCTTCGACGCCGCCGAGACCGCCTTCGGCGCCCCCTGCGACGTCATCGTCAACAATGCCGGCATCGCCGTCAGCCGCCCGGTGCTGCAGCAGACGGAGCAGGACTGGGACAGCGTGCTCGACGTCAACCTGCGGGGCTGCTTCCTGGTGGCGACCGAGGGGGCGCGGCGGCTGGTGGCGGCGCGGCGGGGCGGGGCCATCGTCAACATCGCCTCCATCGGCGGGCTGCGCATCCTGCAGGGCGTCGCCGGCTACACCGCCTCCAAGGCCGGGCTGGTGCAGCTGACGAAGCAGATGGCGGTGGAGCTGGCGCGCCACGACATCCGGGTGAACGCGCTCTGCCCCGGCTATGTCGAGACGCCGATCAACCGCGACTTCTTCGCCTCCGAGGCCGGGCAGGCGGTGGTGCGGCGCGTGCCGCAGCGCCGGCTCGGCCAGCCGGGGGACCTCTCGGGGGCGCTGCTGCTGCTCGCCTCGCCGGCGGGGGCGCATATGACGGGGGCGGCGCTGGTGGTGGATGGCGGGCATTCGGTGAACCCGCTGTGAATCTCCCCACGACGTCGCTGCGCGCCGTCGCGGGGGCCCCGGGGATTCGCTCCGGGACGTAAGCACGTCACAGCCTGCCGCGGCAAAGCCGCGGCAGGGCAACGGGCAGCGAGGGATCGGGCCGGCGACACGGCGGCCGGCACCTGCGTTGCTCATCCGGCCTTCTCCGCCTGCGGCGCGCGGCCGTGGGCGGCCCAACGCAGAGAGTCAGGACGCCGCCCATGGACTTCGCCCTCCCGCCCGAGATCGACGAGATCCGCCAGCGCATCCGCGCCTTCGTCGAGGAGCGCATCATCCCGCTCGAATCCGACCCCGCGAGCTATGACGAGCACGAGAACATCGCCCGGCCGGTGCTGGAGCGGCTGCGGGCGGAGGCGAAGCGGCAGGGGCTCTGGGCGCTCGGCATGCCGCAGGAGCGCGGCGGCGGCGGCCTCTCCATGGTCGGCCTCGCCGCCTGCTACGAGGAGATGAACCGCTCCATCTTCGGCCCCGTGGTCTTCCACGGCGCGGCGCCGGACGACGGCAACATGCGGCTGCTGAACATGGTCGGCACCGAGGCGCAGAAGGAACGCTGGCTGCAGCCGATCATCGACGGCGCGGTGCAGTCCGCCTTCGTCATGACCGAGCCGGATGGCTGCGGCAGCGACCCCTCCATGACCTACACCCGGGCCGAGCGGCAGGGCGACCGCTGGGTGATCCGCGGCCGCAAGCACTTCATCACCGGCGCGGCGGAGGCGAAGCACTTCATCCTCATCGCCCGCACCGGCGAGGACGACCGCAACGGGCTGACCGCCTTCCTCTACCATGCCGACCAGCCGGGCTGGCGCATCATCCGCCGCATCCCGATCATGGGGCCGGAGGAGCATGGCGGGCATTGCGAGATCGAGTATGACGGGCTCGAGATCGCCGACGAGAACGTGCTGATGCAGCGCGGCGACGGGCTGCGCGCCACCCAGATCCGCCTCGGCCCGGCCCGCCTCACCCACTGCATGCGCTGGACCGGCATGGGCCGCCGCGCGCTCGAGATCGCCATGGCGCGGGTCGAGACCCGCAAGGCCTTCGGCTCCACGCTCATCGAGAAGGAGAGCGTGCAGCAGATGATCGGCCAGGCGGCGATGGAGCTCGATATCGGCCGGCTGCTGACCATGCGCGCCGCCTGGCTGCTCGACAATGGCAGCCTGGCGCGGAAGGAGGTCTCCATGGCCAAGGTCGTCGTCGCCGATGCGCTGCACCGCGCGGTCGACACCTCGCTCCAGCTCCTCGGCGCCCGCGGCTACTCCAAGGACACGGTGGTGGAGTGGATGTACCGCTACGCCCGGCAGGCGCGGCTGGTCGACGGCGCCTCCGAGGTGCACCGCATGGTGCTGACCAATTTCCTCCGCCGCCAGGGGAAGGACTTCTTCGCCTGGGGCGCCGGCCGTGGATGAGGCGGCGCGCAACCGCCTCGCCGCCTGGCTGAGCGAGGCCGCCGGCGCGCCGGTCGCGATCACCGGCATGGGGCTGCTCTCGGGCGGCGCGGTGCAGCAGAACTGGGCGCTCGACGTGACGCGCGGCGGCGCGCCGGAGCGCTGGGTGCTGCGCACCGACAACGTCGCGGTGCTCGCCGTCTCCCTGCCGCGCACGGCGGAATACGCCCTGCTGCGGGCGGCGCATGCCGCCGGCGTCGCGGTGCCGGAGCCGCTCTTCTGCTGTCCCGGGCGCGAGGTGACCGGCGCGCCCTTCTTCGTCATGCGCCGGGTCGAGGGCATCGCCGCTGGCCACCGGCTGGTGCGCCTGGCCGAGGACGACGCGCTGGCCGAGGCGGTGGGGCGGGAGCTGGCGCGCATCCACCGCATCCGCCCGCCGCGGCCGGACCTGCCCTTCCTCGGCGAGCCGCCGGCGGATGCGCACCGCGCCTTCCTCGCCGCCCAGCGCGCCGCCCTCGATGCCGCCGGCACGCCGCGGCCGGTGCTGGAATGGGGGCTGCGGCATCTCGAGCGCAGCGCCCCGCCGCCGGCCGAGCTGGTGCTCAACCACAACGACTTCCGCACCGGCAACTACCTGGCCGAGGGCGACCGGGTCTCGGCGGTGCTCGACTGGGAATTCGCCGCCTGGGGCGACCGCCACGCCGATCTCGGCTGGTTCTGCGCCCCCTGCTGGCGCTTCGGCGCGCTCGCGCGCGAGGCGGGCGGCATCGGCCGGCGGGAGGCGCTCTACGCCGCCTATGCCGCCGAGAGCGGCGTCGCGCCGCAGCACGAGCGGGTGCTGTGGTGGGAGTTGGCGGCGACGATCCGCTGGGCGGTGGTCGCGGCCGACCAGGGCGGCCGGCACCTCAAGGGCGACACCAGCCTGGAATTGGCGCTGACCAGCCATATCGTGCCGGAGCTGGAGATGGACGTGCTGCGCATGACGGGGATCGCCTGATGCCGGAACGGCCCATGCTGGAACAGCCGGACGCCGCCAACCTGCTGGACACGGCGCGCGACGTGCTGCTGCGCACGCTGCTGCCGGCGCTGCCGGAGGCGCTGCGCTTCCAGGCGCGCATGGTCGCCAATGCGATGGCGGTGGCCCGGCGCGAGGGCGAGGCCGACCCGGCCCCGGCGCTGGCCGCGCTGCGCGCCGCCCTGGGCGCGCCGGAGGGCGAGGCCGGCGACCTGCTGATGCGCCTCGCCCGCGACATCCGCGCCGGCGCGCACGACCCCGGCACGCCGGGCCATGCCGCGGTGGCCGAGGCGCTGCTGGCGCTGACGCGGCTCCGCTGCGGCGTCAGCGCCCCGAAGGCGCTCGGCCACTGACGGCGGCGCAGGATACGGGAGGGAGAAGGACGAGGATGGACGAGGGTCCGAACGCGCTGCCGCAACTGCCGGCCAACCATGTGCCGCTCTCGCCGATCTCCTTCCTGCTGCGGGCGGCGCGCATCTATCCCGGGCGCGTCGCGGTCATCCATGGGCGCCGGCGCCTGACCTATGCGGCGCTCGCCGAGCGCAGCCGCCGCCTCGCCGCGGCGCTCGGCGGCGCCGGCATCGCGCCGGGCGAGGTGGTGGCGGTGCTGGCGCCCAACATCCCGGAGATGCTGGAGGCGCATTACGGCGTGCCGATGGCCGGCGCCATCCTGCTGACCATCAACATCCGCCTCGACGCCGCCTCGATCGGCTTCATCCTGCGCCACAGCAAGGCCAGGCTGCTGCTGGTGGACAGCGAATATGCCAACATCGCCCGCGTCGCCCTGGCCGGGATGGAGGCGCCGCCGCCGGCGATCGACATCCGCGATCCCGAAGGGCCGGGAGGCGAGGGGCTCGGCGGGACGTCGTATGAGGACTTCCTCGCCGGCGGCGATCCGGCGGCGCCGGTGCGCCTGCCCGCGGATGAGTGGGAGGCGATCGCCCTCTCCTACACCTCGGGCACGACGGGCGACCCGAAGGGCGTCGTCACGCATCACCGCGGCGCCTATCTGAATGCCTGCGGCAATGCGCTGGCCTTCGGCCTCTCGCCGCGCAGCGTCTATCTCTGGACGCTGCCGATGTTCCACTGCAACGGCTGGACCTATACCTGGGCCGTCACCCTGCAAGGCGGCACGCATGTCTGCCTGCGGCGGGTGGAGCCGGCGGCGATCTTCGCCGCCATCGCCGAGCATGGCGTGACCCATATGTGCGCCGCGCCGGTGGTGCTGACCATGCTCATCCACGCGCCCGAGGCGGTGAGGCGCCGCCCGGCGCAGCCGGTCGCGATCGCCACCGGCGGCGCCGCCCCGCCCTCCCCTGTCATCGCCCGGATGGAGGAGATGGGCTTCGCGGTGACGCATCTCTACGGCCTGACGGAATGCTACGGCCCGGCCACCATCTGCCTCTGGCAGCCGGGGCTGGACGAGATGCCGCTGCCGCAGAAGGCCGCCTTCATGGCGCGCCAGGGCGTCAACCACCCGATGCTGGAGGAGGCGACGGTCCTCGACCCCGACAGCATGGCGCCGGTGCCGCGCGACGGCGCGACGCTGGGCGAGATCATGCTGCGCGGCAACACGGTGATGAAGGGCTACCTGGACAACCCTGCGGCCAATGCCGCCGCCTTCGCCGGCGGCTGGTTCCACACCGGCGATCTCGGCGTGCTGCACCCGGATGGCTATATCGAGGTGAAGGACCGCGCCAAGGATATCGTTATCTCCGGCGGCGAGAACATCTCGACCCTCGAGGTGGAGGAGGTGCTCTACGCGCATCCCGCCATCATGGAGGCGGCGGTGGTCGCGGCGCCGGACGCGAAATGGGGCGAGGTGCCGCATGCCTTCGTCACCCCCGCCCCGGACCGGCCGGCGCCGACCGAGGCCGAGGTGATCGCCTGGTGCCGCGAGCGGCTGGCGCATTTCAAGGCGCCGAAGCGCGTCACCTTCGGCCCTTTGCCCAAGACCAGCACCGGCAAGATCCAGAAATTCGACCTGCGGCAACGCCTGCGCGGGGGCTGAGCCGCGGCGGAGGACCCAGCATGCGCATCGCCCGTCGTCTCCTGCTCGCCGGCCCGGCGCTGCTCGCCGCGCCCGGCGGCATCACGCCCGCGCGGGCCGCGGCCTGGTCGCCGGACCGGCCGGTGCGCATCCTCATCCCCTACACGCCGGGCGCCATCAACGACGCGCTCGGCCGGCTGATCGGCGAGCGGTTCCAGGAGGTGCTCGGCCAGCCCGGGCTGGTGGAGAACCGGCCGGGCGCCAGCGGCTCGCTCGCCATCGCGGCGACGGCGCAGGCGGCGCCGGACGGGCTGACCATCGTGGTCGCCAACACCGCCAACCTCTGCATGAACCCCTTCCTCTTCGCCAATACCGGCTACGACCCGCGCCGCGACCTCGCCCCCATCGCCACGGTCGCGCGGGTGATGAACGTGCTCGTCGTGCGCGCCGACAGCCCCTACCGCACGCTGGCCGAGCTGGTGGCGGCGGCGAAGGCGAAGCCGGGCGCGCTCAGCTTCGCCAGCTCCGGCGCCGGCAGCAGCCCGCATCTGGCGGCCGAGCTGTTCAAGGCGCGCACCGGCATCGAGCTGACGCATGTGCCCTATCGCGGCAGCGCGCCCGGCCTCGCCGACCTCCTCGGCGGCCGCGTCACCCTGTCGATCGACAACCTGCCCAACGTGCTGGCGCATGTGCAGGATGGGCGGATGCGCGCCCTCGGCGTCACCGGCGCCGAGCGCGACCCGGCGCTGCCGGATGTGCCGACCTTCCTCGAGGCGGGGTTCCGTGGCGTCGAGGTCTATGTCTGGTTCGGCTTCGTCGGCCCGGCGGCGCTGCCGGCCGCGATCCGCGACCGCCTGGCCGGGGCCATCATCGGCATCGCCAACACGCCGGAGACGGCCGAGCGCATCCACCGCGCCGGCGCGACGGTCTGGACCCAGGACCCGGCGCAGATGGCGGCGCTGATCGAGGCCGGGCTGCAGACCTGGGGCAGCGTGATCCGCGCCGCCAACCTGCGCATCGAGTAGCGCCCCCCGCCCCCAGGCCAGCGCCGCAGAGCCACGCCCCGCGTTCACGCCCTGCCGCCATCCGCTCTAGTCTCGGCCCGAAACAGGAGGACCCCCATGTCGGCCACGGCACCGAACGAGACCCAGCACCTGCTCGCCGAGCTCAACGCGCTGCTGCGGCTGAAGACCACCGTCATCGGCATGAAGCTGTTCGAGACGGTGGAGGCGATGCAGGCCATCCCGCGCATCCGGCGGCCGAAATCGGTGCACACCACCGACCAGATCGTCTCCATGGCCTCCCGCCTCGGCTGGACGGTCGGCATCACCGCCGAGGACCTGGTGGGCAACCAGTGCCGCGCCGTGATCGGCCTCGCCCCGCGCGACGAGCGGGGGGAGCGCTATGTCGGCGTCTGGCACGGCGATGCCGAGAGCGCGGCGGCGCGGCAGCAGGCGTTGGATTGCGTGCCCTATGGCCGCTACGAGGCGCTGGTGGTGAGCCCGCTGGAGAGCGGGCGGCTGGACCCGCCGGACATCGTCCTCGTCTATGCGACGCCGGGGCAGATGATCATCCTCATCAACGGGCTGCAGTACCGCAACTACCGCAAATTCGCCTGGTCGGTGGTGGGCGAGACCGCCTGCGCCGACAGTTGGGGCCGGGCGCTGGCGACCGGCGAGCCGAGCCTCTCGCTGCCCTGCTTCGCCGAGCGCCGCTATGGCGGCGTGCCGGACGAGGAGATGCTGATGGCACTGAAGCCCGAGGACCTGCGCCGCGCGGTGGAGGGGATGAAAGCGCTGGCGAAGAACGGCATCCGCTATCCGATCCCGGCCTATGGCATCCAGGCCGATCCCTCGGCGGGGATGGGGATCAGCTATGCCGGCAAGGGGGAGAAGGCGGCGACGCCGGCGCGGTAGGGCGACGGCGGGCCGGGCGGCGGGGCGGCGCCCGGCCGCAGCGGTGCCTCGACCGGGGTCCGGGTCGTAGCAGCCGTAGTTTCTTCGTTTCTTATAAGAATCGAATTGCCTTGCAGCACATTGCAACGGCGTGCTCAACCATGGGTGCTGCACTCCATGGAAGAAACAATCATGAATTCAGGGCTTCGCTTTCTCGCGCTGTCACTGGTCACGTTGCTGCCGGCTTGCGCCACGCTGATCGAAGGCACGAGCGACAACGTGACCTTGTCGAGCAACCCGGCCGGCGCAGCCTGCGTGGTCGACAGGAATGGCGAGCGCGTCGGTGCGGTGTCGGCGACCCCACAAAGCGTCCGCATCAGCAAGAGCCGTCACGACCTCGTCGTGAACTGCACCAAGGAGGGATACCAGCCGGCGACCAAGGTCGCTTCATCGAGTTTCACCGGCACGACCTTCGGCAACATCCTCGCGGGCGGCCTCGTCGGCGTCGCTGTCGATGCGGCCTCGGGCGCCAACAGCAAGTATCCGTCCGAAGTCAACGTGCCCATGGCAGAGAACCCGAAGCCCGAGGTCCCGCCGCAGCCGATTGCCATGGAGCCGGTGGAGTCGAACGTGCAGCCAGTCGTCTACCGGCCGCGCCGCAGGCCCGGTGTCTGATGGCGGGTGAGGGGGCGGCCGATGCCCCCTCCCCTTGCATCCGCTGTCCTGGTCTCGGAGACGGCCGTATTTCGAGATCGGGATGGCAGAGTGCTTGCCGTTTTCATGCGTGGCAGGACGCTTTCCGGATCTTGTCTTGTGGATCTCTTTGCCAGGGCGCGACCGCAGCCGCCGCCCCTGCGCATGCTGCGTTCACCTGGGTTCGCACGGCACGCGCCAGGGCCCTGTTTTCAGGGCATCGTCATGCGTTCAGACGGAAACGTCCGAACGCAACCTGCCCCCCCCGCAACGCCGCGCGGCGGTGTTGCGGGGCAACCCCTAGCACCCCGTGATCCGCCCCGAGGCGATGCAGTCCTGATAGCTGATCGCCCGCTGCACCACCGGGAACAGCAGATAGGCGCCCCCCAGCACCGCCAGGATCACGGCAAGGCCGATCAGCCCGACCAGATCGGGGCGGCGGCGGGGCTCTTTCTCGGGCAAGCGGATCTCCGGCCGGGGCAAGGCCGCCACCATAGGCAGCAGTCCGGCGCCGACAAGCCACCCCAGGTATCCCCCCCCGGTTCCCCCTGCCGCCGCCGGTGCTAGGCTGCCGCCAAACGCCTCAGGGGAACGCCATGCCGGACCATGCCGGGCACAGCAGCAACGCCACCGTCGCCTTCCGCCTCGCCGAGGCCTTCCGCCGCCATGGCGTGACGCTCACCTTCGGCCAGAGCCTGCCCAGCGCCTTCCACCTGGCCAGCCCGCATCTCGGCATCGACCAGAAGGTCTACCGGCAGGAGAATGCCGGCGGCACCATGGCCGATGGCTATGCCCGCATCTCCCGCAAGGTCGGCGTCGTCACCGCCCAGAACGGCCCGGCCGCGACCTTGCTGGTGCCGCCGCTGGCCGAGGCGCTGAAGGCCAGCATCCCGATCCTCGCCCTGGTGCAGGAGGTGACGCGCGACGCCACCGACCGCAACGCCTTCCAGGAGCTCGACCATCTCGGCATGTTCGCCCCCGTCGCCAAATGGGTGCGGCGGATCGACCGCGCCGACCGGCTGGACGACTATGTGGACATGGCCTTCACCGCCGCCGCCTCCGGCCGCCCCGGCCCGGCGGTGCTGCTGGTGCCGGCCGACCTGCTGACCGAGGGGGCGGCCCCCCTCTCCTCCCTGCTCCGCCCGCGCGCCCTCTCGCTCGGCCGGGTGCCGCTCGACCGGGTGGTGGCCGATCCGGCGGCCATCGCCGCCGCCGCCGAGGCGCTGGCCGCCGCGAAGCACCCGCTGGTCGTCGCCGGCGGCGGCGTCCACCTCTCGGATGCCGCGGCCGAGCTGGCGGCGCTGCAGGAGCGGGCGCATCTGCCGCTCGCCACCACCGTCATGGGCAAGGGCGCGGCGGACGAGACGCATCCGCTCACCCTCGGCGTCATCGGCTATGTCATGGGCCAGGGCAGCCGCACCCAGGCGCTGCGCCCGATGGTCGAGCGCGCCGATCTCGTCCTGCTGGTCGGCAACCGCACCAACCAGAACGGCACCGATAGCTGGAAGCTGTTCGGGCCGGAGACGCGCTTCATCCATCTCGACCTGGACCCGATGGAGGTCGGCCGCAATTACGAGGCGATGCGCCTGGTGGGCGACGCCAAGCTCACCCTGGCGGCGCTGACCGAGGCGCTGGCGGCGCGCGACCTCGCCGCCCGCCAGGCCGCCCGCCCGGCGATCGAGCGGGAGATCGCCCAGGGCCTCGCCGCCTGGCGCAAGACCATCGCCGGAGTCACCACCCGCGACGCCCCCCTCCCCCGGCCGGAGCGGCTGATGGCCGAGCTGGACGCGCTGCTGGCGCCGGAGGACATCGTCGTCGCCGATGCCTCCTACTCCTCGATCTGGATCGCCAATTACCTCACCGCCCGGCGGCCGGGGCAGCGCTTCCTGACGCCGCGCGGCATCGCCGGCCTCGGCTGGGGCCTGCCCATGGCGATCGGCGCCCGCATCGCCGCCGAGGAGGCGGGCTCCAAGGCGCGCGTCGTCTGCCTCTGCGGCGATGGCGGCTTCGGCCATAGCTGGGCCGAGCTGGAGACGCTGCGGCGGCTGGAGCTGCCGGTGGTCACGCTGGTGCTGAACAACGGCATCCTCGGCTACCAGAAGCATGCCGAGGAGGTGAAGTTCGGCGAGCACACCAAGGCGGTGCACTTCACCGCCGTGGACCACGCCGCCATCGCCCGCGCCTGCGGCGTCGAGGGGGTGCGGCTGGAGCGCAGCGCCGACATCCCCGGCGCCCTCGAGGCGGCGCTGGCGGCGCGGCATCCGGTGCTGATCGACATGCTGACCGACCCGGACGCCAAGCCGCCCATCTCCTTCTATGCCGGCCACTATCCGGAGCCCTTCTGATGGAGTCCTTCTGATGCTGGCCCTGCGCAAGACCGCCGCCGCCTTCGGGCTGGAATTCCAGGAGATCCCCGAGCCGCCGCCGCCCGGGCCGGGCGAGGTGGTGGTGCGGGTCGATGCCGTCGGCATCTGCGGCTCGGACGTGCATGCCTATGAGTGGACCGAGGGCTACGGCTTCATGGTGCCGCACCTGCCGTTCAGCCTGGGGCACGAGTTCTGCGGCACCATCACCCGCAACGGCACCGGCTCGGGCTTCGCCGAGGG
Organism: Roseicella frigidaeris; assembly: GCF_003258945.1. Taxonomy (GTDB): domain Bacteria; phylum Pseudomonadota; class Alphaproteobacteria; order Acetobacterales; family Acetobacteraceae; genus Paracraurococcus; species Paracraurococcus frigidaeris. The sequence continues at coordinate 132,782 of NZ_QLIX01000011.1, read as the reverse complement.
CGACCGGGTCGCCGTCATCCCCTTCGTCTTCTGCGGCCATTGCGCCACCTGCCGCGCCGGCGACACGCGCAACTGCCTGCAGCGCCAGGGGATCGGCCTGACCCGCGACGGCGGCTTCCAGCGCGAGGTCCGCATCCCCGCGCGCTGCTGCGTCGCCCTGCCGGCCGGGCTGGAGCCCGAGCTGGCGGCGCTCGCCGAGCCGCTCGGCGTCGGCTGCGAGGCGGTGCTGACCGGCGAGGTCGGGCTCGGCGACACGGTGCTGGTGCTGGGGCCGGGGACGATCGGCCAGGCCATCGCCCTCTTCGCCCGCCTCGCCGGCGCCGCCCGGGTGATCGTCGCCGGCCGCGCCGATGCGCCGCGCTTCGCGGTGCTGCGGGCGCTCGGCTTCGCCGATCTGGTGGATGTCGCGGAGGGGCCGCTGGCCGAGCAGGTGCTGGCGCTCACCGGCGGCCGCGCCGTCGACGTGGTGCTGGAGGCGACCGGCGTGCCGCAGAGCCTGAACGAGGGGCTCGGCCTGCTGAAGAAGGGCGGCGTCATCGTCGCCGCCGGCATCCATGCCGCGCCGCTCACCCTGGCGCTGACCGACTTCGTCCGCATGCGCCACCAGCTCCGCGCCAGCCACGGCGCCGAGCGCCGCACCTGGGACCGGGTGCTGGCGCATCTCGGCCGCGACCCGGAGGGGTTCCGGCCGATGATCACCCACCGCCTGCCGCTCGAGCGCGGGCTGGAGGGCTTCGAGCTCGCCCGGCAGCGCGCCGCCAGCAAGGTGATCCTGACCCCATGAGCGCCCCGGAGAGCCCCGTGCGGGACCGCCTCGCCCTGGTCACCGGCGCGGCCCGCGGCATCGGCGCCGGCATCGCGGCGAAGCTCGCCGCGCTCGGCCACCCCGTCGTGCTCGCCGACGTCATCCCGGAGGTGGAGGCGACCGCCGCCGGGCTGCGCGAGCGGGGGCACCAGGCCCGCGCCATCCGGCTCGACGTGGCGGACGAGGCGGCGGTCGCCGCCCTGCCCATCGCCCTCGGCGAGGACTGGCACCGGCTCGGCATCCTCGTGAACAATGCCGGCATCTCCCCCAAGGGGCCGGATGGCCGGGCGCGGCGCATCCGGGACATGCCGGCCGAGGAATGGCGGCGGGTGCTGGCGGTGAACCTGACCGGCGCCTTCCTCGTCTCCCAGGCTTGCCTGCCGCCGCTGCGGGCCCGGCGCTGGGGGCGGATCATCATGATCACCAGCCAGGCGGCGCGGGCGAAGAGCCAGATCGCCGGCGCGCATTACGCCGCGGCCAAGACCGGGCTGATGGGCTTCGCCCGCAGCCTCGCCGTGGAATGCGGCCCGGACGGCATCACGGTGAACAGCATCGCCCCCGGGCGGATCGACACGCCGATGGCCCGCGGCACGACCGATGCGGCCAATGCCGCCTTCCTCGCCCAAATCCCGGCCGGCCGGCTCGGCACGCCGGGCGACGTGGCGGAGGTGGCGGCCTTCCTCGCCTCGGAGGCCGCCGGCTACCTCACCGGCGCCACCATCGATGTCGGCGGCGGGAGCTTCATGCCCTAATTGCCATTCCCCACGAAGCCGCTGCGCGGCTCCGCGGGGGCCCCGGACTCCCTCTCGGCCCCAAGGGGCGTCACAGCCTGCCGAGGCGAAGCCTCGGCAGGGCAACGGGCGGCGGACGCGGCGGCGGGCGACCACGGGCCCGGCTTTCGGGCGCCGGGCGCCGCCCCGGGGGCCGTTGCCGTCCGTTCCTTGACACCCCACCCCCCACCGGGCTTCATCCGGGCGCCTGTCGCCGATCCTGCCCGGGGACCGATCCGCGGGCACCCAACCCTGCGGTGGTTTTCTTGAGCACATCCATGGCGAAGAAGAAGTCCGGCGGCTGGCTGGAAAGCGTCAAGACGATCCTCTATGCCGGCCTCATCGCCATCGGCATCCGGACCGTCGCCTTCGAGCCCTTCAACATCCCCTCCGGCTCGATGATCCCGACTCTACTGATCGGCGACTACCTCTTCGTCTCAAAATACTCCTACGGCTATTCCCGCTATTCGATGCCCTTCGGGCCGAACCTCTTCTCCGGCCGGATCTTCGAGCGCCTGCCGCATCGCGGCGACGTCGCCGTCTTCAAGCTGCCGCGCGATCCGAGCCAGGACTACATCAAGCGCATCATCGGCCTGCCCGGCGACCGCATCCAGGTCAAGGGCGGCATCCTGCAGATCAACGGCGTGCCGGTGAAGCGCGAGCTGGTCGGCGAGAGCGACCTCGACCGCTGCTACCGCGAGCCGCCGCGCTACTACCGCGAGACCCTGCCGGAGGGCGTGACGCACGGCATCCTGGAATGCTCGGACCAGGGCAGCGCCGACAACACCCAGGAATACCGGGTGCCCGCCGGCCATGTCTTCGGCATGGGTGACAACCGCGACAACAGCCAGGACAGCCGCTTCCTCGATGCGGTCGGCTTCATCCCGGTCGAGAACCTGGTGGGCCGGGCGGAGTTCATCTTCTTCTCCTTCGACGGCAACCAGGCCAGCCTGTGGAAGCCCTGGACATGGCCGATGGCGATCCGCTGGAGCCGGCTCTTCTCCGGCGTCCGATGAGGCATCCGGCGTGAGCCCGCGCGGATGAACGAGGAGGCGGCCTTCGCTGCCTTCGCGGCCCGGCTCGGCCATGGCTTCGCACGCCCCGAGCTGCTGCGCCAGGCGCTCACCCATTCCTCGGCCACCCAGGGCAGCCGCCTCAGCTCGAACGAGCGGCTGGAGTTCATCGGCGACCGGGTGCTCGGCCTGCTCATCGCCGAATGGCTGATCGAGCGCTTCCCGACCGAGCGCGAAGGCGATATCGGCAAGCGGCACTCGGCGCTGATCTCGGCCGAGGCGCTGGCCGGCATCGCCGAGCGGCTGGAGCTCGCCCCGGCGCTGCGCATGCCCGGCAGCTACCGGCAGCAGGGCTTCCGCACCTGGGTGAACATCCTCTCCGACGCGCTGGAGGCGGTGCTGGGCGCCATCTACCTCGATGCCGGGCTGGAGGCGGCGCGGGTGGTGGTGCGGCGGGAATGGGCGAGCCTGCTCGAGGGCCACCACAAGCCGCCGCTGCCGGCCAAGAGCCGGCTGCAGGAATGGACCCTCGGGCGCGGCCTCGGCCTGCCGGCCTATCGCCTGACCTCGGCCGAGGGGCCGGCGCACAACCCGGTCTTCAAGGTGGTGGTCGCCGCCGCGGGACGGGAGGCCGAAGGGGTGGGAGCGACCAAGCGCGCCGCCGAGCAGGCGGCGGCGGAAGCCTGGCTGGCGGGGTTGGTGAGCGGATGAGCGAGACGGAGACGGGCCGACCCGCCGCGCCCGGGACCGGCGCGGCGGGCGGCGGGGACACCGGGCCGGCGAGGCGGCGGGACGCATGAGCGATGAGCAGGATCGACCCGCCGCGGGCCGGGTTGGCGTGGCGGCGGGCGGCGGGGACAGCCGGCCCGTGGAGCGCATGAGCGACGCGCAGGATCGGCCCGCCGCGCGCGGGCCCGGCGCGGCGGCGGGCGGCGGGGACACCCGCTGCGGCCTGGTCGCCGTGGTCGGCGCGCCGAATGCCGGCAAGTCGACCCTGGTGAACGCGCTCGCCGGCGCCAAGGTGACGATCGTCTCGCCGAAGCCGCAGACCACGCGCTTCCGCATCCGCGCCGTCGTCATGCAGGCCGGCGCGCAGATCATCCTGGTCGACACGCCCGGCATCTTCGCGCCGCGGCGGCGGCTGGACCGCGCCATGGTCGCCGCCGCCTGGGGCGGGGCGCAGGATGCCGACCGCACCCTGCTCATCGTCGATGCCCGGGCCGGGCTGACGGAGGCGGTGCGGGCCATCGCCGGGCGGCTGGCGCAATCGCCGAAGCCGCTCTTCCTCGCCCTCAACAAGGTGGACCTGGTCGAGCCGCCGCGGCTGCTGCCGCTGGCCGCCGAGCTGAACGCCCTGCTGCCGGTGGCCGAGACCTTCATGATCTCGGCCGAGAAGGGCCGCGGCCTCGACCGGCTGCTCGACCGCCTGGCCGCCGACATGCCGCCCGGCCCCTATCTCTTCCCGGAGGACGAGCTCTCCGACCTGCCGAACCGCATGCTGGTCGCCGAGATCGTGCGCGAGCAGATCCTGCGCCAGACGCATGAGGAGGTGCCGCACCACGCGACGGTCGAGACCGAGAACTGGCAGGAGCGCAAGGATGGCAGCGTGCGGGTGGACTGCACCGTCTATGTCGCGCGGCCGACCCAGAAGGCGATCCTGATCGGCGATGGCGGCGCCCGCATCAAGGCGATCGGGCAGAGCGCCCGGCGCGAGCTGGAGGCGCTGCTGGAGCGCCGGGTGCATCTGTTCCTGAACGTCAAGGACCGCCCGGGCTGGGACGAGGAGCACGGCCGGCTGCGGGCGCTCGGGCTCGAGGAGCTGGACTGATTTTTCTCCCCACGAAGCCGCTGCGCGGCTCCGCGGGGGCCCCGTGATTCGCCGCAGGTCCGGGAGCCGTCACAGCCTGTCGCGGCAAAGCCGCGCCAGGGCAACGGGTGGCGACAGGGTGCGACGGACGCTTCGGTCGGCGCCTCAGCGCGCCGGGGTGAAGCGCACCCAGCCCGGCACCTGCGCCGCGAGGTTCACCTCGCGCCATTTCGGATGCCGCGGCGGCTGCAGGAAGGCGGGGAAGCGGCCGGTGAAGGCCTCGACGAAGCGGGCCACCTTGCGGTGCCGCTCATGCCCCGCCGGCCAGGCATAGACCGCCATCACCGCGCCCACCGCGACGGTCTCGACCGTCTGCCCCTCCGGCACCAGCGCCGGGTAGTCGACATGCCGGAACTCCGCCGGCAGATAGGTCTCGAGCAGGGCCGGCGTCGCCGGCAGCGGCAGCAGCTTCAGCCCGGCATCGCCGGGGATGCCGTTGAACAGCCGCGCCGGCTTGCCCGCGACATAGACCAGCGCCGCGATCTCGCCCCGCCGCAGCCGCTCGAGCGCGGTGTCCTGCGGCTCGTTGCGCGCCTCGACCTGCAGGCCGAGCGCGCCGAGCAGCAGCGAGGCGGTCATCGCCGTGCCGCTGCCGCGGACATCGACATTGACCGGCTTGCCGGCGAGGTCCTGCACCTGGCCGATCTCCGGCCGCGCCAGGATGTGCACCTCCTCGTCGTAGAGCTTGGCGATGTACTGGATCAGGCTGTCGACGCCCGGCAGCAGCCGCTCGCGCCGCGCATAGGCGAGGACGTCGGACTGCACGATGCCGATATCGACGCCGCGCAGCACCAGGATGTCGGCGATGTTCTGCAGCGAGCCCTTGCCGAGGATCGGCAGCACCCGCAGCGTGTCGCCATCGTCCAGCACCGCGGCGAGGTCGGCGGCGATGCGCACATAGGTGCCGTCCGGCCCGCCGGAGATGATGCCGACCGTGCCGGCATTGGCCCGCGCGGCGAGCGCGGTCAGCGAGGCGGCGCTGCCCTGGGCCAGGGCGGCGCCGGGACGGGCGGCGAGAGGCAGGGCGGCGCCGGCCGCGAGGACGGCGGCGCCGAGCAGGCCGCGGCGGGGCAGGATCATCGGCCGGTCTCCGCCGCGGCCAGCGCATCCGCCCGCCGGTACCAGGCCTCGGCGGCCGCCGGATCGGCCCGGATGCCGCGGGCGCCGAGCCCGGCGAGCACGGCCGGGTCCTGGGTGCGCCCGGCGGCGCGGGCGCCCTCGGCGCTGCCCGCCTCGGCCGCGCGCTCGTAGAAGCGACGGGCGCCCGAGACATCGCCGAGCCCGAGCAGCGCATCGCCGCGGCGGAGCAGCGCGGCGACGCGCGCCTGGTCGATGGCCGGCCGCGCCGGCGGGAGCGCGGCGGGCGGGGCCGCCGCCAGGGTGGGTGCGGCCTGGGTGGCCGCGGCCTGGGTGGATGCGGCCTGGAGCTGGGCCTGGGGCGCGGCCGGGCCTGGGGCCGGCGGGGCCGGGGCCTCGGGGGCCGGCGCGGGGGCCGCCACGTCCACGGCCGCCACCGCCGCCTCCGGCACCGTCGCCGGTGTCGCCTCCGGCATGGCCTCGGGCGCCGTCGCCGGCAGGGCGGCGCCCTCCCCCGCCGCCTCGGCGGCCGCGAGGCGCTGCGGCGCCAGCGGCGGCGCCGGCAGCAGCGACGGCGCCACGGCCAGGAATTCGTGCAGCGCCGCGGGCGGCGTCGCGGTCGGCGCGCCGATCATCGCCACCAGCGCCGGCGCGGCGGGCCCGGCCGGCAGGGCGAGCGCCGGCAGGTCGCGCAGCACCACCGGCGCCCCGGGCGCCCCGGGCGCGGCGGCGAGCGAGGGCGGCGCCGCGGCCAGCACCGGCGGCCCGGGCGGCGGCAGCGGCGCCGCATCCAGCGGCCCGGCCTCCACCTCCGCCTCCTCGCCGCCCTCCGTCGGCCCGGCCGGGAGGGCGGCCGCCTCGGCCCCCGACGGCGCCGCCGGCCGCAGCCTGGCCTGCGCCGAGGGCGAGACGAAGCCGGCGAGGCGTATCGTCGCCGCCGCCCGGCCGGGCGGCGGCGCGGCGGCGGTCGCCGGGCCGGCCAGGTCGGGCGCCGCGAGCTGATGCACCAGCAGGGCGCCGACCAGGCTGCTCGCCAGGGCGAGGCCGCCGAAGCCGATCCAGGCGGCGCGGCCGCGGCCAGGGGGCTGCCCCGGCATCCCCGCGGCCGGGGCCAGCAGGGCGCGCCGCGCCGCCTCCAGCCAGGTGCCGCGGCCCGGCAGGTCGAGCGGCGCCTGCGCGGCGAAGCCGCTCGCCAGCAGCATCGGCAGGCTGATCATGGCGCCGCGCGGCAGGCTCGCATGCACCACCGGCAGATGGCCGGGAAAGGCGGCGCGGAAGCGGGTCTGCGCCAGGCAGCGTTCGAGCCGCGCCGGCGCGTCCGGCGTCCAGCGCGGCGGTTCCTCCAGCAGGACGATGCCGCGCGCCGGATGCAGCAGCACGGCGTCGATCGTCACCGGCGGCGCGCCGCCGAGCTGCGCGGCGGGCAGCACCACCCAGTCGCGGTCCAGTCCGGGAAACAGCCGCGCCGCATCCGGCGCGGATACGGCGGCGGCAATCGGGGGGGCGATGTCAGGCACGGCGGCAGCCTCCCAGCCGTCGGGCCTTCCAGTATAAAGGCGGGCTCCCCGGACACCGTTACGAACACTTTTCAACCCTAAGCGAGCAACCGCCGCAGCGCGAGCCCGACCGGCACCATGGCCGGGATGAGCGAGCCGGTGAAGCTCCGCAGCGCCTGCAGCACCGCCTCGCGCCGGCCGCCCGGCACCGCGCCGGCGATGGCCAGCGCCGGGCGCAGCGCATCCGCCTCGCGCACCGCCAGGGCGATGGCCGCCTCCCGCCCGGCGGCGATGGCCGCCGGCTCCAGCGCCGCGCCGAGCCAGCCCGGCAGGGCGGGCGGGATGCCCGGCCAATGCGCCAGGTGCAGGTAGAGGCTCGGCACCACGCTGCCCGGGCCGTGCCGCGCCGCGAGCCCCCGCACCGCCGCGGCGAGATCGGGCGGCAGCGCCTCCAGCCGCGGCAGGGGCGGCGGCGCCGGCAGCGGGGCGGGCGCCGCCAGGGCGGGCGGCGGCGGCGCCGGCTCGGGCGGCACCTCCTCCAGCGCCCGGCGCAGCGCCGTCAGCAGGATGAGGTTGGTGAGGTTGCCGCGGTTGTAGGTCTCGACCAGCGCCACCAGGGCGTCGCGCTCGCCCGGGCCGAGGCCGGCCGCCGCCAGCGCCGCCGCCGGCAGGGGCGCGATGGCGGGCAGCGGCAGCGCCCCGGCCAGCCGCTCCCGCGCCCCGGCGAGGCGGCCATCCTCGAGCGGCGGCCGGATCGCCGCCCAGACCCAGGGCAGCACCTCCGGCATGGTGGCGAGGTGGCGATGGATCAGGTTCACCAGCGGCACCCCGCTCGCCCGCCGCAGCGCCGCGTAGAGCGCGGCGATGGCGGGCGGCGCCTCGTCCTCGCGCAGCTCCGGCAGGGCCGGGCCGGCCGGCGCCGCGGGCCCCGCCCCGCTCATGCGGCGGCCGCCCGCGCCGCCCCGGCCCGGCGCGGCCTCACAGCGCCGTCACGTTGGTCGGCGCCGGGTACCAGCCATAGCCCTCGCCCTCGCGCTTCACATGGCCGAGGCCGGGCCAGGGGAAGTGGTAGGAGAGGATCAGGTGCTCGTCCTTCGCCAGCCGGTCCAGCATCCGCGCCCGCGACTGCGCCGAGAGCTTGGGGTCGGAATCGAAGGAGAACTCCCAGAGCGGCTTGCGCAGCAGCAGGATCTGGTGATGCGCCAGGTCGCCGGTGTTCACCACCGTCGTCCCGCCCGAGGTGATGGCGTAGCACATATGGCCGAAGGTGTGCCCGGGGGTGGAGAGCGCGACGATGCCCGGCACCACCGGCTGCCCGTCCTTCACCATGATCATCCGGTCGCGGTAGGCGCCGAGGTTCTTGGTCGCCCCGTCGATGAAGGAGGTCATGAATTCCGGCCCCTTCTTGTTGCCGGAATCGGTCCAGAATTTCAGGTCGGTCTCGCTGATCGCCACCTGGGCGTTCGGGAAGTTGCGCTTGCCCTCGGCATCCACCAGCGCCCAGCAATGGTCGCAATGCGCATGCGTCAGGATGACGAGGTCGATCTGCTCCGGCTGGATGCCGGCGGCGCGCATGTTGGCCAGCAGCCGGCCGGTGGTCGGGCCGAACATCTTGCTCGCCGCGCCCATGCTCTCGCCCATGCCGGTGTCGAACAGGATGAGCTGCTTGCCGGTGTTGAGGATGAGCGCGTTCTGCTCCAGCGTCGCCGCGCCGGGATCGAGGAAATTGCCGGTCAGCAGGGCGCGGATCTCCTCCGGCGGCGAGGCCGGGAAGGCCGGCTCCGGCTTGCCGAGCGGCAGGGTGCCGTCGGAGACGATGGTCGCCTCGAACTCGCCGATGCGGAAGCGGTGCCAGGCCGGCGGCAGCGTGTTCTGGAAGGGCGCCGCGGCGCGGGCCGACAGGCCCGGCAGAAGGGATGCGGCGAAGCCGGCCGAAGCCGCGCCGAGAAGGGCGCGGCGGCTGAATGCGGACATGCGGTTATGGTCCTCCCCCGATCGGTCCCGCGCCGCGGGACCGGCGCGGAGCATGCCACAGCGGCAGCGCTTGTCTGCCTGAAAACGCATCCATGCCGCGCATTGACGGCCGGCGGCCGCTGCCGCCACCTTGCCGGCAAGAGGAGGACACGGATGCCGCAGCTCGCCACCTGGGCGGAACGCCAGCCGCAGAAGACCGCCGTGCATTTCCCCGACAGCGGCGAGAGCCTCACCTATGCCGCGCTCGAGGCCCGCGCCCGGCGCGCGGCGCACTGGCTGATCCGGCAGGGACTCGGGGCGGGCGACGGCATCGCCGTGCTGCTCGACAACCGGCCGGAATTCCTCGAGCTCGCCGAGGCGGCGCGGCTGGCCGGGCTGTATTTCACGCCGCTCTCCATCCATCTGCGGCCGCATGAGGTCGCCTATGTGCTGAACGACAGCGGCGCGAGGCTGGTCGTCGCCAGCCCGGCGCTGGCCGGGCTCGCCGCCACGCTGCTCGCCGAGGGGGCGCTCGGCGACCGGCCGCGCTACGCCGTCGGCGAGGGCCTGCCCGGCTACCGGGACTACGAGGCGGCGCTGGCGGCGGAGGACCCGGGGGCGCCGCTGCCGGAGCGGCCGCTCGGGCGGGAGTTCCTCTATTCCTCGGGCACGACGGGGCTGCCCAAGGGCATCCGCCGGCCGATGCTGCCGCATGCCGAGCGCGACGCGCCGATGTGGGACATGACCTGGAAGTCGCTCTACGGCTTCGACGAGAGCGTGGTCTATCTCTCGCCGGCGCCGCTCTACCACGCGGCGCCCTTCGGCTATGTCGGCCGGACGCTGCAGGAGGGCGGCACCGCCGTCATCCTGCGGAAGTTCGACCCGGCGCAATGCCTCGCCACGATCGAGCGCTTCCGCATCACCCACAGCCAATGGGTGCCGACGATGTTCGTGCGGCTGCTCGCCCTGCCGGAGGAGATCCGGCGTCGGCACGACCTCGCCTCGCACCGCGTCGCCATCCATGCGGCGGCGCCCTGCCCGGTGCCGGTGAAGCGGGCGATGATCGAATGGTGGGGGCCGATCCTCTACGAATACTATGCCGGCTCGGAGGGCATCGGCACCACGATGATCGACAGCGAGACCTGGCTGCGCAAGCCGCGCTCGGTCGGCCGGCCGGTGAACGGCGTCAAGGTCCACATCACCGGCGAGGACGGGCGGGAGCTGCCGCCGGGCGAGACCGGGACGATCCGCTTTGAGGGCGGGCCGCGCTTCGCCTACCACAACGCGCCGGAGAAGACGGCGGCCTGCTACGACGCGCGCGGCTGGGCGACGCTCGGCGATCTCGGCTGGCTGGACGAGGAGGGATACCTCTTCCTGTCCGACCGCCGCGCCGACCTCATCCTCTCGGGCGGCGTCAACCTCTACCCCGCCGAGATCGAGGCGGTGCTGACGCAGCACCCGGATGTCGCCGAGGTGGCGGTGGTCGGCATCCCGCATCCGGAGATGGGCGAGCAGGTGCATGCGGTGGTGGTGCCGCGCGCGGGCGTCGCCGACGATGCCGGCTTCCGCGCCGGGCTGGAGGCCTGGTGCCGCGAGCGGCTGGCGGGGCCGAAGCGGCCGCGGAGCTGGGAGGTGGCGGAGGAGCTGCCGCGCAGCGAGGCCGGCAAGCTGCTCCGCCGCCTGCTGAAGGAGCGCTACCTGCCGGGCTGACCGCCCGGCGACGGCGCGCAACGACGTCGTGGGGACGACATCAGTCCGTCTTCAGCCCGAGCCGCCTCACCCGCGCCTCCTCGGCATCGATGGTCTCGGCCATCACCCGGGCATAGTCGATGCTGTTGAGATACTCGACCGGCTGGTCGAGCCGCGCCAGCACCGCCAGATGCGACGGATCGAAGAGCGCCTTGCGGAACCCCTCGTGCAGCACGCCGAGGATGCCGGGATCGAGCCCGGGCGGCGCCACCAGCCCATAGGGCGAGGTGATGACCATGCCCTCATAGCCGAGCTCGAGCAGCGTCGGCACCTCGGGGAAGCGCGGCACCCGCTCGCGGGTCCAGAAATTGAGGAAGCGGAGCTGCCCGTCCACCACCATCTGGGCGCCGCCGGTGCCGGCCGCCTGCGCCTCGATATGGCCGCCGAGCAGCGCCGGATAGGCATCCGCCTCGCCGCGGAAGGGGATGTGCTCGACCTCCAGCTTCTCCCGCTCGGCGAGCTCCAGCATCGCCAGATGCGGCGTGCCGTTGGCCCCGGTATTGCCCCAGCGATGCGTGCCCGGCCGCGCCCTGGCATCGGCGACCAGCTCGCGCCAGGTCTTCCAGGGCGAATCGGCGCGCACCAGCACGCCGAAGGTGTAGCCGGTGAGGTGCAGGACCGGCGTGAAGTCGCGCCGCGGGTCGTAGGGCATGCGCTGCATGAAGGGCAGCCGCAGCGCCGGCAGCGTCATCTGCGCGACCAGGTAGCCATCCGGCTTGGCGCGGGCGACGGTGGCGGCGCCGAGGGTGCTGCCGGCGCCCGGCCGGTTCTCGGTGACCACCGTCTGGCCGAAGGCGCGCGAGGCCGCCTCGGCCAGCGCGCGCATCTGCACATCCGTCGCCCCGCCCGGGGTGAAGGGCACCAGCAGGGTGATCGGCCGTTCGGGGAAGCGGGGCTGGGCGCGGGCCAGCCCCGGCAGGGCGAGGGCGCCCGCCGCGCCGAGCAGGGCGCGGCGGCGGCAGCGAGGATGGCTCACAGCGTCCGGCCGATGATCTCGCGCATGATCTCGCTGCTGCCGCCATAGATGCGGCCGACCCTGGCATCGGCCCAGGCGCGGCCGATCTCGTACTCGGCCATGTAGCCGTAGCCGCCATGGATCTGCAGGAAATCGTCGAAGAGCCGGTTCTGCATCTCGGCGCCGAGCAGCTTGGCGGTGGCCGCCAGCTCCACCGTCAGCTCGCCGCGCAGGTGCAGGGCGAGGCAATGGTCGGCGAAGACGCGGTACATCGCCGCCTGCGCCTTGGCATCGGCCAGCTTGAAGCGGTTGTGCTGGAAGTCGATGACCGGCTGGCCGAAGGCCTGGCGCTCCTTGGCGTACTGCACCGTCTTCTCCAGCATCACCTCCATCCCCATGGCGGCGCGCACCGCGATCACCAGCCGCTCCTGCGGCAGGTTGCGGATGAGGTAGGAGAAGCCCTTGTTCTCCTCGCCGAGCAGGTTCTCGACCGGCACGCGCACATCCTCGAAGAACAGCTCCGAGGTGTCCTGGGCGTGCAGGCCGATCTTCTCGAGGTTGCGGCCCTTGGTGAAGCCGGGCGTGCCGGCGGGCACGCAGATCAGGCTGATGCCCTTCCGCCCGGCCGCCGGATCGGTCTTGGCGCAGACGATGACGAGATCGGCGAGCTGGCCGTTGCTGATGAAGGTCTTGGAGCCGTTGATGACGTAGTGGTCGCCCTCGCGCTTCGCCGTGGTGCGCATCGCCTTGAGGTCGCTGCCCATGCCCGGCTCGGTCATGGCGATGGCGCCGATGATCTCGCCGCGCGCCATCCCCGGCAGCCATTCGCGCTTCCGCTCCGGCCGCGCCAGGTCCTCGATATAGGGGACGACGATGTCGGAATGCAGCGGGAAGCCCGGGCCGGTGCAGTTGGTGCGGGCGATCTCCTCGATGACGATGGCGCTGTAGCCGAAATCGGCGCCGGCGCCGCCATGCTCCTCGGCGAGCATGGGGCAGAGGATGCCCGCCTCCCCCGCCTGCCGCCAGACCTCGCGCGGCACGATGCCGTCGCGCTCCCACTGCCGGTGATGCGGCACGACGTGCTTGTCGTAGAAGCGGCGCACCGTCTCGCGGAAGGCCTCGTGCTCGGCCGTGTAGACCGTGCGCGGCCCGGTCAGGCGGGCGCCGCCGGCGGCCAGGTTGGTATCCATCTCGTCTCTCCCAGCGGGCTTTGGTACGGGCTTTTGGGGCGGGCTGTTGGGGCGGCGCCGGTCAGGCGATGGCGCCGGCCTCGCGCAGCGCCGCGATCTCCCCGGCCTCGAGGCCGGCCTCGCGCAGCACCGCCTCGGTGTCCGCGCCGCGCGCCGGCGGCGGCGCGCCGAGCTCGGCCCGCGTGCGGCTGAAGCGCGGCGCCGGGGCGGGCTGCACCACGCCGTCCCGCAGCGCGAAGGTGCCGCGCGCGACATTGTGCGGATGCGCCGGCGCCTCCTCCATGTCGAGCACGGGGGCGACGCAGGCATCGGTGCCGGCGAAGAGCGTGGCCCAGTCGTCGCGGGTGCGGCTGCGGAAGAGGCCGGCGAGGCGCTCCTTCAGCGCCGGCCAGGCAGCGGGCTCCATGCGGTCGGGGAAGTTCCGCGCGTCGAGGCCGAGCGTCTCGCAGAGCAGGGCGAAGAATTGCGGCTCGATCGGCCCGACGGCGAGCCAGCGGCCATCGGCGCATTCATAGGTGTCGTACCAGGGCGCCGCGCCGTCGAGCATGTTGGTCCCGCGCTCGTTGCGCCAGCGGCCGCGCGCCTTCATGGCGTAGATCGGCGCCATCAGCAGCGAGGCGCCGTCCACCATGGCGGCGTCCACCACTTGCCCCTCGCCGCCGGTCTTCGCATGCAGCAGCGCCGCCACCACGCCGAGGGCGAGCAGCATGCCGCCGCCGCCATAGTCGCCGACGAGGTTGAGCGGCGGCACCGGCCGCTCGCCGGCGCGGCCGATCGACCAGAGCGCGCCGGTCAGCGCGATGTAGTTCATGTCGTGGCCGGCGGACTGCGCCAGCGGCCCCTCCTGCCCCCAGCCGGTCATGCGGCCGTAGACGAGGCGCGGGTTGCGCCCGAGGCAGGGCTCCGGCCCGAGGCCGAGCCGCTCCATCACGCCGGGGCGGAAGCCCTCGATCAGCGCGTCGGCGCCCTCGACCAGGCGCAGCACCGCCGCGATGGCGGCGGGCGACTTCAGGTCGAGCGCGACGGAGCGGCGGCCGCGGTTGATGAAATCCTCGGGCGGCACGGCCGGCCCGTCCCGGCGCTCGATGCGCAGCACCTCGGCGCCGAGATCGGCGAGCACCATGCCGCAGAACGGGCCAGGCCCGATTCCGGCGAATTCCAGGATGCGCAGGCCCTTGAGCGGTCCCATCCGTTCCCTCCGTTCGGAGGGAGGCTAGAACAATTCGCCAGCTATCGGAAATGCCCGATCGGCGCCGCGCGGCCTCTATCCGCTCCGGCAACAGCCGCGCCGCGGCCATGGCCGGCCCCGACCGTGGCCGGCCCTGGGCACGCCAGGGCCGGCGGCGGCCCCGTGGGTCAGCCCTCGCCCGGCGGCGCCGGCTCCGGCGTGGCCGCCGGGTCGGGCTCGCGCCGCGCGCCGCGATGCTGGCCGCCGAGCCGGCCCGCCGCGCTCGCCTTGCTGCGGTCATTGGCGAAATTGGCCGGGTTGTTCTGGCGGCCCTGATGCGTGCCACCGATATGGCCGGCCTCGCGGGCCTTCGCCGGATCGTTGGCGAAATTCGCCGGGTTGTTCCGCTTGCCCTGGTGCACGCCGCCGAGATGCCCAGCCTCGCGCGCCCGCTCGCGGTTGTTGGCGAAATTGCCCGGGTTGTTGGCCGCGCCCTGGCGCGAGCCGCCCAGCTGGCCGGCGCGCGACGCCTTCTCGCGGTTGTTGGCGAAATTGCCCGGGTTGCTGTTCCGGCCGCCGCCATGCGGCATTTCGCCGCTGGATCCCGCCATGAGGCTGTCCTTCCTGCTGCTTGCATTCACGCCGGCCCGGCCCGGCGTCCCGCTGCCGAAGCCCGAGGGCTCCGCAACCAGGCCGCCGGGCCCCGTCTCCTGCGTCCTGCCGGTGCGTCCCGGCGATGGGCGGTCCCATGCGCGGGTCGGTCAGGACATCGGCGGCCGGCAGGGGTGCAACGCGCCGCGGCCCGATGGGATGCCTCGGCGCGGCCCGCAGCGGTGGACGATGCGCCGCCGGTCCGGTCAGGCCTGCGGCGGCGGCATCTCCCGCGGGCCGGGCGGGCTCTGCGGCGGTATCTCCGGCCCCGGCGTCGGCGCGGGCGGCAGCGGGCTCGGCCCGGGCGCCGGCGAGGGCGGGCCGGGCGGCATGGGCGGGATCTCGGGCCCAGGGCCGGGGCCGGGACCAGGGCCGGGACCGGGGCTCGGGAAGCCCGGCGGCACGGGATCGGATGGCATGGCGCGTCCTCCTCGGTTGGGCCCGGACAACGCGAGGCGGGCGGCGGCGTTGCCCGGCCCGGCCGCGGCCGGGCGGCATTCCGCTGCCGGCCGGGCTGTGTGATACTGCGACGGAGAATGGAAACCCGTGCCGTGCGCGCTCCCATGCCGGGGGTTGGTGACCCCTCTCCCTGACGGGGCGGGTGCGGTCATCGCATGCGAAGCCCGCGCCGCGGGCCGGCGCAGCGAAGGGAAGGCACCGTCGCGTGGCTCCGATGGCGGACCCCAGCGCAGGACCGGACCCAGGCGGCACGCATGTCGTCTGCGCCGGCTGCGGCGCCGTGCTGCCGGCGACCGCCCGCTTCTGCAGCGAGTGCGGGCTGCGGCAATCCCCCGGCCGCGCCGCGCTGCAGCCCGGCCCGCCGCGCTCGCGCGAGCTGCGGCCGATGACGGTGCTGTTCTGCGACGTGGTCGGCTCGACCAGCCTCGCGGCGAGCGCCGACCCCGAGGAGTTCACCGAGGCCATCACCCGCTTCTACCGCGCGACGACCCAGGCCGTCGCGGCGCATGGCGGGCATCTCGGCCGCCTCGTCGGCGACGGGGTGCTGGTCTATTTCGGCTATCCGGCGGCGCAGGAGGACGATGCGGAGCGGGCGGTGCGCGCCGCGCTCGACATCCTCGACGCGGTGGCGGCGCTGCCGATGCGGGCGGGCGCGCCGCTCGCGGTGCGCATCGGCATCTCGACCGGCCTCGTCGTCGTCGCCGACCTCGCCGATACCGGCGATCCGCGGCATCTCGACGTCTTCGGCGAGACCCCGAACCTCGCCGCCCGGCTGCAGGCGCTGGCCGAGCCCGGCACGGTGCTGGTCTCGGACAGCGTCCGCCGGCTGGTCGGCGCGCTGTTCGAGTTCCGCGACCTCGGCCGCCACCCGATGAAGGGCTGGCCGGAGCCGGTGCAGGCCTGGCAGGCGCTCGGCATCGCCCAGAGCCCGGACCGCTTCGCCGCCCGCACCGGCGGGGCCAGCCTGCCGCTGCTCGGCCGCGAGGCGGCGCTCGAGCGGCTGCAGGCGCTCTGGCACGAGGCCTGCCGCGGCACCGGCCGGGTGGTGCTGATCTCCGGCGAGGCCGGCATCGGCAAGTCCCGCCTGGTGGCGCAGCTGCTGCGCCAGACCGAGAGCCGCATCGTCATCCGCTACTTCGCCGCGCCGCACCAGCAGGGCATGCCGCTGCAGCCGGTGCTGCAGCAGCTCGAGCGCGACAGCCGCATCCAGCCCGACGACCCGCCGGCGACGCGGCTCGACAAGCTGCGCGGCATCCTCTCGACCCTGCCGCCGGCCGAGTTCGCCATGATCGCCGAGCAGCTCTCGCTCGCCGGGCCCGGCCTCGCGCCGGTGCCGCCCATGCCGCCGCAGCGCCGGCGCGAGCGGCTGCTGCAAGCCCTGGCCGACAACCTGGCGGCGACGGCGCGGCTGCGCCCGGTGCTGACCGTGCTCGAGGACGCGCACTGGGCCGATCCGACGACGCGCGAGCTGCTGACGCTCTGGATCGAGCGGGTGACGACGCTGCCGGTGCTCTCGGTGATCACCGCGCGGCCGGAATTCGCGCCCGCCTGGCTGGCCGCGCCGGGGGTGGAGCGGCTGACCCTGGCGCCGCTCGCCGAGCCGGCGGCGGCCGAGCTGGTGCGCTACGTCGCCCGCGACGTGCCGCTGCCGGCGCCGATCACCCGCGACATCCTGCGCCGCGCCGACGGCGTGCCGCTCTTCCTCGAGGAGCTGACGCGCGCGGTGGTCGAGCAGATCGCCCAGGCCGGGAGCGACCCGGCGCCCGGCGCGCCGGGCCCGGCGGCGCGGCGCGAGAGCGAGCGCGCCAGCGTGCCGGTCTCGCTGCACGCCTCGCTGCTGGCGCGGCTCGACCGGCTCGGCGAGGCGCGCCAGCTCGCCGAGCTCGCCTCGGTGATCGGCCGGGAATTCGACCCGGCCCTGCTCGCCGCGCTGCTCGACCGGCCGGCGGAGGCGCTGGCGCCGATGCTCGACCGCCTCGTCGAATCGCGGGTGCTGCTGCGCCATGCCGGCGGCGCCCGCTACCGCTTCCGCCATGCCCTGATCCAGGATGCCGCCCTCGGCATGCTGCCGCGCGAGCGCTACCGCGCCCTGCACGGCCAGGTCGCCGACATCCTCGAGCAGCGCTTCCCGGCCAGCGCCGCGGCGCAGCCGCAGGTGATCGCGCATCACCGGACGGAGGCGACGCAGTCCGAGCTCGCCGTCGGCTGGTGGCTGCGTGGCGCGCAGCAGGCCTTGCAGCGCGCCGCCATGGAGGAGGCGCTTGTGCAGCTCCGCCGCGGCATCGCCCTGCTGCGGACGCTGCCCGAGAGCGAGGCGCACGACCGGGCCGAGCTCGAGATGCAGCTCCTCGCCGGCCATGCGCTGCTCAGCCTGCGCGGCCACAGCGCGCTCGAGACCGGCGAGGCCTATGACCGGGCGCGGCAGCTCGCCGAGCGCCTGCCCGGGCAGCCGCAGCTCCGCACCGCCATGCACGGCCAGTGGAGCCATGCCTGGATGCGGGGCCGGATGGACCAGGCGGCGGAGCGCGCCGAGGCGCTGCTGGCGCAGGCGACGGCGCGCGGCTCGAGCGGCGCGCTGGCCGCCGCGCACAGCGCCATGGGCCATAGCCGCTTCCTGCGCGGGCAATTCGCCGCGGCGATCGAGAGCCTCGACCTCGCCCTCGCCGAGGATGCGCGGACGGTGCGGGACCGCAGCGGCGGCCTGACCGCGCAGGCGACGATCATCAGCACCCGCTGCTACGCGGCCTGGGCGCGCGCCATCACCGGGCGGCTGCCGGAGGCGCGGCGCGACCTAGCCGCGACGCTGGCGGCCGCCGAGGCCTCCGGCTTCCCCTTCGCCATCGCCTACGGGCACTACGCCATCGGCCGCTTCGACTACGACCGCGGCGACGAGGAGGCCTGCATCGCCCGGCTGCGCGGCGCCATCGCGCTCTGCGAGGAGCACGAGGTGCGCTACATCGACATGGCGGCGAAGGCGATCACCGGGCTGCTGCTCGGCCGGCGCGGCGAGGTCGAGGAGGGCCTCGCCCTGGTGCGCGCCTGCATCGCCTGGAACCGCGGCATGCAGGCGATGACCTTCGTCCCCAGCTTCCTCGGCATGGAGGCGGAGCTGATGGCGATCACCGGCGACACCGGCGGCGCCCTCGCCCGGATGGAGACCGGCTTCGGCCTGCTCGCCGAGAGCGGGGCGGTGTGGGAGGAGGCGGTGCTGCTGCGCCAGCGCGGCGAGATCCTGCGCATGGCCGGGCAGGCGGCCGAGGCGGAGGCCGACCTCGCGGCGGCGCTGCGGCGGGCGGCGGCGCAGCAGGCGCCGCTCTTCGGGCTGCATGCGGCGCAGCCGCTGGCCGAGTTGCTGGCGACGACCGGCCGGGCGGCGGCGGGGCGGGACGTGCTACTGGACGCCCTCGCCCCCTTCGCCGGCGAGGCCGAGCCGGTGGTGCGGCGCGCCCGCACCCTGCTCGCCCGCATCGCCCGGCCCGGCGGCCCGGGCTGATCCGAACGGCCGTTGCTGGTGCCCCGGCAACGGCCCTCATACCCGGCGCGCGCGGTTCCAACCCGCGGCCCGCGGGCAGAGCGTCGTGCGCCGGGGTGAAGGGCAAAGGCGCCCGGCGGGGCGCCGCCGCGCCGCTCAGCCCCGCGCGTCGCGCGCCGCCTGCGCCGCCTTGGTCCGCTGCGAGATCCGCCCGACCTGGGCGCCGAGGATGGTCGGCCGCACGCGCCGGTTGGGCCGGTTGGCCATGCCGGCATCCGCCGTCTCCCCCGCCCCGGGATGGTGCCGCGGCGCCGCCTTGCGGCGGTCGAGCGCCCGGCGCAGCCGGGCCGCGTTGCGGGCGATGCGCACCTCGTTGAGCAGCAGGTCGAGCCGCGCATTCACCCGCGCCAGCGCCCGGGCATAGACCTGCTTCTTCGCCGCCAGGCCGCGCTCGCTGGCCGCGCCGCCGCCGCCCCCCTTGCCGCGGCGGTCGCGGCGGCGGTCGCGGATCAGGTCGCGCGCCCGGTTGCGGCGCGCGCGCAGCCAGCGCGCCAGCGCCTGCACCTCGTCCCGCGCCAGCTCGCCGAGGCGCGGGTAGTGGCTGCGCTCGATCGGCTCGCGCTCCTCCTCGGCCAGCAGCCCATGTTCGTGCACGAAGGCGATACCCATCCGTCGGTCCCTCCCCTGGAGCGCCGCCCGGCCGGGCGGCGATCGGTGCCGGTGCAGGGATAGAGCATGACGCCAGCCGGCGTTCCCGCCCCGGCGCTCAGGCCCGGCGCAGGACGGTCCGATCCGCGGCCCGCAGGGCCGAGCGCCCGCACGGGCGCCGCGCGTCGCGCCGCAGGGCGCGCCTGACGGCGCGACGGCCCAAGCAAGCCGGAGGGTCGCGCCCGGCGCCAAGGGGACTGCCCATGGGGGCCGTCGATGGGGCGCCAGCCACGGCCGTTCGTATCAGGCGGCGTCGTGGAAGATGAGGCCGAGGGTGAAGCGCTCGCCGGCCTGGATGCGGCTGACCCCGTGGCGGAGGTTGACCCGGTAGACGCCGCGGCTGCCCTGCACCGGCCGGTGGTGGACGGCGAAGACCACCCCCTCCCCCTGCCGCAACCCCACCACCTCGGCGCGGGACTGCATGCGCGGGCGCTGCTCGGTGAGGACGAACTCGCCGCCGCTGAAGTCGCGCCCGGGCTCGCTCAGCAGGATCGCCACCTGCAACGGGAAGGCAAGCGCGCCATAGAGGTCCTGGTGCAGGCAGTTGTAGTCCTCCGGCCCGTAGCGGAGCAGCAGCGGGGTCGGCTTGGTCTGCCCGGCGGCGTGGCAGGCGGCGGTGAAGGCGTCCAGCCCGGGCGGGAAGCGGGGCGCGAGGCCGAGCGCCGCCTGCCAGGCATTGGCCAGCGGCACCAGCCGGGCATAGAGCGCCCGGCGCAGCGCCGCGACCAGGGGCGGCAGGGGCGCCGCGAAATACTTGTACTCGCCCCGGCCGAAGCCGTGCCGGGCCATGACGACGCGGCTGCGGAAGCCGGCCTCCTGGCCATAGAGCGCCGCCAGCCCGGCGCATTCCGCCGGGGTCAGCAGCGGGCCGGCCGGGGCGGCGCCATGCGCCCCGAGCGTCGCGTGGAGGCGCGGCCAGTCGAGGCCGGCGATGCGGGAATCGATGTCCATGCGCCCCCCTATGCCGGACCTCGCCAGCCGGCGCCTCCCGCCCGGTGCGGCGGTCCGGCGGCGCCCGGTCGGCATCGCCATCGCGCGCATGGCCGCCCCACCCGCGGCCCGCAGGGCCAGGGTGTCAGCCAGGGCGGCGGGATCAGCCCGGCCGCGCCAGCAGCGGCCGGCCGAGCGCCCAGCCCAGCGCCACCAGCGCCGCGACCGCCGCGCCATGCCAGACCAGCACCATCAGCATCGCATCCAGGTGGTGGATCAGGGACAGCCCGGCCGAGCAGAGCGCCGCCGCCGCCAGCCCGCCCAGCAGCAGCACCGGCCCCGGCCGCACCGGCCCGGCATGGCGCAGCAGCAGCAGCATCGCCGCGGTGAGCGGCGCGCCGAGGGCCAGGATGAAGCGCAGGCACCCCCAGCTCGGCCCGAGGCTCCAGGCGGCGGGGCCGAGGCGCCCGAGATCGGCGAGGCACCCCCAGCCGAGGCTGCCCAGCCAGAGGCCGAGCGGCGCGAGCGGCAGCAGCCCCCAGCGGCCGGAGCGGTCGGGCCGCGCCAGCATCGCCGCCGCCAGCGCCGCCGCGACGCCGGTGGCGAGCGAGGCGAGGAATTGCGCCCGCTCGCCCGGCTCGGCCATGGCGGCGGCGAGATCCGGCCGCAGCCCGTGCAGGGCGATGGCGAGGCCGATCACCAGCCCGGCCAGCGCCAGCCAGAGCAGCGCCAGCAGCCCGGGCGGCGGCAGGCGCCGCACCGGGCGCAGCCCGAGGGCCAGCTCCGCGATGAGACGCTCGCTCGCCCCGTCCGGCCCCTCGCCACGCCCCGGCGCCAGGGGCCGGCGCCGGGCGGATGCCGGCCAGCCCGGCGCGCCCTTCCTCGCCGTCATTCGCCACTCCCCGTGCCAGGCCGCGCCGCCAGGCGCCGCCGCAGCGCCCGCACCGCCCGGTGCGTCGCCACCTTCAGCGCGCCGACGCTCATGCCCGAACGGGCGCTGGCCTCGGCGAGCGGCAGGTCCTCGAGCTTGGCCAGGCCGAGCGCGGTGCGCTGGGCCGGCGGCAACTCGGCGACCGCCGCCCGCAGCTCGGCCGCGGCGACCCGCGCCTCCCCCTGATTCGCCAGCGGCGCGGCCAGGGTTTCGCCGGCATCGCCGAGCGGGATCTCCCGCCCCTGCCGCCGGCCGCTGCGCCGCAGCCGGTCGATCGCCCGCCGCTCGCAGATCGCCACCAGCCAGGGGCGGATCGGCCGCGCCGGATCATAGGCGTGGCGGAGCTGGTGGATCGTCAGCAGCGCGTCCTGCACCGCGTCCTCCGCCTCCGCCGGGTCGCGGATGCGGCGGCGGGCGGTGTTGCGGAGCAGCGGCAGCGCGGCGCGGAGCAGCGCGTCATAGGCCCGGGCGTCGCCGGCCTGCGCCGCCGTCATCCAGCTCTCCCACTCCCCCGCCTCCGCCATGCCCGCGGCTCAGCCGAGCAGCGGCGGCCGGCGCGCCCGCCAGCCATGCGCCACCTCATAGGCATGGCCGGCGCGCAGCAGCCCGGCCTCGGCGAAGGGCTTGCCGATGAGCTGCATGGCGAGCGGCAGGCCGCCCGCGCCGAAGCCGGTGCAGACCGAGAGGGCGGGCCAGCCGGTGACGTTGCAGGGCGTGGTGAAGCTCGGCCGCTCCAGGAAGGCCCAGGGCGACACCGCGTCGATCCGCGCCGCCTCGCCGGGCTGGACGGCGGTGAGCAGCAGGTCGACATCCGCCGTCGCCGCCTCGGTCGCCGCGACCAGCCGCCGCCGCGCCTTCTGCGCCGCCAGGTAGTCCGCCGCGCCGAGCAGCCCGCCCAGCGCCAGCCGGTCGCGCAGGATGGCGCCGAAGCGGTCCGGCTCGCGGCGCATCGCCACCTCGTGGATGGAGAAGGCCTCGGCGAGCATGATCGCCCAGGCGCAGGCATTGAAGGCGTCGAGCCCCGGCAGCGTCACCTCGCGCACCTCCGCGCCCTCCCGGCGGAAGAACTCGGCAGCGCCCTCGATGCCGGCAAGAGTCGCGGCGTTCACGGGATGATCGCGCTCGTGGAAGTGACGGACGAGGCCGATGCGCAGGCCCTTCACGCCCCCCTTCCCCCCTTGGCCGAGCCCGGCGCGGAAATCGGGCACCGGCCGGTCGGCGCTCGCCGGATCGGCCGGGTCGTGCCCCGCCATGGCCTGCAGCAGGATGGCGCAATCCTCCACCGTCCAGGCCATCGGCCCGGTATGGTCGAGGGATTGCGACAGCGGCAGCACGCCGGCGCGGGAGCAGCGGCCATAGGTCGGCTTGAGGCCGGCGATGCCGCAGAGCGAGGCCGGCAGGCGGATCGAGCCCGCGGTGTCGGAGCCGGTGCCGCCGAGCACGAGGCCGGCGGCGACGGCCGCGCCGGTGCCGGAGGAGGAGCCGCCGGTGAAGTGCTCCGGGTTCCAGGGATTGCGCGCCGGCGGCCAGGGCAGGTCGAAGCTCGGCCCGCCGAGCGCGAACTCATGCGTCGCCAGCTTGCCAAGCACGACGGCGCCCGCCTTGGCCAGCAGGCGCACCGTGGTCGCGTCCTCGCGCGGCACCCAGTCCTGCAGCAGCCGCGAATGCCCGGTGGTGGCGATGCCGGCGGTGCAATAGATGTCCTTGTGCGCGATGGGGATGCCGTCGAGCGGGCCGCGCGGCCCGTCGCGGGCGATGCGCGCCTCGGCCGCCCGGGCGGCGGCGCGCGCGGCCTCGGCCTCGAGGCGGATGAAGGCGTGCAGCGTGCCGTCCAGCCGCTCGATGCGCCCGAGGCAGGCCTCGGTCAGCTCGACCGGCGAGAGGCGGCGCGCGGCGATCGCCGCGGCGGCCTCGGCGATGGTCGGGATGGGCGACGCGCTCACCGCCCCGGCTCCGCCGAGAAGGTGGCGGCGGGCTCGGCCAGCATCCCCGGCGCCGGGTCCCGCAGCAGCCGCAGCATGCCGCCGAAGCGCGGCCAGACCGCCCGCAGCGCCGCGCGCTGCTCGGCCGTGAGGGGAATTCCGGCGCGCGCGACCAGCGCCTCGAACGCGGCTTCGGAGGTTTCGGACGGCATCGGCCATCTCCCGCTCGTGTTGATGCGACGCAGTATGATCCGATCCGGCCGCGCCGGAAGGCGCCGGCCCCCCGGTTGCGCGCGTCGCGCCGGCAAGGCTAGGCTTGCCGCGGAAACGAAGCGGACCGGAACGCCGGTCGCGGATGCCGGGCTGCCATGCGGGCCCGCAGCGGGAGGACCAGGCCATGAAGCTGGGCGAAGCCATCGCCGAGATCATGAAGCGCGAGGGCGTCGAGATCCTCTGCGGCTATCCGGTGAACCACCTGATCGAGTTCGCCGCGGCGCGCGACATCCGGCCGATCATGGTGCGGCAGGAGCGGATCGGCCTGCACATGGCGGACGCCATCAGCCGCGTCACCGCCGGGCAGAAGATCGGCGCCTTCTGCATGCAGCACGGGCCGGGCAGCGAGAACGCCTATGGCGGCGTCGCCCAGGCCTATGGCGAGAGCGTGCCGGTGCTGGTGGTGCCGCAGGGCTATCCGCGGCGCCTCGCGCATATCGACCCGAATTTCAACTCCTCGGAGGCGATGCGCCATGTGGTGAAATCGGCCGAGCCGGTGGTGCTGGCGGCCGAGATCTCCAACATCATGCGCCGCGCCTTCACCCGGCTGCGCAACGGCCGCGGCGGGCCGGTGCTGGTCGAGGTGCCGACCGACCTCTGGAACGAGGAGGTGGGCGAGATCGACTACGCGCCGGTGATGGCGACGCGCTACGGCCCCGACCCGGTCGAGGTGAAGCGCGCGGCGCGGATGCTGGCCGAGGCGAAGCGGCCGGTGATCTATGCCGGCACCGGCGTCCACTGGGCGCGGGCCTGGACGCAGCTCGCCAAGCTCTCCGAGCTGCTGGCGGCGCCGGTCTGCACCAGCCTCGGCGGCAAGTCGGCCTTCAACGAGGAGCATCCTCTCTCCCTCGGCGCCGCCGGCGTCGCCATGGGCAGGCACATGCGGGTCTTCCTCGACAAGGCGGACCTCATCATCGGCATCGGCTGCTCCTTCACCGAGACCAATTTCGGCCCGAAGATGCCGAAGGGGCCGAAATTCATCCAGGCGACGCTCGACCCGATGCACCTGAACAAGGACGTCAAGGTCGATCTCGGCCTCATCGGCGACGCGGCGCTGACCATGGACGCGCTGCTCGCCGAGCTCGCCGGCCTGGTCGGGTCGCCGCGCGACCCGGCGCCGGTCGCGGCCGAGATCCAGTCGATCAAGGAGCCCTGGCTCGCCGAGTGGATGCCGAAGCTCACCTGCAAGGACGCGCCGCTCAACCCCTATAGGGTGCTGTGGGACCTGCAGCACACGGTGGACAAGGACAACGTCATCATCACCCATGATGCCGGCAGCCCGCGCGACCAGATCTCACCCTTCTGGAAGTCCACCACCCCGCTCTCCTATCTCGGCTGGGGCAAGACCACGCAGCTCGGCTACGGGCTCGGCCTCGCCATGGGGGCGAAGCTGGCGGCGCCGGAGAAGCTCTGCATCAATGTCTGGGGCGACGCCGCGATCGGCTTCACCGGCATGGATTTCGAGACGGCGGTGCGCGAGCGCATCCCGATCATGTCCGTGCTGCTGAACAACTTCTCCATGGCGATCGAGCTGAAGGTCATGCCGGTCAGCACGGAGAAGTACCGCAGCACCGACATCTCCGGCGACTACGCCGCCATGGCGCGCGCCTTCGGCGGGCATGGCGAGCGGGTGACCGACCCGTCCGAGATCGTCCCCGCGATCCGGCGCGGGATCGAGAAGACGCAGCAGGGCATTCCCGTGCTGCTCGAGTTCATCACCTCGAAGGAGACCGCCGTCTCCCGCCTCTGACCCGCGGGCCAGGGGACACACGGCGCAAGACCGAAGGACAAGCGGGCGGCCACGGGCACGCCCGCGGACGGGAGGCAGCATGGCGTCGGTTGCGATCAGGAATGTCCGCAAGGCCTTCGGGCCGGTCGAGGTGCTGCACGGCGTCAGCGTCGACATCGCCGATGGCGAGTTCGTCGTCCTGGTCGGCCCCTCGGGCTGCGGCAAGTCGACGCTGCTGCGCATGCTGGCCGGGCTCGAGAACATCACCTCGGGCGAGATCGCCATCAGCGGGCGCGTCGTGAACAACGTGCCGCCGAAGGACCGGGACATCGCCATGGTGTTCCAGAACTACGCGCTCTACCCGCACATGACGGTGCGGCAGAACATGGCCTTCTCGATGAAGCTGGCCAAGGCACCGAAGGAGGCGATGGAGGCCGAGGTGCGCCGCGCCGCCGGCATCCTCGGCCTCGAGCCCTTCCTCGACCGCTTCCCGCGCCAGCTCTCGGGCGGCCAGCGGCAGCGCGTGGCGATGGGCCGCGCCATCGTGCGGCACCCGCAGGTCTTCCTGTTCGACGAGCCGCTGTCGAATCTCGACGCCAAGCTGCGGGTGCAGATGCGCGCCGAGATCAAGGAGCTGCACCAGCGCCTCAAGGTGACGACCGTCTACGTCACCCACGACCAGATCGAGGCCATGACCATGGCCGACAAGATCGTCGTCATGCATGGCGGGCATGTGGAGCAGGTCGGCCCGCCGCTCGAGCTCTACGACCGGCCGGCCAACCTCTTCGTCGCCGGCTTCATCGGCAGCCCGGCGATGAACCTGGTGAAGGGGCGCCCCGGCAGCGGCGGCTTCGAGGCCGAAGGCGGCGGCGTGCTGCCGCTGCCCGCCGGCGCCAACGGCAAGGCCGGCGTCTACGGCATCCGGCCCGAGCACCTGCGGCTCGACCCGAAGGGGCTGCAGGCCAAGGTGCAGCTCGTCGAGCCGACGGGATCGGAGACGCAGGTGCTGCTCCGCCTCGGCGACACGCCGCTGACCGGCGCCTTCCGCGAGCGGATCACCGCCAACCCGGGCGACACGCTCGGCATCGCCCCGGAGATGGGGCTGGTGCACCTCTTCGAGGGCGAGACCGGGCAGCGCCTCGGCGCCTGAAGCACGACCCATAAGAACGGGAGAACGGGACGGGATGCACATCATCAGGCGGCGCACTGCCCTTGGGCTCGGCGCCGGCGCCCTGGCCGCGGCGATGGCGCGCGAATCGGCAGCGCAGATCCCGGTAGCCGACGCCACGCTGAAGCTGCCGATCGAGAGCGGCGCCTCGCTGCGCATCCTGCGGCCGGCCCGCTTCGTCGAGCCGGACGAGGTGATCTTCCGCGAGAACACCCAGCGCTTCCAGCAGCAGACCGGCGTGCAGGTGCGCGTCGACTTCGTCGGCTGGGAGGATATCCGCGCCCAGACCGCGGTCACCGCCAATACCGGCAGCGGGCCGGACGTGGTGCTCGGCTGGGCCGAGGACCCGCACATCTTCGTCGACAAGCTGGTGGAGCTCTCCGACGTCGCCGAGTATCTCGGCAAGCGCTATGGCGGCTGGAAATTCCTCGGCGAGAAATTCGGCAAGAAGAACGGCAGCAACAATTGGATCGGCATCCCCTTCGGCGGCACCGCCGGCCCGATCGTCTACCGCGAGAGCGCGGTGAAGGCGGCCGGCTACGACGCCATCCCGACCGAGCACGACAAGTATCTCGATCTCTGCCGCAAGCTGAAGGCGGCGGGCAAGCCGGCCGGCTTCACCCTCGGCAACGCGGTCGGCGACGGCAACGGCTACGCCAACTGGCTGGTCTGGTCGCATGGCGGCTTCCTGGTCGACGAGGACGGCAAGGTCGCGATCAACAGCAAGCAGACGATCGAGGCGCTGAAATACGCCGCCGAGCTGCAGAAGACCTTCGTGCCCGGCACGCTCTCCTGGAGCGACGTCTCGAACAACCGCGCCTATTCGGCGCAGGAATGCTTCCTGACGGCGAATGGCGTCTCGCTCTACTTCTCGCTGAAGAACGACCCGGCGACGGCGGCGATCGCGGCCGACACCAACCACGCGCCGCTGCCGAAGGGGCTGGCCCCCTCGCCGCCGCAATCGGCGCTGACCATCAACGCCATGCTGTTCAAGCACAGCCGCTACCCGAACGCCGCCAAATCCTATCTCGCCTTCATGATGGAGCGCGAGCAGTACGACCCCTGGCTGCAGAAATGCCTCGGCTACTGGGCGCATCCGCTGAACGCCTACGACAAGAGCCCGGTCTGGGAATCCGACCCCAAGATCACCGGCTTCCGCGACAGCATGAACAACCGCTACTGGAACGGGTGGAAGGGGCCGATCAACCAGGCGGCCGCGTCCTCCACGGCGGAATACGTCATGGTGCAGATGTGCGCCGCGGTCGCCGCCGGCCAGCAGACGCCCGAGGCCGCGGCGCGCGAGGCCGAGCGCCGGGCGAAGCGCTACTACCGCGGCTGAGGCAGGGCGCCGCCGGGCCAACCGGCGGCGGATGAGGCAGGGAGGAGGGCGCCATGTCCGTGGCGGCAAGCACGGCCTGGAAGAACGTAAGGCAGGAACCGGGCTGGCTGGCCCGGTTCTTCGACTGGAAGCCCGTCCTGGTCTTCTGCTGCATGCTGCCCGCCACCGGGCTGCTGCTGGTCTTCCTCACCTACCCGCTCGGGCTCGGCATCTGGCTCGCCTTCACCGATACCATGATCGGCCGCGGCGGCGCCTGGGTCGGGCTCGAGAATTTCGAGTATCTGGCGGAGGACCCGGTCTTCTGGACGGCGGTCTTCTACAGCGTCTTCTACACGGCGGTGGCGACGGTCGGGAAATTCGCCCTCGGCCTCTGGCTCGCCCTGCTGCTGAACAACCACCTGCCCTTCAAGAGCCTGCTGCGCGCCATCGTGCTGCTGCCCTGGATCACGCCGACGGTGCTCTCGGCCATCGCCTTCTGGTGGATCTACGACCCGCAGTTCAGCATCGTCTCCTATATCCTCGTCGACGTGCTGCACCTGCGGAACACCTATATCGACTTCCTCGGCTCCACCTGGCCGGCGCGCTGGTCGCTGATCGCGGCCAATGTCTGGCGCGGCATCCCCTTCGTCGCCATCTGCCTGCTCGCCGGGCTGCAGACCATTTCGCCCAGCCTCTACGAGGCGGCGCTGCTCGACGGCGCGACGCCCTGGCAGCGCTTCACCCAGATCACGGTGCCGCTGCTCATGCCGATCCTGGCGATCGTCATGACCTTCTCGATCATCTTCACCTTCACCGACTTCCAGCTCGTCTACGCCATCACCCGCGGCGGGCCGGTGAACTCGACGCATCTGATGGCGACCCTCGCCTTCCAGCGGGGCATCCCGGGCGGGCAGCTGGCGGAGGGCGCGGCGATCGCGGTCTCGATGATCCCGTTCCTGATCTTCGCCACGCTCTTCACCTATTTCGGCATGGCGCGGCGCAAGTGGCAGCAGGGAGAGGGCAATGACTGAGGCCAGCACCGCGACCGCGGACGGGCCGGAGGCGCGCGCCGCCCTCGCCCCGGAGCTGATGACCTGGGACAGCAAGGCGCGCCGCGTGGTGACGCTCTATGTCCCGCTCGCCTGCTTCGTCATCATCCTGCTCTTCCCCTTCTATTGGATGGCGGTGACGGCCTTCAAGCCGAATGCCGAGCTCTACGACTACAAGACCTACAACCCCTTCTGGATCGCCAGCCCGACGCTGGACCACATCCGCCACCTGCTGTTCAACACCAGCTATCCGCGCTGGCTGTGGACGACGATGCTGGTGGCGATCGCCTCCACCGCGCTTTCGCTCTTCGCCAGCGTGCTCGCCGCCTATGCCATCCAGCGGCTGCGCTTCCGCGGCAGCCAGTATGTCGGCCTGGCCATCTACCTGGCCTATCTCGTGCCGCCCTCCATCCTGTTCATCCCGCTGGCGACGATGGTGTTCCGCCTCGGGCTGTTCGACACGCCCTTCGCGCTGATCCTCACCTACCCCACCTTCCTCGTGCCCTTCTGCACCTGGCTGCTGATCGGCTACTTCAAGTCGATCCCCTACGAGCTCGAGGAATGCGCGCTGATCGACGGCGCGACGCGGCTGCAGATCCTGACGCAGATCACCCTGCCGCTCGCCGTGCCGGGGCTGATCTCGGCGGGCATCTTCAGCTTCACCCTGTCCTGGAACGAGTTCATCTACGCCCTCGCCTTCATCCAGAGCAGCGAGAGCAAGACGGTGCCGGTCGCCATCCTGACCGAGCTGGTCTCGGGCGACGTCTACCAATGGGGGGCGCTGATGGCCGGCAGCCTGCTCGGCTCGCTGCCGGTCGCCATCTTCTATTCCTTCTTCGTGGACTACTACGTCTCCTCCCTCACCGGCGCGGTGAAGGAATAGCGGGGGCCCGAACCCCCGCTCGCCTACAGCTTGCGCTGGAGCCCGGAGACGTAGCCGCGGTTCCAGGTGGGCGTCAGCCAGACCTCGTTCATCGTCACGCCCTCCGGCAGGGTGGCGACGTAGAGGATGAGGTCGGCGCATTGCTCCGGCTGCAGCATGCGGTCGAGCTCCTCCTGGCTCAGCGGGTTCGGCCGCTTCTTCAGGATCTCGGTGTTCACCTCGCCGGGGCAGAAGGCGGTGCTGCGGATGTTGTTGACGCATTCCTCCATGTTGAGGCTGTGGCTCATCGCCACCACGCCGTGCTTGGCGGCGTTGTAGCCGGCGCCGCTCATCACCCCGACATTGCGCCCGGCCATGCTGGCGGTGTGGATCATCACGCCCCCGCCCTGCGCCCGCATGATCGGCAGCACCGCGCGCGCCACGTAGAAGGCCGAGCTGAGGTTGCCCTGGATGAGCTGATCGATCCCCTCCGGGCTCAGCCGCGTCCAGTCCCGCTCCACCACGTTCAGCCCGGCATTGCTCACCAGCACGTCGAGCCGCCCGAGCGTCGCGCCGATCCAGTCCGCCACGCGCTGCACCTCGGCCGCCCGCATCAGGTCGGCCGGCTGCACATGCGCCGTGCCGCCCTGGCCGCGGATCCGCTCCGCCACCGCCGCCAGCCGGTCCTGCCGGCGGCCGGTGAGCACCACCACCGCGCCCTCGGCGCCGAAGCGCTCCGCCACCGCCTCGCCGATGCCGCTCCCCGCGCCCGTCACCCAGGCGATCCTGCCATCCAGCCTGCCCATCGCATCCTCCTCCACGATGCCGCGACGCTACCCCCGCCGGGGCGGCTTGTGGATAGGCGGCCGACATGGTTCGATCCGGCACGGCGCGGCGTGGCGCTGCCAGAGCGTGATCGCCTGAGGTGGAAACGCCGAAGGCGTGAATCACGCGATCAAACACTGGCCTGGACCATGATCCGCGAACCCGTGCGGGCGGATCATGGTCCAGGATGCTTGGGAGAGGAACGGAGAGCGCGATGAAGATCGCCCGGCTGGAGACCCTGCGCGCCGATGCCGGCTGGCGGATCTTCTCCTTCCTCAAGGTCACGACCGATGACGGGCTCGTCGGCTGGTCGGAATACAGCGAGAGCTTCGGCTCCGCCGGCCTCTCCGCCGTCATCGAGAGCCTGGCGCCGCTGGTCATCGGCCGCGACCCGACACGCTGGGAGGAGGTGACGGCCTGGCTGCAGGTGATGACGCGGCAATCCCGCGGCGGGCTGAACCAGCAGGCGATCGCCGCCATCGAGAATGCGCTGCTCGACATCGCGGCGCGGGCGCGCGGCCTCTCCGTCGCCGCCCTCTTCGGCGGGCCGATCCGCACGCGGATCCCGGTCTACTGGTCGCATTTCGCCAGCTACCGGGTGCGCAACGCGGCGCATATGGGCGTGCCGGCCATCCGCAGCCGCGCCGATGTCGCCCGCCACGCGGCCGAGGTGAAGGAGCGCGGCTTCCGCGCCCTCAAGACCAACATCCTGATCCCCGGGCCGGATGGCGCGCTGTTCCAGTACGCGCCCGGCTTCGGCCGGCATGCCGGCTGGCCGGAGCTGAACTGGGACAACCGGCTGCTCGCCGAGCTGCGGGCGCATCTGCGCAGCATCCGCGACGCGGTGGGGCCGGAGATGGGCATCCATCTCGACACCAATTTCCATTTCCGCACCGAGGGCTTCCAGCGCGTCGCCGAGGCGGTGGCGCCCTATGACCTCACCTGGCTCGAGATCGACAGCCACGACCCGGCGGCGCTCGCCACGATCAAGCGCATGGCGCCCTGCCCCGTCGCCTCCTGCGAGACGCTGCACGGACGGCGGGAGTTCCGCCCCTTCCTCGAACAGTACGCGATGGATGTCGGCATTGTCGACGTCATCTGGAACGGGCTCGGCGAGAGCATGAAGATCGCCTCCTTCTGCGACGTCTACGAGGTCAACTGCGCGCCGCACAATTTCTACGGCAATCTCTGCACCGCCATCAGCGCCACCTTCTCCGCCTGCATCCCGAATTTCCGGGTGATGGAGATCGATATCGACAGCGTCGCCTGGCGCGACGAGTTCACCGCCGCGCCGCGGATCGAGGATGGCGCGCTGGTCCTGTCGGAGGGGCCGGGCTGGGGTGTCGAGGTCAACGAGGCCGCGATCCGCGCGCGGCCGGTGCGTTAAGGAGAGGACAGCCGCATGGCCAGGTTCAGGATCGTCACCCCCGCAGGCGCCAGCTTCACCGTCGCCGGCGGCGGCTATGCGCTGGAGAGCGAGGCGCTGGCGGAGATCGATGCCGAGATCGTCGAGGCGCCGACCGACACCGCCGGCTTCATCGCTGCGGCGCGCGAGGCGGATGCGATCTACGCCAAGGGCATCCCGATCACCAGGGAGATCATCGACAGCCTGACGAAGTGCCGCATCATCGCCCTCGGCTCCGTCGGCGTCGACAGCGTCGACGTGAAGGCGGCGACGGCGCGCGGCATCCCGGTCACCAACGTGCCCGACACCTTCATCGAGGAGGTGGCGGACCATGCCATGATGCTGCTGCTCGCCGGCTTCCGCCGGCTGATCGAGCAGGACCGCATGGTGCGCGAGGGCCGCTGGAAGGAGGGCCGCCCGGCGCTGCTGCAGATCCCGCGCCTGATGGGCCAGACCCTCGGCTTCATCTCCTTCGGCCGCGTCGCCCGCGCCGTCGCCCGCCGCGCCGCCCCCTTCGGGCTGCGCATGATGGCCTACGACCCCTTCATCGAGGAGCTGCAGATCGCGGAATACGGCGTGCAGCCGGCGACGCTCTCCGAGGTGCTGGCGCAGTCCGACTTCCTCAGCATGCACGCCCCGGCGCGGCCCGAGGTGCACCACATGCTGAAGGAGCAGCATTTCCGCGCCATGAAGCCCTCCGCCATCTTCGTCAACACCGGACGCGGCCCGACCGTGGACGAGAGCGCGCTGATCAAGGCGCTGCAGGAGGGCTGGATCGCGCATGCCGCGCTCGACGTGCTGGAGACCGAGCCGCCGAGCCACAACAACCCGCTGCTGCGCATGGAGAACGTCACCCTCACCGCGCATGTCGCCAGCGCCTCGGCCCGCTTCGACGAGGCGCGCAAGCGGCGCGTCGGGCATGAGCTGGCCCTCGTGCTCCAGGACAAATGGCCGATGAGCTGCGTCAACCCCTCGGTGCTGCAGACCACCAAGCTGCGGCGCTGGCAGCCGGTCGGCATGGGCCGCGGGCCGAACAGCTAGCGGCCGCCGACCCTGGCGCGGCCCCGGCGCCGCGTCCTATCCTTGGCGCCCCGGCGCCCACCCGGTCCAGGAGAGACCCCCGATGTCCACGAAACATGCCGTCGTCACCGGCGCCGGCTCCGGCGTCGGCCGCGCCGCCGCCCTCGCCCTGCTCGGCGGCGGCTGGTCGGTCGCGCTCGCCGGGCGCCGCAAGGATGCGCTGGAGGAGACCATCGGCCTCGCCGGCGAGGCGGCGTCGCGCGCGCTCGCCATCCCCACCGATGTCGGCGACCCGAAGGCGGTGAACGCCCTCTTCGACCGCATCAAGGCGGAATGGGGCCGGCTCGACTTCCTGTTCAACAATGCCGGCGGCAACGTCCCGGCCGGGCCGATCGAGGACCTGGCCTATGAGGACTGGGCGCGGGTGGTGCAGGTCAACCTCACCGGCTCCTTCCTCTGCGCCCAGGCCGCCTTCCGCCTGATGAAGAATCAGTCTCCCCAGGGCGGCCGCATCGTCAACAACGGCTCGATCTCGGCGCATGTGCCGCGGCCGGACAGCGTCGCCTACACCTCCACCAAGCATGCCATCACCGGCCTGACCAAGGTGCTGGCGCTGGATGGCCGGCCCTTCGACATCGTCTCCGGCCAGATCGACATCGGCAATGCCGGCACGCCGATGACCGCCCGCATGCAGAAGGGCGTGAAGCAGGCGAATGGCGAGATGAAGGTGGAGCCGGTCTTCGACGTGGCGCATGTCGGCAGCACCATCCTGATGATGGCCAACCTGCCGCTGGATGCGAACATCCAGTTCGTCACCATCGCCGCCGCCAAGATGCCCTGGATCGCCCGCGGCTGATCCCACGGCGCCGCCCCCCTACCAGGGTATCAAGCCTCGGGGCACCAAGCCTCAGGGCATCACGTCGAGCAGCGCCTGGCAGGCGGCGGCGCAGGCGCGGCAGGACTCGGCGCAGATCCGGCAATGCGCATGCATGCCGGCATGCCGGCCGCATTCGGCGGCGCAGGCCTCGCAGGCGGCGATGCAGGCCTGCAAGGTGGCCGCCATGCTCGCCTTGTTCGGCTTGGTCAGCCGCCCGACGCTCCGCGCCGTCGCGCCGCAGAGATCGGCGCAGTCGAGGTCGAGACGGATGCAGGCGACCATCTCGGCGACATTCGTCTCGGACAGGCAGGCATCGGCGCAGCTCGTGCAGACCGCGGCGCAATCGAGGCAGCTGGCGATGCAGCGCTCGATCACCGGTTGCGCGGAGGGGTGATGCGGCTGGCTTTGCAGCATCGCCGGCAGGTGCTGGGTCATCGGCCATCTCCTGGACTGCCCCTGCCAACGCGGAGGGGCGCCACAGGCTCCGCGGCCGTCGCCGGGCGGGCCCGGCGCCGCCAGCCTCAGCGCGGGCGGGAGAACCAGTCGGTCACCCGCTCCAGCGCCCGCGCCAGCGTCGCCTCCTGCTGCGCGAAGCAGAGGCGGAAATGCCCCTCCCCGCCCGGGCCGAAGGCCGAGCCGGGGGCGAGGCCGACCCGGGCGCCGCGGCTCATCCGCTTCGCCTCGGCCAGGCTGTCGGTCAGCCCCTCGACCCGGAAGAAGCTGTACATGCCGCCCGAGGCGACCGGCGCGGTGATCCCCGGCACCGTCGCCAGCGCCGCCGCCGTGCGGTCGCGCAGCCGGCGGAACAGCGCGGCGTTCCCGGCGATGAAGTCATCCCCGCCCTCGAGCGCGGCGATGCCGGCGCGCTGCACGAAGACCGGGGCGCAGGAGGTGTTGTACTCCACCACCTTCGCCAGCCCCGGCAGCAGCGCCGGCGGCACCACCAGCCAGCCGAGCCGCCAGCCGGTCATCGCCCAGGATTTGGAGAAGCTGTTGACGCCGATGACCCGGTCCTCGGGGGTGGCGATCTCGAGGAAGGAGGGCGCCGCCGGGCCATCGTAGTACAGCCGCTCATAGACCTCGTCGGCGAGGATCCAGGTGCCGGTGCGGCGGCAATGGTCGAGCACCGCCCGCTGCTCCTCGGCGGTGAAGGCGAAGCCGGTCGGGTTGCCCGGCGAGTTCAGCAGGGCGAGCCGCGTCTCCGGCGTGATGGCGGCGAGCAGCCGGTCGAGATCGACCCGCCACAGCCCCTGCGAGAGCTCGAGCGGCACCGTCTCCACCGGCGCCGAGAGGATCAGCGGGATGGCGCCGATATTCGGCCAGTGCGGCGCCAGCGTCACCACCCGGTCGCCCGGGTCGAGCACCGACTGGCAGGCCAGCATGATGGCGTTCACCCCGGCGCTGGTGGCGGCGATGCGGTCCATCGCCACCGGGCGGCCGTTGCGCTGCAGGTAGCGGGCGATGGCCTCGCGCAGCGGCTCGATGCCGAGGTTGTGGGAGTAGAAGGTCTCCCCGGCGGCAAGCGACGCCGCCGCGGCGCGCGCGATGAAGTCGGGCGTCGGGATGTCCGGCTCCCCCACCCAGAGCGGGATCAGGTCGGCGATGCCGGCGCCGTCGTTGTAGACGTCGCGGATCTTGGAGCTTTCGAGCGCGGCCACGGCGGGGCGCGCCTCGGCGGGGAAGCGGGTCATGCCGGCTGGCTAACGCGGCGGCGGCGGAGCGGCAAGCGGCAGCCCCCCACGGCAGCCTCCAATGGCAGCCCCCGGAAGGCCTCCCGTCCCCAGGGCGTCTCCGGGGCGCCGCTCAGGCGGGCCTGGCCACCGCATCCGAGAGCCGGTCCGGCAGCTCCGGCCGCGGCGGCAGGGGCATCTCGATCCGGCAGACCACGCCATCCCGGCCGAGATCGAGCGAGGCCTTCGCCCGCATGGTGTAGCGGAGCGCCCGCTCGATCAGCTCCCGCCCATAGCCGCGGCGGGAGGTGTCGGGCGGCATGGCGACGCCGCTCTCCCGCCAGTCGAGCACCAGCACCGCCTCGCCGTCGCCGCGCCGCTCCACCGCCCAGCGGATCTGCAGACGCCCGGCCGCCTCCTTCAGCGCGCCGTGCTTCACCGCATTGGTGGTCAGCTCGTGCAGGGCCAGCGCCAGGATCTGCACCCGCTCATAGCCGAGGGAGACGGAGGGGCCGGATACGCTGACCCGGCCATCCTGCCCCGCGGCATAGGCGCGCAGCTCGAGGCGCACCACCTCGGCGAGATCGACCTCCTCGCCCCGGGACTGGCTGATCAGGCTCTGCACGCGCCCGATGGCGCCCAGCCGCTCCACCAGCAGCTTCGGCGTGCCCTCCTTGCCCAGCGTCTGCAGGATGATGGCCTGCACCACGTTCAGCAGGTTGCGCGTGCGGTGCTGCAGCTCGGCGATCAGCACCCGCTGCCGCGCCTCGGCCCGGGTGACGCCGGTGACGTCGAGGAAGGTCAGCACCACGCCCTGCACCCGGCCATCCCCGTTCCGGTAGGGCGCCAGCCGCGCCAGGTAATGCGCCCGCGCCTCCTCGTGGTCGAGCTGCCGCTCGAAGGGCTCGCCGCTCTCGAGCACCGCGGCGATGTTGCGGTCGAGCTCGGGCAGGGTGAAGCGGCTCGACAGGTCGGTGATCGGCCGCCCGCGATCGGTCGGCAGCAGGTTGAAGATCCGCGTCGCCGCCGGGGTGAAGCTGCGGATCTGCAGGCTCCGGTCGAGGAAGATGGTGGCGACGTCGGTGCTCTCGAACAGGTTCTTCAGGTCGTCATGCGCCCGGTCCAGCGCCTCGACCTTGCTGTTCAGCTCGAGATTGACGGTCTGCAGCTCCTCGTTGACCGATTGCAGCTCCTCCTTCGAGGCCTCCATCTCCTCGTTGGTGGATTGCAGCTCCTCGTTCAGCGAGACCAGCTCCTCGTTCGAGGCCTTCACCTCCTCCAGCGCCGTCTCGTATTCCTCGATCAGCGATTGCAGTCGCTCGCGGGTCTCCCGCAGCTCGGCCTCCAGCCGCAGCGCCGCGCCGTCCTGCGCCGCCTGGCTGCGGGCCAGCGCCTCCTCGCGGCCGAGCGGCGGCCCCTCATCGGCGAAGAGCACGAGGAACAGCGGCTCGTCGCGGTCGCGCAGCGGCTCCACCGTCAGCGTGATGAGCTGGACCCGGCCGTCATCCTCCTCCACCGCGATGCCGTCGCGGGTGACGGTGCGGCCGGTCTCGAAGGCCTCCCGCAGCGTCGTCCGCAGGTCGAGGCGCAGGCCCCTGCGGGCCAGGGTCAGGATCTGGCGCGTCGGCGTCCCGGCCGCCGCCTCCAGGTACTTGCCGGTGCGGGCCGAGTAGTAGGCGATGTCGCCGTCGCGGTTCACCACCACGAAGGGCGGCGCGAACCGCTCCAGCACCTGGGTTTCCACGGCCTGGCGCAGCAGCATGCCGTTGCCCGCCAGCCGGGGCGGCGTCGTCCCCGCCACATGCCCCGGCCGCAGCGTGCTGAGCGCCATGGGCAGGCGGATGGATTGCGGCGCATCCCCGCGCCGCAGGAAGATGCGATGCTTCTTCTCCAGCGGCGTGAAGAGGTCGCCGAAGCCGCTGATGTTCTCCGAGGTGCCGAGGAACAGGTAGCCGCCCGGCCGCAGCGCGTAGTGGAAGATCGGGATGACCTGGTTCTGCGCCGTGGCCCCGAAATAGATCAGCAGGTTGCGGCAGGAGACCAGGTCGATGCGGGAGAAGGGCGGGTCCCGCAGCACGCTGTGCGGCGAGAAGACGCAGAGGTCGCGCACCTCCTTGGCCACGATGTGGCTGCCGCCGTCCGGGACGAAGAAGCGCTCGCGCCGCTCCGCCGAGACGCCTTCGAGCAGCGATTCGGGATAGCGCGCCGCGCGGGCGACGCCGAGCGCGCGCTCGTCGATGTCGGTGGCGAAGATCTGCACCCGCGGCGCCGTGGCGAGGCGGTCCATCTGCTCGCGCAGCAGGATGGCGAGCGAGTAGACCTCCTCGCCGGTGGCGCAGCCCGGCACCCAGATGCGCACCGCGTCGCCGACGGCGCGCCCCTCGAACAGCCGCGGGATCACCGTCTCGGCCAGCGCCTCGAAGGCATCGGCGTCGCGGAAGAAATTGGTGACGCTGATCAGCAGGTCGCGGAACAGGGCGCTGACCTCCTGCGGGTTCTGCCGCAGCAGGTCGAGATAGCCCTCCATGGAGGTGAACTGCCGCACCTGCATGCGCCGCTGCACCCGGCGCAGGAAGGTCTTCGGCTTGTAGCCGGCGAAGTCGTGGCCGATCTGATCGCGCAGGATGTTGCAGATCTCCTGCCGCGCCCCTTCCAGCGCCGCCGCCTCGGCCGAGGGGTCGCCCTCCGCACCCGCGGCGATCCCGTCGAGCAGGTGCAGGCCGCGGGCGAAGTCGACGAGCCGGGCGCCCATCTCCTCGACCGGCAGGGCGAAGTCGATCAGGCCGGAGGCGATGGCGCTGTCCGGCATGTCCGGATGCGCGGGGCCATGGCCGTCCGCGACCTGCGCCAGGGTCAGGCCGCCGCGCTCCTTGATCGCCTTGACGCCGAGCGTGCCGTCGCCGTCGCCGCCCGAGAGCACCACGCCGGCGGCGTGCTCGCCCTGGTCGGCGGCGAGGGCGCTGAAGAAGATGTCGATCGGCTTCCGCTCGCGCCGGCCGGTGTTGGGCCGGGTGACCTGCAGGCGGCCGCCCTCGATGCCGAGGACGGCATCGGCCGACAGCACATAGACCTGGTCCGGCTCGACCTGCTGGTCATCGACCACGACCTGGACGGGCAGCTCGGTGTAGCGGGCCAGGACCTCGGGCAGGAGGCTCTCGCGCTCCGGGCTGAGATGCGTGATCACGACGATGGCGAGGCCGGGCCGGGCCGGCAGGCCGCGGAAGAAGCCCTCCATCGCCTCGATCCCCCCCGCGGAGGCGCCGACCCCGACGATCGGGAAGGGCTGCGGCGGCATCAGGCCGGGCTCCGGCGCGGCAGCCGGGCGCGGCCGGCGCCCGGGCGGTGCGGCGCCGGGGCCCGTCCCGCGGCAGGATGGCGATGCGGCGGCCCGGCCTGACGTCTCCGGCGCGCGAGGTGGGCCATGGGGAATCCTCGTCGCATGTGACGTCGCGCCTCTGCCATTCCGGGGCTTCGTCGGCCACGAACGCCCGGAGAGGAGGAGAGGATAGCCGATGATCGGGATTTTCCACGCGGCGATGGCGATTTGCCACAGGCCGGCGCGGATTCATTGAACGGCCCGGGCGGAACCTGGCCCTGCGGTTGACGGCCGCCGCGATGCCGCGGGGCGCCGGCCGACTGTCCGCCCCGCCCCGCCGCCGGGGGCCGGCGACGGGGGCGGCGCCTCAGCGCCCGGTGAAGCGCGGCTCCCGCTTCTCCAGCATGGCCGAGACCGCCTCCTTGTGGTCCTCGGTGCTGTGCGCCAGGGCCTGGTAGGCGGCCGAGATCTCCAGCAGGCTGGACAGCCGCATGTGCTGGCCCTCGCGCAGCAGCCGCTTGGTCATCCGCACCATCTCGGGCGGGTTGGCGGCGATGCGCGCGGCCAGCGCGCGGGCCGCCGGCAGCAGCTCGTCGTGCGGCACGACGCGGGAGACGAGGCGGATCTCCTTCGCCGTCGCGGCGTCGATCTGGTCGCCGGTGAAGCTGAGTTCGCAGGCCATGGACATGCCGACCACGCGCGGCAGCAGCCAGGCGCCGCCATCGCCGGGGACGATGCCGACCTTGATGAAGCTCTCGGCGAAGCGCGCCTTCTCGGAGGCGATGCGGATGTCGCACATGCAGGCGACGTCGAGGCCGAGGCCGATGGCCGGGCCGTTCACCGCGGCGATGGTGGGCGCGTCGCACTCGTAGAGGGCATTCGCCATGGCCTGCACGCCGCGGCGGTAATTCTCCCGCAGATCGGCATGGCTGCCCTCGATGATGCCCTTGCGGTCGCGCATCGCCTTCAGGTCGCCGCCGGCGCAGAAGGCGGTGCCGGCGCCGGTGAGGATGACGGCGCGCACGCCGCGGTCGCGGTTCACCCGCCGCACCGCCTCCACCACCGCGTCGCAATCGGCGAAGGTGGAGATGGCGTTGCGCTTCTCCGGCGCGTTCAGGGTGAGGGTGACGACGTGGTCGCTCTCGTCGTAGGTGACGTAGTCGGACATGCCTGGTGGTTCCGCCTGTGGGATCGGGTTCAGCGCGCGGTGAGGTCGGGCCAGAGCGCCGCGCCGCCGCGTTCGAGCGCCGCCTGGCCGAGCCGCCGGGCCCAGACCCGCTCCGCGCCGCAGCCGTCGCGCCAGTCCCAGAGCCGGCGGGTGTAGAGGTGCAGCGCGTGCTCGTCGGTGAAGCCGATGGCGGCATGCACCTGGTGCGCGATGGCGGCGACGGTGCCGGCCGCCTCGCCCGCCACCACCTTGGCCGAGGCGATCTCGAAACCCGCCCCGGCGAGGCCGTGCCGGTCCGCGGCGCGGCCGGCATGGGAGGCGGCGACGGCGACCGCCGCCACCTCGCCGGCGGCGCGCGCCAGGAGCTGCTGCACCGCCTGGAAGCCGCCGATCGGCCGGCCGAATTGCGTGCGGGTGGTGGCGTAGTCGACCGTCATGTCGAGCACCGCCTCCAGCGCCCCGGCGATCCGCGCCGCGTTCAGCAGCGCCCCGGCGAGCAGGTCCGCCTCCGGGCCGAAGGCCTCGGGCAGCCGCCCCTCCTCGGCCGGCACGCCGGGCGCGGCGCGGTCGGCCGGCTCGCGGCTGATTGGCGCCAGACCCTGGCGCGTCGCCGGCCCCGGCTGCAGCAGCACCGCGCCGCCCGAGACCATCACCACCGCCGCGGCACGCCGGCCCCAGGGCACGGGCGCGCCGGCGACGGCGAGGCCGAGCAGGCCCGGGCGCGGCGCGATGCCGCCGGCCGCCAGCAGCGCGGCGGCGACCATGCTCTCGCCGAGCGGGATGGGCGCGCCATGCCGCCCCAGCACGTGCCAGAGCGCCGCAGCATCGCCCCAGCCGAGCCCGGCGCCGCCCTTCTCCTCCGGCGCCAGCGCCGTCGGCAGGCCGAGCGCCTCGGCCTCGGCCCAGAGCGCCGCGGGCCAGTCGCCGCGCTCGTTGGCGCGCAGCGTGTCGGGGCCGGCCTTGTCGGCCAGCAGCCGCTCCACCTGGTCGAGCAGGATGGCGCGGAGGTCGTCGGTCTCGCTCATGATCAGCGCAGCCCCAGCTGGCGGGCGATGATGCCGCGCAGGATCTCGCGGGTGCCGCCGCGGAGCGAGTAGCTGCGGGCGACCATGGTCATGAGGCGCTGCATCTCCAGCACCTCCTCCGGCGTGCGGCCGGGCTGCATCAGATCGCGCAGCGTCTCGGGCAGCGCCTGCTCGTAGTCGTTGCCGGCATCCTTCACCAGCGCCGCCTCGCGCGCCGGCGTCTTGCCGTCCTGCAGCATGCCGGCGACGGCGAGCGACATCTGCCGCAGCGTCCCGGCCCGCGCCAGCAGCCGACCCACCGCCTCGGGCGCCGCCGGCTCGGCCCGCAGGTCATCCAGCGCCGCGGTCAGCAGCGGCAGCGAGGAGAGGTAGCGCTCCGGCCCGGCGCGCTCGAAGGCGAGCTCGGCCGTCGCCTGCTCCCAGCCATTCCCCTCCTTGCCGACCAGCAGGCTGTCGGGGACGAAGACGTCGTCGAAGGTGATCTCGTTGAACCCCTCCTCGCCCAGCAGGTCGAGGATCGGCCGGATGGTGATGCCGGAGCTGCGGCAATCGACCAGGAACTGGCTCAGCCCCTGATGCTTCTGCCTTGGGTCCGGCGCCGGCGCGGTGCGCAGCAGGGCGATCATGAAGTCGCATTTGTGCGCGTTGGTGGTCCAGACCTTGCGGCCGTTGATCTTCCAGCCGCCCGGCACCTTCTCGGCGCGCGTGCGCAGGCTGGCGAGGTCGGAGCCGCTGTCGGGCTCGGAGAGGCCGATGGCGAAGGCCAGCTCGCCGGCGACGATGCGCGGCAGGAATTCCCGCCGCTGCTCCTCGGTGCCGAGGCGGAGGATGAGCGGGCCGGATTGCCGGTCGCCGATCCAATGCGCGCCGACCGGGGCGCCAACGGCCAGCATCTCCTCCAGCACCACGTAGCGCTCGAGCGCCGTGCGCTCGCCGCCGCCATAGGCCTTGGGCCACGTCATGCCGATCCAGCCGCGCCGGCCGACCTCGCGCGAGAAGTCGCGGTCGAAGCCCATCCAGGAATAGGCGCGCACCCGCGGCGAGAAGGCGCGCCCGGCCTCGGCGAGGAAGCCGCGCAGCTCGGCGCGCAACGCCTCCGCCTCCGGCGGGATGTCCCGCAACTCGAAGCGCAAGCCCGC
Source organism: Roseicella frigidaeris (assembly GCF_003258945.1). GTDB lineage: Bacteria > Pseudomonadota > Alphaproteobacteria > Acetobacterales > Acetobacteraceae > Paracraurococcus > Paracraurococcus frigidaeris. The sequence goes on along the minus strand of NZ_QLIX01000011.1, from coordinate 90,822 downwards.
CATTCGCGTCCCCTCCGGCTTATCGGCCCCCTTCCTCGCCCATTCCGCCGCGCCGCGCCACCCCCCCCTCTCGACAGGCCGGCCTGCCAGGGCTTTCCTCGTCCCGGAGACCCAGAATGACCCAGCGCTTCCTCCCCGCCGTCTTCATGCGCGGCGGCTCCTCCAAGGGCGTCTTCTTCCAGGCCCGCCACCTGCCCGCCGACCGCGCGGCGATCGACCCGATCCTGCTCGGCGTGCTCGGCAGCCCGGATCCCTATGGCCGGCAACTCGACGGCATGGGCGGCGGCCTCTCCTCCCTCTCCAAGGCCGTCATCATCGGCCCGCCGAGCCATCCCGAGGCGGATGTGGACTACACCTTCGCCCAGGTCGCGGTGGACCGGCCGGTGGTGGACTGGAAGGGCAATTGCGGCAACCTCTCGGCCGCTGTCGGCCCCTTCGCGGTGGATGAGGGGCTGGTGCGCGCCGCCGAGGGCGAGGCGCTGGTGCGCATCCACCAGGTGAACACGAAGAAGCTCATCCATGCCCGCTTCCCGGTGCGCGCGGGCCGGGCCGAGACGCGGGGCGGTTTCGCCATCGCCGGCGTCGCCGGCAGCGGCGCCCGCATCCGGCTCGACTTCCTCGCGCCCGGCGGCTCGCAATGCGCGGCGCTGCTGCCGACCGGGCGCGCGGTGGACGTGCTGGAGGTGCCGGGCCATGGGCGGCTGCGCGCCAGCCTGGTCGATGCCGCCAACCCGGCGGTGTTCCTCGATGCCCGCGACCTCGGCCTGACCGGCGCGGAATCCCCCGAGGCGATCGAGGCCGATGCGGCGCTGATGGCCCTGCTCGACCGCATCCGCCGCATCGCCGGCGTCGCCATGGGCCTCGCCGCGACGGAGGCGGCGGTCGGCCTGGCCAATCCGCGCGTCGCGCTCGTCGCCGGGCCGCTGGCGGCACGGACGCTGGACGGCGCCGTGCTCGACCCCGCGGCGCATGACGTGACCATCCGCATGCTGTCGATGGAGCGGCCGCACCGGGCGGTGCCGATGACCGGCGCCATGGGCCTCGCGGTGGCCTGCCGCATCGAGGGCAGCATCCCGCAGGCGCTGGCGCGCCGCGGCGCCCGGCCGGAGGAGATCCGCGTCGCGCATCCCTCCGGCATGCTGACGGTGGGCGCCGAGGTGCGGCAGGCGGCGGCAGGCTGGGTGGCCGACAGCGCGGTGGTGTTCCGCACCGCGCGGCGGCTGATGCAGGGCGAGGTGGCGGTGCCGGGATAGGAAGGGCGCGGGGGCGGGCGGCGGCGGCGGGCCCTCACCCCGCCTCCGGCCGGTCCCCGATCCAGCGCAGCAGCGGCCGCAGCGCCGCATCGGTGACCTTTCGCAGCAACCGGGCATCGGCCGTCACGAAGGGAATGCCGAGATCGCGGGCCAGGGCAAGGTAGAGGGCGTCATAGACCGTGACGCCGTTCCCGACCGCGATCGCGAAGGCGCCCGGCATGAGGGTGGCGATCGGCACGGCCTGGATCGGCGCGCGCAGCAGGAGGTCCAGCCGCGCCTCCGCCTCGGCCACCGTCAGGTCGCCGAATTGCTGCTTCGACCACAGGACATTGACCGCCTCGGCCTGCCAGTGATCGGGAGCGTAGAGCGCCTCAAGGTCCAGCAGGGCCGCCGCCGCCTCGGAATGCGCTTCCGCCACCACCCATTTGGCGGCGACGGAGGCATCCACGACAACCCTCAAGGCTCCGAGCCGCGGTTCCGGTCACGATCCGCCCGCAGCAGATCGGCGCTGTCGGTGCGCTGCCGGGGCGATTGGGCGCGCAGCCGCGCCGCGACATCGGCGAAGCTCTCCATCTCCGGGCCGAGCACCTGCTCCAGGATCGCCCGGTGCTCCGCCTCCACCGAGCGGCCGGCCCGGGCGGCACGTTGCCGTAGCGTCTGGATGATCCGCTCGTCCAGGCCCCGGACCAGGAGCTGTCCCATCGCCTGCCCTCTGATATCAGAAAATGATATCAGATCGCGGGCAGCAACGGCAAGCGCCGATGGCGGCGGCCGCGCCTTCCGTCCGTCCCCTCACCGCCAGTGACCCGGCACCCAATAGCCGTAGCGGTCGAAATGCGGCGGCACCCAGATGGGGCGATAGATGGGGCGATAGACGGGGGCCGGCACCACCAGCAGGGGCGGCGGCAGCCGCACCGGCCGCGGCACCACCCAGACCGGGCCGGGATGCCAGCCGCCCGGCCCCCACCACGCCCGGGCTGGGCTGGGCGCGAGCAGCGGCAGGGCGAGCAGCGTGGTGGCCAGCAGGGCGGATCGCAGGGTGAAGCGGGTCATGACAGCCTCCTTCAGCCATCCCCCGCATCCTGCGCGCGCCGGCCTTGTCCCATCCTGGCCCGCGCATGAAAGCCGGGCCCGGCCGCCGTCACGCGGCGACACGGGCCAGGTCCCGCGCCGCGGCCGCGGGCCCCGTCACACGGAAAAATACTTCGCCCGCGGATGGTGCAGCACGATGGCGCTGGTGCTCTGCTCCGGGTGCAACTGCCACTCGTCGCTGATCGAGACGCCGATGCGCTCCGCGCCCAGCAGCCGCAGCAGGGGCACCTGGTCCTCCAGCCGCGGGCAGGCCGGATAGCCGAAGGAATAGCGGCCGCCGCGATAGCCCTGGCTCAGCATCCGCTCCATGTCGCGGTCGTCCTCGCCGGAGAAGCCCCATTCGGCGCGGATGCGCTTGTGGGTGTATTCCGCCATCGCCTCGGCCATCTCCACCGAGAGGCCGTGCAGGTAGAGATAGTCCTGGTAGCGGTTCTCCTCGAACCACTCCCGCGCCATGTCGCTGGCCTTCTGGCCGACGGTGACCACCTGCAGCCCGATCACGTCGCGCGCCAGCGGCCCGTCCTCGATGTCGCGGACGAAATCGGCGATGCACTCGCCATCCTGCTTCGGCTGGCGCGGCAGGGTGAAGCGGCCGGCCTCGGTCGCGCCATCCGCCTCGAACAGCACCAGGTCGTTGCCCTGGCCGGCGCATTTCCAGTAGCCGTAGATCGCCTGCGGGCGGAGGATCTGCTGCTCCTCGGCCAAGGCCAGCATGCGCCGCAGCACCGGCCGCAGCTCCTGCTTCGCCCAGCCGAGGAAATCCTCCAGGCTGCGGCCCTGCTTCCGGAAGCCCCACTGGAATTGATAGAGGCTGCGCTCGTTGATGAAGGGCACGATGGCCTTCGGCGCCGCCTCGATCACCCGCGCGCCCCAGAAGGGCGGGTCGGGCACCGGCTCGCCGGCGGTGACGCGGCGGCGGCGCTCCTGGGCGTAGTTGACATCGACCGGCGCGAAGCCGCGCGGATCGGCCTGGCCGAGGGTGCGGCTCTCGTTCCGCGCCTTGCCCTTGCGCTTCTGCTGGATGGCGGCGAGGTAGTCGTCGAAGCCGTTGCCCGTCACCTTGTCCATCAGGTGCAGCCCGTCGAAGGCGTCGCGGGCATAGGCGACGCGGCCCGTCGCCTCGCCGCCGGCATAGGCGCGGACGCAATCCTCCTCGACATAGTTGCGGGTGAGCGCGGCGCCGCCGAGCAGCACCGGCACGTCGAGGCCGATGCGGCTCATCTCCTCGAGGTTCTCGCGCATCACGACGGTGGACTTCACCAGCAGCCCGCTCATGCCGATGGCATGCGCCCGGTGCTCCTTCACCGCCGCCACCATGTCGGCGAGCGGCACCTTGATGCCGAGATTGACCACGCGGTAGCCGTTGTTGGTCAGGATGATGTCGACCAGGTTCTTGCCGATGTCGTGCACGTCGCCCTTCACCGTGGCGAGGACGATGGTGCCCTTCTCCTGGCCCTCCGCCTTCTCCATGAAGGGCTCGAGATAGGCGACGGCGGCCTTCATGGTCTCGGCCGATTGCAGCACGAAGGGCAGCTGCATCTTGCCGGCGCCGAACAGCTCGCCCACCACCTTCATGCCGTCGAGCAGGATGGTGTTGATGATGTCGAGCGGGGCGATGCCCTTGTCGAGCGCGTCCTGCAGCTCCTCGTGCAGCCCCTTGCGGTCGCCGTCGACGATGCGGTCCTTGAGGCGGCCCTCCACCGTCGCGGCCTTCACCTTCTTGGCGGCATCCGCCGCCTTGCGGCCGGCGAAGATCTCCAGCAGCCGCTGCAGCGGGTCGTAGCCCTCGGCGCGGCGGTCGAAGATCAGGTCCTCGGCGACCTTCACCTCCTCCGGCGGGATGGCGTGCAGCGGCTTGATCTTCGAGACATGCACGATGGCGCCGGTCATGCCGGCCTTCACCGCATGGTCGAGGAAGACGCTGTTCAGCACGTGCCGCGCCGCGGGGTTGAGGCCGAAGCTGATGTTGGACAGGCCGAGGATGATCTGGATGTCCGGGAATTCCTCCCGGATCATGCGGATGCCCTCGAGCGTCCAGAGGCCGAGCTTGCGGTCGTCCTCGTTGCCGGTGGCGATGGTGAAGGTCAGCGGGTCGATCAGCAGGTCGCTCTGCGGCAGCCCGTGCCGGGTGCAGGCGAAATCGACCAGCCGGCGGGCGATGCGCAGCTTGTCCTCGGCGGTCTTGGCCATGCCCACCTCGTCGATGGTGAGCGCGATGACCGCGGCGCCGAATTTCTTCGCCAGGACCAGGCGGTCGGTGGCATGGCCCTCGCCATCCTCGAAATTGATCGAGTTGATGATCGGCTTGCCGCCATGCAGCTTCAGCGCCGCCTCGATCACCGGCGTCTCGGTGCTGTCGATCACCAGCGGCGCGTTGACGCTGCCGGTGAAGCGGCGGACCACCTCGTTCATCTCGGCCATCTCGTCGCGGCCGACGAAGGCGGTGCAGAGGTCGAGGCTGTTCGAGCCCTCCCCCACCTGCTCGCGGCCCATGGCGACGCAGCCATCCCAGTCATGCGCCGCCTGCCGCTCCCGCCAGGCCTTGGAGCCGTTGGCGTTGCAGCGCTCGCCGATGGAGAAATAGGCGTTCTCCTGCCGCAGCGCGGTGGCGCCGTAGAGCGAGGCGACGGAGGGCACCCAGTGATGCCTGCGGGCGACCGGCGCCGGCCGCCACGCCCCGTGCCGGCGCAGCATCGCATCGAGCGCGGCGATGTGCGGGGTCGAGGTGCCGCAGCAGCCGCCGATCAGGTTCACCCCGTCCTCGCGGACGAAGCGCTCCATCCAGCTCGCCATCTCCTCGGCACCGAGGGGGTAGTGGGTGCGGCCATCCACCAGCTCGGGCAGGCCGGCATTGGGCTGCACGCTGATCAGGCCCGGCCAGTTCTGGCTCAGCCAGCGCACATGCTCGGCCATCTCCTGCGGCCCGGTGGCGCAGTTGAGGCCGATCAGCGGCACGTCGAGGGCATGCACCACCGTCGAGGCGGCGGCGATGTCGGGGCCGACCAGCAGCGTGCCGGTGGTCTCGACCGTGACCTGGACGAAGATCGGGATGTCGGCGCCGGTCTCGCGGATCACGGCCTTGGCGGCGTTGACGGCGGCCTTGATGTAGAGCGTGTCCTGGTTGGTCTCGGTCAGCAGCGCATCGACGCCGCCGGCGATGAGGCCGCGGCACTGCTCCTCCAGCGCCGCCTGCAGCCGGTCGTACTCGATATGGCCGAGGGAGGGCAGCTTGGTGCCGGGGCCGATATCGCCGATCACCCAGCGGTCGCGGCCATCGGCGAAGCTCTCGGCGGCCTCCCGCGCCAGCTCGCCGGCGATGCGGTTGATGGCGAAGGCCTCGCCCTCCAGCTCGAACTCGCCGAGGGTGACCGGGCTGCCGCCGAAGCTGTTGGTCAGCACCATGTCGGCGCCGGCCTCGTAATAGCCGCGATGGATCTCGCGCACGAGGTCGGGGCGGGAGAGGTTCAGCACCTCGGTGCAGTTCTCCTTGCCGCGATAGTCCCGGTCGATGTCGAGGGTGAGGGCCTGCACGCGGCTGCCCATGCCGCCGTCGCAGAGCAGCACGCGGTCGCGGAGGGCGTCGAGCAGATGGGGACGGGCGGTGGAGCGAGCCATGGGGGGGCGTTCCGCGAGATCAGAAGGTCAGGGCAGGCTGGGCGGCGACGGCGCCGGCGATGCGGCGGGCGGACCAGAGGCGGACGGCGATGCGGCCCGGGATCTCGGTGGCGGGCGGGGCGAGGCAGCCGGCGGCGGCGAGCCATTGCGCCATCTCGTCATCGTCGAAGCCGGGCCAGCGATGCGCGTGGTCGGTGGCGAGCTCCACCTTGCCGTGCGGGCCGAGATCGAGGACGAGCAGCAGCCCGTCCGGCCGCAGCACCCGCGCCGCCTCGGCCAGCGCCGCGCCCGGATCCTCGGCGTAGTGCAGGACCATCTGCAGGGTGACGAGGTCGAAGCAGGCATCCGGCAGCGGCAGGCGGTACATGTCGGCCTGGCGCACGCTGCAGCGCGGGCTGAGGCCGCGCTCGGTCAGCCGCGCCCGGGCGAGGGCCAGCATGTCGCGGCTGGCATCGACGCCGAGGGCGCTCTCGGCGCGGCCGGCGAGGAGCTCGAGCAGGCGGCCGGTGCCGGTGCCGATGTCGAGCACGCGGCCGGGGCGGTCCGGCAGGGCGGCGAGCAGCGCCGCCTCGATCGCCTCGGCGGGCAGGCCGAGGGCGCGCATCTCATCCCAGTCGGCGCCGTGGCGGCGGAAGCTGTCGGAGGCGGCGCGGGCCCGCTCGGCGGCGAGGCGGGCGGCCTGGCGCCGGTCGGCGGCGAGCTGCGGGTCCTCCTCCGGCAGGCGGGCGAGAAGCTGGTGGACGAGGTTGGCGCCGGGGGGCACCTGGAAATAGGCGTTCGCCCCCTCCGGCAGGCGCTCCAGCAGCCCGGCCTCGACCAGCAGCCGGAGATGGCGCGACAGCCGCGGCTGCGACTGGCCGAGCACCTCGCACAGATCGGTCACGCAGAAGGCCCCCCGCGCGCAGAGCGCCAGCAACCGAAGCCGCGTCGGCTCCGCGGCAGCGCGCAGTTGGACCAGAAATTTTTCCATGATTCTGGATCTGGCATAAAGATATCCTTATGTCCAGCATGAGCCCTGGAGTATGGCAGAAATGTGGCAAATCGATGCGCGGATTCCCGTGCGCGTGACCAGGGACAGGGCGGCGATGCAACTGGCTCTGGCCGCCGGGGGAAGCGCTGCCGTGCTGGCCGAGGCGCCGCCGCCGCCGCTGCCGCGGGGGGCCGTGGCGCTGGCAAGCTTCGACCCGGCCCTGCCGCACGCCGCGGCCTGCGCCTGTTGCGGCGGACGCCCACCCGTTGCCGCGGCGCTGGACCGGCTGTTCCAGGCGCGGGTGCGCAACCAGTGTCCCTGGTTCGAGCGGGTCGTCGCGCTGGCGGAGACCCCGGCGGCCGAGGCCGCCATCGCCGCCGCGCTCGCCGGGGATGCCGTCACGCTCGCCCGCTTCCGGGCGGCGGAGGCCTAGAGCAGATCCCGATCAGGGGGACTCCCCTGATCGGGTGAAGATGCTCCGGAAACAGGAGCCTGGGGCGCTTCCCGTGAACCGGCCTTCACGGGAAGCGCCCTAGGTCCGGGCCAGCCGGGCCGCATGCCAGCGGAGATGGTCCTCCACGAGGCTGGCGATGAAGAAGTAGGAGTGGTCGTACCCCTCCTGCCGCCGCAAGGTCAGCGGGATGCCGGCCTTGCCGCAGGCCGCCTCCAGCAGCTCGGGCTTGAGCTGGGCCTCGAGGAAGCCGTCCGCCGTCCCCTGGTCCACCAGGATGTCCGGCACCCGCGCCCCGTCCTCGATCAGCGCCGTCGCGTCATATTCGCGCCAGGCGGCACGGTCCGGGCCGAGATAGCCGGACAGCGCCTTCTCCCCCCAGGGGCAGCGCAGCGGCGAGCAGATCGGCGCGAAGGCCGAGACCGCGGCATAGCGCCCGGGATTGCGCAGCGCGATGGTCAGCGCGCCATGCCCGCCCATGGAATGGCCCATGATGCCCTGCTGCTCGAGATCGGCCGGCAGCTCGGCGCCGACCAACGCCGGCAGTTCCCGCTCGATATAGCTCCGCATGCGGTAATGCGTCGCCCAGGGCTGCGCCGTGGCATCGACATAGAAGCCGGCGCCCAGACCGAAGTCATAGGCCTTCTCCGGGTCGTCCGGCACGCCCTCGCCGCGCGGCGAGGTGTCGGGCGCCACCAGCAGCAGGCCGAGCTCGGCCGCGACGCGCTGCGCCCCGGCCTTCACCGTGAAATTCTCCTCCGTGCAGGTCAGCCCGGCGAGGAACCACACCACCGGCACCGTCGCCCCGTCCAGCGCCTGCGGCGGCAGATAGGCGGCGAAGCGCATCTCCGTCCCCGTCTCGGCGGAGCGGTGGCGCAGCACGCGCTGCTCGCCGCCGAAGCAGCGGGCGCGCGAGAGGATCTCCGCCGCCATGCTAGAAGATCACCACCGAGCGGATCGACTGGCCCGCATGCATCAGGTCGAAGGCGTCGTTGATCTTCTCGAGCGGCATGGTGTGGGTGATCAGGTCGTCGATGTTGATCTTCCCCTCCATGTACCAGTCGACGATTTTCGGCACGTCGGTGCGGCCGCGCGCGCCGCCGAAGGCGGTGCCCTTCCAGACCCGGCCGGTGACGAGCTGGAAGGGCCGCGTGGCGATCTCCCGCCCCGCCTCGGCGACGCCGATGATAATGCTCTGGCCCCAGCCGCGATGGCAGCATTCCAGCGCCTGGCGCATGACGTTGACGTTGCCCGTCGCGTCGAAGGAGAAGTCGGCGCCGCCATCCGTCAGGTCGGCGATCGCCTGCACCACCTTGTCGTTGCCGACCTCCTTCGGGTTGACGAAGTGGGTCATGCCGAATTTCCGCGCCATCTCCTGCTTCGCCGGGTTGATGTCGACGCCGATGATCTTGTCGGCGCCCACCATGCGGGCGCCCTGGATCACGTTCAGCCCGATGCCGCCGAGGCCGAAGACCACCACATTGGCGCCCGGCCAGACCTTGGCGGTGTAGATCACCGCGCCGATGCCCGTCGTCACGCCGCAGCCGATGTAGCAGATCTTGTCGAAGGGGGCGTCCTCGCGCACCTTCGCCACGGCGATCTCCGGCAGCACGGTGAAGTTCGAGAAGGTGCTGCAGCCCATGTAGTGGTAGACGGTGTTGCCCGAGGGCGCGCTGCGCCCCGTGGGCTCGCAGTGGAAGCGGCTGGTGCCGTCCGGCATCACCCCCTTGCCCTGGGTGGCGCGGATCGCGGTGCAGAGGTTGCTGCGCTGGCTGAGGCAGGTTTTGCACTGCCGGCATTCCGGCGTGTAGAGCGGGATCACGTGGTCGCCCGGCTTCACGCTGGTGACGCCGGCGCCGACCTCGCGCACGATGCCGGCGCCCTCATGGCCGAGGATGGCGGGGAAGAGCCCCTCCGAATCCAGCCCGTCCAGCGTATAGGCGTCGGTGTGGCAGACGCCGGTCGCCATGACCTCGACCAGCACCTCGCCGGCCTTCGGCCCCTCCAGATCGACGGTGTCGATGGTGAGCGGCTTCTTGGCCTCCCAGGCGACGGCGGCGCGCGTCTTCATCCGGCTCCCTCCCTTGCATCCATGGCGCGGCGACATGCGCGTGGCATGTGTGGGCCGATCCTGCCCCCGCAAGGGCCGGCGGGAAACCCTCGACCTTGGTAGTGGGAAGGTCCGCCCCCTCCCCCGTCCCATCGGGCCCGCGGCCCGGCGCGGAACCCGGACAGGCCGGGGCTAGAGCAGGATCCGCTCACGCCGGTTCGCGGGCCAGAGCCCAGCGCGGTGTTGGGTCGCGGGATGCACGCCTTCGGTGAGTCCATCCCAGGCGATCACGCTCCAACGGCCAGGGGATCGGGGCTCTCGCTTGCTCTAAGACATATCTCGATATATCTGATACGCGCTTCCCAGGGCCCGCCCGAAGCCCGCCGGCGCCGCCGCGCCCGGTTGGCGGCCCGCAACCAGGACAACCGGACATGGACCAGGCCGTCACTGCCGTCCTCGAGACCTACGAGGCGATGATCCGCGCCGAACGCGCCGCCCCGCGCGCGATGCCGCCCGGCGGCCGCGACGGCGGCCAGGACATGCGGATGCGCGCCGTCGGGCCGGAGACCGGGCGGCTGCTCAACATCCTCGCCCGCAGCCTCGCGGCGCCGACCATCCTCGAGCTCGGCACCTCCTTCGGCTATTCCGGCCTCTGGCTCGCCGAGGCGGCGCGCGCCACCGGCGGCCGCCTCGTCACCATGGAGCTGCACGCCTACAAATCCGCCTTCGCGCGCGAGATGGCGGAGAAGGCCGGGCTCGCGGCGCATGTCGAGTTCCTGGTCGGCGATGCGGTGGCGATGATCCAGGCCCTGCCGGGCAAGGTCGATTTCGTGCTCGTCGATCTCTGGAAGGACCTCTACCTGCCCTGCCTCGAGGCCTTCTACCCGCGGCTCAATCCCGGCGCGATCGTGGTCGCCGACAACATGATCCGCCCGGGCAATGCCGATGTGCGGCGCTATGGCGAGGCGGTGCGCGCCAAGCCCGGCATGCGCAGCGTGCTGTTGCCGGTCGGCAGCGGCATCGAGGTCAGCCGCTTCCTGCCGGCGGGATGGGAGGCGTAGCGGCGCGGCCCCGCCTGCCGCCAGGGTGCCTCCCCTGGACACCGGTTCGGGGGAAGCACCCTGGATCATTGTTTTCAGGACATCTTCACCCGATCGGGTGAGCCCACCCGATCGGGATCTGCTCCAGCCGGGTGATCGCTTGAGGTGGCGTCACCGAGAGGCGCCCGGTCGCGGCGGCGGCCGATGCGAGGTCGTTGGGGGGATGTCCCGCCGCGGCCGGCGGGCCGGCCTCAGCCGCCGAGCATCGCCCGGATGCGCTGCACCAGCGCCTCGGTGGTGAAGGGCTTGGTCATGACCTGCAGCCCCGGCTCCAGCGGGTCGGTGCCGAGGACCGCCTGCTCGGCATAGCCGGTGATGAACAGCACCCGCAGCCCGGGCCGGTGCAGCCGCGCCGCATCCGCCAGCTGCCGCCCGTTCATGCCGCCAGGCAGGCCGACATCGGTCACCAGCAGGTCGATCCGCGCCGGCGATCGCAGCAGCGCCAGCCCGGCGGCGGCGTCGCCGGCCTCAAGCACCGCATAGCCGATATCGCGAAGCACCTCGCCGGCGAAGGTCCGGACCGTCGGCTCGTCATCGACGACCAGCACCGTCTCGCCGGCCCCGGCCGGCGCCGCCGCCGGCCGGCCCGGCGCCGGCTCCACCGTCTCGGCCTCGCCATAGTGGCGCGGCAGGTAGAGCCGCATCGTGGTGCCCCGGCCGAGCTCGGACTGGATCCGCGCCTGGCCGCCGGATTGCCGGGCGAAGCCGTAGATCATGGACAGGCCGAGCCCGGTGCCCTGCCCCAGCGGCTTGGTGGTGAAGAAGGGGTCGAAGGCGCGCGCCGCGACCTCGGGCGCCATGCCGGTGCCGGTATCGGTGACGGCGATCGTCACATAGGGCCCGGGCGGCAGGTCGCGCTCGCGGGCGCTGCGGCCGTCGAGCCGCAGATTCGCCGTCTCGATGGTCAGCCGGCCGCCCCCGGGCATGGCGTCGCGGGCGTTGATGCAAAGGTTGAGCAGGGCGTTCTCGAGCTGGTTCGGATCGACCAGGGTCGGCCAGAGCCGCGGCGCGCCGACCACGGTGAGCGTGATGGCCGGCCCGATCGAGCGCCGGATCAGCTCCTCCATGCCGGCGATCAGGCGGTTCACCTCGGTCGGGCGGGGATCGAGGGTCTGCCGGCGCGAGAAGGCGAGCAGGCGATGGGTCAGCGCCGCGGCGCGGCGCGCCGCGCCCTGGGCGGTGGTGATGTAGCGGCCGGTCTCGGCGAAGCGGCCCTCCTGCAGCCGCCGGTTCAGCAGCTCGAGCGCGCCGGTGATGCCGGTCAGCAGGTTGTTGAAGTCGTGCGCGATGCCGCCGGTGAGCTGGCCGACCGCCTCCATCTTCTGGCTCTGCCGGAGCTGCGCCTCGAGCGCGCGCTGCTCGGTGACGTTGTGGCCGGTGGCGTAGATCTCCTCGCCCTCCGGGATGCAGGTCCAGCTATGGCTGCGGTAGCTGCCGTCCTGGTGGCGGAGCCGGAGGTCGAGGCCGCGCACCGCCTCGCCGGCCAGCAGCCGCTGCCAGGCCGCCTGCAGGGCGGGGAGGTCGTCGGGATGCGCCAGGTCGGTGTAGAGCAGGCCGGCCAGGGCCTCGGGCGGATGGCCGAGATCCTTGGTCCAGGCCGGGTTCACCGCCTTGGCGCGGCCATCGCGCCCCCAGATGGCCAGCAGGTCGTTGCTGACCGTCCAGATCCGGTCGCGCTCGCGCGTACGGTTCTCCACCAGCTGCTCGAGCCCGGTGTTCATCGCCTGCAGCACCGCCTCGGCGCGCTTGCGGTCGGTGATGTCGAGCACGGTGCCGATCAGCCGCACCGGCGCGCCGCGCTCGAAATGCGTCTCGCCATTGGCGAAGACCCAGCGCTCGATCCCATCCTCGATGCCGATGGTGCGGTACTCGCAGGAGAACTGGCCGGAGCCGGCGGGATCGAGGGCCGCGCGCACCGCCGCATCGGCCCGCGCCCGGTCCTCGGGATGCAGCCCGGCGAGGAAGGTGCCCTCGTAGCTGACCGGCGCGCCGGGCGGCAGGCCGAACAGCGCGCGGCAGCGGTCGTCCCAGTTGAGCAGGTCCTCCGGCACCCGGTAGTCGAAGGTGCCGATCCCGGCCGCGGCGGTGGCCAGGCGCAGCCGGTCGTCCCGCTCGCGCAGCGCGGCATCGGCGCGCTCGAGCGCGCTGCGGTCGAACATGGCGCCGATCATGCGGATCGGCTTGCCGTCGCCGTCGCGGATGACGTAGCCGCGGTCGAGCACCGCGGCATAGCTGTCATCGGCGCGGCGGAAGCGGTATTCGCCGGACCAGCTGGTGCCGCCGCCCTCGATCACGGCATGGATGCTGCGGTCGATCCGCGCCCGGTCCTCGGGATGGATCGTGGCCAGCCACCAGGCGCCGGTCGGCTCCACCGCAGACGGCGCCCAGCCATAGGCCGATGCCAGCGCCTCGTTCCAGCGCACGGCGTTGTTGGTGAGATCCCAGTCCCAGATCGCGTCGCGCGTCGCCCGCTGCGCCAGCCGGTAGCGCTCGTTGATCGCCTCCGCCACGTCGCCGCTGCGGCGCTGCCGCGTGCGGTCGCTCAGGACCTTGAGGAAGCCGATCTGCGCCCCGGCATCGTCGCGCAGCGGCAGCATCTCGGCGCCGGCCCAGAAGCGGCTGCCGTCCTTGCGCTGGTGCCAGCGCGATTCGCCGGTCCGCCCGTGCCGCCGGCTCGCCTGCATCTCGGCCGCCGGCAGCTGCGCGGCGCGGTCTTCCGGCGTGAACAGGATCGCCATGGGCTGCCCCACCGCCTCCGGCTCGCTCCAGCCGAACAGCCGCTCGGCGCCGGCATTCCAGCCGGTGATGCGGCCCTCGAGGTCGGTCGCCACGATGGCGGTGTCGACGGCGCTGGCGAGGGTCTGCTGGCGCAGCGCATCGGCCTGGTCGCGCTGGGCCAGGGCCTGGCGCAACGCGACCTGCAGCCCGGCCTGGCGGGCCAGCGCGCGCAGCAGGTCGCGCTGCCCGGGATCGAGCCCACCGGGCCGTGGCGCGGTGTCGAGCACGCAGAGCAGGCCGACCACGCGCCCCTCCGAACAGACCGGCAGGCCGGCATAGAAGCGCAGCCCGGGCGGCCCGGCGACGAGCGGATCGGCGGCGAGGCGCGGCTCCGCCGCGGCATCGGGGACGACCAGCCCTCCCGCCTCGGGCGGGCCGGGCCAGCCGCGGGCGATGGCCTCCGCCGCCTCGGCGGGCAGCGGGCCGAAAGTGGCGAGCGCCGCCTCGTCGGGCCCGTCGGCCCGCCGCAGCAGCGCCATCGGCGCGCCGAGCAGCGCCGCCGCCAGCCGCGGAATATCCGCGAAGGCGGCCTCGGCGGGGCGCGGCCCGGGCACGGCATCGGGTGGCTCGGTCATGCCGGGCGCGTGGCGGCCTGCCGGCAACGGGCCAGGCACGGAACCGGAATGCGGCGAAGACTGTCTGGCCGGACCATCGAGCAGCTTCTAACAGGCGGTGACGACGCACGATATCGACGATGGCGCGGGGTCCGAAGGCCGGCCCTCGCCGGCGAGCCGGCCTGCCAGGCCAGGGCCGCCGCCGCCCCATCGCGCGCTGCCCGCGCATGGCGTTCAGGGCCGAACGCCGGCGGCCGGCCACCGTTCGCCGCCAGGGTCCAGCCGGCCCCGCACTCCCATGGTTCCGGATCGGGACCTAATCCGGTGCCTCCCCGGCGGCGCCATAGGCCATCCAGCCGCCATCGACCGGCAGGGTGATGCCGGTGACGTAGCTCGCTGCCGGCGAGGCGAGGAACCAGGCCGCCTCGGCGATCTCCTCCGGCCGCGCCAGCCGCCCGAGCGGCGCCCGGCGGGCGATGGCGCCGGTGTCGATCTTGCCCTCGCGCTCCAGCGCCTCGACCAGGGGCGTGCGCACATAGCCCGGGGCGATGGCGTTCACCCGGATGCCGCGCCGGCCCCATTCGGCGGCGAGGCTGCGGGTGAGCGCGATGATGCCCGCCTTGGCGGCGCCGTAGCCGTTGCGCCGCGGCAGGCCGGTGAGGCCGGCGATGGAGGCGAGGCCGATGATGGCGCCGCGCCCCTCCCCCTCGCCGGGCTCGCGGGCCAGCATCGCCTGCGCCGCCTCGCGGGCGCAGAGGAAGCTGCCCTTCAGGTGGATGTCGAGCTGGCGGGCGAAATGCGCGCCGCTCTGCTCCAGCGTCGGCTGGATGCTGTCGGCGATGCCGGCATTGTTCACCAGCACGTCGAGCCGGCCGAGGCGTTGCACCACCGCTGCAACCATGGCGGTGACCTGCGCTTCCTCGGCGACGTCGCAGGCGAGGGCGAGATGCCCCTCGCCCAGCTCGCGGGCGCGCGCCTCGGCGGCGTCCCGCCGCAGATCGGCGATGGCCAGGCGATGCCCGCCGGCCGCGAAGCGCCGGGCGATGGCCCAGCCGATGCCATCCGCCCCGCCGGTCACCAGCGTGACCGGCCTGTTCTGTTCCGCCATCCGCGTCCTCCCGGGTCTGCGGGCGCAGCATCCCCCGGAAGCGCCGCCGGGGAACAGCCCCGGCGGCGGGACGGGCGCGGCGAGATGCCGGCCTCGTACCCGGCGCATGACGTCCTGGCCCGCGGCCCGCAGGGCCGGGCGCCGAAGGCCCAGGCAAGCCGGAGGGTTGCGCCCGGCGTGTGAGAGGCAGGAGGGTGAAACCGTCCTGCGCGTGGTCTCAGTTGATGGCGACGGGCCCCGGGCGGCGGACCAGCACGGTGTCGTCGCGGCGGCTGATCTCGATCTGCTCGGCCGGCGCATCCGGCCCGCGCGGCGCCGAGAGCAGGACGCTCTGCCCCGCGGCGAGGCGGGTCTCGAGCCGCAGTGGCGCCGCATCCGGCACCGCCAGGGTGACGACCACGCGATACCCCTCCGGCTCGACGGTGTAGTAGGCGATGCCGGCAGCCTCGCCGAGCGCGATGCGGCGGGCCTCGATGGGCTTCAGCTCCTGGGCCGGGGCAGGCGCGGCGGCGGCGAGGGCCAGCCCGGCCGCCAGGAGGGTGGAACGGAGGATCATCGTCGGGAAACCTTCATCAGGGGCCCGGTTGGTTCGGGCGTTGCCGTCCAAATGGTCCCGCGCGGGCCATCAGTCCAACCGATTGGATCGATCATGGCTATCGACCACGCCAATCTCGCCCGGCTCGACCTGAACCTGCTGGTGGCGCTCGACGCGCTGCTCACCGAGGGCAGCGTGACCCGGGCGGCGGCGCGGATCGGCCTCGGCCAGTCGGCGATGAGCCACAACCTGGCCCGGCTGCGCCGGCTGTTCGGCGACGAGCTGCTGACGCGCGGGCCGCGGGGGATGCAGCCGACGCCGCGCGCCCTGGCGCTGGCCGAGCCGCTGCGGGCGACCCTGGCGCGCATCGAGGCCCTGGTCTCGCGCGAGGAGCGCTTCGATCCGCGCACCGCCGCCCGCACCTTCCGCATCGGCCTGCCCGACAGCGCCGAGGTGCTGCTCGCCTCCGCCCTGCTGGCGCAGCTCACGGCGGCGGCGCCGGGCATCCATCTGCGGCTGCACAACATCGATTCGGCACGGCTCCTCGACGACCTCGACGCCGACCGGCTCGACCTCGCCATCGGCCTCGGCGAGTTCGCCGCCGGCCAGGCGCACCACAAGCGCCGGCAGCTCATGACCGAGCCCTATCTCTGCATGTTCGATGCGGGGCGGACCGGCCTCGTGCCGCCGATCTCGCTCGAGGACTATGTCCGCCTGCCGCATGTGCTCACCAGCCTGCGCGAGGGCGAGCGCGGCGTGGTCGACGATGCGCTGGCCGCGCTGGGGCTGCGGCGCAGCGTGGTGCTGACGACGCCGCGCTTCCTCGCCGTGCCCTATCTGGTCGCCCGCGCGCCGGTCGTCGTCACCATGCTCGGGCGGCTCGCCCGCTTCTTCGCCGCCGAGCTCGGGCTGAGCCTCAGCCCGCCGCCGGTCGCGCTGCCGGATGTCGCAGTCTCGCTGCTCTGGCATGCCTCCTATGACGCGGACCCGGCGCATGCCTGGCTGCGCCGGCAGATCCTGTACATCGCCCGGGAGGTCGCGGCCGGCTGATGCCGGCGCCGCAGCCCGCCCGGAGCGGCGAGGCCGGCACCGCCGCAGCGGAATTCCCGCCGCCCCCGGCACCGGCTCCCCGCCGGCCCTGCCCGCACTTCCCGAAGACAAGGTCAAATATTCTTCATTGAAGGCCCACGGGAATATTGCTGCAATCCCATAGCGCCAGCCACTTCTTTCAATGCATGGCGTAACGTCCAAAATGGGAGGGGAAGAGTGTCAATATTCAGGACACCATCCAGACCGTGCCTGTCCCGCGCTTCGTTCTCGGCCGCCTTGCTTTGCCTGGGCCTGACCGCCATCCCCGCCGCGGCGCAGCAGAACGCGCCCGCGGCGCGGCTGGACGATGCCCGCCTGCGGAACGCGGCGGCCGAGCCGGCGAACTGGCCGACGATCGGCGGCACCTATGACGAGCAGCGCTACAGCCCGCTCGAGCAGATCAACGCCGACACCATCAAGGACCTGAAGCTCGCCTGGTACGGCGATTTCGACACCAGCCGCGGCCAGGAGGCGACGCCGCTGGTGATCGACGGCGTGCTCTACACCAGCACCGCCTGGTCGAAGGTCTATGCCTACGACGCCAAGACCGGCAAGCGGCTCTGGGTCTTCGATCCCGAGGTGCCGGGCGCCAAGGGTCAGGATGCCTGCTGCGACGTGGTCAACCGTGGCCTCGCCGCCTTCAACGGCAAGATCTATGTCGGCGCGCTGGACGGCCGGCTGATCGCCATCGACATGAAGACCGGCCGGCAGGTCTGGTCGACGCAGACCACCGACACCAGCCGGCCCTACACCATCACCGGCGCGCCCCGCATCGTCAAAGGCAAGGTGCTGATCGGCAATGGCGGCGCCGAGCTCGGGGTCCGCGGCTACGTCGGCGCCTATGATGCGGAGACGGGCAAGCAGGCCTGGCGGTTCTATTTCACGCCCAATCCGGAGAACAAGCCGGACGGCGCCGCCTCCGACAGCATCCTGATGAGCCAGGCCTATCAGAGCTGGGGCGACGGCGTCTGGAAGCAGACCGGCGGCGGCGGCACGGCCTGGGACGCGATCGTCTACGACGTCGAGCAGAACCAGGTGCTGGTCGGCACCGGCAACGGCTCCCCCTGGGTGTTCGAGACGCGCAACGGCAAGGGCGGCAACGGCGACAACCTCTTCCTCTCCTCGATCGTCGCCCTCGACCCCGATACCGGCGCCTACAAATGGCACTACCAGGAGACGCCCGGCGAGGAATGGGACTTCACCTCGGTCCAGCCGATCATCCTGGCCAACATGACCATCGCCGGCACGCCGCGGAAGGTGCTGCTGCACGCGCCGAAGAACGGCTTCTTCTACGTCATCGACCGCAGCAACGGCCGGCTGCTCTCGGCGAAGAACTTCACCAAGGTGAACTGGGCCGCCGGCATCGACATCGAATCCGGCCGGCCGATCGAGTATCCGGAAGCCCGCTACAGCAACCATGGGCGCGAGTTCATGGCGCAGCCGGCGGCCTTCGGCTCGCACAACTGGCACCCGATGTCCTTCAGCCCCAAGACCCAGCTCGTCTACATCCCGGTGCAGGAGAACCCGCTCGGCTACAAGAAGGACCCGAATTTCGTCTACCGGCCGCAGCCCGGCGTCTGGAACATGGCCAACGGCTCGACGGCCCTGACCAATACCGGGCCGCGCAACGAGCCCGAGCGCATCCAGCTCTCGCAATGGAACAAGGGCGCGCTGGTCGCCTGGAACCCGGCGACGCAGAGCCAGGCCTGGCGCGTCCAGCACCCCTCCATGGGCGCGGGCGGCGTGCTCTCGACCGCCGGCAACCTGGTCTTCCAGGGCACGCCGGACGGCGTCTTCCATGCCTACCGGGCCGATAACGGGCTGCATCTCTGGCAGTTCGAGGGGCATAACGGCATCATCGCCGGCGCCATGACCTATCAGGTGGAGGGCGAGCAGTATGTCGCCGTCCTCGCCGGCTTCGGCGGCTCGAACGGGCTGAACGTGCCCTATATCGACGGCGCCAAGGCGGGACAGGGCCGCATCCTGGTCTTCAAGCTGAACGGCACCGCCGCGCTGCCGCCCTACAGGCCCGAGCACCGGCCGCCCACCCTCGTCCCGGCCGCCACCTGGACCGAGGCGGCGGTGCGCGAGGGCGAGGCGCAATACGGCAATTGCGTGCTGTGCCACGGCTTCTCGGCGATCTCGCTCGGCGTCGTGCCGGACCTGCGCCGCTCGCCGGCCATCGCCGATCCGCAGGCCTTCCGCGCCGTGGTCCTCGGCGGCATCCTCGAGCCGCGCGGCATGCCCAACATGACCGGGCGGATGACCGAGGAGCAGGTGGAGCAGGTCCGCGCCTTCGTCGCCTCCCGCGCCCGCCAGCTCGCCGAGGACGAGGCGGTGCGGGCGAAGGTGACGCGGTAGCGGGGCCGCGCGCGCGGGATCGGCCCCCGGCGCGCGCCTCTCCCGGCACGGCCACCGTGCCGGGAGGCTGCTCGAGCGCGGTCGCGGTCAGAAGATGCCCATCGCCAGCCCGGCCGCCAGCGCCGCGCCCAGCTCCTCGCAGCGCCGCAGCTCCTCCGCCGGCAGGTGCTTCTCCGCCAGGATCGCCTCCGGCGCCTGCGCCGCGGTGCAGACCAGCACCGGCGCCGCCACCTCGCGCAGGCGCCAGCCGGTGGCGATGCGCGCCATCTGCCGCAACGCGCCCTGGCCGTCGCTGCCGGCGCAGACCATCCGCGCATAGGGGCGGCCGTTCAGCCGGTCGAGCACCGGGTAGTAGCACCGGTCGAAGAACTCCTTCATCGCTCCCGAGAGCGCCGCCAAGTTCTCGGGCGCGGCGAAGAGGTAGCCGCCGGCGGCGAGCAGGTCCCCGGGCCCCGCCGCCTCCGCCGGCAGCAGCCGCGCCGGCGCCGCCTCGGCCGCCGCCCCGCGCGCCGCCGCCTCGGCCATCCGCCGGGTGCCGCCGGTGCGGGAATGATAGACGATCAGCAGCCCCGCCATGCACGCCCGCCCCTGCCCTCTCCGCGCCGAAGATGGGGTGGCGCGGCGGGCCCGGCATCCCCCGCCCCGCACCGCCGGCCTTGCCAGATGGCGCCGCGGCTGCTCCAAAGCGCCCCCTTCCCCCATCCGCGGACCGGCATGCGCCCCGTCATCGGCATCGATTTCGGCACCACCAACAGCGTCGTCGCGGCCCTGCGGCCGGATGGCCGCGTGGCCACGCTCGACCATGCGGCGGGCGCCGTCTTCCGCTCCGTGCTCTGCCTCTGGCAGGCGGCGCAGGGCGGCACCGCGCTGGCCGCCGGGCCGGCGGCGATCGAGGCCTATCTGGACGACCCGCTGGCCAGCCGGCTCATCATGTCGATGAAGAGCTACCTGGCGCAGCGCAGCTTCCGCGAGACCCGCATCCATGGCCGCGGCTGGACGCTGGAGGCGCTGGTGGCCGCCTTCCTGCGCGCCCTGCTCGCGCCCTTCGCGGCCGAGCTGGCCGATGCCCGCATCGTGGTCGGCCGCCCGGTGCAGTTCGCCGGCGAGACGGCGGATGACGGCTTCGGCGAGGCGCGGCTGCGCGCCGCCTTCGCCGCCGCCGGCCTGCCGGAGGTGATGGTGGCGCTGGAGCCGGCGGCGGCCGGGCACCGCTTCGCCGCCGGGCTGGGCCAGGCGGCCACCGTGCTGGTCGGCGATTTCGGCGGCGGCACCAGCGACATCTCCCTCCTCCGCTTCGAGCCGGGGCCGCCGCGGCGCGTCACCCCGCTCGGCCATGCCGGGCTCGGCCTCGCCGGCGACGCGCTCGACTACCGCATCATCGACCATGCCGTCTCGCCGCTGCTCGGCAAGGGCGGCACCTACACGGTGATGGGCAAGCCGATGCCGATCCCGGTCGGCTGGTATCTCGGCTTCGCGCAATGGCACCGCCTCTCCCTCATGCGGGCGCCGCGGGTGCTGGCCGATATCCGCGAGGTGGCCCGCACCGCCGAGGCGCCGGAGCGGCTGCACCACCTGCTGCAATTGATCGAGGAGGAGGCGGGCTATGCGCTCTATCGCGCCGTCTCCGGGGTGAAGGCGGCGCTCTCGGGCGCCGAGGAGGCGGTGCTCGACTTCCGGCACGAGGGCTTCGCGGTGCGGCGGGCGATCGCCCGGTCCGAGTTCGAGCGCTGGATCGCCCCCGAGCTGGCCCGGATGGATGCGGCGGTGACGGCGGCCCTGGCCGCGGCCGGGCTGGCGGAGGGGGCGGTGGACCGGGTCTTCCTCACCGGCGGCACGGCGCTGGTGCCGGCGGTGCGGCGGCTCTTCGAGGCGCGCTTCGGCGCGGACCGCCTCGCCGGCGGCGGCGAGTTCGTCTCGGTGGCGGAGGGGCTGGCGCTGATCGGGGCGGAGGCGGGCTGACCGCAGCGGGCATGGCGCTTGCTACCCTCCCCGGGTGAACCCCAGCGGAGGATCAGCCCATGTCCAGCCCCGAGGCCGACATCTACGCCGCGCGCGGCTATGGCAGCCGGCCGCTCGGCTTCGGCGCCAGGCCGGGCCTGGTCGTGGTCGATTTCCAGCGCGGCTTCACCGAGGCGGGCTTCCCGATGGGCGGGGCGCCCATGGTCGATGCCGCGGTGCGCAACACGGTGCCGCTGATCGCCGCGGCGAAGCGGGCCGGGCTGCCGGTGATCGCCTGCGTCAACGGCTATGACAGCCCGCGCGCCGCGCCGCACTGGAAGGCGGCGCCGGTCTTCGACCTGCTGCAGGGCAGCCCGGCGGTGGAGCTCGACCCGCGCATCGCCGCCGCCGGGCCGGATGTGGTGCTGATGAAGACCGCGCCCTCGATCTTCTTCGCCACCCCGGCCGCCGCCATCCTGACGAAGGAGCGGGTGGACACGGTGATCGTCGCCGGCTGCATCACCTCGGGCTGCGTCCGGGCCAGCGTGATCGACGCCTTCTCGCTTGGCTTCCGGGTGATGGTGCCGGAGGATTGCGTCGGCGACCACGACCCCGTCGCGCATGCGCAGAACCTGAAGGATGTGGAGCGGCGTTATGCCGATGTGATCGACGCCGCCGCCTGCCTCGACGCCATCGAGCGCTGGCGGGCGGCCAACGACCGGGAGGGGTGACGATGCCGAAAGAGATCCTCTGCGCCTTCAGCATCCATTGCGACGCCGTGGCCGGCTGGCTCGGCAGCTACATGGGCGAGGACAGCCCGGGCGACATCAGCCGCGGTGTCTTCGCCGCCGAGGTCGGCATGCCGCGCATCCTGCGGCTCTTCGAGCGCTTCGGGCTGACGCAGTCCTGGTTCATCCCCGGCCACACCATCGAATCCTTCCCGAAGGAGACCGAGATGGTGGCGAAGGCCGGGCATGAGATCGGCCTGCATGGCTACAGCCACGAGAACCCGCTGGCCCTCTCCCGCGCCCAGGAGGAGGCGATCTTCGACCGCTGCATCGGGCTGATCGAGCGGCATTGGGGCCGCAAGCCGGTGGGCTATGTCGCGCCCTGGTGGGAGGTGAGCGCGACCTCGATCGAGATCCTGGTCGAGCGCGGCATCGCCTATGACCACAGCCTGATGCACCATGACTGCCAGCCCTACTACGTCCGCACCGGCGATGCCTGGGTGCCGATCGACTACGCCCGGCCGGCCGAGAGCTGGATGCGGCCCTTCACCAAGGGCAGGCTCACCAACCTCGTCGAGATCCCGGCCTCCTGGTATCTCGACGATCTGCCGCCGATGATGTTCATCAAGAAATTCCCGAACAGCCACGGCTATGTCTCGCCGCACCAGCTCGAGCAGATCTGGCGCGACCATTTCGACTTCATCTACCGCGAATACGACTATGCCGTGGTGCCGATGACCATCCACCCGGATGTCTCCGGCCGGCCGCAGGTGCTGCTGATGCTGGAGCGGCTGATCGCGCACATGCTGAAGCATCCGGGCGTGCGCTTCGTCACGCTCGAGGACATGGCGGCGGATTTCCGCCGCCGCAGCCCCGCCCCCGCCGCCTGACCGGCGCGGGGGGCGGCCGCGGCCGCGGCTATTCCGCTGCGGCCGGCAGCGCCTCCGGCGGCGCATAGGCGCGGATCGGCGGCAGGTTGCCGGTGAAGCGCTCCACCTCCACGGTGGTGAGCTGGCCGGTGCAGCCCTGGGCGAGGCGCGAGGTGCCGACATCGCGCGTCAGCACGTTCGGGTTGCCGTGCACGCAGAGCGGCCGGTCCTCCGCCGGGTCTTCCGGGTCGTACCAGGCGCCGGTCGGCAGGTTGACGACGTCCGGCATCACCGCCTCGCTCAGCTCCGCCGCGGCGAGGCAGGCGCCGCGGGCGTTGAACAGCCGCACGATGTCGCCCTGGCGGATGCCGCGCGCCGCCGCGTCCGTCGGGTGGATGCGCATCACCTCCCGCCCGCGATGCTTGCGCTCCTGGCTGTGGCCGCCGAAATCGAGCTGGCTGTGCAGCCGCGTGGCCGGCTGGTTGGCGACGAGGCGGAGCGGCGCCCCCGGCCCCGGCACGTCGCTCGGCGCCAGCCAGGCGGGATGGCCGGGGCAGTCATCATAGCCGAAGCCGGCGATGGTGGCGGAGTGGAGCTCGATCCGGCCGCTCGGCGTCGGCAGGGGCGCGCCCTCCGGGTCCTCGCGGAAGGCGCGCAGCATGCCGCCGGTATCCGGCCCCTCCGGCAGCGGCAGCAGGCCCTGCTGCCAGAACTCCTCGAATTCCGGCGCCGCGAAGCCCTTGTCACGCAGGTCCTGGGCGGTGCGGTCGTAGAGGTGGCGCAGCCAGTCGCGGGCGCTGCGGCCTTCGGTGAACTCCTGCTCGCGGCCGAGCCGGCGGGCGAGGTCGGTGAAGATCGCGTAGTCGTCGCGCGCCGCGGCGAAGGGCGCGGCGAGCTGCTTCATCGCGACCATCACCGGGTCGGTCTGGCTGCTGCCGATATCCTCGCGCTCCAGCGTCATCGTCACCGGCAACACGATGTCGGCATGACGCGCCGTCGCGGTCCAGGCCAGCTCGTGCACCACCAGCGTCTCGATGCGGCGGAAGGCCTGGCGCAGGCGGTTGAGGTCCTGGTGGTGGTGGAAGGGGTTGCCGCCGGCCCAGTAGACCAGCCCGATCTCCGGATAGGTCAGGCGCTGGCCGTTGTAGTCGTAGCCCTCGCCCGGATGCAGCAGCATGTCGGCGATGCGGGCGACCGGGATATAGGCGCCGACGCGGTTGCGCCCCTGCGGCAGCGCCGCGGTGGAGACCAGGTTCATCCGCCGCCCGGTATGGCCGAGCGCGCCGAGCGCATAGGTGTAGCCGCCGCCGGGCAGGCCGATCTGCCCCAGCATGGCGGCGAGCGCGATGCCGGCCCAGACCGGCTGCTCGCCATGCTCGGCCCGCTGCAGCGCATGCGCGACCGTGACCAGCACCCGCTTGCCGGGCAGGCGATGGGCGAGCGCGGTGATCCGCTCGGCCGGGATGCCGGTGATGCCGGCGGCCCAGGCGGCATCCTTGGGCTGGCCGTCCTCGCGGCCGAACAGATAGGCCTCCAGCTCCGGCCAGCCGGTGGCGTAGCGGTCGAGGAAGGCGCGGTCGTGCAGCCCGGCGGCGGCCAGCGTGTGCATCAGCGCCAGCATCAGCGCCGTGTCGGTGTTCGGCGTGAGCGGCAGCCACTCCGCCTTCGCCTCCTCGGGCATGTCGTCGCGCAGCGGTCCGATCAGGACGAAGGCGCAGCCGCGCGCCGCGGCCGCCGCCATCGAGCCGCGCTCGATATGCCGGCTGATGCCGCCGCCCGCGACCATGCTGTTCTTCAGCGCCATGCCGCCGAAGGCGAGCACGATCTCGGACTGCGCCGCCACCTGCTCCCAGGAGACGTTGCGGCGGCTGATCTCCTCCATCGGCCCCAGCACATGCGGCAGGATGACGTTGGAGGCGCCGGCCGAGTAGCTGTTGACGCTGCGGACATAGCCGCCCACCGCCGTGTTCAGGAAGCGGTGCACCTGGCTCTGCGCATGGTGGAAGCGCCCGGCCGAGGACCAGCCATAGGAGCCGCCGAAGATGCGCTGCATCGGCACCCGCCGCAGCTCCGCCGCCACCAGGTCGAGGGCGCGATCCCAGGAGACGGGGACGAACTCGTCCCGGCCGCGGCGCGGATCGGCGCCCGGGCCATTCTCCAGCCAGCCGCGCCGCACCATGGGCTGGGCGATGCGCGCCTCGTGCCGCAGCGCCTCGGGGAAATTCTGCAGGATCCGGTTCGGGTCCGGGTCCTCCGGATGCGGCCGGACCACCAGCCGCCCCCCCTGCCAGGCGGCGGAGAACACGCCCCAATGCGCGCTGTGCGGCCGGAATTCCGTATCGCCCTCTGCACCCGTCATGCGCTCCATGCCCCTTCCCGTCACACGGCCTGGCAGATCCCGGGATGCTAGAGACGATCGACGCCGGCGGGAATACCCGAGTGACGGCATCGGATGCGCCGGGCGCCGATCCGCCCCGCGACGGCGCCCGGTGCCGTCGCGGGGCGACGGCTCAGCCCGCCGGCTTGTCGAGCTCGGCGAAGACCTCCATCGCCGCCCGCACCGCGGCGACGGCGGTCGGCACGCCGGCATAGACGCCGACATGCAGGAAGATCTCCTTCAGCTCCTCCCGCGTCAGGCCGTTGTTCAGCCCCATGCGGATATGCGACTTCAGCTCCTCGGTCCGCCCCAGCGCCGTCAGGACCGAGATGGTAATGGTGCTGCGCGTCACCCTCTCCAGCCCCGGCCGGTTCCACACCGCGCCGAAGCAGTGCTCGAAGAGGAATTGCCGCAGGTCGCGCGTCATCTCGTGCTGCGCGGCCTCGTCCATCGCCTTCTGCGCGACGGCCGGGCCGCGCATCTCGAACCAGACCTCCTTGCCGGCCTGGAAGAAGGCGTTCTCGTCGAAATCGAGCCTGCTCATGGTCGTCTCCCTCAGCGCCCCTGGAAATCCGGCAGCCGCCGCTCGGCGGAGGCCCGGACGCCCTCCTGGAAATCCGCGGTCTTGCGCAGCCAGTCCTGCTCCACCAGCTCGCGCTCCGTCGCCTGCTCCACCGCATCGGCCAGGCCGCGGCGCAGCGTCTCGCGCGTCGCCAGCAGGCCGAGCGGGGAGGATTGCGCGATCTCGGTGGCCAGCGCCGCCGCCGCCTGCCGCAGCTCGGCCTGCGGCACGAGCTGGTCGGCGAGGCCGAGCCGCACCGCCTCCTCGCCGTTGATCCGCCGCCCGGTGTAGAAAAGCAGCGCCGCCTGCTGCGGCCCGACCAGCCGCGGCAGCGTCGCCGTCAGGCCGAAGCCGGGATGGAAGCCGAGCCGGGTGAAATTGGCGCTGAACCGCCCCTCGGGGCAGGTGATGCGGAAATCCGCCATGCAGGCGAGGCCGAGCCCGCCGCCGATCGCCGGACCCTGCACCGCGGCGATGATCGGCTTGCGGGTGCGGAACAGGCGCAGCGCCTCCTTGTAGAGATGCCGCCCCGGCCGCTGGTCGCCGACATCGCGGCGGGAGAAGTCGGCGCCGGCGCAGAAGGCCTTGCCCTGGGCCACCAGCAGCAGGGCGCGCACGCCGGGATCGGCATCGGCCGCCTCGAAGGCGGTGGCGATCTCCTCGATCAGCGTGATGTCGAAGAAATTGTTCGGCGGCCGCTGGATCTCGACGGTGGTGACGGCACCGCCTTCGAAGACGCCGATGCTGGTGAAGGCCATGGGACCTCGCTCTGGTTCTGGCCCCGGGGCTGCCCTCTGGGGGTCGCTTGGGGGTGGCTGCGGGTCATCGTGGGGGGATTGCGGCGCCGCTCGCGCCCTGCGGCCAGCGAGGCGGCATCGCCGCGACCTGCCACGGCCCTTCCGGCCCGTCCCCTCCCGAAGGCCGCGCCGCGCCGCAGGGCGGCCGGGCGACGGCGCGAGGCTAACCCGTGATCGCCATGGCTGGGAACACCCCCGGCACCATTGCGCGCCGCGCCGCGGGGGCGCAGGAATTGCCGGGCAAGGGCAAGACGCATCCGGACGAGACGCGGTGCCCGCAGCACAGGGAGAGACGGCCATGGACGGGCTGCCCAACAGCCAATTCCGCCATATCGAGGTCAACCCGATCGCCGGCGCCCTCGGCGCCGAGGTCAGCGGCGTCGATCTCGCCGGCGACATCCCGGCCGAGGTGCAGGCCGAGTTGCGCCAGGCCCTGCTCGACAACCTGGTGATCTTCTTCCGCGACCAGCGGCTGACGCCGGCGACGCAGCTCGCCTTCGCGCGCCGCTGGGGCGAGATCCACCTGCACCCCTACATGGCCGGGATGGAGGACTACCCGGAGGTGCTGGAGATCGTGAAGACGCCGGCCGACAAGAAGAATTTCGGCGGCTCCTGGCATTCCGACCAGGCCTTCACCGCGAAGCCCGCCATGGGCACCATCCTCTATGGCGTCGAGATCCCCTCGGCCGGCGGCGACACGCTCTGGACCAACCAGTACCTCGCCTACGAGGCGCTCTCGCCCGGCCTGCGGCGGATGCTGGACGGGCTGAAAGGCGTCTATCGCGGCGACAATTTCAGCAGCCATGACGGCAAGACGCGGCGCGAATTCTACGCCGACAAGCTGTCCATGAAGGTGATCGACCCGGGCGACACCCAGACCGTCTCCACCCATCCGCTGATCCGCACCCATCCCGAGACCGGGCGGCGCGCGCTCTATGTCGGCGGCCACCTGCACCGTTTCGAGGACATGACCGAGGCGGAGAGCAAGCCGCTGATCGAGTTCCTGACCCAGCATTCGACACGGCCGGAATTCACCTGCCGCTTCCGCTGGCGCAGTGGCTCCCTCGCCTTCTGGGACAATCGCTGCACAATGCATTTCGCCATCAACGACTATCCGGCGGAGACGCGCATCATGCACCGCGTCACCATCTGCGGCGACGCGCCCGTCTAGAGCATCCTCACCCGTTCGAGTGTTTCCACTCGAACGGGATCCGCTCTAGCCCTCGCCCGCCGTGCCGAAGAGCCGCGCCTTTGCCCATTCGCGCAGGCTCTGCACGGCGATGTAGAGAACCGGGATCATCAGCAGGCCGAGCAGCGTGCCGAGCAGCAGCCCGCCGAAGAGCGTCATGCCGATCGATTGCCGGCTCGCCGCCCCGGCGCCGCTGGCGAGCACCAGCGGCACGACGCCGAGGATCGAGCTGACCGCGGTCATGACGAGCGGCCGGAAGCGCTGGCTGGTCGCCTCCCTCGCGGCATCGACGATGCCCATGCCCGCCTCGCGCCGCTCCTTGGCGAATTCCACGATGAGGATGGCATTCTTGGCGGCGAGGCCGATCAGCAGCAGCAGCCCGATCTGCACATAGAGATCGACCGCCATGCCGGCGAGGGCGAGGCTGCCGAGCGCGCCCAGCACGGCGATGGCGACCGAGAGCATGACGGCGATCGGCACGCTCCAGCTCTCGTACTGGGCGACGAGGAAGAGATAGGTGAAGACGATGCCGACGATGATGATCAGGATCGTCTCGGCGCCCGCCTGCCGCTCCTGCAGCGCGAGGCCGGTCCATTCGAAGCCGAAGCCGGCCGGCAGGCTCTCGCGCGCCAGCGTCTCCATGCGGTCCAGCGCGGCGCCGCTGCTGGTCCCCGCGGCGGCCTGGCCGTTGATGGCGACGGCGGGGAAGAGGTTGTAGCGATTGATGGCATTGGCGCCGAGCACGCTCGAGGCGGCGAGGACGGTGCGGAGCGGCACCAGCTCGCCGGTGCCGTTCCGGACATGCAGGCGCTCGATATCGGCGGCGCGGCCGCGGAAGCGCGGCTCGTCCTGGATGCGGACCTGGAACACCCGGTCCTGGTAGTTGAAGTCATCGACATAGGCCGAGCCGAGATGCGCCTGCAGCGCCTGGAAGATCGCGTCCGGCTGCAGGTTGAGCAGCTCTGCGCGGCGGCGATCGATGCGCAGGTAGATCTGCGGCGTGTCCGCCCGGAAGGTGCTGAACACGCCGGTCAGCTCCGGCGCCTGGTTCGCCTTCACGATCAGCCCGCGCATCGCCTCGGCAAGTTGCTCGGCGCCCTGCCCGGCGCGCGCCTGCAGGCGCATGTCGAAGCCCCCGGTGGTGCCGAGGCCGAGGATGGCCGGCGGCACGAAGGCCACGGCCGTCGCCGCGGTCAGCGTCGCGAAGCGGGCCCGGACATGCCCGAGGATGCCATCGAGGCGCTCCGCCGCGCCGGTTCGCTCCCGCCAGGGTCGCAGCGAGGCGATGACCATGCCGGAATCCGAGCCGCCGCCGCCGACCATGCTGGTGCCGGCGATGCCGATGACACCGGCGACGCCCGGCGTCTCGCGCAGGATGCCGACCACCTCGCCGAGCGCCGCATCCGTCCGCTCGAGCGAGGCGGCGCTCGGCAGCTGCACGTTCACGAAGACATAGCCGAGATCCTCGGAGGGGATGAAGGCGGTGGGCAACTGGCGGAACAGCCCGAATACGCCGAGCAGCACCGCCGCCGTCACCGCCCCGGTGACCAGGAACCGGGTCCCGAACCGGACCAGCAGGCCGAGATAGCCCTGCCGCGACCATTCCAGCGCCCGGTCGAAGCCGGCGAGCAGCCGGAGCCGCGCCCTGCCCGGTCGCCGCAGCAGGATGACGCAGAGGGCGGGGCTGAGGGTCAGCGCATTGATCGTCGAGAGCACGATCGTCGCCATGATCGTCACCGCGAATTGGCCATAGAGCCGGCCGGTGACGCCGGAGATGAAGCCGATCGGCAGGAACAGCGCCGCGAGCACCAGCGTCGTCACGACGATCGGTGCGGTGACCTGGCGCATCGTGGCCAGCGTGGCCTCGACCGCATCGAGCCCCTGCTCGCGCATCAGCCGCTGCACGCCCTCGACCACGATGATGGCATCGTCCACGACGAGGCTGATGGCCAGGACGACGGCGAAGAGCGTGATGGTGTTGGCCGAGAAGCCGAGCCCGTAGAGGATGACGAAGCCGCCGAGCAGGGAGACCGGGATCGTCAGCATCGGGATGAGCGTGGCGCGCCAGTCCTGCAGGAAGACATAGGTGACGAGGACGACGAGCAGGAAGGTGATCCCGAGCGTCACCGCGATCTCGCGGATCGTCTCGCTGACGAAGGCGGTGGTGTCGAAGACGACGGTCTCGGCCAGGTCGTCCGGGAACTGGCCGGAGGCGCGCTCCAGCTCGGCCCGGACCGCCCTGGCGACGTTCATGGCATTGGCATCGGGCGCGGCGTAGATCACGACGGTGGCGCTTGGCTGGCCGTTGAAGCGGGAGCGGATGTCGTAGGATTGCGCGCCGAGCTCGATGCGCGCCACGTCGCGCAGGCTGACGACGGCGCCGTCGGGATTGGTACGGAGGACGATGTCGCCGAACTCCTCCGGCGTCTCCAGCCGGCCCCGCGCCATGATGGTGAGCTGCAGCTCCTGCCCCGCCGGCGCCGGGGCCGAGCCGATCAGCCCCGCGGCCGCCTGGGCATTGTGCGCGCGGATGGCCGCCGTGACATCGGAGGCGGTGATCCCAAGCGCCTGCATGCGGTCCGGGTCCATCCAGACCCGCATGCTGTAGACCGGGCCGAAGATGCCAACCTCGCCGACGCCAGGGACCCGCGCGATGGCGTCGCGCAGGTTCACCGAGGCGTAGTTGCTGATGAAGGTCTCGTCATGCGTGCCGCGCGGCGCATAGACCGCGATGCCCATCAGCATGCTGGTCGAGCGGCTGCGGACGGAGACACCGGTCTGCGTGACCGCCGGCGGCAGCCGCGCCGTGGCCAGCGCGACGCGGTTCTGCACGTTCACCTGGGCGATCGCCGGATCGGTGCCGACCCGGAAGGTGACCGTCAGCGAATAGGCGCCGTTGTTGCCGCTGGAGGACGCCATGTAGAGCATGTCGTCGACGCCGTTCACCTGCTCCTCGATCGGCGCGCCGACGCTGTTCATCAGCACTTCGGCGCTGGCGCCGGGATAGCTGGCGCTGACCTGGATCTCCGGCGGGGTGATGGGCGGGAATTGCGCGACCGGGATCAGCCCGAGCGCGATCAGCCCGGCGAGGCCGGTGACCACGGCGATGACCATGGCGAAGCGTGGCCGCCGGACGAAGAGCGCGGAGATCATGGGCGCGCGGCGCCCTCGGCAGGATTCGGCGCGGCGGGCACCGCCCTCACCGTGGCGCCCGGCCGGGCATTCTGCAGGCCCTGGACGATCAGCCGCTCGCCGCCCTGCAGCCCCTCCTCCACCACCCAGTCCTGGCCGAGCTGGGCGCCGACGCGGATCCGTCGCAGCACCACCTTGTCATTGTCATCGACCAGCAGCACGAAGCGCCCCTCGCGGTCGAGCTGGACGGCGCCGAGGCGCACCACGGGGCGCTCGCGCGGCGTCGCCGGCTGGATGGAGACGGTGGCGAACTGGCCGGGAACCAGGATGCCCTCGGGATTCGGGAAGCGCGCCCGCACGGGAATGGTGCCGGTGCGGGGATCGAATTCATTGCCGAGAAACTCGATCTGGCCGGGATGCGGATAAGCCTGGCCGGAGGAGAGGATCAGCCTCGGCACGAAATCGGCCTTCCGCTGCTCCTCTGTCGCCCCGGCGCGGAAATCCAGGATGCTTTGGTCGCTCACCGAGAAGACCACCCGGATCGGATCGACCTGCACGACGCGCGCGAGCGCGCCGGAGGAGGGCGAAACGAGGCTGCCCACGGCGAAGCTCGTATGGCCGATCCGCCCCTCGATCGGCGAGCGGATCGTGGCATAGCTGAGACTCAGCTCGGCCTGCCGCAGGCTGGCCTCGGCCGAGAGGACATTGGCGCGGCCGCGGTCGCGCGCCGCCAGGGATTCCTCGAGCGAGGCTTGCGACACCGTCTGCGACCGGCGCAGCTCCTGGTTGCGTTGGAAGCGGGCCTCCGCGTCGCGCAGATCGGCCTGCGCCGCCGCGAGACTGGCCTGCGCCGCCGAGAGCGCCGCCTCATAGCCGGCGCTCTCGATCTGGAAGAGCACCTGGTCCTGCTGGACCAATTGCCCCTCCGCGAAGCCGCGCGCTTCGAGAAAGCCCTCGACGCGGGAGCGGATATCGACCGCGTTGATCGCCTCGACGCGGCCGAGGAAATCCTTGCCCGGCGCGACATTCTCGACCGCCACGGGGGTGACGCTCACCACCGGCGCCGGCACCTGGGCCAGCGCGCGGCAGGCGACGAGCAACAGGATCAGGGCGATGGACAGCAGCGGGCGGCAACGAGCAGGGCGGAGTGCGGCGTGCATCGACGGGCTCCGGGATCGGTTCAGAATTTCACGTCCGATCCGGGGCCACAACCCGCATAGCGAGCGGCACGCCGATGCCGGCGCTATCCGCCCGACGCCTCGGCGGCGGCCAGCACGCGCTCCGCCTGGCGCAGATGCGGGCGGTCCAGCATCTTGCCGTCCAGCCCCACCGTGCCGATGCCGGGGCTGGCGGCGAAGGCGGCGACGACGCGGCGGGCGAAGGCGATCTCCGCCTCCGTGGGCCGGAAGCCCTCGTTGATCGGCCCGACCTGCGCCGGATGGATGGCGATCTTGCCGGTGAAGCCCTCCCGCCGCGCCGCGGCGCAGGCGGCGCGCAGCCCGGCCTCGTCGCGGAAATCCGGCTCCAGCGAGTCGATCGGCTGCACCTCGGCGGCGACCGCGGCGAGCAGGCAGGCCGAGCGCGCCATGCGGTAGGTGAGCGAGAGCGGCCCCTCGGCATCGCGGTTGCTGCTGGCACCGAGCGCCGCGGAGAGATCCTCGGCGCCCCAGGTCAGCCCGTGCAGCCGCGGCACCGGCTGCCGCGCATACTCGCCGAGGCCGAGCACCGCCGCCGCCGTCTCGGTGGCGACGGCGAGCAGGCGGATGCCACCCGGCGGCAGGCCATCCCGCGCCTCGAGCGCATCGAGCCAGTGGGACAGGCGCAGCAACTCGGCCGGCCCGGCCACCTTCGGCACCACCAGCCCGTCCGGCGCGGCGCGCACCACCGCCGCGGCATCGGCCAGCCCCTCGCCATCGAGCGGGTTGATGCGCACCCAGAGGCGCGGCCGCCGCGCCGCGCCGGCATGCGCCGCGAGATAGTCGGCGATCATGCCGCGCGCGACCGGGCGGCGGTCGGCGGCGACGGCATCCTCGAGATCGAGGATCAGCGCATCGGCGCCGCTTTCGCCGCCCTTCGCCAGCTTGCGCTCGCTGTCGCCGGGGACGAAGAGCCAGGAGCGCGGCGGCGCGCTCATGCCGCGCCCCCCTCGGGCTCTCCCGCCGGCCGGCCCTTCATCAGGGCGGAGCGGCGACAATGCGCCACCAGCTCGCCCTTCTGGTTGAAGGCGCGGTGGATGAACTCCACGATGCCCTGGCCGGGCCGCGACTTGCTCGGGCGCTTGGCGACGACCTCGGATTCCACGCGCAGCGTGTCGCCGTGGAAGAGCGGCTTCGGGAAGCGCACCTCGTCCCAGCCGAGATTGGCGACGGTGGTGCCGAGCGTGGTGTCGCCGACCGAGATGCCGACCATCAGTCCGAGGGTGAAGGCGCTGTTGACGATGCGGGTGCCGAACTCGGTCTCGGTGCGGCAGTATTCCTCGTCGAGGTGCAGCGCCGCCGGGTTGTGCGTCAGCGCCGAGAACCAGACATTGTCGGCCTCGGTGATGGTCCGCCGGATGCCGTGGCGGAAGACCTGGCCGATCTCGAATTCCTCGAACCACAAACCGGCCATGCGGCCTTCCTCCCCTTCCGCCCGGCCCGACCGGCCGATGCCGCCCGAGGATACAGGGACGAGCCGCCGCGTCATCCGGCGCCGCCCCCGGGCCTCGCCGCGCGCGTGCCGCGCACCGGGCCGTGCGCCAGGCCCGTCCCGGGCCCAGGCTCTTCCCAGGCTTATTATAAGCTTGCGCACCGTAAGCCTGCGCAATAGTTCGGCGCAAGCCTCACGCCCGCGGCCTTCCCCCATCCGGTGGCGGCGGCGACACTCGGCGGAGGAACGGAGGGAGGGTAGTCATGGATTTCGGTCTCTCGCCCGAGCAGGAGGCGATCCGCGAGGGCGTCGCCGCGGTCTGCCGCCGCTTCGGCGACGACTACTGGCGCGACTGCGAGGCCGAGGCGCGCTTTCCCCGCGAATTCCACAAGGCCATGGCCGAGGGCGGCTGGCTCGGCATCACCATGCCGCCCGAACAGGGCGGCGCCGGGCTCGGCGTGACCGAGGCGGCGATCATGATGCACACCGTCGCCCGCAGCGGCGGCGGCATGGCGGCCGCCTCCTCGCTGCACATCAACATGTTCGGCCCGCACCCGATCACCGTGCACGGCACGCCCGAGCAGCGGGCGCGCTGGATCCCGCGCCTCGTCGCCGGCGAGGACCAGGCCTGCTTCGGCGTGACCGAGCCGAATGCCGGGCTCGACACCACCAGCATCACCACCTTCGCGCAGCGGGTGCCGGGCGGCTACCGGGTGAACGGGCGCAAGATCTGGACCTCCACCGGCCAGGTGGCGAACAAGATCATGCTGCTGACCCGCACCGTGCGGAAGGAGGAGGCGCGCCGGCCGACCGAGGGCATCACGCTCTTCTACACCGATCTCGACCACAGCCGGATCGAGGTGCAGCGCATCCCGAAGATGGGGCGCGCCGCGGTCGATTCGAACATGGTCTTCATCGACGACCTCTTCGTCCCCGAGGCGGACCGGATCGGCGAGGAGGGGCGCGGTTTCTCCTACCTGCTCGACAGCCTGAATCCCGAGCGCGTGCTGGTCGCCATGGAGGGCATCGGCATCGGCGAGGATGCGCTGGAGCGCGCCGCCCGCTATGCCCGCGAGCGCAGCGTCTTCGGCCGCCCGATCGGGCAGAACCAAGCGATCCAGCACCCGCTGGCGGAATGCTGGACGGCGCTGGAATCGGCCAAGCTGATGGCGCTGAAGGCGGCCTGGCTCTACGACAGCGGCCAGGCCTGCGGGGCGGAGGCGAATGCCGCCAAGCTGCTCGGCGGCCGCGCCGGCTACAATGCCTGCCTGCAGGCGGTGCTGACGCATGGTGGCATGGGCTACGCCAAGGAATACGTGGTGGAGCGCCTGCTGCGCGAGGTGATGATCACCCGCATCGCCCCGGTCTCGGAGCAGCTCGTCCTCTCCTTCATCGCCGAGCGCGTGCTCGGCCAGCCGAAATCCTACTGAGATGACGCCGCTCGCCGGGCTGAAGGTGCTGGATTTCTCCAAGGTGCTGGCCGGCCCGCTCTGCGGCCAGTGGCTCGGCGATCTCGACGCCGATGTGGTGAAGGTGGAGCCGCCCGGCACGGGCGACGACACCCGCGGCTGGCCACCCTTCCGCGAGAGGCCGGGCGGCCGCGCCGGCGCCGTCTTCCTCGCCGCCAACCGCAACAAGCGCAGCCTCGCCCTCGACCTCAAGACGCCCGAGGGCCAGGCGGCGGCGCGCCGCATGACGGCCGAGGCGGACGTGGTGATCGAGAGCTACGCGACCGGCGTCGCCGAGCGGCTCGGCATCGGCGCCGAGGCGCTCCGCGCCGCCAACCCGCGGCTGATCCATTGCAGCATCTCCGGCTTCGGCCGCAGCGGGCCGCTGGCGCAGGGGCTCGGCTACGACGTCATCCTGCAGGCCTTCTCCGGCATCATGGCGATGACCGGCGAGCGCGAGGGCGGGCCGATCCGCAGCCCCTTCTCGCCGATCGACCAGGCGACGGGCATGCAGGCCTTCTCCGGCATCCTCGCGGCGCTGCTCGAGCGGGGGCGCACCGGCCAGGGCTGCCGGCTGGAGGTCTCGCTGCTCGAGACCGCGACGGCGCTGCTCGGCTACACGCTGCAGATCTACTGGGAGAAGGGCGTGCTGCCGGGGAAATGCGGCTCCGGCCACGAATCCCTCTGCCCCTACCAGGCCTTCGAGGCCAGCGACCGGCCGGTGCTGATCGGCATCGCCAGCGACAACCTCTGGCGCCGCTTCGCCGCTGGCATCGGCCGGCCGGAGCTCGCCGAGGATCCGCGCTTCCGCAGCAATGCCGACCGGGTGGCGAATTTCGATGCGACCGTCGCCCTGGTGCAGGCGATCGTGCGGACCGAAACGGCCGATCACTGGGTGGCCTTCTGCGGCCGCATCGGCATCCCCTGCGCCGCCATCAACACCATCGCCGAGCTGCTGGCGCATCCGCAGCTCGCGGCGCGCGGCATGGTGATGGACTACGAGCACCCGGCGCTCGGGCCGCTGCACGCCATCGCCCAGCCGATCCAGTTCGAGGGCGCGCCGCGGCAGGTGCGCGCGCCGCCGCCGCTGCTCGGCGCGCATAGCGAGGAGGTGCTGCGGGGCTATGGCTTCAGCCCGGCGGAGGTGGCGGCGCTGCGCCAGGCCGGGGCGCTGGGCTGACCCGGCGGTGCCGGTTGCGCGAGCCGGGCGCTTCGGCCTTCGGGATCGCGCGCCGGCTGCGATAGGCTCGCCGCATCGGAGAAGGAGACCCAGCCATGGCCGAGGCGAAGCTTGCCCCCAACCTGCCGCAATGGATGCAGGAGCATGCCGAACGCTACCTGTCGAGCGGCGGCAAGGAGGGCCATATCTACACCGTCTCGCCGCCCGGCTATGGCGAGTTGCAGGTGCCGTCGCTGCTGCTGACGACGACCGGCCGCAAATCCGGCGAGAAGTACATCTTCCCCCTCTTCTACGGCACCGCCGGCAAGGGCTGGTTCGTCGTCGCCTCGAAGGGCGGCGCGCCGGAGCATCCCGGCTGGTACCGCAATCTGCTGGCTGACCCGATGGCGGAGGTGAGGGTCGGCACGGAGACGGCGCAGGTCCGCGCCCGCACCGCGACTGGGGCCGAGCGCGAGGCGCTCTGGCAGCAGGCGCTGACCTTCTGGCCGCCCTATGCCGACTACGCGAAGAAGACGACGCGCGAGATCCCGGTGGTGGTGCTCGACCCCGTCTGACCGCGCCTCACAGCAGCAATGCCAGGCCGGAGACGATCAGCATGGCATTGACGATCGCCGCGAACTGCCCATCCGACAGCCGGCGGAACAGCGCCAGGCCGAGCCAGGTGCCGAGGAGCGCGGCCGGCAGATAGGCCAGGGCCGCCCAGCCCGCCCCGGCCGGCAGGGCGGGCCCGGCGCCGAGCGTGGCGAGGGCGGCGAGCGCCAGGAGCTGCATGCCGAGGATGTAGGCCTGCATCAGGCCGCGCTGGCGCGCCTTCTCCCAGCCCTGCAGGCTGCACCAGATCATCGCCGCCGGTCCGGGCAGCGCCGCCATGCCGCCGGTGACGCCGCCGAGGGCGCCGGCGAGGATGGCGGTCCAGCGGGGCGCCTGCCGCGGCCGGCCCGGGCGGCGGCACAGCATCCAGAGGCCGTAGAGGATGAGCAGCCCGCCGAGCGCGCCGGCATAGTGCTCGCGCCGCAGGTGCAGGAGCAGCCAGAGGCCCGCCGGCAGCCCCAGGGCGCCGCCGAGGAAGAAGCGCGGCAGCCAGCGCCACTCGATCTGCCGGCGCAGCTGCCAGACGCTCAGGAGCTGGATGCCGATGCTGCAGGTGAGCATGACCTGCACGGCCAGGGCCGGGCTCCGCAGGAGGTACAGCAGCAGGCCGCCGCAGAGCGCGGAGAAGGCGAAGCCGGCGATGCTGGAGACCGTGGCGGAGACGAGGATGGCGAGCACGGCCAGCCCGCTCACCGCCTCGGCGCCCAGCCGGTGCAGGCCCTGGCCATAGAGGAAGGCGACCGGCAGCAGCGCCGCCGCGGTGACGACGCCGGGCAGCCAGGCCGGCCGGTGGGAGATCCAGGCCAGCCTGGAGAGCGGTCCACCGACCAGGGCGGGCTGCAGTCTGTCGGACATGACGGCGCCCCTCCTTCGAGCATGCGGCCCCGAAGCGGAGCGTGCGGGCTCGTCATAGGAAACCGGCCGGCCTGGCTGCTGTGCGGCGCAGCACCCCATCCGGCGTGCCGGCGATCCGCCTCGCCGGGGCGCGGCCAGGCGGGCGGGACAGGCCGCAGCGGATCGCGTTCGATGCCGAACGCAACCCGCCACGGGTCATCGGTCCTGGGGCAGAGGCTCGTCCCCGGGCGTTCCCGCCCTCCCGCGAGCCGCATTGAGCAGCCTCAGCCGATCAGGCGAGTCCACCTGATCGGGATCTGCTCCAGTGGCCTGCTGGATGAGGTCATCCGGACAGGATCTGCTCTAGACCCGCATCGGCATCAGCACGTAGAGCGCCTCGGGCTTCGCGGCATCGGTGACCACGGTCGGCGCGCTGCCATCGGCGAAGCGGAACTCCACCTGGTCGCCGATCTGGTCGGTGATGTCGTTGAGGTAGCGGGCCTGGAAGCCGATCTCGAGCGGCGTGTGCTCGTACTTCACCACCTCGGCGTCCAGCTCCTCCTGCGCCTGGCCCTGCTCGGCGGAGGAGGCGGAGAGGAGGAGGTGGTTGCGGTCGAGCGAGAGCTTCACCGGCCGCGAGCGCTCGGAGCTGATGGCGGCGACGCGCCCGACCGCCTCGGCGAACTCCTTCTTCGAGACGGTCAGCACCTTGTCGTTGCCGCGCGGGATGACGCGGTCGTATTCCGGGAAGGTGCCGTCGATCAGCTTGCTGGTGAGCTGCACCGGGCCGATATCGAAGCGGATCTTGGTGTCGGAGAGGCGGATGGCGATCTCGTCCTGCACCTCCTCGGCCAGCTTGCGCAGCTCGTTCACCGTCTTGCGTGGGATGATGACGCCGGGCATGCCCGCCGCGCCCTCGGGCAGCGGCTCCTCGACCCGGGCGAGGCGATGGCCGTCCGTCGCCACGGCGCGCAGCACCTTGCCGC
The DNA here is from genome assembly GCF_003258945.1 of Roseicella frigidaeris. Taxonomy (GTDB): domain Bacteria; phylum Pseudomonadota; class Alphaproteobacteria; order Acetobacterales; family Acetobacteraceae; genus Paracraurococcus; species Paracraurococcus frigidaeris. Next base: position 52,607 of record NZ_QLIX01000011.1, on the reverse strand, counting down.
CCTCGCCCTCGGCGGCATGCAGGAAGATGCCGTTCAGGTAGTAGCGCGTCTCCTCGGTGGAGATGGCGAAGCGCGTGCGGTCCACCAGCTCGCGTAGCTGGCCCGCCGGCAGGGCGAAGCCGTGCGGCAGCTTGCCCTCGGTCATGGAGGGGAAGTCCTCGACCGGCAGCACGGCGAGGTCGGTGTTGAAGCGGCCGGCGCGCAGCTTCAGCGCGGCATCGCCGCCGGCATGATCGAGCTCGACCTTGGCGCCGTCCGGCAGCTTGCGGACGATCTCGTAGAGGGTCGCGGCCGGCGCGGTGGTGCGCCCGGGGCGGGCGACCTGGACGCCCGGCACCTCCTCGACCACCGCGATCTCCATATCGGTCGCGGTGAGCTTCAGCACCCCGTCCTGCACGGCGATCAGGACATTGGCGAGGATCGGGATGGTGTTGCGGCGCTCGACCACGCTCTGCACATGCGCCAGGGCCTTGAGCAGGATCGCCCGTTCCACCGTGAACTTCATGCCACCCTGGCTCCCCCGACGGTCCGTTCAGCCGCTACGCGCCCCCCGGCCCGCCTCCCCGGACGGGCCGCTGGGCCGGGGAGAATACCAACTCCCGGCCGCCGCGATAAGCGGGACGCCATGCCTGGCGCAACCCCCGCAGCAGCCGTCGCGGCCCATGGCCGCCGCAATGTTGCTGTTTCGATCCAGGCCCCGGGCGGGGCCGGGCGATCAGGTCTCCAGCATCTTCCGCAGCAGCGCCACGTCCTCGGCGAAGCCGGCATCCTGGGCGATCAGCTCGGAGACGCGGGAAACCGCATGCATCACCGTGGTGTGGTCGCGGTTGCCGAAGCGCCGGCCGATCTCCGGCAGGCTGCGCTGCGTCAGGTGCTTGGCGAGGTACATCGCCACCTGCCGCGGCCGCGCCACGTTGCGGGCGCGGCGGGCGGAGACCATGTCGGTCAGGCGCAGGTTGTAGTGCTCGGCGACCTTGCGCTGGATCTCCTCGATGGAGACGCGCTTCTCATGCGCCCGCAGCACGTCGTGCAGCACCTCATGCGCGCTGTCGATGGTGATCGGCCGGCCGAAGAGGTTGGCATGCGCCACCAGCCGGTTCAGCGCCCCCTCCAGCTCGCGGACATTGGTGGTGATCTTGGTCGCCAGCAGCTCCATCACCTTGGCCGGCACCAGCACCTGCGCCGCCGCCGCCTTGGCCTGCAGGATGGAGAGGCGCAGCTCGTAGGTGGTCGCGTGCAGGTCGGCGACCATGCCGCAGCCGAGCCGCGTGCGCAGCCGGTCCTCGATGCCCGCCAGGTCGGAGGGCGGCTTGTCGGAGGAGACGACGATCTGCTTGCCCTGGTCCACCAGCGCATTGAAGGTGTGGAAGAACTCCTCCTGCGTGTTGTCCTTGCCGATCAGGAATTGCAGGTCGTCGATCATCAGCACGTCGACGGCGCGCAGCGTCTCCTTGAACTCCATCGTGCTCTGGCTGCGCAGCGCGGCGATGAAGCGGTACATGAACTTCTCGGCGCTCATATAGGCGACGGTGCGGGCGGTCTCGCCCTCGCGGATCGCCCAGGCGATGGCATGCATCAGATGCGTCTTGCCGAGGCCGACGCCGCCATAGAGGAAGAGCGGGTTGAAGCCCGGGCTGGCCGGCCGCTCCGCCACCCGCCGCGCGCAGGCATGCGCGAACTCGTTCGGCTTGCCGACGACGAAGGTGTCGAAGGTGAAGCGCGCCTCGAGCGGCACCACCCAGTCGGACCGCGGCTCCGGCGCGCGGAGCTCGGCCGGGCGCGACGGCGCCAGGCTCTCGGCCAGCCCGGCCGGCTCGGCCCGCGCCGGCGCCGCCTCGCCATCGGCGAGCACCGGCTCGGCGCTCGCCGCCTGGGCGACGCGGATCTCGACCCGGCGGATCGAGGCATCCTCGCCCTGCCAGAGCGCGCGCAGGCGATCGCCGTAATGGCTGTTCACCCAGTCCCGCAGGAAGCGCGTCGGCAGCAGGATCACCGCTTCCTCGCCATCGATGCCCGCGAGGGTCATCTGGCGGAGCCAGGTGCGGTACTCGACCTCGCCCACCTCATCCCGCAGGCGTCCGCGGATGCGGGCCCAACACGCGACCATCTGTCCGGACGTTTCGGGCGGCAACCAGCGGCCTCCTCTTCTCCCAAATGCCTTCCGGCTTAGGGACGACGCCGAGCCGACCTGCCCGCGAGCGGGGCCAGGGACCGGGACGTCCGGTGCAGGGTGCGGGGTCGGGGACCGTCCGTCCTAGCGGAAGCGATGTTACCCCGGACCCCAAGTCAGAGCCAATAGTAACTTAACGAAATCGAATGCCGATTTATATAATTGCCCTCACTTTAGCGAAGATGCACAATACCCGGATCCGCCGGTGACAATAAAAAGAAGCGTGCCAGAACAGGAATTGACCCGTTCTTGCACGCTCCCGTTTGTGTCCCGGACGGATGGCCGCACCGCGCCTCAGGCCTGGGCGGCAGCCCCGAGCGACTTGATGCGGGCCGAGAGGCGCGACAGCTTCCGGGCCACGGTGTTCGGGTGGAACACCCCCTTGGTCGCGGCGCGGTGCAGCTCGGGCTGCGCCGCCTGCAGCGCGTCCCGCGCCTGCGCCTGGTCGCCGCCGGCGATCGCCTGCTCGACCTTGCGGAGGAACCCCCGCACGCGGGAGCGGCGCGCACGATTGCGGATGGTGCGCTTCTCGGTCTGGCGGATGCGCTTGCGGGCAGAGGCCGTGTTCGCCATGGGCTGTGGTTTCGACTCAATACGAAGGAGGGGAGGCGTACCGGCGGGCACGCAGGAAGGGGGCTTCTACAGGCGGCGGCGGCGCGGCGTCAAGCGACGGGGCCCCATCGCCCGCCTCGCCGCCCGCCCCTCAGCGGTTCTGGAAATTGGCTTTCCGCTTCTCGGCGAAGGCGGCCATGCCCTCCTTCTGGTCGGCGGTGGCGAAGAGCGCCTGGAAGACCCGCCGCTCGAATTTCACGCCCTCGGCCAGCGTCGTCTCATAGGCGCGGTTCACCGCCTCCTTGGCCACCGCGACGGCCGGCGCCGAGAGCCCGGCGATCGTCTCGCCGACCTTCACCGCCTCGGCCAGCAGCGCGGCCGCCGGCACCACCCGGGCGACGAGGTTGGCCCGCTCCGCCTCCGCCGCATCCATCATGCGGCCGGTGAGGATCATCTCCATCGCCTTGGCCTTGCCGATGGCGCGCGTCAGGCGCTGCGTGCCGCCGGCGCCGGGAATGACGCCCAGGTTGATTTCCGGCTGGCCGAATTTCGCGGTATCCGCGGCCAGGATGATGTCGCACATCATCGCCAGCTCGCAGCCGCCGCCGAGCGCATAGCCCGCCACCGCCGCGATCACCGGCTTCTGCACGAAGGTCACCGCCTCCCAGCGCTTGCCGATGAAGTCGTCGAGATAGACCGCCGGATAGCTGCGCGCCTGCATCTCCTTGATGTCGGCGCCGGCGGCGAAGGCCTTCTCGCTGCCGGTGAGGACGATGGCGGCGACCGCCGGGTCGGCGTCGTAGCCGCGCAGCGCCTGGCCGAGCTCCTCCATCAACTGGTCGCAGAGCGCGTTCAGCGCCTTCGGGCGGTTGAGGCGGATGACCGCGACGCGCCCCTGCAACTCGGTCAGGATCATCTCGTAGCCGGCCATGCGCGTCTCCCCTGCCCTGGCCTCACTCTATCAGCGCTGCGTCCGCGGGCAATGGAAGCTGGCGCGGCCCGCCTGCACGATGCGCTGGATCCCCGGGCAGGGCGGCACGCCGGGGCAGCGCTCGCAGGGCAGGCCGGCGCGGTCATAGACCTTGAACCGCTCCTGGAAGAAGCCGATGCCGCCATCCGCCTGCACGTAGTCGCGCAGCGAGGAGCCGCCGGCGGCGATGCTCTCCTCCAGCACCGCCCGGATCGCCGGCACCAGCCGCTGCAGCCGCGCGCCCGTGACGCTCGCGGCCAGCCGGCGCGGCGAGATGCCGGCGCGGAACAGCGCCTCCGAGACATAGATGTTGCCGAGGCCGGCGACGACCCGCTGGTCGAGCAGCGCCGCCTTGATCGGCGTCCGCTTGCCGGCCAGGGCGGCGCCGAGCACGGCCGGCGTGAAGCCGGGCTCGAGCGGCTCGGGGCCGAGCCCGGCGAGCAGCCGGTGCGCCTCCTCCGCCGCCGTCGGCACCAGGTCGACGCAACCGAATCGGCGCGGATCGACGAAGCCGACGCGCACCCCCGCCTCCGTCTCCAGCGCCAGATGCTCGTGCGCGACCGGGGCGTTCGGCCGGTCCATGGCGTCGCGCGCCACCATGCGGCCCGACATGCCGAGATGGATCAGCACGCTGTCGCCGCCCGAGAGGCGCATCAGCATGTACTTGCCTCGGCGGCGGAACCCGTCCACCCGCGCGCCGGTGAGCCGCAGCGCCAGCCCCTCCGGGAAGGGCCAGCGCAGGTCCGGCCGCGCCACGCTGGCGGCGCGGATCCGCTGCCCCTCCAGCACGCGGCGCAGCCCGCGCATCACCGTCTCGACTTCCGGCAGTTCCGGCATATGTCCCTGCCCTCCCGCCGGGGCTATGCTCGCCGCGCATGAGCGAACGCAAGAGCCACCCGGCAGAGGATGTGATCGACTTCGGCTACCGCGCGGTGCCGAGGGCGGAGAAGGCCAGCCTGGTCCGCCAGGTCTTCGACAGCGTGGCGCCACGCTACGACCTGATGAACGACCTGATGTCGCTCGGCCTGCACCGCGCCTGGAAGCACGCCTTCGTCGCGGCCATCGCCGCCTCGCCGCGGGAGGCGCTGCTCGACCTCGCCGGCGGCACCGGCGACATCGCCTTCCGCGCGCTCGAGCGCGGCGCCGGGCGCGTCATCCTCTCCGACATCAACCCCGCCATGCTGCAGGTGGCGCAGGGCCGGGCGCTGGAGCGCGGCCTCGCCGCCGGGCTCGCCTTCCTCTGCGCCGATGCCGAGCGCCTGCCGCTGCCCGATCGCAGCGTCGAGAAGGTCTCGATGGCCTTCGGGTTGCGCAACTGCACCGACAAGCCGGCGGTGCTGCGCGAGGTGCGGCGCGTGCTGCGCCCGGGCGGCCGCTTCCACTGCCTCGAGTTCAGCCGCGTCGAGGTCGCGGCGCTGGCGCCGCTTTACGATGCCTGGTCCTTCCGCGTGCTGCCCGCGCTCGGCCGCCTGGTCGCCGGCGATGCCGCGAGCTACCAGTACCTCGCCGAGAGCATCCGCATGTTCCCCGACCAGGAGAGCCTGGCGGCGATGATGCGCGCGGCGGGGCTGGAGCGGGTGCGCCACCAGAGCCTCGCCGGCGGGATCGTCGCCATCCATACCGGCTGGCGGTTGTAGGGCCGCGGCGCGCCCGATCCCGGGCCGCAAACGGTGGTATGGCGCGGGCTCAAGAGAGTATACGATCCGCCCTTGGGGGACTTCGGCATGCGGGGGCGTGCCGGAGACATTGCGTGCAAGGGGGGCATTGCAATCCATGGTGCAGCAGTCCGAAACGATTCACGACTTCGACACGCCGGGCCGGGCCGAGAGGGCGCCGCCGCAGCCGGTCCTGCCGGCCCTGGTCCTGCCACCCGGCTGGGTCGGGCTGGAGCGCTGCAACCTCAGCCCCGTCCCCGGCCAGACCGTCGCGGTGCGGCATGTGCTGCTGCATCCCTTCGTCGGCATCGCGCTGATCGACATCGCGCCGGAGGCAACGCATGGCGCCGAGCCGGCGCTGCGCGCCCGGCTCGACGCGGCGCGCTTCGGCGCCATCTTCCCAGGGCATCTGCCGGTCGTGCACCTGCAGGTGACGCCGCAGGAGCTGCGCCTGCTCGACACCATCCTGCCGGCCGCCTTCGCCAACCTGCCGCCGATCAGCCTGCCGGGCGGCGATGGCTGGGTGGGCGTGGTGCGCCGCTCGCTGGCGCCGCGCAGCCCGGCCCGGGGCCCCTCCCCGGCGGCGCCCGGCCGCGCCGGCCGCCCGCCCATGCTGAACCGGGAGGTGGCGGCGCAGCGCATCGGCCTGCCGCCCGCCTCGGTCCGCCTGCCGGTGCAGCCGGACCTCGCCGCGGACCGGCGGCGCTCGGGCCTGCTGGTGGCGCTCGCCCTCGGCAGCGTCGCCGCCGTCACCGCGGCCATCGCCGTGCTCTGGGGCGGCACGCCGCCCCCCGCCCCGGCACCCGAGCTGGCCGCCGCCCCGGCCCCGACCGGCCTGCCGGCCACCGCCCGCACCGGGACGCAGGCCGGCGCGCCGGCCGCGAGTTCGGCCGGCGGCACGGCCTCGCCCGCCGTCCCGGCCGCGCCCGCCGCCGCGCCGGCGGCAGCGGCGCCCGAACGCCCGGCCGGCGCGACGGCGGAGCCGGTGCCGGCCTTCCCGGCCCCGGCGCTGCGGGAGCGCGCCCCCGCCACCGCCGCCACGGCCCCGCCGGTCCCCACGGACCCCGCCGAGGCCGGCCTGGTGATGCCGCGCACCGGCACCAACCTGCGCACCGCGCCGAACAACCGGGCCAGCGTCCTGCGCACCGTGCCGGCCGGCGAGGTCCTGCAGGAATACGACCGCAGTCCGGATGGCTGGGTGCAGGTCGGGCATGGCCGGCCGCAGGGTTGGATGTTCGGGAAATTCCTCGTCCCCGCGAGGCCCTGAGCGCCGGAGCGGCCGCGATGCGCGTCACGGTGCTTGGCCTCGGGGCGGTGGGCGGCTGGCTGGCGGCGGGGCTGGCGCGGGCCGGCCTGCCGGTCGCGGCGCTCGCCCGCGGCGCCACCCTGGCGGCGCTGCGCCGCGACGGGCTGGTCCTGCGCCGGGGCACGACGAGCGAGCGCTTCGCCCTGCCGGCCAGCGACGACCCCGCCGACCTGCCGCCGGCCGACCTGCTGCTGCTCGCGCTGAAGGGCCACGACCTGCCGCCCGCCCTGCCGCTGATCCGCCGCCTGCTCGGCCCGGAGACCCTGGTCGCCACCGCCCAGAACGGCCTGCCCTGGTGGTTCCTGCAGGGCTTCGGCGGCCCGGCCGAGGGGCTGGTGCTGGAGGCCGTCGATCCCGGCGGCGCGCTCGGCCGCGCCCTGCCGGCCGGGCGGGTGCTCGGGGGCGTCGCGCATGTCGGCGCCCTGGTGGAAGCGCCCGGCGTGGTGCGGCTGATGACCGAGGACCGGATGCTCTACGGCGACCCCTCGGGCCGGCATGCCGGGGCGCTGGCGCGGCTCGTCGGGGCGCTGCGCCAGGGCGGCGTGCCGGCCGAGGCGGTGCCCGATATCCGCCGGGAGGTCTGGCTGAAGCTCTGGGGCAATTCCAACATGAACCCGCTGAGCGCCCTCTGCCGCGCCGATATGCGGGCCATGCTGGAGGATCCCGGCGTGCTGGGCCTGGTCGAGGCGATGATGCGGGAGATGGCAGCGATCGGCGGGCGCATCGGCCTGCCGATCGCGCAGAGCATCGAGGAGCGGATGGTGGTCACGCGCCGCATCGGCGCCTTCCGCACCTCCATGCTGCAGGATCTGGAGGCCGGGCGCCGGCTGGAGCTCGGCCCGATCCTCGGCGGGCTGGTGGAGCTGGCGCGGCATCTGGAACAGCCGGCGCCGGTGCTCGCCGGCATCCACGGGCTGGTGCGGCTGCTCGCCGAGGGAGAGGCGCGCAGGCCCGGCTGAGCCGCGCTTCGCCGCACTGGCGGCGGCGCCCATTCGGGCGCTCGGCATGCATGAAGAATTCATGCCGTTGACATTGGACCACGATCCGCTCACGCCGGCTCGAGGATCATGGTCTAGAGCAGATCCTGTCCGGATGACCTCATCCGGACAGGTGAAGATGCTCGTAAAAACAAACACCTAGAGCATTGCAGGTGAACGGACGTTCGCAGGACATGCTCTAGGCTAATGTTCGATCGTGCGATTCACGCCCTAGCCGGGCTCCGGGATGGGCGCCTCGGGGTCGCGTGGCGCGCCGGTGCCGCCGGGGGGCGAGGGCGCATCCTCGGCCGGCGTCACCACCATGGGCTCGGCACGGGGCCGGGCGGGGGGCGGGGCGGCGCCGGGCGCGGCGCGGCCGGGATCGTCGGGGGCCTCGCCCGGGCGGGTGGGTTTCGGCGCGGTGCTGTCGGTCATGCCGGGGCAACGCCGGCCGGCGGCGGCGGGTTCGCCGTCTTGACCCCGGCCCGGCGGCTGCCGAGGCTGCGGGCCCGATCGGGAGGACATGCCTTGCTGGAACTCCGCCCCTGCTGCGAATGCTGCGGCACGGACCTGCCGCCCGCGAGCCCCGCGGCGCGCATCTGCTCCTTCGAGTGCACCTTCTGCGCCACCTGCGCCGAGGGCGTGCTGCGGGGCCGCTGCCCGAATTGCGCCGGCGAACTGGTGCGGCGGCCGGTGCGCCCGGCCGACCGCCTGGCAAAATTCCCCGCCAGCACCGAGCGCAAGGTCAAGCCGCAGGGCTGCGTCGCGGCCTGATCGCCGGTCTGCCGCGCGGCCCCGCTGCAGCGCCGTCGCGGGGCTCTCTACGACCCGGCCAGCGGCACCGCGCCGAGGCCGAGCGCGCCGCGCAGCCGCGTGGCGGCGAGGCGCTGCGCCTCGGCCGCATCCGGCACCACGGCGGCGAGGCCGAAGAACTCATGCGTCGCCCCGGCCCAGGTACGCTGCTCCGCCGCCACGCCGGCCGCTCGCAGCGCCTGCGCCAGCCTCTCGCCATCCGAGCGCAGCGGGTCGATCCCGGCATTGAGGATCGTCGCCGGCGGCAGGCCGCGCAGATCGGCCTTGCCGATGACGTCGAGCCGCGGGTCCTGCAGGTCGAGCGGCGAGCGCGTCAGCTTGTCCACGAACCACAGCACGTCGTCGCGGCCGAGCGGGATGGCGGCGGTATTCTCGAGATAGGAGGGCGTGCGGGTATCGGTGCCGGCCACGGGATAGACCAGCAGCATGTGTGCCGGCATCGGCATGCGCTGGTCGCGGGCGCCGAGCGCGGTGGCGAGGGCGAGGTTGCCGCCGGCGCTCTCGCCGGCCAGCGCGACCCGGTGGCGGTCGGCGCCGAGCCGCTCGGCATGGCCGACCGCCCAGGCATAGGCGGCCAGCGCATCGTCATGCGCGGCGGGGAATTTGTGCTCCGGCGCCTGGCGGTAGTGGCAGGAGAGCACGATGGCGCCGGTCTCGGCGGCCAGCGCCCGGGCCGAGGCGTCATAGGTGTCGAGGTCGGCGATCACCCAGCCGCCGCCATGCCAGTAGAGGATGAGGGGCAGGCGGGCATTGCCGCCGCCCGGGTTGTAGAGCCGCGCCGGGATGCGGCCCCGGGGCCCCGGGATCATCAGGTCGAGCACCTGGGCCACCGGCCGCGGCGTGGTCGGCAGGCCCTGCTGCTGCATCACCCGGCGCGCCGCGTCGGCCATGCTCGGCTGCCGCCGCGCCTGCTCGACGGAGAGGGTGGAGACCGGCTTGGCGCCGAGATCGATGAAGGCCTGCAACACCTGCCCCATCGCCGGATCGGCCGTGTTGGCCGAGAGCAGGGCGGCGGGCTTGCCGGCGCCGCTGCTGGCGCCGGCGACCGTCCCGGTGCCGGAGAGGTCCATGGCGGTGGTCTGGCAGCCGGCGAGGGCGAGGGCGCCGAGCAGCGTGCCGCGACGCGAGAGGCGGGGATGGGTCATGCGGGCTCCGTGGGGGTCGGCAGCAGAACGCCGCCCCTCCGGTCCGGTTCGGCATCGGCCCGCCGCCGCCGCCCGGAAGGCCTGCCCCGCCTGCCGCGGGGCGGGGCTCAGCGCAGGACCTGGCGCACCAGCCGGCGCGCCCGCGCGCCGCGCGGCGGGTCGAGCAGCCGCGCCAGGCTCCAGCGCCCATGCGCGACGCGGCTGCGCAGCAGGCTGAACTCGCGGAACCCCGCCTCGCCGTTGCGCCGGCCGAAGCCGGAGGCGCCGCTGCCGCCGAAGGGCAGGTCGGGGAAGGCGGCGTATTCCAGGCAGCGGTTGGCGACGATGGCGCCGCTCCGCGTGCCGGCGGCCACCGCCGCTTCCTCCGCCCGCGTGGCGCCGAAGAGGTAGATGGCGAGCGGCCGCGGCCGGGCGGCAATCCAGGCGATGCCGGCGGCCAAGTCCGGCACGGGCTGCAAGGCGAGCGCCGGGCCGAAGATCTCCTCCCGGTGCAGCGGATGCCCGGGCGGCGCCTCGGCCAGGGCGAGGCCGCGCCGCCGGCCCGGCCCGTCCGGCGCCAGCGGCACCAGCGCCGCCCCCTCCAGCAGCGCGGCGAGGCGCGCCGCCTGGCGGTCGTTCACCAGCGCCGTCTCGGCCGCGCCGAGGCCGCTCGCCCGGCAGGCGGCGATGAAATCGGCGGCCGCGTGGCCGACGAGCAGGACGGTGTCCGGGGCGATGCAGGTCTGCCCGGCATTCACCTGCTTGCCGGCCAGGATGGCGCGCGCCGCCAGGGCGAGATCGGCGCCGGGCAGCACCAGGGCCGGGCATTTGCCGCCCAGCTCCAGGGTCAGCGGCACCAGGGCCTCGGCCGCCGCCCGCATCACCCGCCGGCCCGTCTCGGTGCCGCCGGTGAAGACCAGATGGTCCCAGGGCTGCGCCGCGAAGGCCGCCGCCACCGCCGGCCCGCCCTGCACCACCTGAACGATCTCCCCGCCCCAGGCCTCGGCGAGCAGCGCGGCGAGCAGCGCGGCGGTCCGCGGCGCCGCCTCGGAGGGCTTGATCGCCACCCGGTTGCCGGCGGCGAAGGCATCGACCGCCGGCCAGAGGGCGAGCTGCACCGGGTAGTTCCAGGGCGCCATGATGCCGACGACGCCCTTCGGCACCGGCTCGACCCGGGCGCGGGCGGGCCAGAAGGGCAAGGGCACGCCGGCCCGGCGCGGCCGGGCCCAGCGCGGCAGCCGCGCCGCGGCGTGGCGGGCGGCATCGACCACCAGCTTCACCTCGGCGAGCAGCGTCTCCTCGGTGGAGCGGCCGCCGAAATCGGCATCGACGGCCTCCGCCACGGCCTCGGCGCGGCGCAGCAGCAGCGCCGCCAGGACGCGCAGCAGCGCCTGCCGGCGCGCCAGGGGCAACGCCCCGTCCCGCGCCTCGGCCGCCCGCAGGGCCGCCAGCGCGGCGGCGGGGTCCCCCTCCCCGGCCGGATCAGCCATCGCCCTGGCCCGCCGCCAGCAGCGCCCGCGCCGCCGCCTCGCCGCTGCGGGTCGCCGCCTCGATGGTCGCCGGCAGCAGCGGATCGGTCCAGTCGCCGGCCAAGGCGAGGTTGCCGAGCGGCAGGCGCGGCGGGCGCAGCGCCGGGCCGGGGGTGTGGCGCGGCGTCGCCCGGCGCTCCTTCACCACCCGGCAGGGCGGCGGCGCCTCCGGCCAGTCGCCGGCCAGGCCGAAGGCGAGCGCCGCCCGGCGCAGCTCGGCCCAGGCGCGCGGGCCGAGCGTCGCCGCCTCCTCGCGCACCGCCGCGTCGCCGGCGCTGACCGTGACGCTGACGCCCGCCGGCCGCACCAGCACCCATTGGCAGAGCGCCTCCAGCAGGCCGAGGAAGCGCACCGGGCCCGGATTGGGATGGGCGAAATGCAGGTTGACGATCGGCGCATGCGCCGCCGGCGTCTCGAGATGCGGCAGCAGGCGCTGCGATTCCCAGGGCGGCGTCGCCAGCACCGCCGCCTCCCCCGGGCCGAGGGCGACGGCGTCCTCGCCGAAATCGAGCCCCACCACCCGGCCGCCGGCGCTCTCCAGCCGGCGCAGCCGGGCGCCGAAGCGGATGGTCGCGCCGCGGCGGGCGAGCGCCGCCAGCGCCGGCGCCACCAGGTCCGGCCCCAGCCCCGCGCGCGCCACCAGCAGCCGCGTCGCCCCCCGCCCGCCGAGGCGGCGCAGCACGGCGCCGAGCCGGCGCGCCGAGGCCTCCCCGCTCGGCGTGTTCAGCGCCGCGATGACCAGGGGATCGACGAAGCCGCGATGGAATTCCGGATGGGCCGCCATGGCCGGCCCGACCGCCCGGTCCCGCCCCGGCAGGGCGAGGCGGGCCAGCGCCAGCAGCGCCCCGGCGGAGAGGCCGGGCGGGCGCAGCGCCGGGTTGCCCCAGGCGAGCGGCGAGAGGGCGACGCGGAAGGCGCGGCCGTCGCGCAGGTCGAGCACCGGCAGCCCCGCCGGCTCCGGCTCCACCCAGCCCTCCCGCGCGCCGATGCGGGCGAGGAAGCCGAGCGCCGCCTGGTTGGCGCCGAGCAGCGCATGGGTGCCGTTGTCGCTGCCATCCGGCAGGGCGCGGCAGCGGCCGCCGGCGACCGGCGCCGCCTCGTGCAGGGCGACCGAACGGCCGGCCTCGGCCAGCGCCAGCGCCGCGGCGAGGCCCGCGACGCCGGCGCCGATCACATGGATGGTCATGGCGCGGCGGCGGGCGTCCCGGCGGACAGGGCCGCCGTCATGCCGCCCGCCCGAAGCCGAGCGCCATCCAGGCCATGCGCAGCTTCTCGCCCGTGCCGAGGCGCGGCCGCGGCCTCTCGCCGGCCCAGCCGCGCGCCCGCATGCGGTCCAGCAGCCGGCCATAGCCCCACATCATCACCGCCGCCGGCAGCAGCGCCTGGCGGTCGAAGCGGGCGATCTCCCGCCGGGCGCGGGCGAAGCCGGCCTCGGCCCGCTCGCCGAGCCGGGCGCAGATGGCGGCGAAGCGGGGATGCGCGACGATCTCCCGCGCCGGCCCCTCCGGGATGCCCTCGGCCGCCAGCAGGTCGCGCGGGACGTAGACGCGCTCGCGCAGCGCATCCTCGTCCACGTCGCGCAGGATGTTGGTGAGCTGGAAGGTGTGGCCGAGATCGAGGCCGAAGCCCTCGGCCTCCGGCGCGCCGAAGATGCGCACGCTCATCGCCCCGACGCTGCCGGCGACGCGGCGGCAATAGAGGTCGAGCTCGGCCTCGGTCGCCAGCCGCAGCCGCTCGGTGCTGTCGGTCTCCATGCCGGCGATCATCGCCTCGCATTCGGCGAGCGGCACGCCATAGGCGGCGCGCGCCCAGGCCAGCTCGCGCGAGAGGATGCAGTCCGGCCGCTGCAGCTTGCCCCGCCAATCCGCCAGGAAGCGGCGCTTCTCCGCCTCCGGCATGGCGCCGTCGGCGATGTCGTCCACCGCCCGGCAGAAGGCGTAGACGGCCCAGAGGGCGCGCCGCCGCTCGCCGCGCAGCGCCGCCATGCCGCGGGCGAAGGAGGAGCCGGCGCGGGAGACGCGGCCGGCGACCACCGCCGCATCGCGCGGGCCGCCGCGCAGGGCTCCGGCCAGCGCCCCGGCGAAATCCGCCTTCGAGAGGGCGATGCGGCCCGCGACCGGGTCGCCGCGCCGCAGCCGCGCCAGCAGCCGGCGGGCGCAGCGGATGGTCATGCCGCTCTGGAGGGCGAGGCGGCGCGCGCGCAGCAGCCGCGGCAGGATGGCGGCGCGGTCGAGCTGCTCCTCCACCCGGTCGAGCGCGGCGTCCAACACCGCGCGCCGCCGCGCCGCATTGGCCGGGTCGAAGAAGGCCTCCTCGCCGCCGGCGAGCGCCATCCAGGATTGCGGCAGGTAGATGCGATCGAGGCTGCGGCGGTCCGGCACCAGGTCCTGCAGGTGGTTCAGGACCTGCAGCGCGGTGCAGAGCGCATCGGCGGCTGCCTCGGCCGGGGCGTTGCCGCCATCGCCATGCAGCCGCAGCAGCATCCGCCCGACCGGATCGGCCGAGCGGCGGCAATAATCGACCAGCTCCTCCCAATCCGCGTAGCGCCGCTTCACCGCATCCTGGCGGAAGGCGGAGAGCATGCGCCGCGCCTCCTCCACGCCGGTGCCGGTGCGGTGCAGCGCGGCGGCCTCGGGCAGCGCGGTGCCCGGGTCGTCGAGCGCAAGCTCCATCGCATCCAGGCGGCGCAGCTTCTCCTCGGGCGCGAGGTCGGGGCTGTCGCCGATATCGTCGGCCACCCGGACGAAGCGGTAGAAGGCCATGACCTGGGCCCGCACCGGCCGGGCGAGCAGCCGCGAGGCGGTGGGAAAATTCTCCTCGTCATGGTCGCGGGTCGGCGCCGCCGAGACGGCCAGGCTCGCTCCCCCTGGCGGGGTCGGTGGAACGGGGGCGTTCATGCCGCCTTTGTGGCGGGATATGCCCGGCCTTTCCAGCCCGCCGGCCGCCCCGCCAGCCAGCGGATGAGCGCCCAGTACTGGATCGCCAGGGCCACCAGCATGGTCGCGGGGTGCAGCGGCACGGTCCACCAGGGCTCCCGCGCCCGCCGGGTGACGGCGATCCGCAGCCCCAGCCCGAGCAGCAGGGCGAGCGCCGCCGGCCAGGCCGGCAGCAGCGCCCAGGGCCAGAGATGCGCGCCGCCCAGCATCGCCGTCCAGACCGGCAGGCCGAGCGGGGTCGCCATCCCCTCCCGGGCATTCTTCAGGAATCCGGCCCAGCATTCGGCGAAGCCGCGATACATGCGGCATTCGGCGAGCGGGGCGCCGTCCACCACCTCCGTCCGGTGCCCGGCGGCGCGGAAGCGGCGGGCCAGGGCCAGCCCTTCGTGCAGCACGCCGCGCACCGCGCCATGGCCGCCGATCGCGGCATAGGCGCCGCGCTCGCAGAGCAGGAGCTGGCCGCAGGCGGCGGCCAGGCCGGGCTGCCGGGTCTCCGCCCGGCCGCCGCCGGGGAGATAGCCGAGCAGGAGGAAATTGATCGCCGGCACGGTCAGCGCCTCGCCGAGCGAGCCGATCACCTGCCGCGGCACGGCGCTCGCCATGGCGAGGCCCTGGCGGGCGGCATGCGCCGCCATCGCCGCCGCCGCCTCCGGCGCCAGGCGGACATCGGCATCGAGGAAGAGCATCCAGTCCCCGCGCGCCGCCTCGGCCAGCCGGGCGCAGGCATGCACCTTGCCGGTCCAGCCCGGCGGCAGCGGCGGCGCGGCGAGCAGGCGCAGGCGCGGATCGGCGGCGGCGCGGCGGCGGACGATCTCCGGCGTGCCGTCGGTCGAGCCGTCATCCATCACCACCACCTCGATGGCGACGCCCTGGCTGGCCAGCGCCGCGTCGAGGCAGGCCGCGATATTGGCGGCCTCGTCGCGGGCGGGGATCAGGATGGAGACCAGCCCCGGCGCCGCCGCCGCGGGCAGGCGGGGGAGGCGCCGGAGATTGTGGGCGCCGAGCGCCGCCGGCAGGGCGGCGAGGCCGAGGCTGATCCAGGCCCAGTCGGTCATCGGCTCTCCCCCGCCACGGGGTCGTGGTGCGGGTCGTGCTGGGGGTCGTGCTGCGGGTCGAAGCGCTCGCCGCGCAGCAGCGCCCGCAGGTGCCGCCAGTGCTGGTAGAGGCCGCCCATGCCCGCCCGCCCCCGCAGCAGCGGACGGAAGCGCGCCGGGTCGCGGGCCATGGCATCGCCGGCCAGCCGGTCCATCGCCGCCTCCAGCGCCCCGGCCAGGGCGGCGGCGCGCGCGCCGCGCGGCAGGGCCGCCAGCGCCGCGCCCTCGAGCGGCGGGCCGAAGCCGGCCAGCATCTCCGGCGCCCGCTCCGACCAGAAGGGGTATTCGAGGGCGAGCGGCAGGAAGCGCGCCCGCGGCGCCAGCTCGGCGAGGCGGACCAGGCCCGGCGCCATCGGCACCGGCCGCTCGCGCACATCCATGAAGCGGCCGGGGGCGTTCATCCAGAGCATGTGCGAGGGCGCGGCCAGCACCGCGCCGGCGGTGCGCAGGAAGGCGACGGCGTCGCGCGGCGAGTCCCGCTCCACCCCGAAGACGCCGAGGCGGCGCATGAAGCGGTAGCGCGCCAGCGCCGCCGCCTCCATCGGGATGAACATGCGCCGGCCGGGAAACAGCGCCGTGGCGTAGAGCATGAAGGCGACGCCGTCCCACCAGGAGGGATGGTTGGCATAGACGACGAGCGGGCGGCCGCGATCCTCCGGCGGCGGCGCGCCCCAGCGGGCGAGGCGCACCGCCCGCAGGTGGCGCCGGGCGAAGCGGGCGAAGATGAAGTGGAAGAAGGCGAGCCGCGCCGGCGAGTAGAGCGCGACCGGCGAGGCCTCCCCCGGCGGCATGGCCCTACTCGGCGGCGAGGCGGGCGCGGTGGGCGTCGCGCAGCCCCGCCTCCGCCGCCGCCTCGCCCATGCCGCGGCCGCCGAGATCCTGGTCCAGCGCATCGGCGGCGATCCAGCCGCTCATCATCACCATCGGCATGCCCGGGCCGGGATGCGCCGCGCCGCCGGCGAGGTAGAGGCCGCGCACCGATTTCGAGCGGTTGCCCGGCTTGAAGGCGCCGGTCCAGCGGCCGTGGCTGGCGAGGCCGTAGATGGCGCCGTCCAGCACCTTGTAGCGCTCGTGGATATCGACCGGCGTCAGCGCCCGCTCCACCACGATGCGCTCCTCGATATCCTCCATGCCGGCGCAGCGCTTGAGCTTGTCGAGGATCACCTGCCGGTAGGCGGGGAACATCCGCGACCAATCGTGATGCGGCCGGAGCCAGGGGGTGTGGACCAGCACGTAGAGCGCCTCGCCGCCCTCCGGCGCCACCTCCGGGTCGGTGGCCGAGGGCGCCGCGAGATAGGCGGTCGGGTCGGGCGCCGGCTCGCCGCGGCGGTAGATGGCGTCGAACTCCGCCTCGGCGTCGCGGGAGAAGACGAAGCAGTGATGCGCCAGGTGCTCGTAGCGGCGGTTGAGGCCGAGATAGAGCACGACGCCCGAGCAGGCGGGTTCGTAGCCCTTGCGGGTGTAGCGGCGGCCGGCCTCGCCGCCGACCAGCTCGGCATAGGTGCGGATGGCGTCCATGTTGGAGATGACGGCGTCGCAGGCGATGCGCTCGCCCGCC
The DNA here is from genome assembly GCF_003258945.1 of Roseicella frigidaeris. GTDB lineage: Bacteria > Pseudomonadota > Alphaproteobacteria > Acetobacterales > Acetobacteraceae > Paracraurococcus > Paracraurococcus frigidaeris. The sequence goes on along the minus strand of NZ_QLIX01000011.1, from coordinate 35,923 downwards.
GCGGTGCGCACCGCCCGGACGGCGCCCGCCTCGATCTCGAACCCGCTCACTTCCACCCCGGTGCGGAGATCGGCGCCGAGCCCGGCCGCAAGCTCCGCCAGGCCGAGGGCGACGGCGCGGGTGCCGCCGACCGGGTACCAGACGCCCTCGCTCGCCTGCATGTCGCCGATGGAGCAGAGCACCGCCGGGGCGAGATAGGGGCTGGAGCCGACATACTGGCAGAAATGGTCGAGCATCTGCGCCAGCCGCGCATCCGGCACATGGCCGCGGATCACCTTCGCCACCGTCCGGCCCATACGCAGCGCCAGCACGTCGCGCATGGTCGAGGGGTCGAAATTGGCGCGCAGGTCGATGGTGTCGCCGATGCCCTCGACCGACTTCCAGAAGAAGAACTTCTCCGAGATGGTGTGCAGCGTCTCCGCCACCTGCTGGAAGCGGCGATAGCCCTCGCCCTGGCCGGTACCGGGCGCGAAGGCGTCCATCGCCCGCGCCATCGCCTCGACATCCTCGCAGAGGTCGATGCGCGTGCCGTCGGCGAAGAAGCAGCGCCATTGCGGGTCGAGCCGGATCAGCGGCAGATCCCGCGCCTGGTCGCGCCCGGCCTCGGCATAGATGCGGCGCAGCACGCGCGGCAGGGTGAGGATGGTCGGGCCCATGTCGAAGCGGAAGCCGGCATTGCCGCCGGGCTGCCCGGGATCGAGCAGCCGCAGCTCCGCCGCCTTGCCGCCGAGCCAGGGATTCTTGTCGAGCAGCGTCACCCGGTGGCCGCGCGCCGCCGCCGTCGCCGCCGCGGCGAGACCGCCGAGTCCGCCGCCCACCACCACCACATGCGAGGTCATGGCCCTCCCCCTTCCTTCCGCCGCGGCGCGCTCACGGGCTCGCCTGCAGGGCCGGCGCCAGGCCGCCCTGCGGCTGCGGCCTGGTGTTGTCCCGCCGCAGGCCGAGATCCTGCGCCAGCAGCCGCGCGGTGATGCGCGCGCCCTCGTAGATCACCGGCAGGCCGCTGCCGGGATGCGTGCCGCCGCCGACCAGGTAGACGCCCTCCGCCCCGGCGAAGCGGTTCTGCGGCCGGAAGCAGAGCATCTGCCCCAGGTCGTGGCTGAGGTTGAAGGTGGCGCCATGGCCGACGGCGTAGCGGCCCTGCCAGTCCTGCGGCGTCACCATCCGCTCGGCGCGGATGCGCGGCTCGATCGCGCCGAGGCCGAGCGCGGCCAGCCGGTCGAGCACCAGCCGGCGGAAGCGCGGCGCCTCCCGCGCCCAGTCGAGCCCGCCCTGCTGCCGGGCGTCGCGCAGGTTCGGCACCGGCACCAGCAGGTAGAGGGCGGAGTGGCCCGGCGGCGCCATGCTGCGGTCGAGCAGGCTCGGATTGTGCAGGTAGAAGCTCGGCTCGTCCGGCAGGATGCCGGTCTCGAGCTGGCGGATGTTCCGGGCATAGCCCTCGGAGAGCAGCACCGTGTGATGCGCGAGCTCGGGCAGCTCGCCCTCGATGCCGAGATAGAGCATGAAGGTGGAGCAGGAATAGCGGGCGCCGGCGATCTTGCGGTCGTCCCAGCGCGGCCGCAGCGCCTCCGGCACCAGCCCCGGCATGGCATGCGCGAAATCGGCGTTGACGACGACCGCATCGGCCGGATGCAGCCGGCCGCCGGCCTCGACGCCGCGGGCGCGCCTCCCCTCGAAGGCGATGCGCTCGACCGGCGTGCCGAGGCGGAGCTCGACGCCGAGCCGCTCCGCGACGCGCGCCATCGCCTCCGAGATGCCGCCGCAGCCGCCCTCGATGTGCCAGATGCCGTGCTCGTATTCGAGGAAGCTCAGGATGGTGAAGAGGCTGGGGCAGCGGAACGGGCTCATCCCCAGGTACTTGGTCTGGAAGGAGAAGGCGAGCCGCACCAGCGGATGCCGGAAATGCCGCGCCAGGTCGCGGTCCACCGTGCTGTGCGGCCGGAGCAGCGGCAGCGCCCGCACCATGTCGGGGTGCAGGAAGCGGAAGACCGAATCGAAGGGGTTCTCGAGCGCCGGGCGGAAGGCGGCGAGCTTGGCGCGGTTCTCGGCGAGGAAGGGCCGGAAGCCGGCGGCATCCTCGGGGCAGAGCCGGGCGATCTCGGCCTCCATCCGCGCCGGATCGGCCGAGGCGTCGATGCGGCCCGCGCCCTCGAAGACCAGGCGGTAGAGCGGATCGACCCGCATCAGCCGCACCTCCTCCTCCAGCCGGGCGCCGACGCTCTCGAAGATCTCGGCGATGACGCGGGGATAGAGGAAGAAGGTCGGCCCGAGGTCGAAGCGGTAGCCCTCGGGCGTCGCCAGGGTGCGGGTGCGGCCACCGACCACTGCATCCCGCTCGAAGATGGTGACCTGCGCGCCCTGGGCGGCGAGGAGGAGCGCGGCGGCGAGGCCGCCCGGGCCGGCGCCGATGACGGCGATGCGGGGGCGGTTCGGCTTCAGTGCAGGGGAGGCAAGCGGGGCGTTCATGCGCGTCTGGCGATCCTGCACTTTGGTCGAATAGCGCAAATATGGCCGGGGCGGCTTTGCGCAAGGCGGCGCGGCGCCACGCTGCCCGACCGTTCCGCCGGCGCACCGCCCCGGGCCGGGCCCGCGGCGGCCCCCCGGGGCGGTGCGCCGGCGCTGCGGGGCGGACTCAAGCGGCGGGAATGAGGGCGAGCAGGCTGTCCGCCGCCTCGATCTCGTCCAGGCGCGCCGCCGCCCGCGGCAGCAGCCGGGCGAGGTAGAAGCCGGCGAGCGGCGCGTAGCGCGCATCGGCCGCGGCGGCGCGCGCCAGCATCCAGCCGCCGAGCGTCCAGCCCGCCGCCTCCAGATAGGCCGCCGCCGAGGCCTCGGCCGCCGCCGCATCCGTCTGGCCGCGATCGAGCATCCAGTCGGTGGCCCGCGTCATCGCCGCGACGGCCGGGCCGAGGCGCGGATCGGCCGCCGCCACCTCGGCGAGCAGGCCGCGCATCGCCGCGCCGCCGTCGCGCAAGAGCTTGCGGCCGACCAGGTCCAGCGCCTGGATGCCGTTGGTGCCCTCGTAGATCGGGGCGATGCGGGCGTCGCGCAGCACCTGCGCCGCGCCGGTCTCCTCGACGAAGCCCATGCCGCCATGCACCTGGATGCCGAGCGAGGCGCAATCCACCCCGCGATCGGTGCACCAGGCCTTGACGACCGGCGTCAGCAGCGCGACCCGGGCCTCGGCCGCGGCATCGCCGAGCAGCCGGGCGCGGTCGAGCGCCGCGCCGGCCTCGAGCGCCAGCAGCCGCCCGGCCAGGGTGATGGCGCGCATCTCGGCCAGCATGCGGGCCACGTCCGGATGGCGGGCGATCGGCCGGCCACCCTGGATGCGCTCGGCGGCGAAGGGCTCGGCCAGCGCCAGCGCCCGCGCGCCCTGCGCCACGCCCTCGACGCCGACGCCGAGCCGGGCCGCGTTCATCATGGCGAACATGGCGTTGAGGCCGCGATTCGGCTCGCCGATCAGCTCCGCCTCGGCGCCCTCGAAGAGCATCACGCAGGTGGGCGAGGCGTGGATGCCGAGCTTCTTCTCGATGCCGCCGCAGCGCAGCGCGTTGCGGCTGCCATCGGCCAGCCGCTTCGGCGCGGCGAAGAGGGAGATGCCGCGGGTGCCCGGCGGCGCATCCGGCAGCCGCGCCAGGACCAGGTGCAGCGTGTTCTCGGCGAGGTCGTGCTCGCCCCAGGTGATGAAGATCTTCTGGCCGGTGAGACGGTAGATCCCCTCGCCCGCCGGCTCGGCGCGGGTCCGCACCTGCGAGAGGTCGCTGCCGGCCTGCGGCTCGGTGAGGCACATGGTGCCGGTCCAGGCGCCGGAGACGAGCGCGGGCAGCCAGGCCCGCTGCTGCGAGGGCGAGGCGAAGCGGGCGATGGCCTCGATGGCGCCGGCCGAGAGCAGCGGGCAGAGGCTGAAGGCCATGTCGCCGGCGGTGACCAGCTCGGAGACCGCCATCCACAGCGCCTGCGGCAGCTCCTGCCCGCCGGTCTCGACGCCATTCAGCTCGGCCGGCGCGGCGAGGCCCTGCCAGCCGCCCTCGCGCCAGGCCTGGTAGGCGGCGCGGTAGCTCTCCGGCACCCGCACCACACCGTTCTCGTAGGTCGCGCCCTGGCGGTCGGCGGCCTGGGCATACGGCCAGAGCAGCTCCCGGGTGAAGCGCTCGGCCTCGCCGATGATGGCGGCGATGTCCTCGGCCGAGAGCGACGCCCCGCCCGCCGCGGTCAGGCCCGGCAGGTCGATGACGCGGGTGAGGCCGAAGACCAGATCCTCGGCTTGGGTGGTGGCGGCCATGACGCTGTTCTGCCCCCTGCAGCAAACGCCGCCCGGACCGGCCGGCCCGGGCAGGCGCCCACCATGCCTTCTCGGACCCGGGGTGCCAATGCGGCAGGCGGATCCGGAGCCCAGGGTCAGGGGCCCAGGGTCCGGGGCCGAGGGTCCGGGCCGTGCACCGGCCTGGAGCATGCTGCGTCCGCCTGCGCTCACGCGGCACGCCCCGGGGTATCGCCTTCGGAGCATCACTCGGCGTTCAGGCGTTTCCGTCCGAATGCAGGGTGATGCCACCTCAGGCGATCATGCCCTAGGGCGCTTCCCGTGAACACCGGTTCACGGGAAGCGCCCTAGGCTCCTGTTTCAGAGCATCTTCACCCGATCAGGTAAGTCCACCTGATCGGGATCTGCTCTAGGTACGACTGCGGCTGCTGCCGCGCCGGCTGCCCCCGGCCCGGCCGCCCTTGGCCGCCGCGGCGGTGCGACCGGCCGCGCCGCGCTTGCTGGTCGCGCCGGTGGCGCGCTTGGCAGTCGCGCCGGTGGCGCGCTTGGCGGTCGCGCCGGCGGTGCGCTTCGTCGCCGTGCCCGTGGCGCGCTTCGCCGTGCCGCCGGTGGCGCGCTTCGTCGCCGTGCCCGTGGCACGCTTCGCCGTGCCGCCGGTCGTGCGCTTGGCCGCCGTGCCGGAGGCGCGCTTCGCGGTCGCACCGGTGGCGCGCTTTGCGGCCGTGCCGGTGGTGCGCTTCGCCGTGCTGCCGGTCGCGCGCTTGGCCGCCGTGCCCGTCGCACGCTTCGTGCCCGTGGCGCGCGTCGCGGTGCTGCCGGTCGCGCGCTTCGTCGCCGTGCTGCGGGTGGCGCCACGCTTGGCCGTGGTGCCGGTGGCGCGCTTGCTGGCCGTGCCCGTGGCGCGGCGTGCCGGCGTGCGCTTGGCGGTCGCGCCCGACGCGCTGCGCTTGGCAGCCGTGCCCGTCGCGCGCTTCGCGGTGCCGCGGGTCGCGGCGGTCTTGCCCGCGGCGCTGCGGGTCGTCTTGCGCGCGGTGCCGGTGGCCCGGTCCGCCGTCGCGCGCTTGGCGCCGGTGCCACGGGACGAGGCGCGGCCGCCCTTCGCGGCAGCAGCCGTCCGGCCGGCGGCGCCGCGCTTGGGCGCGGGCTTGGCGGCGGCGGCGCGGCGCGGCCGCCGGGTCGGCGTGGCCTCGTCGGCCTCCGTGGCCGGCGCGGCGCGGCGGCGGCCGCGGCGCGGCGCGTCCGTGCCCTCGGCGACATCGCCCTCGGCCGTGGCGGCGGCGCGGCGGCTGCGGGTGGCGGTGCGGCGGCGACGCGGCGCCTCCTCGGCGGCCGGCTCCTCGACCGGGGTGATCTCCTGGCTCTCGTCCTGCATGGCGTGGTCCTCCTCTGTCTGCCGGTCATCCGCGCCGGCGTTGCGATCCGCATCCGCCTCGCTGCCCCGCAACGGGTCGTGTCCCCAGTTCATCAGCGAATAGCGCCAGCGCGTCTCGCTGACATCGCCCTCGGGGCGCTGCGCCAGGTGGCGGCGGATATAGCCCACCACCTCGTGCAGGAACGCCTCATCCGCCTCGGCGGGATCGCCGCGCTCGAGGATCTCGAGGATCCGCCGGCCCGACTGATGCCCGACCGCCTCCGAATCGCCCGGATGCGTCCAGCCGACATCGCGGCTGTCCTCGGTCTCGAGCCAGGCGCGCAGCGCATCGGCGCGCATGTTCACCAGCGTGCGGAAGGCGTCCGCGATCGTGGCCTCCTGGTCATCCATGCCGTGTCCTTTCCCTGGTTGGGCGCGCCCCGGCCGGTGCTTGCGCAGCGCGGCCACCGTGCCGGCGACGTCGCGGGGCGGCACCGAATACCGCCGCCCGGCCCGCCTGTCCCGTTGCCTGGCGACGGGGCCCCGGTCGCACGCCGCCGGCGAGAGCGCGGCGCACGCCGCTTTCGCGCGAGTCCCGCCCCGGGCGCGGGCCCCGTGTCTCCTCGGCCCACGCTTCGAGATGGGTGTCCGCCAAGGCGGACTCACCGAAGGCGTGACTCACGCGCCCCAATGCCGCGCTGGACCATGGTCCGCGAACCGGCGTGAGCGGAGCGTGGTGCAGCCGCCGCCGCATCGTCATCGGCGATCCTGCGCGACGCGCCGCGCCTTGCGTGCCGACCGCTCCCCTGGCCTGCCGCCCTCGTCGCGCGTCGTGATCCCGGATGCCACGCGGTCCCAGAGCGCGGGATCGGTCTTGCGCGCAATGCCGTCCATGCTGGTTCCGTGTGTTGCGGTTGCGGCAGGCAACGTCACGACACGGCAAGCGTTCCCGCGCATCGCCCCGCGCCGCGCGGCACCGCCTCCCGCCCGGCTCTCAGCGCCGGCGCGTGATCCGCAGCACCGCCTCGAGCGACTCGCCGGGCGCGAGCAGGGCGAGCGGGCCGAAGCGCGCGAGGTCCGGCCGGTTCGGCGCGTCCGGCACATGGCTCACCGGCTCGACGCAGAGGATGTGGCTGCCGGCCGGCGCGAAGACCTGCAGGTTGCCCGCCCAGGCGCCGCGCGCGGCAAGGCGGAGCGCGAGATCGGGACGGATGATCTCGGCGACGCCATCCCAGCCGGCGAACTGCGTGTCGAGTCCCTCATAGGCGGATTCGTCGCCGTCCAGCCCGTCGCAGGGCTGCGCCGCGACGGGCAGGGTGCGGGCGTCGCGCGCGAAGCGCGTGGTCGCGGCGAAGCGCAGCCGCGTGCCGGGCGGGCGCATGAAGAAGGGGTGCCAGCCGCAGCCGAAGGGAAAGGGCAACGCGCCGCCATTCGTCAGCGTCAGCCCGATCTGCAGCCCCGCCGCATCGAGCGTCACCTCGAGCCTGGCCTGCCAGGACCAGGGCACGCCGAGCGCGAGCGCATCGCCCTGCTGCGTCAGGACCGCGCGCGCCGGCATGGCCTCCTGCACCGTCCAGGCGGCATCGCGGAGCAGGCCATGGATGGCGGTGCCGTCGATCGGCCGGTTGATCGGAAGCTGGTAGGTCGTGCCGCCGACCGGCAGCCTTCCCCCGTCCAGCCGGTTGGTCCAGGGCGCCATCAGGAAGGCGCCGGCGAAGCTCGCATTCGGATCGGCGCCCAGCGGCAGCGGCGCCAGCACCTCCACCCCGTCGCAGGCCAGACGCGCGAAGGCGGCGCCGTGACCGGGCAGCAGCACCGCCTCCCAGGCGCCGCCGGCGAGCGCCAGCCCGCCCGGCGGCGCCACCATCGCCGTGCCGTCCATCAATCGAGCGCGAAGGCGTCGCGGCCGGACGGCTCGTCGCGCGAATAGCCCTGCGCCGTGTAGCCGCCGCCCTGGTAGCGCTCCGTCACCGGATTGCCGGAGGTGAGTCCCCCGACCCGCTCGCGCCAGGCCTCGGCGCTGTCCTGCGGCTGCCAGCCGATGCGGTCGCGGTGGTCGCGGCCCCAGAAGCTCGCCGGGTTGTCGGAGCAGCCCCAGATGACGCAATGGCCGGTGCGCGGCGCGGTCACCGCGGCCTCGCAGAGCCGCACGAGGTCGGCATAGGAGAGCCAAGTCGAGAGCATCCGCGCCTCGGTCGGCTCGGGGAAGCAGGAGCCGATGCGGAGATTGACGTTCTCGACGCCGTGCTTGTCCCAGTAGAGCCGGCCCATCAGCTCGCCATAGGCCTTGGAGAGGCCGTAGAAGCTGTCCGGGCGGAAGGCGCAGTTGGCCTCCAGCCGGTCATTCGCCTGGCCCGGCCGCTCATGGAAGCCGATGGCGTGGTTGGAGGAGGCGAAGACGACGCGCGCCCGCTCCCGCCGGGCCGCCTCGTAGACGTGATAGAGGCCCTGGATGTTGGGGCCGAGGACCGTGTTGAAGGGATGGTCCGAGCTGATGCCGCCGAAATGCAGGATGGCGCCGCAGCCTTCGGCGAAATGCAGCAGGTCGACGCCCTCGGCGAGGTCCATCCGCTCGAAGCGCGCGCGTTGCGGCAGCGGGTCCGGAAAGGGGGCGATGTCGGTGAGGCGGAGTGTCCAGCCGCGCTCGGCCAGCCCCCGCGCGAGGGCACGGCCGAGATTGCCGGAGGCGCCGGTGATCAGGACCGGCTTGGCGGGGGGTGCTGCCATGGGACGCGTCTCCATCGAAGGGTGCCAGAGCGGAGGATGCCAGAGCGCAAGATACCTGGGTGAAGGGCATGGCGCGCCGCCCGCTCAGCCGCCGCGCCCGGCGAAGGCATCGGCCAGCGCCTGCCACATCGGCTTGCGGCGCCCCTCGGCATCCAGCGGCAGGCCGCGATGCGTGGCGCCGTCGCGCCGCGCCACCTCCCGGTCGCGCACCAGCCAGCTATCGCGGTCCGAGAGGCCCCAGGTGAGCACGGTGCGGCAGCCCGCCTCCAGCGCCGTGCCGACCACCGCCCGGACGCGGGTCGCCACCAGCGCGTCCCGCGCCGCCAGCTCGGCCGGGATCGCGCGCGCCTCGCGCACGTCGAGCTCGGTGACCAACAGGGCGAGGCCGAGGCTGCGCACCTCCTGCAGGAAGGCGGCGAAGGGCTCCGGCCGGAAGGGCTCGTCGAGCTGCAGATGCGCCTGCAGGCCAAGCGCATCGACCGGCACCTTCGCCTCGACCATACGGCGCAGCAGGCGCAGCACCCGCCGCCGCTTCTCCTCGGCGAAGGGGGTGTCCCCCTCCAACCCGTAGTCGTTGTAGGTGAGGCGCAGCGTCGGGTCGCGCTCGCGCGCCAGCCGGAAGGCGAGCGCGACATAGTCCGGCCCGAGGGCCCGCAGCCAGGGCGTGTCGCGCAGCTCGCCGATCGCCGGGGTCTCGTCGAGGAAGGGGCCGCCGGGATTGGCCACCGCCTCGTTCACCACGTCCCAGTCGCGGATCGCCGGAGCGGTGCGGGCGAGCACGGCATCCAGATGCGCGACCAGCACGCCGTGCGAGCGCGCCGGGCCGGAGGCGAGCGCGGTCGTCAGCCAGGCCGGCATGGCCTGGTGCCAGACCAGCGCATGGCCGCGGAGTTGCTGGCCGTGCCGGCTGGCGAAATCGAGCAGCGTGCCGAGCGGGGCGAAGTCGAACCGTCCCTCCTCCGGCTGCAGCGCCGCCCATTTGCCCTCCCATTCCGGGACCAGCAGGCGCGCCTCGGCCTGGATCTGCCGGGCATAGCCGGCATCCTGCAGCCGGCCGCTATCGACCGCGGTGCCGAAGAGGATGCCGGCTCGCCGGGCCCGCGCCCCGAGGCCCTCCCCCGGCATGGCCGCCGCCGCGCCGCCCGGCAGCAGCGCCCCGGCCCCGGCCAGCCCGGCCCCGCCCAGCAGCGAACGCCGCGGGAGGCAGCCCAGGCTCAGGCCGCCCGGGCCAGGATCGGCGCCGCCTCCTGCGCCAGCGCCGCGCGGAAGCGGTCGCGCCGCCAGCAGAGCAGCCGCCAGGCGCCGCGCGCCGCGAGATCGGAGAGACGGCCACGGGGCTCGAGCCCCACCGCCTTGAAGACCATGCCCATGCCCCGCTCTATATGCCGGAAGCGGTAAAAATTCATGGCCCGGCCCATATAGCCGGCGATGCAGCGGGCATGGCTGTAGGCGATGCCGGGCTCCTCGTTGGAGCAATGGAAGGCGAAGGCGAGCTCGTCGTCCTCCGACTCGCCGATCCGCCCCGCCGCCACCCGGAGCCGTCGCAGGAAGGACAGGTCCTCCCGCGCCAGGTAGCGCTTCATGTGGTCGTAGAAGAGCTTGAAGTGCCGGTACTCGTCGGCAGCGATGAGGCGGCAGATCTCCTTCAGCACCGGCTCCTCGCTCGCCTCGCCGAGGGCGGTGTAGTAGCTGCTGGTCCCGGTCTCGACCATGCAACGGGCGATCAGCTCGCCGGTGCGGGAGCCGCGGATCGAGGCATCGGCGTTGAGGTCGATCTTGTAGCCGGCGCGGTAGCGGGCGAAGGCCTCGGCATAGTCCCAGCCGGGATCGGCCAGCTCGCCCCAGCGGCCGAGCGCATCGCCATGCTGGATCTCCTCCAGCGCCCAATTCTCGGCCGCCTGCTGGAAATCCGGATCGTCGTGGAAGACGCGCTTGAGGTAGATGGCGTAGTCGTCGCCGTTTCGCTCGACCATGGCCGCGGCCTTGACCAGCGGGACGATCTCCGGGTCCAGTTTCGACGGATCGAAGCGGTCCCAGCTCACCTGCTCGACGCGCCAGTGCTTCATGCTGTCCCCGCGGCCGGCCGCCGGCCAAACCGTTCCTGTGCCATGATGGCGGCGTCTGCCACCGGGATCGGGGGCGGGCTGCCCCCTTCGCGCATGTTCGCCCCTGCGGCAGGGGATTCAAGGCATGGGCCGGCCGGGACGCACGGGCCGGTGCGCAAAATGACAAAGCTGTGGCGATGCCGCACTGCCCAGGGTCGGGGCCAGGGCCAGGGCCGGCCGGAGACGAGGCGGGGCCGGAGCGTCGCCGCCCCGGCCCCGTGTCGTCGCCGCCACGCCGCGCTCAGGCGGCCTGGGCGGCGTCCAGCATGGACCGCGCCGAGAGCACGCGCTCGAGCGCCGCATCGCGCTTGACCTCGGTGTCCTCGGCCGTGACCTCGCGCAGCGCCGCCTCGGCCTCGGCGATCCGGCGCTCCGCCTCGGCGCGCGACAGGTTGGCAAGCGGCGTGGCCTCGTCGGCCAGCACCGTCACCCGCTCGGGCGAGACCTCGGCGAAGCCGCCGCCGACGAAGAGGCGCTCGGTCTCGGCGCCGTTCTCGCGCACGCGGATGATGCCGCCGCGCAGGGTGACGATCATCGGCGCATGGCCGGGCAGCACGCCCATCTCGCCCTCGGCGGCGGGGATGGTCGCCATCTCGACCTGCCGGGAGAGCAGCAGCCGCTCCGGCGAGACGAGTTCGAGCAGGAAGGTGGCCATATCAGGGTTCCAGCATGAGAGGCGATCGAACGGCGCGAGCCCTCGGCTGGCGCCGAGGCCGCTTCTGCGGCCCGCCGCCTACGCGGCGAGCCAAGGCCGCGGAGGCGGCCGCCCGGCGCCTGAGGGCACCAGAAGCCTCAAGCCTGCCGCTTAAGCGGCAGCCTTGAGCGTCTCGCCCTTCTTCACGGCCTCCTCGATGGTGCCGACCATGTAGAAGGCCGCCTCCGGCAGGTGGTCGTACTCGCCCGAGGTGATGGCGGCGAAGCTGCGGATCGTGTCCTCGAGCTTCACGAAGACGCCCGGCGTGCCGGTGAAGACCTCGGCGACGTGGAAGGGCTGGCTGAGGAAGCGCTGGATCTTCCGCGCGCGCGCGACGACCAGCTTGTCCTCCTCCGAGAGCTCGTCCATGCCGAGAATGGCGATGATGTCCTGCAGCGACTTGTAGGTCTGCAGGATGCGCTGCACCTCGCGGGCCACCCGGTAGTGCTCGTCGCCGACGATCCGCGGATCGAGGGCGCGCGAGGTGGAGTCGAGCGGGTCGACCGCCGGGAAGATGCCGAGCTCGGCGATCGAGCGCGAGAGCACCGTCGTCGCGTCGAGATGGGCGAAGGAGGTGGCGGGCGCCGGGTCGGTCAGGTCGTCGGCCGGCACGTAGATGGCCTGCACCGAGGTGATCGAGCCCTTCTTGGTCGAGGTGATCCGCTCCTGCAGCGCGCCCATGTCGGTGGCCAGCGTCGGCTGGTAGCCCACCGCCGAGGGGATGCGGCCGAGCAGCGCCGAGACCTCGGCGCCCGCCTGGGTGAAGCGGAAGATGTTGTCGATGAAGAAGAGCACGTCCTGGCCCTGCTCGTCGCGGAAATACTCCGCCACCGAGAGGCCGGAGAGGGCGACGCGGGCGCGGGCGCCCGGCGGCTCGTTCATCTGGCCATAGACCAGCGCCACCTTGGAGCCCTCGGTCGTGCCCTCGCCCAGCTTGATGACGCCGGCATCGACCATCTCGTGGTAGAGGTCGTTGCCCTCGCGCGTCCGCTCGCCGACGCCGGCGAAGACCGAGACGCCGCCATGCGCCTTGGCGACGTTGTTGATCAGCTCCTGGATGGTCACGGTCTTGCCGACGCCGGCGCCGCCGAACAGGCCGATCTTGCCGCCCTTCAGGTAGGGGGCGAGGAGGTCGATGACCTTGATGCCGGTGACCAGGATCTCGGCCGAGGTCGCCTGCTCGTCGAAGGGCGGCGCCTCGCGGTGGATCGTGTAGCTCTTGTCGTGCGGCACCGGGCCGCGCTCGTCGATCGGCTCGCCGATGACGTTGAGGATGCGGCCGAGCGTGCCGTTGCCGACCGGCACGGTGATGCCCTTGCCGGTATCGACCACCTCATGGCCGCGGACCAGGCCCTCGGTCGTGTCCATGGCGATGCAGCGGACGGTGCGCTCGCCGAGGTGCTGCGCCACCTCGAGGACGAGGGTGTTGTCGCCGTTCTTGGTGGTGAGCGCGTTCAGGATGGCCGGCAGCTCGCCCGGGAACTGCACGTCCACGACGGCGCCGAGAACCTGGGCGATCTGCCCGACATTGTTCTTCATGGTTCCTAGCTCCTCAATCGGTTCGGGTGATGCGATTCACGCTCCGCGCGGCAAGCGCGCTCCGCGATCGCATCGCCAGGATTCGGATGATGCGATTCACGCTCCGCGCGGCAAGCGCGCTCCGCGATCGCATCACACAGCCTCGGCGCCGGAGATGATCTCGATCAGCTCCTTGGTGATGTTGGCCTGGCGCGTGCGGTTGTAGTTGAGCGTCAGTCGATTGATCATGTCGCCGGCGTTCCGCGTGGCGTTGTCCATCGCGGTCATCTGGCTGCCGTAGAAGCCGGCGGTGCTCTCGAGCACCGCGCGGTAGATCTGGATCGCCAGGTTGCGCGGCAGCAGCGTGGCGAGGATGGTCTCCTCGGCCGGCTCGTACTCGTACTGCGCCTGCGGGCCGGCGGCGGCCGGGGCCGTCACCTGGCCCTCGGGCAGCGGCGCCGGGATCAGGCGCTGATCCGTCGGGATCTGGGTGATCACGTTGCGGAAGCGGTTGTAGAGCAGCGAGCAGACGTCGAACTCGCCCTCCTCCAGCATCTCGGTCACCCGGACCGCGACCGCCTCGGCATCCGAGAACTCGACCCGCTTCTTGCCCATGAAGGTGATCTCGCCGACGATGCGGCTGGCGAAGTCGCGCCGCAGATAGGCGGCGCCCTTGCGCCCCACCGTCAGCACCTTCACCACCTTGCCCTCGGCCTCGAGGGCGCGGATGCGGGCCCGCGCCAGGCGGCCGACATTGGTGTTGAAGCCGCCGGCCAGGCCGCGATCCGCGGTCACCACCACCAGCAGGTGCACCCGGTCCTCGCCGGTGCCGACCAGCATCTGCGGGGCGCCCGGGGTGCTCGCCACCGCCGCGCCGAGGGAGGCGAGGATCGCCTCCATCCGCTCGGCATAGGGGCGCGCCGCCTCGGCCTGCGCCTGGGCGCGGCGCAGCTTCGCCGCCGCCACCATCTTCATCGCCTGGGTGATCTTGCGCGTGTTCTTCACGCTGTTGATCCGCCCGCGCAGGTCCTTCAGGCTCGCCATCGGCTGCTCCCCCTCTGGGCTCCCGGCCTCAGGCCACGAAGGACTTGGCGAAGCTGTCGAGGAAGGCGACCAGCTTGTCCTCGACCGGCTTCTTGATCTCGCGGTCGGTCCGGATCGAGTCCAGGATGTCCGGCTGCGTGGCCTTCAGCTCGCCGATCAGGCGCCGCTCGAACTCGCCGACCGAGTTCACCGGCAGCTTGTCGAGATAGCCGCGGGTGCCGGCGAAGATCGCCACCACCTGCTCCTCGACCGGCACCGGCTTGAACTGCGGCTGCTTCAGCAGCTCGGTCAGCCGCGCGCCGCGGGCGAGCAGCGCCTGGGTCGAGGCGTCGAGGTCGGAGGAGAACTGCGCGAAGGCCGCCATCTCGCGGTACTGCGCCAGCTCCAGCTTGATGCGGCCGGCCACCTGCTTCATCGCCTTGATCTGCGCCGCCGAGCCGACGCGCGAGACCGAGAGGCCGACATTCACCGCCGGGCGGATGCCCTTGAAGAACAGCTCCGTCTCCAGGAAGATCTGGCCGTCGGTGATCGAGATGACGTTGGTCGGGATGTAGGCCGAGACGTCGCCCGCCTGGGTCTCGATGACCGGCAGCGCGGTGAGCGAGCCGGCGCCGAAATCGTCGTTCATCTTCGCCGCGCGCTCGAGCAGGCGCGAATGCAGGTAGAAGACGTCGCCCGGATAGGCCTCGCGCCCCGGCGGGCGGCGCAGCAGCAGCGACATCTGGCGGTAGGCGACGGCCTGCTTCGAGAGGTCGTCATAGAAGATGACCGCGTGCATGCCGTTGTCGCGGAAGAACTCGCCCATGGTGCAGCCGGTATAGGGGGCGAGGAACTGCATCGGCGCCGGGTCGGAGGCGGTGGCGGCGACGACGATCGAGTACTCGAGCGCGCCGTTCTCCTCGAGCGTGCGCACGAGCTGCGCCACGGTGGAGCGCTTCTGCCCGACCGCGACATAGATGGTGTAGAGCTTCTTGCTCTCGTCGCCCGAGGCGTTGATGGGCTTCTGGTTGATGATCGTGTCGACGATCACCGCCGTCTTGCCGGTCTGCCGGTCGCCGATGATCAGCTCGCGCTGGCCGCGGCCGATCGGGATCAGGGCGTCGATCGCCTTGATGCCGGTCTGCATCGGCTCATGCACCGACTTGCGCGGGATGATGCCAGGCGCCTTCACCTCGACGCGGCGGCGCTCGACGTTCTGCAGCGGGCCCTTGCCGTCGATCGGGTTGCCGAGCCCGTCCACCACGCGGCCGAGCAGGCCCTTGCCGACCGGCGCGTCCACGATGGTGCCGGTGCGCTGCACCGTGTCGCCCTCGCGGATATGCTCGTCCGGGCCGAAGATCACGACGCCGACATTGTCGTGCTCGAGGTTCAGCGCCATGCCCTTCAGGCCGGCGGAGGGGAACTCGACCAGCTCGCCGGCCATGACGTTCTGCAGGCCGTAGACGCGGGCGATGCCGTCGCCGATCGTCAGCACGGTGCCGACCTCGGCCACGTTCGCCTCGGTGTCGAAGCCGGCGATCTGCTGCTTCAGGATCTCCGAGATCTCGGCGGGACGGATGTCCATCAGGCGGCCCCCTTCATGGCGTACTGCAGGCGCTGCAGCTTGGATTTGATGCTGTTGTCGTAGAGCCGCGACCCGATCCGCACGATCAGGCCGCCGAGGATCGAGGGATCGACCTGCTCGGTGAGCCTGACGCCGGAATAGCCGGCCTCGGTCAGCCGCGCGCTGATCTGCGCGCGCTGGGTGTCGTTCAGCGGATGCGCGCTGGTGACGAAGGCGGCCTGCTGGCCGCGGCGCGTGGCGAGCAGCGCGCCGAAGGCCTGCGCCACCTGCGGCAGCTGCGACAGCCGGCGGTTGGCGATCAGCACGCCGACCAGGTTGCGCACCTCGCCGCTGATGCCGGCGCGGTCGAGGACGGCGAAGGCGCCCTTCTTCTGCGAGGCGCTGTCGAGGCGCGGATCGGCGACGAAGGCGCGGAAGGTCTCGTCCTCGCGCCACAGCGCGAAGAGGCGGTCGAGATCGGCGGCGATGCGGTCCACCGCCGCGGGGTCCGTCTGCCGACGGTCATCCGCGAGGCCGATCAAGGCCTGCGCATAGCGCTCGGCAAGGCCGGAGGGGGTGGACGCAGAGGAGGAAATGGTCTCGGCGGAGGCCACGGGCGTTCCGGGTCCTGTTCCAGAGGATGCGCATGCGCGGGTCCCGCCACCAGGCTTCCGCCGGCGCGGCGCAGGGCCTTTACCATGGGGTGTACGCCCCCGCAATCTGGCCCGGGCAGGAACGGTTCGGGCCGGCCCGAAGCCGGAAACCGGCGGGCCGCGCCAGGAATCCGGCCGCGGCGGGGAGGCAGGGCGGGCCGACAATGCAGGCGCGGACGGGGCAGGAGCGGACGGGCATCTTCTTCGGCTGGCAGGTGGTCGCGGCCGCCTTCGTCATCGCGGTGTTCAGCTGGGGACTCAATTTCTACGGGCCGTCGGTCTATCTGCACGCGCTGCACGCTCGGGAAGGATGGTCGCCCTCGCTGATCTCGGCGGCGATCACGCTGCACTTCCTGGCCAGCGGCGCGCTAGTGACCCGGCTGCCGGCGCTGCACCGGCGCTTCGGCCTGGTGGCGGTGACGCGGGCCGGGATGCTCGCCTGCGCGGCCGGCGCGCTTGCCTGGGGCCATGCCGCGGCGCCCTGGCACATGGTGCCGGCGGCGCTGCTGACCGCCCTCGGCTGGGCGCTGACCAGCGGGGTTGCGATCAATGCCATGGTCGCCCCCTGGTTCGACCGCCGCCGCGGCGCCGCCCTCTCCATGGCCTTCAACGGCGCGAGTCTCGGCGGGGTGCTGTTCACGCCGCTCTGGGCGGTGCTGATCGGCGCCTTCGGCTTCGCCGGCGCCTCGGCCTGCCTCGCCCTGCTGGTGGCGCTGGCGAGCTGGCCGATCGCCGGGCGCTGGCTCGGCCGGGTGCCGGCCGATCTCGGCCTGCATCCGGACGGCGCGGCGACGCCGCCGCCGCCCCGCCCCGCCGCCGCCCCGGCCGGCCCGCTCTGGCGGCAGCCCTGCTTCCGCAGCCTCTCGCTCGCCTTCGCCCTGGGCCTGGTCGCGCAGATGGGGCTGCTGACGACGCTCTTCTCCCTCCTCGCCCCGGTGCTCGGCGAGGCGGGGGCGGGCGGCGCCATGAGCCTCGCCACCGCCTGCGCGGTGGTCGGCCGCACCGTGGTCGGCACGGCGCTGCCGCCGGGACTCGACCGGCGCTTCGCCGGCAGCGCCAATTTCCTGCTGCAGGCGACCGGCTGCGCCCTGCTCGCCGCCGCGCCCGGCAGCGCCCCGGCGCTGCTGGCCGGCGTGCTGCTCTTCGGCCTCGGGATCGGCAACCTGCTCTCCCTGCCGCCGCTCATCGCCCAGGCGGAATGGCCGGCCGGGCAGGTGACGGCGGTGCTGGCCCTGCTGACCGCGGTGAACCAGGGCTTCTACGCCTTCGGCCCGGCGCTCTTCGGCAGCGCGATGGCGGGCTGGGGGCCGGTGGCGCCGCCGGCCCTGGCGATGGCGCTGCAGCTCGCCGCGGCGGCGCTGCTGCTGACCGGCCGGCGGCCGGCCGCCGGCCGGGCCAGCGGCTGAGCGGCGCCGTCAGAGGAAGCCGACCGGGTCCACATCCACCTGCACCCGGACATGGTTCGGCACCGCCACCCGGGCCAGCCAGTCGCGCAGGATCGGCTGCACCGCGATGTCGCGCCGGGTCTTCAGCAGCAGCCGGCGGCGATGGCGGCCGCGCAGCAGGGCGAGCGGCGCCGGGGCGGGGCCGAGCACCTGCACCCCCTCCCCGCCCGGCGCGGCGAGGCCGAGATCGCGCGCCGTGCGGTCCGCCTCCCGCTCCTCCTCGGAGGAGACGATCAGCGCCGCCAGCCGGCCGAAGGGCGGCCAGTGGCCGGGGCGGCGCATCGCCGCCTCCTCCTGCATGAAGGCCTCGAGGTCGCCGGAGACGAGCGCCCGCATCACCGGATGCTCGGGCGAGAAGCTCTGCAGCAGCACCCGCCCGGGCGCCTCGGCGCGGCCGGCCCGGCCGGCCACCTGGTGCAGTAACTGCACCGTGCGCTCGGCTGCCCTCAAATCGCCGCCTGCGAGGCCAAGATCGGCATCCACCACGCCGACCAGGGTGAGATGCGGGAAATGCCAGCCCTTGGCCACGATCTGCGTGCCGATGATGAGATCGACCTCGCGGTCCTGGATGGCGCGCGCCGCCTCCGCCGCCGCGGCCGGGCCCGGCAGGGTGTCGGAGGCCATGACCAGCCGCCGCGCCTCCGGCCAGAGCGCCGTCGCCTCCTCCAGCACCCGCTCCACGCCGGGGCCGACCGCGGTCAGGCTGTTGGCGGTGCCGCATTCCGGGCATTCCGCCGGCGGCGGCTCGGCATGGCCGCAATGGTGGCATTGCAGCAGGCGCTTCGCCCGGTGCTCGACCAGCCAGGCGGTGCAGTTGGGGCAGCGCATCCGGTGGCCGCAATGCCGGCAGAGGGTAAGCGGCGCATAGCCCCGGCGGTTCAGGAACAGCATGGCCTGCTCGCCGCGCCCGATCGTCTCGCCGACCGCCTCGACCAGGGGCGGCGCCAGGAAGCGGCCGCGCTCGGGCGGCGTCCGCCGCAGGTCGAGCACCTCGACCGCCGGCAGCCGTGCCCCGCCATGCCGCTCGGGCAGGTGCAGCAGGGCGTAGCGGCCGGTCTCGGCATTGGTCAGGCTCTCGAGCGAGGGCGTCGCCGAGACCAGCACGCAGGCGGCCTGCGACAGCCGCGCCCGCACCACCGCCATGTCGCGGGCGTGGTAGACCACGCCCTCCTCCTGCTTGAAGGCGGTCTCGTGCTCCTCGTCGACGATGACCAGGCCGAGATCGGGGAAGGGCAGGAAGAGCGCGCTGCGGGCGCCGACCACCACCGGCGCCTCGCCCTCCGCCACCGCCCGCCAGGTGTCGCGGCGGGTGCGCGAGGTCACCTCGGAATGCCAGAGCGCCGGCGCCACGCCGAAGCGCGCCCGGAAGCGGTCCAGCCACTGCGCCGAGAGGGCGATCTCGGGCAGCAGCACCAGCGCCTGCCGGCCCTGGGTGAGGCATTCGGCGACGGCATCGAGATAGACCTCGGTCTTGCCCGAGCCCGTCACCCCGGTCAGCAGCGTCACCCCGAAGCGGCGGGCGGCCACCGCGGCGCGCAGCGCGGCCCCGGCCTCGCGCTGGTCCGCGGCGAGGGCCGGTCCGGGATGCGCCGGGTCGGGCCGGGCGAAGCGGCGGCGATGCGGCAGCAGCGCCGGGCGGATCAGCCCGTTCTCGGCCATGCCGCGCAGCACGCCGAGGGAGACGCGCGCCGCCTCGGCGAGCGGCGCCCCGGCCTGCACCTCGCCCGGGCGCAGGGCGTCCAGCACCCGCTGCCGCTCGGGGGTGATGCGGGGCCGGCTGTTGCCGCCCGGCGGCGCCAGCACCCAGCCGGCCTGCGGCGTTGGCGGCTCGAGCGCCGCCGGCACGCTCATCGCCATGCGCAGCACCGCGCCGGGCGGGCTCAGCGTGTAGGCGGCGATCCAGTCGACGAAGCGGCGCAGGCTCTCGGTCATCGGCGGCACCGGCAGGGTGCCGGAGATGGGACGCAACCGCCGGTCGGGGATCGGGTTCAGGTCCGGAGTCGGAGGAGGATCCCAGACCACGCCGACCAACTCTCTATGGTTGAGAGGTACGGAGACAAATTCTCCTGGACGGATGGTCATGGAAGAGGGCACAGCATAGTCGTAGGCCCCTGCCAGCGGCAGCGGCAGCAGGACCGATACCCGTGTCCGCGCGGCCACAATGGCCGTGTCTTTCATACCGCGGCGCTTTTCCGACCCGGACAAAATCGGCTACCCTTGCTCAGAAAATTGCACAACGCGTTGCCGGGACCTCGGCCGTTGCGCGCCATCGAAGGATCCCCTTGCCCATGAAATTCTTCGTGGACACCGCCGAGGTGAGGGAGATCCGATCCCTCGCCGAGGCCGGCTTTGTGGACGGCGTCACCACCAACCCGAGCCTCATCGCCAAGTCAGGCCGCCCGATGGCCGAGGTGATCCGGGAGATCTGCTCGATCACCCCGGGCCCGGTCTCGGCCGAGGTGACCGCCACCGAATACGAGCCCATCCTGGCCGAGGGCCGGTACCTGCGCGACCTCGCGCCCAATGTCGCGGTGAAGGTGCCGCTGACCGAGGCCGGGCTGCGCGCCTGCCGCACCCTCTCGGGCGAGGGCACCATGGTCAACGTCACCCTCTGCTTCTCCCCCGCGCAGGCGCTGCTCGCCGCCAAGGCGGGCGCGACCTTCATCTCGCCCTTCGTCGGCCGCCTCGACGACATCGCCACCGACGGCATGCGGCTCATCGAAGACATCGTGAAAATATACCGCAATTATCCCCACCTTAAGACAGAAGTCCTGGTAGCGTCCATCCGCCACCCGGGGCACCTGGTCGCGGCCGCCAAGCTCGGCGCCGAGGTGGCGACCCTGCCCCCCGCCGTCATCCGCCAGCTCCTCCAGCATCCGCTGACCGACCGGGGGCTCGAGGCCTTCCTGGCGGATTGGCGCAAGACGGGCCAGAGCATCCTGTGACCGCGACCCTCCCCGGCGCCAGCGCCGAGGCCGACGCCGAGCTCGACCTGCCGAGCCCCGACGCGGTCGCCGCCTTCCTGCGATCCCATCCGGACTTCCTCGCCGAGCGGCCGGAGCTGTTCCGCAGCCTCTCCCCGCCGCGCCGCGTCCATGGCGAGCGCATCGCCGACCACATGGCGGCGATGCTGGCCGCCGAGCGCCGCCGCGTCCGCAGCCTCGAGGCCGAGGTGGACGCCGCCGTCATCGCCGGCCGCGCCGGCTACGGCCTGACCATCCGCGTCCGCCTCGCCGTGCTGGCCCTGATGCGCAGCACCGACGTCATCGAGACGGTGACGCAGGAGCTGCCGGCCCTGCTCGGCATCGAGACCTGCACCCTGCTCAGCGAGAAGCCGGACCGTCGCGGCGTGCTGCACCTGCCGCGCGGCACCGTGGCGCGGCTGATGGGGCCGGGCCGCGACGCGCTGGTGCGGCAGGCGCCGACCGAGACCGAGACCCTGCACGAGGAGGCGGCGCCGCTGGTCGCCCGCGACGCGCTGGTGCGGGTGCCGGTCTGGACCGGCACGCCGACCCTGCTCGCCCTCGGCGCGCGGGACCCGCAGGCGCTGCCGAACAAGCAGGCCATCGCCACCCTCGCCTTCCTCGGCCGCGCCGTCGCGGCCGCCCTGGCGCGCTAGGGGGAGACACCGCGGCATGCCGGGCGGCGCGCGGCGAGGCCGGCCGGGAGCCCCGGCGCGGCGCCCGTCCCCCGCTGCCGCCAGCCCCGCCGGACCGCCCGCCAGACCGCCCGCCGGGCCCTTGCCCGCCGCCTATGCCGGCCCGCCCGAGACCGGCGAGGCCGCCCGCCACCGCTTCCTCGACTGGCTGGCCCGCGAGCGCCGCGCCGCCGCCAACACCGTCGAGGCCTATGGCCGCGATCTCACGGATTTCCTGCGCTTCCTCGCCGGCCATCTCGGCGAGGAGCCTGGCCCCGCGGCGCTCGGCGCGCTGCGCGCCGCCGATCTCCGTGCCTTCCTCGCCGCCCGCGCCTCGGCCGGCGCCGGCGCCGCGACGCGCGCCCGCCAGCTTGCCGCCATCCGCGGCTTCCTCCGCTGGCTGGCCCGTGCCGAGGGCCGCGAGCCGCTGGCGCTCGCCACCATCCGCGGGCCGCGCCTGCCGCCCGCGGTGCCGCGCGCCCTGACCCCGGACCAGGCGCTGGAAGCCGCCGCCGGCGTCGGCCAGGCGCATGACCCGGCGCGCGCCGAGCGCCCGGCCGAGCAGGCGGCGCGCGACATCGCCCTGTTCACCTTGCTCTATGGCTGCGGTCTGCGCATCGCCGAGGCGCTCGCCCTTGATATCCGCGATGCGCCGCTGCCCGGCGGCGAGGCGGCGCTGCGCGTCACCGGCAAGGGCGGCAAGCCGCGGCTGGTGCCGGTGCTGCCGGCGGTGCGCCAGGCGATCGCCGACTACCTGGCGCTCCGCCCCGGCGCGCCGCCGGAGGCGCCGCTGTTCCTCGGCGCCCGCGGCGGCCGGCTCGATCCGGCGGTGGCGCAGAAGACGCTGCGCGACTGGCGCCGCCTCGCCGGCCTGCCGGAGCATGCGACGCCGCATGCGCTGCGCCACTCCTTCGCCACGCATCTGCTCGGCGGCGGCGCCGACCTGCGGGCGATCCAGGAATTGCTCGGCCATGCCAGCCTCTCCACCACCCAGCGCTACACCGCCGTCGATGCCGCCGGGCTGCTGGCCACCTGGCGGAAGGCGCATCCGCGCGCGGATTGACTCGCCCCGCGAAGCCGCCGCGCGTCTTCGCGGGGGCCCCGGGCTTCGCCTCGGGTCCGGGATGCGTCACGGCCTGCCGCGGCAGGGCACCGGGTGGCGACGGACGGCAAAGGGCGCTCCGGCCTTCCCCATGGCCACCCCGTCGCGCCCTGGGGCGTTCTGGCCTATGCTGGGCCACCCCATGCCCCAGACTGCGAGGACGCCCCGATGCGCGACGGCAAACTGACCGGCTATGCGCCGAAGCCCATCCCCGGCATCACGCCCGAGCAGCGGGTCGAGGTGGAGAGCCGCGCCGTGCCCTGCGACGGCGAGATCGGCCTCGCCGCCCTCGGCCATCCGCGGGTCTGGCTGCGCATGTCGCCCGGCGAGGAGCAGGTGACCTGCCCCTATTGCTCCATCACCTATGTGCTGAAGCCCGGCGCCGGGGATGACGGCCATCACTGAGGACGGCGCCGCGCCGCCCGAGGCCGAGCCGGCGCCCGCGGGCGACCGGCCCCGCGGCGGCGCCCTCGCCGGCGCGACCGCCGCCGCCGAGGCAGTGCCCGTCACCCTGCCCGGGGCGCGGCATCTCGTGCTCGTCGACGGCTCCGGCTACATCTTCCGCGCCTTCCACGCCCTGCCGCCGATGACCCGGCCGGACGGCACGCCGGTGAACGCCGTCTACGGCTTCACCCAGATGCTGAGCCGCTTCCTCACCGATCATCGCGGCAGCCACCTGGCCGTGGTCTTCGACGCCAGCCGCACCACCTTCCGCAACGAGATCTTCCCCGACTACAAGGCGCACCGCCCCGATCCGCCGCCCGAGCTGGTGCCGCAATTCGCCCTGATCCGCGAGGCGACCGCCGCCTTCGGCGTCGCCTGCATCGAGCAGCAGGGCTTCGAGGCGGACGACATGATCGCCGCCTATGCCCGGCAGTTCACCGCCGAGGGCGGCGAAGTGACGATCGTCTCCTCCGACAAGGACCTGATGCAGCTCGTGCGGCCGGGCGTGCAGATGCTCGACCCGATCAAGCAGAAGCCGATCCGCGAGGCCGAGGTCGAGGAGAAATTCGGCGTCCCCCCCGCGAAGGTGCCCGACGTCCAGGCGCTGGCCGGCG
Source organism: Roseicella frigidaeris (assembly GCF_003258945.1). Taxonomy (GTDB): domain Bacteria; phylum Pseudomonadota; class Alphaproteobacteria; order Acetobacterales; family Acetobacteraceae; genus Paracraurococcus; species Paracraurococcus frigidaeris. The sequence goes on along the minus strand of NZ_QLIX01000011.1, from coordinate 12,785 downwards.
ACCCGACCGACAACGTCCCTGGCGTGCCCGGCATCGGCATCAAGACCGCGGCGCAGCTCATCACCGAATATGGCGACCTCGAGACGCTGCTCGAGAAGGCGGGCGGCATCAAGCAGCCGAAGCGGCGCGAGGCGCTGGTCGGCCATGCCGACAAGGCCCGCCTCTCCAAGCGGCTGGTGACGCTCGACGAGGCCGCGCCGCTCACCCTGCCGGTGGAGGAGCTGGCGGTGCGGCCGCCGGAGCCGAGGACGCTCGCGCAATTCCTGCAGACCCAGGGCTTCCGCAGCGTGCTCGCCCGCATGGGGCTCGGCGAGGCGGCCGGCGATGCCGGGTCGCGGGCGCGGAACAGCGCGGTCGCCGCCCATGCCGCCGCGGCGGCCGCCACCCGCGCGGCCCCCGCCGAGCCCGATGCCGGCAAGGCGCCCTTCGGCCCCTATGAGACGGTGACGACGCTCGCCGCGCTCGAGCCCTGGATCGCCGAGGCGCGGGCGGCCGGCCTGGTCGCGCTCGACACCGAAACCGACAGCCTGAACGCGCTGCGGGCGCGGCTGGTCGGGATCTGCCTCGCCACCGCGCCGGGCCGCGCCTGCTACATCCCGCTCCGCCATGTCGCGCCGGGCAACCCGCAGGCCGACATGCTGAGCGAGCCGGTGGCGGCGCCGGAGCAGATCCCCTTCGATCAGGCGATCGAGGCGCTGCGGCCTCTGCTGACCGACCGCAGCGTGCTGAAGCTGCTGCAGAACGCCAAATACGATCTCGAGGTGCTCTGCCGCGCCGAGAATGGCGGCATCGCCGTCACGCCGGTCGACGACACCATGCTGATCTCCTACGCCCTCGAGGCGGGGCGGCACGGGCATGGCATGGACGAGCTCTCGGTGCTGCATCTCGGCCACAAGCCGATGGGCTTCGACGAGGTGACCGGCACCGGCCGCGCCCGCATCAGCTTCGACCGCGTGCCGCTCGACAAGGCCACGGCCTATGCCGCCGAGGATGCCGATGTCACGCTGCGGCTCTGGCAGGTGCTGAGGCCGCGGCTGCTGCCGGAGGGCGCTCTCGCCCTCTACGAGCAGGTGGAGCGGCGCATGGTCGCGGTGCTGCGCGACATGGAACTCGCCGGCATCAAGGTGGACGGCGCCGAGCTGGCCCGCATCGGCGAGGATTTCTCCGGCCGCATGGCGGCGCTGGAGCAGGAGATCCACGGCCTCGCCGGGCGGCCCTTCAATGTCGGCTCGCCGAAGCAGCTCGGCGAGATCCTGTTCGACGAGATGAAGCTGCCGGGCGGCAAGCGCAGCAAGGCCTCGGGCGCCTGGGGCACCGATGCCAGCGTGCTGGAGGAGCTTGCGGTCCAGGGCGTGCCGCTGGCCCGCAAGGTGCTGGACTGGCGGCAGCTCTCGAAGCTGAAATCCACCTATGTCGACGGGCTGACCGCGGCGATCGACCCGCGCGATGGCCGGGTGCACACGGATTTCGCCATGGCGGTCGCCGCCACGGGCCGGCTCTCCTCGACCGAGCCGAACCTGCAGAACATCCCGATCCGCACCGAGGAGGGCGCGCGCATCCGCCGCGCCTTCGTCGCCGAGGCGGGGCATCTGCTGCTCTCGGCCGATTACAGCCAGATCGAGCTGCGGCTGCTGGCGCATCTCGCCGATGTCCCGGCGCTGCGCGAGGCCTTCGAGAAGGGCGAGGACATCCACGCCCGCACCGCCGCCGACATCTTCCGCCTCGCCCCCGGCACGGTGGACCGCGAGGCGCGGCGGCGCGCCAAGACGATCAATTTCGGTATCATCTACGGCATGTCCGCCTTCGGCCTGGCCTCCCGCCTCGGCATCCCGCCGGTCGAGGCGCGCGGCATCATCGACGCCTATTTCGGCCAGTATCCCGGCATCCGCGACGCCATGGAGCGGCTGAAGGAGAAGGCGCGGCTGCAGGGCTACGTCTCCACCTCCTTCGGGCGGAAGCTGTGGATCCCCGATATCGGCGCCCGCGACATGGTGCGCCGCGCCGGCGCCGAGCGGGCGGCCATCAACGCCCCCTTCCAGGGCGGCGCGGCGGAGATCATCAAGCGCGCCATGGTGCGCGTGCCGGGCGCGCTGCGGGAGGCCGGCCTCTCCGGCCGCATGCTGCTGCAGGTGCATGACGAGCTGGTCTTCGAGGTGCCGGAGGCGGAGGTGGAGGCCACCGCCGCGCTGGTCCGCGCGGTGATGGAGGGGGTGGTGACGCTGCGCGTGCCGCTCGCGGTCGAGGTCGGCACCGGCCGGAGCTGGGCCGAGGCGCACTAGGTCATCCCCACGACGTCGCTGCGCGCCGTCGCGGGGGCCCCATGGAATCCCCTCCTGCCAGAGGGGCGTCACAGCCTGCCGCGGCGAAGCCGCGGCAGGGCAACGGACAGCGACGGCTTTGACAGGCGCCTCAAGCGGTCCCAGGACGCCACACAGTGTCGTGGAGCCGCCGTCAGATCAGTTGCGCGGCACCTGCGCCTCGACGCCGCCCGGCGGGCCGAGGCCATGGGCGGCGAGGCAGGTGCGGTAGGCCCGGTTCTCCGCGCGCCGCACCTCGCCCGCCAGGCGGTCGACATTCCACTGGTTGGACGGGTTCATCTGGCGGTTCAGCGCCAGCACCTCGGGGCTGTTGCGCGCCTCGGACCGGCAGGCCTCGTGCTGCGGCGTGTCCTCGTCGCGCGGGACCGGCGGGCCCGGCGGGCCGAACAGGCCGCAGGCCCCCAGCAGGACGAGCCCCGGCAGCAGAAAGGCCGGCAGACGCCTCATGGCACCCGACTCATGCCTGGGCGATCCAGTCCTCGATCAGCCGCCGGGCGATCGAATCGGCGCGCGGCAGGGCGAAGCCATGGGCGGACGGGTTGCGGATCTCCTCCCGGCTGAACCAGCGGGCGTCGCGCAACTCCGTCTCGTCGATGGTGATGGCCTCCGAGAGGCCCTCGGCATGGAAGCCGAGCATGATCGAGGAGGGGAAGGGCCAGGGCTGCGAGGAGTGGTAGTGCACCTCGCCGACCACGATGCCGGATTCCTCAAGCACCTCGCGCCGCACCGCCTCCTCCAGGCTCTCGCCCGGCTCCACGAAGCCCGCGAGGGTCGAGTACATGGTGCTGTTCGGGAAGCGCTGCGAATGGCCGAGCAGGCAATGCCCCTCCCGCACCACCAGCATGATCACCGCCGGGTCGGTGCGCGGGAAATGCTGCGCCCGGCAATTGCTGCAGACCATCACATGGCCGGCCGAGCGCGCCTCGCAGCCATGGCCGCAGACGCCGCAGAAGCGGTGCTTGGTGCGCCAGTGCATCAGGCCGCGGGCATGGGCGAGGACGCTCGCCTCCCCCGGCGGCAGCAGGCCGGCGACGGCACGGAGATCGGTGAAGCTGCCCATGGCATCGGGCAGCAGCGGCAGCGGGTCCTCCGCCTGCGAGCAGTCGACCGTGAAGACCGGCCGCCCCTCCCACAGGCCGAGGAAGGCCCAGGGGCCGCCCGCCATGCGCATCGCCTCGGCGGCGGCGCCGGTGATCAGCACCGCCTCCGGCTGGCCCTCCTGCACGCCCTTCATCAGGCTGCGGCTGCGCCAGACCGGGGCGAAGAGCGTCCCGGGATCGGTGAGGGCGGCGGCGATCCAGGCGGCGTCCTCGCGCCGGGTCGCGGCGCGGTCGAGGGGGCTGCCCGTATAGGCGTTCGGCCGGCTGGCGGGGATGGAGAGCATGGGAACCGGACCCTGCCATGCGCGACCCCGGCCGGCAACCGGGGCGCGCCGGCCGGTCGTTCCGCCCCCCTCCATTGTGTTGGGGGTGGGGGGACATGCTATAGGTGCCGGCGGAAGGTCGGCGCGGACGGGCTCCTCGCCAACCCGGTCAGGTCCGGAAGGAAGCAGCCGTAACGGGTTCTTGCCCGGGTCGTTTGTCGGCCTTCCACCGTCCTCACGGGGCGCGCCGCCCCGCTCTCGCCTTGGCCCGGCGGGCCCTCCGGCCGGCAGGACAGGCCAGCAGGAACCCGCCGCCCCGATGCCCTCCTCCCTCTTCGGCCAGACCGGGACGCCAGATGCCCCCGCCGAGGAGTCGCTGCCCGCGCCGCCGCCGCCCGAGGGCCCCGGCCTGTTCGGTGACGCGCTCGCGCCCGCCCCGGCGGCCGCGCCCGCCCCGGCGGCGCCCGCACCGGCGCCCAGCCCGGCGCCGCCGCTCGCGCCCGAGCCCGCCGCCACGCCCTACCGGGTGCTCGCCCGGAAATACCGCCCCAGCAGCTTCGCCGAGCTGATCGGCCAGGAGGCGCTGGTCCGCACGCTGCGCAATGCCTTCGCGCAGAACCGCGTGGCGCATGCCTTCATGCTCACCGGCGTGCGCGGCGTCGGCAAGACGACGACCGCCCGCATCATCGCCCGCGCCCTCAACTGCATCGGGCCGGACGGCACCGGCGGGCCGACGCCCGAGCCCTGCGGCGTCTGCGCCGAATGCCGCGCCATCCTCGCCGACCGCCACCCGGACGTGCAGGAGCTCGACGCCGCCTCCAACAACGGCATCGACGACGTGCGGGAGCTGCGCGAGCGCCTGCGCTACCGCCCCGCCCAGGGTCGCTTCAAGGTCATCATCCTCGACGAGGTCCACATGCTCTCGACGGCGGCGTTCAACGCGCTGCTGAAGACGCTGGAAGAGCCGCCGGCGCAGGTGAAATTCATGCTGGCGACCACCGAGTTGCGGAAGGTCCCGGCGACCATCCTCTCGCGCTGCCAGACCTTCCACCTCAAGCGCGTGCCGCAGGAGGTGCTGCGGGCGCATTTCGCCGGCATCGCCGGGAAGGAGCGGGTGGCGATCGAGCCGGAGGCGCTGGCCATGCTGGCGCGCGCCGCCGATGGCTCGGTGCGCGACGGGCTCTCGCTGCTCGACCAGGCGATCGCGCTCGGCGGGCCGGAGGGCAGCGTCACCGCCGAGGCGGTGCGCGACATGCTCGGCCTCGCCGACCGCGCCCTGGTGCTCGACCTGATGCAGGCCGTGATGGCGGGCGACATGCCGGCCGCCCTCGGCCTGATGGACCGCGCGCATGAGCGCGGCGCCGATCCGGCGGTGGTGCTGCAGGACCTGCTGGAGCTGACCCATACCCTGACACGGCTGAAGAGCGTGCCGGCGCTGCGCGACGATCCCGCCCTCACCGAGGGCGAGCGGACCCGCGGCGCGGCGCTCGCCGACAGCCTCGCCATCCCGGTGCTCGGCCGCGCCTGGCAGATGCTGCTGAAGGGGCTCGGCGAGGTGAACGAGGCGCCGGACCGGCGCGCCGCGGCCGAGATGGTGCTGATCCGGCTGGCGCATGTCGCCGAGCTGCCGACACCGGGCGACCTGGTGCGGCGCCTGGCCGAGGGCGGCGCCCTGCCGGCCGGCGCGCCCCGCCCTAGTGGACAGCCGAACGGCCATGGCGGCGGGCTGCGTGCCATTGGCGGCGGCGGCGCCCTGGCCGCGGCGGTGGCCGCGCCGGCCGATGCCGCCCCGACCTCCTGGCGCGAGGTCGTCGCCCTCGCCTCCGGCCGCAAGCCGATGCTGCACGCGCATCTCGTCCACAGCGTGCATCCGGTGCGGGTGACGCCGGGGCGACTCGAGCTGCGCCCCCTTCCGGCCGCGCCGCGCGACCTGGCCGGGCAGCTCGGCGCCCTGCTGCAGGAGGCGACGGGGCAGCGCTGGACCATCGCCCTCAGCCAGGCGGAGGGCGAGCCGACGCTCGCCGATCAGGGCCGCGCCGCCGAGGCCAGCCGCCGCGCCGTGGCGCAGAGCCATCCGCTGGTGCAGGCGGTGCTCGCCGCCTTCCCCGGCAGCAGCATCGAGGCGGTGCGGGATGCGACGGCGGATGCCTATGGGCTGGGCGGCGCCATGACCCCGGCGGCCTCCGCCGAGGAGCTGCCGGAGGCCGAGCCGGGCGACATCCCGCCGACCGAGCTGGAAGAACCGGCCGGCTATGACGATGTTCCACCTCCTGACGAGGAGCGATAGGCCGAGGCCATGAAGAATCTGGGCAACATGCTGAAGCAGGCGCAGCAGATGCAGGCGCGCATGCAGGAGATGCAGGCCAAGCTGGAGGCCACCGTGGTGGAGGGCCAGTCGGGCGCCGGCATGGTGAAGGTCTCGCTCTCCGGCAAGGGCGACCTGAAGCGCGTCGCCATCGACCCCAGCCTGATGAGCGCCGATGAGCGCGAGGTGCTGGAAGACCTGCTGGTGGCGGCGCATGCCGATGCCAAGCAGAAGGTCGAGGCGCAGATGGCCGAGGAGATGCAGAAGGCGACCGCCGGGCTGAACCTGCCGGGCGGGCTGCCCGGCGGCCTGAAGCTGCCCTTCTGACCGCATCCGCGCCGCCGGGCCCGCCCGGCGCGGCGGCCCCGGCATGGCGACCGACCCGAACCCCATCGAGCATCTGATCGGGCTGCTGGCGCGGCTGCCCGGCCTCGGCCGGCGCAGCGCCCGGCGGGCGGTGCTGCGGATGCTGATGCAGCCCGAGCAGGCGATGCTGCCGCTGGCCGAGGCGCTGCGGGCGGCGGCGGCGGCGGTGCAGCCCTGCCGGATCTGCGGCAACCTCGATGCGGTCAACCCGTGCGCCATCTGCCGCGACCCGCAGCGCGACCAGGGGCTGATCTGCGTGGTGGAGGGCGTCTCCGAGCTCTGGGCGCTGGAGCGGGCGCATGCCCATCGCGGCCTCTACCACGTGCTGGGCGGCACGCTCTCGGCGCTGGGCGGCATCGGGCCGGAGGACCTCGCCGTGCGGCCGCTGCTCGGGCGGATCGAGGGCGCCGCCGAGCCGGTGCGGGAGGTGATCCTCGCCCTGCCGGCGACGGTCGATGGCGCGACGACGGCGCATTACCTGACCGACCGGCTGCGGCCGACCGGGGTGCAGGTGACCCGGCTGGCCCAGGGCGTGCCGATCGGCGGCGCCCTCGACGTGCTGGACGAGGGCACGCTGGCGGCGGCGCTGAAGGCGCGCCGGGCGGTCTGACGCCGGCGGGCCGACCATCGGCGCGGGGCGCCGCGGCCGGACGCCCCCGATACCCGCGCGTTGCGCGCCCCCCAGGCATGAAACGGGCAACCAATTCCGGCTCTATCCGTGGGACGTCCGTGGATCGAGATGGCGGGTGTCGCGCCCTGATCGTCGCGCCGCCGCCGCGAAAGGGTCAGGTTGCTGCGCATGCGTTCCGAGAATTTCGACCCCTCCCCCTATGCCGGCTTCCTGATGCGCAAGCTGCTCCGCCCCTGCGGCGGCAGCCCGAGCGGGCCGATCCAGGCCGTTGCCGAGACCGAGCTGCAGATGGACGGCGACACCTGGGTCTGGACCGACGACAACGCCAAGGTCGTCGAGATGCTCGCGCGCCCGGCCTTCTGGCGGGCCTATCCGCAGCAGGCGCTGGAGATCCTACGCTTCCTGCACGGCATGTGCGAGGCGCCCTTCGTCTTCCGCCGGATCAGCGCGCCGCGGCTGTCACGCACCTCCGGCACCGCCGAGGACGGCCGCTACGTGCATTCCATGATGCATGTGGGCGTCCGGCTGAAGCAGGGCACCGTGATGCTCGGCATCCGCTTCCACGATGCGCGAACAGCGGAGAACCTGTTCCTCACCGGCAACTACGTGCATTTCGGCCATCGCGGCAAGCCCTATACGCTCGATGTCGAGGACGCCATCGCCGAGGTCAGCGGCCGCGAGGAGAAGGGCGTCCTCGTCGCCCACCACGGCAGCGACCTGCGCTTCTCGCCCGACGGCGCGCCGCAGCCGCTCGGCCGCATCACCTACACCTACCGCATCGATGCCCGCACCATGCTCGTGCAGGTCGAGGCCGCGCTCGAGATCGCGCCGGGCGTCGAGATCGAGGACGTCATCCTCACCATCGGCCACGACAATCTCAGCCATGGCCGCAACAACGTGCATTACGGCCGCGTCGGCATCCTCTCGCCGGCCGGTGCGGTCGCCTGGCACGTGGCCGACAAGGACGGCAACGTCACGCTGCCGGCGACCGGCGCCGAATATTACAGCCTGGCGCAGGAGGAGATGCGCGGCTTCGCCCTCGGCGTGCATACCCGCTCCCTCACGCCGGGGAATCTGCACGAGCTGCGCGTGGTGCAGAAGCAGAAGCGGCTGCACTGGGTGGTCGCCGCCTATCGATTCCCTGGGGCGCATCGCGGCACCCGGCTGGTCGCGGCCGAGGACAAGCTGCTCACCGCCGGTGGCTTCTACGACGAAGCCGCCGAGTATCTGCGCCTGATGCGGCAGGCCTCCGACATGCCGCCTGACGCCTGGCCGCGCGATCTCTCGATCTCCTACGACTACGGCGTGGAGATCAATGCCTTCGCCAAGGCCCATGCGATGTTCGCCTCCGGCGAGGTGGAGGCGCCGCCGGGCCTTGCCGACGAGATGCGGCGCATGACCGACCGCTACCTCGAGGTCTACGATGCCCAATTCGTGAGGGCCTTCTGGGATGGCAAGAACACGGTGTTCTGCCGCCAACTCGCCTTCGTCATCCTCGCGGTCGCGACCATGATGCGGTCGACGGGCGAGGAGCAGTACCGCAAGCGCCTCGCCGACCTGGTCGAGGTGCTGCTGCAATTCCAGGTGACGCTGCCCGGCGACATCGCCGGGCCGGAGACCGGCTTCCTGATGGGCGTGCGCAGCGTCCGCGACATGCATGTCGACTGCCAGAGCGCCGCGCTCCTCGCCCTCATCCATGCCGCGCCCTGGCTGCCGGACGAGCGGATCGCGGCGGCGATCGACCGTGGGCTCAATGCCTATGCGCTGGTCACGGGCCGGTTCATGTGGGCGGAGAAGCCGCGTAAGGTCGATACCGTCGGCATTCACTGGAAGGATGGCGGCGGCAAGCCGCGCCTGAGCATGGCGTTCTGGAATTTCCATGCCGGCCTGACCCTGCGCATGCTGCGCGCCCTGCGGCAGAGCCCGGTCGTGACGCTGCGGAGCATCGAGGCGCGCCATGCCGACAGGCTGGACATGATCGAGACCGTGCTGCTCCGCCAGCTCGCACGGGCCACGCAGGCGCGCGAGGAGGGGCTCGAGGTACGCTGCTCCTCGCTCTCGGCCGAGACCAATTCCGAAACCCAGCCCTGGGTGGTCCTCGGCTTCGTCGGGAACCCGCATGATTAGGAAACCGTAAGGCGGAGCCTGCACACCGTGTTGCCTCCTGCGGGCCAACCCCGTGGGAGGCGGACAACGGTGCCGGGAAACGCAGGCCAATGAGTTTCAGCCCCCATCTCGATCTCGACGACGCCGTGCGCCAGCAGGGCGGCAAGGTGCCCCTCACCTGGGCCCGCGTCGTCAGCCGCGGCATCGCCAATCTCGGCGACGTCGCCAGCCCCGTCGTCGTCGGGGCGATCAGTGGCTGCGCCTCGATCCACACCCCGCATGCCAGCCACGGAACCCGGCTGGCCGCGATCGGCACGATCGGCCAGGACGCGAAATGGGGCACGGTGCATTTCTGGGGCACCGGCGTCGACGCCAAGATCCGCAGCTTCGGCAACCGATCGGCCGGCTTCGCGGCGGCGCCGCACACGCGCTATATCGTGCATGCGACGCGTGGCCCGAACAGCCGCCGTACGCTGCTGCAGGCCGGCATCCCCGCCCCGCCCATCTATGGCGACGGCGCCTGGTTCCTGCCGCGCATCATAGCCCGGCCGTCGAGGCCGCCGACGCATGAGCTCGGTGTCATCGTGCACATCTCGGAACTCGACAAGATCGCCCTCGATGCGCGCACCGATCATCCCCGCTACCGCGGCGGCGAGGCCGATGGCGTGAAGATCATCTCGACGCTGCATGAGGCGAGCTGGGCCGGCTTCCACGGCAAGCTGGTGGAGATCCTCTCCTGCCGGCGCATCGTCAGCGTCAGCCTGCACGGTCTCATCATCGCCGAGACCTACGGCATCCCCTGCCTGCCCTTCCCCTTCACGGGCCAGGGCGAGATCCGCTCCGACCTGGAGGCCGGCGAGGTCGATCATCGCTTCGCGGATTTCTACCGGGGCGCCGGCCGCAGCCATCTGCCAGGGATCGCGCAGCAGCGGCACGAGACGACGCGCTGGGATCAGGTGATCCGGTCCGTCAACCGTCTCTGGTCGCCGCTCGCCCCACCGCGGCTCGACAGCTTCTTCGAGGCCTTTCCGCTGGCCCAGAAGGTCGGCTTCGATCAGGCGCAATGGCCCCTGCCCGAAGCCTTGCTGACGCAACTCGCCTGGCAGTGAAGGCGCCGCAATGACGAATGCCGCCACGGGCCGATCTCCATCCCGCGGCGGCATCCAGGGTCACTCAGCAAGAAGGATCAATGGGCCGGCTGGCGGGCAGCGCGCCAGCGCCGCCCAGGTCCAGCCGAAACCGACCCCTCTCAGCGATTCGGGTCGACCGCGTCGCGCACCTTGTCCTTGGCGCCACCGACGGTGTTCTGCACCTTGCCCTCGGCCTTGTCGGCCTTGCCCTCGGCCTGGAGCTTGGTGTCGCCGGTCACCTTGCCGGCCATGTCCTTCACGGCGCCCTTCACCTGCTTGGCGGCGCCCTCGATCCGGTCCTTGTCCATGGCAGATCCTCCGTCCGCCTCCGCAATTCGCGGCGGCTTCTGGCAGGGGAAACGCGGCCGCGGGCGCCAGGGTTGCCGGTGCCGCCCCTCCGCCTCGATTGCGAAATGTCGCGATGCGTCGCCCCGCTCCCTCACATCAGCCAGGCGAAGGCCCGCCGCAGCCGCGCCGCGCCATCCTCGGCGAACCAGGCGCCATGGGCGAAGATCACCCGCCGCGGCGCCAGCTCCAGCAGCCGCTGCAGGGCTGCGCGGTTGCGGCGGCGGTGCCGGAGCAGCAGCAGCCGGACATGCAGCGGCGTCCCACCGTCCGGGGCTGCCGCGCCGAGCAGTCGCGGCAGCCAGCCGAGGCCTCGCGGCAGCTGCGCCGGCGCCATGGCCTGCACCGTGTCGGTGAGGATGAGGCTGCCGCTCGCCCGGTGATGGAAGGCGATCTCGACGAAGCCCAGCCCCTCCAGCATCGCCTGGTCGATCTGCCCGGCCCAGTCGGGCGCCGGGACCGGCCCGAGCACGCCATGCGCCCGCAGCGCCACGCCCTGCCGCGCCGCCCGCGCGACCACGCCCGGCGCCGCCCAGAGCCGCGCCACCGGAAAGGCGGCCTGCCAGCCCGGCAGATGCGTCCAATGCGCCGTGCCGGGCGCGACGAGGTGACGGACGGGCCCGATCGCCTGCAAGGCCGAAGCGAGGTCCGCCCCGTAGGGCACCGGCGAATGCAGCCAAAGCCCGCCACCGGCGAGGCGCAGCACGGTCATCCGCAAAGGGATGGGCAGGCCGAGCACGCGCTGCGGCCCGCCCTCCACCAGCCAGAGATCGGCCGCGATGGGCTGCGGCAGCGCCCTGTGGACGGCCCCCTGCATCAGGGCGGCGTCAGCACGCCGACCGTGGCGCCCGCCATGCAGCAGGCGATGCTGGCGGCGACGAGGCTCGGCAGGCCGAGCGCGGTGATCTCCGCCCGCCGCTCCGGGCAGAGCGCCGCCATGCCGGTGACCATGATCCCGACCGAGGCGAAGTTGGTGAAGCCGCAGAGCGCGTAGGTGAGGATGATGCGTGAGCGCTCGGAGAGGCCGGCGCCGCCGGACGCCGCGAGCTGCAGGTAGCTGACGAACTCGTTCACCACCACCTTGATGCCGAGGCTCTGCCCGACCGTCGCGCATTCCTCGGCCGGCACGCCCATCGCCCAGGCCAGCGGCCAGAAGACAAAGCCGGCGATCCGCTCCAGCGTCAGGCCGGTCAGCGGCTCGAGCATGGCGTTCAGCAGCGCCACCAGCGCCACGAAGACGATGAGCGAGGCCATGATGCCGAGCAGCAATTGCAGCCCGTCGGCGGTGCCGCGCACCAGCGCGTCCATGGTGCTGTCGTAGAGTCGCGGCATCGCGCCCTCCGGCGCCGCCGCCCCCGGCACGGCCTCCTCGGGCCGCATCAGCAGGGCGGCGAGGATGGCGGCGGGCGCCGCGATCAGGCTCGCGGTCAGCAATTGGCCGGCGGCGTCGGGCACCACCGGCGCGATCATCGTCGCATAGACCACCAGCATGTTGCCCGAGATGGTGGCGAGGCCGGCGACCATGGTGACGAAGAGCTCCGCCCGGGTCAGCGTGCCGAGCCAGGGCCGGATCAGCAGCGGCGCCTCCACCATGCCGACGAAGACATTGGCGGCGACCGAGAGGTTGCAGGCGCCGGAGAGGCCGAAGAGACGGCGCAGCCCGCCCGCCAGCAGATCCACCACCCGGGGCAGCACCCGCCAGTGATAGAGCACCGCCGAGAGCGCCCCGACCAGCAGGATCAGCGGCAGCGCCTGGAAGAAGAGGATGAAGCTGCCGCCCGGCACGGTCTCGGCGAAGGGCAGCGGCCCGCCGCCGAGATAGCCGAAGACCAGGCTGGTGCCGGCCCGCGTCGCCCGCGCCAGCGCCTCCACCGCATCGCCCACCGCGGCGAAGCCGGCGCGGAGCGGCGGGATGTGCAGCAACGCCCCGGCGAGGAGGAGCTGGCCGAGCAGCCCCGCCACCACCACCCGCGCCCGCACGCCGCGCCGGCAGCCGCCGCAGGCCCAGGCCAGCAGGCAGAGCAGCGGCAGGCCGAGCAGCGCCTGGAGTTGCAGCAGGCTCATACCAACGACCGTTGATGGTGACCCATCAACGGTCCCCATGGGCAGTCCCCTTGGCGCCGGGCGCGAACCTCCGGTTCGCTTGTGTCTTTGGCGCTGGGATAGAGACTTGGGCGCCGCCGGCTGGGGGCGCGCCCCCAGCCGGCGGACTGTCCGGGAG
>NZ_QLIX01000010.1 GCF_003258945.1 Roseicella frigidaeris | reverse complement strand
TCATGCGAAAGCTCATCGTCCTCGCCAACGCACTCATCCGCGACAACAAACCCTACGCCCCAGCCTAAAACACCACATTCACACAAAAGACAGTTGCTTGGCTGCGCGGCATAAGCCGCGGCGCCCGTTCGGGCGCTCGGCATGAACGAGCCATTCATGCCGTTCGTATGATACCGAGCGCAGGACGGTTTCACCGGCCTGCGCCGGGTATGAGCCGCCCTGCGCCGGCCGCCGCATGGACAAGCGCGCGGTATCGCGCTTCCCTGGCCGGGACAAGACGGGCAGGGGGACGCCGCTCTCGCCCGCGCGACAGGGGAGACCGTCCATGCCCGACCGAATCACGGGCCGTATGCCGGCCCGTGCCGCAGCCAGGGCGGCGCGCCGATGAGCGCCGCCTCCCTCGCCGGCCTGTTCCGCGCCCGCTCGGTGGCCCTGGTCGGCGCGACGGAGCGCTCCATCTGGAGCACCGCCGCCTTCGCCAATTTCGAGCGGCTGGGATTCGCCGGCAAGGTCCATCCGGTCAGCCGCAAGGGCGGCACGGTGCATGGCCTGCCCGCCGCCACCTCCTGCGCCGCCATCGGCAAGCCGGTCGATGCGGCGCTGCTGATGGTGCCGGAGCAGGCGATCGCCGAGGCCTTCGCCGATCTCAACGCCGCCGGCATCCGCCATGCCGTGGTGCTGACCTCCGGCTTCGCCGAGGTGGGCGCCGAGGGCGCGCTGCGGCAGGAGGCGCTGCTGGCCGCGGCGCGGGCGCAAGGGGTGACCTTGCTGGGGCCCAACTGCCTCGGCTTCATCAACTATGCCGACCGGGTGCCGATCTGGACCACCCAGCCGCCCATGCCGGTCCTGCAGGGCGGCAGCATCGGCGTCGTCTCGCAGAGCGGCGCGACGGCGGGCTTCATCGCCGGCTTCGCGCATCGCCAGGGCATCGGCCTCTCCTACCAGGTCTCGACCGGCAACGAGGCGGATGTGAACGTCGCCCGCGTCGTCGACTTCCTGGTCGAGGACCCGGCGACCAAGGTGATCGGCCTCTTCCTCGAGACGGTGCACGACGCGCCGCTGCTGGCCGCCGCGGCGCGCCGGGCGCTCGCCGCCGACAAGCCGATCGTCGCCATCAAGATCGGCGCCAGCGAGACCGCGGCGCGGGCGGCCGAGGCGCATACCGGCTCCCTGGTCGGCGACGACCGGGTCTTCGAGGCGGTCTGCCGCCAGCTCGGCATCATACGCGTCTCCTGCATCGAGGACCTGGTCTTCACCGCCGCGCTGCTGGCCCGCACCGGGCATCTGCGGGACCGCCGGCTCGGCCTCGTCTCCATCTCGGGCGGCATCTGCGAGATGGCGGCCGACCATGCCGAGACCGCCGGCGTCGCGGTGCCGCGCCTTGCCGAGCCGACGCGCGCGGCGCTGCGCGAGATCCTCCCCGCCTTCGGCACGCCGAACAACCCGCTCGACGTGACCGGCGGCGCGATGCTCGACGCCTCGCTCTTCGCCCGCTCCCTGCCGGCCTTCGGCGGCGATCCCTCGCTCGGCCTGCTCGCCTGCTTCATGGACCTGCCGGACACGCCGGAGGAGATCGCCGGCTATCGCGGCGAGATCGTGCGCCAGATCGGCAAGGGCTTCGCTGCCGCCGGCAAGCCCGCGGTGATGCTGAGCGTCATGGCCCGGCCGGTGCAGGAGCCGGGCCGGGCGCTGCTGGCCGAGACCGGCATCTCCTATCTCGGCAGCGGCGTGCTGCACGGGCTGGGGGCCATCGGCCGCGCCTTCGCCTGGGCCGAGCGGCAGGAGCGCGGCCTGCCCGCGGCGCCGCCGGCCCCCGCGCCGGCGCCCGAACGGCCGGCGAGCGAGCATGCGACGCTCGCCTATCTCGGCGGTCGCGGCGTGCCGGTGGTGCCGCTGACGCTGGCCCGCAGCGCCGCCGAGGCGGTGCGCGCGGCGGCCGCACTCGGCGGCCCGGCGGTGCTGAAGATCGCCTCGCCCGACATCGCGCATAAATCCGATATCGGCGGCGTGCTGCTGAACCTCGAGGGCGAGGCGGCGGTCGCCGAGGGCTTCGGGCGCATCATGGCGAGCGTGCGCGCGGCGAAGCCGGAGGCGCGGATCGAGGGCATCCTGGTCGGGCCGATGCGCCGCGACGCCGGCATCGAGCTCTTCGTCGGCGTGCTGCGCGACCCGCTCTGGGGCCCGGCCATCGCGGTCGGCCTCGGCGGCATCTGGGTGGAGGCGCTGCGCGACACCGCCATCCGCCTGCTGCCGGTGACGCCGGCCGAGGTGCTGGAGATGCTGTCGGAGTTGCGCGGCGCGAAGCTGCTGGACGGCTATCGCGGCACGCCCGGCATCGACCGGCGGAAGGCGGCCGAGGCTGTGGCAAGCATCGGCGATGCGGCGCTCGCCCTCGGCCCCGATCTCCTCTCGCTCGAAGTGAACCCGCTGCGCGCGACGACGGCGGGCGCCGAGGCGCTGGACGCGCTGGCGATCTGGAAGGGAGAGTCCTGAGATGGAGGCCGACCGCATTCCCGTCATCGTCGGGGCCGGCGAGATCACCGAGCGCCCGGCCGATCCGCGCGAGGCGCATGAGCCGGCGGCGCTGATGGCCGAGGCGCTGCGCCGCGCCGCCGCCGATGCCGGCGCGCCGGACCTGCTCGCGGCGCTCGACAGCCTCGACATCGTCAACTCCGTCTCCTGGCCCTATGGCGACCTGCCGGCGGCGCTGGCCGGGCAGCTCGGCCTCCGGCCGCGCCGCCTGGTCTATGGCCCGGTCGGCGGCGAGAGCCCGGTGCGGCACATGCACGAGGCGGCGAACCGCATCGCCCGCGGCGAGAGCGAGGTCGCCGCGGTGGTGGGCGCCGAGGCGACGCATGCGGTGGCGCAGGCGCAGAAGCAGGGCATCACGCTGCCCTGGACCACGCCCGACCCGAATTGGAGCCGCACCCGCGGCCGCGACTTCCTGCATCCGCTCTCGGTGCGGCTCGGCGTCGCCGATCCGGTCTCGGTCTACCCCTTCTACGAGAATGCCGTGGAGGCCTTCCTCGGCCAGACGCCGGCGGAGGGGCAGGCGGAATCGGCGGCGCTCTGGTCGCGCTTCTCCTCGGTCGCGGCGCGCAACCCGGCAGCCTGGCTGAAGCGGGAATATTCGCCGGAGGAGATCGGCACGCCCGGCCCGGCCAACCGGCCCATCGCCTACCCCTATACCAAGCTGCAGGTCGCCAACCCGATGGTGAACCAGGGCGGCGCCATCCTGCTGACCAGCCTCGCCCGGGCGCGCGCCGCCGGCGTGCCGGAGAACCGGCTGGTCTATCTCTGGGCCGGCGCCGCGGCGGTGGAGCCGCGCGACTACCTCAACCGCGACCACTACCATGAGAGCCACGCGCAGAATGCCGTCCTCGATGCCTGCGGCCGCATCGCCGAGGCGGAGGGCACCGAATTCACCACCTGCGAGCTCTATTCCTGCTTCCCCTGCGTGCCGAAGATGGCCTCGCGCCGGCTCGGCCTGCCGCCGGGCCTGGCGCCGACCACGACCGGCGGCCTCACCTTCTTCGGCGCGCCGCTCAACAATTACATGACGCATGCGGCGGCGGCGATGACGCGGGCGCTGCGCGAGCGACCGGACAGCGCGGCGCTGCTCTACGGCCAGGGCGAGTTCGTCACCAAGCACCATGCGGTGGTGCTGGCCAGCCGCCCGCCGCGGCAATGGCGCCTGCCGCAGGACTATTCCGTACAGGCGGAGGCGGACAGCCGCCGCGGCCCGGTGCCCGCCTTCGCCGAGACGGCCGAGGGCGATGCGGCGATCGAGACCTTCACCGTGCTGCACGACCGCGACGGCGCGCCGCATCATGGCGTGGTGATCCTGCGCACCGGCGATGGCCGCCGCGCCCTCGGCCGCGTGCCGGGCAGCGATGCGGCGACCATCGCCCTGCTCAAGCGCGCCGACCGCACGCCGATCGGCGCGCCGGGGGTGCTGCGCCCCGCCGCGGATGGATTGCAGGATTGGAGCCCCGCCTGATGCCCGACGCCGTTCTCTTCGAGGTCACCGCGCCGCATATCGCCCTCGTCACCATCAACCGGCCCGAGGCGCGCAACGCCGTCAACGGCGCCGTCGCCGCCGGGCTGGAGGCGGCGGTGGAGCGGGTCGAGGCGGATCCCGATCTCTGGGTCGCCATCCTCACCGGCGCCGGGCAGCACGCCTTCTGCGCCGGCGCCGACCTGAAGGAGGTGGCGGCCGGCAACAGCGCCAGCCTCGCCACCGAGAAGGGCGGCTTCGGCGGCTTCGTGCGGGCGCAGCGCAGCAAGCTCTGGATCGCCGCGGCGCAGTCCCATGCGCTGGCCGGCGGGCTGGAGCTGCTGCTCTCCTGCGATCTCGCGGTCGCGGCCGAGCATGCCAATCTCGGCCTGCCGGAGGTGAAGCGCAGCCTGGTCGCCGGCGCCGGCGGCGTCTTCCGCCTGCCGCGCGCCCTGCCGAAGGCGATCGCCCTGCAGATGATCGCGACGGGCGAGCCGATCCCGGCGACGCAGGCGGCGCAATTCGGCCTGATCAACGCCGCGGTGCCGGCCAATGAGGTGATGCCGGTCGCGCTCGACCTGGCGCATCGCGTCACCGCCAATGCCCCGATCGCGGTGCGCGAGAGCCTCGGCGTGGCGCGCCGCGCCGCCGACCTGCCGGAGGCCGAGCTCTGGACGGTGAGCCGCGAGGCCAGCGGGCGCGTGCGGGCCACCGAGGACTTCAAGGAAGGCCCGCGCGCCTTCATCGAGAAGCGCGCGCCCCGCTGGACCGGGCGCTGATGGAGGTGTGCAGCGATGGTGACCCATCGCTGCCCTCAGTCGCCGGCGCTGCCCGCGGCAGCTTGGCTGCGCGGCATGAGCCGCGGCGCCCGTTCGGGCGCTCGGCCGGCTGCGGGCCAGGCGTCCGGCAACGAGTATGAGACCGAGAGGACGGAGGATCGGAGATGGCAGGGACGCTCGAGGGGAAGGTGGCGCTGGTCTCGGGCTCGGGGCGCGGCATCGGGCGGCAGATCGCCCTCAAGCTGGCCAGCGAGGGCGCGCGCGTCGTGGTCAACGACCTCGATGACGCGCCGGGCAACGAGACCGCGGCCGAGATCAAGGCGATGGGCGGCGAGGCCATCGCCTGCAACGGCGACGTGACCAAGGAGGGCTTCGCCGAGCGCTTCGTCGCCGCCGGCATCGATAGCTGGGGCGGGCTCGATATCATCGTCAACAATGCCGGCTATACCTGGGACAACGTCATCCAGAAGATGACGGACGAGCAGTGGTACGCCATCCTCGACGTGCATCTGACGGCCCCCTTCCGCATCATGCGCGCGGCGCAGCGCTTCATCCGCGAGGCGGCGCGGCGGGAGGCCGAGGAGGGGCGGGAGGTGTTCCGCAAGGTGGTGAACATCTCCTCCACCTCCGGCGTCTTCGGCAATGCCGGGCAGGCGAACTACTCCACCGCCAAGGCCGGCATCCAGGGCCTGACGCGGGCCATGGCGAAGGAGTGGGGGCGCTACAAGGTGAACGTCAACGCCGTCGCCTTCGGCCTGATCATGACGCGGCTGACCGAGGCGCCGGCGCATGGCGGCGCCAGCATCGACATCTCCGGCCGCGAGATCCCGGTCGGCGTGCGGCCGGAGGTGCTGCAGACGGCGGAGAAGATGATTCCGCTCGGCCGCGGCGGCCGGCCGGAGGAGGCCGCCGGCTCGGTCTATCTGTTCTGCATCCCGGAATCGAATTACGTCACCGGCCAGACCCTCGTCGTCAGCGGCGGGCGGCCGTGAGGCCGGGCGCGCGAGCCTCCGGCCCGCGGCCCGCAGGGCCGAGCGCCCGAATGGGCGCCGCCGCAAGCGTGGCGAAGCCAAGCCACGCGGATGCGTGGCGCCCGGCATCCGAGGGGCAGGGCGGCGAAGCCGGCCTGCGCTCGGCATGACAGGCACGGTGCTCATCGCCGGCGCCCTCGGCCTGGTCGGTCGGGCGGCGCTGGCGGAGTACGAGGCGGCGGGCTGGGACATCATCGCCCTGGCCCGGCGCCAGCCGGAATTCGAGACCCGGGCGCGCTTCCTCTCGGTCGATCTCACCGATGCCGAGGCCTGCCGCGCGGCGCTGGCGCCGCTGCGCGACATCGGGCGCATCGTCTACGGCGCGCTCTACGAGAAGCCCGATCTCGGCCGCGGCTGGCTGGAGGCGGACCAGATCGCCACCAACGCCGCCATGCTGCGCAACCTGCTCGATGCGCTGGAACCGGGCAATCCCGGGCTGCGGCACCTCTCGCTGCTGCAGGGCACCAAGGCCTATGGCGTGCATCTCGGCCAGATGCCGATCCCGGGCAAGGAAAGCGCGCCGCGCCACATCCACCCGAATTTCTACTGGGCGCAGGAGGATCTGGTGCGCGAGCGGCAGGCCCGCGCCAGCTGGTCCTTCACCATCGTCCGGCCGCAGGCGCTGATCGGCTTCGCCCTCGGCAGCTCCATGAACCTGCTCTCGGCCATCGGCTGCTACGCCGCCATCAGCCGCGAGCTCGGCGTGCCGCTGGTCTGGCCCGGCGCCGGGGCGCGCTACACCGAGGCGACGGATGTGCGGCTGCTGGCGCGCGCGATGTTCTGGGCAGCGGGGGCGGAGGGCGCGGCCAACCGCACCTTCAACGTCACCAATGGCGATGTCTTCCTCTGGCAGGACCTGTTCCCGCTGGTGGCGCGGCGCTTCGGCCTGGAGATGGGGGCGCCGCATCCGATGTCGCTCGCCGTGCTGATGGGCGACAAGGGCCCGGTCTGGCAGCGCATCGCGGTGCGGCACGGCCTGGCGCCCTGGACGCTGGAGCAGCTCATCGGCGGCTCCTGGCAATTCGCCGATTTCGCCTTCGCCCGGCCGGGCCAGACCGCCTCCATCCTCTCGACCATCGCCATCCGCCAGGCCGGCTTCGGCGATTGCATCGACAGCGCCGTGATGCTCGACGAATGGCTGGCGGAATTGCAGCGCCGCCGCATCCTGCCCGCGTGAGGAGTCCCGCCTTGCCCACCGGCCCCCGCCCGCTCGCCCGCGCCGCCGCGCTCGGCCGCCTGCTGCATCCGCGCAGCATCGCCATCATCGGCGCCTCGGAGCGCGCCGGCTCCTTCGGCGAGCGCACGCAGCGCAACCTCGCCGGCTATGCGGGCCGGCTGCACCTGGTGAACAGCCGCTACCAGCGGCTCGGCGACCAGCCCTGCCACGCCGCCATCGCAGCGCTGCCCGAGGTGCCGGACCTCGTCGTCTGCGCCGCGCCGATGGAGGCGGTGGAGGGGGTGGTGCGCGACTGCGTCGAGGCCGGGGTCGGCGCCGCCATCCTCTACGCCGCCGGCTTCGCCGAGACCGGCCGGCCGGAGCGCGTCGCCTTGCAGGCGCGCATCGCCGCCATGGCGCGGGAGGGCGGCGTCCGGCTCATCGGGCCGAATTGCATCGGCATGCTGGACTACGCCTCGGGCGCCACCATCAGCTTCGCCGCCGTGCCGCGCCCGGCAGCGCCGCCCGATCGGCCGGCCATCGGCATCGTCAGCCAGTCCGGCAATCTCGGCTTCGCCCTGGCGCAGGGCGTCGAGCGCGGCGTCGCCATCGGCCGCGTCCTCGCCTTCGGCAATTCCGCCGATCTCGATGTCGCCGATGGCGTCGCCCTGCTGGCCGAGGATCCCGGCTGCGCCGCCATCGCCTGCGTCTTCGAGGGCATGGCCGAGCCGCGCCGGCTGGTCGAGGCGGCCGAGATCGCCTGGGCGGCGGACAAGCCGCTCGCCGTCTTCAAGCTGGCGACGGGCGAGCAGGGGGCGGCGGCGGCGCTGTCGCATACCGGCTCGCTGGCCGGCTCGGACGCCGCCTACCGCGCCGCCTTCGAGCGCGCCGGCGTGGTGATGGTGGAGCAGTTCGACGCGCTGCTCGAGACCGCGGCCTTCCTCGCCAAGGCGCCGCCCTGCCGGGCGCCCGGCGTCGCGGTGGTCTCCACCTCGGGCGGCGCCGCCATCATGGCGGCCGACAAGGCGGAGGCGCATGGCGTCACGCTGCCGCAGCCGGGCGAGGCGGCGCAGGCGGTGCTCGCCGCGCGCATCCCGGAATTCGGCTCCAGCCGCAACCCGGTCGACATCACCGCGCAGGTGCTGAACGACCCGGACTCGCTCCGCGCCTGTGCCGAGGCGCTCTGCGCCGATCCCGCCTATGGCGCGGTGATCCTGCCGAACGGCTATGCCTATGAATTCGCCACGCCGCGCTTCGCCCTGCTCGGCGAGCTGGCGGCGGCGCATGGCAAGGCGGCGGCGGTGGTCTGGCTGACGGAATGGCTGGAGGGGCCGGGCGCCCGCGCCGCCGAGGCCAATCCGCAGGTGGCGCTGTTCCGCTCCATGGATCGCTGCTTCGCCGCCCTCGCCGCCTGGCAGGCGCGCGCCGAGCGCCGGGCGACGCAAGGGGCGGCGGCGCCCGATCCGGCGACGCGCCTGGCCCCGCCCGAGGCCGCCGCGCGCGCCGCCGCGCTGCTCGACGCGGCGGGGCCCACGCTCACCGAGCGCGAGGCGAAATCGGTGCTCGCCGCCTATGGCGTGCCGGTGGTGGAGGAGCGGCTGGCGGCCGATGCCGAGGCGGCCGTCGCCGCCGCGGCTTCGCTCGGCTATCCGGTGGCGCTGAAGGTCGAATCGCCCGACATCCCGCACAAGACCGAGGCCGGCGTCATCCGCCTCGGCCTCGCCGATGCCGCGGCGGTGCGGGCGGCGCATGCGGCGGTGCTGGCCAATGCCGCGCGCGCCGCGCCGGGGGCGCGGATCAACGGCGTGCTGGTGCAGCCCATGGTGCCGCAGGGGATCGAGATCGTGGTCGGCGCCCGGCGCGACCCGCTCTTCGGGCCGATGGTGGTGGTCGGGCTCGGCGGCATCCTGGTGGAGCTGCTGCGCGACAGCGCGACGGCGCTCGCCCCGGTGGGCGAGGCCGAGGCGCGGGCGATGCTGCGGCGCCTGAAGGGATACCGGCTGCTGCGGGGCTTCCGCGGCCTGCCGCCGGTCGACGAGGCGGCGCTGGCGGCGATCATCCGCCGCGTCGGCGAGCTCGCCGCCGACCAGCGCGAGCGGATCGCCGAGATCGACGTCAACCCGCTGATCTGCGCCGGCAGCCGCATCCTGGCGGTGGACGGGCTGATCGTCCGCGGGTGAGCGGCGGGATCGGCCCCGGCGCACGCAATTCCAACCTGCGGCCCGCAGGGCCGAGCCCCCGAATGGGCGCCGCGCGTCGCGCCGCTAGGCGCGCCTGACGGCGCGACGGCGCGAAGCCAAGCTGCCGGAGGCAGCGCCCGGCGATTGAGGGGGCGCGCGAAGGTGAAACCTTCGCGCGCCTGGCATCACACCACCAGCACGATCTTGCCGGTCACCCGCCGCTCCAGCAGCGCCTGCAGGGCCTCCGGCGCGCGCTCCAGCGGCCAGGTCTCGGCGATGGCCGGGCGCAGCGCGCCGGCGGCGATCCAGTCGAAGAGCTGCGCCATCAGCGCCCGGTTCGCCGCCGGGTCGCGCTTGACCGCATTGCCGTAGAAGACGCCGAGGATGTCGCAGCCCTTCAGCAGGGCCAGGTTGAAGGGCAGGCGCGGGATGTCGCCGGCGGCGAAGCCGACGACGAGGTAGCGCCCGCCCCAGGCGATGCTGCGCAGCGCCGGCTCGGCATAGGGGCCGCCGACGGTGTCGAAGATCACCTCGACGCCCTCGGGCGCCAGCGGCTTCAGCGCCTCGCGCCAGCCCTCGGCGGTGTAGTCGATCACCGCCTCGGCGCCGGCGGCGCGGCAGGCCGCGTGCTTGGCCGGGGAGGCGGCGGCGATCACCCGCGCGCCCATCAGCCGCGCCACCTGCACCGCCGCCAGGCCGGCGCCGCCGCCGGCGCCGAGCACCAGCACCGTCTCGCCGGCCCGCAGCCGGGCGCGGTCGCGCAGCGCGTGCAGCACCGTGCCATAGGCGTAGGAGAGGGCGGCGCCGGTCGTGGCATCGATCGCGTCCGGCAGGGCGACGACATTGCCCTCGGGCGCCACCGCCAGCTCGGCGAAGCCGCCATGCCCGGTCATCGCCAGCACCCGCGTGCCGGGGGCGGGGCCGGCGACGCCCGGGCCGAGCGCCGCGACGCTGCCCGCCACCTCGCCGCCGGGGGCGAAGGGGAAGGGCGGCCGCGCCTGGTAGCGGCCCTGGATGATGAGGGTGTCGGGGAAGTTCGCCGCCGCCGCCTCGACCCGGATCAGCACCTCGCCCGGGCCCGGCCGCGGCGCCGGCGCCTCGCCGAGGACGAGGCTGGAGGGCGGTCCGAATTCCCGGCACAGCACGGCGCGCATCGATCCCATCCTCCCGCTTCGCCGGGAGGCTGGCCGGCCCGGCGGCGCAAGGCAAGGGGCCGCTTGCCGCCCCGCCCTCGCTGAGTCAGGCTGCCGGCCAGAACGGTGGCACGGTTGGGGAGAACGTCATGGACTTCGCGTTTCCGGAGAAGGTCGAGCAGCTGCGCGCCCGCCTCCTCGCCTTCTTCGACGAGCACATCTACCCGAACGAGCAGGTCCACCGGCAGCAGATGGCCGAGGCCAAGGACCGCTGGCAGCCGGTGCCGATCGTCGAGGCGCTGAAGCCGAAGGCGCGCGAGGCCGGGCTGTGGAACCTGTTCCTGCCCGAATCCGAGCATGGCGCCGGGCTGACCAACCTGGAATACGCGCCGCTCGCCGAGATCATGGGCCGCGTCGGCTGGTCCTCCGAGGTGTTCAACTGCTCCGCGCCCGATACCGGCAACATGGAGACGATCGAGCGCTACGGCACCTCCGAGCACAAGGAGCGCTGGCTGAAGCCGCTGCTCGAGGGCGAGATCCGCTCCTGCTTCGCCATGACCGAGCCGGACGTCGCCTCCTCGGACGCCACCAACATCCAGACCCGCATCCTCCGCGACGGCGACCACTACGTCATCAACGGCCGCAAATGGTGGTCCTCCGGCGCGCTCGACCCGCGCTGCGCCGTCTTCATCGTCATGGGCAAGACCGCGCCCGACAGCCCGGACCGGCACCGCCAGCAATCGATGATCCTGGTGCCGCGCGACACGCCGGGCCTGACCATCGTGCGCCACCTGCCGGTCTTCGGCTTCGACGACGCGCCGCACGGCCATGCCGAGCTGCGCTTCGAGAACATGCGCGTGCCGGCCTCGAACATCCTGCTCGGCGAGGGCCGCGGCTTCGAGATCGCCCAGGGGCGGCTCGGCCCGGGGCGCATCCATCACTGCATGCGCGCCATCGGCATGGCGGAGCGGGCGCTGGAGAAGACCTGCCGCCGGGCGCTGGAGCGGCGGCCCTTCGGCAAGCCGCTGGCCGAGCAGGGGGTGATGCGCGAGCGCATCGCCAATGCCCGGATCATGATCGACCAGTGCCGGCTGCTGACGCTGCACGCCGCCTGGCGCATGGACACGGTGGGCAACAAGGTGGCGCGCAAGGACATCGCGGCCATCAAGGTGGCGGCGGCGAACATGGCCTGCCAGGTGGTGGACATCGCCATCCAGGCGCATGGCGGCGGCGGCGTCACCAGCGATTTCGGCCTCGCCGAGATGTGTCGCTACGCCCGCACGCTGCGCATCGTGGACGGGCCGGACGAGGTGCATCGCGACCAGCTCGCCCGCATGGAGCTCTCGCAGTACAAGCCGCCGAGGACCGAGGCGCAGGCAGCGGAGTAGGCCATGCCCGCGGACGCGGCCGCAGCCGCCGCCGGCCCGCCGCTCGACGGCCGGCCGGAGCTGGTGCCGGTGCTGGAGCGGCACCGCTTCGACGAGGCGGCGCTGGCGCGCCACCTGGCGCAGCACCTGCCCGGCTTCGACGGGCCGATCGAGGTGCGGCAGTTCCAGGGCGGGCAGTCCAACCCGACCTTCCATGTCGCGACCCGCGCCGGCGACTACGTGCTGCGCAAGAAGCCGCCCGGCAAGCTGCTGCCGCGGGCGCATGCGGTGGAGCGGGAATACCGCATCCTCCGCGCCCTCGAGGGCAGCGAGGTGCCGGTGCCGCGGGCGCGCCTCCTGGTCGAGGACGAGGGCGTCATCGGCACGGTCTTCTTCGTCATGGACCACGTGCCGGGCCGCATCTTCTTCGACCGCGTGCCGATGGCAGCCCCCCCCGCCGAGCGCGCCGCGATCTACGAGGACATGGCGCGCGTGCTGGCCGCGCTGCACCGGGTGGACTGGCGCGCCGCCGGGCTGGAGGGCTTCGGCCGGCCCGAGGGCTACATGCCGCGCCAGGTCGATCTCTGGGTGCGGCAATGGCAGGCGGCCAAGGTCGAGGAGATGCCGGAGATGGACCGGCTCGGCGCCTGGCTGGCGGCGAACCTGCCGCCGGAGGAGCCGGCGACCATCGCGCATGGCGACTACCGGCTCGGCAACCTCATCATCCACCCGACCGAGCCGCGCATCGTCGCGGTGCTGGACTGGGAGCTGGCGACGATCGGCCATCCGCTGGCCGATCTCGGCTATTGCTGCCTCACCTACCATTTCGACCCGGGGCCGGAGGGGGTGACGGGCGTCGCCGGGCTCGACCTCGCCGGCACCGGCATCCCGGACGAGCGGGAATTCGTCGCCCGCTACAGCGCGCTGATGCGCCGGCCGGTGCCGGCGGCGCTCGATGTCTTCGTCGTCTTCTCGATGTTCCGCCTCGCCTCCATCGTCGCCGGGGTGTGGCGGCGGGCGCTCGACGGCAATGCCGCCGATCCGCGGGCCATCGGCTACCGCCATCGCTACCGGGAGATGGCCGAGCGCGCCTGGGCCATCGTCCGGCGGATCGACCCCGCGGCCTGACCTGCCGCGGGGTCGCCGCGGCAGGCTGGGACGCCCGCTCGATCAGGCGCGGATCACGGGGCCCCCGCGACGCTGCGCGGCGGTGTCGCCGGGATCAGCCCATCCGGTGCAGGCCGCAGAGCTTGTTGCCGTCCGGGTCCCGCAGATAGGCGAGGTAGAGCTTGCCCGAGGCGCCCTCGCGCACGCCGGGCGGATCCTCGATCGCGGTGCCGCCATGCGCGACCCCCGCCGCGTGCCAGGCATCCGCCTCGGCCGGGCTCGCCATGGCGAAGCCGATCGTGCCGCCATTGGCATGGGTGGCCGCCTTGCCGTCGATCGGCGGGGTGAGCATGAAGCGCCCGCCGTTATGCACGTAGATCAGGCGCCCCTTCGGATCGACCGTGCCGGGCTTGCCGCCGATCGCCGCGAACAGGGCGTCGTAGAAGGCCTTCGACCGGGCGATGTCGTTGCTGCCGATCATGATGTGGGTGAACACGCAGGCTTTCCCTCCCTATCTGGGCCGCCATCCTCGCGGCGCGGCGGGACCTTCGCGCGGCCGCGCCCGGAAGGGAAGGGGTGCGCCCGCCCGCGCCGCCCCCTGGACCGCGCCGCCCGGCCGGGCGAGTGTGCGGCGCACAACCGCACGGATCCCGGAATGGACCAGCCCGCCAGCCTCGCCCCCGAGACGCCGCCCGGCTTCGTGCCGGCGAGCCATGGCGGCCCCTATGCCCAGGCGCTCGGGCCCTTCTTCTCGCACCGGGCCGAGGACTACACCGCGCTCGGCATCCGGGTGCAGCACCGGCACAGCAACTCGATGGGCGGCGCGCATGGCGGCTTCGTCGCCAGCCTCGCCGACCTCGCTTTGGTGCATGCCGTGGCCGTCGCGCGGGAGCGGGCCGGGCTGCCGCGCGCCGCGCTCTCGACCGTGACGCTCTCGGTCGATTTCATCGGCCCGCCGAAGGAGGGCTGCTGGCTCGAGACCCGCGCCCGGGTGACCCGCCTCGGCCGCAGCATCGCCTTCACCGAGGGGGAGATGCTGGCCGACGGCAAGCGGGTGGCCCGGGTCAGCGGCGTCTTCGCCATGAAGGAGCGGCGGGCCGCGCCGGCCGCTTGACCATGGCCGGGCCGCCGGGGGAGACTCCGGCATGCGCACCGATGCAACGATGACGCCGTGACCGACGCGGCGCCGGAGGCGGGGCCGGACCGCCTCGCCGCCGATGTCGTCGTCATCGGCGGCGGGCCGGCGGGATCGACCGCGGCGGCGATGCTGGCGATGCGGGGCCGGGCGGTGGTGCTGCTCGAGAAGGAGGCGCATCCCCGCTTCCACATCGGCGAGAGCCTGCTGCCGCGCAACCTCGACATCCTCGAGCGCCTCGGCGTGCTGCCCGAGATCGGCCGCATCGGCGTGCACAAGCCGGGGGCCGAGTTCGTCTCCGACCGCACCGGCCGCAGCCAGGCCTTCCCCTTCGCCCGCGCCCTCGACCGGGACCGGACCTTCGCCTGGCAGGTGAAGCGCGCCGAGTTCGACCACATCCTGTTCGAGAATGCCGCGCGCCGCGGCGCCCAGGCCCTGCAGCGCACCCAGGCGACCGGCATCGACTTCGCCCCAGAGGGGACGGGGGAGGGCATGGAGGAGAGGGCGGTGGTCCGGGCGCGCCGGGAGGATGGCACGCCCCTCGCCGTCGCGGCCCGCTACGTGCTGGACGCCTCCGGCCGCGACACCTTCCTCGCCAGCCGCATGCGGGTGAAGAGCGCGAACAGGTACAACAACACCGCCGCCGCCTATGCGCATTTCGAGGGCGTCGCGCGGCGGGAGGCGGAGTTCGAGGGCTATATCAGCATCCACCTCGCCGAGGATGGCTGGTTCTGGATCATCCCGTTGCAGGGGGGCGTCACCAGCGTCGGCTTCGTCGGCAACCAGAGCGCCTGGAAGGGCCGCAGCGGCACCCCGGCCGAGCTGCTCATGGCGCGCATCGCCGCCAGCCCCACCGTCGCGGCCCGCATGCGCGGCGCCCGCCTGGCCTCCGAGGTCTTCAGCACGGCGAATTACAGCTACCGCGCCCGCGTCGGGACCGGCGACGGCTTCCTCATGATCGGCGACGCCTATGGCTTCGTCGACCCGATGTTCTCGACCGGCGTGCTGATGGCGATGACCGCCGGCGAGCTCGGGGCGCAGGCCGCCGATGCCTGGCTCGACGACCCGGCGCGCGGCCGGGCCCTGGCGCGGCGGACCAACCGCGACCTCGCCGCCGCCATGGACCGCATCAGCTGGCTGATCTACCGGGTGAACGACCCGGTGCTGCGCTCGATGTTCCTCGCCCCCTCGAATTTCTTCTGGATGCGGGACGGGGTGGTGAACATGCTGGCCGGCAACCTGCGCGGCAGCCTGCGGGCGGAGCTGCCGGTGCTGGCCTTCAAGGCGGCCTATCACGCGCTGACCGCGCTGCGCCGGATCGGGCTCGGCCCGGCGATGCCGGAGGCCCTGGGGGCGGAGCGCGGCTGAGGCCGGCGCCGCGGAACCGCCGCTTTCCGATCGCCATCATCATGGTGTAACGGCGGCGGGCGCCCGGATGGTCCTGGGCTGCTAGGGCGCCTCCCCTGAACACCGGTTCAGGAGAAGCGCCCCAGGCTTTGTTTTCAGGGCATCTTCACCCGATCAGGTGAGTCCACCCGATCGGGATCTGCTCCAGGCCTCGGGGCCCTGGGGCGTCAGGGATCGAGGAGCAGTCAGCGCGGTGCGTCCCCTCCGCCTTCTTCCGCCGGGGACCGAACCCGGCCCCGGGGCCGCCGCGGCGGCGCTGGAGGCCAGGGCCGGCGCGCCGCTGCCGGGCGGGCTCGGCGCCGCCTGGGAGGCGGGCGCGGGCTGGCGCCCGGCGCCGGCCATCCGCGCCTCCCTGCTCGTGCATGCCCTGGCGCTCGGCGCCGGCCTGGCCTCGCCGCAGGACTGGCCGGGCCTCGCCGGGCTGCTGCTCGGCAACCATGCCCTGCTCGGCCTCGGCATGCGGCCGCGCAGCGCCCTGCTCGGCCCGAACCTCACCCGCCTGCCGCCGGCGCGCGACCCCGCGACGCGGCCCGTGGCCCTCACCTTCGACGACGGCCCCGACCCGGCGGTGACGCCGCGCATCCTCGACCTGCTGGACCGGCACGGCGCCAAGGCCAGCTTCTTCGTCCTCGGCCATCTCGCCGAGCGGCATCCCGCCCTGGTGCGGGAGATCCGGGCGCGCGGCCACAGCGTCGAGAACCACACCCATTCGCATCCGCTGAGCTTCGGCGCCTGGGGGCCGGGGGCGATGCGGCGGGAGATCGCCCAGGCGCAGGCGGCGATCGCCGCGGCCGCCGGCGAGGCGCCGCGCTTCTTCCGCCCGCCGGCCGGCATCCGCAGCCCGCTGCTCGACCCGGTGCTCTGGCGCGCCGGCCTCCGCCTCGTCACCTGGACGCGGCGCGGCTACGACACGGCCTGCGCCCGGCCGGAGCGGGTGATCGCCCGCCTCCTGCGCAATCTCGGGGAGGGCGACATCCTGGTGCTGCACGACCGGCCGGGCCGGCGCGGGACGCCGGCCCTCGCGGTGCTGCCGGCGCTGCTCGAGGCGCTCGCCCGGCGCGGCCTCAGCGCGGTGTCGCTGCGGCAGGCGGTGCCGCGCGACGCCGCAGCCGGCGACGCCTGAGCAGCCGGGGCGCGCGCCGCAGCATGCCGAGCACCAGCCGCGCATGCATCCAGGTGAGGCGGAGATTGTCGCGCAGGTAGTGGAAGTGCGAGACGCCGCCCTCCTCCGGCCGCAGGTAGCGGCAGGGGACCGGCCGGTTGATGGCCGGCACGCCCAGCCAGGAGAGCCGCACCGCCGCTTCTGGGTCGAAGTCGAAATGCCGCATCCAGCGGCTCTGCCGCATGATCCCGACCAGCGGCGCGATCGGGTAGACGCGGAAGCCGAAGAGCACGTCGCCGATGCCGCCGCCGAGCGTCTCGACGCGCGCCCACCAGTTGGAGATCCGCCGGCCATGCAGCCGGACCAGCGGCGCCTCCGGCCCGAAGCGCGGGTCGCCGAGGATCATCGCCGCCGGCGCGGCGCGCGAGGCGGCGAGCATCGCCGGGATGCAGTCCGCCGGATGCTGCCCGTCGGCATCCATGACGAGCGCATGGGTGAAGCCCTCGGCGAGCGCCGCGCGCAGCCCCTCCAGCACCGCCGCGCCCTTGCCGCGGTTGGCCGGCAGCCGGATCACCCGCAGCCCGGGATCGCCGCGGGCGAGGTTCTCGAGCAACGCCCCGCTGCCATCGGTGCTGCCGTCCACCACCACCCAGACCGGGCTCCAGGCGGCGCGCGCCTGCCGCACCGTGCGCAGCACCAGCGGCCCGGTGTTGTAGCTCGGGATCAGGACCAGCGGGCGCGGGGCCGGCATCGGCCGCGTCATCCTCCGCCGAGCTCGGCGCGGACATGGCTCTCGAGCCGGGCGACGAAGCGGTCGGGATCGGCCACCGGCTCGAAGCGCCGGCCGAGCCGGACGCGGAAGACGAGCGGCAGGGCGGGGCGGCGGAACAGCGGCCAGCCCTTGCGCAGATAGGGGCTCTCGGCCTCGATCAGCACCGTCTGCACCGGCGCCCGGGTGGCCCGGGCGATGACCGCGAAGCTGCGGTGGAAGGCATCGACCGGCGCCTGCCGCGTGCGCGAGCCTTCCGGGAAGATCATGAGCTGCCGGCCGCCCTGCACCGCCGTCGCGGCGCGGCGGATCATGCCGAGCGGCGCGTCGTTCGGGACGTAGCCGGCGAGGCGGATGCCGCCGCCGAGGAAGGGGTTGGTCCAGAGCGACGCCTTGGTGATGCAGACGGCGCGCGGCAGGCGCGAGACCAGCAGCACCGC
Source organism: Roseicella frigidaeris (assembly GCF_003258945.1). GTDB lineage: Bacteria > Pseudomonadota > Alphaproteobacteria > Acetobacterales > Acetobacteraceae > Paracraurococcus > Paracraurococcus frigidaeris. The sequence continues at coordinate 150,276 of NZ_QLIX01000010.1, read as the reverse complement.
ATCCAGCATGGTCGGGTGATTGGCGGCGATGACCAGCCCGCCCTCCCGCCGCAGCGCGTCGAGCGCCGAGAGGTCGGCGCGCAGCACGCCGGTCAGCCGCATGACGCCGAGGAAGAAGCGGAAGCCGGTGGCGATCGCCGCCTGGCCGAGCGGCTCGCCCCAGCGCCGCGGCAGCAGTCGGTGCAGCAGGCCGGCGGGCAGGCTCCAGGCCAGGCTGGTCAGCCCGAAGACGAGCAGGCAGAGATGGAAGGCGATGCCGTAATAGAGCGCCGCGAGGCCCTTCGCCCGGCCCGCCGCCGGGGCCGTGCCGGCGCCGGTCGCGAGGGTGTCGGTCGAGGCAGGACCGGTCGGGGAGGGGCCGATCGAGGAGAGGCCGGTGGGGCGCGGACCAGTGGGGCGCGGGCCGGTTGGTTGCATTATTGCCTCGTCTGGGCCCGCAGCGTAGTTTCGCGGCCCCGCGAGGTGAAGTGGCAAAACCGCCTCGCGCGTCCGGGGATTCCGCCGTCCCGCGCAGGAGCCGCAGCACCACGATGACGCAGGCAGGATGACGCGGGCACGATGACGGAGCCTGGCCCGGCAGCGCCGCATCCGCCGCTCACCCGCTTCTATGGCACGGCCGCCGAGCGCGATCCCTTCGTGCGCCGCCTCTTCGCCGAGACGGCCGATGTCTACGACCGCATCAACGCCGCCTGCTCCTTCGGCTCGGGCGGCTGGTACCGGCGGCAGGCGCTGCGGCGCGCCGGGCTGCGGCCGGGCGACCGGGTGCTCGACGTCGCGGTCGGCACCGGGCTGGTGGCGCGGGAGGCGCTGCGGGTCCTCGGCGGCCGGGGCGAGGTCACCGGCCTCGATCTCAGCCCCGAGATGCTGCGGCAGGCGCGGCGCGGCCTGCCGATCCGCCTCGTCGCCGGCCGCGCCGAGGCGCTGCCCCTCGGCGATGCGGCCTTCGATTTCCTCAGCATGGGCTACGCGCTGCGGCACGTCGCCTCGCTGCCCGTCGCCTTCGCCGAGTACCGCCGCGTGCTGCGGCCCGGCGGCCGGCTGCTGCTGCTCGAGATCGCGCGGCCGGAGGGACGCCTCGCCTATGCCGCGGCGCGGTTCTATCTCGGGCGCGTCGTGCCGGCGGTCAGCGCCCGGCTCGGCGGCGGCCGGCGGGGCGGCGAGGGGGCGCGGCGGCTGATGCAGTACTACTGGGACACGATCGACCATTGCGTGCCGCCCGCCGCCATCCTCGATGCGCTGCGCCAGGCGGGGTTCCGCGGCGTCGGCTGCGAGGCGCAGTTCGGCCTGTTCCGCGCCTATGTCGCGCAGCGCCCGACGGGCCCCGACGGGGCGCCGTGACGTTGCCCGCCGAGGCCCCGGGCGCTGCCCTCCGCCCCCTCCCGGCCGCCGCGCTCGCGGCGATCGCCGGGCAGGTGGCCGCGCGCTATGCCGGCGCCTCGCGCTTCGCCCGCGGCTTCGTGCGCGGCAAGCTACGGCGCGACCCGGCGAGCGCGGCGATCCTCGCCCTCGGCGCCGCCACGCCCTTCGGCGCGGTGGTCGATTGCGGCTGCGGCCGCGGCCAGCTCGGCCTGGCGCTGCTCCTCGCCGGCGCGGCCGAGCGCCTGGTCGGGCTCGACCGCAACCCGGGCAAGATCGCCGAGGCGCGCCAGGCCGCGGCCGGCCTGCCGGCGCGCTTCGAGCAGGCCGACCTCGCCACCGCCCCGGTGCCTGCCTGCGACACGGTGCTGCTCATCGACGTGCTGCTGCAGATGCCCGAGCCGGCGCAGCGGGCGCTGCTCGCCCGGGTCGCCGCGGCGGCGCGCCGGCGCATCCTGATCCGCGCCTTCGATCCGTCCCTCGGCTGGCGCGCCCGCCTCGGCTTCGCCATGGAGCGGCTCGGGCGGCGGGTGCGCGGCGACGGCGTCGAGATCCGTCCGCTGCCGCTGCCGGCGCTGCGCCACCTGCTGGAGGAGGCCGGCTTCGGCGTCACCGTCACGCCCTGCTGGGCCGGCACGCCGCTGCCCAACATGCTGCTGCGGGCGGAGCGGCGGGGGGCCGTGGGTCCGGCCGCGCCGCCCGCGTGACGGCGCCGTGCGCCGGCGCACGGACCGGGCGCGGCGGGGCGGGCACAGGGGCGCGGGCCGGCTTTCGGCGCCGGCGCGGAACCGTCCTTGTCAGACCGTCCAAGGTTCTGATAACGATCGAGAAACTGGCCGTGATGCAAGCAGGGCGGCGATCCAGAATTCGAGGTGATATCGGTTCCATGACATCCGGCGCTCCCGCATCCGAGACCATCGCCGCGCCCGCCGCGCTGCTGCCGCAGGAACTCGATCTCGCCCGGCTGATCGTCTCCGTCCTGTCGCTCGAGGTGGCGCCGGAGGAGATCGCGCCGGAGGCGCCGCTGTTCAACCAGGGGCTGGGCCTCGATTCGATCGACGCGCTGGAGATCGCCCTCGCCGTCTCGAAAACCTACGACGTGAAGCTGCGGTCCGACGATGAGCGCAACCACCGCATCTTCGCCTCGCTGCGCAGCCTCTCGGCGTATATCGAGACGCATCGGGCGCGGTGACGGCATGGCCGGCAATGGGGCCGGCAATGGGGCCGGCATCGGGGCCGGCACGGGCGGCGCCGCGGGCGGTCCGGCCGCCGCGGGCGGGGCGCTCCTCGCCCTCCTCCTGCTGCTCGGGCTGGAGGCCGCGGCCGGGGCGGCGCTGCTCGACCTCGCCGGCCAGGCCGGGCCGGCGCTGCTCGCCGCCCTTGGCAACCTTCTCGCCTGCCTCCGCTTCGGCCTGACGCTGCGCCCGGGCCGCGAGCCGCTGGTCTCGCGCTACGCCCGCTGCGACGCGGCCGGGATGCCGGATGCCGATGGGCGCTACACGCGGCGGCTGACCCTGCTCTGGGCCCTGCTGCTCGGCGGCTTCGCGCTCGGCTTCCTCGCCGCCGCCGGCCTCGGCGGGGCCGGGCCGCTCGCCCGGCTGCAGCCGCTTGCCTGCCTCGGCCTCTTCCTCGGCGAGCATGCGCTGCGCCGCCGCCGCTTCCCCGGCCTCGGCCCGGTCTCGCCGCTCGGCACGCTGCGCGCCATCTGGCTCTGCCACGGGCCTCTGCGGCCCCATCTGCGGCCCCTGGTGCGGCCCCCGGTGCGACATGGCGCCTGAGGCGACGCTGCCGCTGACCGACCGGCGGCCCGACTCGGTGATCTGCCGGCGGGACGGCCGGGCGATCACGGCCGGCGCCCTGTTCGCCGCCGCCGCCGCGCTCGCCCGCCGCCTGCCCGCCGATGGGGGCGCCGAGGGGCCTGCCGAGGGGCCCGCCGCCGCGCCGCGGGCGATCAATGTCTGCGCCGGGCGCGACCGCATGCTGGTCGGCTTCGTCGCGGCGCTGCTGCGCGGCCATGCGACGCTGCTGAACGCCGATCCGGCGCCGGAGCGGCTGCGGGCGCTCGCCGAGCGGCATCCCGGCGCCTATGTCCTGGCCGATGCGCCGGTCGCCGGCGATCCCGGCCTGCCGGTGTTGCAGGTGCCGGCGGTGGCGCCGGAGGCCGCCGCGCCCGGGCCGCTGCCCCGCATCCCCGCCCGCCGGGTGGTCGCCATCGGCTTCACCTCCGGCTCCACCGGCGCGCCCACCGAGCACCGCAAGCCCTGGGAGGCGCTGGTCGCCGCGGCGCAGGCGGCGGCCGAGCGCTTCGGCCTCGACGACCCGGCGGCGCCGGCCAGCCTCGTCGCCACCGTGCCGCCGCAGCACATGTACGGCTTCGAGACCACCATCATGCTGCCGCTCTGGGCGCCGGTGGCGATCCAGGCCGGCGCCAGCTTCTTCCCCAACGACGTGCTCGACGCGCTGGAGGGCGTCCCGGCGCCGCGGGTGCTGGTGACGACGCCGCTGCACCTGCGCGCCCTGCTCGCCGAGGGCCGCGCCCCGGCGCTGCTCGCCGCCGTCATCTCGGCGACGGCGCCGCTCGGCCCCGGCCTCGCCGAGGCGGTCGAGCGCGACTGGGGGGCGCCGATGCTGGAGATCTACGGCGCCACCGAGGCCGGCTCCATGGCCAGCCGGCGCAGCCTGCACGAGCCGGACTGGCTGCCCTATCGCGGCGTCGGGATCGGGCCGGACTCGGCCCGCATCCCCGGCCTCGGCGAGGTCGCGCTCGCCGACCTGCTGGAGCCGCAGCCGGATGGCCGCGTCCGCCTGCTCGGCCGCCGCGCCGACGTCATCAAGCTCGGCGGCAGGCGCGCCTCGCTCGCCGACCTCAACCGGCGCCTGCTGGAGGTCGAGGGCGTCGTCGACGGCGCCTTCGTCGCGCCGGAGGACCTCGCCGCCGATCCGGCGGCGCGGCTGATGGCCTTCGCCGTCGCCCCCGGCCGCTCCGCCGAGGCGATCCTGGCGGCGCTGCGGCGGACGGTCGAGCCGCTCTTCCTGCCGCGGCCGCTGCTGCTGGTGCCGGCCCTGCCGCGCGACCGGCTCGGCAAGCTCTCGCATCCGGCGCTCGCCGCCATGCGCCACGCCGCCCAGAAGGGGGGCTGATGGCGGAGGGCGAGGGGATGCCGGCGGGCGCGGCGCCGGTCCGCTTCACCCTGCCGCCGGGGCATCCGGCGCTGCCGGGGCATTTCCCCGGCCGGCCGATCGTCCCGGGCGTGCTGCTGCTCGACGCGGTGATGCAGGCGGCGGGGATCGGCGCCGGGCGGCTGCTGCGGGCGAAATTCCTCGCCCCCGTCGCCCCCGGCCAGGCGGTCGAGATCGAGCTCGCGGCGCCCGGTCCGGAACGCCTCGCCTTCCGCTGCCGTTGTGCCGGGACCGTGGTGCTGAGCGGGGAGTTCGCATGTCCGCCACGCTGAAGCCGGGCGAGGCCGCCCCGCCGGGGGCGCCGGAATGGACCACCGCCCGCGAGCGCGGCAGCCTGGCGCTGGCCCGCTTCATGGTCTGGCTGGTCCGCCGCGTCGGCTGGTGGCCGGGCCACCTCCTGCTCTACCCAATCGCGCTCTACTTCCTCGCCGCCTCGCCGCGGCCGCGCGCCGCGGCGCGGGCCTATCTGGCGCGCGCCCTCGGCCGGGCGCCGCGCCTGCCCGACCTGTTCCGCCTCTACTTCGCCTTCGCCTCCACCATCCTCGACCGCGCCTTCCTCGTCACCGGCGAGGCCGCGCGCTACCGCATCGAGGTGCGGGGGCTGGAGGCGCTGCAGGCGCGCATCGCCGCCGGCCAGGGCTGCGTCATCCTCGGCGCGCATCTCGGCAGCTTCGAGGCGCTGCGCCTGGTCGCCGACCGCGGCTGCCCGGTCGATCTCGCGGTGATGATGCACGAGGCCAATGCGGCGCGGCTGAAGGCGGTGTTCGACGCGCTCGGCGGCGCGGCGCGGCAGGCCGCGGTGATCCCGCTCGGCACCGCCGAGGCGATGCTGCGGGCCCGGGAATGCCTCGAGCGCGGCGGGCTGGTCGGGCTGCTGGCCGACCGGGCGCCGCGCGCCGAGCGGGTGCTGGAGGTGCCCTTCCTCGGCGCCCCGGCGCCGCTGCCGACCGGGCCGCACCTGCTGGCGGCGGTGCTCGAGGCGCCGGTGCTGCTCGCCTTCGGGATCTGGCGCGGCCCGCGGCACTACGAGGTGCGCTTCGAGCCCTTCGCCGAGCCCCTGCCGCCGGGCCGGGAGGGGCGCGCGGCGGCGGTCGCCGAGCGGGTCCGCCGCTACGCCGCGCGCCTCGAGGCGGTCTGCCGGGAGCACCCCTACAACTGGTTCAACTTCTACGATGTCTGGCGGCGGGACGCGGCGTGAGGCGGCGCCGCCTGCTCCTGGCCCCGGCCCTGGTCCCGGCTCTGGTCCCGGCGCTGCTCGCCCGGCCGGCCGCCGCCGCCGAGCCGGCCGCCCCCGCCGCTCCCTTGGGCCTCGCCGCGCTGCTGCGCCGCTTCGCCGCCATCCCCCGCTCGGAGGCCCGCTTCACCGAGACCAAGGCCATCCCCGAGCTCGACCTGCCGCTGCCGAGCGAGGGGCGCCTCGCCTGGCAGGCGCCGGACCGGCTGGAGAAGCGCACCACCAGCCCGATCGAGGAGGTGCTGCGGGTCGCCGGCGACCGCCTCGTCTATGAGCGGCCGGACCGCGGCATCCGCCAGGAATTCGACCTCGACGACCAGCCCGAGATGCGCGCGCTGGTCGAGGCGATCCGCGGCACCCTCGCCGGCGACCTCGCGGCGCTGCAGCGGCACTACGAGATCGGCTTCGCCGCCCGGCCGGAGGAGGCCTGGCAGATGACCCTGGTGCCGCGCTCGCTCCGCGTCCGGGCGGCGGTGCAGCGCATCCTGGTCTCCGGCCGCGGCCCGCAGGTCCTGCGGGTCGAGACCGAGGGCCAGGGCGGCGTCTCCCGCATGCAGGTGACGCCGCAGCCGTGAGCACCGGCGCCGAGGGGGGCGGGGCCGGCGCGGCGCGGCGCCGCCGCCCCGCCACGCGGCTGCTGCTGGTGCTCGGCCTGCTGGCGACGCTCGGCGCCGGCCTCGGCCTCGGCCTCGGGCTGCGCACCGACCTGCTCGGCTTCCTGCCGGAGGGACGCAGCCCGGCCGCCGCCTTCCTGCTCGGCGAGCTGCGCAGCGGCACCGCCACCACCCTGCTGCTGGCCGGCATCGAGGGGGCGCCGGAGGCCGAGCTCGCCCGCCTCTCGCGCGAGACCGCGGCGGGGCTGCGCGCCTCCGGGCGCTTCGCCTTCGTCGGCGACGGCACCACCACCCTGTCCGAGGCCGAGCGCGAGCTGCTGTTCCGCTACCGCTACCTGCTCTCGCCGGACACCGTGCCCGAGGCCTTCACCACCGCCGCCTTGCAGGCGAAGCTGCAGGCGCTGCTGGACGGGCTGCGCTCGGCCGCCTCGCCGCTGCTGGCCCGCTTCGGCTTCGCCGACCCGACCGGCGCCTTCCTCGGCCTCGCCCGGGACTTCCTCGGCGAGGCGCGGCCGGAGACGCGCGACGGCGCCTGGTTCGCCCGTGGCGCCGCGCCGCCGCGCGCCCTGCTGCTCGCCCGCATGGCCGGCGCGGGCGGCATGGATGCCGCGGCGCAGGAGGCGGCGATCGCGGCCTTCCGCGCCGCCTTCGCCGCCGCCCGGCCCGGCCCGGCGCGGCTGCTCCTCAGCGGGCCCGGCGTCTTCGCCAGCGAGGCGGCGCGCGCCATCCGCGGCGATGTCGAGCTGATCAGCCTCGCCGCCGGCCTGCTGCTGGCCGGCTTCCTCTGGTGGCGCTTCCGCTCGCCGCTGCTGCTCGGCCTGGTCGCGGTGCCGCTCGGCGCCGCCACCGTCGCCGGCTATGCGGCGACGGCGCTGCTCGCCGGCGGGCCGCCGCATGGCATCAGCTTCGGCTTCGGCATGACCATGCTCGGCGTGGCGGTGGACTACCCGCTGTTGCTGCTCGGGCTGCAACGGCCGGGGGAGGGGCTGGCGGCGGCCGCGGCGCGGCTCTGGCCGACGCTCCGCCTCGCCGCCGCCTGCGCCGCGCTCGGCCTTGCCGCCATGCTGGGCTCCGGCTTGCCGGGCCTCGTGCAGCTCGGGGTCTTTGCCGGCAGCGGGCTGCTGGCGGCGGCGGCGGTGACGCGCTGGGGCCTGCCGCGGCTCCTGCCGCCGGGCGCCGGGATCGCGGCGCGGCCGCTGCCGGCGCCGTTCGCCGCCGGCCTCGCCCGGCTGCGCGGCCGGCCGCGGCTGGCGGCCGGGCTGGTCGGCCTCGCCGCGCTGCTGCTGGCCGGCCTCGGCGGCCCCGCCTGGCAGCGCGACATCGCCGGGCTGAGCCCGGTCCCCGCCGCCGCCCAGGCGCTCGACGCCACGCTGCGGCGGCAGCTCGGCGCGCCGGATGTGCGGCTGCTGATCGCCCTCGGCCCCGGCCCGGAGGAGGCGGTGCTGCAGGCCTCGGAGCGGCTCGCCGCCGCCCTCGGGCCGCTGCGCGGGCCGGCGGGCGCGCTCGACGGGCTCGACCTGCCCAGCCGCTGGCTGCCGAGCGCCGCCACCCAGGCGGCCCGGCAGGCGGCGCTGCCGGCGCCCGAGGCCGCCGCGGCGGCGCTGCGCGAGGCCATGCGGGGCCTGCCCTTCCGGGCCGATGCCTTCGCCCCCTTCCTCGCCGGCCTCGCCGAAAGCCGCGGCCTGCCGCCGCTCACCGCGGCGCGGCTGGCCGCCGAGGCGCCGGTGCTGGCCGCCCGGCTCTCGCCGCTGCTGGCCGGGGAGGGCGCGGCGATGCGCGGCGTCGCCCTGGCCGAGGGGGTGCGCGACCCGGCGGCGATCGCCCGCGCCGTCGCCGGGCTCGGCGATCCGCGGATCCTGCTGGTCGACATCAAGGCCGAGACCGAGGGGCTGCTCGCCGCCTATGCCCGGGCGGTGCTGCTCTGGGCGCTGGCCGGCGGCGCGGCGGTGCTGCTGCTGCTGGGCGCCGGCCTCGGCGGGGCGGGGCCGGCGCTGCGGGTCGCGGCGCCGATCGGCGGCGCCCTGCTCGTCACCCTCGCCGCGCTGGCCGCGCTGGGGGAGGGGCTGACGCTGTTCCACCTCGCCGCGCTGCTGCTGCTGGCCGGGCTCGCCACCGACTACGCGCTCTTCCTCGGCGGCGCGGCGCGGCCCGGTGGGCGCGGCCCGGGCGGGGCGGCGGCCGTCGATGCGGTCTTGAACTGTGCGGTCGCCACACTATTGACCTTCGGGATGCTGTCCTTCTGTGCGACCCCCGTGCTGCGGGGCATCGGCGTGACGGTCTCGGTCGGGGTGGCGAGCGCCTTCCTGCTGGCCCTGCTCCTGGCGCCGCGCCGTGCCGATGGCTGAGGGCGCGGCCATGGCCGGCGCCGGCGCGCCGCTGGCGATCTCGGCCTGCACCGCCGTCACCGCGCTCGGGCCCGGGCTGGCGCCGCTGCGGGCGGGGCTGCTGGGGCGGCGCGGCGGGCTGCGGCCCTGCGACCTGCCGGACATGCCGGAGGGCCTCTGGATCGGCCGCGTCCGCGGGCTGGAGGCGGTGGCGCTGCCGCCCGCGCTGGCCGGCTTCGCCTGCCGCAACAACCGCCTCGCCGAGCTGGCGCTGGCCGGCGACGGCTTCGCCGCGGCGGTGGCGGCGGCGCGCGAGCGGCACGGCGCCGCGCGCATCGCCGTGGTGCTCGGCACCAGCACCGCCGGCATCGAGGAGACCGAGCGGGCCTGGGCGCGGCGCGGCCCGGATGGCGCGCTGCCGGCCGATTTCGACTATGCCCGCACCCACGACCTGCAATCCCTGCCGCGCTACCTGCGGGCCCGGCTCGGGCTGCGCGGCCCGGCGCTGGCGCTGTCCACCGCCTGCACCTCCGGCGCCCGCGCCATCATGGAGGCGGCGGCGCTGATCGGCGCCGGCGTGGTCGATGCCGCCGTGGCCGGCGGCGTCGACACGCTCTGCCGCATGACGCTGCACGGCTTCGCCGCGCTCGAGCTGCTGAGCCGCGGCCCGACCCGGCCCTGCGCCGCCGACCGCGACGGCATCTCGATCGGCGAGGCGGCCGGGCTGGTCCTGCTGGAACGGCCGGAGGCGGCCCCGGGGGCGGCGCTCCGCCTGCTCGGCGCCGGCGCCAGCAGCGACGGCCACCACATGTCCTCGCCGCATCCCGAGGGCGAGGGCGCCGTCGCCGCCATGCGCATGGCGCTGGCCTCGGCCGGGCTGGCGCCGGCGGCGATCGGCTATGTGAACCTGCACGGCACCGGCACCCGGGCCAACGACGCCATGGAGGACCGCGCCGTGCACCGGATCTTCGGCGATGGCGTGCCCTGCAGCTCCACCAAGGGCTGGACCGGCCATGCGCTCGGCGCCTCGGGCGCCGTCGAGGCGGTGATCGCCGCGCTCTGCCTGGAGGCGGGGCTGGTGCCGGGCTGCCTGGGGCTGGAGGCGGCCGATCCGGAATTCCGCTGCGACATCGCCATCGCCAACCGCGCGGCGCCCGGCCTCAATCGGGTGATGAGCAACTCCTTCGGCTTCGGCGGCAGCAATTGCAGCCTGATCCTCGGCCGCGGATGAGCGCGCTCGGCGGCCGCATCGCCGGCATCGGCCTGCTCGGCCCCGGCCTGCCGGGCTGGGCGGCGAGCCGGCCGGCGCTCGCCGGGGAGGCGCCCTGGCAGGCGGCCGAGCCCGTCATCCCGCCGCCGGCGCTGCTGCCGCCGACCGAGCGGCGGCGGACCAGCCTGGCGATCCGCCTGGCGCTGGCGGCCGCGACCGAGGCGACGGCGGCGGCGCCCGACCGCGCCGGGATCGAGACCGTCTTCGCCTGCAGCAACGGCGACGGCGCCATCATCGGCAGCATCCTGACGGCGCTGCACGACCCGGCCGGCGTCGCCCTCTCGCCGACGCAGTTCCACAACTCGGTGCACAACGCCCCGGCCGGCTACTGGCACATCGCCGCCGGCTCGCCCGCCCCCTCGGTCAGCCTCGGCCTGCATGACGACAGCCTCGCCGCCGGGCTGCTGGCGGCGCTGACCGCCCTGGCGGCGCGGCGGCGCCCCGTTTTGCTCTGCGCCTATGACGCGCCGCTGCCGCCGCCGCTGGATGCGGCGCGGCCGACCGGGCCCGCCTTCGCCGCCGCCCTGCTGCTGCGCCCCGATCCCGGCGCCGGGCCGCTGCTGACGGCGCGCTTCCAGGCCGAGCCGGCGCCGCCGCCCCCGACGGGCGATGCGCCGGGCGACGCGCTGGACGCGCTGGCGGCGGCGAACCCGGCGGCGCGCGCCCTGCCGCTGCTGCGGGCACTGGCCGCCGGGCGGCCGGCGCGCCTCGCCCTGCCGCTGGCCGAGGATGCGCATCTGGCGCTGGAGCTGACGCCGTGCTGAGCCCGCCCCTCGACGCCGCGGCGATCGCCCGGCTGGTGCCGCATGCCGGGGCGATGTGCCTGCTCGACCGGGCGCTGGCCTGGGATGCGGTGCGCATCCGCTGCGAGACCGGGCGGCATGCCGCGCCGGCGAACCCGCTGCGCCGCGACGGCCGGCTGCCCGCGGTCTGCGGTGTCGAATTCGCGCTCCAGGCCATGGCGCTGCATGGGGCCCTGACCGGTGGGGCCCTGAATGGCGGGGAGGCGCCGCCGCGCGCGGGCTTCCTCAGCAGCCTGCGCGAGCTGACCCTGGCGGCCGCGCGGCTGGACGACATCCCTGGGCCGCTCGCGGTCACCGCCGAGGCGCTCGCCGCCGAGACGCGGGGCTGCATCTACCGCTTCGAGGTCGCCGCCGGCGCGACGGTGCTGCTCGCCGGCCAAGCGGCGGTGATGCTGCCGGAGGCGGCGCCGTGAGCGGCGCGGCGCAAGGGGCGGAACAGGGGGCGGCGCAAGGGGAGGCACAGGGGGCGGCGCAGGGGCGCCTCGCCCTCGTCACCGGCGGCGCCAGCCCGATCGGCGCCGCGATCTGCCGCCGCCTCGCCGCCGATGGCCATGCCGTGCTGGTGCATGCGCATGCCGGGCTGGCGCGGGCCGAGGCGCTGGCGGCGGAGATCCGCGCCGGCGGCGGCCAGGCCCTCGCCTTCGCCTGCGACCTGACCGACATCGCCGCCACGGCGGCGGCGCTGGACGGGCTGCCGGCGCGGGACGGCCCCCTGGGAGGGGCCGTGCAGATCCTGGTGCACAATGCCGGCACGCATGCCGACGCGCCGCTCGCCGGCATGCCCGAGGCGCAGTGGCGCGGCGTGATCGACGTCTCGCTGAACGGCTTCTACGCCGTGCTGCGCCCCTTGCTGCTGCCGATGATCGGCACGCGCTGGGGGCGGATCATCGCCATCTCCTCGATCTCCGGCCTGATCGGCAACCGCGGCCAGGTGAATTACGCGGCGGCCAAGGCGGGGCTGATCGGCGCGGTGAAGTCGCTCTCGCTGGAATATGCGGCGCGCGGCGTCACCGCCAATGCCGTCGCGCCCGGCATCATCGAGAGCCCGGCCGTCGCCGCGGCGCTGACGCCGGAGCGCATCGCGCAGCTCGTGCCGGCGCGCCGCGCCGGGCGGCCGGAGGAGGTGGCCGACCTGGTCGGCTTCCTCGCCTCGGAGCGGGCCGGCTACATCACCGGCCAGGCGATCGCGGTCTCGGGCGGGTTGGGGTGAGGTGGCGGGCGATGGCGGCGCATCGCCCGCCCGCCCGGATCACGGCTTGCCGGATTCGACGATGATGGCGTTCTGCAGGTTCTGCACCCAGCTGTTGTAGTTCCGGTGGATGACCCGCCCGTCATAGTCGAGGTTGCTGCTCGAGACGTAGCGGATGCTGAAGCGGCGCGTGTCGTAGGGGATGTCGACCACGGCCTGGTGGGTGCGGAGGTTGAGCGTGCCGCGGATCAGGCCCGGGCCCTCGGGCTGCATCGCCCAGCCGAGGCCGGCGCCGGCGCGGCGGATCTGGTCGGCGCGCTGGCCGAGCGAGGCCTGGCCGAGGAAGGCGCCGCCGCCATCCTGGATCGGCGCGGTGCGGCTGCAGGCGGCGAGGCCGCCGGCCGCGAGCAGGGCGAGGATGGGGAGCGCATGTCGGGTCGAAGGCATCAATCCCTCCCGGTTCCGCCGCGGTGGAGTCCGCGATCGGTCTCGGCGGGCAGGATAGCAGCGCCCCGCGCGGCCCGCACGCCGCGGCGCGCGGGGGAGGGGCGAGGGACGGGGCGGCCGCGGCGGGCCGCCCCGGCCGGTCACGCCTTGAGCTGCGACCCGATCGGCAGCTCGCGGATGCGCTTGCCGGTCGCGGCGAAGATGGCGTTGCAGAGCGCCGGGGCGAAGACCGGCAGGCCCGGCTCGCCGACGCCGCTCGGCGGCACCTCGAGACCGGCAGGCACGATGTGCACCCGCACGTCGCGCGGCGCGTCGTCGATGCGCGCGACCTCGTAGTCGGTGTAGTTGGACTGCACGACGCGGCCCTGCTTGTAGGTGATGGCGCTCTTCGTCGCCAGCGACATGCCCATGACGCAGGCGCCCTCGACCTGCGAGCGCACGCGCTCGGGGTTGACGAAGAAGCCGCAATCGATGGCGACGTCGACGCGCGGCACCGAGAGGTTGCCCTGCTCGTCCACCGCCACCTCCACCACCGTCGCCACATAGGTGACGAAGCTGCGATGCGCGGCGATGCCGAGCCCGTGCCGCGGCGGCAGCTTGCGGCCCCATTCCGCCTTCTCCGCCGCCAGCTCCACCACCCGGCGCAGCCGCCCGGTATCGACCGGGTATTTCCGCGGATCCTCGTTGTAGTTCCAGAACTCGGTCGAATCCTTGCCGATCGGCAGGTCGACGATCCGCGCCGGGCCGATCAGCTCCAGCAGGTAGTCCTTCGGGTCGCGGCCGGCGGCATGCGCCATCTCGCCGACGAAGGAATGCGCGGCGAAGATGTGCGGGATGTTGATCACCGAGCGGAACCAGCCGATGCGCGTATGCGCCTCGGCGGCGCCGTTCTCGATGCGCATGTTGGGGATGGCGAAGGGCGTGTCGTAGAGGCCCATCCCCACCTCGAAGCCGGCGCCGTGCTTCGGATCGGGCGCGAAGATGCTGAGGATGGTCGGGAAGACGCTGCGGTGCATCCAGGCCACCGCCTTGCCGTCGGCGTCGAGCCCCGCCTCGAGCTTGTTGGCCTGGACGGTGTGGTAGTAGCCGTTCTGGATGTCGTCCTCGCGGGTCCAGACGACCTTCACCGGCTTGCCGTCCATCGCCTTCGAGAGCAGGCCCGCCTCGATCGCATAGTCGCATTTCGACTTGCGGCCGAAGCCGCCGCCGAGCAGCTCGATATGCACCGAGACCTTCTCCAGCGGCACCTTCAGCCGCTCGGCGAGCTCGCCGCGCACCGAATAGGGGCTCTGGGCGCTGGTCCAGCACTCGACCTTGCCGTCGGCGATGCGCACCGTCGCGGCCGGCGGCTCCATTGTCGCATGCGCGAGATGCGGCGCGTAGTACTCGGCCTCGATCCGCTTCGCCGCCTTGGCCATGGCGCCGTCGAGATCGCCCTCCTTGCGCAGCACGTTGGCCGGCTTGCGGGCGGTCTCGGTGATGGCGGCGCGGTAGGCCTCGCTGTCGTAGGCGGCGTTCGGGCCGTCCTTCCAGGTGATCTTCAGCGCCTCGCGGCCCTGCATCGCCGCCCAGGTGTTGCGCGCGATCACCGCGACGCCGCCGAGCGGCGAGAACTTGGCCGGCGGCGGCGTGCCCTCGAGCCGCACCACCTTGACCACGCCCGGCACCTTCAGCGCCGCCGAGTCATCCAGCGTCTCCACCGTGCCGCCGAAGACCGGCGGCCGCGCCACCACGGCGAAGAGCATGCCGGGCAGGATGGTGTCCTGGCCGTATTTGGCGCGGCCGGTGGTGATGTCGAAGCCGTCGACGATCGGCAGCTCGCCCTTGCCGATGTAGCGGAAGGCCGCGGCCTCCTTCAGCTTCAGCGTCTCGGGCTTCGGCACCGGCAGCTTCGCCGCCTCCGCCGCCACCTCGCCATAGCCGAGGGTGCGGCCGGAGCCGGCATGGACGAGCTGATGGTTCTTCGCGCTCACCTGCTCGGCCGGCACGCCCCAGCGCTTGGCCGCCGCCGCCTCCAGCATCTGCCGCGCCGCGGCGCCGCATTCGCGCATCGGCTGCAGGAAGTGGCGAGTGGAGCGCGAGCCGTCGGTGTCCTGGTTGCCGTAGCGGATCTCGTCGCCCGGCGCCTGCTCGATCCGCACCTTCGACCAGTCGGCCTCGAGCTCGTCGGCGATGATCATCGGCATGCCGGTGCGCACGCCCTGGCCCATCTCGGCGCGGTGGCAGATGATGGTGACGATGCCGTCCGGCGCGATGGAGACGAAGACCAGCGGGTCGTTCACCACGCCATGCGGCATGGCGTCGGCGCCGAATTTCGGCTTCGGCGCGTCCTCGACGGCGCGCGCCGGCGGCAGGCGCAGCGCGAGCAGGAAGCCGCCGGCGGCGGCGCCCCGCAGCAGCAGGCGGCGGGAGGGTTTCTCGATGCGCAGGTCGGTCATGTCACGCGGCTCCCCGTGCCGCGGCCTTGATGGCCGCCCGGATGCGCTGATAGGTGCCGCAGCGGCAGATGTTGCCCTGCATGCCGGCGTCGATCTCCTCGTCGGAGGGCTGCGGCGTCTGCTGCAGCAGCGCCGCCGCCTGCATGATCTGCCCGGCCTGGCAGTAGCCGCATTGCGGCACGTTGATGGCGCGCCAGGCCTTCTGGACCGGGTGGTTGCCGTCGGGGCTCAGCCCCTCGATGGTGGTGATCGCCTGGCCGTCGACATCGCCCATCGAGGTGGCGCAGGCGCGCACCGCCTCGCCGTTCAGATGCACGGTGCAGGCGCCGCAGGCGGCGACGCCGCAGCCGAATTTGGTGCCCGTCAGCGCCAGCTCGTCGCGCAGGTACCACAGCAGGGGCATGGCGGGGTCGCCGTCATAGGCGCGCTCCTCGCCGTTGACACGCAGCTTGACCATTGGGGTTCCTCCTCGACCGGCGTGGGGCACGCGCCAGGGCGGACCAGGGACGCCCGGCACCGCGGCCCACGCCAATTTTCATCAGTATTGCAACGATATGCTGTCGTCGCGGACGGCCCGGCCGCGGCAGTCTAGGGCGAGGTTGGATATCCGGTCATTCTTCCCGCCGCGACGTTGCATCCTTCCCGAATCACGCTTCCGTGCTGCCGGCCCCGCCCCCTGCCGGGACGCCGTGGAATGCGGTTCGGAATCCGGGGCGATCCGCTATAGGCTGGCCCGGCATCAAGGAGCATACGCGGCGCCATGGCATCGAGGAGGACGCCCGCGGTGCGCGCGGCCGAGGCTGCCGGCATCCGCTTCCGGCTGCTGGAATACGACTACGACCCGGAGGCCGAGGCGGTGGGGCTGCAGGCGGCGACGGCGATGGGCATCGAGCCGGCGCGCGTCTTCAAGACCCTCGTCTGCGTGCTCGACGATGGCGAGATGGTCTCCGCCGCCATCCCCTCCGATGCCCGCCTCTCGCTGAAGGCGCTGGCCGCCGCGGCGGGCGCGAAGCGCGCCGAGATGGCCGATCCGGCGCGGGCGGAGCGGACGACCGGCTATGTCGTCGGCGGCATCAGCCCGTTCGGCCAGCGCAAGCGGCTGCGCTGCTTCGTCGATGCCAGCGCCCAGGGGCATGCCGAGATCGTGGTGAATGGCGGCCGCCGCGGGCTGCAGATCGCCCTCGCGCCGGACGACTTGGCGACCGCGATGGAGGCCGTGGTCTGCCCATTGCTGGCCGAACAGGCCGGCAGGGTGGAACACGCCACCAAAGCCGAACAGGCCGGCAGGGTCGAGCAGGCCGGCAAGGCCGAATAGGCCCCGCAGGGCCGAACGGGCCGACGAAGCCGAACGGGCGGGCGCCTGGGCCGTCCGGGCCGCGCGGCGCCCGCCTTCGCCGCGCGGGGCTTTGCCGCGCCGCCCGCGCTGTCTATGGGAGGTCCCAAGGGAAGTCCCGGACGGGAGCGGCCGTCCCGCGGGGCGGCCATGCCGGCAGGACAGCAGAGGGAGAGATCGCATGCAGGCGCTGGTGGTGGACAAGCCGGAGGCCGGGCAGACCGCCCGCGCCGCCTTCCGCGACCTCGCGGAATCCGAGCTGCCGGATGGCGAGGTGCTGGTCCGCGTCAGCCATTCGACGGTGAACTACAAGGATGGCCTGGCCGTCACCGGCCGCGCGCCGGTGGTCCGCCGCTTCCCGATGGTGCCGGGCATCGACCTGGTCGGCGTGGTCGAGGCCAGCAGCAGCCCGGCGGTGAAGCCCGGCGATGCGGTGCTGGCCAATGGCTGGGGCATGGGCGAGACGCATCCCGGCGCCTATGCGCCGAAGGCGCGGGTGAAGCCAGAATGGCTGGTGCCCCTGCCCGCCGGCATGGCGCCCGAGGAGGCGGCGGCGATCGGCACCGCCGGCTACACCGCCATGCTCTGCGTCATGGCGCTCGAGCGGCATGGCCTCACGCCCGATCGCGGCCCGGTGCTGGTCACCGGCGCGGCGGGTGGCGTCGGCTCGGTGACCATCGCGCTGCTCTCGGCGCTCGGCTGGTATGTCGCGGCGAGCACGGGGCGGCCGGAGGAGCAGGGCTATCTCGAATCCCTCGGCGCGAAGGAGATCGTGCCGCGCGACCGCTATGCCGGCGGCGCCGCGCGGCCGCTCGGCAAGGAGGTCTGGGCGGCGGCGGTGGACACCGTCGGCTCGAAGACGCTCGCCGGGCTGCTGACCGAGATCCGCTACGGCGGCGCGGTCGCCGCCTGCGGCCTGGCGCAGGGGATGGACCTGCCGGCCTCGGTGGCGCCCTTCATCCTGCGCGGCGTGGCGCTGCTCGGCGTCGATTCCGTCATGGCGCCGCGGGCGCTGCGGCTCGAGGCCTGGTCGCGCCTGGCGCAGCAGCTCGACCGCGGCAAGCTGCGGGCGATGACGACGACCATCGGGCTGCGGCAGGTGCCGGAGACCGCCGAGGCGATCCTCGCCGGCCGGGTGCGCGGCCGCGTCGTGGTCGAGATCGGCGGATGAGCCCCGCCCCGGCCAGGCGGCGGGCGCTGCTCGCCGCGAGCGCCGCCCTCGCCGTGGCCGGCAGCCGCCCGGCCCGGGCGCAGCCCTGGCGGCCGGCGCATGCGGTGACGATCCTGGTGCCCTTCGGCGCCGGCTCCGGCACCGATGCCATCACCCGCATCCTGGCGCAGCGGCTGGAGCCGGTCTGGGGCCAGCCGGTGGTGGTCGAGAACCGCGCCGGCGCCAACGGCATGCTGGCCGCCGTCGCCTGCGCCCGCAGCGCGCCGGACGGCCACACGCTGCTGATGACGACGAACACGCCGCATGCCGCCAACCCGGCGCTGATGAAGCGGCTGGACTACGACCCGATCGGCGACTTCACCGCCATCAGCCGCACCGGCAACTACAATTTCTGGCTGGTGGTGCCGGAGGCCTCGCCGCATCGCAGCCTCGCCGCGCTGCTGGCGGCGGCGAAGGCGCGGCCGGGCGCGATCAGCTACGCCACCGGCAACGCGACCGGCATCGTCGCCAGCGGCGCGATCGCGGCGCAGGCGGGCGTCGAGATGACGCATGTGCCCTATCGCAGCACGCCGCCGGCCATCACCGATGTCGTCGCCGGGCGCGTCGATTGCATGGTGGTCGATGTCTCCTCCTCGCTCGGCCAGGTGAAGGCGGGGGCGCTGCGCGTCCTCGGGGTGACGACGAAGGCGCGCAGCCGGCTGCTGCCGGACATCCCGACGCTGGACGAGACCGGGCTGCCCGGCTTCGACGTCGCCGCCTGGGCCGGGCTGCTCGGCCCGGCGCGGCTGCCGCCGGCCGTGCTGGCCTCGATCAACGCCGATCTCCGCGCCGTCTGGGACCGGCCGGAGACGGTGCAGCGGCTGGGCGAGATCGGCTTCGACGCCATGAGCTCGACGCCGGCGGAGTTCGCCGGCTTCATCCGCGACGAGATCGCCAAATGGGGCGCCATGGCGCGCGCCGCAGGGATCGAGCCGGAATAATTCATCCCCACGACGTCGCTGCGCGCCGTCGCGGGGGCCCCGTGAGTCGCCTCGGGTCATGGGCGCGTCACAGCCTGCCCCGGCGAAGCCGCGGCAGGGCGACGGGAGGCGTCATACCGGCCGAATCGGTGGGCGCGGGGCGATGCGCCAGCGGAAGCTGCCCTCGCCGAGATCGAGGCGGCGCTCGACGGTGAGCGCGAGGCGCGGGTCATGCGCCGCGACCAGCCCTTCCCAGAGCGCGTTCCAACAGGCGAAGGCGGCGGGATGCAGCTCGGTCGCGCCGCGCATCAGCGCCCAGCTCGCCTGCGCCACGTGATCGGCGCCGTGCTCGACGCCGCGCTCGCCCTGCGCCAGGGCGATGGCGGCGAGCAGCGCCGCCGCCTCGGCCGGATCGCGGCCGGCGATGCCCGCCGCCGCAGCCAGCGGCGCGTGCCACTGCATCCCCACCTGCCGCAGCGCCAGCCCGACCAGCGCCACCGCCTCCGCCGCGCCGAAGAGATCGATGGCGCAGGGGATGGCGGTGCGGAGATACGCCATGGCGTAGCTGCGATGCGCCTTGCGCAGCCGCTCCGCCGGCCAGTGCGCCGCTTCCATCCAGGGCATGGCGGCGGGGTCGTAATCCGGCGAGGCCTCGGCGCGGGCGAAGCGCAGCCGCTCCTCCGGCGCCAGCTCGCGATCGTGCTCGAGGTAGTAGCCCTCCAGCGCCGGATCGCCATCCGCCGCCTGGCCGGTGCAGACGAAGCCGAGCCGCGGATTGCCGAGCGAGACGCCGTTCTGCGCATGCCAGCCGCGCAGCATGGCGCGCGAGACCTCGCCGGGAATGCCGCAGAGGGCGGTGCCGTGCCAGAGCCAGCGCGGCGGGGTGTAGCGGATCCAGGCCTTGCGGTCGCTCTCCCGCGCATAGTCCACCGCGACGCCGCCGATGCGGTTCGAGAGATAGTGGTACTGCGCCGCCGCGACGGCATGCGGCAGATGCGCCAGGCCGAGCTTCTGCAGCCCCGGCAGGAAGCGCTCATGATGCTGGCGGCGGAAGATGGCGAAGACGAGCTCGGCCGCCGCGGGCGTGCCGCGCCGCGTGACGGCGGCGAGGACGAGGCCGGTGAAGGCGGCGCGATGCAGGTCGGCGACCTCCTGCGCGAGGCCGGGATGGGGATCGGTCACGAGGCGTCCTCGGCTGTGCTGAAGAGATCGGCGGGGCGCGGCGCTGTGGCGGGGGGCGCATCCAGCGCCCGGGCGCCGCAGGCGCGGAGGAACTCGGCGATGGCGTCCATCTCCGCGGCGGGGCGGGTCGGGTCGTGGAAGGGGTCGTCGGCCGCCGAGCCGCGCGGCACCCAGATCACCGTCTCGTAGCGGGCGCGGGTCAGCAGCACGCGATAGGTGTTGCGGATGAAGGCGAAATCCTGCGTCGCCCGCTGCCAGCGATGGCCGACGAAGGCGCGCGCCTGCCATCCCGTGCGGCCGCGGAGGAAGTCGCCGCCCCAGGCCAGCCCGACCACGTCGAGCTCCAGCCCCTGGCAGGCATATTCCGTCGCCGCCGCCTCCAGCGCGTCGGAAGCGCGCACATCCGGCCAGCGGCGGAGGAACCAGTCCGGCACCTCCTTGCCGGAGACTTCGGCCGCCAGCCCCTCCGCCCGCAGCCGTCGGGCGCCGGCGGCGCGGACCAGCCCGGCGCGGCGCCGGCCGCGGGCGAGATGGCGCAGCGCCGCCCGCAGGGCGCCGAGATCGCGCGTAATGAGATAGGGCAGGGCAGGCACCCCGGCCGCGATGCGCCGCGCCGCCGCGGCGTCGCCCTCCAGCACCGCCTGCACCCAGGCCGCGCCGGCGCTCTCGCCGACGCTGCGCATCGGCACGGTCAGGTCGAGATCGGCATCGAGGGCGAGCCAATCCGGCCGCCCCTCCGCCAGACGCTGCACCGGGTCCGTCGCCGTCAGCACGCGCGGCGCGGCGACGGCCTGCCAGCCGCGCGACCCGTCGATCACCCGGCCCCATTCGGCGATGCCCGCCTCGCCGGTGTTGATCTCCTGGCCGTTGCCGATCAGCGCCACCACCACGGCCCAGCCCGGCCGCCGCGCCATGATCTCGAGCGTATGCGCCGGCTCGCTCAGCGTGAGGCGGGAGCGCCTGTTTTGCGTGCCGGTGCGCGCCTTGGCCTCGTCCCAGGCGCGCTGCGCCTCGTCGAAGACGATCAGCCGCTCGGGCGGCCAGCGCGCGGGATCGGTGGCGCAATCCTCGAGGAAGCGATGCACGTTCTGCAGCGCCGCGGCGGCCCGCCGCTCTGCCTCCGCCCGGCCGCAGGCGCCGCGCGCCACCGCATCGCGGGCGAGCGCCGCGCGCAGCACCGCGACCAGCGGCGCGTTGCCGGTGAGGAAGGCGGCGCCATCCTGCCGCGCCGGGCCGAAGACGGCGTTGAGGCCGCAGAGCGTCTTGCCCGCGCCCGGGATGCCGGTGACGAAGACCACCAGCCGCCGCTGCCCGGCCCGCGCCGCCGCGACATGTCGGGCGATGGCCTCGGCGGTCCGCGTCAGGCTCGGCGCATCGGCCCGGGCGGCGGCGATCTCGGCGACGCCGTGCCGCGCATAGAGCATGGTCGCCGCCTCGATGATGCCCGGCACCGGCCGGTAGGGGGCGGCGAGCCAGGCGGCGCCCGAGAGCGGCTCGGCGGGGGCGGGCAGCACCGCCTGCACCCAGGCGACGAGCCGGCCGAGATCCCCGGCGCCGCAGAGCAGCGGCTCGGTCGGCTGGGTCGGCAGCAGCCAGGGCTGCGCCGGCGGCGTGAAGCCGCGCTGCCCCGCCACCAGCACCGGCACGATGGCGTGCCGCCGGCTGCCGGCATGGAAGTCGCGCAGGTCGAGCGCATAATCCTCCGCCTCGGCCAGAGCGGCGGGTGAGGGCGCGGCGGGTGAGGGCGCGGCGGTCTTGAACTCCAGGCAGAGGATGGCGCGGTCGGTCAGCAGCACCGCGTCGATGCGCTTCTCCAGCCGCAGCAGCGCGTATTCCAGCGCGAGGGTCCAGGCTGCGCCGTCGCAGGCCGCGATCGCCCGGCGCAGCGCCGCGAGCTGCGCTTCCCAGGCCAGGCCCTGATCCGGCGAGCCGGCGAAGCCGCGCGCCTGCTGCGCCGCGGCGAGGCGGCCGGCGACGGCGCGCGGATCCTGCGCGAGCAGTTCCGCGCCGCTGCAGGCGAACCACGCCCTCATTGCGCCGCCCGCCGCGGCCAGGTGGCGAGCAGCAGGCTGGCGCCGGTGAGCGCGAAGCCGATGCCATGCACCGGGGTGACGCGCTCGCCGAGCAGCAGCACCGCGGTCAGCGCCGCGGTGGCCGGCAGGAAGCCGGTGAAGACCCCCGCGACGCCGGCCGGCACCCGTTGCAGCCCGGCATACCAGAGCAGCAGGCAGAGCACGCTCGCCGTGAGGCTGTGGAAGGCCAGCAGCCCGGCCAGGGCCGGATCCCCCAGCGCCGCGACGGCGCCGAGCCTGGGCAGGCAGAAGGGCAGCAGCATCAGCGCGCTCCAGGCCTGCATCCAGAAGCTGGCGGTGATCACCGGCACGCGGCCGGCGATGCGCTTGGCGAGCAGCACATAGGCGGCCTCGCCACACACCCCGGCGAAGATCAGCGCGTTGCCGAGCGCCGAGCCGGCGCCGCCGGCATCGCCGAGCCGGGCGAGGGTGATGGCGCCCATGCCGCCGGCGGCGAGCGCGGCCGCCAGCCATTGCCGCGGCGCCAGGCGCTCGCGCAGCCAGAGCGCGCTGCCGAGGGCGACGACGGCGGGCAGGGTGGCCAGCACCAGCCCGCCCTCCAGCGCCGTGGTCAGCCGCAGCCCGGCGAGCAGCCCGGCATTGTAGAGCGCGGTGCCGAACAGCGCCTGCAGCGCCAGGTTCCGCAGCACGCCCCCGGCCACCCGCACCCGCCCCTCGCGCAGCCGCGCCAGCGGCCAGAGCAGCAGGCAGGCGAGCAGGCAGCGGAGGCAGGCGATCATCGGGATCGGCAGCGCGGCGGCGAGCAGCTTGGCGACGCCGACATTGGCGCCGACGAGGGCCATGGACAGCGCCAACTGGGCATAGGCGATCAGCAGCGTGCGGCGTCCTCTCCTGGCCCAGCTTCGTATCGGCCGCCATCTCCGGCGCTGGCTGGCCGCAGTCGCCTCCCGTTGCCCTGCCGAGGCTTTGCCTCGGCAGGCTGTGCCGCCCCTGCGTTCCAAGGCGACTCACGGGGCCCCCGCGACGGCGCGTAGCGACGTCGTGGGGATGACTCCGGGGGCCCCCGCGGCGGCGCGCAGCGACGTCGTGGGGAGTTATGGCACCGGGTGCACGTCGTCCGGCCGCTGCGGCGGCAGCTTGATGGCGAGCACCCGGAACCGCCCGCTCGTCGCCTTCGAGCCGGCATGCACCGTGCCCTTCGGGATGACGACGAGATCGCCCGGCTTCACCTCCACCTGCCTGTCGCCGAGCCAGAAGCTGCCGGTGCCGGCGATCACGTACTGGATCTCGTTGGCGTCGGCGTGGAAATGCTTCATCACGTTGCCGCTCTGCACCGCGACCGTGCCGTGTTCCGTCACCACCAGGCCGCGGCTGCGCAGGTCGGTGTTGTTGATCAGCGGCCCGATCTCCTCCTCGCTCAGCGCGGCGAGGTTGACGATGTGCGGCGTCAGCGCGGGCGGCGCAGCGGTCTGGGCGCCGGCGGGCGGGGCGAGGCGGGCGGCGAGCAGGCCGGCGGCGAAGGCCGCGGCAAGGCCGCAGGCGGCGACGGGCAGGCGCATGGGCGGTTCCTCCGGGTCTCGTTGGCGCCGCCAGCCTGCCCGAGCGCGGGCGCGGCGCCCAGCCGTTTCGCAGCCCGCGGACCGTGCCCGCCCCCGGGGCATCATCGAACGGTCATGCCACTCGTATAACCTCCCGCCATGCCGAAGACCCCCTACGGGCTGGCCGATCCGGCCGTGGCGCAGGCCTGCCCCGGCCTGGTCGCGGGCTGGCGGATCGGCGACGGGCCCGCCTGCCGCCTCTCGCCCGAGGCGGCGCTCGCCGCGCTCCAGGGCGGCCAGCCGCCGGCCTGGCTGCATTTCGACCTGACCCATGCCGGGGCGCGGCCGCTGCTGGCCGCCGCCGCCGGCCTGCCGCCCGGGGCGCGCCACGCCCTCGTGGAGGCGGAGGAGCATCCCTGGATCGAGACCCAGGAGCGGGCGATGTTCGGCTGCGTGCCGGACCTCGCCGACGAGGAGGAGGCCTCCGGCCAGCCCGGCCTCGCGGTGCTGCGCTTCGTCCTCGCCCCCGGCCTGCTGGTGACGGCGCGGCGGCACCGGCTGCGGGCGCTGGCGCGGTTCGAGCATCCGCCGGAGGGGCTCTCGCCCGAGGCGCTGCTGGCCCGCATCCTGCGCGCCGTGCTGGGCGACGTGCTGGGCCTGCAACGCGAGATGTCGGCGCGCATCGAGCGGCTGGAGGAGCATCTGCTGCGCGACGGCGCCGGGGTGCAGCGCCCGGTGCTGGGCGAGATCCGGCGCGGCATCCTGCGCCTGAGCCGCACGCTCGACCCCCTGCTGCTCTCGATCGAGACGCTGGAGGAGGAGGACATGGAGGGCGGCTGGATGGCGCCGGCCGGGCAGGCGGCGCTGCGCGAGGCGCTGCACCGCATGCGCGTCGCCGGCCGCTCGATCGCCGCGCTGCAGGAGCGGGCGCGCATCGCCCAGGACGACATGGCCTCGCGGGCGGCGGAGGAGACCAACCGGCGGCTCTTCGTGTTGTCGGTGATCTCGGCGGTGATGCTGCCGGCCAGCCTGATCGCCGGCATCTTCGGCATGAATGTCGGCGAGCTGCCCGGGGTGGAGCAGAGTTGGGGCTTCGTCATGGCGATGGGGCTGATCGTTGCTTCCATCGCGGCGACGCTCGGGCTGCTGCGGGCGTTTCGGTTGATGTAGGGGGCGGGGTCGCAACGGCGGCCGCCGTCAACCCTCAGCGCTGCCCTCCTGCCGAAACGGCGAAAGCGTCGCCAGCGCCGCCATCTCGCGCTGCATCGCCGGGCGCTCGCGGGCCAGGAACTCGCTCACCGCCCGGCGCAGCCCGGCATGCTCGATCCAATGCGCCGAATAGGTCGGCGCCGGCAGATAGCCGCGCTGGATCTTGTGCTCGCCCTGCGCCCCGGCCTCGACGCGCGGCAGCCCGTGCTCGATGGCGAAGTCGATGGCGCGGTAGTAGCAGAGCTCGAAATGCAGGAAGGGCGCATCCACCACGGCGCCCCAATTGCGGCCGTAGAGCGCCTCGCGCCCGAGCAGGTTCAGCGCGCCGGCCACCGGCTCGCCATCCCGCTCGGCCACCATCAGCACCACCCGGTCGCCCAGCGCCTCGCCGAGCAGCGGCCAGAAGCGGGCGTTCAGATAGGCGCTGCGGCCCCATTTGCGGTCCGTGGTGCTGCGGTAGAAGCGGTGGAAGGCCTGCCAGTGGCGCGGCGTGATCTCGTGCCCGCGCAGCGTCTTCAGCACGAAGCCGGAGGCCGCCGCGTCGCGCCGCTCGCGCCGGATCGCCTTGCGCTTGCGCGAGGCGAGGGCGCCGAGGAAGTCCTCGAAGCTGCCATAGCCCTGGTTGTGCCAGTGGAATTGCGTGCCCAGCCGCTGCAGCCAGCCGGCCTCGCCGAGCGCCTGCCACTCCGCCTCCTCGCAGAAGGTGACATGCACGGAGGAGAGGCCGAGCTGGCCGCAGGCCTGCACCAGCCCCTGGGCCAGCGCGCCGGGGCCGACGCCGCTGTCCGGCCGGGTCAGCAGCCGCGGCCCGGGCACCGGGCTGAAGGGGGCGCAGACCTGCAGCTTCGGGTAATAGGTGCCGCCGGCCCGCTCGAAGGCATCGGCCCAGCCATAGTCGAAGACGTATTCGCCCTGGCTGTGGCTCTTCGCATACATCGGGCAGCAGGCGACGAGCCGGCCGCCGGCGTCGCGCAGCGCCGCATGCTGCGGCAGCCAGCCGCTGCGGCCGCTGGCGCTGCCGCTCTCCTCCAGCGCGGCGAGGAAGGCATGGCTGACGAAGGGGTTGTCCGCGCCGGCGCAGGCATCCCAGTCGGCGGCGGGGATCTCGGCCAGGCTCGGATGCAGCGAGAGGGTCAGGGGCGGCGCGCTGTCGGGCATCGGCTCCAGCATGTGCGGTGCAGCGGGCGCAGGGCAAGGGCCGCCTCCGGCGAGCGGCCGGGCGGCGAAGGGCCGCACCGGCCGCCAGCCGCCCATCGGCCACCACCAGAACCAGAGACGCCACCAGTCGGAGGGCCGCCAGCCGGGGAGCATCGGGCGAGACTGCCGGGCCGGCGGCGGCGCGGCACCGGCCGCCGCGCGGCGGGGCGATGACGAGCGCGTGACGCCCGGTCAGCCCGATGGTCGGCCCGCTGGTCAGCCCGATGGTCCGTCCGCTGGGCCGGCCCTCACGCCCCCGCCGGCCGCACCAGCGTCGCGCCGAAGGGCAGCGTCGTGAATTCCGCCGCCGGCCGGCCGGCCGCCGCCAGCGCCGCCGCGAGCCGCGCCTCCGGCTCCGCGATCGGCTCGTCGGTCAGCCCGGCGAAGGTGCCGAAATGCATGCCGAGGCTCTGCCGCGCGCCGAGGGCGCGATGCGCCTGCACCGCCTCCTCCGGGTCCATGTGCTGGGTGCGCATGAAGTCGCGCGGCGCATAGGCGCCGATCGGCAGCAGGGCGAGGTCGATGCGCGGGAAGCGCCGGCCGATCTCGGCGAAATGCGGGCACCAGCCGCTGTCGCCGGCGACATAGACGCAGGCGGCGGGGCCCGCGAGCGTCTCGACGACGAAGCCGCCCCAGAGGCTGCGGTTGCGGTCCCAGGGGGTGCGGGCGGAGAAATGCTGCGCCGGCACGTAGGTGACGCGCAGCCCGGCGACCTCCGTCGCCTCCCACCAGTCGAGCTCGCGCGCGCCGCGGATCCCGGCCTTGGCCAGGTGGCGGGCATTGCCGAGCCCGGTCACCGCCGGCGGCGCCCAGCGGCGGCGGATCTGCCGCAGGGTCGGCAGGTCGAGATGGTCGTAGTGGTTGTGGCTCACCAGCAGCAGGTCGCAGCCGGGCAGGGCGGCGAGCGGCTGGCCCGGCGCCCGCACCCGGCGCGGCCCGGCGAAGGCCAGCGGGCTGGCGCGCATCGACCAGATCGGGTCGGTCAGCAGGCAGCGCCCGCCGATCTGCAGGAAGAAGCTGGCATGGCCGATGAAGGTGGCGCCGATCTCGCCCGGCCCGAGCCGCGCGGGCGGCGGCTGCGGCGGGTCCTCGATCCAGGCCGGCCAGGGCGCCGGCCGGGCGGTGCGGCGCCAGCGCCAGACGTCGCGCAGGCTGCGCAGGGTCGGATCATGCGGGTTGCGGAAGCCGCGCCCGGCATGGTGCGCGGGCGGGTCCGCCGCGGTCATCCGCGCCGCCTCACTGGCAGTCGAGGATCCGCAGGTCGTAGACCGGGTGCTCGAGCATGCTGACGCCCGGGGCGTTGGCGAACATCCAGCCGCGGAAGACGGCGGCGTTGCCGCGCAGGCTGTCGGTGATCTCCATCCAGGCGGCGGCATCCGGCACCTCGCCCACGGGGCGGGCGTTGCAGGCGCGGACATCGATGGTGAGCGTGCCGAACTGCGCCGGCTCGCCGACCCGGGCCTTGAGCACGGTGACGCGCGCCGTCACCTTGTCGAGCAGCTGCAGCTGCGCGGCGCGCTTCGGCTCCCAGCCCTGGGCCGCGGCGGGCCGGGCGGCGCCGAGCAGCAGCGCCGCCGCGACGGCGGCCAGCCAGAGACGCGGCGCCATCTCAGGACCGCCGCTTCGGGCTCGGCAGCGCCTCGACCATGGCGCCGAGGATGCGGCGCATCGCCGCCTCGTCGACGCCCATCAGCACCGCGTCCTCGAAGGCGTCGCGCATCACCTGCGCCAGCTCGCGGTGGTTCTCGGCGAGCACCTTCAGCTTCTCCCGGCAGGAGAGAGGCGCGCCCGCCGCGTCCGGCCAGGCCTCGGGCGGCTCGAGGCTCACCGCGGCGCCCCGCCGCCATGGGACTGCCCCTGCTGCCCCTGGGCGTTGGCGTTCATCTGGGTGACCGAGAAGATGAAGCGGCCGAGCAGGGATTCGAGGCTCACCGAGCCCTGGGTCTCGGTGATCTTGCCGCCATCGGCGAGCAGCTTGTCGCTGCCGCCCGGCACCAGCGAGATGTACTTGCCGCCGAGCAGCCCCTCCGAGGTGACCTCGGCCGAGGTGTCGACCGGCAATTGCAGCGTCCGGTCCACCCGCATCGTCAGGTCGGCCGCGAAGCTGCGCGGGTCGATGCGGCTGTCGGTCACGCTGCCGACCTTGACGCCGGCGATGCGCACATCGGCGCCGTTGGCCAGCCCGTCGATGCGGTCGAAGCTCGCCCGCAGCACCATGCCGTCGCCGCCGACCGCGCCGCGGCCGCTGTGCAGCACCGCATAGACGAGGAAAACCGCCGCGACGGCGAGCACGGCGGCGCCGGCCCCGATCTCGGCGAAACTGCGTCCCTTCATGCCTGTCTGATTCCGCCCACCCGCGTCACGAACCGGGTGTCCAGGCCTCGTAATCGCCGCCGGTGACGCGGCGGGTGCCGCCCACATAGTCGTGCCCGGCCGGACGATAAGCGTGCGGGGTGCCGGTCAGGTTCGGCCGATGCTCCTGCTGCCAGAAGTAACGCTTGGTTTCGGGCAGCGGCGCCGGGACGGTGTGGTGCAGCCAGGCATGCCATTCCGGCGGCACCACCGTCGGCTCGCGCCCGCCATCGGCATAGACCGCCCAGCGCCGCGGCCGGTCGTAGATCGGCTGGTTGGTGCGGCCCTCGTAATAGACGTTGCCGAAGCGGTCGGTGCCGACCTTGCGCCCACGCAACGGCGAGGTCAGGCGAAGCAGGAAGGACATGGGTCCGGTAAGGCTCCTCGAGGGTGCTCAATTGGGGTCTTCGGTCGGGCGCACCATCGCACAGCGGCAGGGGTGGCGCAAAGCCGGCGGCGCCGCCCCGCGGCCTACCGCATCTAGGGGGCGGGATGGCGGCGACTCACAAAATATGGCTTCCGCCGGGGCGGCGACCGCCCTAGCATCCGGCCATGGCACGCATCCAGGGCAGGCTGTGGGACGGGGTGGCGCTGCGGCGCCTCTGGGCGGGGGCGGATCCCGATGCCGCGCCGCGGCCGGTGGCGCTGCCCGCGGACTGGGAGCCGGAGGCCGCCGCCGCCCTTGCCGCCCTGGCCCCGGGGGAGGGGCCCGTCAGCCTGCCGCGCGCCGCCGAGGCCTGGATCGCCCGCGCCGCGCAGCGCGGCCGCCGCGCCGGGCTGCTCGATGCCGCCGGCGCGGCGGCGTTGCAGGCGGGGCTCCGCGACCTCCTGCTGCGGCGCCGCGGCGCGCCGGGGATCGAGGCCTGGCGGGACGCCCCTCAGGCGGGGGCGGGGACAGGGGCGGGCCGGGCCGCGCCGCCGCGCTTCGTGCTGAACCTGCCGGCCTTCCTCGAGCCCGAGGGGGGCTTCGCCGCCGCCGCCTATGCCGAGGCCTGCGCCCTCGCGGTGCGCGCCCTCGAGTCGCTCTCGGGCGGCGCGGCGGAGCGGTTGCGGCTCGGCTTCGCCGACCTCGCCGGGCTGCTGGCGGGGCTCGGCCTCGCCTATGACCAGCCCGAGGCGCGCGCCGTCGCCGCCGCCATCGCCGCCCTCACCCGGGGCGCCGCTGCCGCCGAGTCGGGCCGGCTCGCGGCGTGCGCCGGGGCGCGGGCGCCGGTTGCGCTCGACTGGCCGGCGCCGCCCGAGGCGACGGTGGTGCCCGGCCTCGCCGCCGCGGCCCGCGCCGCACTCGATGCCGCCGCCGGCATGGCGGGGCTGCGCCATGCGGCGCTGCTTGCCCTCGCGCCGCCGGATGCGGTGGAGGCGCTGCTCGGCGCCGAGACCGGCGGCATCGCCCCCGCCGCCGGGCCGAGCCGCAGCACGCTCGACGCGGCGGGCCAGCCGGTGGAATGGCCGACCCGGGCGGCGCTCCGGGCCGGCGCCCGCGCCGCGGCGCTGCTCGGCCCGGTGCCGGAGACCGGCCGCGCCGCGATGCGCGCCGCGGTCGCGCCCTTCCTGCACGCGCCGCCGCCCGCCCCGGTGGCGCTGCCGGCCCCGGCGCGGCCGGCGCCGCGGCCCGCCCCGGCGATCCGCCGGCATGCCGGCACGGTGATGCATGTGACGGTCGGCGGCCATCGGGTGACGCTGCGCACCACCGAGGACGCGGCCGGGCGGCTGCTCGAGATCGCCTTCACCCTGTCGAAGGAGGGGGCGGCCTTCCGCAGCCTGATGGAGGCCTTCGCGCATTCCGTCTCGCTCGGCCTGCAGGGCGGCGTGCCGCTCGCCGAATATGTCGAGGCCTTCGCCTATACCCGCTTCGGCCCGGCCGGGGCGGTGGAGGGCGACCCGGCGATCCCGCGCGCCACCTCGGTGCTGGACTGGGCCTTCCGGCGCCTGGCGCTGGACTATCTCGGCCGGCACGACCTGCCGCAGCCGGAGGAGGCGGATTGCCTCGGCGATGCGGTGGGGCATGCGGCGCAGGTGGCGCCGCTGCTGCCGCTCGACCTGCCGGCGGCGGGGCCGCGCGGGCGGCGGCGGGCGCTCAGGGTGGTGTGAGCCCCACGGCGTCGTTGCGCGCCGCGGCAGGGGGCGGGCGGCGACCGTGTGGTTGATGGCGCCTCGCCCCGGCCCTGGGCGTGGCGCAGGGCTTGATGCTTGGCGCGGAATTCTCCATAATCTACGTAGACTATGGAGACCGCGATGGTCACCGTCACGGGCGAGCGGCTGCAGAAGGCCAGCGGGTATGTGCGGGCGGAGGCCCGGCGCGCGCCGGTTGAGGTCACCTATCACGGCCGGCCCGAGCTGGTCGTGATGTCGGTCGAGGACTATGCCCTGCTCCGCACGAACCGGCGGCTGGCGTTCCTGCGCGAGGAGATGCCCGACGCCAGGATCGAACGGATCGCCGGCAACCGCATGGCGCCGGAGCATGCCGATCTCGACGCGCTGATGGACGAGTGAGGCTTTGCCGCTGCCGGAGCCGGTGCTCGGCCTGGTTGTCCACTACGGCTTCGTCTGGGCGGGGGCCGGTCGCCGCGCCCCGCCCGATGCCGGGAAGAGCCGGCCCTGCCTCGTGGTCGATCTGGAGGCGGTGCGGGAACCCGCCGCCGGCGGCCGGCTGGTCACGCGCGTGACCTATCTGCCGATCTCGCATGTCGCGCCCCGTGCCGGCGAGCAGGCCATCCCGATCCCGCCGCGCGTCGCCCGGCATCTGGGGCTCACCCATCAGGCCTCGTATCTCTACACCTCCTATGCGGTCGAGGATGACTGGCCCTTCGATCTCGAGCCGGTGCCGGGTTCGGATGGATCGTTCGAGTATGGGCTGATCCCGCCGAGGCTGTTCGCCGCGGTGGCGGCGGATTTCGCAAGCTACCTGGCCGCGAATCCGCGTTCCGTGCATCGGCGCCCTGGCTGATCTCCTCGAGCAGATCCCGATCAGGTGGGCTTACCTGACCGGGTGACGATGCTCTATCCCCGCTCCGGCTCGAAGCTCCGCTGCCACAGCGTGTCGCCGGCCATATCCTTCAGCATCACCGTCAGCGCGCCGCTGCGGCCCTCGATCACCGCCTCGCCGAAGAACTGCCCGCCCTCGGCCGGCGAGACGTTGATCCGCCCGTCCGGCGCCTTCTGCCACACCACCTCCAGCCCGAAGGTGTCGTCCGGCGGGTTGGGGCCGAAGCCGCCGGCATGCAGCGGGCCGGAGACGAACTCCCAGAAGGGCGCGAAATCGCGGTACCGCGCCCGCGCCGGGTCGTAGCGATGCGCCGCGGTGTAGTGCACATCGGCGGTGACCCAGACGATGTTCCTGAGATTCGCCGCCTTGATCGCCGAGAGCAGCCCGGCGATCTCCATCTCCCGCCCGAGCGCCGGGCCGTCGCCATTCGCCACCGCCTCGAACATCGGCCGCCCCGCCGCATCCTGGCCGTCCGGCACCTGCAAGCCGATCGGCATGTCGGCGGCGATCACCTTCCAGGTGGCGCGGCTCTCCCGCAGCCCGGCGAGCAGCCAGCGAAGCTGGGCCTCGCCGAGGAAGGCGGTCTCCGGCCCCGCCGCCTCCTGCCGGTTGGGCCCGTTCGGCCCGCGATAGCTGCGCATGTCGAGGGCGAAGACGTCGAGATGCGGGCCGTAGCCGATCCGGCGGTAGATCCGCTCCTGCTCGTCCGCGCCATGCGGGCGCATCGGCGCGTAGTCGAGGAAGGCGCGGGTCGCCATCGCCTGCAACTGCGCGATGCGCTTCTCCGTGTAGCGCCCGTCCAGGACCTTGCTGTCGGACCAGTTGTTGGTGACCTCGTGGTCGTCCCACATCCAGAGCTGCGGCACCTCGGCATGGAAGGCGCGGAGGTTCCGGTCCATCAGGTTGTAGCGGTGCCGGCCGCGGAACTCGGCGAGCGTCTCGGCGACCTTCGCCACCTCCGGCGTCACCAGGTTCCGCCACAGCGTGCCGTCGGCCAGCGTGATCTCGGCCGGGATCGGGCTGTCGGCATAGATCGTGTCGCCGCAATGGATGAAGAAATCGGCGCCGGTCCTGCGCATGGTCTCGTAGCAGCGATAGCCGCCCCAGGCCTCGTTGATGCCCCAGCCCTGGCCGGCCGTGTCGCCCGACCAGAGGAAGCGGACATCGCGGCGCGCCGCCGGCGCGGTGCGGAAGCGCCCCAGCACCGGGGCGGAGAGCGGCGCCCCGGCCTCCGGCCCGGCGAAGCTGACGCGGTAGAAGATCTCGGCATCGGCGGGCAGGCCGGTGAGGTCGAGCCGGGCGGTGAAGTCGGTGGCCTCGGTCGCCCAGGGGCCGCGCAGCCGCGTGGCGTTGCGCAGGCCCTCGTCGGTCGACCATTCGACGACCATGCGCGCGGTGCGGTCGGCGCGGCTCCAGAGCAGCGCCCGGTCGGCGGTGACGTCGCCGGTGGCGGCGCCCCAGTCGGCGCGCGGCCGCGCCGCCTCGGCGGCGATGACGCCGGGCGCGCTCCCCTGGCCGAAGACGAGTCGGCTCTGGCTACCGGCGGCGAGGGTGGCGGCGCCGAGGAGGGCGGCGCGCCGGGGGATGCGGAGGGTGCTCATGCCCGTCTCCTGTCGCGTTGGCTGGCCGGGCTGTAGCGCCGCCGCGTGACGCTTCGGCGACGCTTCGGTTGCGCCGGGATGACGGCTGCCGCCCGGGCCGCGGATTCCCGCCCGCCGCGCGCGCCTCTATGCTCGCCCCCCACAGCGACGGGACGCAGCGCATGGCCGAGACGGTGATCGAGTGCTTCTACACCCTGTCCTCGCCCTGGATGTATTTCGCCGCGCCGCGGCTGCGGGAGATGGCGGCGCGGCACGGCGCCCGGGTGCGGCTGCGGCCCTTCGACTTCCCCGCCGTGGTGCCGGAGACCGGCGGCATCCCGCTGCGCACCCGGCCGCAGCCGCGGCAGGACTACCATGCGCTGGAGTTGGACCGCTGGCGGCGGCATCTCGGCATGCCGCTCAACCTCCGCCCGCGCCACTACCCGCCGGGCGACCAGCGCCCGGCGGGCCGGATGGTGATGGCGGCGCAGGCGGCGGGGCTGGACGCGCAGGCGCTGTCGCAGGCGATCCTCACCGCGCTCTGGGTGGAGGAGCGCGACATCGCCCTGCCGGCTGAGCGCGCCGCCATCGCCGATGCGCTGGGGATGGACGGCGCGGCGCTGGTCGCCGCCGAGGAGAGCCCGCCGGTGCTCGCCGAATGGGACCGCAACCGCGAGGAGGCGATCGCCCGCGGCGTCTTCGGCAGCCCGACCTTCTTCCTGCCGACGCCCGGGGGCGAGCTCTGGCTCTGGGGCCAGGACCGGCTCTTCTTCCTCGAGCGGGCGCTGGCCGGCGACGCGGTGCAGACGCCGTGAGCGGGGCCGGGGGCCGCTCCATCCTCGCGTCCGATCGGCCGAGCGGCAGCGAGGGCGTGAATCGGCCGCGCCAAGACAAAGCGTCCGATCGGCCGAGCGGCAGCGAGGGCGTGAATCGGCCGCGGCAACTTCATGCCGTCGTCATCGGCGCCGGCATCGTCGGCGCCTGCACCGCGCTTGCCCTGCAGCGGGAGGGGCACCGGGTCACCCTGATCGAGCCCGGCCCGCCCGGCGGCGAGCAGGCGGCGAGCTACGGCAATGGCTGCTGGCTCAGCCCGATGTCGGTGATCCCGCCCTCGGTGCCCGGGCTCTGGCGCAAGGTGCCCGGCTTCATCGCCGATCCGCTCGGCCCGCTCGCCATCCGCTGGCGCTACCTGCCGCGGGTGCTGCCCTGGCTGGCGCGCTACCTCGCCGCCGGCTGGACCGAGGCGCGGGTCGCCCGCACCGCCGTCGCGCTGCGCGCCATGCTGCGCGACGCCCCGGCGCTGCATGCGGCGCTGGCCGACGAGGCGGGGGTGCCCGGGCTGATCGAGCGGCGCGGGCTGATGTATGTCTATCCCTCGCGCGCCGAGTTCGAGGCCGAGGCCATGGCTTGGCGCATCCGCCGCCAGGTGGGGATCGCATGGCTGGAGCTGCCGGCCGAGGAGCTGCGCCAGCGCGAGCCGGCGCTCGACCGGCGCTACGGCTTCGCCGCGCTGGTCGAGGAGGGCGGGCATTGCCGCGATCCCGGCGCCTATGTCGCGGCGCTGGTGGCGCTGGCCGAGGCGGCGGGCGCGACGCGCCTGGCGCAGCGGGCCACCGGCTTCCGCATCGAGGGCGGGCGGCTGCGTGCGGTGCGGACCGAGGCGGGGGAGGTGGCGGCGGACCGCGCGGTGATCGCGGCCGGCGCCCATTCCCGCGCCCTCGCCGCCGCGGCGGGGGACCGCCTGCCGCTCGAGAGCGAGCGCGGCTACCACGCGATGATCGAGGGCGCCGAGGTCGGGCCGCGCACGCCGCTGATGCCCTCGGACGGCAAGATGTCCATCACCATGACCGATCGCGGCCTGCGCTGCGCCGGGCAGGTGGAGATCGCCGGGCTCGAGGCGGCGCCGGATTGGCGGCGCGCCGAAATTCTTCGCGATCACCTGCTGCGCAGCTTCCCTGGCCTGCCGCGCGACCTGCCGGCGGAGCGGGTGCGGGTCTGGATGGGCCACCGCCCGAGCCTGCCGGACGGGCTGCCCTGCATCGGGCCGGCGCGCGGCTGCCCGGATATCCTGCACGCCTTCGGCCATGGCCATGTCGGGCTGGTGGCGGCGCCGCGCACCGCCCGGCTGGTCGCGGCGATGCTCGCCGGCCGGGCGCCGGAGATCGATCCGCGGCCCTATGATCCGGCCCGGTTCCGTTGATTTACCGCTCGCAAAGGCCGCGAGGGGGTGTCATGCTTCGAACCATGGCGGGCCTGCACCTTGGGGCTGGCCAAACACGAGACACGGAAACTAGCGCAAGTGCCTTCCGACAACGATCTGCGGGACGATGCCGGGCCCGTCGAGGCCCAGGTGAAGTGGTACAACGCCCGCAAGGGGTTCGGCTTCGTGCTGGGTCCCGATGGTCAGGACGTGTTCTTCCACGCCTCGGCCCTGACCGAGGCGGGCATCGAGCCGCCGGACACGGGCGATACCCTCGTCTGCGAGATCGGGACCGACCGCCAGGGGCGCCGCCTGGTGACCCGCATCACCGAGCTGCGGCGCGGCGAGGGCGGCGGCGCGGCTGGCGCGGCCCGCCGGCCCTTCCGCGATGGCTTCGGCGACCGGCCGCCGCGGCGTGAGTTCGGCGGGGGCGGCGGCGGCTTCGGCGACCGGCCGCCGCGGCGCGACTTCGGGGGTGGCGGCGGTGGCTTCGGCGCGCCGCGCGGCAATTTCGGCGACCGCCCGCCGCGGCGCGACTTCGGCGGCGGCGGTGGCGGCTTCGGGGGCGGCGGCGGCGGCTTCGGGGCCCCGCGCGGCAATTTCGGCGACCGCCCGCCGCGGCGCGACTTCGGCGACCGCGATGGCGGCGGCGGCCCGACCTATGCCGTCAGCGGCACGGTGAAGTGGTTCGACCAGGTGCGCGGCTTCGGCTTCGTCACCCCCGAGGATGGCGGGCAGGACGTGTTCCTGCACTCCTCCGTCCTGCAGCGGGCCGGCCGGCAGGATGTGCAGCAGGGCGAGAAGGTCGATCTCGACGTCCGCGACGGGCAGCGCGGCCGGCAGGCGGTCAACCTGAAATAGGCTCCCCGGCGATCGAGGGACACGCGAAGGCCGGGGTCCGCCCGGCCTTTTTCGCGACCGGCCTCATCCCGCATGGATGAAGCCATAGGCCGGCCACTGGCTGGCGCCGTAGCCGCCGGCCGGCGGATACCAGACCCGCACCAGCGACCAGTCGTTGCCGGGCGAGAAGTCGAGCACCGGCTGGTCCCGCGCCTCCCGCCCCTTGGCCCGGCCGGAGGCCCAATTGGCGTGGTCGACGCGGATCTCCCGCGCCGAGACGAGGCGGCTGACCACCGCCACATGCCCCTGCGGCAGGCGGGAGGTGCGCATCAGCACCAGCACGCTGCCCGGGCGCGGGCGCTGGTCGCGCCGGTACTGCCCCTCGGCCGCCGCCCACCAGGTCCAGGCATCGCCGCGCAGCGCGAGGCCGGAGCGGGCCCGCGCATAGGGCACGCAGGAGAGGCCGCCGGCGCCGCCCTCCGGCAGCGGCCCGCGCCCGGTGCCGCAGCCGAGCAGCAGCAGCGGCGCCATCACGATCAGCCGTCGCATCCGCCTCTCCCCACCCGGGCGACCGCCCGCTGCCCGCCCGCCCGCTGCCTTGGGGGCGGCGAGTCCGGCCGAGTCGCCCGCCGCCGCCGGCGCCGTTGCGGAGCCGATCCTATGTGGGGGAGCGGAACGCCGCCAAGCACAGTTTGCAAGCCCTTGATCAACCACGCTTTCCCCTGTCAGCCGGTGGCGCCAACCTGCCGCCAGGACACACCCGCGCGGCAACCGCATCGGTTCCCCAACCTCCCTATCGCGCCCGTCGCGCGGTTGTGCTGAAAGAGCCCTCCGGTTCCGGTGCGGGCACGCCACCGGGCCGGTCCGAGACGCCACACGAAGAGACGCCAGGGCCTCCCGCCGCTGCCAGGAAGGGCATCAGGAATGTCACACGCAACCCCGCGGTCCCAGCGGGTTCGGGGCCGCAGGACCGGCCTCGCTTCCCTGCTCGCCGCCGCCACGCTGCTCAGCCAGCCCGCGCTCGCCGTGCAGCGCTGCAGCAACGAGACCGACCAGGCGGTCTTCGAGGTCGAGGCGCTGAAGACCGAGCTCATGGTCGTCGCCACCACCTGCAAGGGCGAGAACGAGGAGCGCTACAACAACTTCGTCCGCCGCTACCAGCCGGCGCTGGTCGTCTCCAACCGCGAGGTCGGGCAGTACTTCACGCGCCGCTACGGCCGCAACGGCCAGCGGCAGCAGGACATCTTCATCACCGAGCTGGCCAATGCCCGCTCGAACGACGCGCGCGCGCTCGGCAGCGATTTCTGCACCCGCAACGCCGGCCTGTTCGACGAGGTGATGGCGCTGCAGGGGCTGACCGACCTGCCGGCCTATGCCGCCACCAAGAACCTGCTCGCCTCCGGCGTCACCGCCTGCCCGGGCGGCGCCGCGGCGCCGGCCGCCGCCGCCAAGACCGCCGCCGCCCACGGGAGCAAGCGCAAGTGAGCTACCGGAGCCTGCGCAGCCTCGCTGCCCTCGCCACCCTGGCCGGCCTGGCCGCCTGCGCCCCGCAGCAGCAGGCCCGGCAGGGGGCGCGGATCTACTACGCCGACACCCAGGGCCAGTCCGCGCTCTGCACCGTGCCGCCGAAGGTCGAGCTGTCGAACGGCCAGCAGGCCGAGACGACGATGGTGATGAAGAACGATGGCGGCTGGTGCGGCGTCACCGTCGCCCAGGCCGGGCCGAAGCCCTACGACGCCGGGCTGCTGGTCGGCCGGCCGGAGCATGGCCGGGTCTTCGTGCACAAGGTCGGCGACGCGACGCGCGTCGACTACATCCCGGATGCCGCCTTCGGCGGCGAGGACCGCTTCACCGTGCGCTTCCTGCCGGGCAACCCGGCGCTGCGCGTGCTGGTGACGGTGGAGTATGCGGCCCCGCCGGCCGCCTCGCCCGCGCCGCCCGCCGCCGCCGCGCCCGCCGCCCCGGCGAAGAAGCGCGCCCCGGCCAAGAAGCGCTGAACCCGGCAAGGATGGGGGCCGGCCCGGCGCCGGCCCCCAGCCTGAACGTGCGCCCCCCGGCACCGGGGGGCACGGGGCCGCGCGGCGCCCCTATTTCGCCAGCGCCCGGTAGCGCTCGAGCAGCGCCCGCCCGTCCGGGCCCGCCTTCTGCGCCCATTCCTCCTCCTGCTTCGCGCCGATCGCCCGCAGCCCGGCGAGCAGGGCCGGGCTCGGCTCCGGCGTCTGCATCCCGTGGCTGCGCAGCCGGTCGAGCTGCACCGGCTCGGATTCCTGCGCCGCCGCCCAGCCATGCTCCATCGCCTTCGCCGCCGCGTCGCGCATCGCCGTGCGCACCGCCGGCTCGAGCGCCAGGAAGGCGCGGGTGTTCACCAGCACCGCGTTGCGCGTCAGGGTGAAGCCGATGTCGTAGACGTATTTCGCGAAATCCCAGGCGGCGCTGTCGGCGCCGGTCTGGGCGCTGGTCAGCATGGCGTTGACGATGCCGGTGGCGAAGGCCTGCGGCACGTCGGCCGCCTGCACCAGCACCGGCGTCGCGCCCAGCAGCTCGGCCATGCGGGCGATGATCGGCGTCTGCGCCCGGAAGCGCGAGCCCTTCAGATCCTCGAGGCTGCGGAGCTCCGCCTTGCCGTAGAGCGCCTGGCTCGGCCAGGGCACGTAGTAGAGCGGCGTCACCCCCTGCTTCTCGAAGCGCGCCTGCAGCGCCGCCTCGCTCGCCGCGTGCAGCCGGCGCGCCTCCGGATAGGTGGTGGCGAGGAAGGGGATGAAATCCACCTCGAAGACCGGGTCCTCGTTGCCATAGGCGCCGAGCAGGATCTCGCCGAGCTGCACCTGGCCGGTCTGTACCGCGCGCTTGATCTGCAGCAGCGGCAGCAGCGAGGCGTTGCTGTGCAGCTGCACCTGCAGCTTGCCCGGCGCCGCCCGCTCCAGCTCGGCGAGGAAGTATTTGATGGTCTGGGTGTGGTAATTGCCGTCCGGATAGGGCGAGGCCATCACCCATTTGGTCTGGGCGCCGGCCGGGCCGGCGAGCGCGAGCAGGGCGGCGAGCGCCAGGCCGCCGATGCGGGTTGCGATGCGGTGCATACCGCTCCTCCGAATGCTTGGCCGTGGAGGGCGGCGTTCTTCCCCTGGGCGCGGAGTATGGCAGGCGGCGGGGCGCGCGGCCATCCGCGCCCCGCGAAGCCGCGTCCCGGCGTCGCCGGGGCCGCGGCGGGTCGGGCCGGCGCGGTCAGCCGCCCCGTGGCGCGGCCGGCTCCACCTCGATCGTCACATGCGAGAGCGCGGGCAGATGCGCGAGCTTGCGCCGGTCATGCGAGGGCGGGCGCGGCGCCGCGGCGGCGATCGAGAGGATGGCGCCGTGATGCCCGGGGCCGAGCTGCCAGACATGCAGGTCGGTGATCCGCGCCTCCCCATCCTCGACGGCCTCGCGGATGGCGGCCGGCAGCCGCGCCTCCGCCGGCAGGTCGTCGAGCAGCACGCCGCCGGCCTCGCGGATCAGCCCGGCGGACCAGCGGGCGATGACGAGGGCGCCGGCGAGGCCCATCAGCGGGTCCGGCCAGAGCCAGCCATAGAGGCTGCCGAGCAGCAGCGCGGCGATCGCCAGCACCGAGGTCAGCGCATCCGCCAGCACGTGCAGATAGGCGGCGCGCAGGTTGGTGTCGCCGCCATGGCGGTGGCCGTGGTGGTGGCCGTGATGGTGATCGTCGTCGTGGTCGTCGTGGTCGTCGTGGCCGGGCCCGTGCCCGTGGTGATGCGGCGCGTCGCGCAGCAGCCAGGCGCTGGCGAGGTTCACCCCGAGGCCGAGCAGGGCGACGGCGATGGCCTCGGCGAAGTCGATCGGCACCGGCGCGCGCAGGCGCAGCAGGCTCTCCCAGCCGATCAGCAGGGCGACGAGGGCGAGCACGATGGCGCTGGCGAAGCCGGCGAGGTCGCCGAGCTTGCCGGTGCCGAAGGTGAAGCGGCGGTCCCGCGCATGCCGGCGGGCATAGCGGTAGGCGAGCGCCGCGATCAGCAGCGCCGCCGCATGGGTGGCCATGTGCCAGCCATCGGCGACCAGGGCCATGGAGCCGAAGAGATGCCCGGCGGCGATCTCGGCGAGCATCATGCCGGTGGTGAGGCCGATGACGATCCAGCTCCGGCGCTCGTTGCGGCCATGGCTGGCGCCGAGGAAGACATGCTCATGTGCCTCCCCTGGCGCGGCGGCGGCGAGGGCGGCCGGGCCGAGGGGGGCGGGGGGCGGGCCGGCGCTCATTTCAGGTAGGTCCGGACGACCTCGATCAGCTCTGCGGCGGCGCGGGCGCGGCCGGGATCGGGCTCGGTCTCGGGGTTCACCACATGGTGGCGGATATGCTCCTCCAGCAGCTCGGCGCTGAGGCCCTGCACCGCGCCGCGGAGCGAGGCGACGAGCATCAGCACCTCGCCGCAGCCGCGATCCTCCTCCAGGGCGCGCTCCACCGCCTCGACCTGCCCGCGGATGCGCCGCAGCCGGGCGATGAGCTTCGGCTTCTGCTGATGGGTATGGGCCATGGCGGCGAGGATAGGGTAGGGGGGTATCCCATGGCAAGCGCCCGGGGTGGCGTCCGTTTCGGGATCATCTTGAAAAAATTCCTATGATATGCTTTGCTCCCGGGCCCGCCGGAGTGGAGCCGCCCGCATGCCCCGCCGCCCTTCCGCCCGATCCCCCGCCGCCCTGCCGCCCAGCCCGCTGCCACCCGGCCTGCTGCCGCCCGACCTGCTGCGCCGGCATGCGCTCTGGCGCCGGCTCTATCTCGATCCGCTGACCAAGCTGACGCCGCCGGCGCCCTGGGCGCCGCTGAGCGATGCCGAATGGGAGGCGCTGGCGCCGCATCTCGCGGCGCTCGGCTGCGGCCTCGCGGCGCCGGGCCGGGCGGGCGAGCGGATGGCCGATCCGCGCGGCCGGCTGGACGCCATCTTCCGCGCCGTGACGCTGAAGCGGAGCAACGCCGAGGGCGGCGGCCGCGCCGCCTGGTCGGCCCTGCCGGCGGCCTTCGGGCGGCACGGCACCGTGGCGCGGAGCTACCGGCGCTGGGCGCATCGCGGGCTCTGGCTGCGGCTGCTGGAGGCGGTGGCGCAGCCGGGGGCGCCGGCGGCGCTGCGGGCGATCACCCACCGGCTCTGCTGCGCGGTGCGGCGGGGCATCCGGCTGATGGGGTTGCGGGCGATCCTGCTGGCGCGGCGGCTCGGCCTGTTCAGCGCCCTGCCGGCGCCCTCGCAATACCTGCCCGATCCCGATCTGTCCGCGATCTACACCCCCCTGCTGCTGCGGATCGCGCATTTCCGCCGGGCGCATCCGCACTGGCGGGCGCCGCCGGGCTTGCGGCTCCTGCTGCAGCAGATGCA
This sequence comes from Roseicella frigidaeris, assembly GCF_003258945.1. GTDB lineage: Bacteria > Pseudomonadota > Alphaproteobacteria > Acetobacterales > Acetobacteraceae > Paracraurococcus > Paracraurococcus frigidaeris. The sequence goes on along the minus strand of NZ_QLIX01000010.1, from coordinate 109,487 downwards.
CCGCCTCGCCGGCGGCCGCACCCGCATCCCCCGCGGCTGGGAGCCGGCCTGATGCGGAGCGATGCACCGCATCGCCTGGGGACATCGGACCCAACGGCCCGCGCAGCGGGCCGAGCGCCCGAATGGGCGCCGCGCCCGGTGGCGCGTAGCCGAGCCGGCGAAGGCCGGCGCTGGCGACTGAAGGCGACCGTGCGCCAGCACGGGCGCACGCCATGCCAAGTCGCGGTCCGCGCAGCGGGCCGAGCGCCCGAACGGGCGCCGCGCCCAATGGCGCGTAGCCGAGCCGGCGAAGGCCGGCGCTGGCGACTGAAGGCGACCGTGCGCCAGCACGGGCGCACGCCATGCCAATTCGCGGCCCGCGCAGCGGGCCGAGCGCCCGAACGGGCGCCGCGCCCAATGGCGCGTAGCCGAGCCGGCGGAGGCCGGCGCTGGCGACTGAAGGCGTCCGTGCGCCAGCACGGGCGCACGCCAATATCAGTACATTATATCGCCGCCGTTCGGCGAGAGCGTGGCGCCGACATAGAAGGCGCCGCCCGGCCCGGCGAGCAGCAGCGCCGTCGCCGCGATCTCCTCCGGCTGGCCGAGGCGGCCGGCGAGGAGCGTCTCCTCCATGTGCCGCTTCCAGTCCGGCCCGCGGGCGCGGGTCAGGTCGGTCTCGATCGGGCCGGGGGCGATGGCGTTCACCTGGATGCCCTTCGGTGCCGCCTCCCAGGCCAGCGCCCGGGTGAAGCCGACGATGCCCGCCTTGGCGGCGCAATAGGGCGCGATCCCCGGCCCGCCCTTGAAGGCGAGCTGCGAGGCGATGTTGATGATCCGCCCCTGGCCGCGCGCCACCATGCCGGGATAGACGGCCTGCGCCATGAAGAACATGCCCTTCAGGTGCACGTCGAGGACGCGGTCGTAGACCTCCTCGGTGATGCTCTCGAAGGGGCCGCGCAGGTTGATCCCGGCATTGTTCACCAGGATGTCGCAGGGGCCGAGCGCCGCCTCGGCCGCCGCGGCGAAGTCGCGCAGCGCGGCGGGGGAGGCGGCGTCGGCCTCCCTCTGGAAGCCGTGCCGGCCGCGCGCCGTCACCGCCTGCACCAGGGTCGCCGCCTGCTCGGCATCGCCGAGATGGCAGATCGCCACATTCGCCCCCGCCTCGGCGAAGGCCAGCGCGATGGCGCGGCCGATGCCGCGGCTGCCCCCGGTGACATAGGCGGTCTTCCCGTGCAGTTGTTGGGTCATATCACCGAGTCAACCGTTATTGCTCTCTATTGTCCAGAAGGCGCAGTGCGGTGCGCCGAAACTCAAGTGGGTGATCAATATCAGGCACAGGGGTCCTTACTCCGCCGGTACCATTCACGATGATTGTACCAAATCGGAATAATCTGCCAAACACTCCCTGGCTGACGTGCAAGCTCTCTACATTTCGGTGGAGAAGTTCTACTGTATTGCGGCGTATAAAGCCAAATTTTGCAATAATTCTCCTATTTGTTATTACTAATTCTGTTGTATTGCGCACTATAAAAGCCGAAATCAGCCGCAAAATTCCGAACAATAAAACTAAAAATCCAAAGACAGACGCATCAGTTGCCATAAGGAAGAAAGATGCTATAATCGAAATGATAGGAACGATATACACGAACCAATGTATTTTTCCTTCAGAAACAATTTCTTCCCCAGTCATTAAGTTTGCTGCAACGTATGCCATAACGATCACAAATCTATTGAGCAGCGGAAATATAAAATCTTCTCGATCGAATAAGCGAGAAAATTTACTTGTTACAACGCACATCCAAGAGTTTTTCAATTGCCAAAGTGTAACGCTTCCCTGCTTCTACCCTTATGATGTGGCGACCGTTTTCAACCATTCGGCGTCCTCCCACGACCACCGTATCGACCGGGTTGCCCTGGCCGGAGAAGACCCAGGCATCGAGCAGCGCATCCCCGGCGCGGCCGATCAGCGAGGGATGCGCGTCGTCGAGCGCGACGAGGTCGCAGCGCAGCCCGGGCGCGATGGCGCCGATCCGCCGCCCGCTCGCCTGCGCCCCGCCGGCGAGCGCCGCCTCGAGCAGCCGCCGCCCGGGATGCGGCACCGCCTCGCTGGCGGCGACGGCGCGCTCCTGCCGCGCCAGGCGCTGGCTGGTCTCGAGCTGGCGCAGCTCGTCACGCGGCGAGGTGCCGACATGGCTGTCGGTGCCGATGCCGAGCCGCCCGCCGGCGGCGAGGAAGCCGGGCAGCGGGAAGAGGCCGTCGCCGAGCGAGGCCTCGGTGCTCGGGCAGAGGCCGGCGACGGCGCCGCGCGCGGCCAGCGCCGCCGTCTCCTCCGGCGTCATGTGCGTCGCGTGGATCAGGCACCAGCGCGCGTCGATCGGCGCGTTGTCGAGCAGCCAGGCGACCGGCCGGGCGCCGGTGGCGGCGAGGCATTCCGCCACCTCCTTCGCCTGCTCGGCGGCGTGGATGTGGATCGGCCCCGGCAGCGGGGCGAGGGCGGCGAGCATGTCGGGCGTCACCGCGCGCAGGCTGTGCGGCGCCATGCCGGTCGCGGCCTGCGGGTCGCCGGCGGTCGCGGCGCGGCAGGCCTCGAGGATGCGGCCATACGGCTCGAGGTCGTTGAGGAAGCGGCGCTGCCCCGGGCTCGGCGGCGCGCCGAAGATGCCGCCATGCCGGTAGAGGCTCGGCAGCAGGGTGATGCCGAGGCCGGCGCGGCGCGCCGCGGCGAGGTGGCGCAGCGCCATCTCGGCGATGCCGGCATAGGGCGTGCCATCGGGCTGGTGGTGCAGGTAGTGGAACTCGGCGACGGCGGTGAAGCCCCATTCCAGCAGCTCGACATAGAGCTGCAGCGCCACCGCCTCGGCGGTGTCGGGGTCGAGGCGGGCGACGAAGCGGTACATGGTCTCGCGCCAGGTCCAGAAGCTGTCCTGCCCGGCCGGGCTGCGCCGCTCGGCGCCGCCGGCCATGGCGCGCTGGAAGGCGTGGGAGTGCAGGTTCGGCAGGCCGGGGATGACGGCGCCCGGCAGGCGCGCGGCGGCGCCCGGCGCGGCGCCGGGGGTCGCGGCGGTGATCCAGCCCGCATCGTCGGCGGCGATCAGGACATCGGCGGCCCAGCCATCCGGCAGCAGGGCGGCGCGGGCGTGGAATTCCGGCATGGCCGGATCATGCCCGCGGCGATGGGCAAGGCGCCAGGGGTTGGGGCGCCAGGGGGCGGGACACCAGGGGGGAGGCGGGCGCTAGGTCCCCGTCTCGCCGGGCGGCGCGAAGACGCGCAGCGCCGCCGGATGCACCCGGAAATGCGCCGGGGTGTGCGTCGTCAGCTCGCCATCGGTGTTGACCGGCCGCGGCTTGCGGGTGCGGAGTACGAGGTCGGTGGTGCGGAAGGCCCGCACCTCCCGCCACTGCCCCTGGGTGCCGCGGCGCAGCCAGGGCAGCAGGGCGACGAGCTGCCACCAGTGCCGCAGCTCCAGGCTGTAGACATGCAGCACCCCGTCATCCGGCCTTGCATCCTCGGCCACCGTCATGCCGCCGCCATAGTGCCGGCCGTTGCCGACCGAGACCTGGATGGTGCGCACCCGCTGCTCGCCGCCGTCATGCGCCAGCCAGGCGGAGAAGGGGCGGGCGCGGCGCAGCAGGCCCAGCGCGGCCACCGCATAGCCGAGCGTGCCGAAGTGCTTCTTCGCCTCGGCCTTCAGCTCGCCGGCCAGCTCGGCGCTGAAGCCGATGCTGGCGACGTTGAAGAAGCAATGCCCGTTCACCTCGCCGAGATCGACCGGCCGCGGCGCGGCGGTGGCGATCACCCGCGCCGCCCCCTCCAGATCGAAGGGGATGCCGAGGCTGCGGGCGAGGTCGTTGGCGGTGCCGAGCGGCATGATGCCGAAGGGCAGGCCGGCGCGCCGGAGGCCGGGGATGGCGCCGTTCAGCGTGCCGTCGCCGCCGCCGATGACGACGCGGTCGAAGCCGCCAAGTCTTTCCCCTTGGGCGAGGCCGGTGGTCACCGCCTCGGCGCAGCCCATCTCCTCGGGCGGGTCATAGGGATGCACGTCGAGCCCGGCGCCGGCCAGGGCGGCGATGGCCGCCTCGGCCTGCTCGGCGCCGTTGCGGGCGCGGCGGTTGACGATGAGCAGCGTGCGCCCGGTGGGCGGCCCGGGCTCGGCCGGCCGCCCGGCCCCGGCGGTTTCGGTGGCGGTGGTTTCGATGGCGATGGTCCCGGCTCCCGCATCTTCGCCCCTGGCAACCGGCGAGGCCGCCAGGGGTTGCCGCAGCATGGAGCCCAGCATGGAGCAAGGGGGCGCTGCCCGCGAGGGCGCCGGCCGCGAGGGCATCGGCCGCGAGGGCATCGGCCGCGCGGGGCTCCTGCCGCGGCTCGGCCGCTTCGCCCTCGGCCAGGGCGCGGCGCTGGCGGCGCTCGCCATCCTGGCCTCCGGGCTGCTCGGCTTCGCCGCGGTGCTGGAGCTGATCGAGCCGGAGCACCATGCCTTCGACGAGGCGGTGCTGCTGGCGCTGCGCCAGCCCGGGGATGCCCGGCAGCCGATCGGGCCGGCCTGGCTGAGCCTCGCCGCGCGCGAGGTCACGGCGCTCGGCAGCATCCCGGTGCTGGCGCTGTTCGGGCTGATCGCCCTCCTGTACCTGGCGCTCGACCGGCACTGGCGGGCGGTGGGGCTGCTGCTGCTCTCCCTGCCCGGGGGGCTGCTGCTCAACGACCTGCTGAAGCGGGGCTTCGACCGGCCGCGGCCGGCGCTGGTGCCGCATCTGATGGAGGTGCAGACCGCGAGCTTCCCCTCCGGCCATGCCATGCTCTCGGCCATCGCCTTCCTCACCCTCGGGGCGCTGCTGGCGGCCGAGGCGGGGCGGCGGCGGCACCGCGCCTACATCCTCACCGTGGCGGTGCTGCTGACCCTGCTGGTCGGGGCCAGCCGGGTCTGGCTCGGCGTCCACTGGCCGACCGACGTGCTCGCCGGCTGGTGCCTCGGCGCCGCCTGGGCGATGGGCTGCTGGCTGCTGCTCCGGCGCTGGGCCGGGCCGCGGCGCCGGGGCCACGCCGCGGCGCGGCCGCAGGATCGCGGCTGACGCGGCCGCCCGCGCCTCGCTATCCTCGGCGCATGAGCGAGCCTCTCCGCAACGCCCCCGTCATCCGCTCCCCCCGTGGGCTGGAGCGATCCGCGAAGCACTGGAGCACCGAGGCGCCGCTCCGGATGCTGATGAACAACCTCGACCCCGAGGTGGCCGAGCGGCCGGGCGAGCTGGTGGTCTATGGCGGCATCGGCCGCGCCGCCCGCGACTGGCGGAGCTTCGAGGCCATCGTCGCGGTGCTGCGCCGGCTGGAGGAGACGCAGACCCTGCTGGTGCAGTCCGGCAAGCCGGTCGGCGTCTTCGAGACCCATGCCGACGCGCCGCGGGTGCTGATCGCCAATTCCAACCTGGTGCCGCGCTGGGCGAGCTGGGAGCATTTCTCCGAGCTCGATCGCAAGGGGCTGATGATGTACGGCCAGATGACGGCCGGCTCCTGGATCTATATCGGCTCCCAGGGCATCGTGCAGGGCACCTACGAGACCTTCGCCGAGGCCGGGCGGCAGCATTTCGGCGGCTCGCTGGCCGGGCGCTGGATCCTCACCGGCGGGCTCGGCGGCATGGGCGGGGCGCAGCCGCTGGCGGGCGTCTTCGCCGGCGCCTCCATCCTCTGCGTCGAATGCCAGCCGAGCCGGATCGAGAAGCGGCTGGAGACGAAATACCTCGACCACCGCGCCGAGGACCTCGACACCGCGCTCGCCATGATCCGCCGCGCCTGCGACGAAAAGCGGGCGATCTCGGTCGGGCTGCTCGGCAATGCCGCCGAGGTCTTCCCCGAGCTGGTCCGCCGCGGCGTGGTGCCCGACATCGTCACCGACCAGACCAGCGCCCACGACCCGGCCAATGGCTACCTGCCGGCCGGCTGGACGCTGGCCGAATGGGAGGCGAAGCGCGAGAGCGACCCGGGCGCCGTCGCCGCCGCGGCGCGGCGCAGCATGGTGCAGCACGTCCAGGCGATGCTCGATTTCCAGGCGCGCGGCGCCGCGGTGCTCGATTACGGCAACAACATCCGGCAGATGGCGAAGGAGGAGGGGCTGGCGCGGGCCTTCGATTTCCCGGGCTTCGTGCCGGCCTATATCCGGCCGCTGTTCTGCCGCGGCATCGCCCCCTTCCGCTGGGCGGCGCTCTCGGGCGACCCGGAGGACATCTACAAGACCGATGCCAAGGTGCGGGAGCTGATCCCGGACGACCCGCACCTGCACCAGTGGCTCGATATGGCGCGCTCGCGCATCGCCTTCCAGGGGCTGCCGGCGCGCATCTGCTGGGTCGGGCTCGGGCAGCGCGACCGGCTCGGCCTCGCCTTCAACGCCATGGTGGCGCGGGGCGAGATCGGGCCGATCGTCATCGGCCGCGACCATCTCGATTCCGGCAGCGTCGCCTCGCCCAACCGCGAGACCGAGGCGATGCAGGACGGCTCGGATGCCGTCTCCGACTGGCCGCTGCTGAACGCGCTGCTGAACACCGCCTCGGGCGCCACCTGGGTCTCGCTGCATCATGGCGGCGGCGTCGGCATGGGCTTCTCGCAGCATGCCGGCATGGTCATCCTCTGCGACGGCACCGAGGCGGCGGCACGGCGGCTGCGGCGCGTGCTGTGGAACGACCCCGCCACGGGCGTCATGCGCCATGCCGATGCCGGCTACGGCATCGCCATCGACTGCGCCCGCGAGCATGGGCTCGACCTGCCGATGCTCGGCGGCGTGGGGCGGCCGGCATGACGGCGGCGGGCGTGCCGGGCGGCGCCAGCCTCGCCGCGCTGCGGGCGGTCATGGAGGGCGAGAGGCTGGTCCTGCCGGCGGGCTGGCGCGCCGGGGTCGAGGCCTCGGCGGCGGCGCTGGCCGCGTGCATGGCCGGGGGCGAGCCGCTCTACGGCGTCAATACCGGCTTCGGCAAGCTGGCCAGCACCCGCATCCCGGACGGGCAGCTCGCCCAGCTCCAGCTCAACCTAGTGCGCAGCCATGCCGCCGGCACCGGGCCGCTGCTGCCGGCGCCGGTGGTGCGGCTGGTGCTGGCGCTGAAGGCGCTGTCGCTGGCCCGCGGCGCCTCCGGCGTGCGGGGGGCGGTGGTGGAGGCGCTGCTGGCGCTGCTCGAGGCCGGCATCATCCCGGCCATCCCGGCGCGCGGCTCGGTCGGCGCCTCGGGCGACCTGGCGCCGCTGGCGCATCTCTCCCTGGTGCTGATCGGGGAGGGGGAGGCCTTCCTCGGCGGCGAGGTGCTGCCGGGCGCGGCGGCGCTGGCCCGCGCCGGCCTCGCGCCGCTCTCGCTCGGCCCGAAGGAGGGGCTGGCGCTGCTGAACGGCACCCAGGTGAGCACGGCGCTGGCGCTGGCCGCGCTCTTCGCCGCCGAGGACCTGCTGCGCACCGCGCTCGTCGCCGGGGCGATGAGCACCGATGCGGCGCGCGGCAGCGACACGCCCTTCGACCCGCGCATCCACGCGCTGCGCGGCCAGCCGGGGCAGATCCGCGTCGCCGCGGCGCTGCGCGGGCTGCTCGCGGGCAGCGCCATCCGCGACAGCCACCGCACCGGGGACCCGCGGGTGCAGGACCCCTATTCGCTGCGCTGCCAGCCGCAGGTGGCGGGCGCCTGCCTCGACCTGCTCGGCCATGCGGCGGCGGTGCTGGAGCGGGAGGCGAATGCCGTCACCGACAACCCGCTGGTCATCGCCGGGGGCGAGGTGCTCTCGGGCGGCAATTTCCACGCCGAGCCGGTGGCCTTCGCCGCCGATTCGATCGCCCTCGCCCTGGCCGAGCTGGGCGCCATCGGCGAGCGGCGCATCGCCCTGCTGACCGACCCGGCGCTGTCCGGCCTGCCGGCCTTCCTGGTGCGCGAGGGCGGGCTGAACTCCGGCTTCATGCTGGCGCAGGTGACGGCGGCGGCGCTGGTGGCGGAGAACCGGGCGCTCGCCGTGCCGCGCAGCACCGACAGCCTGCCGACCAGCGCCAACCAGGAGGACCATGTCAGCATGGCGACCGGCGCCGCGCTCCGCCTGCACGACATGGCGGAGAACCTGGCGGCGATCCTCGCCATCGAATTGCTGGCCGCGGCGCAGGGGCTGGAATTCCACCGCCCGCTGCAATCCTCGGCGGCGCTGGAGGGGGCGCATGGGCTGGTGCGCGGCGTCGCCGGCGCCTGGGAGGCGGACCGCGCCATGGCGCCCGACATCGCCGCGGTGAAGGCGCTGGTCGAGCGGGGCCGCTTCGCTTCGCTGGCGGGGCTCGGCTGATGTTCGACCGGGTCTGGCTGAACGCCCATCTGGCGACCATGCAGGGCGAGGGGCTCGGCCTCGTCGAGGATGGCGCCGTGGCGGCGAGGGGCGGGCGCATCGCCTGGGTCGGGCCGCGCGCGGCGCTGCCCGGGCCGGCTGCCGAGACCGTGGATTGCGCCGGCGCCTGGATCCTGCCCGGGCTGATCGACTGCCACACCCATCTCGTCTTCGGCGGCGACCGCGCCGCCGAGTTCGAGCAGCGGCTGGAGGGCGCGAGCTACGAGGAGATCGCCCGCGCCGGGGGCGGCATCCTCTCGACGGTGCGGGCGACGCGGGCGGCGTCGGAGGACGCGCTGCTCGCCGCCGCGCGGCCGCGCCTCGCCGCGCTCATGGCCGAGGGGGTGACGACGGTCGAGATCAAGTCGGGCTACGGGCTCGATCTCGAGACCGAGCTGCGGCAGTTGCGCGTCGCGCGGCGGCTGGGGGAGACGGCGGCGGTCTCGGTGCGGACCACGCTGCTCGCCGCGCATGCGGTGCCGCCGGAATTCGCCGGCCGGCGCGCCGACTATGCCCGGCACGTCGCCGAAGTGATCCTGCCGGCGGCGGCCGGGGCCGGGCTCGCCGATGCGGTGGATGCCTTCTGCGAGCGCATCGCCTTCACGCTGGAGGAGACGGCGCTGGTCTTCGAGGCGGCGCGGGCCGCCGGCCTGCCGGTGAAGCTGCATGCCGACCAGCTCTGCGACTTCGGCGGCGCCGCGCTGGCCGCGCGATACGGCGCCCTCTCGGCCGACCATCTGGAATATGCCTCGACCGCGGGGATCGCGGCGATGGCGCGGGCGGGCAGCGTCGCGGTGCTGCTGCCCGGCGCCTGCTACTTCATCCGCGAGGAGCGCCGGCCGGACATCGCCGCGATGCGCGCCGCCGGGCTGCGCCTGGCGCTGGCGAGCGACCTCAATCCCGGTTCCTCGCCCGCCCTCTCGCTGCTGCTGATGCTGAACCTCGGCTGCACCCTGTTCCGGCTCACCGTCGCCGAGGCGCTGCGCGGCGTGACGGTGGTGGCGGCGGCGGCGCTCGGCCTCGCCGATCGCGGCCGGCTGGCGCCGGGCCTCCGCTGCGACCTCGCCCTCTACCGCATCGCCCGCCCGGCCGAGCTCTGCTACTGGATCGGCGGCAATCCCTGCATCGGCCGCGTGGTCGGGGGCCACGTGGTCGAGGAACAGCGGGGCGAAGGACTTCGATGACGACACCGAGCCATCCCGGGCCGAGCCCGGCCGAGATCCAGGCCATCCTGCGCCGCGGCGTGCCGCTGGCCGAGGATTGGGGGGTGGAGGTGCTCGCCGCCGAGGCCGGCACCGCGCTGCTGCGGCTGCCGGCGCGGCCGCTGCTGCTGCGGCCGGGCAACACCGTCTCCGGCCCGGCGCTGATGGGCCTCGCCGATGTGGCGATGTGGGCGGCGCTGCTCTCCGTCTCCGGCGGGCGCGACGAGAGCGTGACCAGCACGATGACGGTGAACTTCCTCCGCCCGGCCGGCGCCGGCCCGGTGCTGGCCGAGGCGCGCCTCGTCAAGCGCGGCAAGCGCATGGTCTTCGGCGAGATCCTGATCCGCGCCGAGGGATCGGAGGCGCTGGCGGCGCATGTGACGACGAGCTGGGCGGTGATCGCCCCCGGCTGAGGCGGGAACGGCAGCGGCGGAGATGCGTTGCGGCGGCGGACGATCGGGACCCGCCCCATGCGCCGCGCGCTGCTGCTGCTTGCCCTGCTGCTGCCCGGTCTCGCGCGCGGCGCCGGCTTCGACGAGTTCCAGGTCTTCGACGGCCGCATCGGCGAGCCGGGCGGGGTGGATCTCAATCTCCACCTGAATGCCGGCCGGCGCGGCATCCTCGACGGCGAGGGCGCGCCGCGGAACGGCGCGCTGTTCACCGCCGAGATCGGCTACGTCACCGCGCCCTGGCACGAGGTGGCGCTCTACCTGCCGGTGGCGAAGGAGTTCTCGGGCGAGGTCTTCGGCGGCGGCGTCAAGCTGCGCAACAGCTTCGTCATGCCCGGCGCCGGCGACCGGCCGCTGGCCCTCGGCTTCGACCTCGAGCTGCGCAGCCAGCCGATCCGCTTCTCGGCGACCAACTGGGCGGTGACGCTGCGGCCGATCATCGACCTGCGCCGCGGGCCCTGGCAGCTCATCCTGAACCCCGCCGTCGAGGTGCCGCTCGGGCGGGAGGGGCCGGTCTTCGCGCCGGCGATCCGCGGCGTGCGGCAGGTGGCGGAGCGGGTCTGGCTCGGCCTCGAGCACTACATGGATTTCGGCCGCATCGACCACCCGGCGGCGGCGCACGGGCAGGCGCACCAGCTCTTCGTCACCACGGATATGCGGCTCGGCGAGACGATCGGGCTGCATCTCGGCCTCGGGCATGGGCTGACGCATGCCAGTGATCGCTGGGCGGGAAAGATAATACTGTCGTTCGACCTGTAATCGCAGACCCGCGCGACGCAGCAGGGGCTAAAACATGATAGAAAATGAGATGCACTGAACGGCGAGAGACTGCTTCACATCGCATAGGATATTCAGGAAACACGATATTTTGAATCCAAGCGAGCCGCATGCCAGGCCAGGGCTGCGTGGGAACGTGTCTTTTTAGTTCTGAAATCCTGCGTCAACCCCTTGCAGTTCAGCGGCTTCTCTGGAACTTGCTTCCCATGGCCCAGGCACAACGCATCCCGGAGCTGCCCCCGAAGCGCGGGTATCATCACGGCAATCTGCGCGAGGCGCTCCTGGAAGCGACCCGACATCTGGTGGCCGAACGCGGCCCGCTGGGCTTCACCCTGACCGAGGCGGCCCGCCGCGCCGGCGTCTCGGCCAGCGCACCCTATCGCCATTTTCGCGACCGCGAGGAAGTGCTCGCCGAACTCGCCCGCCGCGGCTTCCGCCGATTCGCCGAGCAGCTGCACCAGGCCGCCGCCGGCGCCCGCGACGCCCATGAGGCGCTGTTCCGCATGGGGCCCGCCTATCTCGCCTTCGCCCGCGAGGAGCCGGGCTACTACGCCGCCATGTTCACCTTCCAGCCGACGGTCGCCGCGGACCAGGACACCGGCGGCGCCTTCGAGGAGCTGACGCGGGTGGTCGCGGCGGTGCTGCCGGCCGGGTCGGGCCATCCGCGCCTAGTCGCGCTGCAGGTCTGGGCCCTGTCGCATGGCGTGGCGATGCTCGACCGGGCCGGCCTGCCGAGCACGGGCAGCGATGCGCCGCCGGCCGAGGCGGTGCTGCAGAAGGGGGTGACCGCCCTGCTGCGCCGGGTCTGACCCGGGACGGCCACCCCCAGGGAGGCAACCTCTCGAGGGGGGCCTCATACCCAGTGCACGAGGTTCCGACCTGCGGCCCGCAGGGCCGAGCGCCCGAACGGGTAGCGCGACGGCGCGAAGGCTCAGGCAAACCGGAGGTTTGCGCCCGGCGCCAAGGGGACCGCCCATGGGGGCGGTTGATGGGTCACCAGCAACCGCCGTTGGCATCAGTCCAGGCTGGCGCCGGACCGCTTCACGATCTCCGCCCAGCGGCGGAGATCCGCCTCGTGCACCCGCCGGAAGGCCGCGACCGAGGGATCGGAGGGCGGGGTGATGCCCTGGCTCTCGACCAGCCAGGCCTGGAAGTCCGGCGCCTGCAGGATCGCCGCGACCGCCGCGTTCATCCGCGCCTGGATCTCCGGCGGCAGGCCGGGCGGGCCGAACAGCCCGTACCAGGTGCTGCTCTCGAAGCCCGGCAGGCGGCAGGCCTCGGCGATGGTCGGCACGCCAGGCAGGGCGGCGACCGGCTTCGGCACCGTCACGCCGAGAGCCTTCACCTGCCCCTGCTGCACCGGCCCGATCGATGGGCCGACCTGGTTGAAGAAGAGATCGACATCGCCGGCGAGCAGCGCCTGCATCGCCCCGGGCTGGCCGCGATAGGGCACATGCGTCAGCTCGATCCCGGCCGCGGCGGCGAATTGCGCCGCCGCCAGATGCGTCGAGGCGCCGTTGCCGGTGGAGGCGTAGTTGAGCGCCCCCGGTCGGGCCCTCGCCGCGGCGACCAGATCGGCGCAGCTGCCGTATTGCGGCCGCTTCTCCGGATTGACCAGCAGCACGTTCGGCACGTCGCCGAGCAGCGCCACATGCGTCACGTCGCGCATCGGGTCGAAGGGCAGGTGGCGGTAGAGCGCGGCGTTGATCGCATGCGTTCCCGCCGTGCCGAGCAGGAACAGGTAGCCATCCGGCTTCGCCCGGGCCACCGCCTCGCTGGCGATGTTGCCGCCGGCGCCGGAGCGGTTGTCCACCACCACGGTCTGGCCGAGCGCCCGGGCGAGCGGCTCGGCCAGCTTGCGGGCATAGATGTCGACGCCCGAGCCGTTGGGGAAGCCGCCGAGCAGGATGATCGGCCGCTCGCCGGGCCAGGGCGCCTCGGCCCGGGCCGGCAGGATGGGCAGCATCAGGGCAAGCAGCAGCGCTGCGCGGCGGAGCATCCGGCTCTCCTGTCCGTTTCGCGGTGCAATATAGTCGTCTAGGCTGCCGGCATGAACCTGCACTCCGCTGCCCCTTCGCGCCTCGCCCGCGGCGGCAAGGCGATCTATGGCGCGCCGCTCGGCATCCTGATGCTGGAAGCCCGCTTTCCGCGCATCCATGGGGATATGGGCCATGCCGGCACCTGGCCCTTCCCGGTGCTCTACCGCGTGGTGCGCGGCGCCAGCCCGGAGCGGGTGGTGCTGCAGGGCGCGCGTGGCCTGCTGCCGGACTTCATCGCCGCGGCGGAGGAGCTGGTGGCGCAGGGCGCCGAGGCCATCACCACCAATTGCGGCTTCCTCTCGCTGTTCCAGCACGACCTGCAGGCGGCGGTCGGCGTCCCCGTCGCCACCTCCTCGCTGTTGCAGGTGCCCTGGGTGCAGGCGACCCTGCCGCCCGGCCGGCGGGTCGGGCTGCTGACCGTGTGCCGGGAGACGCTGACCCCGGCGCATCTCGCGGCCGCGGGGGTGCCGAACGACATACCGGTCATGGGCACCGAGGGCGGGCGGGAGTTCTTCCGCGTCCTGATCCGGGCCGAATCCGAGGACATGGACGTGGCGCTGGCCGAGCAGGACATCCTGGAGGCCGGGCGGGCGCTGGTCGCGGCGCATCCGGAGGTCGGGGCGATCGTGCTCGAATGCACCAACATGCCGCCCTATGCCGCGGCCCTGCAGGCGGCGCTCGGCCGCCCGGTCTACGACATCTACTCCCTGATCACCTGGTTCCATGCGGGGCTGCGGCCGCGCCGCTTCGGGGGCTGAGCCGGCCGGACAGGCCGGTCCCGCTGCCGGCCCCGCCCGTCGCCTCCCCGGCGGTTCCGCCCTGGGTGGCTTGCAGCATGGGCATGAGGGACAGGCCGGGCAGGTCCGGCGCGGCCGGGGCGACGCCGCAGGCCGGGCGCAGCACGCCGCAATCCCAGCGATGGCCCGGTGGCCGGCCGGCCAGGCTGCCGCCCGGTTCGTGCCGGCAGCGGCAGAGCCTCTCGCCGAAGCAGGCGGTCATGCCCTCGCGGCCGGCATCGCAGGCGGGCGGCGAACCGTCCGGGGCCTGGGCCGGCGCGGCGCGGGCGGCCAGCAGCAGCGGCAGGAGGAGGATCGGCCAGCGCATGCCCCGATCCTCGGGCGGCGCGGTGAAGGCCACGTGAAGAAAGCCGCGGAAGGCCCCCGGGGAGGCTAGCCGCCGATTCCGCGCTTGAGGCGCGGGCGCTATGCTGCGATGCAGCACGCTCCCTTGCAGGATGCTCCCATGGACTCCGCCCCGATGCCCACCGCCACCCGCGCCCGGACCAAGGTCACCGCCATCCCCGGCGACGGCATCGGCCCGGAGGTGATGCGGGCGACCCAGCAGGTGCTCGCCGCGGCCGGCGCCGAGGTGGAGTGGGAGGAGGCGCTGGCCGGCGCCGAGGCCTTCCGCCGCGGCATCGCCGCCGGCGCGCCGCAGGAGACGCTCGATTCCATCGCCCGCACCGGCGTCGTGCTGAAGGGCCCGCTCGAGACCCCGGTCGGGTATGGCGAGAAATCCGCCAATGTCGCGCTGCGCAAGACCTTCGAGATGTACGGCAACGTCCGGCCGGTGCGCGAGCTGCCGGGCATCCGCACCCCCTTCTCCGGGCGGGGGGTCGACTTCGTCGTGGTGCGCGAGAATGTCGAGGATGTCTATGCCGGCATCGAGCACATGCAGACGCCGGGCGTCGCGCAGTGCCTGAAGCTGATCACCGAGGTGGGGTGCGAGCGGATCACCCGCCTCGCCGCCGCCGTGGCGCAGGCCGAGGGGCGGCGGAAGGTCACCGTCGCCACCAAGGCCAACATCATGAAGCTGACCGAGGGGATGCTGAAGCGGATCGGCGAGCAGGTGCTGGCGGAGTATCCCGGGCTGCAGCACGAGCACATGATCGTCGACAATTGCGCGCACCAGATGGTCATCCGCCCCGAGCAATTCGATGTCACGGTCATGACCAACATGAATGGCGACATCCTCTCCGACCTCGCGGCGGGGCTGGTCGGCGGGCTCGGCGTCGCCCCCTCGGCCAATCTCGGCGACGAGGCGGCGATGTTCGAGGCGGTGCACGGCTCGGCGCCGCAGATCGCCGGCAAGGGGGTGGCCAACCCGACGGCGCTGCTGCTCTCGGCGCTGATGATGCTGCGCCATATCGGCGACTTCGCCACCGCGCGGCGGATCGAGCACGCGCTCTACGTCACGCTCGAGGAGGGGAAGGACCTCACCGGCGACATCGCCCGCGAGGGGGAGGGGGTGCCGACCGCAGTCTATGTCGAGCGCATCATCGCCAATCTCGGCCGCGAGAGCGGGGCGGTGCCGGAGCGGGAATATCGGCCGATCGCGCTCAAGCGCTGGCCGCAGATCACCTGGTACCGCGCCGCCTCGACCCGCGAGCTGGTCGGCGTCGACGTCTTCGTCGAGAGCGAGCGCGACCCGCGGGCGATCAGCATCACCCTGCAGGCGGCGGCCGAGGGCAGCGCCTTCGACCTGACCATGATCGGCAGCCGCGGCGCCCAGGTCTGGCCGGATATCGGCGGCCACAGCTTCCTGGTCGACCATTTCCGCGCCCGCTTCATGTTCAAGGAGCCGCCGAAGGGCAACGGCATCGCCGAGATCACCGACCTGTTGCAGCGCATCGGCCGCCAGCACAACTGGATGCATATCGAGAAGCTGCAGCGCTTCGACGGCGCCGACGCCTTCAGCAAGGCCTGAGCGTTTCCCGCGACGTCGCCGCGCGCCGTCATGGGCGTGGGCGGCTTCCCGTCCCGACTTGCAGCCGGCAGAGCCGGCTGGGCGCCCGGTGCCAAGGGGACTGCCGATGGGGCCGTTGATGGGTCACCATCAACGGCCGTCAGTATCAGCCCTTCACCAGCGGGCAGCCGCCCTCGCCGAGGGGGCGGAAGGCCTGCTCGGCGGGTAGGGTCTCGGTCAGGGTGTAGACATCGCCCGGGTAGCGCACCTCGCCGGGCCGCTTCACCTGCAACAGGTAGGAGGGGTGGATCTTCCGCCCGTCCTCGCGGATCAGCCCCTTGCCGAAGGCGTCGTCATCGGTCGGCATCCGCTTCATCAGCGCCACCACCTCGCGCCCGCTGCGCTTCGCCTGGGCCGGGCCGAGCGCCTTCACCGCCTTCAGGTAGTGCGACACGCCGGCGTAATTGGCGGCGTGCACGTAATTGGGGAAGACGCCGGGGGGCAGCTTCTTCTGCACCCGCTGCGTGAAGCCGCGCGTCCGCTCGTCGAGGTCCCACCAGAAGGTCTCGGCGATGTACATGCCCTGCATGGTCTCGGTCCCCGCCGCCAGCACGCCGGTGATGGAGCCGATGATGGCGGCGTATTTCATCCCCGACTTGGCCAGGCCGAATTCCTGCGCCTGCTTGACGCAGTTCACCAGGTCGTCGCCGGCCATGGCGAGGCCGAGCACCTGCGCCCGGCTGGCTTGGGCCTGCAGCAGGAAGGCGGAGAAATCCGTGGTCTGCGGGAAGGGATAGCGGGAGGCGCCGAGCATCTTGCCGCCGGCGGCCTCGACGAAGCGGGTGGTGTCGCGCTCGATCGCATGGCCGAAGGCGTAGTCGGCGGTGATGAAGTACCAGCTCCGCCCGCCCGCCCGGGTCAGCGCCGTGCCGGTGGTGTTGGAGAGGCAATAGGTGTCGTAGGCCCAGTGGATGGTGTTCGGCGTGCAGGCCTTGCCCGTCAGCTCCGAGGTGCCGGCCGAGGCGTTGAGGTGGATACGGTCGCGCTCGACGCAGATCGGGTTGATGCCGAGGGCGATGGCGCTGTTGCCGACATCCGTGACCAGGTCGACGCCGCGCTGGTCGAACCACTGCCGCACCGTGTTGATGCCGACATCCGGCTTGTTCTGGTGGTCGGCGGTGATGATCTCGACCTTGATGCCGGGATTGCCGGCGGCGAACTCCTCGACCGCCTGGCGGACGCAGGCGACGGAGGTGGGGCCGGTGACGTCGCGATAGGGGCCGGCGAGGTCGGTGAGGACGCCGATGCGGATGGTCTCGTCGGCCTGGGCGCGGGTGCGGGCGGGGATGGCGAAGGGCAGGGCGAGGGCGCTCGCCCCCAGCAGGGCGCGGCGGGTCGGGGGCATGGACGGTCTCCCAGGCAGGCGGCCTGGCTTGGCCGCTCTCGGCGCCAGCCTAGAGCAGATCCCGATCAGGTGGACTCACCTGATCGGGCGAAGATGCTCTGAAAATAGGAGCCTGGGGCGGGGGAGCGGGAGCGCCCCCGGGGGCCGACGCCACCCGGCCGGCGGAGGGGCGCGGTGGGTCGGGCATGGCGGGGTGGGCGCGGCGCGGCCCGGGCCTTGCTTGTCCCCCGCCGCATCGGCCGCGGCGCGACCGCGGCCTGGACCGGGACAGAGGGTGATCACATGCATACCGGCTTCGGACGGCGCGGCCTGCTGGGGGGCCTGGGCGGCATCATGGCCGCCAGCGCGCTGCCCTGGGATCTCGCGCTTGCCCAAGGCGCGGGCACCTTGCGCGTCGGCATGACCGCCGCCGCCGTGCCGCTGACCAATGGCGTGCCCGATCAGGGGGCGGAGGGGCACCGCTTCATGGGCATCACCCTCTACGACCAGCTCGTGGAATGGGATCTGTCCAAGGCCGATGCCGCCGCCGTGCTGCGGCCGGGCCTGGCCACCGCCTGGACGGTCGATCCGGCCAATCCGAAGCGCTGGGTCTTCACCCTCCGCGACGGCGTGACATTCCACGACGGCAAGAAGCTGACGGCACAGGACGTGGCCTTCTCCTTCGACCGGGTGCTGAAGACCGACGCGCCGCATTTCGACCAGCGCGCCGCCGCCTTCGGCCGCGTCCGCATCCCGACCGTGATCCGCTGGGAGGCGCTGGACGAGACGAGCTTCGCGCTCGAGACCAGCACGGTCGACAGCACCGTGCCCTATGGGGTGAGCTGGATCGGCATCGTCCACCAGGGCGCCTGGGAGGCGGCGGGGAAGAGCTGGGACGCCTACAACACCAAGGCGGTCGGCACCGGCCCCTGGAAGCTGGAGAGCTGGTCGATCCGCGAGCGGGCGGTGCTGGTGCGCAACCCCGGCTACTGGGACGCGGCGCGGGTGCCGAAATGCGAGAAGCTGGTGCTGCTGCCGCTCGCCGAGCCCAACACCCGCGTCGCCGCGCTCCGCTCGAACCAGGTGGACTGGATCGAGGCGCCGCCGCCGGATGCGGTGCCGAGCCTGAAGCAGGCGGGCCTCGAGATCGTCACCAACCAGTATCCGCACAACTGGACCTGGCAGCTCGCCGTCGCCGAGGGCTCGCCCTGGCGCGACGCGCGGGTGCGGCGCGGCGCCAACCTCGCCATCGACCGCGCGGCGATGAAGGAGATGCTGGGCGGGCTGATGGACGAGGGGGCCGGGCTGCTGCCGAAGGGGCATCCCTGGAACGAGGTGAAGGGCTTCAAATGGGCCTATGACCCGGCGGCGGCGAGGAAGCAGCTCGCCGAGGCGGGGGTGACGCCGAAGACGCCGCTGAAGACCAAGATCGGCATCTCCACCTCCGGCTCCGGCCAGATGCAGCCCATGGCGATGAACGAGGCGCTGCAGCAGATGCTGAAGGAGGTCGGCATCGAGATCGAGTTCGAGGTGTTCGAATGGAACACCCTGCTCTCGATCTGGCGCGACGGCTGGAAGGCGCCGTCGAACCGCGGCATCACCGGGATCAACATCTCCTTCACCGCCATCGATCCCTTCACGGCGATGATCCGCTTCCTCCGCTCCGACCTGACGCCCCCGGCGGGCAACAATTGGGGCGGCTTCGGCAGCCCGGATTACGACGCGCTGATCGGCAGGATCCTGTCGGAATTCGATCCGGCGGCGCAGGACCGGCTCTGCGCCGAGCTGCACGGCAAGATCGTGGACGACGCCCTCTTCCTCTTCGTCGCGCATGACCTGAACCCGCGGGCCATGAACAAGAAGGTGCAGGGCTTCGTGCAGGCGCGGTCCTGGTTCCAGGACCTGACGCCGGTGCGCGTCACCGGCTGAGCCCGCGGCCGGCGTTCCGGGCGGGACGCCGGCCGGCTGCCGGCCTCGGCGGTGGGGCATTCAGCGGTCGGGCACCCAGACCTCCAGCGTCCCGGCCGGCGGCGAGGGCTCGTAGCCGCGGAAATCCTGGATCGCCCAGCCGCGGCCGAGGCGGCCGGCGAGCCGCGCCGCCGTCGGCGCATCCTCGGCATGGAAGTAGCGCACCACCCGCTGCGAGGGCACGGCCGGGGCGGCGCGGGCCTCCTGGGCGTCGAAGCCGCCCTCGCGGAGCGAGCCGAGCAGGGCATTCGCCGTCTCGGCCCCGGCGCCGGAGCCGGCGCGGTAATGCAGCACCACGCGCGGCTGGCCGCCCGCCGCCTCCTGCCGCGGCGGGGGCTCCGGACGGGGCGGGGCGAGGGGCCGCGCCGGCGGTGCGGCCAGGGTTGGGGCGGGGGTTGGGGCCGGGGCCGCCGCCGGTGGCGGGGCGGCCTCCCGGCGTGCCGCGGCGGCCGCCGCCTCGCGCTGCGCGGCCGCCTCCCGCTGGGCCGCCGCGATGTCGCGCTGCAGGCCGGCGAGCTGCGCCTCGGCCGCCGCCCGGGCGCGGGCCAGGGCATCGAGGCGCACCTGCTGCTCGGCCTCGGCGGCGGCGCGCGCCCGGGTCAGCTCATCGAGCCGGGCCTGGGCAGCCTCGGCGGCGGCCCGGAGCCGCGCCGCCTCGGCCTCCAGCGCCGCCAGGTCGGGCGCGTCGCCCGGCGGCGCCGCGGCGGGCGGCGTGGCCCGGTCCCGTTCCAGGGGCGGCATCCCGGGGGGCGAGGCCGGGCGCAGCGCCAGGCCGATGACCATGCCGCCGAGCGCCCCGGCCAGGCTCAGCACCAACACCAAGAGGACGGCACGCAAGGTCCAGCGGCGCTGGGGGCGCAGCAGGGGCGGGGCGGGGGATCGTCGTGTCGACACGCAATGTCAGCAGGTGAGGGTCAGCGGGCAGGCCGGGCCTCGCCCGGCCGCCGCGCCCGGCAGGGGGCCGCCAGCGCTCAGTGGGTGTCGCTGGCGTCGCCGTCGGCGGCGAGGCTCGACTGCGCCGCCTGGCTCTGCGCGGCGAGGGCGCGGGCCATCTGGCTCAGCGCCTCCTGATGCTTCTCGTTGTCGATCATCGCGAAGTTGCGCGCGAGCTCCAGGCACATGCGCTGGCGCGGCGAGATCTCGTTCTGCTCGGATTCCGGCGAGAGGCCCTCGAAGAACCAGGACACGCCGACGCCGAGCACCTGCGCAATCTCAAAAAGACGCCCGGCGGAGATGCGATTGAGACCGCGCTCGTATTTGTGCGCCTGCTGGTAGGTGACGCCGATCATGCGGGCCAGCTGCTGCTGCGACAGCCCCATCATGACGCGGCGCTCGCGGATACGGGACCCGACATGCCGATCCGCGGCATTGGCGCGCTGGCCCGGCTTCGCGCCATCACTACGCCGTGGCTCGGTCTGGGTTGTTGTCTGCACCATCGGCGTGCCCTTTGCCGTTGAGAATCTCACCCAACGGAATGCCGCTGCATTGCGGGCGTTCCACCACCGAGCGTGACGAACGCGTGATGGAAGCGGAAGCCGCGAAACTCACCCCCCAGGCGAGGAACCGCGACCGGTTCGTATCGCTTCCGAAAGTTGTCGCCGCAGCGTCTCGATCTCCGCCTTCAACTCCTCGACGGTCGCGTTCGGATCGGTCGGGCGGAAGGGCGCGAAGAGGCTCATCGCCCGTTCCAGCATCGCCATGTTCTGCTTGCCGACCTCCTCCAGCCCTGGCAGGGCGCCGAAGGGATTGAAGCCGCCCATGGCCTGCTCGACCGAGCGTCGCATCTGCTCCTGCTGCCGGGCGAAGCCGGCCATGGCGAATTCCAGGTAGCGCGGCAGCACGCTCTGCAGGCTGTCGCCGTAGAAGCCGATGAGCTGGCGCAGGAAGCTCTCGGGCAGCAGGCTCCGCCCCTTCGCCTCCTCCTCGACGATAATTTGCGTGAGGACGGAGCGGGTGATGTCCTCTCCCGATTTTGCGTCGAAGACGATAAAGTCGCGACCCTTTCTCACCATGTTGGCAAGATCCTCGAGCGTGACGTAGCTGGAGGATTCCGTATTGTAGAGGCGACGATTGGCGTATTTCTTGACCACCACCGGTTGCGCCGGGGCGTCTGGCGTGGTCTCGGCGCGGGCGGCGTTCTCTGACATGGCGTTGGCGTCCCTTCTTGGTCGCGGAGCGGCGTGCGGCGCCGTCATGCGGGGGTCCAGGCAGGATAGCACGCCGTTTCCGCGCTTGCGTTAGAAGGATTCCGCAATGCACCACGGCGCGACCGGGGAGCATCCCGGCGCCGATTCCCCGGCGGGCGACGAGCAGGCCGCACCGGGCGGCGGACAGGCCCCGCGGAGCGGCAAACAGGATGGCCGGCAGGCAGACCGAGGGGACGGGACATGCTGCGACCCGGCGCTGGACCGATTGGCCGAGGCCTGGATCACCCTCTGGCAGGGCGAACTCGCCGCCCTGGCCGCCGACCCCGAGGTGGTGACCGCCTGGCGCCAGGCCTTCGGCCTCGCCGCCACCTGGCTCGGCACGGCCAGCCCCGTCCAGGCCGGCCATGAGCGGGGCGCCGACCGACACGACGGAAACGGACCCGCCGGCCCGCCGCGGCCCGCGGCCGCTGGCGCTGCACCTGGCGATGGCCCTGGCGACGCGCTGGGTGGCGCGGACACCGCCGCCCTGCACGGCCGCATCGCCGCCCTGGAGCGGCGCCTGGCCGCGCTCGAGGCAGGGCCGGCGGGAGGCGCGGCGGATCGCCGCCGCCCTCGCCGCAAGCGGCCATCCGCCTGAGGCCTTCGCCGCCGCCGTCGAGCGCCGGCTGCTCGACCGCGACGCGGCGCTCCTCGCCGGCATCCTGGCCTATCGCCGCCATCCCTACCGGCGCGACCTGCCGGAGCCGCCGGCGCCCTGGCGGGAGGGCGGCTCGCGCCTGCTGGACTATGGCGGCGAGGGCCGCCTCGGCGCCCTGCTGGTGGTGCCCTCCCTCGTCAACCGGGCGCAGGTGCTGGACCTCATGCCGGGCGGGTCCATGCTGCGCCACCTCGCCGCGGCCGGGCTGCGCATCCTGTTGCTGGACTGGGGCGAGCCCGGCCCGCCGGAGCGCGGCTTCAGCCTGACGGACTACATCGCCGGCCGGCTCGAACGCGCCGTGGCCGCCGCCGCCGGCTTGGCCGGGCAGCCGGTCCTGCTGGCCGGCTACTGCATGGGCGGGCTGCTCGGCCTCGCCCTGGCGCAGCGGCGGCCGGCGGCGCTGCGCGGCCTGGCCCTGCTGGCCACGCCCTGGGATTTCTGGGCCGAGGACCCGGTGCGGGCCCGCGGCCTGGGAGCGACGCTCGAGGTGCTCGAGCCGCTGCTGCAGGCCGCCGGCGCGCTGCCCGTCGATGCGCTGCAGGCCCTCTTCGCGGCGCAGGACCCGGCCGGGATCGCCGAGAAGTACCGCCGCTTCGGCCGGCTCGATCCCGACAGCGCCGAGGCCCGGCGCTTCGTCGCCCTGGAGGACTGGCTGAACGACGGCATCGCCCTCGCCGCGCCGGTGGCCCGCGAGGCGCTCGGCGGCTGGTATGGCGGCAACAGCCCGGCGCGCGGCGCCTGGCGCGTCGCCGGCGAGGCGGTGGCGCCCGAGCGCATCGCCCTGCCGGCCTTCCTGGCGATCCCGGCCCGCGACCGCATCGTCCCGCCGGCCTCGGCCCTGGCGCTGGCGGCCCGCATGCCGGCGGCCCTTGTGCATCACGCGGCGGCTGGCCATGTCGGCATGGTCGCGGGGGGAGCGGCGGAGACCCATCTCTGGCGTCCCCTGCTGACCTGGATCGAGGCCCTGCCCGGCCGGCCCCGGCGACGGCGCGGGGCTTGAGCGCGGCGGGCTTGTGAGCCTTCCGGGTGCGGCGCCATACTGCGTCGCAATAGTCAGGGTGGGAGAATGCCAGTCATGACCGAGATCGTCATCGCCTCAGCCGCCCGCACGCCGGTCGGCAGTTTCAACGGCGCCTTCGCCACCCTGCCGGCGCATGTGCTCGGCAAGATCGCGATCGAGGCCGCGCTGTCGCGCGCCGGGGTGAAGCCGGAGGAGGTGGACGAGGTCATCATGGGCCAGATCCTGACCGCGAATGCCGGCCAGAATCCCGCGCGCCAGGCCTCGGTCGCCGCCGGCATCCCGGTGGAGCACACCGCCTTCGGCATCAACCAGCTCTGCGGCTCGGGCCTGCGCGCCGTGGCGCTGGCGGCGCAGCAGATCGCGACCGGCGATGCCGCCATCGTCGTCGCCGGCGGCCAGGAGAGCATGACCCAGGCGCCGCATGCGGCGAACCTGCGCGCCGGCCAGAAGATGGGCGACCTCGCCATGGTCGACACCATGATCAAGGACGGGCTCTGGGACGCCTTCCACGGCTACCACATGGGCACGACCGCCGAGAACGTCGCCGAGAAGTACCAGATCACCCGCGAGCAGCAGGACGAGTTCGCGGCCGCCAGCCAGCGCAAGGCGGGCGAGGCGATGAAGGCCGGCCGCTTCAAGGACGAGATCGCGCCGGTCACGGTGAAGACCCGCAAGGGCGACATCGTCGTCGAGAACGACGAGTACCCGAAGCCGGAGACCACGCTCGAGGTGCTGCAGAAGCTGCGCCCCGCCTTCAACAAGGCCGGCACCGTCACCGCCGGCAATGCCTCCGGCATCAATGACGGCGCCGCGGTCGCCGTCGTGATGTCGGCCGAGGAGGCGAAGAAGCGCGGCATCGCGCCGCTGGCGCGGATCGTCTCCTGGGCGACGGCCGGCGTCGATCCCTCGATCATGGGCACCGGGCCGATCCCCGCCTCGCGCAAGGCGCTGCAGAAGGCCGGCTGGTCGATCGACACGCTCGACCTGATCGAGGCGAACGAGGCCTTCGCGGCGCAGGCCTGCGCGGTGAACAAGGATCTCGGCTGGGATCCGTCCAAGGTGAACGTCAATGGCGGCGCCATCGCGCTCGGCCATCCGATCGGCGCCTCGGGCGCGCGGGTGCTGAACACGCTGCTGTTTGAGATGCAGCGCCGCAACGCCAAACGCGGCCTCGCCACGCTCTGCATCGGCGGCGGCATGGGCGTCGCCATGTGCGTCGAGCGGGTCTGAGACCGGGCGCAGGACGGTTTCACCGCGCGGGACGCGGGTGAGGCTGCCGCCTGCGGACCGTTCCCGCCCGATCCGGTGAGGCCGCCGGATTGGGGCCGCTTCAGGGCGCCGGGCGGTCCGGGGCGGCGCGCCAGACCGCGGGCCGCAGGGCCTCGTCCTGGCGCGCCGGCGCCTGGGAGGCGGAGATCGGCCTCGGCCGCGTCGCCGCGGGCCGCGAGGCCGCCGGCGCCTGTGCCGCGGCCTCCGGCGCCGGGGCAGGCCGCGGCGCCGATTGCCAGGTGGCCACGGCGGCGCCGATCGCCAGCATGAGCGTCCAGCCGATCAGCAGCGGCGTCGCATAGCTCGGCGGCGCCTGTGCCGCCGGCGGCGCGGCGACCGGGTCCTCGGCCGGCGGCATCGCCACGGGCTCGGCCGCCGCCGGATCGGGCGCCGGGGGCGCAGGGGAGGGCTCGACGGGCAACGGGCCGGCGATCACCTGCTCGACCGCCTCGACCCAGGCCTCCTCCGCCGGCAGGGTCAGCGGCGGCTCCCAGGACAGCGCGTAGTCGAGGATGTCGGGCAGGCGGCCGATATGCTCGCGCGGCAGCATCCGGTGCACGATCGGCAGATGGCCGGGGAAGCGCCGGCCGAATTCGGCGGCCGCCAGCGCGGCGCGGAGTTGCTCGGCGGCGCCGATGGAGGCGCGCGGCGCGATGTCGAGCAGCACCAGGCCGAGCGCCGCATTGGCGAGGATGGCCGGCCCCTGGCCGGCGGCCCAGAGCGGCCGCCCCGCGGAGGCCGGCCGCCGCGCCAGCAGGCGCCAGCCGGGACCGAGGCCATCGACCGCCTCGGCGAGCAGGGACGCCTCCGCGGCATCGGCGGTGCCGGCGGCCTGGGCGAGGGGCATGGTCGGCATGCGGCGGGGCACCTTGAGCAGGGCGGACGGGGCAAGGCGGGCGCGAGACGCAGGTAGGCGGCGGCGGCCCATCCTCCAAGGGCAGGCTAACCCAGGGCGGGCCCCTTGGCGAACGCCGCGCCACTACCCCACGTTGTTTTCAAGCCGTTGTCATGCGCCGAATGGTCATGGGCGGCGCCGGGCCTCTGGCCGCGGCGCGGGCGGCCCCGAGGTGAGCGACCCCAAGGTGAGCGGCCCGGGCGTGGGCAGGACAGGGGGGATCGGACCTGGGGCCCGATCCCGCGCGGGTCAGGCCGCCGTGCCGCCGGCCGCCGGCCGCGGCGCCTGCTGCGCCAGCACCGCCCGCAGCAGCACGAGCTGCTGCAGCATCGCCTCGCCGAAGACGTAGAGATCCGGCCCCTCGCCGCGGAAGGGATGGATCGCGCCGGATTGCAGCACGCGGCGCCAGGCATCGGGATCGGCGCGGACGCCGGCGACGCGCAGCACCGCGCCGTCCTGCCAGGCCTGGAACCGGCCGAGCCCGTCCTGCCGCCCGGCCGCGGCGGCGCGCAGGATGCCGAGCGCCGCGGGGTCGCGCTCCATGCGGGTGACGCTGTCATAGAGGGCGATGATGCGCGGGTCCGCCTCCACCACCGCCGCCTGCATGGCGGCGATGAGGTCGCTGCCCTGCACCGCGGTGCGGCCGTGGTCGAGGGCCGACTGGCCGGCCCGCAGCGCCAGGAGCTGCCCCATATAGGGCACGCCGCGGGCGAGCTCGGCGATGCAGGTGCGGGCGGCGGGGGAGTAGTCGAGCCCGGCCCGCTCGGCGCCGCGCTCCACCAGCTCCTCCACCTCCTCCTGGCTGAGCAGGGGCAGCGGCACCCGGGTGACGCAGCGCTGGATCGAGGGGTGCCGGCCGAGCAGCTCCTCGGCGCTCTCCGAGACGCCGATGATGACGAAGGACAGCGGCACGCCGCGGTCCGAGAGCTGCTTCAGCGTGTCGGCGAAGGAGGTGCGCGTCTCCTGGTCCACCACCCGGTCGAACTCGTCGACCACGAGCAGCAGGCGCAGCTCGATCAGCGCGTTGGAGGCGACCATGATGTCGCCCGGCAGCACCGGCCGCGTCGGCAGCAGGCCGAGCGCGCCGGGCGGGTCCTCGGGCCCGGCCGGGCCGAGGGTGCTCAGCCAGCGCGGGATGTCGCGGAACAGCCCGCGCATGATGCTGTCGAAGTCGCTGTTGGCGGCGCAGACATGCCGGGCGACGACGAAGCCCATGGCCAGGGCCTGGGCCATGACCATGTTGGCGAGCGAGGTCTTGCCGCGGCCGCGCTCGCCGAAAATGACGACATGCGAGCGGTCCTCGGCGACGGCGCGCATGATGCGCTCGCGCTCCGTCTCCCGGCCGATGAAGCCGATGCTGCTGCTCTGGTCGCCATCCTTGCGCTTGCGCCGGCCGACCAGCGGGCGCGTCGGGGTGAAGCTCTCGGCCAGCCGCCGCCGCGCCGCGTCGAGGCCCGGCTGCCGCGACGGCCCTCCCTCCTCGCCGGGCTCGCTGCCCGGCATCGGCGGGATGGTGATCTCGGGCTCCTCGGCGGGCGGCGCCTCGCGCTGGCGGAACAGGTCGGTCAGCGCGCGAACCGGCACGGTGCCCTCGCTGCGTCGGCCCGCGCCCGGGAGGTTGCCGCGATCCCGCGGAGGATGGGCCGGGAGCCGCAATCGGCGCCAGGCCAGGGGGGTGCGAGCAGAAGGCGCCTCCACGCGTCATCGAGCATCGGGCCCTGCTTAGCATGCCCGCCGGCCGCCGGGGACGCAGGCATCGGACCGTTCATGAACTGTTGTTGCCATGATGGCGTGGCGGAGGGGCCCGCGCGGCGCCGCGCGGGCCCGGGCCGGGGCGGGTCAGCAGAAATGCGCGCCGCGGGTCTCGACCGGGAGCAGGTAGATCGACTGGCTCGCCGTCATCAGCAACTGGTTCCGGCGCGTGCCGCCGAAGCAGAGATTGGCGCAGATCTCCGGCAGCTTGATGAGGCCGATGCGGGCGCCGTCGGGGGCGAAGACATGCACCCCGTCATAGCCGTCGCCCACCCAGCCGGCGCCGACCCAGAGATTGCCCGCCTCGTCGCAGCGCACCCCGTCGCCGAAGCCGGACTTGCCCTGGTACTCCATGCTGCAGAAGGTGCGGGGGTTGCTCAGGCGCGGGCCGTCCACATCGAAGGCCCAGACGATGTTCTTCGCCTCCGGATAGTGGCTGCTGCCGCTGTCGGCGACGTAGAGCCGGCGGTAGTCGGGCGAGAAGCAGAGGCCGTTCGGCTTGAAGGGCTGGTCCGCCACCTTGGCGACCTGGCCGCTCTGCGCGTCGATGCGGTAGACCGCCTCCTTGATCAGCGGGCGCGGGCTGGTCGCGGCCTCCGGCACGCGCTGGCCCTCGTAGTTCATCAGCGCGCCGTAGCCCGGGTCGGTGAACCAGATGCTGCCATCCTCGGGATGCACCACCCCGTCATTCGGCGCGTTCAGCGGCCCGTCCGGGCCGCGCGCGGCGAGCACGGTGAGGCGTCCGTCCGGCTCGTAGCGCACCACGTCGCGGTTGAAGTGGCGGAAGGCGATCTGCCGTCCCTCGCGGTCGAAGGTGTTGCCGTTGGAGAAGCCGGAGGGGCTGCGGAAGCGGCGATGGACCGAGTGGTCCTCCTCGTTCATGCGAAGGCATTCGTCATTCGGGATGTCCGACCACACCCAGAAGCGGCCGGTCGCGTGCCAGGCCGGGCCCTCCGCCCAGCCGAGGCCGGTGTAGAGCCGCTTGATGGCGCTGTTGCCGAGCGGGGCGGTGAAGCGCTTCTTGTCGAGGGCGACGATATCGGCGTCGGGGTAGCGGACCGGGCCGGCGCCGCGGCCGAAGTCGCGCTGCGCCTGCGCCGGCATGGCGGCGCCGGCGGCGATGGCGGCGGCGAGCCCGCCGAGCACGGCACGGCGGCCGGGCGCCCCGCCCGGGGCGCCATCGGGTCTGTCCTGCATTCCTGCTTCCTCCCCATGACCGGCGTCCTGAGCGGCACCGGTCAGGGGCCGAGGGTTGCATGGCCGGGCATGGGCGAGGCAAGGCCGGCGCGCCGGCATCGCAATTCCGTGCGCGCGGGTGACCGCGGGCGCGCGGCGGCAGGAGCATGACGGTGGGAGGCCGCCAGGCCTTCCGGCCCCGGCGCGATCGGTTCTAGGCTCCCCGGCACGGCAAGCCCACCCGGCCGGGGGGCAGGCAGGCCGCAACGCAGCCGGGACCGGCGAGGCTCCGGTGCAGGGGAGGATGCGATGATCACCGTCAGCGTGCTGTACCCGAACGAGTCGGGCACGAAATTCGACGAGACCTACTACCTGCAGAAGCACATGCCGCTGGTGCGCGAGCGCTGGTCGGGATTGGGCCTTAAGGACAGCCGGGTGATGCGCGGCACGCCCGGGCCGGAGGGCGCGGCGCCCTATCGCGTCATCACGCTGCTCAGCTTCGGCTCCGTCGCCGAGTTCCAGAAGGCGGCCGAGGCGCATGGGCCGGAGCTCTTCGGCGACATCCCGAATTTCACCGACTGCAAGCCGGTGGTGCAGGTCAACGAGGTGATCGGCTGAAGGCGCCTCCACGGAGCCGCGCCGCGGCTCCGTGGGGACCCGGCGCCGCGTCTCCTGCCGACGGCATGAAGGCTTCCGTCCGGAGGGTCGCGCCCGGCGAAGGGGACCACCCCTGGGGGCCGTTAATGCGTCGCCAGCAACGGCCGTCCGTATCAGGCGAGCGTCGTCAGGTCCTGGAACCAGTGCTGCGCCTGGGTGTAGCCGCGCACCGCCTTGCCCAGCGCATGCGGGTTGGTGTCGTGCACCACGAAGACCAGCAGCGCCTGATCGACCACCCGCTCATGCACCCGCGCCATCAGCCGGTCCACTTCGGCCGGGTCGAAGGTGGTGAGGGCGGCATCGATCAGCCGGTCGGTCTCGGGGTCGCTGTAATGCGACCAGTTCACCCCGGTCGGCGCCACCTGCTTCGAATGGAAGAAGCGGATCAGCGCATAGAGCGGGTCGCTGGTGACATAGGCGACGTTGTTGGCGGTGACCTGCCCCTGCCGGGCGATCTCGCCGGCCGCGCCCTGGCGCCAGCAGGTATAGAGCACCTCCAGCTCCACCGCCTGGAACTCCACCTCGATCCCCACCTCGCGCCAGGCCGATTGGATGTACTCGTTCATCGGCATGGAGAGCATCTGGCCGCTGCCGCCGGTGGCGATGAGGAATTTCGTGCGCAGCGGCGAGCCGCGCGAGATGCCGGCCTCGGCCAACAGCTTGCGCGCCGCGTCGATATCGGTGCGCACCTGGAATTCCGGCCGGCCGAACCAGGGCGAGGCGGGATCGACCACGCCGACCGCCGGCTTGGCCAGCCCGTTCATCAGCGCCACCACCTCATCCCGGTTGATCGCCAGGTTGGCGGCGCGGCGCAGCCGCAGGTCGCGCCAGGGCGAGCCCTCCAGCAGCGAGAGATGGTAGTTCCAGACATGCGGCGTAACGTTCTCGGTGATCCGCATGCCGGCCTGCCGCAGCCGTGGCACCAGGTCCGGTGCCGGGGTCTCGATCAGGTCGAGCTGGCCGGTGAGCAGCGCGTTGGTGCGCGTCACCGCCTCGGGCGCGACGACCAGGATCAGCCGGTCGAGCTTCGGCCGCCGCGCCGGGTTCCAGTAGTCCGGGTTGCGCACCAGCTCCGCCCGCTCCCGCGGCACGAGGCGGGCCAGGCGGAAGGGGCCGGTGCCGGAGGGCTCCTGCGCGAAGCGCTCCCAGCTCCGCCCCAGCCTCTCGTACTGCGCCGGCGAGGAGATCAGGAACCACAGCATCTGGTAGGGGAAGATGCTGTCGACGGTCCTGGTGGTGACCTCGACGGTCATGGCGTCGAGCTTGCGCCAGGCGGCGACCGAGGGCAGGCGCGGCCGCACCTGGGCCGCCTGCCGGTTGTCGAAATGCGGCGCCTGCGGGTTCAGCACCTTCTCGAAATTCCAGATCACCGCATCGGCGTCGAAGGCGGCGCCGTCGTGGAAGCGCACGCCCTCGCGCAGGCGGAAGATCCAGCGCCGCCGGTCGGCGGGGTCGGCCTCCCAGGTGGTGGCGAGGCCGGGGACGAGCCTGCCTGGCCGGTCGGCGACATCCATCTCCCAGGCGACGAGCGGGTCGTAGAGCGTGTGGCCGGTGAACTGGTAGGCGCCGGCGCCGCGATCCGGCTGGCCGGTGGTCTGCGGGATGTCGGCCATGGAGATGCCGTAGCGCAGCACCCGCTCCGTCTGGGCGGCGGCGGGGCGGATTGCCCAAGGCTCGGGCAGGCCCGGCAGCGAGGCGAGGCCGGTGGCGCCCAGCAGGGCACGGCGGGAGAGGGACATGCGGCGTGTTCCCGGCAGCAGGATCGGGGCCGTCATCGCAATCCCCGTGCCGCAATCCCCGAGCCGCAATCCCCGTGCCGCCGCGCCGGCCCCGCCGGCCGGCGGCGTCAGCCCAGGTGGGGCCGCCCGGCGATGAGGGCGCGGCGGAGCCCGACGCCGCCCATGGCCCCGTTCATGGCCCCGTGCATGGCCCCGTCGCGCCCCCGCCGCAGCAGGCCGTGGCATCCCTCGGGCCCGAGCGGACCGAGGGGCCCCCGCGACGGCGCGGCGCGGCTGCGCGGGGAGAAATAGGCCCCCTCCGCCACCACCACCCGCCGGGTCTTGGCCTGCACCGCCCCGGTCGGCACCAGCGCCGCGAAATCCTTCACCGCCTCGACCAGCATCACCCCGGCGAAGCGGGGGAAGAGCGGCCCGCCGAGCCGCTCCCAGGCGCCGGCGCCGCGCAGCAGCAGCCGGCTCTGGAAGGGCGGCACGAAGAGCGCGCCCCGGCGCTGCTCCACCTGGAACATCTGCCGGCGCAGCAGCCGCTCGATCTGCCCGGACGAATAGGGCTGGCCATGGCCGAAGGGCGTGCGCTCCAGATGCGCCCAGAGGCCGAGCCGGTTCGGCACCACGACGATCAGCCGCCCGTCATCCTTCAGCACCCGCCAGGCCTCGCGCAGCATGCGCCGGGCATTCTCGGCGGTCTCCAGCCCGTGCACGAGCAGGATGCGGTCGAAGGTCAGGTCGGGGAAGGGCAGCGCATCCTCCTCCACCGCCGTGCTGCAGCTCCGCGCGCTGCGCGGCCAGCGCCAGCGGGGCAGCGGCGTCGGGGTGGCGGCGACGCAGCGCGCCGCCTCGCCGCGCCAGAGCCGGAGGAAGGGGCTGGCATAGCCGAGGCCGAGCACCGCCTGGCCGGGCAGCGCTGGCCAGAGCTGCCGCAGCGAATCGCGCAGCAGGCGGGCGGTCACCAGCCCCGCCGGGGTGGCGTAGAAATTCCCCAGCCCGTGGACCTCGTGGCTCATGCCCTCGATATAGAGCAGCCGGTGCCCCGTTGGAGCGGGGCTGGAGGAGGAGCCCGCATGCCGCTCTCGGTCACCGCCATCCCGTGTCTTTCCGACAACTATATCTGGCTGCTGCAGGACCAGGCGAGCGGGGCGGTCGCGGTCTGCGACCCCGGCGAGGCCGGGCCCGCCATCGCGGCAGTCGAGAAACTGGGTGCGAAACTCGACCTGATCCTGCTGACCCACCATCATGGCGACCATGTCGCCGGCACCGCCGCCCTGCAGACGCGCTGCGGCGGGCGGGTGGTCGGCGCGGCGGCGGATGCGCACCGGCTGTCGAGGCTCGACCAGGCGGTGCGGCCGGGCGACACGGTGGCGCTCGGGGAGAGCCGGGCGACGGTGATCGACACCCCGGGCCATACGGTCGGCCACATCGCCTTCCATTTCGCGGCCGACGACGTGCTGCTCTGCGGCGACACGCTCTTCTCGCTCGGCTGCGGCCGGCTGCTGGAAGGCACGGCCGGGCAGATGTTCGACAGCCTCGGCCGGCTCGCCGCCCTGCCCGGGCCGACGCTCGTCTGCTGCGGCCACGAATACACCGAGAGCAACGCCCGCTTCGCGCTGACGGTGGAGCCGGAGAATGCCGCGCTGCGGACGCGGGCGCAGCAGGCCGCGGCGCAGCGGGCCGCCGGCGAGCCCACCGTGCCGACCACCATCGCCGGGGAGCGGGCGACGAACCCCTTCCTGCGGGCGCCGGACGTGGCGCGGCTCGCCGCCATCCGCAGCGCCAAGGACAGCTTCCGCTGAGGCCGGCGCTGCCGGACCTGCGCGACCCCGGCCTCGACCCGGCGCGGGTGATCGCGGCGCTCGGCCTCGCGCCGCATCCGGAGGGTGGGCATTACCGCGAGGCCTGGCGCGACCGCCCGGCCGATGGCGGCCGCGGCGCCGGCACCGCCATCTACTACCTGCTCGCCGCCGGGGAGCGCAGCCACTGGCACCGCGTCGATGCCGCGGAGGCCTGGCACTGGTATGCCGGGGCGCCGCTGACGCTCTCGCTGTCGCCGGACGGGCGGCGCGTCGAGACGCTGTCGCTCGGCCCCGATCTCGGCGCCGGCGAGCGGCCCTTCGCCCTGGTGCCGGCCGGCTGCTGGCAGGCGGCGGCGCCGCGCGGGGGCTGGAGCCTGCTCGGCTGCACCGTCAGCCCGGCCTTCGCCTTCGCCGGCTTCGAGATGGCGCCGCCCGGCTGGCAGCCGGGGGGAGGGCGATCGCCGGCGTGACCGCTCAGGACCGGT
Source organism: Roseicella frigidaeris (assembly GCF_003258945.1). Classification (GTDB taxonomy): domain Bacteria; phylum Pseudomonadota; class Alphaproteobacteria; order Acetobacterales; family Acetobacteraceae; genus Paracraurococcus; species Paracraurococcus frigidaeris. The sequence continues at coordinate 77,050 of NZ_QLIX01000010.1, read as the reverse complement.
CGGCGCGCGCCGTCGCCGCCAGCGCGCCGCCGCCGACGACCAGCGCCGCCGCCGCGAGGGTGGCGGGGCCGAGCCGGCCCTCGCCGAAGGCGACGAGCAGCAGCGTCGAGGCGACCGGCACCGCATAGGCCAGGGTGCCGAGCAGGCGCGGATCGCCGCGCTTCATGCCGATGTCCCAGAGGAAGAAGGCGCCGCCGACCGGCCCGGCGCCGAGCAGCAGCAGCGCCGGCCATTGCCGCCCGGCGGGCCAGGCCGGCGGCTCGAACAGGGCATGGCCGAGCAGGGCGAGCGCCGCGGCGGCGAGGCAGAAGCCGGCCACCGCCTCGGTCGGGACCCGGGCCAGGCGCCGCGTGCCGGCGAGCACCGAGTAGAGCGCCCAGGTGACGCCGGCGGCGAGCGCCAGGGCATAGCCGGCGGCCGGGTTCGCCGCGGCCGCGGCCGCCCCGCCGGCCTCGGCGCCCGAGAGCAGCAGCACGGCGCCGGCCGCCCCGAGCCCCACCCCGGCCAGCCGCCGCGGTCCGAGCGGCAGCCCGCGCAGCGGCGCGGCCAGCAGCACGATGAGCAGCGGCCAGGTGTAGTTCAGCAGGTTGGCCTCGACCGGCGGCGCCAGGGCGAGGGCGGCGAAGTAGAGCGCATGGTAGCCGGCGAGCCCGCCGACGCCATGCAGCCAGACCAGCGGCGGCTGGCGCAGCGCGCCGAGCCGCCGGCGCGCCGCCACGACGGCGAGGCCGAGCGAGCCGCCGACGGCGAAGGCGAGCCCGGTCAGCAGCAGCGGCGGCAGGGGCTGGGCGAGGCGCGCGAGCAGGGCGAGGAAGGCCCAGAGCAGCAGGGCGGCGCAGCCGGCGAGGGTGGCGCGCAGCGGCGTGGTGCCGTCCGGAGCGCCATGCGGGGTCGCGGTCACGATGGTTCCATTCGGGGGAAGCGGCGGCGCAGCCTACTCTGCCCGCCGGATTCGCGGAGACGACGGCAGCATGGGATTCCTGGCGCAAACCCTCATCACCGCCTTCGCCCTCTGGGCGGCGACCGAGATCGTCCCCGGCATGGAGGTGCGCAGCCTCGGCTGGCTGCTGCTCGCGGCGCTGGTCTTCGGGCTGGTGAACGCCTTCGTCCGGCCGGTCCTCGTGCTGCTCTCGCTGCCGCTGACCATCCTGACGCTCGGGCTGTTCCTGCTGGTGGTGAATGCCGCCATGCTCGGCCTGACATCCTGGTTCCTGCCGGGCTTCAGCGTGCACGGGTTCTGGGCCGCCTTCTGGGGCGCGATCGTGGTCTCGATCATGAGCTGGGCGGCGACGCGGCTCTTCGCGCCGCCGGGGGGCTGACGCCGCTCGCGGGCCTGGCCCTGGCTCAGGCCGTGGTGGCTCAGGCCGTGGTCAGCCGCCGCCAGGGCGGCCAGCCCTCGACCAGGCCGGCGAGGGCGGCATAGCCGGCGCCGTCGGGATGCACGCCGTCGCCGCGGCCGACCGCGTTGCGCCAGGCGCCGCTCCCCGCGAGCGGCGCGTGCACCGGCAGATAGGGCAGGTGCATCGCCGCGCAGAGCGCCTCGAGCCGGGCCGAGAGCGCGGCGACGCGCGCATCATGCGCGGCGTCGTCCAGCACCGGCGGCGGGCCGACCATCAGCACCGGCCAGCGCGTCGCCGCCCAGCCGAGCAGCGCCGCGGCATTCTCCTCCGTCACCTCCGGCGGCACGCGCGGCATCTCGTCCTCATGCGTGCAGTCGTTGACGCCGAAGCTGAGCACGACCGCCTGGGCATCGCCGGCGCGCAGCAGCCGCGCCAGCACCTCCGCCTCCATCCGCCGCCGGAGATCCGCGCTGGTATCGCGCCGCACGCCGAGATTGTAGGCGGTGAGCGCCACGCCGCGGTCCCAGGCGGCGGCCGTGACGCGCCCGACCCAGCCGAGCGCCGTCTCGTCCCCGGCGCCGGCGACGAAGCTGTCGCCGACGAAGCAGATGCGGAGGTCGCGGATCATGTCTCGAAGGCGGGATCGACCGGCACCCGCAGCGCCTCGGCCAGCCGGTTGGTCTCGGCCGCCATGCCGACCACGGCGAGCAGCTCGCCGAACATCGCCTCGTCCATGCCGGCGCGACGGGCGGCGGCCCCATGGCTCGCGGTGCAATAGGCGCAGCCGGCCGCCATGGAGACGGCGAGGTAGAGCATCTCCTTGGTCCGCGCATCCAGCGCCCCGGGCGCCATCACCTGCGACAGGCTCTCCCAGGTGCGCCGGAGCGTCGGCGGGTCGACGGCGAGCGCCTTCCAGAAATTGTTCACGTCCGGCACGCCGCGCGCCGCCTTGATGGCGTCGTAGACCGCGCGCACCTCCGGCCCGGCCTCGGCGTAGTCGATCAGGCGCGGCATCACACGCCCCCCGGCAGCGCCTGCCAGGGCAGCGGCGCGAAGCGGGTGCCGTGGAGCACCGTCTCCTGCCAGACGCCGCCGGTGACATAGGGATCCTCCGCCATCCAGGCGCGCGCCGCGGCGTCGGTGTCGTGCGCGGTCACCGCGACCGAGCCGATCATCGCGCCGCCGGCATCGAGGATGGCGCCGCCGATGGCGAGCAGGCCGGACTCGGCCATCGGCCCGACGCGGGCGATGTGCTGCGCCCGCACCGCCTGCCGGCGCGCCGCGGCGCCGGCATCGCGCCCGTCATGGGCGAGGATGACGGTATGGGTCCGCGACGGCGCGATCGGCGTGCCGGGCTGCGGCAGGCGGCGATAGGGCAGGGGCGCGATGCGGAAGGGGAAGACCTCGTGCCGCGCCCAAACGCCGGACTGGTTGAAGGGCTCCTCGGCGAGGTAGTCGCGCAGCCCGGCCTCGTCCGGCACGGCGAGGATCATCAGCGAGCCGATGGCCCGGCCATCCGCGGCGAGCAGCGGCGTGCCGAAGGCGAGGCGGCCATCGCCGGCCCAGCGGGTCAGCACCTCCAGGTGCCGGTCGCGTGCCGCCATGCGGCGTGCCGGCGCCTCCCTGTCCTCGCCGTCGAAGGCAAGCACGGCATAGCCCATCGCGTCGTCTCCCCCGTTCCTGGCGCCGCAGCATGCCCCGGATGACGGGCTGCCGCCATGCCCCGGCGGCAGGCGGCCCCGTTCAGGACGCCCATCGGAACCGCCGCGGCCCGTTGTCCTGCCGCGGCTTCGCCGCGGCAGGCTGTGACGTCCCTTGCGCAGGAGGCGGCTCCGCGGGGCCCCCGCAGAGCCGCGACGCGGTTCTGCGGGGAGCTAGTACATGTGCTGGCCGCCGTTGATGGAGAGGGTCGAGCCGGTGATGAAATCGGCGTCGTCGGCGGTGAGGAAGGCCACGCCGCGGGCGATGTCCTCGGCCTTGCCGAGCCGGCCGCGGGGGATGCGGGCAATGATCTTCTCGAGCACGTCGGGCGGCACCGCGCGCACCATCTCGGTATCGACATAGCCGGGCGCGATGGCGTTGACGGTGATGTGCATCCGCGCGCCTTCCTGCGCCAGCGCCTTGGTGAAGCCGTGGATGCCGGATTTGGCGGCGGCGTAGTTCACCTGGCCATACTGGCCGGCCTGGCCGTTGATCGAGCCGATATTGACGATGCGGCCGAACTTCCGCTCCGTCATGCCGTCCCAGACCAGCTTGCAGAGGTTGTAGCAGGAGCCGAGATTGGTATCGATGACGTCGTCCCACATCTTGCGTGAGAGCCGCTTCATCGTGGCGTCGCGGGTGATGCCGGCATTGTTGACCAGGATCTCGATTCGGCCGACCTCCGCCTCGATCTTCTTCACCGCCGCGGCGCACTGCTCGTAGTCGGCGACGTCGAATTTGTAGCACGGGATGCCCGTGCGCTCGGTGAAGGCCTGCGCCGCCGCGTCGTTGCCGGCGTAGCTCGCCACCACCGTCCGGCCGGCCGCCTTCAATGCCTCGCTGATCGCGGCCCCGATGCCGCGCTGCCCGCCGGTTACCAAAGCAACTCGAGCCATGCCCCCGTCTCCTCTCTGCTTGCGCCCGGGATATGATAACGGCGCCGCGCCGGGCGAGGCGATGCGCGGTGCCGTGGCCCAAGGTCAGCCCGGATGGACGGGCGGATCAAGCGCGAAAGCCGTGCCGCCGGTCCCGCGGCGGGCCGCGCCGTCCGGCCGCAAGCGCAACCGTTCCGCCGCGGCCTGCGCCGCCGCGGCCTTGTCATTCTTTCTGCGTGCCGTTTCGCCAGGCACCTCTACCGGCCGGATCGCAGGGCCAGGATCCAGGCGACGACGCCATCGAGCTCCTCCTGGCGGAGCTGATGGTCGGGCATGGTCGCATGCGGCATCCGCAGGAAGGCGCGCAGCGTGGCGTCGCTCGTCTCCGGCATGCGGGCGATGGCGTGGAAGGGCGGCGCCGCGTCGCCGGTCGGGCCGCGCGCCTGCGGGCCGATGAGATGGCAATTCGCGCACCAGGTCTCGGCCACCTTGCGGCCGGTGGCGAGCCGCGCCTGCTGCGCCGCATCCTGCGCCGCCACGGGCATGGCCGCGAGCAGCGCGCAGAAGGCCGTTGCCAGCGAGATCCGCATGCCATCTCCTCCTTCCCGGCGCCGGCCGGGGCGGGATGCGGACCGCCGCATCCCGCGCCAGCATGGCGCATCCGCCGGTCCGGGAGGATTGATCCGCGTCAGATCCCGGCGCGTCCCTGCGCCGGGCCGCTCCCGCCGCTCGGCGATCCGCTCTCAAGGCATGCCGGTCCGCACCGTTCGGGGGCAGGGCATGGGAGCCGGTTCGCCCGCGTTCACCGCACGGGCCCCAGCCCTTCGCCGGCAGGGTCTCGTCGCCCGATCGGGATCTGCTCTAGGCTCCGCCCGGCAGACAGGGGGAGGAAGCGATGCCGCGATTCACGGGGAAGGTGGTGCTGATCTCCGGCGGCGCCCGCGGCCAGGGCGCGGCCGAGGCCCGCATGCTGGTGGCCGAGGGCGCGAAGGTCGTCCTCGGCGACCTGCTGGAGAAGGAAGGCCAGGCGCTGGCCGAGGAACTCGGCCCGGCGGCGCGCTTCATCCGCCAGGACGTGACGCAGGAGGCCGACTGGGCGGCGGCGGTGCAACTGGCCGAGGAGCTCGGCCCGCTCACCGGCATGGTCAACAATGCCGGCATCTACGTGCCGCGGACGCTGATGCAGACCGATGCGGCGCTGTTCGAGCGGCATATGCGGGTGAACCAGCTCGGCTGCTTCCTCGGCATGCAGGCGGTGGTGCCGGCGATGGAGCGCGCCGGGGGCGGCTCGATCGTCAACATCTCCTCGACCGCCGGGTTGCGCGGCTCGCCCGGCGCGCTCGCCTATTGCGGGACGAAATGGGCGCTGCGGGGCATGACCAAGGCGGCCGCGGTGGATCTCGCGCCGCGCGGCATCCGGGTGAACAGCGTGCATCCGGGCCCGATCGACACCGACATGGTCAAGGTCTGGACCAACGAGCAGCGGGCGGTGCGCCTCTCGCAGATCCCGATCGGCCGCATCGGCCAGGCGGATGACGTGGCGCGGGCGGTGCTGTTCCTGCTTTCGGAGGATAGCGCCTACATGACCGGGGCGGAGCTCTCGGTCGACGGCGGCGCCTCGCTCTGACCCTCCGGCCGGCGCCTACCAGCGCCGGCCGCGCCAGCCGCCCCAGCCGCCGTAATAGCCGAAGGAGACGCTCGGGCCCCAATAGCCCGGGCCGTAATAGGGATAGCCCCAGGCGGGATAGGGGTAGGCATAGGGATAGGCATAGGCCGGCGCCGGCAGGATGGTGGTCGGCAGCGGCGCCGCCTGCACGCTGTTGCCGTGGCTCGCCATGCACTGCGTGTAGGCCATGTCGAAGCGCTGCTGCAGGCTGCCGCTGGAGGCCTGGGCGTTGCCGGCGCCGACCGCCGAGCCGGCGAGCAGGCCGGCGCCGGCGCCGATCGCCGCGCCCGCGCCCATCGCGCCGCCGGCCGAGCCGATCAGCGCGCCGGCCGCGGCGCCGAGCCCGGTGCCGATGGCGGCGCTGCCGACCGCCGACTGGTTGGCCGCCTGCTGCGGCGTGTTGCCGCCGAGCTGGGCCCCGGCGAAATTCCGGCAGTTCACATCCTCGGCCTGGAAGGCCTGCAGGTCCTTGCCCCGGGAGGGCAGCGCCAGGACGCTCGGGCCGCTCGGCGGCGCCACGGTGCAGGCGCCGAGGCCGAGGGGGACGAGCAGGGCAAGGGAGATGGGAAGGGGTCGCATGATCCTGTTTCCTGCCCGGCATCGGCGCCGGGCTCGAGTCCGAGTCCCGATATGGGGAGCGCTGGCCGCGCCGGGGATATCCTGGCGCCGGCGAAGATTGCCGGCGGCAGGCGTCAGGGTGAGGCTGCGGTCAGAATGCGGAGAAAAAGCGGCACCGCGGCGGCGAGATCGGCCAGGGCGACGCATTCCCGCGGCGTGTGCGCCGTCTCGATGCTGCCGGGGCCGAGGATGAGGCAGGGGGCCAGGGCCTGCAGCTCCGAGGCATCCGTCCCGTAGGGCGCCGTCCGCGCCGCCTGCCCGGTGAGGCGGCTGGCGAGCGCCACCAGCGGGTGATCCTCCGCCAGCTCAGGCGGCGGCCCCTCGGCGGCGATCTCGACCGCCACCCCCGCCCGCCGGCCGGCGGCGCGGATGGCGTCGAGGATCGGCGCCGTCTCCAGCCGCCGGCTGGCGCGGAATTTGATCCGCGCCGTCGCCCGCGCCGGCGTCACGTTCACCGCCGTGCCGTGGTTGTCGATCACCAGGTTGAAATCGGCGAAGGGCGGGTCGTAGGCCGGGTCCTGCAGCCCGGGCTCGGTGCGCAGCCGCTGCTGGATGGCCTGCATCTCGGCGAGGAAGGGGATGAGCGCCCAATTGGCGTTGCGCCCCTGGCCGGTCGAGGAATGCGCCTGCACCCCCTCGGCGGTCGCGGTGATGGTGGCCGAGGAGCGGTGGCCGCGCACCGGCACGAGGCCGGTCGGCTCCGCCACCACGATTCCCCGGAGGCCGAGCGAGCGGGCGAGGGCGCTCCCCGCCACCGCCCGGGCGCCGGCCTTGGTGGTCTCCTCGTCGGTGGTGATCAGCAAGGTCGCCGGGGTGCCGGGCGGGGCGGCCTTCGCCGCCAGGATGCAGGCCGCGACCGCCCCCTTCATGTCGACGCTGCCGAGCCCGTGCAGCACGCCCCCGGCATCGATCCGCGGCCGCCAGGGGTCCTCCTGCCAGCCGGTCTCGGGCACCGTGTCCATATGGCCGGAGAGGGCATGCCCGCCCGGCGGGCCGCGATGCGCGACCAGCGCCCGCTTCGGCACCCCGGCGGCGTCCGCATAGTCCAGCCGCTCGATCTCGAAGCCGCCCAGCTCGGCCTCGATCCGCTCGGCGATGGCGAGGTTCGAGCGGCCCGAGCGGCTGTCGATCGCCACCAGCTCGGCGGCCAGGCGGGCGAGGGCATCGGCGTCATCCATGCCGGCAAAGCTTGTCCCGGCGGGACGAAAGGGCAAGTCTCGCCGGCATGGACCCGCTCGCCTATCTCGATCCCCGAACCGGCCGGACCTGGCCGCTCGATCCCCCCCGCTGGTGCGGCGATGGCGGCGAGCCGCTGCTGCTGACCGACCTGCCGGGACTCGCGCCCGACGACATCGACCACGGCACGCGCAGCCTGTGGCGCTACCGCGCCGCCCTGCCGCCGCTCGCCGGCGAGCCGATCAGCCTGGGCGAGGGGGGCACCCCGCTGGTGCCGCGCCGCCTCGGCGGCGCCACGGCGCTGCTGAAATGCGAGTGGCTGATGCCGACCGGCAGCTTCAAGGACCGCGGCGCTTCGGTGATGCTCTCCCTGCTGCGGGCGCAGGGGATCGATGCGGTGCTCGAGGACAGCTCGGGCAATGGCGGCGCCGCCATCGCCGCCTATGCCGCGGCCGGCGGGATGCGGGCGAAGATCATGGTGCCGGAGAGCACCAGCCCGGCCAAGACGGTGCAGGCGCGGGCGAGCGGCGCCGAGATCGCGCTGGTCCCGGGCAGCCGGCAGGACTGCGCCGATGCCGCGCTGCGCGAGGCGGCGAACCTCTTCTACGCCTCGCACAACTGGCACCCCTTCTTCCTGCAGGGCACCAAGACCCTGGCCTATGAGCTGTGGGAGGATCTCGGCTTCCAGGCGCCGGACAACGTCATCGTCCCCTGCGGCGCCGGCTCGAACCTGCTCGGCTGCGGCCTCGGCTTCTCCGAGCTGCTGCGGGCCGGGCAGATCGAGGCCATGCCGCGCCTCTTCGCCGCGCAGCCGGCGCATTGCGCGCCGATCGCGCGCGAGTTCCTCGGCCTCGAGGCGGCGGCGCCGCAGCCGACCATCGCCGAGGGCACGGCCATCGCGCAGCCCCTCCGCCTGCCGGAATGCCTCGGCATGCTGCGCCTCAGCCGCGGCGGGGCGGTGATGCTCTCCGAGGCCGAGATCACCGAGGCGACGCTCACCCTGGCCCGCGGCGGCACCTATGTCGAGCCGACCAGCGCCCAGGTGGCGGCGGCCTTCGCCAAGCTGCTGGCGGCCGGCACCATCCGGCCGACGGAGCGGACGGTGCTGGTGCTGACCGGCAGCGGGCTGAAGGCGACGCCGCGGCTGGCCGAGCTGCTGGGGGTAGCGCTGTGACCCTGGACGACCTGCCCACCCCCTGCCTGCTCCTCGATCGCGGCATCCTGCGGCGCAACCTGGCGATGCTGCAGGCGGCGGTGGCGCGGCATCCCGGCCTGCAATTGCGGCCGCACCTGAAGACCGCGAAGAGCCGGGAGGTGGCGGCACTGGCAGCGCCGGATTTCGGCCCGATCACCGTCAGCACCCTGGCCGAGGCGCGCTACTTCGCCGAGGCCGGCTGGCGCGACCAGATCTATGCCGTCGGCATCACGCCGCAGAAGCTCGATGCCGTGGCGGCGCTGAACGCGGCGGGCGCGGCGGTGAAGGTGATCACCGACGATCCCGACGCCGCCCGGGCCATCGCGGCGCATCCGGCCGGCCTCCCGGCCCTGATCGAGGTGGATGTCGGCGAGGGGCGGGGCGGCGTCGCGCCCGAGGGGCCGGCCCTGGCGGCGATCGCGGCCGCCCTCGGCCCCCGCCTCGCCGGCGTCATCAGCCATTCCGGCCACAGCTACGAGGGGCGCAGCATCGCCGCGATGGCGGCGATCGCCGAGGCGGAGCGGGCCGGGCTGCTGGCCGCGGCGACCCGGCTGCGCGCCGCCGGCCATGCGGTGCCGATCGTCTCGCTCGGCTCCTCGCCGGTGGCGATGCATGCGGCGAGCATGGAGGGCGTCACCGAGATGCGCGCCGGGGTCTACATGTTCGGCGACCTCTTCCAGGCGCAGCTCGGCACCCATCCGCCGGAGGCCATCGCGGTCACCGTCCTGGCCTCGGTGATCGGCCGGCGGCCGGAGCGCAACACGCTGCTGCTGGATGCCGGGGCGCTGGCGCTGTCGAAGGACCGCAGCACCGCGGCGGCGCCGCGCGACTACGGCTTCGGCCTGGTGCTCGACCGCGACGGCCGGCCGCTGCCGGGCGAGCCGGTCGTCGCGCGCGCCTATCAGGAGCATGGCGAGGTGCAGGGCCGGGCGCCGCTGCCCTTCGAGCGCCTGCCGGTCGGCGCCAGGCTGCGCGTCGCCCCCAACCATGCCTGCCTCACCGCCGCGGCCTATGACCGCTACCACGTGCTGGAGGGCGGCGCCGAGGTGGTGGCGGTCTGGGAGCGGGTGAATGGCTGGTAGGGCCGGCAAGGCCGGGGCGGGGACGACGGCCGCGTAACCACGCCGCAACGCCGGCGTGAGGCGCGACGTTCCAATGGGCGCGGCGGCCGGGATCCGGCCTGCGGAGGGGGATGCTTCATGGTGAGGCGCTGGCTGTCGCTGCTCTATGTCCAGGTGCTGGTCGCCATCGCGCTCGGCGTCCTGCTCGGCGTGCTCTGGCCGCAGATCGGGGCGGCGATGAAGCCGCTCGGCGACGCCTTCATCAAGCTGATCAAGATGGTGATCGCGCCGGTGGTGTTCTGCACCGTGGTGCACGGCATCGCCTCGGTGCGGGAGGCGAGCAAGGTCGGCCGGGTCGGGCTCAAGGCGATCCTCTATTTCGAGGTGGTCTCGACCTTCGCCCTCGCCATCGGCCTCATCGTCGCCAAGCTGTTCCGCACCGGCAGCGGCTTCAACATCGACCCGAGCCAGCTCGACGCCAAGGCGGTGGCCGCCTATGCCGCGCGCGCCAAGGCGGACAGCTTCACCGACCACCTGATGGCGATCATCCCGGACACCTTCATCGGCGCCTTCGCCCATGGCGACCTGCTGCAGGTGCTGCTGCTCGCGGTGCTGACCGGCTTCGCCATCAACGCCCTGCCGGAGCGGGCGCGCCTCGCCGCCAGCCATGCCGTCGACCGGCTGGCCGAGATCTTCTTCGGCGTGGTGAAGATCGTCGTCCGGGCGGCGCCGGTCGGCGCCTTCGGCGCCATGGCCTTCACCATCGGCGCCTACGGCCTCGGCTCCCTGGTGCAGCTCGGCGAGCTGGTGGCGACCTTCTACCTCACCTCCATCGCCTTCGTCCTCATCGTGCTCGGCGCCATCGCGCGCTTCTGCGGCTTCTCGATCCTGCGCTTCATCGCCTATATCCGCGAGGAGCTGCTGATCGTGCTCGGCACCTCGAGCTCGGAGAGCGTGCTGCCGCAGATCATGCGCAAGATGCAGCGCCTCGGCTGCGCGCCGCAGGTGGTCGGGCTGACCGTGCCGCTCGGCTACAGCTTCAACCTCGACGGCACCAACATCTACATGACCCTGGCGACGATGTTCCTGGCCTATGCCACGAACACCGAGCTGACGCTCGGCCAGGAGCTGACCATCCTGCTGGTCGCCATGCTGACCTCGAAGGGCGCCTCCGGGGTGACCGGCGCCGGCTTCGTGACCCTGGCCGCCACCCTCTCGGTGATCCCGGCCATCCCGATCGAGGCGCTGGCGGTGCTGGTCGGCATCGACAAGTTCATGAGCGAGTGCCGGGCGCTGACCAACCTCGTCGGCAACGGCGTCGCCTGCGTCGCGGTCAGCCGCTGGGAGGGCGAGTTGGACCAGGACCGGCTGCAGGCGGAACTGGCGCGCGGCCCGGCGGCGCACGACCTCGACGAGGTGGCCCCGGTCGGCCGGCCGGCGGAATAGGCCGCGTGATACCGGGCGCAACCCTCCGGTTTGCCTGGCCGCGCGGCATAAGCCGCGGCGCCCGTTCGGGCGCCCGGCCCTGCGGGCCGCAGGTCGGAGCCTCGTGCGCCGGCGTCAGGCCGCCTCCACGTCGAGGGCGTAGCCGGCCGAGCGCACGGTGCGGATCACATCCTCCTCGCCGGGGCCGTTGATCGCCTTGCGCAGCCGGCGGATATGCACGTCCACCGTCCGCGGCTCGACATGGATGTCGCGGCCCCAGACCGCATCCAGGAGCTGCTCGCGCGAGAAGACGCGGCCCGGATGCTGCATCAGGAATTCCAGCAGCCGGTACTCGGTCGGGCCAAGATGCAGCGGCCGGCCGCCGCGCGTGACGCGGTGCGCGTCCTGGTCCATGCTGAGGTCGCGGAAGGCCAGGCTGCCGCGGATGGCGAGGCTGCCGGAGCGGCGCAGCAGGGCGCGGATGCGGGCCAGCAGCCCGTCCATGGCGAAGGGCTTGCTGATGTAGTCGTCGGCCCCGGTGTCGAGGGCGCGCACCGTGTCCTGCTGCTCCGTCCGCGCCGTCACCATGATGATCGGCAGGTCGCGCGTGGCGGGGCGGCGGCGGATCTGCCGGCAGACCTCGAGGCCCGAGAGCTGCGGCAGCATCCAGTCCAGCAGCACCAGGTCCGGCTTCGCCTCGGCGATGCGCAGCAGCGCCTCCTGGCCGTCCGCCGCCTCCTCGACGCGGAAGCCCTGCTTCTCCAGGTTGTAGCGGAGCAGGGTGAGCAGCGGCACCTCGTCCTCGACCACGAGGATGGTGGGCCGGGCGCTGCCGGGGATGATGTCGGGCATGGCCGGGGCGCCTTCGGTCAGGCCGGCGGCCGGACCACCGCGAAGGGCGAGCTGTCGCCCTTCGGGCGTTCCTCGGTCAGCGGCTGGCCGCGGACGGCGTAGTGCACGGTCTCGGCGATGTTGGTCGCGTGGTCGCCGATGCGCTCGAGGTTCTTGGCGACGAAGAGCAGATGCGTCGCCGCGGTGATGTTGCGCGGGTCCTCCATCATGAAGGTCAGCATCTCGCGGAAGATGCCGTTGTAGACCTCGTCCACGGGCTGGTCGTTGGCCCAGACCTCGTCGGCGCGGGCGGCGTCCTCGTTGACCAGCGCGTCCATCGCGCCCTTCAGGTTCTCCTGCACCATCCGCGCCATGCGCTGGAAGCCGTTGAGGCTGCCGAGCGCCGGCTGCTGCGCCAGCACCACGCTGCGCTTGGCGGCGTTGCGGGCGTAGTCGCCGATCCGCTCGATGGCGTGGATGATCTTCAGCGAGGCGATGATCAGCCGGAGATCCTGGCCGACCGGCTGGCGCAGCGCCAGCAGCCGGATGCAGAACTCCTCGATCTCGCGCTCGAGCGCGTCGATCTCGGAATCCCGGCCGATGACCTCGGAGGCCAGCTCGGCGTCGCGGCGGACCAGGGCGGTGACCGCGTCGGCCACCTGCCGCTCGGCGAGGCCGCCCATGCGGGCCACCAGCTCGCGCAGCCGGCGCAGCTCCTCGCCATAGGAGCGGACGGTGTGTTCCTGCATCTTCTCCATCCTCCGCCCCCGTCTCAGCCGAAGCGCCCGGTGATGTATTCCTGGGTCCGCGCATGCTGCGGCGCGGTGAAGAGCTGCGCCGCCGGCGCCACCTCGATCAGCTCGCCGAGATAGAAGAAGGCCACCTGGTCGGCGCAGCGGGCGGCCTGCTGCATGTTGTGGGTGACGATGGCGATGGTGAAGTCGCGCTTCAGCTCGTCGATCAGCTCCTCGATCTTCAGGGTGCTGAGCGGGTCGAGCGCCGAGGTCGGCTCGTCGAAGAGGATCACCTCCGGGCGGACGGCGATGGTGCGGGCGATGCAGAGCCGCTGCTGCTGCCCGCCCGAGAGGCCCATGGCGCTGGTGTTGAGCCGGTCCTTCACCTCGCCCCAGAGCGCGGCGCGGGTCAGCGCCCATTCGATCCGCTCCTCCATCTGCGCCTTGGTCAGGCGCTCGTGCAGGCGGATGCCGAAGGCGATGTTCTCGGCGATGGTCATCGGGAAGGGGGTCGGCTTCTGGAACACCATGCCGACCCGGGCGCGCAGCGCGTTGATGTCGACATCGGCATCGAGGATGTTCCGGCCGTCGAGGATCACCTCGCCGGTCGCCCGCTGCCCGGGATAGAGGCTGTACATGCGGTTCAGCACCCGCAGCAGCGTCGACTTGCCGCAGCCCGAGGGGCCGATCATGCCGGTCACCTGCCGCTCCGGCAGGTCGAGGGTGATGCCCTTCAGCGCCCGGTTGTCGCCGTAGAAGAATTCGAGGTTGCGCACGGCGACGCGGGCGGTGGCGTTCAGCGCCGCCTCGGAGCGCGCCTGCAGCCCGGCCATGGCGGGCCGGCCCGGCGTCTGCTTCATGCCCTGGGCCTCGAGGCCGGAGGTGGAACTCATCGATGCGTCTCCTGCTAGCTGCGGGACCGCACGGCGAAGCGCGCGACGATGTTGAGGATGAGGACGCCGGCCGTGACGATCAGCGCCCCCGCCCAGGCGATGGCGATCAGGTCGGGGAAGCCGGAATTGGCCTGCTGGTAGATGGCGATCGGCAGGCTGGCCATGGAGCGGGCGAGGTCGGTCGAGAGCACCGAGTTGCCGAAGCTGGTCAGCAGCAGCGGCGCGGTCTCGCCGGCGATGCGCGCGACGGCGAGCAGGATGCCGGTGACGATGCCCGGCAGGGCGGCGCGGTAGGCGACGAGGGTGATCATCTTCCATTTCGGCGCGCCGAGCCCGACCACCGCCTCGCGCAGCGTGTTCGGCAGGAGCTGCAGCATGTCCTCGGTGGTGCGGACCACGACGGGGATGACGATGATGGCGAGCGCCAGCGCCCCGGCGATGCCCGAGAAGCCACCCATCGGCAGCACGACGAGCTGGTAGATGAAGAGGCCGATCAGGATCGAGGGCGCCGAGAGCAGCACGTCCGAGACGAAGCGCACCGCGTTCCCGAGCAGCGAGCCGCGGGCGTATTCCGCGAGATAGGTGCCGACCAGCAGGCCGATCGGGGTGCCGACCGCGGTTGCGATCGCGGTCTGGATCAGCGAGCCGATGATGGCGTGCAGCAGCCCGCCGGTCGGCGCCTCCGGGTCGCCATAGGTGGTCGGCTGGAACTCCCGGGTGAAGGTCGCCCAGCTCAGCCCCTCGAGGCCGCGCAGGACGAGGGTCAGCAGGATGGAGGCGAGGAAGAGCAGGGCAAGCGCGGTCGCGCCGATGCAGAACCAGCGCAGCAGGGCGTCGAGCCGCTTCCGCCGCCGCCCGAGCGAGGCCGCGACGCCGGCATCCTTGACCGGCGTGAGGGCGGGGAGGGTGGTGGTGCTCATTCCGGGTCAGCCCTTCAGCCGGCTGCGCAGCAGCAGGCGGGAGATCGCCAGCACGATGAAGGAGATGACGAAGAGCAGGAAGCCGAGCGCGAGCAGAGAGGACTGCTTCAGGCTGCCCATCAGGCTCTCCGGGAACTCCATGGCGACGATGGAGGCGATGGTGGTGGAGGGGTCGAAGAGGCTGGTCGGCAGGCGGTTGGCGTTGCCGATGACGAAGGTGACGGCCATGGTCTCGCCCAGCGCCCGGCCGAGGCCGAGCATGATGCCGCCGACCACCGAGACGCGGGTGTAGGGCAGCACGACGCCGCGCATCACCTCCCAGCGGGTGCAGCCGAGGCCGTAGGCGCTCTCCTTGTAGACGGCGGGCACCTGGCCGAAGACGTCGCGCATGGTGGCGGCGATGAAGGGCAGGATCATGATCGCCAGCACCAGCGCGGCGGAGAAGAGCGAGGTGCCGGCGAAGCTGTTGCTGGCGAAGAGGAAGCCGACCAGCGGGATGGCGCCGAGGGCGTCGCCGAGGGTGAGCTGGATGTATTGCTGCACCAGCGGCACCAGCACGAAGAGGCCCCACATGCCGTAGATGATCGACGGGATGGCGGCCAGCAGCTCGATCGCGGTGCCGACCGGCCGGCGCAGCCAGGGCGGCGCCAGCTCGGTGAGGAAGAAGGCGACGCCGAAGGCGAGCGGCACGGCGACCAAGATCGCCAGCACCGCCGAGACCACGGTGCCGAAGATCGGCACCAGCGCGCCGTACTTCTCCCGTCCCTCGACCGGCGACCAGGCGGTGCTCCAGAGGAATTCCGCGCCGAAGGCCCGGAAGGCCGGCAGGCCGCCGAGGAAGAGGGTGAGGATGATGGCGCCGAGCAGCAGCAGCACCAGGATGCCGGCGCCGAGGCAGAGCCCGGCGAAGAGGCGGTCGCCGCCATCGCCGGCGCGGCGGCGGGCGGGGGCGGCGAGGGTGGTGGCGTGCGACAAGCGGTGGTCTCCGTGGCCGGGCGCCGGCGCGGTGCCCGGCTCGTGGCCCTTGGGGTGGCCTTGGGGGCGACCCCTGGGGGCAGGGTGGTCAGGCCGGGGGGCGCGCCCCCCGGCCGCTGCGGATCGGGCCCCTCAGGGCCGGATCGCGGGCGTCAGGCGGTCCAGATGGCCTTGCCGTCCGGCGACTTCACCGCGGCCCAGGCGCTGCGGATCGCGGCATGCACCGCATCCGGCAGCGGGATGTATTCCAGCCGCCGCGCCGCCTCGGCGCCGTTCTTGTAGGCCCAGTCGAAGAACTTCATCGTGGCGAGGCTGCCCGCGAGGCGGTCCGGCGTCGGGTTGACCGGCAGCAGGATGAAGGTGGGCGAGACGATCGGCCAGGTCTCGGGGCCGTCGAGGTCGATCAGGTCGGCGGCGAAGTTCGGCGCGTTCCAGTTCGCGGCCTTCGCGGCGGCGAGGAAGTTCGGCATCTCCGGCTTGACGAACTGCCCGGCCTTGTTGCGGAGCTGCGTCGTCACCAGTCGGTTCACCGTGGCATAGGCGTTCTCGGTATAGCCGATGCCGCCCGGGGTCTGCCGCACGGTGTTCGCCACGCCCTCGTTGCCGCGGGCGCCCTGGCCGCCCGGCCATTGCACGCTGGTGGCGGCGCCCGGGCCGGACTTCCAGGCCTCGGAGACGCGGGCGAGGTAGGAGGTGAAGACGAAGGTCGTGCCCGAGGCATCGGCGCGATAGACCGGCGCCACCGGCAGGTTGGGGAGCTTGAGCTCCTTGTTCTGCTCGGCGATGCGCGGGTCGTTCCAGCGCGTCAGCTTGCCGAGGAAGAGGTCGGCGACCAGCTCGGGCGTCAGGCGCAGCGCGTTGTCGGCGACGCCCGGCAGGTTCACGATCAGCACCACCGAGCCCATGACGGTCGGGAATTGCAGCAGGTGGCGCTCGGCGAGCTGGGCCGCGGCGAGGGGCGCGTCGGAGGCCCCGAAATCCACCGTGCGGTTCGTGATCTGGTTGATGCCGCCGCCCGAGCCGATGGACTGGTAGTTGAGCTGGACGCCGATGGCCTCGCGCGCCGCCTGGCCCCAGCGCTCATAGACGGGGCGGGGGAAGCTGGCGCCGGCGCCGGTGATCGGCGTCTGCTCGGCGAGGGCGGGGCGGCCGAGCAGCGGGGCGGTGGCCGCAATTCCGGTGGCGATGAGCAGGTTGCGTCGTTGCACGCGTCTCTCTCCGGCAGGAGGTGGCCCGGGACGCGGCGGTCCCGGGCAAGGCGGCGCTCTGGTAAACCCGCGAGAAGTCGACACGGTTGCAGTTTTATGAAGCTTCGATGACGGCGGCCGGATGACTCGGCCAATGATCCCTATCGCCGAGGCCCGCGGCGCACCCCTCTCCGCAGGGTTGCGCCGCCGGCCGCAACGCCCGTCGGAAATCTTGCTGCCCATCGTCCCGAGGCGGCAGGCCGTGATGGCCCCCGAGCCGGAGCGGCCCCATGGGACGCCGCGCGGCGGTTCCGCGGGGCGCCTCAGCCCGGATACCAGGCCGGGCGCCGCTTGCCGCGAAAGGCCGCCAGCCCCTCGCGGCCCTCGGCCGAGGCGCGCTGCATCCAGCCCTCATGCGCCAGCAGCGCCATCTGCCGGGCATCCAGCAGGAGGCCGTTGGCGCCGAGGAAGCTCTCCTTGGTGACGGCGATCGCCCCGGGCGCGGCGAGCAGCGTCTCGTCGAGGATGGCGGCGAGCCGCGCCTCGATCTCCTCGGCCGGCAGCACCTCGTGCACCAGGCCGATTCGCAGCGCCTCGGCCGGACCGAAGCGCTCGCCGGTCAGGGCGTAGCGCCGGGTGTGCCGCAGCCCCATCGCCTGCACCATCTGCGTCGAGATCGGGGTGGGGGAGACGCCGACCCGCACCTCGGTGAGGCCGAACAGCGCCGCCGGCGTCGCCAGCGCCACGTCGACGCAGCAGGCGAGCCCGGCGCCGCCGCCGAAGCAGGCGCCCTGGATCACCGCGAAGGTCGGGCGCGGGAACTCGTTCAGCAACTGCATCGCCCGGGTGGTGGCGAGGGAGGCCTGGTAGGCGCGCTCCGGCGGGTATTCGCTGACCTCGGCGAGCCAGTCGATATCGGCGCCGGCGGCGAAATGCCGTCCCGCCCCGCGCAGCACCAGGGCGCGGAGACCGGGGTCCTCCCGCAGCGCCTCGAGTGCCGTGATGAGGCTCCGCAGCAGCGCCTCGTTATAGGCATTGCCGCGATGCGGCCGGTTGAGGGTGGCGGTGACGATGCCGCGCGGGTCGCGGCTCATCAGGATCGGCGTTTCCTCGGACATGCGAACGCTCCCGGATGGCTGGGGGCCGCAGCCTACAGCGCGGCGGGCGCGGGCGGGACCGTGCCCCGGCCCGGGATGTGACTCGGCCCAGGATTTGACTCAGCCGGGGCCCGGTCCGAGGCTCGGCGGGACCGGAGGGACGCCCATGTTCGCCACCCGCCCGACGCTCTACGGCACGCGGCACGCCGTCTCGGCCGGCCACTACCTCGCCGCCGCGGCCGGCTTCGCGGTGCTCGAGGCGGGCGGCAACGCCATCGATGCCGGCTGCGCCACGGGCATCGCGCTCGGCGTGCTGCTGCCGGACCTGGTGAATGTCGCGGGCGTGGCGCCGATCCTGATCCGCAAGGGCAATGGCACGGTCGAGACCATCGCCGGGCTCGGCCACTGGCCGCGCGCCCTGCCGCCCGACCTGTTCCAGCGCGCGCATGCCGGGCGCATCCCCGAGGGCGTGCTCCGCACCGTGGTGCCGGCGGCGCCGGATGCCTGGATCACCGCGCTCGAGCGGCACGGCACCATGGGCTTCGGCGAGGTTGCCGCGGCGGCCATCCGCTTCGCCCGCGACGGCTTCGCGGTGCATCCGCTGCTGGCCGAGACCATCCGCGACCATGCCGCCGACTATGCCCGCTGGCCTGGCAATGCGGCGATCTTCCTCCCCGGCGGGCGGCCGCCGCAGGTCGGGGAGAAGTTCCTCCAGGCGGACCTCGCCCGGACCCTGCAATACATGGCCGACGAGGAGAAGGCGGCCGCCCGGCATGGCCGCGCCGCCGGCCTCGCCGCGGCGCATGCCGCCTTCTACCGCGGCGACATCGCGCGCGAGATCTGCGCCTTCATGGCGCGCGAGGGCGGCTATCTCGGCCGCGAGGACCTGGCGGCCTTCCGCTCGCGCCTCGAGCCGGCGGTGCGCCGGACATGGCGCGGGCATGAGGTCATCACCTGCGGCCCCTGGTGCCAGGGCCCGGCGCTGCTCGAGGCGCTGCTGCTGCTGGAGCGGGGCGGCATCGGCGCGCTCGCGCACAACAGCCCGGACTACCTCCACCTCTTCACCGAATGCATCAAGCTGGCGATGGCCGACCGGGAGTACCATTTCGGCGACCCCGCCTTCGTCGACGTGCCGCTCGATCACCTGCTGTCCGAGGCGCATGTCGCGGCGCGGCTGGTCGATCTCGATCCCCGGCAGGCCATGATCGGCATGCCCGGCCAGCAGCCGGGATCGGCCCTGGCCGCGGGCGCCGCGCCGGGCTGGGCGGTCCCGGGCCGGGCGATCCCGCCGGTCGAGGCCGACACCTCCTACTGCGCCGTGGTCGATCGCTGGGGCAACGCCTTCAGCGCCACGCCCTCGGACGGATCTTGGAATGCGCCGGTGGTGCCGGGGCTCGGCCTGATCCCCTCCAGCCGCGGCAGCCAGAGCCGGCCGGACCCGGCGCATCCCGCCGGCGTGGCGCCCGGCAAGCGGCCGCGCCTGACGCCCAACCCGGCGCTGCTGGTGACCGCGGCGGGCGGCGTCATGCCCTTCGGCACGCCGGGGGGCGACGTGCAGATCCAGGCCATGCTGCAGGTGCTGCTGAACATCATGCAATTCGGGATGGAGGTGCAGGAGGCGATCGAGGCGCCGCGCGTCGCCAGCTATTCCTTCCCCTCGAGCTTCGCGCCCTTCGAGGCCTTCCCCGGCCGTCTGGCGGTGGAGGGAGCGATCCCGCCGGCGACCCGCGCCGCGCTCGCCGCGCGCGGCCATGCGATCCATGACTGGCCGGAGCGGAGCTGGCTGGCGGGGGCGGTGGAGGTGGTGAAGACCGATCCCGCCACCGGGCTGCTCGCCGCCGGCGCCGATCCGCGCCGCCCGGCCTATGCGGTGATGGCCTGAGGCTCCGGCCCTGCGGGCCGCGATCAGCCCGGGCGCCCTGGCCTCGCCGCCGAGGCGCCCGGCCAGCGGCCGGCGGCCAGGTCGCTGTCCTCGGGATGCGTGTTGAGGGCGATCGCGGCGTCGCGGGCGCCGCGGTGGCTGGCGTGCAGCAGCGCCTCGAAGGTCAGGCGGCTGCGCGGCGGCAGCCGCACCCCGGCGCCGATCACCACGCAGTCGTAGCGCGACGCGGCGAGCGGGTGCTCCGGCGCCTGCACGGATGCCGCCGGCCAGGTGGGGTGGCGGCCGTGCGGCGCAAGCCGCCGGTGCGGCCTGCTAGGCTCATCCCGGAGAGGGGCGGCAGGGGGCTATCCTAGAGGGCGTCCACCAGCTCGAGCCGCGCCGCGGTCGGCGGCCTCCGGCGCGGCGTCAGCGCGCCGGTGGTCAGGTAATCCGCCTCCTCCTCGGTCGTGGCGCGGCCGAGGATGGCATTGCGGTGCGGGTAGCGGCCGAACCGGGCGATCACCGCGCGATGCCCCTGCGCCTGGTCGGCGGCGCAGCGATAGAGCGGCCGCAGCGCCTCGGGCGCCGACCAGGCCACCGCCTCGGCCATGGCGCAGAGGCGGATCAGCCGCTCGCGGTGGTCCGGCCCCTCGGCCTGGGCGAGGGGCAGCAGGAACAGGCTCCGCTCCCAGGCATGGTCGAGGGCATCGTAATGACCGTTCCGCAGCCCCTCCTCGGCGAGCCGCAACGCATCCGGGTCGCCGGCATAGGCCTGCGGCGTGCCGGGGTGCAGGCAGCGGGGCGCCTGGCCGAGCAGCAGAAGCAGGGCGAGGCGCCCGTGCGCCGTCGCCGTCCAGCCGTCGAGATGGCCCGCGAGCGCGGCCCGGGCGAGCCGCGCCACGGCGGGCGATGGTGCGACGCCGCCATCGAACCAGGCCTCGAAGGCCCGGTGATGCGTCCCGGCATCGGCGGTCTCCAGCCCTGGCGGAAACCAGGTCTCCAGCACCTGCTGGATCGTCTCTGCATCCGGCATCGCTGATCCCCCCCAGGATCGCAGTCTGTGCCGACCGTGCCATACGGTTGCGAAAGGGTCTGTGCGTTCGCGCACACGCGGTGGCGCCCCCCGGGGCGCGACAACCAGTGGACGCGGACCCCATCCCCCGGCACACTCGGTCGCCCGACCAAGACAGCGAGAAAGAGCCGGTCCCATGCATGACGTCGTGATCCGAGGTGGCACCATCGTCGATGGCACGGGGGCGCCGCGCTTCACCGGCGACCTCGCCATCGATGGCGACCGCATCGCCCAGGTGGGCGGCAAGGCGGGGCCGGCCCGGCGCGACATCCCGGCCGAGGGCCGGCTGGTGACGCCGGGCTGGGTGGACATCCACACCCATTACGACGGCCAGGCCACCTGGGACCCGGTGCTCGCCCCCTCCTCCTGGCACGGCGCCACCACCATCCTCTTCGGCAATTGCGGCGTCGGCTTCGCCCCCGTCCGCCCGGCGCACCACCAGGCGCTGATCGACCTGATGGAGGGGGTGGAGGACATCCCCGGCATCGCGCTGGCCGAGGGGCTGCGCTGGGACTGGGAGAGCTTCCCGAGCTATCTCGACGCCCTGGCCCGGCTGCCGCGGACCATCGACGTCGCGGCGCAGATCGCGCATCACCCGCTGCGCGTCTATGCCATGGGCGAGCGCGCCATCAACCGCGAGATGGCGACCGAGGAGGACATCGCGCTGATGGCGCGGCTGACCGAGGAGGCGCTGCGGGCCGGCGCCTTCGGCTTCACCACCTCGCGCACCGACCAGCACAAGACCCCGGCCGGCGAGCTGGTGCCCGGGCGCTATGCCGAGCATGAGGAGCTGATCGCCATCGGCCGGGCGATGGGCCGGGCCGGCCGCGGCGCCTTCGGCATGCTCTCGGATTTCGAGGACGAGGCGGCCGAGTTCGGCTGGCTGCGGCAGGTGGCGAAGGATAGCGGCCGGCCGGTCTGGTTCCTGCTGACCGACCGCAGCTACGACCCCGAGCGCTGGCGGCGCCTGATGCGGGGCATCCGCGCGGCGCGGCAGGAGGGGCTCGCCCTCTCGGCCCAGGTGGCGGGGCGGCCGGTCGGGCTGATCCTCGGCCTCACCACCTCGCTCAACCCCTTCGCGCTGCGCGAGAGCTTCGCCGAGCTGGCGCGCCTCAGCCCCGCGGAGCAGCTTGCCCGGCTGCGCGAGCCGGCGATGCGCGCCGCCATCCTGGCCGAGGAGGCCAGCCCGCGGCTGATGGAGATCCTGCCGCCGCTCTCGCGCCAGATCGCCAGCCGCTGGGACCGCATGTACGTCCTCGGCGAGACGCCGGACTACGAGCCGCCGCCGGAGCGCAGCATCGCCGCCCTGGCGGCGAAGGAGGGGGTCGACCCGGCCACCTATTGCTACGACTACCTGACCGGCGGCGATGGCGGGCGGATGCTGTACTTCCCCGTCACCAACTACGTCCATGGCGATCTCGAGGTGGTGCGGGAGATGATCACCGACCCGCACACCGTGCTCGGCCTCTCGGATGGCGGCGCGCATTGCGGCGTGATCTGCGACGCCTCGCTCAACACCACCATGCTGACGCATTGGGTGCGCGACCGGCAGCGCGGCGAGCGCCTGCCGCTCGAATTCGTCATCAAACGCCAGACCAGCGAGACGGCGGATTTCTTCGGCTTCCACGACCGCGGCCGGCTGGCGGTCGGCAAGAAGGCCGATGTCAACGTCATCGATTTCGACGCCCTGCGGCCGCACCATCCGGAGATGACCTACGACCTGCCGGCTGGCGGGCGGCGGCTGGTGCAGCGGGTCGATGGCTACGACCTGACCATGGTCAGCGGCGTGCCGATCTTCGAGCGGGGCGAGGAGACCGGCGCGCGGCCGGGGAAGCTGGTGCGCGCCACCGCCTGATCGGCGTTCCGGTTCCGACGCGGTCGCGGTAGGATCGCCCGTCCACCAGCCGGCCCGGCAGAGGCCGGCGGTGGCGGGAGCAACGTCGCATGAGTCCAACGCTGCCGCGGCGGCGCCTGCTGGGGGGCGCCGGCCTCCTCGCCGCCATGCCCGCCCTGCCTCGTCCGGCGCGGGCGCAGCCGGCCTGGCCCAGCCGGCCGGTGCGGCTGGTCGTCGGCTTCACCGCCGGCAGCGCCACCGACGTCACCGCGCGGATCTTCGCCCAGGCCTTCGGCCAGGCCTGGGAGCAGCCGGTGGTGGTCGACAATGTCAGCGGCAATTCCGGGGCCATCGGCACCGACCGCGTCGCCAAGGCGGCGCCCGACGGCTACACGCTGCTCTGGGCCGGCAATGCCGCCATCACCGTGCTGCCGGCCATGCAGGCGCTGCCCTTCGACCCGCTGAGGGACCTCGCCTCCATCTGCGCGACACTCGCCATGGCCTCGGTCATCCTCGCCAACCGGGAGAGCGGCCCGCGGACGCTCGACGCCCTCATCGCGGCGGCGCGGGCGCGGCCCGGGGGGCTCGCCTATGGCACGCCGGGCGTCGGCACGCCGCAGCACATCGCCGGCGAGATGCTCTGCCACCAGGCCGGCATCCGCATGGAGCACGTGCCCTATCGCGGCGCCAACCTGGCCGATGTGATGAGCGGCGTGCTGCCGGTCGGCATCCAGAATGCCGGCGCCGCCATGCCGCTGCTGCGCGAGGGGAGGCTGCGCGGCCTCGCCGTCACCTCCTCCGGCCGCACCGTGGCCGCGCCGGAGGTGCCGACCGTCGCCGAGCAGGGCTTCCCGGGCTTCGAGGCGCTCTCCTGGTTCGGGCTGATGGCGCCGGCCGGCACGCCGCGGCCGATCATCGACAAGGTCCGCGCCGCGGCGCTCGGCGTGCTCGCCGATCCCGAGCAGCGGGCGCGGCTCGCCCAACTCGGCCTCGACCCGGTCGGCAGCACGCCGGAGGCGATGCGCGACCGCATCGCCGCCGACATCCCGAAATGGGGACGGGTCATCGCCGAGGCGGGCATACCGACCACGCGCTGAGCCCGGCGCCTGATACCCGGCGCACGAAGCTCCGGCCTGCGGCCCGCAGGGCCGGGCGTCCGAACGGGCGCCGCGGCTCATGCCGCGAAGGCCCCGGCAAACCGGAGGTTTGCGCCCAGTCTCATACCAACGGCATGAATGCTCCATTCATGCCGAGCGCCCGAATGGGCGCCGCGCCCAGTGGCGCGAAGCCAAGGTTTGCGGAGCAAACCGCCCGGCGACTGAGGGGCCGTTGATGGGTCACCATCAACGGCCGTTGGTATCAGCCGGCGTCCTCGGCCAGCGCCGCCACCGCGCCGCGCAGCGGGGCCCAGATGCGGGTCCGCTCGCCCGGCGTCATGCCGGCGGCGAAGCCGCCATCGACGGTGAGCGCCACCCCGGTGACGAAGCCGGCGCGGTCATCGGCGAGGTAGAGCACCGCCTCGGCGATGTCGTCCGGCCGCCCCTCGCGCCGGATCGGCTGGAACCCGGCAAGCGGCGCCCGCGCCGTCTCGGCGACGCGCTGGTCGAGCTGGCTCGGCAGGGCGGCGGAGCGGCCGAAGATCGGCGTGGCGATCGGGCCGGGGCAGACGCAGTTCACCCGGATGCCATGCTCGGCCAGCTCCAGCGCCGCGCATTTGGTGAGCTGGATGACGGCGGATTTCGCCACCGAATAGGCGGTCGCGGTGGAGCCGGGGATGAGGCCGGCGATGCTCGCGGTGGAGACGATGGCGCCCGAGCCCTGGGCCCGCATCACCGGCGCCGCATGCTTGATGCCGAGCATGACCGAGCGGAGCAGCACCGCCATGGTGTCGTCCCAGCCCGCCGCCGGCATGGTCTCGATCGGGTTGGGGTCGCCGGGACGGCCGGCATTGTTGAACATCAGGTCGAGCCGGCCCCAGCGTTGCCCGGCGAGCGCGATGGCGGCGGCGATGTCGGCCTCCTCCGTCACGTCGCAGCGGATGGCGGCGGCTGCCGCGCCGAGCGTCTCGCAGAGCCGCCCGGCCGCAGCCTCCTGGATGTCGGCGATGACGACCCGGCCGCCCTCCTCGACGAAGCGCTCCGCCGTCCGCTTGCCGATCCCCGAGGCGCCGCCGGTGACGACGGCGACCTTTCCCTGCATGCGCATGGCGCTCCTCCCCCTTGGTTATGGGAGGAGTGTGCGCCCGCCTCAGCAGCAGCGGAAGCCGCGGGTGCTGCCGCCGAAGCGGGCCGCCTCGCGGTTGCGGAAGAACTCGGTCCGGCTCATCGGCGCCTGGTCCGGATGCTGCCGCCGCGCATGCTCGAGATAGATGTCGTAATTCGGCTGGCCGACCATCAGCCGCGCGGTGTCGCAGAGGCAGCGCAGCCAGGGGCGCAGGCCGGCGGCGGGGGCGGCGGTGTTCATTCCGCCGCCACCTGCCGCGGCCCGCCGATCTCATGCGCGGTCCAGCCGCCGGCGCGGTAGGCCTCGAGGCAGGAGCGCACGCCAAAGACCAGGATGGCGAGGACGACGGCGACGAAGAGCGCGGCGAGCGCCGCGTCGATGCGGTCGTTGAAGATGATCTGCGCCATCTGCTCCGGCGTCTTCGCCGGCGCCAGGAGTTGCCCCTGGTCGAGCGCCGCCTGGAAGCGCGCGGCGTGCTCGAGGAAGCCGACGCGCGGATCGGAGGAGAGGATCTTCTGCAGCCCGGCGGTGAGCGTGCAGGCCACCAGCCAGACGGTCGGCAGGATCGTCACCCAGGCATAGCGCTCGCGCTTCATGCGGAAGATGACGACGGTGCAGAGGGTGAGGGCGACGGCGGCCAGCATCTGGTTGGAGATGCCGAAGAGCGGCCAGAGCGTGTTCACCCCGCCGAGCGGATCGGTCACGCCCTGGTAGAGAAAGAAGCCCCAGGCGCCGACGCAGAGCGCGGTGGCGATCACGCCCGAGGCCCAGTTCGCGGTGTCCTGCATCGAGGGGACGAAGACGCCGAGCAGGTCCTGCAGCATGAAGCGCCCGGCGCGGGTGCCGGCATCGACGGCGGTCAGGATGAACAGCGCCTCGAACAGGATGGCGAAATGGTACCAGAAGGCCATCATCGCCTTGCCGCCGATGACCTGGTGGAAGATGTGCGCCATGCCGACGGCGAGGGTCGGCGCGCCGCCGGCCCGCGAGATAATGCTGGTCTCGCCGACATCCTGCGCGGTCTGGGCGATCTCGGCCGGGGTGATCGGGAAGCCCATGGCGGTGACGGCGGCCGAGGCGCTCTCGGCGGTGGTGCCGATCGCGGCGCCGGGGCTGTTCATGGTGAAGTAGACGCCGGGCTCGATCACGCTCGCCGCGATCAGCGCCATGATGGCGACGAAGCTCTCCATCAGCATGCCGCCATAGCCGATCAGCCGGGCATTGCTCTCGTTGTCGATCAGCTTCGGCGTGGTGCCGGAGGAGATGAGGGCGTGGAAGCCGGAGACGGCGCCGCAGGCGATGGTGATGAAGAGGAAGGGGAAGAGGCTGCCGGACCAGACCGGGCCGCTGCCATCGACGAAGCGCGTCACCGCCGGCATGCGCAGCTCGGGCAGCACCACCAGGATGCCGAGGGCGAGGCCGAGGATGGTGCCGATCTTGAGGAAGGTCGAGAGGTAGTCGCGCGGCGCCAGTAGCAGCCAGACCGGCAGGATGGAGGCGACGAAGCCGTAGCCGATCAGCAGCCAGCAGAGCTGGGTGGCGCTGAAGGTGAAGGCGGCCGCCCAGGCCGGGTCCGCCGCCACCCATTGCCCGCCGAGGATCGCCAGCATCAGCAGCACGAAGCCGAGCACCGAGACCTCGCCGATGGCGCCGGGCCGGAGGAAGCGGAGATAGATGCCCATCAGCAGCGCGATCGGGATGGTGGCGGCGACGGTGAAGCTGCCCCAGGGGCTCTCGGCCAGCGCCTTCACCACGATGAGCGAGAGCACGGCGAGGATGATCACCATGATCATGAAGGTGCCGAAGAGGGCGATCACCCCCGGCACCGGCCCCAGCTCGGCGCGGATCAGCTCGCCGAGGGAGCGCCCGTCGCGCCGCATCGAGACGAAGAGCACCATGAAGTCCTGCACCGCGCCGGCCAGCACCACGCCGACGAGAATCCAGAGCATGCCGGGCAGGTAGCCCATCTGCGCCGCCAGCACCGGCCCGACCAGCGGCCCGGCCCCGGCGATGGCGGCGAAATGGTGGCCGAAGAGGACGGTGCGGTTGGTGGGCACGTAGTCCAGCCCGTCATTGTGCCGCACCGCCGGGGTCGGCCGCGCCGGGTCGAGCTGCATCACCCGCTCGGCGATGAAGCGGCTGTAGTAGCGATAGGCGATCAGGTAGCAGGCGATGGAGACGGCGAGGACCCAGACGGCGCCGACCGGCTCGCCGCGGGCGGTGGCGATCATCGCCAGGGCGCCCGCCCCGATCAGGCCGACCAGGACCCAGGGCAGATGCCGTCCAAGGCTTCCCTGCATGACACGTGCCTCCCCACCCGTATCCCGGCGGAGCGCAAGCGCACGAGCCTTGCCGAAGTTGCTCGCGCTAGCGTTGCCGCCAGCTATGCAGCGGCGCGTAGCCGAGCAGGCGCCGCGCCTTCTCGATGCCGAGCAGCGTCCCGTGCTCGGCCAGCGGGCCGCGGATCGGCACATCGGGGAAGCATTCGGCCATCAGCTCGCGGCTCGGCCGTTCCATCACGGTGTCCGCGGCGGCGATGGTGAAGGCGTCGCAGCCGGCGGTGTCGGCCTCCAGCGCCAGGCGGCAGGCCTGGGCCACGTCCCGCGCATCCACCCAGGACCAGAGGTTCCAGCGGCGCAGCGCCGGGTCCCGCTGGAAGCCGGGTATCAGGGCGTAGTCCTCGGCCTCCAGGATGTTGGAGATGCGCAGCGCGGTGAAGCGGGTGCCGGGATTCCAGCGGTGCATTTCCTCGGCCATCCGCTCGCAGAGCGTCTTGGCCAGGGCATAGCCGCTCTCCGGCACCAGGGGATGCTCCTCGGTGACGGGGGCGAAGAGCGGCGGGCTGCGGGTGAGGGGCAGGCCGTAGGTGGTCTCGCTGGAGGCCCAGACCACCCGCTCCACCCCGGCCAGGGTGGCGGCCGAGAACAGGTTGTAGGTGGTCATCATGTTGGTCTGGAAGGTGGCCGCGTCCGTCGCCAGGCCGGGGGCGGGGATGCCGGCCAGGTGCACCACGGCGAAGGGCTTGCCGAGCGGGTCGCGGCGGCGGTCCAGCGTGCCGGCCATGCGCTGCAGGCATTCGACGGCGGCGCCGAACTCGGTGAGGTCCACCTGCATCGCATGCGCGGGCATGGCGGTGTCGGGGCCTGCGCCCGGGGGGAGGGGGGCGGGCCGGAGATCGGCGTTCAGCACCGCATAGCCATGCGCCAGCAGCTCGCGCACCACCGCCCTGCCGGCCTTGCCGCTGCCGCCAGTGACGAGGACGCTGCGCATGCTCAGTGCCGTTCCAGGAAGGCGAGCACCGCGGCGTCGAAATCGGCGGGGTTGTCCTGGCTCATCGAATGCGCCGCCCGCGGGATCGAGACCCGCTCGCAGCCCGGGATGTGCCGCTCCAGCGCATCGGCATTGGCGACGAAATTCGGCAGGGTCTGGGCCCCGACCACCAGCAGCGTCGGGGCGCGGATCGCCTCCGCCGCGGCGCGGGAATAGGGGCGGCGCTGCTCGTTCCGCTGGCCGAGCAGGGTGCGGGCATTGTCGCGGTTGATGGTCTTGCGCGCCTCGCTGCGGCGCTCCCAGGCGCCGGGGCCGCCGGTGTGCTCGGCGATGCGGCGCAGCCCGGCCTCGATGTCGCCGGCCTCGACCAGCGCCGCCCCCTCGGCGAAGGCGCCGCGCTGGGCGCCGCTCGCGGGCTGGCCGCCCAGGCTCTCGTCCAGCTCGCCGCCCGGCTCGGCCAGGACCAGGGCGCGGAGCAGCTCGGGATGCCGCTCCGCCAGGCGGAAGGCGATATGGCCGCCGCGGGAATGGCCGACGAGGCGCACCGGCCCGGCGCCGAGGCCCCGGATGAAGCCCGCGAGGTCCGCGACATGCCGGTCGATGGTGAAGTCGCCGCCCGCCTCCCAGCGGCCCGGCCAGCAATGCCGCATGGAGAGCGCCATGACATGGTAGTGCCGGCCGAGGGTCGGCATCTGCGGCGCCCAGTAGCGCTGGTCGCCGAGCGTGCCGTGCACCAGCACCAGCGGATCGCCGGCGCCGCTCTCGGCATAGCTCAGCGGATAGCCGTCCACCGTCATCTCAGGCATGCGGGGCATCCCGTGTTTCCTCGTCCCGGACCATGCGCCGGCCCGCGCGGCCCGCCAAGCCTCGGCCGCGGGGCCGCAGCCCGCCGCGAGCCGGGAGACAGGCCCGGAGGCCGCATGCCGCGCCGCCGCCCTCCCGCCCCGCCGGCGGCGGCCCGGCCGGCGGCGCTGGCGCGCGACGAGGCGGCCGCCGCCGGCATCCGGATCAACGGCCTCGCCGCCCCGGTGGCGCCGGGGCGGCGGCCCGGCAGGCCGGGCGCATCCCTGCCGCCGGCAGGATGCGGCGGGCGGGGCCTCTTGCGTCGCCCGCCACCCGCTGCCACACCGCGGCAGTCATGACCGACGACGCTGCCCAGGACCTGCCGCCGACCGGCCTGCTGCCGGCAGGGCTGATCGACCTGCTGCCGCCCGAGGCCGAGCGGGAGGCCGCCCTCGTCGAGACGCTGATGGCCGCCTTCGGCGCCCATGGCTATGAGCGGGTGAAGCCGCCGCTGCTGGAATTCGAGGACAGCCTGCTCGCCGGCTCCGGCGCCGCGGTCGCCGAGCAGACCTTCCGCCTGATGGACCCGGTCAGCCAGCGGATGATGGGGCTCCGCGCCGATACCACGCCGCAGGTGGCCCGCATCGCCGCCACCCGGCTCGGCCTGCAGGCCCGGCCGCTGCGGCTCTGCTATGCCGGGCAGGTGCTGCGGGTGCGCGGCACCCAGATCGCCCCGGAGCGGCAGCTGCCGCAGGTCGGCGTCGAGCTGATCGGCAGCGCGGCGGCCGAGGCGGATGCCGAGGTGGCGGTGGTCGCGGCCGAAGCGCTGGCCCGGGCCGGGGTGGCCGGCATCACCCTCGATATCAGCCTGCCGACCATGGCCGGGGTGCTGCTGGACGCCGCCGGGCTGACCGGCGAGGCGCTCGAGGCGCGCGGGATACGGCCGAAGGCGGCGCGAGCCATGGTCACCGCCCTCCGCCAGGGGATCGACCGCAAGGACCCGGTGGCGGTGCTGACCATCGCCGCCCGGGCGGCGCCGCTCGCCGTCGACCTCGCGGCGCTGCTGCCGGAACTGCTGCGCGCGGCGGGGCCGGCGGATGCGGCGCTGGCCGCGCTGGCCGGGCTCGACCTGCCGCCGGCGGCGCGGGCGATCGCCGACAATGCCGCGGCGGTGATCGCGGCCATCCGGGCGCGCGACCCGGCCTTGCGGATCACCCTCGACCCGATGGAGTTCCGCGGCTTCCACTACCACACCGGCGTCGCCTTCACCGTCTTCGGGCCGGGCGCGACCGGCGAGCTCGGCCGTGGCGGCCGCTACCGGTCGTTGAACGAGGAGCCGGCGACGGGCATGAGCCTCTATCCGGATGCGGTGCAGCGCGCGGCGCCGCCGCCGCCGCCGCGACGGCGGGTCTTCGTGCCGTCCGGGGTGCCGGAGCCGGCGCTCGCGGCGCTGCGGGCCGAGGGCTTCGCCACCGTGCGGGCGCTATCCGCCGAGGATGCGCCGCAGGCGCTCCGCTGCACGCATATCCTGCGGGATGGCGAGGCCACGCCGCTGCCCGCGCCAGAACTGCATCGAAAGGACTAGGCCGATGGCCAATGTCGCCGTGATCGGCGCCCAATGGGGCGACGAGGGCAAGGGCAAGGTGGTGGACTGGCTGGCCAGCCGCGCCGACCTCGTCGTGCGCTTCCAGGGCGGCCACAATGCCGGCCACACGCTGGTGGTGGGGAACGAGACCTACAAGCTCTCCCTGCTGCCCTCCGGCGTGGTGCGGGGCAAGATCGGCCTCATCGGCAACGGCGTGGTGCTCGATCCGCAGGCGCTGCTGGACGAGATCGACAGGGTCACGGCGCAGGGGCTGCGGGTGACGCCCGAGAATCTGCGCATCGCCGAGAACACGCCGCTGATCCTGCCGCTGCACCCGGCGCTCGACAAGGCGCGGGAGGCGGCGCGCGGCGGCGACCGGATCGGCACCACCGGGCGCGGCATCGGCCCGGCCTATGAGGACAAGGTGGGGCGCCGCTCCATCCGCCTCTGCGACCTGGCGGAGCCGCAGACGCTCTCGCGGAAGCTCGACGAGCTGCTGCTGCACCACAACTCCCTGCTGCGCGGCCTCGGCGCGCCGGAGTTCGAGAAGCAGGGGCTGCTCGACCAGCTCCTCGCCTGGGCGCCGAAGCTGCTGCCCTTCGCCGAGGCGGTGTGGGAGCGGCTGGACGAGGCGCGGCAGAGCGGCAAGCGCGTGCTGTTCGAGGGCGCGCAGGCGGTGATGCTCGATGTCGATCACGGCACCTACCCCTATGTCACCAGCAGCAACACGGTGGCGGGCAATGCCGCGGCCGGTGCCGGCATCGGGCCGGATGCGGTCGGCATGGTGCTCGGCATCGCCAAGGCCTATGCCACCCGCGTCGGCAGCGGCCCCTTCCCGACCGAGCTGTTCGACGAGATCGGCAAGGGGCTCGGCGATCGCGGGCGCGAGTTCGGCACCGTCACCGGGCGGCGGCGGCGCTGCGGCTGGTTCGATGCCTGCATGGTGCGCCAGGCGGTGAAGATCGGCGGCATCCAGGGCCTCGCCCTCACCAAGCTCGACGTGCTGGACGGGCTGCGGGAGCTGAAGCTCTGCACCGGCTACCGCGTCCGCGGCCAGGAGATGCGGCGGTTGCCCTTCGCCATGGCGGCGCAGGCGGCGGCCGAGCCGATCTACGAGGTGCTCGAGGGCTGGAGCGAGAGCACGCGCGGGGCGCGCAGCTATGCCGACCTGCCGGCGGCGGCGGTGAAATACGTCCGCCGCATCGAGGAGCTGGTGGAGGCGCCGGTGGTGCTGCTCTCCACCAGCCCGGACCGCGACGACACCATCACGCTGCGCGATCCCTTCGCCGGGTAACCTCGGCCGGCGCCAGACCGAGCGCTCGAATGGGCACCGCGCCTGGTCGCGCGAAGCGAAGCAGGCCGGGGGACTGCCCCGGCCCATGCGGCGCAGGACGGTGCAACCGTCCTGCGCTCGGCATCAGACCAGTTGCAGGTCCTGGCCGATATCGTTGAGGCGGGACCCGATCTGGTCCAGCGCATCGGTCACCTCCGCCGGCAGGGTGCCGAGGCGATCCTCCGCCCAGGTCCTGAGCAGATCCTCGGTGACGCCGCGCGACGCATCGGGATCCCAGCCGGAGCCGTCGAAGATCGCGTGCAGGGTCGGGTCCGTCGTCGGGCCCTCGGGGATGATGACCGAGCCGCCCGGCTCCGTGGCCCCGGGAAGCTCCGCCTGGTAGAGATCGACATCGTGGCGGCTGGCATCGAGCTTCACCAGCCCGGCGAGCGCCGATTCGGGATCGAGCCCGCCATCGGCGGTCGGCAGCAGCACGATCTGGCCGTGGTTGTCGTAATTGACGGTGAGGTTGGGCAGCGAGGCGAGGGCCTGCTCCTTGCTGATCCCGGGCAGCTCCTCGGCGATCTGCGTGGCGGCAAGATCGGCCAGCTCAGGGCTGGCCCGCAGCAGCTCGCCGATCTCCGCGCGATGCGCGCCGAGCACCACGGCGGGATCGTCGGCGATGACGTAGTTGGTGATCCTCTCATCCGTGCCCTCTGCCAGCACGGCGCCCGGCGAGCCGAAGGTGACGGCGGCATGCCCGGGCTCGCCCGCGACGTTCGGGTGGCTCTCCATGTAGAGCTGCGCCATGGCGCCGCCGAGGCTGTGGCCGGTGACGATGACGGGCGCGCCCCAGGCCTCGGAGGCGGTGTCGACGGCGGCGATCAGCGAGGAGAAGGCGGGATAGGCGGCGTTGATGCCGTTCAGGTCCTGCAGGCTGTCCGTGGTGTCGTCGCTGCCGCGGAAGGCGACGACGATGGTTGCCAGCCCCTCGACCCAGCCGACGCTGAGCAGCGCCGCGGCATTGCCGCTATGGAAGATGCCTTCGGAGAAGGTCTCGCCGGGCGCGAGCGCCATATTGAAATTGGAAGGGTCGAGGGCCGTGAAGCCGTCCGGCAGGGCAACCGGCGCATCGGAATAGGCATCGAGCGACAGCTGCGCCAGCAGCGCGTCGGCGGTGGGCGTCATTCTGGGTGTCTCTCCTCGGGGGGGCGGGCCCATGGTGACGCCCACGCCTATCCGGGCGAGGCGGGGCGGCCCCCCGTCTTACAAAGTTGCGTCTTGCAGGGATGCGTCTTGCAGCGTTGCGTTGGAAGAACACGCGCGGGGGAGGGTGGTTCCGGCATCGGCCTCCCGCGGGCCGCGCGCTGCCAATCCCGTGATCCCCACGGGGGGAGCCAGGGTGTTACGCTCCTTCCATGTGGGACATGGCCGTCATGGCGCCGCGAATGCTCGCGGTGCTCCGTATCGTCGCTGCGCTGCTCTTCATCGAGCATGGGACGCAGAAGCTCTTCGCCTTCCCGGGGCCGCCCATGGGCGGCGCCCTGCCGGCGACCTTCAGCCTGCTCTGGTTCGCTGCGGTGCTGGAACTGGTCGGCGGCGCGCTGCTGGTCATCGGGCTCTTCACCCGGCCGGTCGCCTTCGTCCTCGCCGGGCAGATGGCCTTCGCCTACTGGATGGCGCATGCCCCGCGCAGCTTCTTCCCCGTCCTCAACGGCGGCGACGCGGCGATCCTCTACTGCTTCCTCTTCCTTTACCTCGTCGCCGCCGGGCCCGGGGCCTGGGCGATCGACATCGCCCGCGGCGCCGAGTCGGAGCCCGGCCCGCTGCCGCGGGACGTCGCCTCGCTGCGGCGCTGAGGGCGGGCCGGCCCCCGCGCGGGGCCGCTACCGCTTGGCGGCGACTAGCCCGTGCTGCTCGCGCACCGCATGGAAGCGGAGCGCGGGCCATTCCTCCTCCGCCCGCTTGCGCCGCCAGTCGGAGCCGAAGAAGGCGACCAGTTCGCCATCATGGTCCTCGCCGGCATCGCGGCGATTGGCCTCGGCGAAGCGCTCCAGCTCCGGCTTCCCGCCCGTCACCCAGCGCATCATGGACCACATCGTGTCCTGGAAGCGCGCCGGCACGCCGTATTCCACCTTCAGCCGGGACTGCAGCACGTCGAGCTGCAGCTGCCCGACCACGCCCACCACCGGCAGCGAGCCGTCCAGCGGGCGGAAGAGCTGCACCACCCCCTCCTCGGCAAGCTGGTCGAGCGCGGTCTTCAGCTTCTTCGCCAGCATCGGGTCCTCTAGCTGGACATGCCGCAGGATCTCCGGCGCGAAGCTCGGCACGCCGCGGAAATTCAGCTCCTCGCCCTCGGTCAGCGTGTCGCCGATGCGCAGCGTGCCATGGTTGGCGACGCCCACCACATCGCCCGGCCAGGCCTCCTCGGCCACCTGCCGGTCCTTGGCGAAGAAGAAGAGCGGCGCGTTCACCGGCACCTGCTTGCCGGTGCGCACCTGCTTCAGCCGCATGCCCTTGGTCAGCTTGCCCGAGCAGAGGCGAAGGAAGGCGACCCGGTCGCGGTGGTTCGGGTCCATGTTCGCCTGCACCTTGAAGACGAAGCCGGTCAGCTTGTCCTCGCCCGGCTGCACCTCGCGCGGGTCGCCGGCGCGCGGGCCGGGCGGCGGGGCGTAGCGGGCCAGCCCGTCGAGCAGATGGCCGACGCCGAAGTCGCGCAGCGCCGAGCCGAAGAAGACCGGGGTCAGGTGGCCCTCGCGGAAGGCCTCCAGGTCGAAGGCGTTCAACCCCGCCTCGGCCAGCTCCGCCTCCTCGCGCAGCGCCGCCGCCCGCTCGGCGCCGACCAGCGCCTCGAGCCGCGGGTCGTCCAGCCCGGCGAGGCGGATTGCGGCGCCGTCATCGGCATCCACCGGCAGGAAGCGCCGCTCCAGCAGGTCCCAGGTGCCGGCGAATTGCGCGGCGCGGCCGACCGGCCAGGCCACCGGCGCGGCATCGAGCGCCAGCGTCTTCTCGATCTCGTCGATCAGCTCGAAGGGGTCGCGCGCCTCGCGGTCCATCTTGTTGACGAAGGTGATGATCGGGATGTCGCGCAGCCGGCAGACCTCGAAGAGCTTGCGGGTCTGGCTCTCGATGCCCTTGGCGGCGTCGAGCACCATCACCGCCGCGTCGACGGCGGTGAGCGTGCGGTAGGTGTCCTCGGAGAAGTCCTCGTGGCCCGGCGTGTCGAGCAGGTTGAAGACCAACCCGCCGCGCTCGAAGGTCATGACCGAGGTGGCGACGGAGATGCCGCGGTCCTGCTCGATCTTCATCCAGTCGGAGCGGGTGCGGCGGGCATTGCCCTTGGCCCGCACCGCGCCGGCGAGCTGGATGGCGCCGCCCTTCAGCAGCAGCTTCTCGGTCAGGGTGGTCTTGCCGGCATCCGGATGGGCGATGATGGCGAAGGTCCGGCGCCGGGCCGCTTCGGCGGCGACCGGCGTCTGGGCGACGTGGGCGTCCACGGGCGATGTCTCTGGAACTGTGGGATCGGTTGCCGCTGATGTAGGCGCCCCGGGGGGGAAAGGCCAGGGAAAGGGGGCCCGGGGAGGACCAGGGGAGGGAGGAAGCGGCCCCTATCGCAGCTCCGCCAGCAACGCCTGCAAGTCGAAACGGCGATTGGTCATGTGCAACGTCCCCTCGCTGGTGCGGGGCCATTCCACGCGCGGGCGGTCGCGGTAGAGCTCGACCCCGTTGCCGTCCGGGTCCCGCAGGTAGATCGCCTCGGAGACGCCGTGGTCGGAGGCGCCCTCAAGCGGGATCCCGGCCTGCAGCACCCGCAGCAGCGCCGTGGCGAGGGCGCGGCGGTCGGGATAGAGCAGGGCGACGTGGTAGAGGCCGGTGGTGCCCGGCGCCGGCGGCGGCCCGCCGGCGCTCTCCCAGGTGTTGAGGGCGATGTGGTGGTGGTAGCCGCCCGCCGAGAGGAAGGCGGCCTGGCCGGCCCAGATCTCCTGCACCTCGAGGCCGATGACGTCGCGCCAGAAGCCGAGGGCGCGGTCGAGATCGGCGACCTTCAGATGCACGTGCCCGATCCGCGCCTCGGGATCGATGGATCTGGCCGGGCTGGGCAGGCTGGCGGGGTCGGGCATGGCGATGGCTCCGTGCATGGGGACGAAGATGGCCCCCGCCCCGCCGATGCGCCAATCCAGCGCGCCAATACCCGCCATGACGGCGGCCGATGAGGCCGCGCCCCGCCGGCCGGTTCGCGGCGTCGGGCGCCTCAGCCGGGCGCCTCAGCCGGGCGGCACGGTCCGGGCCATGGCGGGCAGCGCCGCGACCTTCGCGTACCAGGCCTCCAGCGCCGGATGGCCGGGGCGCCAGGGCTCGTGCGGGTAGCGGAAATCGAGATAGCCGAGGGCGCAGGCGATGCTGACCTCGCCGATGGTGGCGAGCGGGCCGAGGCCGCCGGCCTCCGCCTCCAGCGCGTCGAGGGCGCGCGCGACCTTGCCCTGCTGCACGGCGATGTAGTCGCGCCGGCCCTCGTCCTGCGGCAGCGCCACCTCGCGGCGGCGCGGCTGGGTGGCGTCCAGGATGCCGTCGGCCAGCGCCTCCTGCCGCAGCGCGGTCCAGCGCGCCGGGCCGGGCGGCGGGATCAGCGGCGCCGCCTCGCCGAGGCTGTCGAGATACTCGCAGATCACCGGGCTGTCGTAGAGCACCGTGCCGTCATCGGTGACGAGGGAAGGGACCTTGGCGAGCGGGTTCAGCGCGGCGAGCGCCGGGTCGGTGGTCGGCACCGACCAGAGCTCCATCCGGCCATCGATGCCGCGCAGGATGGCGCAGACCACGGCCTTGCGGACATAGGGGCTGTTCGGCGAGTAGGCGAGCTTCATCGGGGCAGATCCTCCGCCGCGACCATCGCCCGCCGCGGCCGCAGCGGCAAGCCGCCTGCATCCGCGTCAGGCGTCGTGCTGCATGCCCCAGATCAGCGACAGTACTCGCTCGCGCGCCGCGATGAAGCCGGCGCCGCTCTTGACCCGGCGGATGTCCTGGTCGGCCGCCTCGCGTGCGAAGGGCAGCGGGATGCGCTCGAGGATGCGGCCCGGCCGCGGCGACATCACCACCACCTCGGTGCCGAGATAGACCGCCTCCTCGACGGAATGGGTGATGAAGACCACCGTCATGCCGGTGCGCCGCCAGACGGCGTGTAGCTCCTCCTGCATGTGCTCGCGCGTCAGGGCATCGAGCGCGCCGAAGGGCTCGTCCATCAGCAGCACCTTCGGCTCGTTGCAGAGCGCCCGGGCGATGGCCAGGCGCTGCTGCATGCCGCCCGAGAGCTCATAGGGGTAGCGGTCGCGGAACTCCCAGAGCCCGGTGGTGCGCAGCCAGTATTCCACCCGCTCCCTCGCCTGGGCCCGGTTCTCGCCGCGCATGCGCGGGCCGAAGCCGGCATTGGCGGCGACCGTCATCCAGGGAAACAGGGTCGGCTGCTGGAAGACCACGCCGCGCTCCGGCGCCGGCCCCTCGACCGGGCGGCCATCCAGGCTCACCGTGCCGCCGGTCGGGCGCAGGAAGCCGGCCAGGGTCTGCAGCATCGTCGTCTTGCCGC
This sequence comes from Roseicella frigidaeris, assembly GCF_003258945.1. Lineage (GTDB taxonomy): Bacteria > Pseudomonadota > Alphaproteobacteria > Acetobacterales > Acetobacteraceae > Paracraurococcus > Paracraurococcus frigidaeris. The sequence goes on along the minus strand of NZ_QLIX01000010.1, from coordinate 39,877 downwards.
AGCCCGAGGGGCCGACGATGCAGACGAAATCGCCCTGCGCGAAGGCGAGGTCCGCCCGCTCCAGCGCCAGCACGGCGCCCGCGCCCTCGCCGTAGCGGACGGAGACCTCGTCGAAGCGGACGAAGCCCGGCCGCGTCACGCCACCGCCTGTTGCAGGAAATGCGTGTTCAGCGCGCTGCCGAAGGTGCCGACCGGCGGCGCCGAGCGGAGCGAGCGCTGCTCCACCAGGAAGTCGGCGGTGCCCTTCAGCACCTCGGCGAATTTGCCGGGCTTGCCGGGGGTGCCGAGCCAGGCCTCGCCGGTCTGGGCGGGCAGGTCGACGAACTCATAGGCCTTCATCTCGGCCATCGCCGTCTCGGGCGAGACGCCGGCCTGCTGCGCCACCAGCTTCGCCGCCTCCTCCGGGCTGCTGCGCCACATCCCGAGCGCCTTGCCATAGGCCTTGAGGAAGCCGACCACCGAGGCCGGCTGCGCCTTGGCGAAGTCGTTGTGGACGATGATGGTGTCGGCGATGGCGTAGCCGGCCTTGTCCAGCGCGTCCCAGGTGCGGAAGGGGGTGCCGCCGGCCTCGATGATCTTGCTCTTGGCCGGGGCCCAGACATAGGCGGCGTCGATCTCGCCCTTGGCCCAGGCGGCCTGGATGGCGGCCGGCTTCATGTCGAGCACGGTGACGTCGCGCTGCGACAGGCCGTTGGTCTTGAGGAAGCCGAGCAGGCGGAAATGGCTGGTGGAGCCGAAGGGCGTCGCCACCTTCTTGCCCTTGAAATCGGCCGGGCTGCGGATGTTGGCGGCGGTGCGCACCGTCATCTCCTCGGCCGGGCCGATATTGTCGACCAGTCCGATCACCTGGAAGGGCAGGCCCTGGGCGATGCCGGCGGCGGTGGCGACCGAGCCGGTGGCGAGGCCGATATCGCAGGAGCCGCCGACCATGGCGGTGTTGATCTCGGCGCCGCTGCCGTATTCGGTCCAGGTGATCGGCGCGCCGACGCCCTCGGCGAACCAGCCTTGGCCCTTGGCGATCATGGTCGGCTTGGCCTCGGTGAAGAAGCCGACATTCACCTTGGCCGGGGCGGCGCGGCTGAGGCGCGGCAGCGCCAGGGCACCGGTGGCGGCGGCAGCGGCGGCGAGGGCCGAGCGGCGGGTGAGGGGCAGCGCGGTCATGGCGGTCTCCCTGGTCGTTGCGGTGGGCATGGGGCGGGTCAGCGGCCGGCCCAGTGGACGATACGCCGCTCGAGCCAAAGCAGCAGGCGGTCGATGGCGATCCCGGTCAGGCCGATGACCAGGATGCCGACGAAGGCGTAGTCCGAGCGCAGGAAGCGCCCGGCATCGAGGATCATCCAGCCGATGCCGCTCGACCCGGCGATGATCTCGGCCGCGATCAGCGTGGCATAGACGATGCCGAGCGCGAGGCGGGCGCCGGTGAGGATCTCCGGCAGGGCCGAGGGCGCCACCACATGCCAGAAGACCTGCCGCGGCGAGGCGCCGAGGGCGGCCGCCATGCGCAGCCGCTCGGGCGGGATGTTGCGCACGCCGTCCCGCGCCGCGACGGCGGCGACTGGCAGGGCGGCGAGGAAGAGCATGCTGATCTTGCTGCCCTCGCCGATGCCCAGCCAGACGATGAGCAGCACCAGATAGGCGAGCTGCGGCAGCGGGCGGAGGAATTCGATGAAGGGCGCGGCCATCGCGTCCAGCTTGCGCGAGACGCCCATGGCGAGGCCGAGCGCGGTGCCGGCCAGCGCCCCGGTGAGGAAGCCAGTACCGACGCGCAGCAGGCTCATGCCCAGATGCTCGGGCAGGGTGCGGCCCTTGTAGCCCTCGTCCAGCAGCTCCTGCAGGCCGAGCCAGAGGTCGCGCGGGCCGGGCAGAAACAGGTCGCGCACCAGGCCGAGCCGCGTCACCGCCACCCAGGCCGAGAGGACGAGAAGGATCGAGAGGCCGGTGACCGCCCAGTTCGGCAGGCTGCGCATCAGTCGCGGCCCCGCCAGTGCACCAGCCGCCGGTCGAGCAGGCGGAGCGCCCAGGCGAGGGCGATGCCGAGCAGGCCGAGCAGCAGGATGCAGAGGATGATGATGTCGTTGCGCAGGAAATGGCTGGCCGAGATCACCATCCAGCCGAGCCCGTCGCTGGCCGCCATGAGCTCGGCCGAGACCACGGTGGAGAAGGCGGCGGCGAGGGCGATCTGCAGGCCGGTGAAGATCATCGGCGCCGCCGAGGGCAAGATGACGTGGCGGAAGACCTGGCTGGGCGAGGCGCCGAGCGCCTCGGCCGCCTGGATCCGCTGCCGCTTGACGCCGCGCAGCCCGGCGGCGCTGGCGGCGACGATGATCGGGAAGGCGGTGAGGAAGAGCAGCGCGGTCTTCGAGGCGTCGCCGGTGCCGAGCCAGAGGATCAGCAGGATCATGTAGGAGAGCGGCGGCAGCGGCCGCAGGAACTGGATGATCCAGTCGATGGCGGCGCCGGCGATGCGGTTGCGGCCCATCCAGAGGCCGAGCGGCACGCCGGTGAGCACCGCCAGGCCGAAGCCGCCGCCAAGCCGGCCGAGGGTGGACAGGACGTTCTCGGCGAGGGTGGTGCCGCGATAGCCCTCCCGCAGCACCTCGGTCAGGGCCTGCCAGACCTGGAGGGGCGCGGGGAGCAGCTCGGCGGGGACGAGGCGGCCGCCCGAGACCGCCCACCAGGCGACCAGCATCGCCGCCACCGCGCCGGCGCCATAGGCAGGCAGGGGCAGGGGGCGGCGAGGCCGGCGGGGCGGGGCGGCTGCCAGGCTCGGCAGGGGGACGGGCAGGTCGGGCATGGTCCAACTCGGCGCGGGCGTCGGTGATAGCAACACCCATGCCATGGCGCCGCCCAGACCCGGCGGGCGGCCGAGGCACAAAAAAAGCCCGGCGGACTGTCCGCCGGGCCATTGGCCGCTGGGGCCGCTTCGCGGGAAATGCCTAGACCGCAAGCCTCCGCTCGACGACCTGGGTCTTCATGCTCTTCTGCAGCTTCTCGAAGGCGCGCACCTCGATCTGGCGCACGCGCTCGCGGCTGATGTTGTACTGCTGCGAGAGCTCCTCGAGCGTCGTCGGCTCGTCCTTCAGCCGGCGCTCGATCAGGATGTGCCGCTCCCGCTCGTTCAGCGTCTTCAGCGCCTCGCCGAGCAGCATGCGGCGGTTGGAGAGATCCTCCCGCTCGGACAGCTCGCTCTCCTGCGTCTCCTGGTCGTCGACCAGCCAGTCCTGCCACTCGCCCTCGCTGTCCGAGCGGACGGGCGCGTTCAGGGAATGGTCGGGCGAGGCCAGGCGGCGGTTCATGGAGACCACGTCCTGCTCCGGCACCTGCAGGACCCGGGCGATCTTCTCCACCTGCTCCGGCTTCAGGTCCCCGTCCTCGAGGGCCGCCATCTGGCCCTTCAGGCGCCGGAGATTGAAGAAGAGCTTTTTCTGGGCCGCGGTCGTCCCCATCTTCACCAGCGACCAGCTATGGAGGATGTATTCCTGGATGGCAGCGCGGATCCACCACATCGCATAGGTGGCCAGGCGGAAGCCGCGGTCCGGATCGAACCGCTTCACCGCCTGCATCATGCCGACATTGCCTTCGGAGATGAGCTCGCCGACCGGCAGGCCGTAGCCGCGATAGCCCATGGCGATCTTGGCCACGAGCCGGAGATGGCTGGTAACGAGCTTGTGCGCGGCGCGCTCGTCGCCTTCATCGCGCCAACGCCGGGCGAGCGAGAGCTCCTCCTCCGGCGAGAGCATGGGAAATTTCCGGATCTCCTGCAGGTAGCGGGAGAGGTTGCCCTCGGGGGCAACGGGAATGACCGAGCTGGAAGCCATTTGGATCATCTGCCTCCTGCGCGCGGCGGGCGACCCCGTGACGGCGGTGCCCTCTCCGCGACGGATCTTGGCAGTTCGAACGCCATGCAGGCCCACCGGACATCGCCTGCCCCGGTCACGACGGGGCGAGATCGGCGCTCGTCCAGCTTTTGCGGCACCCGATGACGCTGCCTCGGGATGTTTGTACCGGCTGCGATGCTGGCTGTCCAGAAAAACCGAGTTTCTGGGTTGGTTACTCTGGGTTACCGGACAGCAATGTGAGAAGCAAAACGAAATCCGCTGGCGGCGGTGCGGTGAAGGCCAGGGGCTGCCCGGTCACCGGATGGCGGAAGCCGAGCGTCGCCGCATGCAGCGCCTGCCGGGGGAAGGCGAGAAGCCCCTGCCGCACCGGCTCCGGCAGGCCTCGCGCCGCCGCAGGCGTGCGACGCAGATAGACCGGGTCGCCGACCAGGGGATGCCCGACCTCGGCGAGATGCACCCGAATCTGGTGCGTCCGCCCGGTCGCCAGCCGGCAGCGCAGCAGGGCGCAGGCGGTTCCCCAGGCGCGGTCGGTGGCGTAATGGGTGAGGGCGGGCTTGCCGCCGCGTGACACGACGGCCATGCGCTTGCGGTCCGTCGGGTGGCGGCCGATCGCCCCCTCAATCTGGCCGGAAGGCGGGCTGGGCAGGCCCCAGACGAGCGCGAGGTATTCCCGGTCGAGGTCGCGCTCGGCGAAGGCGAGCGAGAGGGCGCGGTGGGCGACCTCGGTCTTGGCCACGACCATGACGCCGGAGGTGTCCTTGTCCAGGCGATGCACGATGCCCGGCCGCTTCTCGCCGCCGATGCCCGGCAGCTCCTCGCCGGCATGTGCCAGCAGGGCGTTGACCAGCGTGCCGTCCTGGTTGCCGGGCGCGGGGTGGACCACCAGCCCGGCCGGCTTGTCGAGCACGATCAGATGCGCGTCCTCGAACAGGATGGCGAGCGGGATGTCCTGCGGTTGTGGCAGGGCGGGCGTCGCGGCCGGGATCGCCAGCGCATAGGTGCTGCCGGCGCGCACCGCCTCGGCGGCGTCGCGCAGCGGCTGGCCATCGCGGCTGGCGGCCCCGGCGGCGATCAGCGCCTTGACGCGGGAGCGCGACAGCGAGCCTATCGCCTCCGCGAGGAATCGGTCGGCCCGCAGGCCGGCCTGGGCGGGTGCCGCAATCAGGGTGATGGTCTCGCCGCCCGTGGGTTCGGGGGGATGGTCGGTGCGCGCGCTCAAGATCCTGGTCGTCGTCATGGGGGTGTTGATCGTCGCTGGCACGGTGGGCCTGGTGATGGTGCTCGTCCAGCGGGTTGGTGGCGCGGCGAGCGGCACGCGCTGGGAGGCGGCGCTCGACCAGCCCGAGGGCACGCGCATCACCGGCCTTGCCGCCACCGAGAGCGGCATCGCCGTGCTGCTGGCGCGGCCGGATGGCGAGCGGGTGCTGGTGGTGGAGCCGAAGCGCGGGCGGGTGATCGGCGAGATCCGGCCAGGCCGGTGAGGCGAGATCGTTGAGGCAAGAACGGCGACAGGGTGCTTGACCCTCCCGCGGCCCGGCCCTAGAAGCCCCGCCACGACGCCTCCACGTCCCATTCGTCTAGAGGCCTAGGACACCGCCCTCTCACGGCGGCAACAGGGGTTCGAATCCCCTATGGGACGCCAGCGGCCGCCATCATGGCGGAGCCGCTCCAGCGCCGCCCCCACCCCGATCCGAGTCCCTGGCGCTGCCGTGAGCCCGCACGATTTCTGGGAATTGCTGAAGCTCATCGGCCGCTTCCTGCGCTGGCTGTTCATCGGCGACCCTCCCTAGACCAGATCCTTGGACCCGCGTGAGCGGATCACGGTCCGGCGTCCGCCCTCCCGGCGGCGGGCGATGGGCAGGGGCCGCGGAAGCCTCTATCCCTGGCGGGCCGGGAGGGCGTCCGCGGCTCGCAGCCCGCCCGCCGCCCGCCACAGGTCGGGATCGACGGATGACAGTCTCGAAGCGAGCCGTGCTCATCGGGTTTGCCGCGCTGGTGCTGGCCGGCGGCAGCTACGCCGTCTGGCGCCGGAGCACGGCCCTTCCCGCCCTGCCCGCCCTGCCCGCCAGCATCGTCGAGACCAACGGACGCATCGAGGCGCAGCAATTCGACGTCGCCAGCAAGATCGCCGGGCGGGTGCTGACGGTGAGCGTCGAGGAAGGCCAGATGGTCGCGGCCGGCGCGGTGGTGGCGCGACTCGACGACGCCACCCTGCAGGCGCAGCTCCGCGCCGCCGAGGCGCAGGTCGGGGAGGCGGAGCACGCGGTCGCCCAGGCGAAGGCGGAACTCGCCCGCGCCGCCAGCCTGCGGCAGCTCGCGCAGACCGAGTTCGGCCGCACCCAGACCCTCGCGCAACGCGGCTACGCCCCGACCGAGCAGCTCGACCAGCGGCGCGCGGCCGTCGAGGTGAGCGATGCGACGGTGGCGACCGCGGAAGCCGGCCGGCAGCGCGCCGATGCCGCGCTGCAGGCGGCGCAAGCCAATGCCGCGCAGGTGCGGACCATGCTGCAGGACACGATCCTCACCGCCTCGCGGGCCGGTCGCGTCCTCTATCGCCTCGTCCGCGATGGCGAGGTGGTGGCCGCCGGCGGCCGCGTCGCCACGCTGATCGACCCGACCGATGTCTCGATGATCGTCTTCCTGCCCGCGGCGCAGGCCGGCCGGCTCGCCTATGGCGCCGAGGCGCGGCTGGTGCTCGACCCCGTGCCGGCCTACGTCCTGCCGGCGAGCGTGAGCTTCGTGGCGCCGGAGGCGCAGTTCACGCCGCGCCAGGTGGAGACGACGACGGAACGCGGGAACCTGATGTTCCGCGTCAAGCTGCGGCTGCCGCCCGAGCTGCTGCAGGCGCATGCCGAGCAGGTGAAGGGCGGCGTGCGCGGCCTCGCCTATCTCCGGCTCGATCCCGCCTTGCCCTGGCCGGAGCGGCTGCAGGTGCGCCTGCCGTGACCGCCACGGCCGGCCAGGCCGCCGCGGTGCTGCGCGATGTCCGGCACCGCTATGGCGCGGCGCGCGCGCTCGATGGCATCACCCTGACCATCCCGGCCGGCCGGATGGTCGGGCTGGTGGGGCCGGACGGCGTCGGCAAGTCCACCCTGCTGGCGCTGCTGGCCGCGGTGCGCCGGCCGCAGGCGGGGGAGCTCGAGGCGCTGGGCGAGAACCTGCGCGACCCCGCCGCGCTCGCCCGCTTCCGCGAGCGCATCGCCTATATGCCGCAGGGACTCGGGCGGAACCTCTACCCGACCCTCTCGGTGGCGGAGAACATCGCGTATTTCGGCCGCCTGTTCGGCCAGGCACGGGATGTGCGGCGGGAGCGCGCGGCCGAGCTCGTGCAGGCGACCGGGCTCGCCCGCTTCACCGACCGGCCCGCCGGCCAGCTCTCCGGCGGCATGAAGCAGAAGCTCTCGCTCTGCTGCGCCCTGATGCGCGAGCCCGACCTGCTCATCCTCGACGAGCCGACCACCGGGGTCGACCCGCTCTCCCGCCGGCAATTCTGGACCCTGATCGACCGGCTGCGCGCTCGCCGCCCGACGATGAGCGTGCTGGTCGCCACCGCCTATATGGACGAGGCGGAGCGCTTCGACTGGCTGGCCGCGTTGGATGCCGGCAAGGTCACCGTGACCGGCAGCCCGGCCGAGATCCGGCAGCGGACGGGGACGGCGAGCTTCGAGCAGGCCTTCATCGCCATGCTGCCGGAGGACCGGCGCCGCGGCTACGAGCCGGTCGTCATCACGCCGCCGCCGCCGCCGCGCCCGGGCGAGGGGCCGGTGATCGAGGCGGAGGGGCTGACCAAGCGCTTCGGCGATTTCGTCGCGGTGGACCACGTCAACCTCAGCGTGCGGCGCGGCGAGATCTTCGGCTTCCTCGGCTCCAATGGCTCGGGCAAGAGCACGACCATGCGCATGCTGACCGGGCTGCTGCCGGCCAGCGAGGGCCATGCCACCGTGCTCGGGCAGCGCCCCGGCGCCGGCGGCGATTCCCGCCGCCAGGTCGGCTACATGTCGCAGGCCTTCTCGCTCTATGGCGAGCTGACGGTGCGGCAGAACCTGGAGCTGCACGCGCATCTCTTCCATCTGCCGCCGGACCGCGCCGCCGCCCGCATCGCCGCGGTGCTGCGGGATTTCGACCTGGAGCAGGTGGTCGATGCGGCGCCGGAATCCCTGCCGCTCGGCGTGCGGCAGCGGCTGCAACTGGCCGCGGCGGTGGTGCACGAGCCGGCGCTGCTGATCCTCGACGAGCCGACCTCGGGCGTCGACCCGGTGGCGCGCGACCTGTTCTGGCGGCACCTGCTGCGCCTCTCCCGCCAGCAGGGCGTGACCATCTTCATCTCCACCCATTTCATGAACGAGGCGGAGCGCTGCGATCGCATCTCGCTGCAGCATGCGGGCCGCATCCTCGCCGTGGGGAAGCCGGCCGAGCTGGTGGCGCAGCGCCACGCCGCCTCGCTGGAGGAGGCCTTCATCGGCTGGCTCGAGGAGGCGGCCGGTCCCGAGGAGGCGACGCCCGACCTGCCGGCGCCGGCCGCGGCCCGGCAGCCGGCCCGGCCGACCCGGTTCGCCCCCGGGCGGCTGCTGGCCTGCGCCTGGCGCGAGGCGCTGGAGCTGCTGCGCGACCGCGTCCGCCTGGCCTTCGCGCTCGTCGGGCCGGTGGTGCTGATGATCGCCTTCGGCTTCGGCATCTCCTTCGACGTGGAGAACCTGCCCTATGCGGTGCTCGACGGCGACCAGTCGCCCGACAGCCGCGGGCTGCTGGAGAGCTTCGCCGGGTCCCGCTACTTCTCCGCGCGGCCGCCGCTGCCGAGCGAGGCGGCGGCCGAGGCCGCGCTCCGCGCCGCCCGCATCGCCCTCGCCATCGAGGTGCCGCCGCGCTTCGGGCACGACCTGCGCCGCGGCGACCGGCCGGAGGTCTCGGTGCTGGTGGACGGGGCGATGCCCTTCCGCGCCGAGACCGCCCGCAGCTACGTCATGGGCCTGTCGCAGACCTGGCTGCGCGACGAGCAGGCGCTCTCGCCGCTGCCGCGGCAGCGCGATGCCGCCAGCATCGAGACGCGCTTCCGCTACAACCAGGCCTTCCGCAGCGCCGTCGCCATCGTGCCCGGCGTGATCATGCTCATGCTCATGCTGGTGCCGGCCATGCTGGCCGCCGTCGGCGTGGTGCGCGAGAAGGAGAGCGGGGCGATCGCCAATTTCCGCGCGACGCCGGTCACGGCGCCCGAATTCCTCATCGGCAAGCAGCTTCCCTACATCGCCGTGGCGCTGGCGAGCTTCGCCGCGCTGGTGCTGGCGGCGCGGCTGGTCTTCGGCGTGCCGGTGCTCGGCTCCGGCGCCGCCCTCGCCGGCGGGGCGGTGCTCTATGTCCTGGCCTCGACGGGCTTCGGGCTGCTGATCTCCGCCTTCGTGGCGAGCCAGGTCGCGGCCATCTTCGCCGCGGCGATCCTCTCGGTGGTGCCGGCGGTGAACTTCTCCGGCCTGCTGGTGCCGACCTCCTCGCTCTCGGGCGCGGCCCGCGCCATCGGGCTGGCCTTCCCGTCCGGCTGGTTCCAGCAGATCTCGATCGGCACCATGAGCAAGGGGCTCGGCCTCGCCGAGACCTGGGTGAACCACCTGGCGCTGGCCGGCTTCGCCATCGGCTTCGTCCTGGCGGCCTCGCTGCTGTTGCGCAAGCAGGAGGCCTGACCGATGCGCAGCCTCGGCAACGTCCTGTGGTTGACGCTGAAGGAGCTTCGGGTGCTGCGGGCCGATCCCGTCCTGCTGCTGCTCGTCGTCTATACCTTCACCATCGCGGTCTACACGGTGGCGACCGGGGTGAAGACCGAGGTGCGCAACGCCGCCATCGCGGTGGTGGACGAGGACCGCTCCGAGCTGTCGCGCGCCGTCACGGCGGCGCTGCTGCCGCCCCTGTTCCAGCCGCCGGCGGCGATCGCGCCCGCCGAGGTGACGCCGGCGCTGGATGCGGGGCGCTTCGTCTTCGTGCTGCAATTGCCGCCGCGCTTCGAGTCCGACCTGCTGGCCTCGCGCCCGGTCGATCTCGGGCTCGATGTCGATGCCACGGCGATGGCGCAGGCCGGCAACGGCGCCGCCTACATCCAGCAGATCGTGCTGGCGACGATCGGCGAGCGGCTGGGGACGGCCGCCCCGCCGATCGCCCTGGCGGTCCGCCTGCGCTTCAACCCGAACGGCTTGCCGGAATGGTTCACCTCCGTCATGCAGGTGATGAACAGCACGCTGATCCTCTCGATCATCCTGCCCGGGGCAGCGATGCTGCGGGAGCGCGAGCACGGCACGCTCGAGCATCTGCTGGCCATGCCGGTGACGCCGCTCGAGATCCTGCTCGCCAAGATCGGGGCGAATGCGCTGGTCATCGTGGCGGCGGCCACCCTGTCGCTGCTGCTGGTGGTGCGGGGCCTGCTCGCGGTGCCGATCGCCGGATCGGTGCCGCTCTTCGTGCTCGGGACCATCGTCTTCCAGGTCTCCGTGGCGGCGCTCGGCGTGCTGCTCGCCACCCTGACGACCTCGACCGGCCAGTTCGGCCTGCTGGCCCTGCCCGTGTTCATCCTGATGATGCTGCTCTCGGGCAGCATGACGCCGCTCGAGAGCATGCCGGGCTGGCTGCAGGCGATGGTGCAGGTGCTGCCGACCACGCAATTCGTGGCCTTCGCGCAATCGGTGTTGTTCCGCGGCGCCGATTTCGCGCTTGTGGCGCCGAGGCTCGGCGTGCTGTGCCTGCTGGGCCTGCTCTTCTTCGGGGCGGCCTATCGGCGGCTGCGGCACACCCTGGCGGAGTAGCGGCGGACAGGTGGGGAGGATCGGGATGGCGGAGATGGCGCAAGGCCCGGCCGGGCGGGGCACGGTCGTGTTCGACCTCGGCGGGGTGCTGATCGACTGGAATCCCCGCTATCTCTACCGCAAGCTCTTTCCCGGCGACGAGGCGGGCATGGAGCGCTTCCTGGCGGAGGTCTGCACCGGCGCCTGGAACCTCGAGCAGGATGGCGGCCGGAGCTGGGCGGAGGGCACGGCGCTGCTCAAGGCGCGGCATCCGGACCAGGCGGCGCTGATCGATGCCTATCACCAGCGCTGGGGCGAGATGCTGGCCGGCCCGATCGAGGGCGCCGTGGCGATCCTGCGCGCGCTGCGGGACCGCGGCACGCCGGTCTTCGCCCTGACCAACTGGTCGCACGAGACCTTCCCGATCGCGCTCGAGCGCTTCGACTTCCTCGCCTGGTTCCGGGGCATCATCGTCTCGGGCCAGGAGCGGATGGTGAAGCCCGATCCGCGGATCTACCACCTGCTCGTCGAGCGCTACGGCCTGCGGGTCGGCGACATCGTCTATGTCGACGACAACCCGCGCAACGCGGCGGCGGCGACGGCGATCGGGATGCACGGCATCCACTTCACCGGCCCCGAGGCGCTGCGGCGCGAGCTCGGGTCGCTCGGCCTGCTGCCGCCGACCGGCTGACGGCCCCGCGGCGGGGCCGCGCATTCGGGCTTGGTGCGACTCGCAGGGATGGGTTGAATGGGGCGGTCGAAATGACCGCTTTGCGCAACAGGTCGGGAGGCTCGGGCATGACCCAGGCAACGACATCCCTCGACGTCGCCGCCCCCGTCGCCCCGCTTGGGCTGTTGTGGTCGCAAGCGGTGTCGGCGCGCTACCTCGATGCGCGCGAGCGCGGCCTCTCGCACCGCCAGGCGCTGGGCGAGGCCGGCGGGCTGCTGTCCGTCTTCGTGCCCAGCCTGAGCCCGCGGGAGGCGAGGGCGCAGGCGGAGGCCCTGATGTGCCAGTCCGGGCCGCTGCGCCTGCGGCCGCCCGCCCGGACGGCGTGACCGCGCCCGGCCCGTCCCCGCCATCGGCGCGGCGGGCGGGGTCGTGCCAGCGGCGCCTCCTTCCGCGGCCGCGCCATCCCGGGCAACCCTGACAGCGGCAGCGCGCTTGCGCCGTGACAGGGGCCTGCCGCGCATGGACGACGTGCCGCCGACATCGGAGAGTCAGGCCGCGGCGCGCAGCCGCGGGCGGGGATCGCCCCCGCCGGACGCCGATGCGGCGGAGGGGGAGACGCCGGCATCGCCCGGCCGCCGGCGCTGGCTGATCGCGGCGGGCCTGGTTGCCGGCCTCCTGGTGCTGGGCGGCGGTGCCGCCTGGTGGTGGCAGGCGCGGCTCTGGGAATCGACCGACGACGCCTTCCTCGAATCGCATGTGACCCGCCTGGCGCCGCAGGTTTCGGGCCCGGTCGCGCGGCTCCTGGTGGAGGACAACCAGCCGGTCCAGGCCGGCCAGCTCCTGGTGCAGATCGACCCGCGCAATTTCGAGGTGGCGCTGGCCAATGCGGTGGCCCGGCGCGGCAGCGCCGCGGCGCAGATCGCCGAGGCCGAGGCGCAGCTGGCGGTGCGGCGGGCGGCGATCGGCCAGGCGCGCGCCAACCAGGTCATCGCCGAGGCGGACCGGGAGAACACCGAGACGACGCTCCGCCGGTTCCGCAGCGTCGATCCGCGCGCCGTGACCCGCCAGCAATCCGACGACGCCGAGGCCGCAGCCCGCAGCGCCCGTGCCCGGGTCGAGGCGGCGAAGCAGGAGGTAACGGCGGCCGAGGCCCAGGCGGCGGCGGCGGAGGCGCAGCGCCAGGCGGCCGAGGCGGCGCTGCGCGAGGCGGAGGCGGCGGTCGAGAATGCCGGGCTGCAGCTCTCCTATGCCCGCATCACGGCGCCGGTCGCCGGCCGCGTCGCCAATCGCGGGGTCGAGGTCGGCAACTACGTCACGCCGGGGCAGGCGCTGCTCTCGATCGTCGAGCCCGAGGTCTGGGTGACCGCGAATTTCAAGGAGACGCAGCTGCGGCGCATCCATCCCGGCCAGGCCGTGCAGCTGCGGGTCGATGCCTATCCGCGCCCGCTCCTCGCCGGCCGGGTGGACAGCATCCAGTCCGGCACCGGCGCGCGCTTCTCGGTGCTGCCGCCGCAGAACGCCACCGGCAACTACGTGAAGGTGACGCAGCGCGTGCCGGTCAAGATCGTCATCGAGGATGCGCGGGCGAGGGACCTGCCGCTCTCGCCCGGCCTCTCCGTGGTGCCGAGCGTCAGGATCCGCAACTAGATGGCCGACCTGCCGCGCTCGGCCGCCGGCCGCCGCTCGCCCTGGCTCATCGCCTCCATCGTCTCCATCGCCACCTTCATGGAGGTGCTCGACACCACCATCGCCAATGTCGCCCTGCGCCACATGGCCGGCGGGGTCGGGGCGAGCCAGGACGAGAGCACCTGGATCCTGACCACCTACCTGGTGACCAACGCCATCGTCCTGCCGGTCTCCGGCTACCTGGCGACGGCGCTCGGGCGCAAGCGCTTCTACATGGGCTGCGTCGCGCTCTTCACCCTGGCCTCGCTCGGCTGCGCGCTCGCGCCGAGCCTCGGCCTGCTGCTGGTCTGCCGCGCCATCCAGGGGATCGGCGGCGGCGGCCTGGCGCCGGTGGAGCAGTCGATCCTCGCCGACACCTTCCCGCCGGAGAAGCGCGCCCAGGCCTTCGCCCTCTACGGGCTGACGGTGGTCACCGCGCCGGCGATCGGGCCGGCCCTCGGCGGCTGGATCACCGACAACTACTCCTGGCACTGGATCTTCCTGATCAACCTGCCGGTCGGCGCGCTGTCGCTCGTCCTGGTCTCGGTCTTCGTGCAGGAGCCGCCGGCGGTGCAGGAGGACCGGCGGCGCTTCCTCGCCGAGGGCAGCGGCATCGACTGGGTCGGCTTCGGCCTCTCCGCCATGGCGCTCGGCAGCCTGCAGATCGTGCTGGACCGCGCCGTGATCGACGACGGCTTCTGGTCGCCGCTGGTCTCCTGGCTGACCGTCCTCTGCATCGCGGGCTTCGTGCTGCTGATCCCCTGGGAGCGGCGGCAGGCGCGGCCGGCGGTGGATGTGCGGCTCTTCGGCTACCGCTCCTTCCTCGCCGCCTGCCTGATCATGTTCCTCGTCGCCTTCACGCTGTTCAGCACCACGCAACTCCTGCCGCAGCTGACGCAGGAGCTGATGGGTTACGACGCCACCACGGCCGGGCTGACGCTCGCCATCGGCGGGATCGGCACCATCTTCGTCATGCCATTCGCCGGGAAGCTGACGACGCTGGTGCAGCCGCGCTGGGTGATCCTCGCCGCGCTGCTCTGGTCGGGCGGCGCCTTGCTGCATGCCACCCGGATCGACCTCACCATGTCCTTCTGGCACGTCTCGATGCTGCGCGTGGTGCAGGTGGTGGCGCTGCCCTTCCTCTTCGTGCCGATCACCACGGCGGCCTATATCGGGCTGCCGCCCGACAAGACGAACGACGCCAGCGCGCTCATCAACCTGATGCGCAACCTCGGCGCCTCGGTCGGCATCTCGGTGATGAACGCGGTGGTGGTGCATGGCGCGCAGGTCCACCAGAACCGGCTGATCGAATCCGCCCGCGACACGAATCCGCTCTGGACCGAGCATCTGCGGCAGACCGAGCAGGCGCTGCGCGGTGCCGGGCTCGGGGCCTGGGAGGCGTCGCAGGCGGCCCTTGCGCAACTCGCCGCCCAGGTGCAGGCACAGGCGCAGGTGCTCAGCTATATGGACGCGTTCTGGCTGCTCGGCGTGGCGGTGCTGGTGCTCTGGCCGCTGGTCTTCCTGATGCGCGACGTGCCGAAGGGAGCCGGATCCGGTGGCCATGGATAGGGGGACGCGGAGAGGGATGCGGCGGGGCCGGCTCGCGCCATGGGCGGCGCTCCTGCTCGCCGGCTGCAATGTCGGGCCGGACTTCGCCAGCCCGGTGCCGCAGGTGCCCGCGGGCTGGACCGAGGCCAGCCTGTCGCCGCCCGCCTATGCCCGCAGCCGGGCGGAGGCGGGCGCGATCGACGCGGCCTGGTGGGAGAGCTTCCACGACCCGACGCTGACCTGGCTCGTCACCTCGGTCGAGCAGGGCAACCCGGATCTCGAGGAGGCCACCTCGCGCATCGCCGAGACGCGGGAGCAGCGGCGCATCGCCTATGCCGGCTTCTGGCCGACCCTCGATGCCCAGGCCTCCGACACGCGGCTGCGGATCAGCGAGAACAGCCCCTTCGCCGCCATTGCCGGCGGCGGCGCCTCGGCGACCGCGGCCCAGCCCAACGCGGCCTCCGGCGTGCCGATCTCGACCGGCCCCAAGCCCGGCTTCACCATCTATCAGGCCGGCTTCGACGCGGCCTGGGAGCTCGACCTCTTCGGCCGCACCCGGCGCGGCGTCGAGGCGGCGGAGGCCGATATCCGCTCGGCCGAGCGCCAGCTCGACAATGTGCGCCTGTCGCTGCGGGCGGAGGCGGCGCGCGCCTATCTCGAATTGCGGGGGCTGCAGGCCCGGCAGCAGATCGCGCGGCAGAGCCTGCGCCTGCAGCGCGACAACGCCCAGCTCACCCGCTCGCGCTACGGCGCCGGCTTCGCCACCGAGGTGGACGTGGCCAATGCCGATGCGCTGGTCGCCAGCACCGAGGCGACGCTGCCGCAATACGACGCGCAGGTGACGCAGGCGATGAACCGGCTGAGCCGGCTGCTCGGCCAGGCGCCCGGGACGCTGCGCGAGCGCCTCGCCAGCGCGGCGCCGATCCCGCCGGCGCCGCCCGCGGTGGCGATCGGCCTGCCGCTCGAGACCATCCGCCGCCGCCCGGACGTGGCCGCCGCCGAGGCCGCCCTGGCGGCGCAGACGGCCCGGATCGGCGTCGCCACGGCGCAGCTCTACCCGACGCTGCGCATCAACGGCTCGATCGGGCTGCAATCCGGCAACACGGTCAATCTCTTCGAGACGGCGAGCCGCTTCTTCTCCATCGGCCCGGCGCTGATCATCCCGCTCTTCGAGGGCGGCCGGCTGCGGGCGCAGATCCGGCTCGAGGAGGCGCGGCAACGCACGGCGGCCATCGTCTGGCGCCGCACCGTGCTCGACGCGCTGCACGAGGTGGAGAACGCACTGGCCTCCTATTACGGCGACCAGGGGCGGCGCGACGGGCTGCGGCGCCAGGCGGTGGCGGCACGGCGGGCTTCGAACCTGGCGCGCACCCGCTTCACCGCCGGGCTCGGCACCTTCCTCGAGGTGCTCGATGCCGACCGCACCCGGCTGGCGGCGGAGCTGGCGGTGGCCGAAAGCGCCGCCGCGGTCTCGACCGATCTCGTCGCGGTCTACAAGGCGCTCGGCGGCGGCTGGGAGCCGGTGCCGCGGCCGGGCGGCGCCTGACGACGTGACCCAAGCGGCCAGACATGGTGCCAGACCAGGGTTTGGCCCCCACGCCGCGCGCTACATCTCGACCCGCGTGCCGAGCTCCACCACCCGGTCGCTCGGGATGCCGAAGTAATCCGTGGCGCCCACCGCGTTGCGCGTCAGGAAGGCGAAGAGCCGTTCCTGCCAGGGCGGCAGGTCCGGCCGCATGGAGGGCACCGGCACCTCGCGGCCGAGGAACCAGGAGGCGGTGCCGGGATCGAAGCCGAGCGCCTCCTGGTGCAGGGCAAGCGCCGGCAGGACGCTCGGCCGCTCGGCGAAGCCGAAGCGCAGCAGGACGCGGCAGAAGCCGTGCGGCAGCGGCTCGATCCGCAGCCGCTCCGCCTCCGGGATGCGCGGCACGCGCTCGCCCTGGACGGTCAGCAGCACGACCCGCTCATGCAGCACGCCGTTGTGCTTGAGGTTGAGGGCCAGGGCGCCGGGCATCAGCGCCCGGCGCGTGGTGAGGTAGATCGCCGTGCCGGGGACGCGGCCGGGGGCGCCGGCGGCAACCAGCTTGGCCAGGAAGGGCGCGAGCTCGGCGGCGCCCTCGTCCCGGTGCTCGAGCAGGACGGCCCGGCCGCGGATCCAGACCAGCAGGAGGGTCAGGCAGATCGTCGCCACGACGAGCGGAAACCAGCCGCCGGCCGGGATCTTGTGCAGGTTCGCGGCGACGAAGCCGAGATCGAGGGCGAGGAAGGCGCCGGCCACGGGCAACACCGCGGCGAGCGGCAGGCCCCAGCGGGCATGCGCCACCAGGCCGACCAGGATCGTCGTCACCAGCATGTCGCCCGCGACGGCGATGCCATAGGCGTTCGCCAGGGCTTCCGAGCTGCGGAAGCCGAGGACCAGGCCGAGCACGGCGAGGGCGAGGAGCCAGTTGATCTGCGGCACATAGACCTGGCCGGCCGCCTCCTCCGAGGTCTGCCGGACCTCGAGCCGCGGCAGGACGCCGAGCTGGATGGCCTGCTGCACCAGGGCGAAGGCGCCCGAGATCACCGCCTGGCTAGCGATGACGGTGGCGGCGGTGGCGAGCAGCACGGCCGGCAGCAGCAGCCAGCCCGGGAAGAGGTGGAAGAAGGGATCGGCGAGGCTGCCCGGATCGGCCAGGGCGAGCGCCCCCTGGCCGAGATAGTTCAGCACCAGCGCCGGCATGACGGCGGCGAACCAGTCGATGCGGATGGCCGGCCGGCCGAAATGGCCCATATCGGCGTAGAGCGCCTCGCCGCCGGTGACGGCGAGGAAGACGCTGCCGAGCGCCGCGAAGCCGCCGCCCGTGCCGATCACCTGCAGCGCGTGCCGCGGATCGAGCGCGGCCAGGATGCCGGGATGCCGCAGCACCTGCCACAGGCCGGTCGCCGCCAGCGTCACGAACCAGACGGCCATGACCGGGCCGAAGAGACGCCCGACGCTGCCGCTGCCGCGCGACTGGAGAAGGAAGAGGGCGGCCAGCACCACCAGGGCGGCCGGGATGACATAGGGCTGCAGCCGCGGCGCGGCGACCGTGGCGCCCTCGATCGCCGAGAGGACCGAGATGGCCGGCGTGATCATCGCGTCGCCGAAGAAGAGCGAGGCGCCGGCGAGGCCGATGGGGAGCAGCAGCGGCCTGAGGCGGCCGGCCGCGGGCAGGGCGAGGGAGAGCAGCGCCATGGTCCCGCCCTCGCCGTCATTGTCGGCGCGCATGACGAAGACGACGTATTTCACCGCGACGACCAGCGTCACCGACCAGAGGATCAGGGACACGGTGCCGAGGACCGCCTCGTCCGCCGGGATGCCATGGGCGGCCGCGGTCCGCAGGCTCTCGCGGAAGGCGTAGATCGGGCTGGTGCCGATATCGCCGAAGACCACGCCGAGGGCGCCGAGCAGCATGGCCCGCATCGCCGGATGCCCGGCGAGGGCGGGGGTGGAAATGGCGGCCGTGCTGCGCGACATGCGCCGAGGTCTCCGCGGTGCGGCAGCGGCAACGCGGCAAGGGGCGGCAAAGTTACGCGGGCAACGGCTATTCGGGCAGCAGCTCGGCCTTGAGGGGCAGGGGGGTGCCGAGCCAGAGGGCGTGGCGGGTGTGGTCCGCCCGCTGCCGGCCGGTCTCGGGATGCAGCAGCACCGACAGCCCCTGCCGGTTCAGGGCCAGCCAGGGCACCAGCGCGGCAAAGAGGCTGGGCGGGAAGGCGACCTGGTACATCGCCGCCGTATGCGGCCCGACCGGCACGTCGTGCCACCGCCCCAGGATGGCGTCGGGAAAGGCCCCGGCGATCCCCGCCCGCACCGCCTCCGCGGCCGGCCGGGTCGCGGCGGGGTCGTAGTAGACATGGGCGTGCCAGCCGGCGATGGGCGTCTGCATCCGGCGAGCCTCCGCCCCCGCGCGGGGGGCGGTCAAGCCATCCTTCAGGCCGCGGCGGCGGCGATCCGCGGCGCCTGGTGCGCGAAGCCGCCGACCACCTCGTCGGTATGGACCTCGAAGCGGGTGAGGATCGCCGTGCCGAAGCTCGTCGTCAGCGCGCAGTCGGTGGCGTCCCGGCCGCGGGCCATGACGATGCGGCCGATGCGCCGCTTGTTGTGCCGCGCATCGAAGGTGTACCAGCGGCCGCCCTCCGGCCCCTGCAGGTAGACCTCGAACCAGGCGGAGAAGTCCATCGGCGCCGGGTCCTTCGGCACGCCGATATCGCCGAGATAGCCGGTGGCGTAGCGCGCCGGGATGTTCATGCAGCGGCAGAAGGCGATCGCCAGATGCGCGAAATCCCGGCAGACGCCGACCTGTTGCCAGTAGCCCTCGGAGGCGGACCGGGTGGCGTCGGCGAGCTGGTAGTCGAAGCGCAGGCGGTTGTGCACGAAGTCGACGATGGCCTGCACCCGGCCCCAGCCTTCCGGCGCCGTGCCGAACAGGTTCCAGGCGATCTGCGACAGCTTGTCGGTGTCGCAGTAGCGGGAGCCGAGCAGGAAAGGCAGCACCTCGTCCGGCAGCTCCGCAGGCGGGATCTGGCGGGCCTCGGGCGCAGCCTCGTCGAGCAGGCCGCTATCCTCGATGAGGAAGTCGGCCGAGATGGTCAGCGGGCCGCCGGGCGCCACGATGCGCGTCATGGTGTTGCCGAAGGCGTCGAGATGCTGCGTGGCCGGCACCGGCGGGTCGAAGGCGATGACATCGGAGCTGCGCAGGTCGCCCCGCCGCTCCGGCCGGACGCTCAGCAGCAGGCTCATCGGCGTCGGGCCGTTGGTTTCGAAGGACAGGGTGTAGCCGGTGCGGATGTACATCGCGGGGTATCCGGAACGAGTGCTGCGGAGCGGGGCCGCACAACGCCGGCCCAGGAGCGTGGTTTCCGGCGGCGGTCCCGTTGCCCGCTGCGGTGCCAGGCACGGCCGACGGGCGAAGGAGCAGGCGCCTGTAGCTGAAAGCGGAGGCAAAGTATAGCCGACAGGTGCGAATCGATGCAGTCAGGCGGGCCTTCGACCGAAAGATTGGCATTCGTGGTCGCCGCTGGCGGGTAGTGCCGAAAGAAGAAGCAATCCCAGGGTGTGGCATCGGACCAGTCTGCGGGGCAGAGGACGCGATCCAGCCGATGCCCAGGCATTCTCTGCTGATTCGACACATTCCCGCGACGCCCGAACCACGAACGCAACTCGCAGTACACTCCGCGCCGACGTTGGGGTGCCGGAGGGGCGGCCCCTCGTGGAGGGTAAGTTTGGTGTCTCGAAAGCTCGCAGCGGAATTCCTCGGCACGCTCTGGCTCGTGCTTGGCGGTTGTGGCAGCGCCGTCCTGGCTGCCACCTTCCCGCAGGTCGGCATCGGCCTCGTCGGCGTGTCACTGGCTTTCGGCCTCACCGTCCTGACCATGGCCTTCGCCATCGGCCACATCTCCGGCTGCCACCTCAACCCGGCCGTCACCTGCGGGCTCGTCGCCGCCGGCCGCTTCAAGGCCGGCGAGGCGCTGCCCTACATCGTCGCCCAGGTCGTCGGCGCCGTGGTCGGCGCCTTCCTGCTCTACAGCATCGCCTCCGGTCAGCCGGGCTGGGACATCGCGGTGAAGGGGCTGGCGGCGAACGGCTTCGGCGAGGCCTCGCCGGGCAAGTTTGCGTTCGGCGCCGGCTTCGTCACCGAGGTGGTGATGACCTTCTTCTTCCTGCTGATCATCCTCGGCAGCACCTCGGAGCGGGCGCCGAAGGGCTTCGCGCCGATCGCCATCGGTCTCGGCCTGACGCTGATCCACCTGATCAGCATCCCGGTCACCAACACCAGCGTGAACCCGGCGCGCAGCACCGGCCCGGCCCTGGTCGTCGGCGGCATCGCGCTGCAGCAGCTCTGGATGTTCTGGGTGGCCCCGATCATCGGCGCCGTGATCAGCGGCCTGGTGCATCGCTGGCTGAGCACCGAAGGGCCGCTCGACGTGCTCGACCGCGCCGCGGCGGAGGCCGCCGCCCGCTCGGCGACGCCGGAAGCCCTGGCGCCCGCCACGGCGCGGGAGCCGCGCTGATGCGCCGGCGCCTCGCCCCGGGGCTCGCCCTGCTGGCGGCCCTTGCGACGTCCACCGCCTGGGCCCCGGCTACGCAGGCCCAAGGCACGCAGGCCCAGGGGACTCAGGCCCAGGGCACGCAGGCCCAAGGGGGCGCGGCGCCGCTCACCGCGCAGCAGGAACGGATGAAGAGCTGCAACAGCGAAGCCGGCGCGAAAAGCCTCGCCGGCGACGCCCGCCAGGGCTTCATGCGCGACTGCCTGGCCGGCCGCACCGCGGCGGCGCCGGCCCAGCCGGCGCTGACGGCGCAGCAGGAGCGGATGAAGAGCTGCAACGCCGAGGCGGCGGGCCGCAAGCTGGGCGGCGATGCGCGGCAGCGCTTCATGAGCAGCTGCCTCAGCGGCAGCACCGCGACCGGCGCCACCGGGGCGGCGGCGCCCGCCACCCGGAATTGAGCCACCCGGACTGAGGGACGGATGCCGGGGCCGCGTGGCCCCGGCGTCAATCCGGAAAGAAGCGATTCCCGGGCCTCGGCAGGCCCAGATGCTCGCGCAGGGTCCTGCCTTCATAGGCGCGCCGGAACAGGCCGCGCCGCTGCAACTCCGGCACCACGCGGTCGACGAACTCCTCCAGCCCGGCGGGCAGGAAGGGGAACATCACGTTGAAGCCGTCGCAGGCCTCGCTCTCCAGCCAGAGCTGCATCTGGTCGGCGATCATCGCCGGCGTGCCGAGCATGGCGAGCCCGCCATAGCCGCCGAGGCGCTGGGCGAGCTGGCGCACGGTCAGCCCCTCGCGCCGTGCCAGGGCGATGGCCCGCTCGCGGCCGCTCTTGCTCTGGTTGGTCTCGGGGATCTCCGGCAGGGGTGCATCCGGGTCGAAGCGGGAGGCATCGACGCCGAGCGCGACCGAGAGCGAGGCGACGGCACTCTCGTAATGCACCAGGCCGTCGAGCCGGGCCCGCTTCGCCTGCGCCTCCTCCAGGCTGTCGCCGACGACGACGAAGCAGCCGGGCAGGATCTTCAGGTGGTCGCGGTCGCGGCCGAGCCGATCCATCCGGCCCTTCACGTCGGCATAGAAGGCGCGGGCCTCCTCGATGGTGGCCGAGGCGCCGAAGACCGCCTCGGCCGTCTCGGCCGCGATCTGCCGCCCCGCCTCCGAGGCGCCGGCCTGCACGATGACCGGCCAGCCCTGCACCGGCCGGGCGATGTTGAGCGGGCCGCGCACCGACAGCTCCGGCCCCTTGTGCCCGAGCACATGCATCCGCGCCGGGTCGAAGAAGATGCCGCTCCCGACATCGCGGAGGAAGGCGTCGTCGGCGAAGCTGTCCCAGAGGCCGGTGACGACGTCGTAGAATTCCCGGGCCCGCTTGTAGCGCTCGCCATGCGCCATATGCGCGTCATGGCCGAAATTGAGCGCGGCGTCCGGATTGGCGGTGGTGACGAGGTTCCAGCCGGCCCGGCCGCCGCTGATATGGTCGAGCGAGGCGAATTTCCGGGCGATGTGATAGGGGTCGTTGTAGGTCGTGCTGGCGGTGGCGATCAGGCCGATCCGCTCCGTCACCATTGCCAGCGCCGAGAGCAGGGTCAGCGGCTCGAAGGAGGTGATGGTGTGGCTGCGCCGCAGCGCCTCGGGCGGCATGTTCAGCACCGCCATGTGGTCGGCCATGAAGAAGGCGTCGAAGCAGCCTTCTTCCAGCTTCCGGATCAGCCGGACATAAGCGTTCAGGTTGAAATTCGCATCCGGCCACGCGCCGGGATAGCGCCAGGCGCCGGTATGGATGGAGATCGGGCGCATGAAGGCGCCGAGATGCAGCTGCTTCGCGGGCATGCGGGCTCTCCGCCGGTTGCGGCGAGCCTAGCGCAGCGGGGTCCCGCGGGAGCAACTCCTCCCGCGAATACCCCCCATGCCCGGACCGGATGAAGCGGGGCGCGGTCGGCGCCCGTTGCCTCAGGCGGCGGGCTGCGAGCCGGCCATGGAGGGCCGCTGGGCGAAGCGCTCGAACCAGGCGGCGAGCTGCGGCCGGCCCTGCCGCCAGCCGAGATCGCCGAAGCGGAAATCCAGCCAGCCCAGGGTGCAGCCGATGGTGATGGTGCCGATATCGACCCGCTCGCCGAAGCCGGCGGCGCGCGTCTCGAGCTCGGCCAGGCCGCAGGCGATCTTGTCCATCTGGCCGGCGCGCCAGGCCTCGGACTGCTTTTCCGGCGGCCGGACCACGCCCTCGTAGCGCAGCAGGATGCCGGCATCGAGCATGCCGTCGCCGAGGCTCTGTTCCGTCAACGCCCGCCAGCGGGCCGGGCCGGCGGCGGGGAAGAGGCGGCCACCGCCCGCCTGGCTGTCGAGATACTCGCAGATGACGCGGCTGTCGAAGAGCGCCGTGCCGTCCTCGAGGATCAGCGTCGGCACCTTGCCGAGCGGGTTGAGGGGAATGATCGTCTTGTCCCGGTCGATCGGATGCGCGGCGCTCGGCAGGCGCTCCAGCGCGATGCCGAGCTCGGCGGCGCAGACCGTCACCTTGCGGACGAAGGGCGAGGCTGCGGAATGGAACAGCTTCATCATCGGCTCCTCAGCGGCGCTGGTCTTGGGGGCGGGCGAGCTCGGCATTCACCATGAAGGCCGGGTCGCGGCGGCCATCCAGCACGTCGAGGATGTTCTGCGCCGCCTGCCGCGCCATGCGGGCGAGGCCCTCCTCGGTGCTGGCGGCGTTGTGCGGGCTGATGACGAGGTTCGGCAGGGCGAAGAGCGGGTTGCCGGCATCCGACGGCTCGACCTCCAGCACGTCGAGCCCGGCGCCGTGCAGCCGGCCGCTTTGCAAGGCCGCGACCAGGGCGGGTTGCGAGACGATCGGGCCGCGCGCCGTGTTCACCAGGATGGCGCCGGGCTTCAGCGCCGCGAAGGCGGCCTCGTCCATCAGGTGCCGCGTCGCCGGGCTCAGCGGGCAATGCAGCGTCACCACATCCGCCTGCGCCAGGCCCTGATGCAGGTCGCGGACCGGCACGAAGCCATCCGCCGCGATGCGGGCGGGATGGAAGCCGGGATCCATCACCATCACTCGCATGTGGAAGGCGCGGCAGTAATTCGCCACGCGGCTGCCGATGCGGCCATAGCCGACGACCAGCACGCTGCGGCCGGCGAGATCGACCATGCGGGGATCGGGCCCGTCCCACCAGCCACCGCCGCGCACATGACGGTCGTGGTCGAGGGCGCGTCGCGCGACGGCGAGCAGCAGCATCATGGCGTGCTCGGCGACCGAGAGGTCGTTGGCGCCGTTCGTCACCATCACCGGGATGTCGCGCTCGGTGCAGGCGGGGATGTCGACGGTGTCGAAGCCGACGCCGTAGCGCGAGACGACCTTCAGCCGCGGCGCCGCCGCCAGCGCGGCGCGGTCCACGCGCTCCAGCCAGCAGAGCGCGGCATCGGCCGAGGAGAGGTGCTGGTGGAATTGCTCGACCGGCGGATCGTGCAGCGCGACGATCTCGAGATCGGGGCGCGCCTGCAGCACGGCCATGCCGGCCGGGTGCAGGGTGCGGCACAACAGGACGCGGTGCGGCATGACCGGATCTTTCCCCCTCTGGCGTTGCGGCATGGTGGCGGTAAACCCGCCGGGCGCGAAGGGGGGCTGGCACGTGATCGCCCGAGGGGGACTCACCGAAGGCGTGAATCACACGACCAATCAGCGCGCTGGACCATGGTCCAGGGCGCTTCCCCTGAACACCGGTTCAGGATCTGCCCTAGCGGCGACGATGGCCGCCGCCGCGGAGGCCGCCGGGCCAGCCGCGATGGGCCCAGCCCGGCGGGCTGCGATGGGCCCAGCCCGGCGGGCTGCGATGGGCCCAGACCGGCGGGCTGCGATGGCCGCGCCACCAGGGGCCGCGGCTGAAGCCGAGCCCGATTCCGAAGGACGGCCCCCACCAGCCGCCCGGCCCCCAGGGGTCATAGGCCCAGCCGGCCGGACCATAGCCGGGCCCATAGACGGGCCAGTCCGCAAGCGGGATCCAGGGCGGCTCCTGCGGACCCCAGGGCGGCCCATGCGCCCATTCATGCGTGGCGAGCAGCGCCGGGTCGGGCTGCGGCGGCGAGGGGCGGGGCGTGCAGGCGGCGAGCGCGAGCAGCGTGGCGATCAAGGCCGTCCGCCGGCATCCCCTGCACCGCATCGCCGCTTCCTCGCGCGTCTCTGTTGCATATGGGCGACGGGACGGGCGGCGACAGCCGGCCCGGCCATCAGCTCCGCTCGATCCCGGGGCACCCGGAGCAGGGGGGGAAGGCGCGCCGCCGGCCGCCGGGCTCAGCCGGCGGTGATCTCGCCGCGCTCGATGACGAAGGTCCGCTCGACCAGCGGCCGCAGCAGCTCCGGATTGCTCTCGGTGATCAGGATGGCGACGTCCGGCAGCGCCTCGTGCAGGCGCCGCAGCGCCTCGGCGTAGCGCAGCGCGAGGGCGGGGGCGAGGCCCTGGAAAGGCTCGTCCAGCAGCACCGCCCTGGTCCCGACCATCAGCGCCCGGCCGAGCGCCACCATCTTGCCCTGGCCGCCCGAGAGGCCCGCGGCGCGGCGCCCGGCGAGGTCCTTCAGCTCCGGCAGCAGGGCAAAGACGGCCTCGAGCCGCCGCGCCACCTCGGCCGGGGCGAGGCCGAGCACCTGTGCCGGCAGCAGCATGTTCTCGCGCACCGAGAAGCTGCCGAAGAGCCGCCGTTCCTCCGGCGCATAGCCGATGCCGAGCCGGGCGCGGCGATGCGCCGGCACGGCGGTGGTGTCCTGGCCATCGGTCACCACCCGGCCGGCGCGGACCGGCAGCAGGCCCATCAGGGTGCGGAGCGTGGTCGTCTTGCCGGCGCCGTTGCGGCCGATCAGCGCCACCCGGCCGCCGGGCGGGACGGCGAGATGCACGGCGCGCAGCACCGGCACGCCGGCGATGTCGACCGAGACGTCGTGCAGCTCAAGCATGGTGGGCGGGCTCGATGCCGATGACGTCGCGCAGCACCGCCGGGTCGTTCAGCACCTGCTGCGGCGGGCCGAGGGCGGCGATGCGGCCCTGGTTCCAGACGGCGACGCGGTCGGCGAAGCGCTCCACCACCTCCATGTCGTGCTCGACGAAGACCGCCGTCACCTTCGCCTCCCGCAGCACCCGCACCAGGGTCTCGACCACGCTCATCTTCTCGGCGGCGGCGACGCCGCTGGTCGGCTCGTCCATCAGGATCAGGCGCGGCTGCAGCGCGACGGCCATGGCGATGTCGGCGAGCTTCCGCGCCCCCTCGTTCAGCGCGTCGGCGCGCGCCTCGGCCAGCGGCGCGAGGCCGAAGCGCTCCAGCACCGCCATCGCCTCCGCGCGCCAGGCGGGGCGCAGCAGCGGCGTGAGCGGCGACCACAGGCCGGAGCGGGCGGCGATGGCGAGCGCGGCGTTCTCCAGCACCGTATGCTCGGCGAAGAGCTGCGGCAGCTGGAAGCTGCGGCCGATGCCGCGCCGGACGATGGCGCGCGGCGCGAGGCCGAGGATGGGCTCGCCGTCATAGGCGATGCTGCCGCCCTGCGGCTTCAGGTAGCCGGTCGTCATGTTGATGAAGGTGGTCTTGCCGGCGCCGTTCGGGCCGATGATGGCGAGGAACTCGCCCGGCATGACGTCGAGATCGATGCCGTCCGCCGCCTTGACGCCCCCGAAGGCGAGGCGGAGGCCGCGGGCGGAGAGCAGCGGGCCGCTCATGGCCGCCGCCCCAGCCGCCCGGCCAGCATCCCCCAGAGCCCGCCCGGGGCGAAGAGGATGACGAGCAGCAGCACGGCGCCGAGGATCATCTGCCAGGCATCGGCGACCGCCGCCGCGGCATAGACCCGCACCAGCTCGAAGGCGGCGGCGCCGAGGAAGGGGCCGAGGGCACTGCCGGCGCCGCCGAGGACGGCGATGAAGACCAGCTCGCCCGAGGAGGTCCAGTAGGCGAGCTGCGGCGTCACGTGCCGCGAGGTCATCGCCACCAGCGTGCCGGCGACGCCGCCCATGACGGCCGACAGGACATAGGCCGCGAGCAGCACCCGCCGCGCCGAGACGCCCATGAACTCGAGCCGCGTCTCGCGCGTCTTGATGCCGGCCAGCGCCCGTCCCATGGGCGAGCCGAGATAGGCCCGCACCAGCAGGCCGAAGAGGATGGCGAGGCCGAGGGCGAGGCCGAACATCACCCATTCCTGGGTCGCCAGATCCGGCGTGATGCCGGCGAAGCGGAGCCCGGAGACGCGGATGCCGTCGGTGCCCTTGGTCAGGCTGTAGAGCTTCTCCAGCAGGCTGTAGAGCACCATGGAGAGGGCGAGGTTCAGCATGCCGAAGAAGATGTCGCGGTAGCGCACCACGAAGAGGCCGATGACGAGGCCGAACAGCCCGGCGATGGCGGCGCCGAGCGGCAGCAGCAGCAGCGCCTCGGGCAGGGCGGGCGCCAGGAAGGCGACGGTGTAGGCGCCGATGGCGAGGAACATGCTGTGGCCGAAGCTCACCTGCCCGGCGCGCAGCAGCAGCAGGATGCCGAGCACGGCGATGCCCTTCGCCAGCGCCACGGTGAGGATGAATTTCAGCCAGGGCACGGCCCAGGCGGCGAGGATGACGGCGGCGATGCCGAGCAGGGCGAGCAGAGCCTCGCCGATCGGCGCCACCCGGCGCGCCGGTGCGGTGACGGTGCCGCTCATACCCGCCGGGTCTCCAGCACGCCGAACAGCCCCTGCGGCCGCACCAGCAGCACCGCCACCATGATCAGATAGGGCACCACCACCTCGAATTCCGGCGCCAGGTAGACGGCGATGGAGCGGCCGAGGCCGATCATCAGCGCCGAGATCGCCGCGCCCTCGATCTGCCCGAGGCCCGCCGTCGCTACCACGGCGAAGGAGAGCACGATGGTCTGCGCCCCGATGCCCGGCACCAGCGAGGTGGTGGGCGAGGCCAGCGCCCCGCCGAGCGCGGCCAGCGCGGCGCCGAAGGTGAAGGTCAGCAGCGTCACCTTCGCCGCGTCGATGCCCATGGCCATCGCCGCCTCCTTGTCGGTGGTGACGGCGACGATGACCCGCCCGGTGAGCGTCCGGCGGAGGAACCAGGCAAGGCCCACCAGCGTCGCCAGCGCCACGCCGGGCAGGAGGAAGAGCTGATAGGCGGTGAAGGGGATGGTGTCCTCGCCGAAGGGCACCTCGACCGTCCCCAGCAGCTTCATCGGCGCGTCCTGCAGGATCGGCTGCACGCCCCAGACCAGCTTCTGCACGTCCTCGAGGATCATGAAGAGGGCGAAGGTGACGAGGAGCTGCAGCACCTCCTCCTGGCCGTAGATGCGGCGCAGCACCAGCCGCTCGATCAGCGGCCCGAGCAGGCCGCCGACCAGGGCCGCCGCCACCACCAGCGCCGCGAAGCCGAAGGCCGGCGGCAGGCCGAGCGAGGCGAGAAACAGGCCGAGCGAGGCCGCGGCATAGGCGCCGATGGCGAAGAGGCTGCCATGCGCCACGTTGACGATGCGCAGCACGCCGAAGACGAGGTTGAGCCCGACGGCCACCATGAAGATCAGCGCCGCATTGGCGAGACCATCCAGCAGGGCCAGCCCGATCAGCAGCCCGTTCTCTGAGAACCACGCGCCCATGCAGCAGACCTAAACGAAGGAAGGGAGGGGCGCCGGCGGCGCCCCGGCTCAGCCCGCGATCGGCGCCGGCATCTGGTCCAGGATCTCCGGCTTCAGCGATTTCAGCCAGGGCACGCTCTTCTGCCCGACCGGCGTCGAGACCATGGCGGCGGGGAAGATCACCATGTCCTTCGGCACCGCGAAGGCGAATTTGTCGGTGAAGGTCGAGAGGCCGACGATCTGGTCCTCCAGCCCCTGGCCGTCCTCGCGCAGCGTGATGCTCGAGGTCGGGCTGTCGAAGGTCAGGCCGCGGAAGGCGTTCGCCAGCTCCTGGTCATTCGGCCAACCGCCGCCCTTGGCCGCGACGGCGCGGGCGATGCCGGCCTGCATGGCGGCGATCGCCTGCGCCATATGGTGGCAGGGGTAGATCGGGTACTCGTTGTACTTCGCCCGGTAGGTGTCGACGAAGCGCTTGAAGCGCGCCGGGTCCTTCGGCTTCGGGTGGTTGTTCCAGTGGTCGCCGCGGGCGCCGATGACATGGCCCTGCGGCATCGCCTTGCCGAGCTGCTGCAGCGAGGCCTCGGCCACCGGCAGGACGAAGGTCGAGCGCTCGAACAGCTTCCGCTCGGAGGCCTGGCGGATCAGCGTCACCAGCTCGCCGCCCCAGGAGGTGGAGAGGATGACGTCCGGGCGCAGCGCCAGCAGGCGGGTGATCTCGGTGCTGAAATCGGTGCTGTTGAAGCGCGGGAAGAGCTCGGCCAGCACCCGCACGCCGGGCTTCAGCGCGTCCATCCCGGCCTTCCACAGCTCCCAGGAATCGCGGCCCCAGGCATAGTCCTGGTTGATGACGGCGATGCTGCGGAACTCCGGCTTGTGCTTCAGCAGGTAGAGCAGCGGCGCCAGCACCTCCGGCGTGCCGTAGCCCTGGGTGCGGAAGGCGAAGGGGTGCGGGCCCTCCTCGAAGATGCGCTGCGTGCCGCAGTCCCAGAGCAGCGTGGTCTTCTTCATCTCGTCCGAGAGCGGCGTGCAGGCGAGGCAGGAGCCGGAGGAGATGGAGGCGAAGACGATGTGCACGCCCTCGTTCTGCACCAGCCGGCGGTACTCGCCGACGAGGTGATCCGTGCCGGGCCCCTCATCGACGTAGAAGGCGCGCACCGGGATGCCGGCGATGCCGCCCGCCTTGTTGATCTCCTCGAAGAGCAGGTCGGCCGCCTGCCGCGCCGGCACGCCAAAGACCGAGGCCGGGCCGGAGAGGAAGGTGGTGATGCCGACGCGCAGCTCGGTGGGCTTCTGCTGCGCCCCGGCCTGGCCGCCGGCGAAGAGCAGGCTGCCCGAGGTGGCGGCGGCGCCGAGCATGGCGGCGCGGCGGCTGAGGGCGAGGGTCATCGAGGCGGGTCCTCCCTGGAGGGCCGGTTGCGGTCCGGTTCGTGGCCGCACCATGCCTGTCGGCGCGCGGCCTGGAAAGGGGCGGCTGGCATCGGGCGTCCCGCCGGCCCCGGGCTGGGCCCGTGGCGCTGCCCCCTGGAGGCCGGGCCTTCCCGCCTCTCCGGGTGGTTCCAGCCCTGCGGGACCTGTCCTAGGCTGCGGGCGTGAACATCCTCTCGATCCAGTCCTGGGTCGCCTATGGCCATGTCGGCAATGCCAGCGCCGTCTTCCCGCTGCAGCGGCTCGGCGCCGAGGTCTGGGCGATCCACACCGTGCAGTTCTCCAACCACACCGGCTACGGCGCCTGGCGCGGCCAGGTGATGCCGCCGGCGCTGATCGGCGAGTGCGTCGAGGGCATCGCCGAGCGCGGCGTGCTGGCGGGCTGCGATGCCGTGCTGACCGGCTATGTCGGCGATGCCGCGACGGGGGCGGCGATCCTCGACTCGGTGGCGCGGGTGAAGGCCGCCAATCCCGCCGCGCTCTGGTGCTGCGACCCGGTGATCGGCGATGTCGGGCGCGGCGTCTTCGTCCGGCCGGGGATCCCGGAATTCTTCCGCGACCGGGCCCTGGGGCTCGCCGATATCGTCACCCCCAACCAGTTCGAGCTGGAATGGCTGACCGGCGCGCCCGTCGCCACCCTGGCCGAGGCGAAGGCGGCCGTCGCCGCCCTGCAGGCCGGGGGGCCGCGCTGCGTCCTCGTCACCTCGCTCCGCACCGCCGAGACGCCGCCGGAAGCGCTCGACCTGCTGGCGGCCGAGGGCGAGGCGGCCTGGCGCGTGCGCACGCCGCTGCTGCCGATCTCGGTCAACGGCGCCGGCGATGCGATCGCCGCGCTCTTCCTCTTCCACCGGCTGCGCTCGGGCAGCGCCCGGGTGGCGCTGGAACAGGCCGCGGCCGCGATCCATGGGCTGCTGCGGCGCACGGCGGCGGCGGGCTCGCGCGAGCTGCTGACCGTCGCGGCGCAGGAGGAGTTCGTCGCGCCCTCCGAGGTCTTCCCGGCCGAGCCCTGCTAGAGCAGATCCCGATCGGGCAGAATCACCTGATCGGGTGCTTCATGCTTTGGGCGAGGGCACGTCCAGCGATCACGCCCTGGCGGCGGCCGCCGCGGCGGTCAGCCCGGCCGGAAGCCCTCCAGCACGCGGGCGAGCTCGGGCTCCAGCGCCGGCCATTCGCCCGCCGGGGCCGAGGCGACGAGCAGCCAGCTCCGCTCGCGGCCGAAGAGGCAGATCGCCCGCACCCGGACCGGCGCGCCGCTCGGCTGGCCGGTGGCCGGCGCCTCGATCACCTGGCCCGGCAGGCCCGCCAGGCGGATCTCCCCCTCGGCCGGCAGGCGGGCGAAGTGGAAGGGCCGCAGCCCGGGCAGCAGCCGCCCGAGATGCCCCGGCCGGGCGGCGGGCGGCACCGGGCGCTGGGCGCGGATCAGGATCATCGCGGTCTCCGCCGCATCGGCCGGCGCGGCGCTGTCGCGCAGCACCGTCCAGCCGAGCGCCCGGGTGACCACGCGCATCCGGCCCGTCTCGGGCAGCGAGAAGCGGGCCTGGGCGAGCGCCCCGGCGGGCAGCCCGAGCAGCGGCAGCAACAGCAGGACCGGCAGCAGGCGGCGCATGCAGCCGAGGTGTGGCCCCGCGGGCGCCGCTGCAAGCCCGGCCCGGCTTGTGGCCCGCCGCCCGGTGCCAGCATCATCGCCCACCCTGCCGGGACACATGCCATGCCGAAGCCGCTTCTCGCCGCGCTTGCCCTCCTCCTCGCCCTCAGCCCGGGGCTGCGGGCGGAGCCGCAGGCGCCGGGCCCGACCCTCGCCGCGGTGAAGCAGCGCGGGGTGCTGACCTGCGGCACCTCGACCGGCGCGGCCGGCTTCTCGCTGCCGGACAGCCGCGGCGAGTATCGCGGCCTCGACACCGACCTCTGCCGCGCCCTGGCCGCCGCCGTGCTCGGCGACCCGGCGAAGATCCGCTGGATGCCGCTGACCAGCAGCGCCCGGCTGCCGGCCCTGCAATCCGGCCAGGTGGACGTGCTGATCCGCACCACCACCTGGACCCAGGCGCGCGACACCGCCACCGGGCTGAACTTCACCGCGGTCAATTTCTACGACGGTCAGGGCTTCATGCTGCGGAAATCCCTTGGCGTCGCCAAGGCGACCGACCTGCAGGGCGCCTCGATCTGCGTCGTCGCGGGCAGCACCAACGAGCTGAACCTCACCGACTGGGCGCGGCTGCACCACGTGGATTACCGCCCCGTCGTCTTCGAGCAGAACGACGAGGCCCGCCGCAGCTACCTCGCCGGCCGCTGCGACGCCTATTCCACCGATGCCAGCCAGCTCGCCGGGTTGCGGTCCAGCTTCCCCAACCCGGAGGAGCACGTGATCCTGCCGGAGATCATCAGCAAGGAGCCGCATGCGCCGGTGGTGCGGCAGGGCGACGACCAGTGGTTCGACATCGTCCGCTGGACCTTCTTCGCGCTGCTGACCGCCGAGGAGCTGGGCGTCACCCAGGCGAATGTCGAGGCCGAGCGCAAGAGCGCCAATCCGGAGGTGCGGCGGCTGCTCGGCCTCACCGGCGACCATGGCGCGCTGATGGGGCTGGAGCCGGGCTGGGCGGCGAACGCCATCAAGGCGGTCGGCAATTACGGCGAGATCTTCGAGCGCAACCTCGGCCTGGCCAGCCCGGTGGGGCTGCCGCGCGGGCTGAACGCGCTCTGGACCAAGGGCGGGCTGATGTATGCGCCGCCCATCCGCTGAGCGATCGGGCGGGGCAGGGGCGGCCGTCAGCCCAGATGGTCCAGGAAGCTGTCATCCGGCACCCGGTAGCGCTCCGGGTTGGGATGCGGGTCCGACAGCCAGGCCGGGCGCGTGGCAGGGGGCTCGCGCAGCCGCGGCGGGCCGACGCCGAAGGCCGGCAGCGCATCCCCGGCGCTGGCAGCCGTGGGGACCACCTCGCCGCAGGCGCCGAGGACGGGAAGCAGGGCCACGAGGGCCACCAGGATCGCGCTTCGGCCTGTCATGCCTTCTCCGCCTACCGAGCGTGGGGCCCGCCACGCAAGTGACGGTGCAGCGAACGCCCCGCCCAAGCGGCCCCGTTCCCCGGCGCCATCGTTATGGAACCGGCGCGGCCGGGGTGAGCAGCCAGGCCGTGGCCGGGAAGGCCACGGAGGCGATGACGGTCGAGAGCAGCACCACCGCCGAGACCGCCTCCGCCCCGGTATGGAAGCGCTGCGCGAGGACGAAGGCGTTCGTCGCGGTCGGCATCGCCGCCAGCAGCACGCCCGTCCGCACCCAGAAGGCCTCGAGCCCGAGCAGGGGCCCGAGCAGCACCCAGACCAGCAGGGGATAGGCAAGAAGCTTGCCACAGACCGCGGAGGCGGCGGTCACGAACAACCGGCGGTCGAGGCTGAGGCGTCCCAGCACGCCGCCGAGGGCGAAGAGCGCGGTCGGCCCGGCGCTCGCGCCGAGGAAGGCGAGGAAGCGGTCCACCGGGGCGGGCAGGGGCAGGCCGAGGGCGCCGAGCGCCGCGCCGCCGGCGATGGCGAGCAGCACCGGGTTGAGCAGCAGCGAGCGCAGCACGCGGCGCATCACCCCCCGCTCGCCCATCGGCGCCATCAGCACGCTGCCGAGCGCGATGACGATGGCGACCTCCGACATGATCGCCATGGCGACCGGGCCGGCGGCGCGCTCGCCCATCAGCGGCAGCAGGAGGGGCGGGCCGAGATAGCCGACATTGCCCATGGCGGCGGCCGCGGCGATGGCCGCCGCCTGGCCGCGGCGCCGCCCGGCGAGCGCCATGGCGCCGAGCATGACGCCGGCGAAGACCAGCAGGCAGGCGCCGAGATAGCCGCCGAAGAAGCGGATCTCGAAGCTCTCGGCCAGCGGCTGCGCCGCCATCAGCCGCAGCAGCATGGCCGGCAGGGCGAAGCTGAAGGCGAAGCTCCCGACCGCGTCGGCGACTGCCGGCGTGATGGCGCCGCGGCGCAGGGCGACCCAGCCCAGGCCGACCACGGCGAAGATCGGCAGGCAGAGCGAGAGGAAGCCGAGCACGGGCCCAGCATAGCCGCTGCCGGCGTCGCCGCCAGCTTGCCGCCGCGGCCCGGGCGCGCTTGGCTGGCGCCGATGCCCAAAAGGGAGGAAGGGTCATGGAATTCGGGATCGCCATGCCGACCGATGCCGAGAGCTGGCGGCTGGCGGAACGCGCCGAGGCGCTCGGCTTCCGCTCCGCCTGGTTCTACGACACCCAGATGCTGAGCGCGGATTGCTTCGTCGCCATGGGCGCGGCGGCGATGAAGACCCGCCGCATCCGCCTCGGCACCGGGGTGCTGATCCCCTCGAACCGCATCGCCGCGGTCACCGCCAACGCCTTCGCCACGCTGAACAAGCTGGCGCCGGGGCGGGTGGATATGGGCCTCGGCACCGGCTTCACCGGGCGGCGGGCCATGGGGCTCGGCGCGATGAAGCTGAAGGAGTTCGAGGAGTATATCCACGTCATGCTGGCGCTGATCGCCGGCGAGACGGTGGAGACCGAGATCGAGGGGCAGCGGCGGAAGATCCGGCTGCTGAACCCCGATCTCGGCCTGATCGACACGCGGACGCCGATGCGCCTGCACCTGGCCGCCGCCGGGCCGCGGGCGCGGGCCCTCACCGCGCGACTCGGGGCGGGCTGGATCAACTTCTTCTCCGACGTGCCGGCCGCCGTCGCCATGCTCGGCGAGATGCGCGGGGCCTGGCAGGCATCGGGCCAGCCCGGCGCGCTGGAGGCCACGGCCTTCGTCCTCGGCTGCGTGCTGGAGGAGGGCGAGCCCTATGACAGCCCGCGCGCCATCGCCCAGGCCGGGCCGCGCGCCGCGGTGATGCTGCACCGGGCGGCGGACGAGGCGCTCTCCGGCCTGCCCAACATCTCGCCGGTGCCGGAGAGCTGCCGCGCCGCGGTCGAGGGCTATGTCGCGGCGGCCCGCGGCTTCGAGCCGAAGGACGCGCCCTGGCTCGAGAACCACCGCGGCCACCTCATGTTCCTCAAGGAGGAGGAGCGGCCCTTCGTCACCGCCGACCTCATCCGGCTCAGCAGCTTCACCGCCACCGAGGCGGAGCTGAAGCGCCGGATCGGCGACCTGCGCGATGCCGGCTACACCGAGTTCACGGTGCAGATCGTGCCCGGGCAGGAGCACGCCATCGAGGATTGGGGCCGGATCATGCGCGCCTTCCGCTGAGCGGCGCCCCTCCGCCGGACGGGCGACCGATCCGCGGCCCGGCCGGTTGCCGGCCGCGGGCTGGCGCCGCATCATTCCTTCCCGTGACACCGGGAGACCCTGGCCGATGAGGCATCTCTGGACGCGCCGCGTCCTCGCGGGCGGCCTGCTCGCCGCCCCCTTCCTGCGGCGCGCGCAGGCGCAGCAGAGCCTGGAATGGGTCGCCGGCTCGCTCGGCGGCGGCTGGTACACCATGGCGGCCGGGCTCTCGGCGCTGATCAAGGACGAGAATCCGGACATCCAGATCCGCGTCGTGCCCGGCGGCGGCCTCGCCAACGCGACGCGGGTGAACCGCAACCAGTCGCCCATGGGCTGGGGCATCGACGCCTTCGCCGCCGCCGCCCGCAAGGGCGAGGAGCCCTATGCCGAGCCGCATCTGGCGCTGCGCTGCCTCGGCAGCGGCTACTCGCCGACCGAGCACAATTTCCTCCGCCGCGCCGAGGGCGGGCCGGCCGACATGAAGGCGATCCTCACCCAGAAGGGGCTGAAGCTCGCCTGCCCGCAGCGCTCCTCGACCGACGAGATGACCCTGCGGCGCATCCTGAAATTCTACGGCACCAGCCCCGAGAGGATCCGCGCCGAGGGCGGCACCTACCTGAACGGCAGCTATGCCGATATCGGCGGCGCCTTCGCCGACGGGCAGGTGGACTACCTCTATGTCGCGCTCGCCCGCCCGGCCTCGCTGCTCACCGAGATCGCCCAGGGCCGGCGGGCCGCCACGCTGGTCGAGTTCCCGGCCGATCTGCGCCGGCACCTGATCGACCAGTACGCCTATGCCGAGGGCACCATCCCGGCCGGCACCTATCCCGGGCTGCAGGGCGGCGCGATCGGCGTCACCACCATGGACAGCGTCATCCTGGTGCATGAGAGCTTCGCCGAGGAGGCCGCCTACAAGATCACCCGCACCCTGATCCGCAACAAGGGCCAGCGCCTGACCGCCATCCATTCCAGCATGGGCGCCTGGGACCCGGCGACCTCCTGGAAGTACCAGGGGCTGCCGCTGCACCCCGGCGCCGCCCGCGCCTTCCGCGAGGGCGCCGGCATGCCGGCCTGAGCGCGGCGCAGCCGGGGGCGGGCCGGCGCCCGCCCCGATCGCCGCCGGCGCGGCGCAAGAAGACCATGCGGCCCCGCGACCCATGACTCAGGACCCCCGATGCGCGACCTGGCCGCACCCCTGAAACTCGCCGTCACCCTCTGGCTGGCCGCCGCGGCGGCGATCCATCTCTATTTCGGCGGCTTCGGCTTCCCCGAGCCGCTCACCACGCGCGGCTTCCACCTGCTGGTCTTCGTCCCGCCGCTCTTCCTGC
Source organism: Roseicella frigidaeris (assembly GCF_003258945.1). Taxonomy (GTDB): domain Bacteria; phylum Pseudomonadota; class Alphaproteobacteria; order Acetobacterales; family Acetobacteraceae; genus Paracraurococcus; species Paracraurococcus frigidaeris. The sequence goes on along the minus strand of NZ_QLIX01000010.1, from coordinate 3,849 downwards.
TCTACCCGGCCCGGGCCGCCTCGCCGAAGGGGCGCCCGAGCCTGCCCGACTGGCTCTGGGCCGCCGCCGCCGCCGCGCCGCATGCCTGGGTGATGGCGCATTGGGCCGATGTCTCCGACCGCATGGAGTATGTCGATCCCTTCACGCCCACCATGGCGGTGCTGGCGGTGCTCGCCATCGTCACCCTGCTGGAGGCGACGCGCCGCGCGGTCGAGGTCGGCCTCGCCTGGATGGTGATCATCAGCCTCGCCTACATGCAGTGGGGCCACTGGCTGCCGGGCGTGCTGAACACCCGGCCCTTCACCCCGAACGAGATCCTCGAGGCCTCCTGGCTGGTGCCCTCGGCCGGCGGGGTCTACGGGCCGCTCACCGGCATCGTCGCCACCACCATCGCCGTCTTCATCATCTTCGGCGCCTTCATGCAGGGCAGCGGCACCGGCCGGCTGTTCAGCAACCTCGGCGCCGCCGTCGCCGGGCGCTTCACCGGCGGCCCGGCCAAGGTCGCGGTCATCACCTCCGGCCTGTTCGGCACGATGAGCGGCAGCAGCGTCTCCAACGTCATCACCACCGGCGCCATGACCATCCCGCTGATGGTCCGCATCGGCTACCGGCCGGCGATCGCCGGCGGGATCGAGAGCGCCGCCTCGGTCGGCGGCGCGCTGATGCCGCCGGTGATGGGCGCGGCCGCCTTCGTCATGGCCGAGATCACCGGCATCGCCTATGGCGACATCGTGGTGGCGGCGGCGATCGGCGCCGTCCTCTACTACTTCGCCATCCTGGTCGCGGTGCATGTCGAGGCGAAGAAGGCCGGCATGGCGCCGATGCCGGCGGCCGACATCCCGCCCTGGCGCGAGGTGGCGCAGGATGCGCACCTGATCCTGCCCGTGGCGCTGCTGGTCTGGCTGATGACGGAGCGCTGGAGCGGCAATTTCGCCGCCTTCTGGGCGACCATCGCCATGGTCGCCACCGCTGCGCTGCGCCGACGCAGCCGCATGGGGCCCCGCGCCATCCTGGAGAGCCTGGCCAATGCCGGGCTGACCATGGCGCCGCTCGCCGTCTCCATCGCCGGCGCCGGCATCGTCGTCTCGGCGCTGACCGCGACGGGGATGGTCGTGGCGCTCGGCGGCATCATCAAGGACCTGGCGGCGGGCAGCTTCCCGCTGCTGCTGGTGCTGCTGGCGGTGACGGTGCTGGTGCTCGGCATGGGGCTGCCGACCACGCCCTCCTACATCATCGCCGCGGCCATCGGCGTGCCGCAGATCCTCGAGCTCGGCTCGGCCGCGCTCGGCGTGCCGCAGGCGGCGCTGGTGCTGCCGGCGCATCTCTTCATCTTCTACTTCGCGGTGCTGGCGGATGCCTCGCCGCCCGTCGCGGCGGCGGCCTTCGCGGCGGCGGCGATCGCCCGCGCCAGCCCGCTCGTCACCAGCATGGAGGCGACGCGCTTCGGCATCGCCGGCTTCACCGTGGGCTTCGCCTTCCTCTACGACCCCGGGATCATGCTGCGCGGCGGCCTCGGCGCGGTGCTGGTGGCGACCGCGATCCAGGTGGTGGCGCTGACCGCGCTCTGCGCCGCCTATGCCGGCTTCCTGCTGCGGCCGATGGGCCCGGTGGCGCGGCTGCTGCTGGCGGCCGCGGGCTTCCTCGCGGCCTTCTACCACGGCGTGCCGGACCTGCTGCGCCTCGGCATCGGCGCCGGGGCGCTGCTGCTGCTGGGCGCCGGGCCGCTCCTGGCCGGGCGCCGATGACGAGGAGGAGGAGGCCGATGCGCCTGTTGCGAGGGGCCGGCCTGGTCCTGTCCCTGCTGGCCCCGGGCCTGGCGGCCGCGCAGCCGGCTGCGCCTGGCCCGACCCTCGCCGCGGTCCGGGCGCGCGGCGCGCTCTCCTGCGGCATCTCGACCGGCGATCCGGCCTGGAGCCAGCCGGACAGCCGCGGCGTCTGGCAGGGGATGGATGCCGATCTCTGCCGCGCCTTCGCCGCCGCGGTGCTCGGCAGCCCGGAGAAGCTGGTCTGGCAGCACCTGACCGGGCAGAACCGCTTCCCGGCCCTGGTGACGGGGCAGGTGGAGGTGCTGACCCGCACCACCACCTGGACCTTCCTCCGCGACGCCCAGCTCGGCCTCAATTTCACCGCGCCGAATTTCTACGACGGCCAGGGCTTCCTGGTGCGCGCCGACAGCGGCGTGACGGGCGCGAAGCAGCTCGACGGCGCCACCATCTGCTTCGTCTCGGCCAGCACGCATGAGCTGAACCTGCAGGACTGGAGCCGCAACACGGGCGTGCGCTTCACGCCGGTGATCTTCGCCGACAAGGACGAGGCGCGCCGCGCCTATGAGAGCGGCCGGTGCGACAGCTACACCGGCGATGCCAGCCAGCTCGCCGCCATCCGCGCCGCCTTCCCGGACGCCCGGGCGCACCGGCTGCTGCCCGACCGCATCAGCAAGGAGCCCTACGCGCCCGCGGTGAAGCAGGGCGACGACCAGTGGTTCGACATCATCCGCTACGTGGTCTACGGCCTCGTCGAGGCGGAGGAGCTCGGCATCACCCGCGAGAATGCCGGCAAGATGCTGGCCGAGAGCCCGAGCCCGGCGGTGCAGCGGTTGCTCGGCAAGACCGGCGAGCTGGGCCCGGCGCTCGGCCTCGACCGCGCCTGGATGCTGAACGCCATCAGGGCGGTGGGCAATTACGGCGAGATCTACGACCGGCATCTCGGCAAGGACAGCCCGGCGCAGCTGCCGCGTGGGCCGAACGACCTCTGGACCCGGGGCGGGCTGATGGTGGCGCCGCCGATGCGGTAGCTCCCCACGAAGCCGCTGCGCGTCTTCGCGGGGGCCCCGTGATTCGCTGCGGGTCGAGGATCCGTCACAGCCTGTCGCGGCGAAGCCGCGGCAGGGCAACGGGCAGCGACGGTTTCGACGGGCGCCTTGCGGGGGCCGGTCCGCTGGCCTGCGACGCGCTACAGGTTGCGCCGCGCCTGCCGCAGCGTCGGCAGGCCGATGCCGGCGGCGTCGAAGCCGCCATCGACGGCGATCTCCTGGCCGGTGAGGTAGCTCGCGCGCTCGCCGCAGAGGAAGACGATGACCTCCGCCAGCTCCTCCTCCAGCCCGTAGCGGGCGAGGGGGATGGCGTCGTGGTAATCGCGCCGGATCTCCGGCGTGTGCACCGCCTTGGCCATGGCGGTCTCGACCGGCCCCGGCGCCACGGCATTGACGCGGATGCCGAGCGCGGCGAGCTCCACCGCCTGCTGCCGCGTCAGATGCGCCAGCGCCGCCTTGCTGGTGCCGTAGGCGACGCGGAGCGTCGAGGCGCGCAGGCCGGAGATGGAGGTGACGTTCACCACCGCGCCGCCGCCGCCCTCCGCCATCAGCGGCGCGGCGGCCTGGGTGGCGAGGAAGGGGCCGGTCAGGTTCACCGCCAGCACGCGGTTCCATTCCTCGGGCGTCGTCTCCAGCAGCGGCTTGAACACCGCGGTGCCGGCATTGTTCACCAGCGCGTCCAGCCGGCCGAATCGCGCGGCGGCGCGCTGCACGGCGGGGAAGACCGCGCCGGGCTCGGCGACGTCGCAGGGCAGCGCAAGCACCCGGTCGGCCGCGCCGAGCCCGGCGGCCGCGGCCTCCAGCCCCGCCGCGTCGATATCGAGCAGCGCCACCCGCCAGCCCTCGGCGAGGAAGCGCCGCGCCGTGCCGAGGCCGATGCCGCGCGCGGCGCCGGTGACGAGGGCGACCTTCTGCATGCCGATCTCCAAGCCTTATACGAACGGCCGTTGCTGGTGACCCATCACCGGCCCCTCAGACGCCGGGCGCGAACCTCCGGTTCGCTTGTGTCTTTGGCGCTGGGATAGAGACTTGGGCGC
>NZ_QLIX01000001.1 GCF_003258945.1 Roseicella frigidaeris | reverse complement strand
AGCTCATCGTCCTCGCCAACGCACTCATCCGCGACAACAAACCCTACGCCCCAGCCTAAAACACCACATTCACACAAAAGACAGTTGCTTGGCTTCGCCGCATCGCGCCGACAGGCGCGCCTTGCGGCTCGACCGGCGGCGCCCGTTCGGGCGCTCGGCATGAAGGAAGCCTTCATGCCGTTGGTATGAGGCCGGCGGACCGGTCGCCCGGCCGATCCGGGGCCCCGGACGGGCGGCGCGCCGCCAGGCCGCTGGAAGGCGCCGGCGGTCGGGGGCCCTGAGGCACACGCCGGCATGAGGGGGCTGTCGATGGCCCCGCACCGGACCCCGCCTATTCGGGCGTGATCCCCGCCTTGCGCATCAGCTCGCCATTCAGCGCGAGATCGTGGCGGATGCGCTCGCGCAGCGCCGCGGCGCCGAGGGGCAGCGGCAGCAGCCCGAACTCCTCCATCAGGCGCTGCGCCGCCGGCCGGGCCAGGGCCTCCGGCACCGCCTGCCCGAGCGCGGTGGCCAGCGGCGCCGGCAAGCCGGCCGGGCCGGCGAGGCACCACCAGGCGCTGACGACGAGGCCGGGCAGGCCAAGCTCGCCCATGGTCGACACCGCCGGCATCGCCGCGAGCCGCTGCTCGTGCGGCGTGCCGAGGGCCCGCAGCCGGCCCTCCTGCACATGCGCCCGGGCCGGCCCGAAGGTGGAGAACATCATGTCGACGCGCCCGGCCAGGATCTCGGTCAGCGCCGGGGCCGGGCCGGCGAAGGGGACGTGCAGCATCTCCACCCCGCTCCGCCCGAGCATGTCGAGCATCAGCAGATGCGCCGTGGAGCCAACGCCCCAGCTGCCATAGGTCAGCGTGCCGGGCTTCTGCCGCGCCGCCGCCATCATCGCCTCGAAGCTGCCCCAGCGGGGATGCGCCACCAGCAGATAGGCCGAGGCATAGAGCAGGCTGATCGGCGTGAAATCCGTCTGCGGGTCGTAGCCGAGGTTGCGGAAGGCATAGGGCGCCTGCGACAGGGCCGAGTTGCTGCCGAGCAGCAGCACCATGCCATCGGGCTTCGCCCGCGCCACGGCGCGGGTGCCGAGGGTGGTGGAGGCGCCCGGCTTGTGGTCGAGCACGAAGCTGGCGCCGAAGCGCTCGGTGAAGTCGTCCTGCAGGATCCGGGCGACGATGTCGGTCGCGCCGCCGGGCGGGAAGGGAATGACGAGGCTGACCGGCCGTCCCTGCGGCCAGCCCTCCGGGCCACGCCCCTGGGCGCGGGCCAGGCCAGGCAACGCCCCTGGCAACGCCCCTGGCAGCATCCCGGGCAGCGCCAGCGCGGCGGCGAGGCCGGGCAGCGCCCGGCGGCGGAGCGGCCCCGGGCTCAGCCTGCGGCGCATGGCGCCCCGAGCCTGCGGTGGATGGTCATCGGCCTGTTTCCCCCATGGCCACCCATCGGCACCGGGCGGCTCGTCTGCTTGCAGGCAGGGTAGAGCGGATCGTGGGCGGGCGTGAATGCCCGGGCGCGTGAATCGGCTCCGGCGAACAAGGAGCGACGGCGGATGGGCGTTCCATTGCGGACGCCCATCCGCCGTCGGGCAGACCGGGCGCGGCCGGGAACCCGCGGCGCCGCGGGGTTCCCGGCGGCTGGACGCGGCGGGCGCGCCGCCGGCAAGCTTCCGGCACCCTGCAAGACTGCTCCAGGGAGGAGCCTCCGCGATGAAATTCGCCCTGCATTTCGGCAACAACACCTTCCCCGACGCCGCCGGCGCCGCCCGCCTGGCGCGGCTGGCCGAGGCGGCGGGGTTCGACTCCGTCTTCGCCGTCGACCATGTCGTGCTGCCGGAGACCTATGAGAGCGTCTATCCCTATGCCGCCGGCGGCCGCCTGCCGGGGAGCCAGTTCAGCGCCATGCCGGACCCGCTGATCTGGATGGCCTTCGCCGCCGCGGCGACGACCCGCCTGCGCTTCATGACCGGCGTCATCATCCTGCCGCTGCGCAACCCGCTGGTCCTGGCCAAGCAGGTGGCGACCCTGGATGCGATGAGCGGCGGCCGGATCGAGCTCGGCATCGGCGTCGGCTGGCTGGCCGAGGAGTTCGCCGCCCTCGGCGTGCCCTTCGCGGAGCGCGGCCGCCGGGCGGATGAGTATGTCGCCGCCATGCGCGCCCTCTGGCGCGAGGACAATGCCCGCTTCGCCGGCCGCTTCGTCGCCTTCGAGGGCATGACCTGCACCCCGAAGCCGGTGGCGCGCTCGGTGCCGATCATCGTCGGCGGCCATTCCGAGGCGGCGGCGCGCCGCGCCGGGCGGCTCGGCGACGGCTTCTTCCCCTCGATCGGCGCGCAGATGGATACCATGCCGCTGCTCGACCTGGTCCGGCGCAGCGCCGAGGCGGCGGGGCGCGACCCGGCGGCGATCGAGATTCTGGCCGGCTGCCCGGGCGCGCTTCCCGGCTCGGGCCAGGACCCGCTGGCGGCGGTGGAGGAGCGCCGGCGGCGCGGCATCGGCCGCGTCGTCCTGCCGGTGCATGCCTTCCTGCCCGATCTGGAGGAGAGCCTGCCGCGCTTCGGCGAGCGGGTGATCCGGGCCTGCGCCGCCTGACCGGCGCCCTCCCCGCCGCGACCGGCCTTGGCGAGCGGCGCCGGGCGGCGCGATGATGCGGGCGCCCGGCCGCTCCGGGCCGGCGGCCTCAACCCGCCGCCCGACGGAGCGTTCTGGCAGCCTATCGGGCCGGGCCTCCCGGTCGCCATGCACGGGAGACCGGCCATTCGGGATCTACCCATCCTCGGGCGCTGGGTTGAATTGCTGCGTCCATACAAAGCCGTATGGCGAGAAGCCTTGGCGCATCCCCTGGACCGGCCGCGCGCCCATCCCATCTATGGGCCGGGTCGTCATCGCCCCCACCGCGCAACCCATGCAGGATCGCCCGTGCCCAGCCTCCGCTCCTCCCATCCCGGTGCCTCGCCGCGCGCCGCCCCTCTCCGCCGCGCCGCCGAGCCCCTGCCGGCGATGCCGGAGGCGCCCGCCGGGACGCCGGGCATCGAGCTGAGCGTCGCCTCCTACAACGTGCACAAATGCGTCGGCACCGACGGGCAGTTCGACCCCGGCCGCGTGGTCGCGGTGCTCGCCGAGCTCGGCGCCGATCTGGTGGCGTTGCAGGAGGTGGATCGCCGTTTCGGCCGGCGCACCGCCCTGCTCGACCCGGCGCGGCTGGCGCAGGCCACCGGCCTGCAGCCGCTGCCCGTCTCCGACCTGCCGGACGGCATGGGCTGGCATGGCAATGCGCTGCTGGTGCGGCCGGGCACGCGCTGGCAGCTGCGGCGGATCGACCTGCCCGGCGCCGAGCCGCGCGGCGCGGTGATCGCCGAGCTCACCCTGCCCGGCCGGACCGACAGGCTGCGCGTGGTGGCGGCGCATTTCGGCCTGCTGCGCCGCTGCCGCACCCGGCAGGTGGAGACGGTGCTGGCCGCGATCGGCCAAGGGAAGGCGGGCCAGGGGAAGGCGGGGCAGCCCACGGACATGCCGACGCTGCTGCTCGGCGACCTGAACGAATGGCGGCTCAACCGGGCGCGGAACGCGCTGACCGGTCTTGAGGCGGTCTTCGGCGGCGTCACCGGCGGGCCGCCGAGCTTTCCCTCGCGCCGCCCCTTCCTGCGGCTCGACCGCATCCTCGGCTGCGCCCAGGCACAGGTGCTGCGGGTGGAGGCGCATGACACGCCGCTGGCGCGCCTCGCCTCGGATCACCTGCCGCTGAAGGCGCAGGTGCGGCTGCCGCCGGCGCAGCAGCCGGCGCGATCGGACCTGGCCGCGGCGGCGTGACGCCCCGGCCGGGCGCCTGCCGGCCCGACGCCCAAACCCGCGGCCGGCTCGGCCGTTGAGACCCCGTCCCGGGTGCGGAAAGGTTGCGGAGGAACTGGGTGCTGGCTCGCCATGGATCGGAGACGCGTCCGCCGGCGGCCAGCCTGCAGGCTTCGGAGGCCCCGGCGGCGCGCGGCATGACGGCGCTCGACCGGGCGGTCGATACGGTGACCGGCCGGCTCGGCGCCGCGACCGGGGCGGCGCTGCTGGTGCGCGGGACGGAGGCCTTCGCCGTGCGGGCGGCGACGGCGCGGGCGGCCGGCCGCAGCCTCGACCTGCAATACTATCTCTGGCACGGCGACCTGACCGGCGGCCTGCTGGCCGGGGAGGTGCTGCGGGCGGCCGATCGCGGCGTGCGGGTGCGCATGCTGCTCGACGACGTCTTCGCCCTCGGCCAGGAACGGGCGATCGCCGCCCTCGATGCGCATCCGCAGATCGAGGTGCGGCTGTTCAACGGCACCCGCTGGCGCGCCTTCGGCTGGCTCGGCTATGCGCTCGAGATGTTGCTGGGCGGCTGGCACCTCAACCGCCGCATGCACAACAAGGCCTGGATCGCCGATGGCCGCGTCGCCATCGCCGGCGGCCGCAACCTGGCGGACGAGTATTTCGACGCGGCCGAGGAGTTCAATTTCCGCGACCTCGACCTGCTGCTCGCCGGCCGCGCCGCCGCGCAGGCGACCGCGGTCTTCGAGCGCTACTGGCGCAGCCCCTTCGCCCGCCCCGCGCGCGAGCTGAGCCCGGCCGGCAATGCCCGCGGCGGGCTGGCGAGCCTGCGCCGCCGCCTGCAATCCGCCGCGGTGGCCCCCGAGGCGCGGCGCTTCCTCGCCCGCTCGCCGGAGGGCAGCCGCCTCTCGGCCTGCCTGGAGGACCGCCTCGTCGGCGTGCCGGAGACGGCGATCCGGATCGTCGCCGACCCGCCGGAGAAGGCGAAGCGCGGCCTCGGGGCCCGGCGCCGGGCGCGCGCCGCCGGCGGCATCGGGCCCGAGGCGGCCGATGCGCTGCGCCTGGCGCAGCGCGAGGCGCTGCTCATCTCGCCCTATTTCGTGCCGGGCGCGGCCGGGCTGGATCTGCTCACCACCCTGGTGCGGCGCGGCGTGCATGTCGCGGTCATCACCAACTCCCTCGCCGCGACCGACGTGGTCGCGGTGCATGGCGGCTATGCCCGCTATCGCCGCGCGCTGCTCGAGGCCGGCATCCTGCTGTTCGAGCTCAAGCCGAGCGGCGACGAGGCGACCAGCCTCTTCGGCTCGCGCGGCGCCAGCCTGCACACCAAGGCCTTCGTGGTGGACGAGACGACGGTCTGCGTCGGCTCCTTCAACCTCGATCCCCGCTCGGCCGCGCTCAACACCGAGATGGGCATCTTCGCCGAGAGCCCGGAGCTGGCGCGCGAGCTGCGGGCCGAGCACCAGCGCCTGGCGGACCCGTCGCGCAGCTGGCGGGTGACGCTCGCGGAGGGAAGGCTGTGCTGGTCGGCCGAGGATGCGCTGGAGCGGCCGGCGACGGCGCGCCACGAGCCCGATGCCTCGCTCTCGCGCCGGGTGCTGGCCGGGCTGATCCGCCTGCTGCCGGTCGAGGCGCAGCTTTGAGCCCCCCGCGAGGCCGCCATGCGGCCTCGCCGAACCACCATCCGGCCCGGCAGGGCGGCAGCAGCGCTACGCCGCCGTGCCGCAGCGGTTCCAGCCGCGGCCGGCATCGCCGAGGGGCTGGCAACCCGTCTCGGTGACGACGATCGTGTCCTCGAGCTTGATGAAGCCGCGCTTCGGATGCAGCAGCGTCGTCTCGACCGAGAGCACCATATCCGCCTCCAGCGGGCGCTCAGCGTCATGCGCGGCATAGGGGATGGGCCCATGCGCCGTCAGCCAGGGCGCCTCGTGCTGCACCAGCCCCATGCCATGGGCCAGGAACTCCAGGTGCTTGGCGAGCGGCGAGGCGGCGGCCGCCGCCTCCCCCGCCGCCTGCACCGCGCCGCCGGGGGTGCCGGCCCGGACCATGCCGCGCGCCTTCGCTTGGATCGCCTCGACGGCGCCGAGCAGGTCCTGCAGCTCGCTGTCCGGCTCGCCCAGGATCCCCATGCGGCAGAGATCGCCGATATAGCCCTGATAACGGCCGCCGGAATCGAGGGAGAGGATGTCGCCCGGCCGGAATTCCTGGGCGGAGGCGGCGCGGTTCAGGCTCTCGCCCGCGGTGATGAGGCAATATTCGAAGGTGAGGTCGCGCCCCTCCTCCTCCCGCCGCAGCCGCTCGGCCACCGCCGCCTTGCTCAGGCCCGGCCGGCAGGCGGCGAAGGTGGCCAGCATCGACTCCACCACCCGCTCCGAGGCCTCGCGCAGCATGGCGAGCTCGGCCGGGCTCTTGCGGGCGCGCAGCCGCTCGAGCGGCTGGGCGACATCGATCAGCGCGCAATTCGGCAGCCCGTCGCGCAGCAGCGCCGCCGCGTCCGAGGGCAGGAAGGCGGGCTCGACGCCGATGCGCCGCAGCGGCAGGCCGAGGCTGCGCAGATAGGCGATGGCATTCTCGGTGGCATCGGTGGTGGTGCCGGAGACGGTCTTCACCACCGGCGTCCAGAAGCGGCCGAGCTGGTGCTCGTGCTTCTCCAGCCGGTGCGCGATATAGGCCGTCAGGTCGGGGCGGCCCCGCACATAGACGACCACCGGCATGTAGCGGCTGAGGCCGATGGCGTCGCGATGGTCGAAGAAGGGAAAGCTGTAGCCGCCGAGCAGGTATTGCGCGGCCTGGCGCGAGGTGGTGACGACCGCGTCGACATCGGCCGCGGCGAGCAGGTCGTCCAGCCGTTGCGTGTCGAAGGGCGCGGTGCCCGGGGTCACCGTCCCGCTGCCGGGCCCGGCAGCGGCCCGGCCGGCGGCGGGCGGGGTCGCGATGGTGGTGGACATGCTTCGCCTCCCTCATGGCGTCCCGCCCGGCGGCGGCGCCGCGGTCGCGGACGGCCCACCGGGGCGGGGACACCGGCAGCCTACCGCGGTCCATGCCCCGAGGGCAGCCATCAGAGGCGGCGCGCGGCCGGTCTGGCGCATCGTCATGCCCCCCGGCATCGCCGGAGGCGGCGGAAACCGTGACGGAACAACGGGCTGGGCCGGATCGGCCGAGGCCCCGGGCGGGGTGGGGACGCCGCTCAGCCGGCCACGGCCGCGACGGGCGCGGGCATGACGACCTGCCCATCGGCGCTGAGGCGCACCGGATAGACGGCGATGTCGCACTCCCCCGACAACTCCTTGCCGCTGCGCAGATCGTAGACCCGCTCGTGCAAGGGGCAGGTCACGGTGGTGCCGCCGACCAGCCCGTCGGCCATCGGGCCGGCCTTGTGCGGGCAGTCCGCCGCCGTGGCGAAGACGCCGCCGGCGCGGGTGTGGAAGACGGCGATGCGCTCGCCCCCCACCTCGAAGGTCCGGCCCTCGCCCGGCGGGATGTCCGCCAGGCGGCAGAGCACGCGTTCGGCCTCCATGCTCATTCTCCCGCCGGGATGAGGGAGGCGAAGCGCGTCGTCTCCCGTTGCTTGATCAGCTCGCTCCAGGGATCGACATAGGCATCGACCGACTCCTGCATCGCGGCGTCGAGGCGGGCGGCGATGCCCTCGCTGTCCTCCACCACCACGGCGCGGACGCGCTCGATGCCGACGCGCTCGATCCAGGTATAGGTGCGTTCCTTGTACTTCGCCTCCTCGCGGTAGTACTGCATGAAGCGGCCGCCGAGCAGCAGCGCCTCCTCGTGCGAGGCGACGGTGCAGAGCAGGTCGCCCTTGCGCACATGCGAGCCGCCTGCGCCGCCGACATAGATCTCCCACTTGCCGTCGCCGACCGCGACGAAGCCGACATCCTTGATCAGCGCCTCCGAGCAGTTGCGCGGGCAGCCCGTGGTCGCCAGCTTCATCTTGTGCGGGCTGTCGATGCCCTTGAAGCGGTCCTCGATCTTCCGCGCCAGGGCGATGCTGTCGCCGAGGCCGAAGCGGCAGAACTCCGTCCCGACGCAGGCCTTGCAGGTGCGGAAGGTCTTGCCGTAGGCATGCCCGGAGACGGTGCCGAGCGCGGCCCAGACCGCCGGCAGGTCCTCCTTCCGGACGCCGAGCAGGTCGATCCGCTGGCCGCCCGTCAGCTTCACCAGCGGCACGTTGAACCGCTCCGCCACCTCGGCGATGCGGCGCAGCTCCGCCGGGGTGGTGGCCCCGCCCGGCATGGGCGGCACGACGGAGAAGGTGCCGTCCTTCTGGATGTTGGCGTGGATGCGCTCGTTGATGAAGCGGGCATCCGGCTCGGCGACATGGTCGCCCTTCCACACCACCGCGAGCAGGGAGGCGAGGGCCGGCTTGGCATTCGCATCCTCGATGCCGCCGCCGAGCTCGCGGAAGACGGCGGAGACGGATTTCAATTCCTTCTCGCGGATGGCCTCGATCAGCTCCGGCTTGCGCAGGGGGATGCCCGGCACGTACCAGTGGACCGAGGGATCCTCCTCCACCTCGCCGCCCGCGAACCAGGCGACGAGGTCGGAGACCAGCCCCTTGCAGGAGCCGCAGCCCTTGCCGGCGCGGGTGGCGTTCATCACCGCCGCCAGGGTCCGGTTGCCGCCAGCGACGCATTGGCCGATCGCCGCCTTGCTGACGCCGTTGCAATTGCAGACCTGCGCCTCGGCCGGCATCTCGTCGAGCGTCACCTTCTGCGGCGGCGCGCCGAGGTCGAAGAGCAACGAGAGGCGCTCCTCGGGCAGCGGGCTGTCGCGGTCGAAGGCCTGCATGAGATAGGCGGCCTTGCTGATGTCGCCCATCAGGATGCCGCCGATCAGCCGCCCGTCGCGCACGATCAGCTTCTTGTAGGTGCCGCGCCGCGGCTCGCTGAACTGGATGACCTCGTCCCGCTCCTCGGAGGGTTCCGTCACGCCCATGGAGGCCAGCTCGACGCCCATCACCTTCAGCTTGGTGGCGAGCTTCGAGCCGTGATAGGCGGCGTCCCGGTTGCTCTCCGTCACATGCTCGGCGAAGACCTTGGCCTGGTCCCAGAGCGGCGCCACCAGGCCATAGACGCGGCCGCGATGCTGCGCGCACTCGCCGACGACATAGATGTTCATGTCGTCGACCGAGCGCATGTGGTTGTCGACGACGATGGCGCGCTCCACCGTCAGCCCGGCGCGCAGCCCGATCTCGGAATTCGGCCGGATGCCGGCGGCGACGACCACCAGCTCGCAATCGAGGACGGTGCCGTCCTTGAAGGCGAGGCCGGTCACCCGCTCCTCGCCCAGCACCTGGCCCGTCGAGGTGCCGACATGGACCTGGATGCCCATGCCCTCCATCGTCCTGCGCAGGATGGCGCCGCCCTGGGTGTCGAGCTGCTGCTCCATCAGGTGGCCCGCCAGATGGATGACATGCACCTCGCAGCCATGCTGCAGCAGGCCGCGCGCCGCCTCGAGCCCGAGCAGGCCGCCGCCGATCACGGCGGCCTTGCGCCCCTCGCCCGCCGCGGCGGCGATGCCCTCGCAGTCGTCGATGGTGCGGAAGCCGAAGACGCCGGGCTTGAGCCGGCGCTCGCCGAGGAAGATGCCGGGGATGGGCGGGATGAAGGCGCGGCTGCCGGTGGCGATCAGCAGCACGTCATACCCGGCCCTGACGCCGTTCGCCGCCTGCACCACCCTGGCGAAGCGGTCGACCTCGGTGACCGGCGAGCCGGCATGCAGGGTGATGCCGTTCTCGGCATACCAGTCGAGCGGGTTGAGGAAGATCTCGCTGGCATCCTGGATGCCGCTCAGGATGTTCGACAGCAGGATGCGGTTGTAGTTGCCGTAGGGCTCGTCGCCGAACATGGTGATGTCGAACAGCTTGGCCCCGCCCCGCGCGAGCACCTCCTCCACCGCCCGGGCGCCCGCCATGCCATTGCCGATGACGACCAGTTTCCGCTTCGCCATGCGCGTCTCCTCAGATTTCCATCAGGCCGATATCGACCACGACCTCGCCGCTGACGCCCGGCGGCGCGGCGATGTGGAGCTCGAGCGGCGTCTCGGGGAAGAGGTCCTCCACCACCGCCAGCGGCACGTGCATCGCCCCCTTGGCGCCGAGCGGGAACAGGCGCATCGGCTTGCCCGCGCGCATCAGCACCAGGCTGACCAGCGCATCGGCGGAGTGCCCGGCGCGGAAATAGATGAGCTGGGCCCGCCTGTCGGCCGGCACGGTGTAGCAGAGGCTCGGATGCAGCAGCATCGGCGAGCCCAGGCCGCGGCCCTCGAACGGGAAGGTGCCGTTGAGGAAGCGTGGTGTCGTCTCCATGGTCATGCCGGACTCTCCCCGTGGCTGGGTGGGACGCGCTCGATGCGGACGGCGCAGACCTTGAACTCGGGAATGCGCGAGACCGGATCGAGGGCGGGATTGGTCAGCAGGTTCACCGCCTCGCGCCCGCCCCAGTGGAAGGGCACGAAGACGGTATCGAGGCGCATGCCGGGCGCCAGGCGGGCCGGCAGCGTGACGGCGCCGCGCCGCGTCACCAGGCGCACCACCTCGCCCTCGGCGATGCCGAGGCCGCGCGCCACCTGGGCGTGGATCTCGACATAGGGGGCCGGATCGGCCTGCAGCAGCGCCTCGACGCGGCGCGTCTGGGTGCCGGAGTTGTAATGCGCCAGCACCCGGCCGGTGGTGAGCAGCATCGGGTAGTCGGCATCCGTCTCCTCGGCCGCGGCGCGGTGCTCGGCCAGGTGGAAGCGGGCGCGGCCGTCGGGCGTCGCGAAGCGGCTCTCGAAGGGGCGCGGCGTGCCGGGATGGTCGGGCGCCGGGCAGGGCCAGAAGACGCCCTGCTCGGCCTTGATCCGCTCCCAGGTGATGCCGGCATAGTCGGCGGCGCCGCCGGCGCTGGCCTGGCGCAGCTCCTCGAACACCGCGCGCGGCTCGGCGCTCACCAGCCCGCCGCGGCCCAGCCGCGCGGCGATCGCCTGCAGGACCTCGAGATCGGTCCGCACCCCGGGCGGCGGCGATGCCTGCCGCTCGCGCAGCAGCAGCCGCCCTTCCAGGTTCGTCATCGTCCCCTCCTCCTCGGCCCAATGGGCGACGGGCAGGACGACATCGGCGAGCTCGGCGGTCTCGGAGAGGAAGGGATCGGCGACGACCAGCAGGTCGAGCCCGGCGAGCCGCGCGCGCAGCGCCGCGGCATCGGGGGCGGCGACGAGCAGGTTGCAGCCATGCACCAGCAGCGCCCGGATGCCATCCGGCCGGCCGCAGCGCTGCAGCAGCTCCCAGGCCGAGACGCCGGCGCCGGGGATGCGCTCGGGCGGCACGCCCCAGACCGCCGCCACCGCCGCGCGATGCGCCGGATCGAGGATGCTGCGGTAGCCGGGAAGCTGGTCCGCCTTCTGCCCGTGCTCGCGGCCGCCCTGGCCGTTGCCCTGGCCGGTCAGCGTGCCCCAGCCGCAGCCGCGCCGCCCGGCCTTGCCGAGGGCGAGCGCGAGGTTGATGTAGCCGAGCGCGTTGGCGACGCCGTGGCTCTGCTGCTCCGGCCCGCGGCCGGAGAGGATCATCGCCGTTGCCGCCTCGGCCAGCATGTGGGTGGCGCGGACCAGCAGGCGCTCGGGCACGCCGGCCACCCGCTCCACCCGGTCCGGCCACCAGGCGGCGACGGCGCGGCGCACGGCGGGAAAGCCGCTGGTCCGCGCGGCGATGAAGCCCTCGTCCAGCAGCCGGTCGCGCACCGCGACATGCAGCATGCCGGCGGCGAGCGCCGCGTCGCTGCCCGGCGTGAGCTGCAGGTGCAGATCGGCCATGGCGGCGGTCGCGCTGCGCCGCGGATCGGCGACGATGAGCTGGCCGCCCGCGGCGCGCTGCGCCTCCAGGTACTGCATCATCACCGGCAGGGTCTCGGCGGGGTTGCCGCCGGCGATCAGGATGGCCCGCGCCTCGGGGATGTCGGACAGCGGGAAGGGCAGGCCGCGATCGAGGCCGAAGGCGCGCCCGCCCGCCGCGGCGGCGGAGGCCATGCAGAAGCGGCCGTTGTAGTCGATGTGGCGGGTGCCGAGGACGAGCCGGGCGAATTTGCCGAGCGCATAGCCCTTCTCGTTGCTCAGGGCGCCGCCGCCGAAGACACCGACCGCATCCGCCCCGCCCGCCGCCTGGGCGGCGCGGAGGCCGGCGGCGATGCGGTCGAAGGCCTCCTCCCAGCCCGCCGGGCGCAGCGGCGCGTCGCGCCGGTCGCGCAGCAGCGGCCCTGCCGGGCGGGCGGCGGCGTACATCTCGCCCGCCGTCCAGCCCTTGCGGCAGAGGCCGCCGCGGCTGGTCGGGAAGTCCCGCGGCACCGCCTCCGGCCGGCCGTCCCGCCATTCCAGCCGCATGGCGCATTGCATGGCGCAATAGGGACAATGCGTGCCGGCATCGGCGGCGGCCTGGAACGGGGCGAGCGCCATGCCGGCTCAGATCCGCCCCAGCCCGGTGGCGGCGCCCCAGGTGGTGCGCCAGCGCGTCTTGATGCCGGTGAGCCCGATCAGCGCCACCGCCGCGAGCAGCGCGAAGACCAGCAGCCCCGCCTGGTAGCTGCCGGTGACCTGCTTGGAATAGCCGAGCGAGGAGGCGAGGTAGAAGCCGCCGATGCCGCCGGTCATGCCGACGAGGCCGGTCATGACGCCGATCTCGGCGCGGAAGCGCTGCGGCACGAGCTGGAAGACCGCGCCATTGCCCATGCCGAAGGCGAGCATGCCGATGATGAAGACCGTCAGCGCCATCCAGGCCTGCGGCAGGCCGAAGCTGACGATGCCGATGGCGACGGCCGCCGTCGCATACATGACGGAGAGGGCGCGGATGCCGCCGATGCGGTCGGCCAGCGTGCCGCCGACCGGCCGCACCAGCGAGCCGGCGAAGACGCAGGCGGCGGCGAAGAAGCCGGCGGTCTTCGGGTCCAGCCCGTACTGGTCGTGGAAGTAGATGGGCAGGGAGGAGGCGAGGCCGGAGAAGCCGCCGAAGGTGACGGCGTAGAAGAACATGAACCACCAGGCATCGCTGAGGCGGAACACCGCCATGTACTCGGCGAAGGATTTCGCCGGCGGCCGGTCCGGACTCTCGCGCGCCAGCAGCAGGTAGGTGGCGAAGGCGATGAGCAGCGGGATGGCGGCCAGGCCGAGGACATTCGTCCAGCCATAGGCGGCGGCGAGGGCGGGCGCGAAGAGCGCGGCGAAGACGACGCCGGAATTGCCGGCGCCGGCGATGCCGAGGGCGATGCCCTGCATCTCCGGCGGATACCAGCGCGAGGCGAGCGGCAGGGCGACGGCGAAGGAGGCGTCGGCGACGCCGAGGACGACGCCGAGCAGCAGGATCTGCGCGAAGCTGTGCACGCCGAACCACCAGGCGAGCAGCAGGCCGAGGATGACGATGACTTGGCCGATCATGCCGGTGCGCAGCGGGCCGATGCGATCGACCAGCACGCCGTTCACCACCCGCAGCAGCGCGCCGGAGAGCAGGGGCACGGCGACCATCAGGCCGCGCTGCGCCGGGTTCAGCGACAGGTCGCGGGCGATCTGGACGCCGAGCGGCCCCAGCATCACCCACACCATGAAGCTCATGTCGAAATAGAAGAAGGCGGCGAAGAGGGTCGGCGGATGCCCCGCCTTCAGGAAATCCCGTGACACCATACGGCCAAGCAACTCCGCGCGCCCGTTTGCCGCGCGGCTCGCCCTGCCCGACCCGGACGCACCGGGCCTTCCGCAGCGACGCTCCGCGCCGCCGTGGAACCGTGTTGCCTTCCCCGAGGACCCGGCCTCGCCGGCGCGGTTCCAGCCGCGCCGCCCTCCGAACCCTTCCGCCGGGACCACGGGCAATGCGGCGAAGGCCGCTTGCCGGGTCAGCGAATATCCATCCTAGGAAGAAGGCCGCGCGCGACGAAACCCGCTCCATCCATCCCGCAGTTCACAGGACCGTTTTTAGATCGACATCATCTCGTTCTCTTCCGGCACATTCCCTGCGCCGTCAGGCGGCGCGGCGCCCGGACAGCGATGGCCTTCCTCCCGGTGTCCCCCTCTTGCCGCGGGCGATCGGATCGAAGCCGCATCACCTCTTTGCCGGCCCGGCCGCCTGCGCCATCGAAGCAATCCGGTGGAGCAGGAGAGCGGCTTTGGGCGAGGCGACCGACAGCAGCGCGGAGGGCGCGGCCTGGTTCGTGGTGATCGCCAACGGCACCCAGGCCATGGCCAGCGTCGTCGCCGGCCTCGACGGGGTGCGGGAGGCGCTGATCCCGCTCGTGCTCGCGGGACGGGCCGATCTCTCGCCGGACAGCCTGGCCGGCATGCTCGCCGGCCTCGAGGACCCGGCCCTCTGGGCGCCGCACGGCACCGGCGACGGGCGCCCCTATTGGCATCTCTGGGTGCCGCTGGAAGCCGGTTCGGTCTCCATCCAGCGGCTCACCGTCGCGCCGCCGCAACTGGCGGCGGAGGCGGCGCAGCGCGAGGCGGCGATCCTGCGCCGCTCGCTGCTCGAGGTGCACGAGGCGCTGCAGGCGCTGTCGCGCGACCTGAAGACCCAACGCCTCACCTTCTGAGTCCCGATCCGAGTTCCCGGGCGCACCCTGCCGCGATCCGCGTCGGCGCCTCGGCGCCCGCCCGGGCGGGCGTCGCTCCCTCCCGCCGCCAACCCCATCGGATGCCTCGCATGCGCCCACTTCCCCTTGCCCTCGCCCTCCTGATCGCCCCCCTGGCCTCGGCCCTGGCCGAGACCTGCAGCACCTCCACCCTGGTCTCGCCGACCTATGCCTTCGCCCGCTGGTGCGGCGAGCCGCCGGCCGAGGGAACGCTCCGGCTCGGCCGGCGCGATGGCCGGCAGCTCGACTACGCCTCGGTTCCGCTGAGCATCTTCCGCGAGGTCGTCCGCGCGCCGCATGTGGACCGGTATGTGCGGACGGAGATCCAGCCGCGCTTCGCCGCGCCGGCGGCGCCGCGGGGACAGGCCGCCCCGCCCGGCTGAGCCCGGCCGGGGCGCCCCGGCGTCAAGCGCGGAGTTATCCCCAGCATCGTGGACATCCCGGTGGATATCTGGCGGACAACCGGGCCCAGCGGTGGCCTGGGCTGGGATGGCAGGAACCTTCTGCCTTTGTTCACCTGGGCCCGGATGGCGCGCCGGCTGTGGCCCCGGGACCACAGCCAGGCAGGGCGGCCCGGCTCAGCGCGGCGGCAGGATGCGCGCGGCGCGGTAGCCCTCGATCTGCGTGGCGAACATGCGCCAGCTATCGACGAACCCCGTGAAGCCCGCCTCGCGCGCCGCGGTCATCGACAGCATCACGTCGTGGTCGAGGCCGAGGAAGAAATCGGCGAAGTCCCAGCTCGCCACCGCGTCCAGCGGCAGCGCCAGGTCGTGCCGCGCCCGGATCCGCTCCCAGACGGGGGTTTTGTCGGCCATCCAGCGGGCCATCGGCAGCGGCCGCGGCCGGCCGGCCGGCACGCCGAACCACGCGGCCAGGGCCGGCCAGACATCGCACCAGCGGAAGCTGTCGCCGTTCACCAGGTTGAAGGCGCGGTTGGCGGTGCGCGGCTCGCCGAGCATCCACAGCACGCCTTCGGCCAGCAGCGTCGCGTCCGTCACCTCGAGCAGCGCGGTCCAGGCACCGGGCCGGCCGGGGAAATCGAAGGGCACGCCCAGTTCGCGGCAGATCGCGGCATAGGCGCCGAGGGTCGAGACCATGTTGCGGGCCCGGCCGGGCGCGACATCGAGCACGAAATTCGGCCGGCTCGCGCTCCAGCTCCAGCCGCGGCCGGCGGGCTGCGCCGCTTGGCGCGCCGCCACCAGGTCCTGCTGGTCGTAGTAGAAATTCGGCGGCATGTGCCGCGGGTCGTCCTCGCGCGCCGGGGTGCGGAACGGCCCGAGATGCATCCCGTACCACTTGCCGCCCTGGATGAGGTGGATGTGCCGGAAGCGCGGCAGCGCCGCCTCGGCCGCATCCAGCAGGTTGCGCAGCATGGCGAGGTTCGCTGGCACGTCCTCCACCCCGGTCTCGGCATGCGGCGCGCGCGAGGCATAGACGATCGCGGTGATCTCCGGCCGGCCGGAGAGGGCCTGGCGCAGCGCCGCGGCATCGGTCAGGTCGGCCGCGAGCCAATCCTCCGCCCCCGCCGGCCGGCGCCGCGACAGGCCGGTCACGGCGAAGCCGGGCCGCGCCCGCGCCCGCTCCAGCAGCCGCGTCGCCGCCGCGCCGGTCGCGCCGACGACCAGCAGCCCCTGCGTGTTGTCCATGCCGCCTCCTCCCCGCGTTGCAGCCGTCACCCTGCCCGGGCGCTGCCGAGCAGGTGCAGCACCAGCTCGCGCCGGTGCGGGCGCGTGCGGTGCTCGTAGAGATAGATCCCCTGCCAGGTGCCCAGCACCGGCCGCCCCTCCTGCACCGGGATGGAGAGCTGGGTCTGGGTCAGCGCCGCCCGGATATGCGCCGGCATGTCGTCCGGCCCCTCATCGGCATGCCGGTAGCGCGCCGCGTCGCCATCCGGCACGAGCCGGGCCAGGAAGGCCTCGAGATCGATCCGCATCTCGGGCGAGGCGTTCTCCTGCACCAGCAGGGAGGCCGAGGTATGCCGGCACCAGAGGGTCAGCAGCCCGGTATCGATGCCCTGGGCCGCGCACCAGCCGCAGACCTCGCGGCTGATGTCGACGAGGCCGCGGCCGCCGGTGGCGACGACGATCCGGTGCAGCCGCTGCTCCATGCCCCCCTCCGCGCCGCCGGCCCGGCGCCCCGATTCGCGCCGGCGCGACGGCAGGCCGCGCCTCGGGCTTTGGCAGGATGGGGCATCGCCTGCCATGCTGGCGAGGCCGGATCTTCGCCACCCGTCCCGGAGGACCAGATGCACGCCGCAGAGACAGGGCTGCCGCCATGGCCATGGCACACGGCCCTGCCGCGCCCCCGCCCAACCCGGCCAGGCCATGCCGAGACGAGCCATCGCCTCGTCCTGTGCTGCCTGCTGGGCTGTCTGCTGGGCTGGGCCACCACCGCCCAGGCGCAGGACAAGCCGGCCGCCGAGAAGCCCGCGCCGCCGCCCGCCCAGCCGGAGCGGATCGAGAAGGGCTCGGTGCTGCGGCTGCTCGGGCGGGAGGTGAAGGGCACCGATGGCGAGACCGTCGCGCAGATCGTCAATGTCGTGATCGATCCGTCGGGCGAGCCGCGCGCCGTCATCCTCGACTTCGGCGGCTTCCTCGGCGTCGGCAAGCGGCGCATCGCCGTGGCCTGGCGGGCGCTGACCTTCTCCACCGCGAATGGCCAGAACACGATCACCCTCACCCTCGACCGCGACCAGCTCAAGAACTTCCCCGATTACAAGCCGGATGGCCCGGTGATCGTCGCCACGCCGCCGCAGGACGCGGTCGGCCAGCCCGCCGGCGCCGCCCCCGCCTCCTCCGCCGCGCCGCAGCCGGCCGATCCCGCGCCCCACCCCGCCCCGGGCGCGCCGCCCGCCGCCTCCGAGCCGCCGCCGGCCGGCCCCGCCGCGCCCGCCGACCCGCAGGCCGCGCCGGCCGCGCCGCCAGCCACGCCAGGCGCCGCGGCGCCGACCAGTGAGCCACCGCCGGTGGCGCCCACGGCGTCCCCCCCGGCTTCGCCGCCTGGCGCGCCCCCGGCCGCGCCGGCGCCCTCCGCGCCGACGCCCCCCAATCCGGCGCCCCCGGATCCAGCGCCCCCCAATCCAGCGCCCCCCGATCCAGCGTCTGGGGCGCCACCCGCTCCCGCCGCGCCGAAATAGGCGCGCGCATGCAGGGCAGGCGCAGCGCCCGCGCGCTGGACTGGCTGAATTTCTTCCTCGCCGAGGTCCAGACGGGCTTCGGCCCCTTCGTCGCGGTCTATCTCACCTCCCAGGAATGGACCGAGTTCGAGATCGGCCTCGCGCTCAGCGTCGGCACCCTGACCGCCATGCTGAGCCAGGTGCCGGCCGGGGCCCTGGTCGACGCCACGCCGCGCAAGCGCCTCGTCGCCTTCGCCGCGCTGCTCTCCCTCGCCCTCAGCGCCCTGACCTTCGCCGCCTGGCCCGAGACCCTGCCCGTGCTCGGCGCCGAGGTGCTGCACGGCTTCGCCAGCTGCCTGCTCAACCCGGCCGTCGCCGCCATCAGCCTGGCGCTGGTCGGCCAGGCCGCGCTCGGCGAGCGGCTGGGCCGCAATTCGCGCTACCGCGCCATCGGCAACGGCATCACCGCCGGGCTGATGGGGCTGGTCGGCACCTATGTCTCCGGCGCCGCGGTGTTCTGGCTCACCGCCCTCTTCACCCTGCCGGCGATGCTGGCGCTCAGCCGCATCCGCGCCGCCGATCTGGCGCCGCGGGAGACGGCGATGCGGCACGCCGCCAGCCAATCCGGCTGGCAGGGGCTGCGCGGCCTGCTGACCAATCGCGGCGTGCTGATCTTCTCGGCCTGCTGCGCCCTCTTCGCCCTCTCCAACGCCGCCATGCTGCCGCTGGCCGGCACCGAGGCGACGGCCCGGGCCGGCAGGATGGCCAACCTCATCATCGCCGCCTGCATCGTCGTGCCGCAGCTCGTGGTGGCGCTGATCTCGCCCTGGTTCGGCCGGCTGGCGGCACGACGCGGCCGCCGCCTGCTGCTGCTGCTCGGCCTCGGCGCCCTGCCGCTGCGCGGGCTGCTGCTGGCGCTGATCGAACACCCCTTCGCCCTGGTGCTGGTGCAGGCGCTGGACGGCATCAGCGCGACGGCCTTCGGCATCCTGCTGCCGCTGCTCGCCGCCGACCTGACGCGGGGCACCCGGCTGTTCAACACCGGCATGGGGCTGTTCGGCCTGGCCAGCGGCATCGGCGCCACGGCGAGCACCACCATCGCCGGGGCGCTGGCGGCGCAATACGGCACCGGCCTCGCCTTCGGCGCCCTGGCCGGGGCGGGGCTGCTCGCCTTCGCGCTGGCCCTGTTCGCCATGCCGGAGACGCGCCCCACCGAGGAGGAGGAGGCGCCGGAAGCGGCGACGCCGCGCGCCGGCACGGCAGCCGCCGGGCCCGATCCCGCCCCGGTGGCGAGCGCCTCGCCCGCGCGCCCGCGCCGCATGCCGGAGGCCGCATCCCGGCCCGGCGAGGCGGCCCAACCGGGTCCCGATTCAGGTCCTGATCCGGGGCCGGGCGGGGGACGGGGTCCGGGCGGCGAGGCATGACGCGCCTGCGCCCGCTGCGCGGCCAGGCCGCCGCCCGGCCGATCGCGGCGCTGCCGCGCTACCTGTGGCTCTTCGTCCTGCTGTTCCTCGGCTGGGGCGTCCTCAGCCCGCTGCTGCCGGCGGTGCTCGTCGCCCGTGGCGCCGCCCCCTCCGAGGTGGCGCTGCTGCTCGCGATCGGGGCCGGGCTGCGGCTGGTCACCATGCCGCTCGCCGGCGCGCTGGCCGACCGGCTCGGCGCGCCGCGGGCCTTGCTCGCCGCGGCGCTGCTCGGCGCCGCGCTCAGCGTGCTCGGCTATGCCTTCGCCTGGGGCTTCGTGCCCCTGCTGGTCGTCGGCATCGCGCATGCGCTGACGACGGCGCCGGTGGGGCCGCTGCCCGACGCGCTGGCGGTGCGGGAAGCGGCCCGCCACGAGGCGGGGCGGCCGCGCCTGCACTACGGCCCGGTGCGGGGCGCCGGCGCCGCCGCCTTCATCCTCGCCAGCCTCGGCGCCGGCAAGGCGGCCGAGGTGGCCGGCACGCCGGTGGTCGTGCTCTGGCTGAATGCCCTGCTCTTCGGCCTCGCCGGCCTCGCCGCGCTGCGCCTGCCGCGCCCGGCCGAGACGCCCGCCGAGGCCGGCCCGCCCCCCGCCCGGCTGGGCCTCGCCGGGCCGGGCCGCCAGGCCATCGCCGCGACGCTGCGGCTGCCCTCCTTCCGGCGCCTGCTGCTGGTCTCCGGCCTCATCCAGGGCAGCCATGCCTTCTATGCCGGCTATGCGGTGCTCGAGTGGCAGGCGGCCGGCCTCGGCCCCGTCGCGGTCAGCGGCCTGTGGTCGCTCTCCGTCGTCGCCGAGGTGGCGGTGTTCTTCCTGTTCGGCCGGCCGCTCCTCGCCCGGCTCGGCCCCGGCGGGCTCTGCGCCCTCACCGCCCTGGCGGGGGTGCTGCGCTGGTCGGTCATGGCGCTCGACGGGCCGGTGCCGGCAATCGCGCTCGCCCAGCTGCTGCACGGGCTGACCTTCGCGGCGCAGCACCTGGCGGCCATGGCGATCCTGGCGCAGACGGTGCCGGACCGGCTGGCGGCGACCGCGCAGTCGCTGCTCGCCTCGCTCGGCAGCGGCCTCGCCACCACGCTGCTGCTGTTCGCCTCCGGCCCGCTGCATGATTGGCTTGGGATCGGCGGCTTCTGGGCGATGGCGGCGCTCTGTGCCCTCGCCATGCCGCTCTGCCGCGGCCTCGGCGGCGCGGACCGGGCGCGATGAGCTCGGCCGCCCCCGCGGCCGCGGCGGGGCGACGCCTGCTGCTGGTCGGCGGCGGGCATGCGCATCTCGGCCTGCTGCACGGCCTCGCCCGCCGGCCCGAGCCGCGGCTGCGCATCACCCTGGTCGCGGCCGAGACGGCGCCGCTCTATTCCGGCCGGCTGCCGGCCCTCCTCGCCGGCCTCTGCCCGCCCGCCGCCTGCCGCATCGATCTCGGCCGCCTCGCCGATGCGGCCGGCGTCGCGCTGCGGCACGACCGGGCCACGGCGCTCGACGCGGCGGCGCGGCACCTCCTCTGCGCCAGCGGCGCGCGGTTCCCCTACGACCTGCTCTCCCTCGATACCGGCTCGGTCGCGCGCCCCTTGCCGCCGGGCGAGGGCCGGCTGCTGCCGGTGCGGCCGATCGGCGACGTCCCGGCCCGCCTGGCGGCGGCGCTGGACGGCCTGCCGCCGGGCCCGGCGCGGATCGCCGTCATCGGCGGCGGCGCGGCGGGCGTCGAGCTGGCCTTCGCGTTGCGCCGCCGCCTCGCGCAGGAGGGTCGCGCGGCGGCACTCTGGCTGCTGCCCGGGCCGGCGCTGCTGCCCGCCACCGGCCCCTGGGGGCGCCGGCTGGTCGCCCGGGCGCTGGCGGCGCGCGGCATCGCGGTGATCGACGGGGCCAAGGTCGTCGGCAGCGGGCCGGAGGGGCTGCGCCTCGCCGATGGGCGGAGCCTGCGCATCGACCTGGCGCTCTGGGCGACCGGCGCGGCGGCGCCCGCCTGGCTCGCCGGCAGCGGCCTCGCCCTCGATCCGGCGGGCTTCGTCGCGGTGGACGCGACGCTGCGCTCGATCTCGCATCCGGAGGTGTTCGCGGCGGGCGACGTCGCGGCGGTGCTGCCGCATCCGCGGCCGAAGGCCGGCGTCTTCGCGGTCCGCCAGGGCGCGCCGCTGCTGGCCAATCTCCGGCGGGTGGCGAGCGGCGCGGCGCCGCGCGCCATCCGCCCGCAACGCCGGGCCCTGGCGCTGATCGGCACGGCGGACGGCGCCGCGATCGCGCTGCGCGGCCGCCTCGCCCTCGAGGGGCGCTGGCTCTGGCGGCTGAAGCAATGGCTGGACGGACGCTGGATGGCGCGCCTCGCGGCGCCGCCGGCCCGCCGGGCCGGATAGCCGGCCCGCCAGCGCCCACCCGGCAACCACCCCGGGCATCCACCCGGGGCAACCACAGGGTCGCGCCGGGTGTTCGCGCCCGATGAGGCAGAGGTCCCGGCCATGGCATCCATCACCCCCAGGCGCGCCGCCCCCGGTGCGGTCGTCATCACCGGCGCCTCGGCCGGGGTCGGGCGCGCGACGGCGCGCGCCTTCGCGCGGCGCGGCTTCGACCTCGCCCTGATCGCCCGCGGCACCGAGGGGCTGGAGGCGGCGCGGCGCGAGGCCGAGGCCGCCGGCGTGCGGGCCATCGCCCTGCCCGCCGACACCGCCGACGCCGCCGGCATCCTCGCCGCCGCGGATCGCGCCGCGGAGGTCTTCGGCGGCATCGGCACCTGGGTGAACGCGGCCATGGCGACCACCTTCGCGCCGGTGCACGACACCAGGCCGGAGGAGTACCGCCGGGTCACGGAGGTGACCTATCTCGGCTATGTGCACGGCACGCTGGCGGCGCTGCGGCACATGCGCCCGCGCAACGCCGGCACCATCGTCCAGGTCGGCTCCGCCCTCGCCTACCGGGCGATTCCGCTGCAATCCGCCTATTGCGCGGCGAAATTCGCCATCCGCGGCTTCACCGATTCCCTGCGGTCCGAGTTGCAGCACGAGGGCAGCCGGATCCGCCTCACCATGGTGCAGCTACCGGCGGTGAACACGCCGCAATTCGACTGGGCGCGCAGCCACATGCCGCGCCGGGCGCAGCCGGTGCCGCCGATCCACCAGCCGGAGCCGGTGGCGGAGCGGATCGTCCAGGCCGCGCTGACGGCGCCGCGCGAGCTCTGGGTCGGCGGCGCGACGGTGAAGGCCATCCTCGGCACCATGCTGGCGCCGGGGTTGGTGGACCGCCTCCTCGCCCGCCAGGGCTATGACGGCCAGATGACGCAGGAGCCCGAGCCGCCCGGCCGGCCGGACAACCTGATGACGCCCTGGCCGGGCGACCAGGGCGCGCATGGGCGCTTCGACGCCAGGGCGCGCGACCGGGCCATGGCGGTCGATCCGGACTGGCTGCGCGCCGCGGCCGGGCTGGCGCTCGGCCTGTTGCTGCCCCTGGCCTGGCAGGGCCTCACCACGCCCGGCCAGCAGCGGCACGGGCCGCCGGCGCGCTGACCCGGGCGGCCTGCCCCTCCCCCACCCGTAGCCAGAGAAGGGAATACGCGATGGCATCCCCGTCCCCCGTGAAGGTCCTCGGCCTCTGCGGCAGCCTGCGGCGCGGCTCGCTGAACGCCGCCGCCCTGCGCGCGGCCCGCGAGCTGGCGCCGCCCGGCCTGGAGCTCACGATCTTCGAGGGCCTGCGCGAGATCCCGCCCTATGACGACGATCTGCGCCATGACGGCTATCCGCCACCGGTGCAGGCGCTGCGCGACGGCATCCGGGCCGCGGATGCGGTGCTGATCGCCACGCCGGAATACAACTACTCGGTCCCCGGCGTGCTGAAGAACGCCATCGACTGGGCCTCCCGCCCCCCCGAACAGCCCTTCGAGGGCAAGCCGGTCGGCATCATGGGGGCGAGCCCGGGTGCGATCGGCACGGCGCGGGCGCAGTACCACCTGCGCCAGAGCTTCGTCTTCCTCAACGCCCTGGTGCTGAACCGGCCGGAGGTGATGATCGGCCAGGCGACGAGCCGCTTCGATGCCGAGGGACGGCTGACCGACGAGAAGACGCGCGAGTTCGTGCAGTCGCTGCTGGTGGCGCTGCGGGACTGGACCCTGCGGCTGCGCCGCTGAGCGCGGCGCCCGATCGGGCAGACCCATAACCAACGGCATGCATGCTTCATCCATGCCGAGCGCGCGGCGCCCGGCGTTTGAGGGGTCGTTGATGGGTCACCATCAACGACCGTTCGTATCACCTGATCGGGATCTGCCCTGGAAACGCGATGCTCTGGGCCCGCCGGTCAGGCCAGCAGCCGCGCCATCGCCAGGCGCACGAGATCGCCGGGCCGCGGCCGGGCGATGAAGGTCAGGGCCGGCGCATAGGCAATCTCGTGCAGCAGGGCGCCGAGCGTCTCGCCCTCCCCGGCCAGACCGGGAAAGCGGCGCCGCAACCCCTCGCCGAGTTGCCGCCAGTGGTCGCGGATGATCGCCTCCTGCCGGCGGAGCGAGGGCGCGCCGGGGGCGGCGAGGCGCGCATGCTCGAGGATGGTGAGGGACCAGGTGCCGCTGCCGGAGCGCGCATCGGCCCAGGCCGCCAGCAGCTCGATGGCGCCGGCCGCATCCGGCGCGGCGGCGATGCCGGCCAGCAGGGCATCCAGCGCCTCCTGCCCCTGCCTCTCGAGGACCGCGAGGAAGATCGCCTCCTTGCCCTCGAAATTCGAGTAGACCGCTCCCTTGCTGTAGCCCGCCGCGGCGGCGATGCGGTCGACCGAGGTGGTCGCGTAGCCCTCCCTGGCGAAGAGCTCGGATGCGGCGGCGAGCAGCCGCTCGCGCGTCAGCGCCTGGCTCTTCGCCCTGCTCAAGCGTGCCATGGTCCTGTCCGCATCCCCTTCCGCGCGGCCGGCACCGCCCGCGCCCTTGCATTTCCACATACCATACGGTATCTAAATACCAATCGGTATCCATGCTGCCGATGCCGAACCTGCCAGCCGGGAGGCCTCGCGCCGCGCCCAAGCCAGCCGGAACGCCCTGGCCCGGACGCCGCCGCAAGGAGCTGCCATGAAACACGCCATCACCCGCATCCGGCACGCGCTGCACTGGCGCGACCTCACCGTCCGCCGCACCGAACACGTCACGCCGCGCATGCTGCGGCTGACCCTCGCGGGCGAGGCGCTCGCCGGCTTCACCAGCCTCTCCCCCGATGACCACATCAAGGTCTTCGCGCCGGGCGAGGCCGGCCAGACCGAGCGGCGCGACTACACGCCGCGCCGCTTCGATGCCGCGGCGGGCGAGCTGGTGGTGGATTTCGCCCTGCACGAGGCCGGCCCGGTGACCGCCTGGGCGCGCGGCGCCAAGCCCGGCGACGCGGCGCAGATCGGCGGCCCGCGCGGCTCGGCGGTGGTGCCGCATGATTTCGACTGGTGGCTGCTCGTCGGCGACGAGACCGCCCTGCCCGCGATCGGCCGGCGGATCGAGGAATTGCCGGCGGGCACCCCGGTCACCAGCCTCGTCGCGGTGACCGGGCCGGAGGAGGAGCAGCGCTTCGAGACGGCGGCGGCGCACCAGGCGGTCTGGGTGCACCGCCCGCCGGCGCAGGCGGCCGATCCGGCGCCGCTGCTGGCGGCGCTGGAAACCTTCGTCCCGCCCGCGGGCGAGGGCTTCATCTGGATCGCGGCCGAGGCCGGCGTGGCCCGCGCCCTGCGGCGGCACGTGCTGGAGGTGATGCGCCATCCCGCCCCCTGGCTGAAGGCGGCCGGCTACTGGGTGCAGGGCCAGGCGGATGCCAGCGAGAAGCTGGAGGCCTGACCGGATGGGGGAGCGGCGCCGCTCCCCCTCTCCCCCGGCGGCCCGGCTCAGCGCCTGCCGGGCGGCGGCCCCTGGAACACCCGCGCGAACCCCTCCAGCGCCCAGTCCACCTCCGCCGCGGTGATGACCAGGGGCGGCGAGATGCGGATGGTGTTGTCGTGGGTGTCCTTGCAGAGCAGGCCGGCCTCGCGCAGCGCCTCGCAATAGGCGCGGGCGGTGCCGGCGGCGGGGTCGATCCCGGCCGCCAGCATCAGGCCGCGGCCGCGGACCTCGCGCAGGCAGCCGCCGATCCCCCGCAGCCCGGCCAGCAGCCTCTCCCCCATGCGGGCGGCATTCCCCACCATGTCCTCCTCGACGAGGACGCGGAGCGCCTCGCGCGCCACCGCGCAGGCCAGCGGGTTGCCGCCGAAGGTCGAGCCATGCTCGCCGGGCCCGATGACATCCATCACCGCCGCCTCGCCGAGCACCGCCGAGACCGGGTAGAAGCCGCCGGAGAGCGCCTTGCCCAGCAGCAGCAGGTCCGGCCGGACGCCCTCATGCTCGGCCGCCAGCATCCGGCCGGTGCGGCCGAGGCCGGTCTGCACCTCGTCCAGGATCAGCAGCACGCGATGCCGGTCGCAGGCCGCCCGCACCGCCCGCAGATAGCCCTCGGGCGGGATGACGACCCCCGCCTCGCCCTGGATCGGCTCCAGCAGCACGGCGGCGGTGCGGGGAGTGATCGCGGCCTCCAGCGCCGCGGCATCGCCGAAGGGGACGATCCGGAAGCCCGGCGTGAAGGGCCCGAAGCCGGTGCGCGCCGTCGGGTCGGTGCTGAAGCTGACCACGGTGGTGGTGCGGCCATGGAAGTTGCGGGCGGCGACGATGATCTCGGCCTCGCCCTCGGGCACGCCCTTGACGTCGTAGGCATGGCGGCGGGCGAGCTTCACCGCGCTCTCCACCGCCTCGGCGCCGCTGTTGACCGGCAGGGCCTTGCCGAAGCCGGTAAGGCCGCACAGCGTCTCGAGATAGGGCGCGAACTGATCATTGCGGAAGGCGCGGGAGGTCAGCGTCAGCCGGCCGGCCTGCGCGACCATGGCGGCGCGGATGCGGGGGTGGCAATGCCCCTGGTTGACCGCGGAATAGCCCGCCAGGCAGTCGAGGTAGCGCCGGCCCTCGACATCCCACACCCAGACGCCCTCGCCGCGGGCGAGGACGACGTCGAGGGGCTTGTAGTTGCGGGCGCCGAGCCGGTCCTCGATCGCCGCATGGTCGCAGCCGCCGGAAAAGCCGGGCGTGGCCAGGAGGAGCGGCAGGGTGTCGGGCATGGTGCGTGTCCTGTGCTTGCAGCCGGCTGCCCTGCCGCGAGGCGGCGGGGCGGGAAGATCAGCCCGCCGGAACGGCGGCGAGCGCCTGCGGCGCCACCGCCGCGGCCGTGCTGCGGTCGAGCCGCAGCGTCATGCAGAAGGCGGCGCCGCCCGAGAGGATGAAGGGGGCGAGGTCGAGCTCGACCACCCGGTAGCCGCGCTCGGCGAGGATCGCCCGCAGCCGCGGCGAGGTGCGCGCCATCACCACCGTGCGGCCG
Source organism: Roseicella frigidaeris (assembly GCF_003258945.1). Classification (GTDB taxonomy): domain Bacteria; phylum Pseudomonadota; class Alphaproteobacteria; order Acetobacterales; family Acetobacteraceae; genus Paracraurococcus; species Paracraurococcus frigidaeris. The sequence continues at coordinate 609,147 of NZ_QLIX01000001.1, read as the reverse complement.
AGCGCGACGGCGTTGAGGCAGAGCAGGCCGGCTTCCTCCGCCGTTGCCTCGATGCGCTGCGCCACCGGGATGCGGTCGTGGATCTCGGCCAGGGAGGCGGGGGCGAAGGCGCCGGGGTAATGCAGCACCTCGCCGCCCGGCAGCGGGCAGAAGCAGACATCGAGGTGGTAGAAGCGCGGCGAGACCAGCTCGAGCGGCACGATGGGCTGGCCGAAGAAATCCGCGAGATGCGGGATGGCGCCCCGCAGCGAGCGCTGGCCGTGACCGGCCCAGAACTGCCCGCGCCCGGCATCCCAGAGGCAGTCGCCGGCGCCCTCCTGGTACAGCCCCTCCGGCAGCTCGGCGACCTCGTCGATCAGGCCGCGCGCCTGCAGGCCACGGAAGCCGGCGCGGAACCGCGCCTCCTCCGGCCGGCGCTCCACGCAGGCGAAGCGGGCCAGCAGCGCCCGGCGGTCGAGCACCACGGCGGCATTGGCGGGGAAGACCATGTCCGGCAGGTCGGGGGCGCCCGGCAGCACCTCGAGCCTGGCGCCGGCGGCGCGCAGCGCCTCGGCCAGCCCGGACCAGGCGGCGCGGGCGGCGGCGCGGTTCGCCTCCACATCGCGGTGCCAATCCTCCGGCCGCATCCAGGGGTTGATGACATAATCGACCTCGAAATGCGCTGGGTCGGTCATGAGGATCGTCGGGGCCATGCGCTCTCCTGGCCCAGGGGTCGGAAGCGGGGTCCGAGGCGGGCCGTTTCGCGCCTATCCTGGCAAGCGGGAGCGCCAGCCTTCCGCTCGACAATTGGCAATCCGGCGCCTCGAATCGGGCAAACTGCCAATCCGGACGGACAGATCGCCAAGGGGGCGCATGGAGCTCGACGACACCGACCGACGGTTGATCGCCCTGCTGCGCGACGACGCGCGGCGCCCGGCCTCCAGCCTGGCGGCGATGCTCGGCGTCTCCCGCGGCACGGTGCAGAACCGCATCGCCCGGCTGCTGCGGGGCGGCGCGATCCAGGGCTTCACGCTGCGGCTCGGCGCCGAGGCGGAGCGGGCGGGCGCCGGGGTGCGGGCCATCACCGCCATCGAGATCCGCGGCCGCAGCACGGCGGGCGTGCTGCGGGCGATGCGCGGCTTCCCGGAGGTGCGGGCGCTGCACATGACGAATGGCCGCTGGGACGTGATCGCCGAGCTCGGCGCGGAGGGGCTGGAGGCGCTGGACGGGGCGCTCAACCGCATCCGGATGCTGGAGGGCGTGGCCAACACCGAGACCAGCATCCTGCTCTCGACCCAGAAGGGCTAGGAGAACTCCCCACGAAACCGCGTCGCGGCCTCCCCAGGACGCCGCAATCGGGCGTCCTGGGGGACGGGTCAGCCTTCCAGGCGCTCCAGCACCCGCGGCGGCGACATCGGCAGGGCGTAGAAGCGCTTGCCGAGCGCGTCGTGGACGGCGTTCGCCACCGCGGCGAGGGGCGGCACCAGCGGCACCTCGCCGACGCCGCGCACGCCCTGCGGATGCTTCGGGTTGGGCACCTCGATCATCACCGCATCCAGCATCGGCAGGTCCGAGCAGACCGGCATGCGGTAGTCGAGGAAGCCGGCATTCTCCACCCGGCCCTGCCGGTCGTAGATGTACTCCTCGTTCAGCGCCCAGCCGATGCCCTGCGCCGCGCCGCCCTGCATCTGGCCTTCCACGTAGCTCGGATGCACGGCGCGGCCGACATCCTGGAAGGAGGTGTAGCGCAGCACCCGGACGATCCCGAGATCGACATCCACCTCGACATCGCAGAGATGGGTGGCGAAGCCGCCCTCCGCGCCGGTGGTGTTGAGCTGCACGCCGGCGCCGATCGGCCCGCCCGTCTCGGTCGCCCGCGCGGCGAGCTCGGCCAGGCTCAGCGGCGGGAAGCGGCCGGCATTCTCGCTGACCGGCCGCGCCTCGCCATTCTCCCAGGCCACCGCCTCGGGGTCGATCTTCCAGATCTTCGCCGCCCGCTCCTTCAGGCTGGTGATGACCTTCTCGGCCGACTGCGTCACCACCATGGCCGAGGCGAAGAGCACGCGGCTGCCGCCGGTCAGGTTGCTGTAGCCGATCGTCGCCGTGTCTCCGATCAGCACCGAGACGCGCTTGTAGTCGATGCCGAGCAGCTCGGCGGTGATGTTGGCGATGGAGGCGCGGGAGCCGCCGATATCCGGATGGCCGGTGGTGACGACGACGTTGCCGTCCTCGGTGATGTTGACCTGGGCGCTGCTCTCGCCGCCGGCATTGAACCAGAAGCCGCTGGCGACGCCGCGGCCGCGCAGCCGGCCCGCCGGCGCCTCGCCGAGCGGCGTGTTGTAATGCGGATGCGCCTGCGCCGCCTCGATCGTCTCCATGAAGCCGATGCGGGGATAGACCGGGCCATGCGCCGCCTTGGTGCCCTGGCGCGCGGCGTTCTTCAGCCGCAGCTCCAGCGGGTCCATGCCCAGCGCCTCGGCGACCTCGTCGATCACGCATTCCACCGCATAGGCGCCGATCGGCGCGCCGGGGGCGCGGTAGGCCGCGACCTTGGAGCGGTTGCTGACCACGTCGAAGCCGGTCGCCACCACGTTCGGGATGGTGTAGGGCGCGAAGCCGCAGCCGGCGGCGCCGCGGATCGGCGAGCCGGGCAGCGCGCCCGCCTGCAGCCAGAAGGTGCCCTGCGCCGCGACCAGGCGGCCATCCCTGGTCGCGCCGATCTTCACCGTGCTCTTCGAGCCGGAGGTCGGGCCGGAGGCGCGCATCACCTCCTCGCGCGACATCACCATCTTCACCGGCCGGCCGGACTTCTTCGAGAGGAGCGTCGCCAGCGGCTCGAGATAGATGATGGTCTTGCCGCCGAAGCCGCCGCCGATCTCGGCCGGGATGGCCCGGATGTCGCTCTGCGGGAGGCCCGTCAGCAGCGCGGTCATGGCGCGGACCATGAACTGGCCCTGGGAGGAGGACCAGATGGTGGTCTTGCCGTCGGCCGCGACGCTGACCAGGCAGGCATGCGGCTCGATATAGCCCTGATGCACCGGGCGGGTGGTGAAGCTGCGCTCGATGACGACATCGGCCTCGGCGAAGCCGGCCTCGATGTTGCCCAGCTTATGCTCCAGCTTGCCGGCGATGTTCGAGGGCTTGCCCTCGAAGCGGAGGAAGTCGTGCAGGATCGGCGCGTCCGGCCGCAGCGCGTCATCGATCTCGATGACATGCGGCAGCACCTCGTACTCCACCTCGATCAGCCGCAGCGCCTCGGCGGCGATGCTCTCGCTGGTCGCGGCGACGGCCGCCACCGGGTGGCCGTGGAACAGCGCCTTCTCCCGCGCCATGACGTTGCGGCTCATCCAGCGCATGTCCTGGATGCCGAGCATGACCGGCTTGTCGAGCGGGAAGTCGACGATGTCGGCCCGCGTCACCACCGCCTTCACGCCCGGCAGCGCCTCGGCCTTCGCGGTGTCGATCGAGCGGATGACGGCATGCGCGTGCGGACTGCGCAGCACCTTGCCCCAGATCATGCCGGGCATGGTGGTGTCGGCGGCATAGGCGGCGCGGCCGGTGACCTTCTCGGCGCCGTCGGGGCGGATCGTGCGCTGGCCGATCCACTTGTTGGTCATGTCGTTCATCGCACGGCCTCCGGCATCTCCGCTTTCGCCCCGCGCATCTCCGCCGCCGTCTCCAGCACCGCGCGGACGATCTTGTCGTAGCCGGTGCAGCGGCAGAGGTTGCCGGCGAGGCCGAAGCGCACCTCGGTCTCGGTCGGGTCGGGATTCTTCTCGAGCAGCGCCCGGGCGGCGATCAGCACGCCGGGCGTGCAGATGCCGCATTGCAGCGCCGCCATCTCGAGGAATTTCTGCTGCAGCGGGTGCAGCCCGTCGCCGCTCGCCATGCCCTCGATGGTGCCGATCTCATGCCCCTCGGCCTCCACCGCCAGCATCAGGCAGGAGCAGATGAGGCGGCCATCCAGCGTGATGCTGCAGGCGCCGCAATCGCCGGAGCCGCAGCCCTCCTTGCTGCCGGTGAGGCCGAGCGGGCCGCGCAGCACGTCGAGCATGCTCTGCTGCGGCTCGCAGAGGAACTCGACCGGCTCGCCGTTGACGGTGGTGGTGACGTGGATCTTCGCCATGGCTCAGGCCCTCCCGGCGCGGTCGGCGGCGATGGCGACGCAGCGCCGGAGCAGCACGCCCGCCACCTTGGTGCGATAGGCGATGGTGCCGCGCTTGTCGTCGATGGGACGGCAGGCGGCGCTGCAGGCCGCCGCCGCCGCCGCCAGCGCCGCCTCCTCCAGCCGGCTGCCGATCAGCGCGGCCGCGGCGGGCCCGACCAGCAGCGGCGTCGGCGCGACGGCGCCGAGGCCGATCCGGGCTTGCGTCACCACGCCGTCCTCCAGGGTGATGCAGGCGCCGCAGCCGACCACGGCGATGTCCATCTCGGTGCGCGGGATCATGCGCAGATAGGCATCGCCCGTGCCCGCCGGCTGCGGCGGCAGGGTGAAGCTGACGAGGATCTCGCCCGGGGCCAGGTTGGTCCGCCCCGGCCCGGCCGGCACCGCCTCGACCGGCATCTGCCGCCGCCCGTTCGGGCCCTGGATGGTCACCACCGCGCCGGCGGCGATCATCGCCGGCACGCTGTCCCCGGCCGGGGAGGCGTTGCAGAGGTTGCCGCCCGGCGAGGCGCGGCCCTGCACCTGCTTCGAGCCGATGAGGTTGATGCCCTCCAGCACGCCGGGCCAGACCTTGCCGAAGCGGGGATGCTCGGCGAGCCGGGCGCCGGAGACCGCGGCGCCGATCCGGAAGCCGCCCTCCGGCGTCTCCTCGATCGTGGTCATCTCGGCGATCTTCTTGATGTCGACGATGAGGCCGGGCCGTACGACGCCGGCGCGCATCTGCACGAGAAGGTCGGTGCCGCCGGCCAGGATGCGGGCTGCCCCCGCCGCGGCGGCATAGGCGCCGACCGCCTCGTCCAGCGTGCCTGGCGCCAGGTATCGTATGTCCGTCATGCCTGCTTCCGTGATCGTTTCCATGGCGTCCCACGCCCGCGGCGCAGCGCGGCGCCGGGCGGGACCAGGGATCGTAACGGCAGGCTACGCCGGCCGGCCGGGTGGGCAAAGCCCCCTTGGTCGGACGTCCGGCCGACAGGGTCCGGCGCGGTGCCGGAATGACGGGCGGCGACTCGATCCGCTGCGATAGGCTCGCCCGTCTGGCCAGGAGGCGGCAGGCTGGCCCATCGTGCCGCCCGGCGGCCCTCCCGGCCGCTGAGTGGGAGCGCGCCATGGCCGAGCGGATACCCCTGTCGCTGCACGTGCCGGAGCCGGCGGTCCGGCCCGGCGGCCGGCCGGACTTCCAGTATCTGAGCATCCCCCGGGCCGGCGCCGTCCGCCGCCCGCCGGTCGATGTGCCGGCGCATGAGATCCACGACCTCGCCTATTCCATCATCCGCGTCCTCAACCGCGAGGGCGAGGCGGTCGGCCCCTGGGATCCGGGGCTCGGCGTCGAGGCGATGAAGGCCGGGCTGCGCGCCATGCTGAAGACCCGCGCCTTCGACGCCCGGATGATGATGGCGCAGCGCCAGGGCAAGACCTCCTTCTACATGCCCTCGACCGGCGAGGAGGCGGTGGCCTGCGGCTTCCAGACGGCGCTCGAGAAGGGCGACATGAACTTCCCGACCTATCGCCAGCAGGGGCTGCTGATCGCCCAGGACTGGCCGCTGGTCGACATGATGTGCCAGGTCTTCTCCAACGAGCGGGACCGGCTGATGGGGCGGCAGCTGCCGGTGCTCTACTCGGCGAAGGAGGCCGGCTTCTTCTCCGTCTCGGGCAACCTCACCACGCAATTCGTCCAGGCTGTGGGCTGGGCCATGGCCTCGGCGATCAGCGGCGACACCCGCATCGCCGCCGCCTGGGTCGGCGAGGGCTCGACGGCCGAGAGCGACTTCCACGCCGCGCTGGTCTTCGCCTCGGTCTACCGGCCGCCGGTGATCCTGAACGTGGTGAACAACCAGTGGGCCATCTCGGCCTTCCAGGGCATCGCCGGCGGCGAGAGCGCGACCTTCGCCGCCCGGGCGCATGGCTACGGCATCCCCTCGCTGCGGGTGGACGGCAACGACTTCCTCGCGGTGCATGCCGCCTCCTCCTGGGCGGCGGAGCGGGCGCGGCGCAACCTCGGCGCCACGCTGATCGAATGGGTGACCTACCGCGCCGGGGCGCACTCCACCTCGGACGACCCCTCGCGCTACCGGCCGAAGGAGGAATCCGACGCCTGGCCGCTCGGCGACCCGATCGAGCGGCTGAAGAACCACCTCATCGCCCTCGGCGCCTGGAGCGAGGAGCGGCAGACCCAGCTCCGCGCCGAGATCGAGGACGAGGTGCTGGCGGCGGCGCGCGAGGCGGAGGGCTACGGCACCCTGCATGACGGCCCGAAGCCGAGCAGCGCCGCCATGTTCGAAGGAGTCTACAAGGAGATGCCGCGGCACCTGCGGGAGCAGCGCCAGGAAGCGGGGGTCTAGGATGCCGCGCCGCACCATGGTGGAGGCCATCCGCGACGCGCTCGACGTGATGATGGCGCGCGATCCCCGCGTCGTCGTCTTCGGCGAGGATGTCGGCTATTTCGGCGGCGTCTTCCGCTGCACCGAGGGGCTGCAGCGGAAATACGGCGCCTCGCGCTGCTTCGACGCGCCGATCTCGGAGACCGGGATCATCGGCGTCGCCGTCGGCATGGGCGCCTACGGGCTGCGCCCGGTCGCCGAGATCCAGTTCGCCGACTACATGTATCCCGGCTACGACCAGATCGTCTCCGAGGCGGCGCGGCTGCGCTACCGCTCGGCCGGCGAGTTCACCGCGCCGATGGTGGTGCGCATGCCCTGCGGCGGCGGCATCTTCGGCGGCCAGACCCACAGCCAGAGCCCGGAGGCGCTCTTCACCCATGTCGCCGGGCTGAAGACCGTCATCCCCTCCAACCCGCACGACGCCAAGGGTCTGCTGATCGCGGCGATCGAGGATGACGACCCGGTCATCTTCCTCGAGCCGAAGCGGGTCTACAACGGCCCCTTCAACGGCCATCACGACCAGCCCATCGTGCCCTGGGCGCGCCACCCGCTCGGCGAGACGCCGGACGGGCACTACAGCATCCCGCTCGGCCAGGCGGCGGTGCGGCGGGAGGGCGCGGCGGTGACGGTGCTCGCCTACGGCACCATGGTGCATGTGGCCGAGGCGGCGGCGGAGGAGACGGGCGTGGATGCCGAGATCATCGACCTGCGCAGCCTGGTGCCGCTCGATGTCGAGGCAATCGAGCGCTCGGTGATGAAGACCGGCCGCTGCGTCATCCTGCACGAGGCGACGCGCACCTCCGGCTTCGGCGCCGAGCTCTCGGCGCAGGTGCAGGAGCGCTGCTTCCACCACCTGGAGGCGCCGATCCTGCGCGTCACCGGCTGGGACACGCCCTATCCGCACGCCCAGGAATGGGACTACTTCCCGGGCCCGGACCGCGTCGGCCGGGCGCTCCGCGCCGTGCTGGAGGACTGAGATGGGCACGCGCGTGGTCAAGATGCCGGATATCGGCGAGGGCGTGGCCGAGGCCGAGCTGGTCGGCTGGCACGTCAAGGTCGGCGACGTGGTGCGGGAGGAGCAGCCGCTCGCCGAGGTGATGACCGACAAGGCGACGGTCGAGATCCCCTCGCCGGTCGGCGGCACCGTCATCGCCCTCGGCGGCGAGGTCGGCAGCCGGCTCGCGGTCGGCGGCGAGCTGCTGCGGATCGAGGTGCCGGGCGCGCCGGACAGCGCCGCCCCGGCGCCGCGCAAGGCGCCAGCCGAGCCGCAGCCCAAGGCGGCGCCCGCCGCGACACCGCCCGAGGGCGCGCCGGCCAATCCCGCACCACTGGATCCCGCACCGCCGCGCCCCGCCGCGCCCGAGCCACGCCCCGCCGCGGCGCTGCCGCGCCGGCCGGCCCCCGCGGCGCGCCCCGCCGGCCCGCCGCGGCAACCGGGCGAGCGGCCCATCGCCTCGCCGGCCGTGCGGCAGCGGGCGCGGGAGGCCGGCATCGACCTGCGCCAGCTCCGCGGCAGTGGCCCGGCCGGGCGCATCCTGCACGAGGATATCGAGGCCTGGCTTCGCGAGGGCGGCCCTGGCCCGGCGCCCGCCGGCCGCGCCGCCGATACCCGCATCGAGGAGATCCGCGTCACCGGCCTGCGCCGCCGCATCGCCGAGCGGATGGCCGAGGCGAAGCGCCGCGTCGCGCATTTCTCCTATGTCGAGGAGATCGACCTGACGGCGCTGGAGGCGCTGCGGGCGGCGCTCAATGCCGAGGCCGGGGAGCGGCCGAAGCTCACCCTGCTGCCCTTCCTGATCCAGGCCCTGGTCCGCGCCCTCGCCGAATTCCCGCAGATGAACGCGCATTACGACGACGAGGCGGAGGTGATCCGGCGGCATGGCGGCGTGCATGTCGGCATCGCCACCCAGACGCCGGGCGGCCTGGTCGTGCCGGTGCTGCGGCATGCCGAGGCGCGCGACCTCTGGGACTGCGCGGCGGAGGTGAAGCGCCTGGCCGATGCGGCGCGCACCGGCCTCGCCGGGCGCGAGGAGCTGAGCGGCTCGACCATCACCATCACCAGCCTCGGCGCGCTGGGCGGCATCGTCAGCACCCCGGTGGTGAACCGGCCGGAGGTGGCGATCATCGGCGTCAACCGCATGGCGGTGCGGCCGATGTGGATCGACGGCGCCGTGGTGCCGCGCCGGATGATGAACCTCTCCTCCTCCTTCGATCACCGCGTCGTCGACGGCTATGACGCGGCGGTCTTCATCCAGCGCATCAAGGGGCTGCTCGAGATGCCCGCGCGCATCTTCATCGGGGGCTGAGATGGGCGACCTGACCGCGAAGCTCCTCGTCCTTGGCGGCGGCCCGGGCGGCTACACCGCGGCCGTGCGCGCCGGCCAGCTCGGCCTGGACACCATCCTGGTGGAGCAGGGCAGCCTCGGCGGCACCTGCCTCAACATCGGCTGCATCCCGTCGAAGGCGCTGATCCATGTCGCGGCGGAATACGCCGCGGCAACGAAGCCCTCGCCCTTCGGCCTGCGCCTCGGCGCGCCGAGCCTCGACCTGGCCGAGACCATGGCCTGGAAGGACGGCATCGTCGGCCGGCTGAATGCCGGCGTCGCCACCCTGCTGAAGGGCGCCGGCGTGCGCAGCCTGCAGGGGCGCGGCCGCATGCTCGACGGCAAGACCTGCCGGGTCGAGACCGATACCGGGCCGCAGACCATCCGCGCCGAGCACGTGCTGCTGGCCACCGGCTCGGCGCCGGTGGAGCTGCCCGCCCTGCCCTTCGGCGGCCGCGTCCTCTCCTCGACCGAGGCGCTCTCCCTGGCCGCGCTGCCGGAGCGGCTGGTCGTGGTCGGCGCCGGCTATATCGGCCTCGAGCTCGGCATGGCCTTCGCCCGGCTCGGCGTGCGCGTGACGATGGTGGAGGCGGGCGAGCGCATCCTGCCCGGCTGGGATGCCGAGCTCACCCGGCCGGTGCAGCGCGCCATGGACCGGCTCGGCATGGCGCTGCTGACCGGCGCCGAGGCGCGCGGCCTCACCCCGGACGGCACGGCGCTGCGCGTCGCCACCGGGGATGGCGGCGAGCAGGCGGTGCCCGCCGACCGGGTGCTCGTCGCGGTCGGGCGCCGTCCCCGGACGCAGGGCTTCGGGCTGGAGGGGCTCGACCTGACGATGGACGGCGCCTTCCTCCGCATCGATGCCCGCTGCGCCACCTCGATGCGCAATGTCTGGGCGGTGGGCGACATCACGCCCGGGCCCATGCTGGCGCATCGCGCCATGGCGCAGGGGCAGATGGTCGCCGAGATCGTCGCCGGCGAGCGCCGCGCCTTCGACGCGGTGGCGATCCCGGCCATCTGCTTCACCAGCCCGGAGATCGTCTCGGTCGGCCTCGCCCCGGCGGAGGCGCGGCGGGCGGTGCGGGAGGTCCGGGTGGGGCAGTATCCCTTCTCCGCCAATGGCCGGGCGCTGACGGAGGCGGAGGAGGAGGGGTTCGTGCGGGTGGTGGCGCGCGCCGACACGCATCTCCTGCTCGGCATCCAGGCGGTCGGGGCGGGCGTCTCGGAACTCGCGGCCGGCTTCGCCCTGGCGCTCGAGATGGGGGCCCGGCTGGAGGATGTCGCCGCCACCGTGCACGCGCATCCGACCCGCGGCGAGGCCTTGCAGGAGGCGGCGCTGCGGGCGCTGGGCCAGGCGCCGCACGGCGTCTGATCCGCGGCGCCGCCCGGTCCGGGGAAGGTTGCGGCCGGCTGCTCTCACCCCCTCCTGGATGCCCTGCGCCCTATTTGCGAATCATTCGCAATAACGCTAGGGTGGTGCCGGGCGAGGCCCAGGCCAGGCCCAGGCGCGGGCGCAGGCCGGTGATCGGGTCCGGGAGGACGGAGCTTGGAGGAGAAGAACAGGCTGTCGCTCCTCCAGCACCTGGCCCAGCGCCATGCGTCGCTGCTGACCCGGCTCAGCCGCCGCCTCGGCTCGGCCGCCCGTGCCGCGGAGGCCCTGCAGGACACCTGGCTGCGCGTCGGCCAGGTCGCCACCCTGCCGGATGTGCGCGATCCGGAGGCCTTCCTGCTGCAGGTCGCGGCCAATGTCGCGGCCGACCAGGCGCGGCGGGAGACGCGCCGGAAGCTGGAGCCGCTGGAGATCGACGCCCTGCTCGCCATCCCGGACGAGGCCCCGGCGCCGGATGCGGTGCTGGAGGGCCGGGCCGAGATGGCGCGGCTGCAGGCCGCGCTCGCCGCCCTGCCGGCCCGGCGCCGGGCCATCCTTGCGGCGGCCCGCCTGGAGGGCCTGACGCATGCGGAGATCGCCGCGCGCCTGGGCATCTCGGTCCGCACCGTGGCCTATGAGATCGAGCGGGCGCTGGATCACTGTTCCGTGTGGCTGGAGAGAAAGCGCCCCTGAATTTGCAGCCGGCTTCGCGCCGGATCGTCTTCCCGGTATGAGGCGGCTCGCATCACAATCGCCTTCGGGCTGCAGTATCCGGTCATCCCATGACTGACCCGCCTGCATCGCAGGACGAGCTTCGCCGCGAAGCCCAGGCCTGGGTCGCCCGCCTCACCTCCGGCGATGCCACCGATGCCGATGCCTGGCGGCTCGCCCTCTGGCGCCGGCGCAGCCCGGCGCATGAGGCCGCCCTGCGGGATGCGGCGCGGCTCTGGTCCCGGCTGGTGCCGGCGATGCCGCGGGAGGGCGCCCTGGCACTGCCACCGGCCGGGCATGGCCGGCGCGGCCTCCTCGCCGGCGGCACCGCCCTCGCCGCCTCGGCGGGCGGCGCGCTGCTGCTCGGCCAGCGAGGGGGCTGGGTGCCGAGCTTCGCCGAACTCGGCGCCGCCTATCGGACCGGCACCGGGGAGCGACGGCGGCTGGCGCTGCCGGATGGCAGCCTGGTCGAGATGAACACCCGCACCAGCCTGTCGCTGCGCTTCACGGCCGGCGAGCGCCGGGTCCTACTCCTCGGCGGCGAGGCGAGCTTCACCGTGGTTCGCGACGCCGAACGGCCCTTCGTCGTCGCCTCCGGCGGCGGCGAGACCCGGGTTCTCGGCACGGTCTTCAACATCCTCATGGAGGCGGATGCCGTCTCGGTGACGGATCTGGAAGGCCGGGTCGCGGTGCAGGCCGCGGGCGACGTGCAGCTCGGCCCCGGCGAGCAGGTGAGCTACGGCCCGGCCGGGCTCGGCGCCCGGCGCCGCGTCGACCTGGCGCTGGTGGCGGGCTGGCGGCAGGGCCTGCTCGTCTTCCGCGACCGCAGCATCCGGACGGTGGTGGCGGAGATCAACCGCTACCGGCCCGGCCATATCCTGCTGCTGAACGAGGCCGCGGCCCAGCGCCAGGTGAGCGGCGTGTTCCATCTCGATCGGCTCGATCAGGTGGTCGCGCATCTCCGCGAGGTCGCCGGGCTGCAGGAGCGCGCCCTGCCGGGGGGCCTGCTGATCCTGCGCTAGAGCAGAGCCCGATCAGGTGGACTCACCTGATCGGGTGAAGATGCTCCGAAACCAAAATGCTCCAGAATGCCGTCCGCACCGGCTTGCAACCGGCGCTCCGGGCCGTTGCTGCCGCGGCAGCGCATGGGCCTGCGGGCGCGAGGCCCCGCCCTGCCGATGGGCCGCGTGCCATTCCTGACGCAAGCCGCAAAAAAATGGCACGGCCGCTTGCAGTCCGCTCGGTCGGGAAACGTCCCCCCCATGGAAGCGCAACGCTTCCGGGCAGCAAGTCGGGACGGATCGAGGACTGGATTGTCGTGTCAGCAAGACGAATGCGGGGAAGTGGCCGCCTGGTCGCGGCGGTGCTGGGCGGCATGGCATGGGTCGCCCCGGGAGGCGCCTTCGCGCAACCCGCCGCCCCGGCCGCCGAACGGGGCGCGCCGCTGCAGGTCGGCATCCCGGCCGGGCCGCTGGATCAGGGGCTGGCCAGCTTCGCCGCGGCCAGCGGCATCCAGCTTCTCTATGACAGCCGCCTGACCCGCGACCGGCGGACGGCCGGCGTCTCGGGCACCATGTCGGCGCGGGAGGCCCTGCAGCGCCTCCTCGCGGGATCGGGGCTGGAGGCGCAGTTCACCTCGCCGCAGACCGTGCTGCTGCGGCCGGCGCCGCAGCCAGGCGCCGCGGCGGACGGGTCCGTCGTGCTGCCGGAGGTCAATGTCACGGCGGGGCTGCAACCGCGCGCCTGGCAGCCGGTGCGCGGCTATGTGGCGGAGGTCGCCGCCACCGCCACCAAGACCGACACGCCCATCCTGGAGACGCCGCAATCCATCTCCGTCGTCACGCGCGACCAGATGGACGACCAGCAGGCGCTGAATGTCGGCCAGGCGCTGCGCTACACCGCGGGCCTCGAAGGCGAGTATCTCGGCGCCTATGGCAACAACGACGAGGCCTATAGCCGCGGCTTCGCCATGGACTACTACCTGGACGGCATGCGCGTGCTGCACAATGCCGGGCCGGGCGCGGGCACCCAGATCGAGTCCTTCAACCTCGAGCGCATCGAGGTGCTGCGGGGGCCGTCCTCGGTGCTCTACGGCGCCGGCTCCCCGGCCGGCGTCATCAACCTGGTGAGCCGGCGGCCGTCCGACCAGGAGGGCGGCGAGGTGCGGCTGCAGGCCGGCAGCTATGGCCGGCTGCTCGGCAGCTTCACCTCGACGGGTCCGCTGAACGCCGACAAGACGCTGCTCTACCGCATCACCGGCCTCGGCTCCCAGGGCGGGACGCAGGTGGAGGGGTCCCGGCAGCAGCGCCTCTCGATCTCGCCGGCCCTCACCTGGCGGCCGGACAACCGGACGAGCTGGACCATCATCGGCCAGTATGCCTACGACCCGGAAGGCGGCCTCTACAGCTACATCCCGGCCAGCGGCACCATCCTGCCGAACCCGAACGGCACGCTCGACATGCGCCGCAACTACGGCGACAAGGACCATTACAACAACACCCGCCGGCAATACGGCATCACCTCGCTGTTCGAGCACCAGTTCGACGACACCTGGACGGTCCGGCAGAATTTCCGGTACTTCCACACGCGCAGCGTGCTGGACGGCTACTACCCGCAATTCTTCGCCGCCAACGAGCGCAACCTGCTCGGCGTCTACACGCGCCGCGGCATGGAGTATGACGCCTATACGGCGGACACGCATGCCCAGGCCCGCTTCCGCACCGGACCGATCAACCACACGGTGGTGGGCGGCTTCGACTACCAAGGCGCCAATGGCGAGAACACCTGGTATTACGACCGGACCCTCTATTCCTGCGACGTCTTCACCTACAACCCCTGCCCGCCGACCGGCGGGCCGCGCTACGGCAACCCGGTGGTGCGCAACACCCAGTCGCTGAACCGCTACGGCCTCTACCTGCAGGACCAGATCGCCTGGGGCGGCTGGCGGCTGCTGCTCGGCGGCCGGCAGGACTGGGCCGATTCGACGACGCGCAACCTGCTGAACAACACCACGACCAAGATGGACGACAGCGCCTTCACCGGCCGCGTCGGCCTGCTCTATGCCTTCGACAGCGGCATCTCGCCCTATGTCAGCTACGCGGAATCCTTCAACCCGCAGAGCGGCACCGATGCCGGCGGCAGCCCGTTCAAGCCGACGACCGGCCGGCAATACGAGCTCGGCGTGAAGTATCAGCCGCCGGGCTGGAACATGCTGCTCACCGCCGCCGTCTATGACCTGCGGCAGCAGAATGTCCTGACGCCGGATCCCAACAACACGCTGTTCAACGTGCAGACCGGCGAGATCCGCTCCCGCGGCGTCGACCTGGAGGCCCGGGCCAGCCTGAACCGCAACATCAACGTCCTTGCCTCCTACAGCTACCTGGACAACACCGTCACCCGCGCCAATGACGGGACGGAGGGCAAGCATCCGGTCCTGCAGGCGGCGCACCGGGCCTCGCTCTGGCTGGATTACGGCTTCCTCGAAGGCCCGGCGGAGGGGCTGCGGCTCGGCGCCGGCATGCGCTATCTGGGCTCGAGCTGGGGCGATACCGAGAACACCCTGCGCGTGCCCTCGGCCACGCTGTTCGACGCCCGGATCTCCTACGACCTCGGCGCGCTGCGGCCGGACCTGAAGGGGCTGATGGCGGTGGTGAACGCCACCAACCTGGCCGACAAGCAGTTCATCCGGGGCTGCTACACCGAAGGGCAGTGCTTCGTCGGCCTCGGCCGGACGATCATCGGCACGCTGAGCTACCGCTGGTGAAGGCGGCGCGCCCGGGACGCCCCCGGGCGCGCCGGCCACCGGCCCGGGCCGTCACTCGGCCTTGCCGGAGCGGTCCTCATGCACCTCCACGACATTGCCCTCCGGATCGTGGAAGAAGATCTGCGCCCAGCCATTCATCGCCCAGGCGCCGTAATCCGAGAACGGGATGCCCCGGTGCCGCAGATGCGCCTTGAAGGCCTCGATGTCATCGGTGCGGAAGGCGATGTGGCCGCGCTCGAGCGGGTTGATGACATGGCCGGTGCGGAAGCCGACATCGAGGTCGCGCTCGGCGAGATGCAGCTGCGTCGTGCCGTCGGTGACGAAGGCCACCTTGCCGGCATAGCCATCCTGCGTCACCCGCGCGGATTGCAGGCTGGGCTCGGGCTCCAGGTTGAGGACCGTGCGGTAGAAGGCATCCATCTCGGCGACGCGATTCGAGCAGAAATTCACGTGGTGCAGCCTGACCTTCATGACCTGACGCTCCTCTCCCTGGGCTGCCGCGCTCCGCCGTGGGCCGGAGAGGAGGCGGCAGTGCTGGCGAGTACAGCGGATCGCCGCGGGGAATGCACGCCGGGCCTGCCGCGCTACCGCGTCCGGCCGGGCCTTCGCGTCGCCGGCGGCGGCGGATCGGGGGCACGACCGGCGCGCCGCGACGCCTCCCGCCCCGGCGCCTCCTGTCTTGGCGCCTCCTGTCTGGGCGCCGGCACGGCGGAGGTGCCGGCGGGCGCCACGTCCCGCAGGAAGGCCGCGAGGTCGCGGAAGGCGCCGGCGCGGGGATCGGTGCCGCGCCAGGCCAGGCCAATGGTCCGGCCCGCCGCCTCGCCCTCGAGGTCGCGGATCCGCACCAGGCCGCCCAGCTCGGCCCGCTCCTGCAAGGCGAGCAGCGGCAGCAGGGAGTGTCCCTCGCCTGCCGCGACCATGTGCCGCAGCATCTCGAGGCTGCTGGCGAAGCGGGCATCCTGGCTCGGCCGGGCGAGGCCGCAGAGCGCGATCGCCTGGTCCCGCAGGCAATGCCCCTCCTCCAGCAACAGCAGCCCCTCGCCGGCGAGATCGGCGACGCCGAGCCGTGGCGCCTCGGCGAGGGGGTGGTCGGCCGGCAGGATGGCCCGGAAGGGCTCGAAGAAGAGCGCCTCGCCGGTGAGGCCCGGCGCCGGCGCCGGCAGCGCCAGCAGCAGCAGGTCCAGCTCGCCATCCTGCAGCGACTGCACCAGCGCCGTGGTGCGCCCCTCCTGCAGCCGGAGCTCGAGGCGCGGGAAGCGCCGCCGCACCTCCCACAGCAGGCCGGGCAGGTAGTAGGGACCGAGCGTCTCGATCACGCCGAGCCGGTGCGGACCAGCCAGCGGCTCCCCCCGGCTCCGCGCCCGCTCCAGCAAGGCCCGGGCGGCGCCGAGGACCAGGCGCGCCTGGGCCAGCAGGGCCTCGCCTTCCGGCGTCACGCTGACGCGCCGCGTGGTCCGCTCGAAGAGCGTGACGCCGAGCAGCCCTTCCAGCTTGCGCACCTGCTCGGAGAGACCGGCCTGGCTGACGCCGCAGCGCTCCGCCGCCTGGCCGAAATGCCCGAGCTCCGCCACCGCGACGGCATAGTCGAGATCGCGCAGGGACAGGCCGGCGAGGCTCTGGCGGGACATCGACTGATAGATAAAGCCGAACGCTGGGACTGGAAAGATCGATTTCTCCTGATCAAGCGCCGACGGCAATCTGCCGCCGCGACCCAGCCGGGCGCTGGAACGAGGCAGAGACGATGGCTGACCCGACCCTCCCGATCCTCCCCATCACGGCCGGCGCGCCGGTCCCGGACAAGGTGCACGCCAAGGGTTCGGCCGACCATGGCGCGCGGACCATCGCCCACGGCATCGGCCGGCAGGCGGGCCGGGCCAGCGAGCCGCGGCGAAGGCTTGCCGGGATGCAGACGGCGCCGGCCAGCACGCCCGCCCCGCTTGCCGCGGCCGCATGATCCGCGCCGGGCCGCCGCCGGCCCGGCTTCCCTCCCCTCCCCGCCCCGTCCCGCCCGCATAGGGAGACCTCCGGCATGTCGGCCGCCCTGTCCCTACTCTCCCGCCCCGCCCCGCCCGCCTTCCCGGCATCGCTCCCCGAGGCGCTGCGCATCGGCAGCCGCGGCTCGGCGCTCGCCCGCGTCCAGGCGCGGCTGGTCGCGGCCGGCCTCGGCGCGGCGCGCCCCGGCCTGCCCCTGGCCGAGGCCGTCATCGCCACCAGCGGCGACCGCCAGCCGGCCCGGCGGCTGGCCGATATCGGCGGCAAGGGCCTCTTCGCCAAGGAGATCCACGAGGCGCTGCTGGACCGCCGGCTGGATCTCGCCGTCCACAGCCTGAAGGACCTGGAGACCGAGCTGCCGCGCGGCATCGTCATCGCCTGCGTGCTGCCGCGCGAGGACCCGCGCGACGCCCTGGTCCTCGCCCCCTCCTGCCCGCCGGTCGAGCGCGCCCTGCCCTTCCCCATGCTGCCCGAGGGGGCGCGGATCGGCACCGCCTCGGCCCGGCGGCAGGCGCAACTCCTGCACGCGCGGCCGGATCTGCGGGTCGGGCTGATCCGCGGCAATGTCGGCACGCGGCTGGAGCGGCTGCGCAGCGGCGACTACGCGGCGACCCTGCTGGCGCTGGCCGGGCTGAAGCGGCTCGGCCTGGCGGAGCGCGCCGCGGCGATCCTCGATCCCGAGCTGATGCTCCCGGCGGCCGGCCAGGGCATCATCGCCGTCACGGCGCGGGCCTCCGACCACCCCACCCTCGCAGCGCTGGCCTCGCTCGATGACCGGCCGGCCCGCATCTCGGCGACGGTCGAGCGTGCGGTGGTGCGGACACTGGAGGGGTCCTGCCGCGCCCCGATCGGTGCCTTCGCCCGCCTGCTGCCGGGCGGCGAGGTGCTGGCGAGCGCGATGGTCGCCCGCCTCGACGGGTCCTTCCTGCTGCGCCGCACCCTGCGCGGCAGCGCCGCCGACGCCGCGCGCCTCGGTCAGGCGCTCGGCGCCGCGCTGCGGGCCGACGCGCCGGCGGACATCCTGGCATGAGCACCATCCTGGCGGAGGGCCGGGCCCTCGACCGGTCCGCGACGGCGATCCCGGCGCGCGACGACGCCATGCAAGCCGGCGCGTCGCGCCCGGCACCGGAGGCACCCCCGGCGCGCGGCGGCCGCATCGGCGTGCTGCTGGTCAATCTCGGCACGCCGGACGGCACCGGCTACTGGGCCATCCGCCGCTACCTCTCGGAATTCCTGTCCGACCGGCGGGTGATCGAGGCGAACCCGCTCTGGTGGCAGCCGCTGCTGCAGGGCGTGATCCTGACCACGCGGCCCTTCCGCACCGGCGCCGCCTATCGCGCCATCTGGCGTGAGGACAGGAATGAATCGCCGCTCCGCCACATCACCCGCGGCCAGGCCGCGCGCCTCGCCGCCGCCTGGCCGCAGGAGGGCACGGGCGTGATGATCGATTGGGCGATGCGCTACGGCAAGCCCTCGATCGCCGAGCGGCTGCAGGCGCTGGTCACGCGGGGCTGCGACCGGGTGCTGCTCGTGCCGCTCTATCCGCAATACAGCGCCACCACCACGGCATCGGTGAACGATGCCGCCTTCCGGGCGCTGCAAGGCATGCGGCGGCAGCCGGCGCTGCGCATCGCCGCGCCCTTCGCCGACCACCCGGCCTATATCGAGGCGCAGGCGCGGCGCATCCGCGACACGCTCGACGGCCTGACCTGGACGCCCGAGCTGCTGCTCGGCTCCTTCCACGGCCTGCCGCAGCGCTACGCCAGGGCCGGCGACCCCTATCCGGCGGAGTGCGCCCGCACCATGGCGGCGCTGCGCCGCGCCCTGGACCGCACCGTCGAGGACATGCCGATCGGCTTTCAGTCGCGCTTCGGGCGGGAGCCCTGGCTCCAGCCCTGCACGGCGCAGCATGTCGCCGCGCTGGCGGCCCGCGGCGTCCGGCGGCTGGCGGTGGTGGCGCCCGGCTTCCTGGCCGATTGCGTGGAGACGCTGGAGGAGCTGGGCCTGGCGTTGCGCAGCAGCTTCCTGCGCGCCGGCGGCGAACGGTTCTGCCTGGTGCCCTGCCTGAACGACGGCCCGGAGATGACCGGGCTTCTCGATGCGATCCTGCGGCAGGAGCTCGCGGGATGGCTGGCGCCGGCGCGGACCGCCACCCCTGACCCCCGCGCCGGGACGGCCCGGCGCTCGATGCAGCAAGGAGAAGCATGATGCCCGTTGACGTGAAATACCGGACCAGCGCGACCGCGACCGGCGGCCGCGACGGGGTGGCGCGGATCGAGGAGGGCGGGCTGGAGCTGCGGCTCTCGACGCCGAAGGCGCTCGGCGGCGCGGGCGGCCCGGGCAACAACCCGGAGCAGCTCTTCGCCGCCGGCTATGCCGCCTGCTTCATCGGGGCGATGAAGTTTGTCGCGGCGCAGGGCGGCACGGCGAAGGTGCCGAACGACGCGACGGTGACGGCGACGGTCGGCATCGGCCCGCGCAGCGAGGGCGGCTTCGGGCTCGAGGTGGCGCTGGCGGTGAGCCTGCCGGGGGTGCCGCGGGAGCAGGCCGAGGCGCTGGTGGAGCGGGCGCATCAGGTCTGTCCCTATTCCAACGCCACCCGCGACAACCTCGATGTCCGCCTGACGGTGGCCTGACGGGCGGCAAGGGGGCGGCCGGCGCGGCGCGCTCACCGCGCCGGCGGCCCGCCCGCCAGCAGATCGGCCGCGAAGAAGGGCGTGCCCTGCAGCTCCGGCTCGGCGAAGGCCTCCAGCCGCGCCCGCATCGCCGCGATGTCCTCGGCGAAGAGCCGCGCCGCGATGCGGTGCGCCAGCCGCTCCGCCCCCACCGAGACGCCGGGGATGTCGGAGGCGATGGCGCCGAGGCTGGCGAAGGCGGCGTGGTTGAAGAGATGGATGCGCGTGAGCGGGGCCGCATCCGCCGGGTCGCGCGGCACCAGTTCGAACCCCTCCCCCAGCCAGGGGAAGGCGGCGAGCTCCGGCCGCTCCAGCCCCGGCGGCGGCGTGTAGCGATCGCCCCAGCGGGCGATGCGCGGCGCCAGCGCCGCGATCTCCGGCATGGCGGCGGGATCGACCGCATAGCCGGTGCCGAGGATGAGGAAATCCGCCATCGCCTCCCGGCCCTCGCCGAGATCGAGGCAGACCGCATCGCCGCACCGCCGCGCGCCCCGCACCGGCGTGCCGAGATGCAGGGCGAAGCCCGGCAGGCGCAGGGCGCGATGCACCGATTCATGCGGCGGCGGCGCCTGCAGGTCCTGGGTATAGGCCAGGATGCGCCACTTCTCCGCCGGCGGCAGCGTCGCCCAGCCCTCGAAGAAGCCGGGATGCGCCGCGCCGCGGCCCTTGTTCACCTGCGGCAGCACCTGGCGGCGGACATACATCTCGGCCCGCGCCGCCCCCTGCTCCAGCGCCGTCGCGGCATTGTCCCAGGCGATCGGGCCGCCGCCGATCACCGCGACGCGCTTGCCGCGCAGCGCCGCGAAATCGATGGCGGCACCGCCATCGGCGGCGAGATCGGGCCAGAGGGCCGGATCGATCCCCTCCGGCCGCGCCGGGCCGCCGGTGCCGGCGCGGCCGGTCGCCAGCACCAGATGCCGGCAGAGCTGCACCCGCTCGGCGCCGCCCTCCTCCAGCACCGCCGCCAGCATCCCCCCGTGCGGCTCCACGCGCCGCAGCGCCACGCCATTCGCCGCCGGCAGGCGAAGCACCCGGCGGACCCAGAGCAGATACGCCTGCCAGTCGGCATTCGGGATCTTGTACAGCCGCTCCCAGGCCGCGGCGCCGAAGCGTGCCTCGTACCAGGCGCGGAAGGTGAGCGAGGGGATGCCGAGTGCTACGCCCGGCAGGTGCTTGGGCGAGCGCAGCGTCTGCATGCGCGCCGTGGTCACCCAGGGCCCTTCCAGCCCTTCCGGGGCGCGGTCCAGCATGCGGATGGCGCGCACGCCCTTGAAGGCGAGGGCGGCGGTGGCGGCGATGCCATACATGCCGGCGCCGACGACCAGCACGTCGAGCACCGGCGCGCCATCCGGGCCCGCGGGCGTGGCCGGCCAGTTCGCCGGCGGCAGCCCCAGCAGATCGAGATCGCGCGCCACCCGGGCGGCCTGCGCCGCGAGCCCCTCGGCCTGGTCCGGCATGCTCAGCCCCCTGCGCCCCGCCCGGTCGCAGCATCCGCCGGATCGGGCACGGCGCAAGAGGCGGCGCGCCGGCTCAGATCGGGCAGACCCCCGCGGCGCATTGCAGATGCGCGAGGTCGATCGCCTCGTGCAACGCCGGATCGCGCACGCTTTCGACCAGCGCGGCGAAGCGGCCGGGCGACACCTCCTCCTCCGGCAGGTACTCATAGCCGAGCGCATGGTCCGGCCGGCTCGGCAGGATGGCGCAGCAGCGGATGCGCGGCTGGTGCTCCAGCAGCATGGCGCGGAAGGCCTCGAGGTCGTGCCGGTCGGTGTAGAGCTTCAGGGTGTAGGAGACCTGGTTGCCCCGCTCCGCGCCGATCCAGTGCCGCTCCAGCAGCGCCAGCCAGCGATACTGCTCCTCCGGCCCCGCCTCGGGCGCCGTCACCAGCCGCTCGCCGATGCCGAGGCGCTGGATCAGCGGCAGGGTCGGGAAGCCGACCACCGCCATGCCAGGGAAGCTCTGCAGCCCGCGCACCGGATAGCCGCGCGCCGCGTAATCCGGCAGCAGCGGGTCGCTGTCGGCGCTCCAGCCCTCCCCCTCCTGGCTGCCCTTGAACTGCACCCAGCGGAGATATTGCCGCCGCGCCGGCAGATGCGCGCCCTCGGTCAGGCCGAAGAGCTTGCTGGTGGTGCCGGCCGGCTTGACCGTGGTGACGGTGACCGGCGCGGCCAGGCCGAGCTCCTCGGCATAGTCGAGCGCCTCGGCCTTCGCCGCCGCCGAGAGCCGCGCCAGCATGGCCCAGAAGGGGGCGGAGCGGTCCTCGTCCAGCAGGTCGGCGAAACCGAGGCCCCAGCGCATCCAGGCCCATTCGTGCAGGCCGGTCGGGCCGATCCCCATGCGGTTGGTGCGCCGCACCTCCTCGGCATAGAGCGCGTCCATCAGGTTGGCCCGCATCAGGAAGCGGATGCCGAGCCGCACGCTGTCCTCGACCCGCGCATCCCAGGCGGCGGCGAGGTCCGCCGGCACCGCGCCGGGCGCGACCTCGGCCAGATCGACCGGGCAGGCGAGCAGCGGCGCGAAATCGGCGATGACGCAATAGCCGCCGGTGACGTGCAGGGTGATCTCGCCGCAGGGGTTGGTGGTGGCCGGGAAGCGCGCCTGCTGCGCCCGGCGGGCGAGCTCGGCCAGCAGCGGCACGGCCTGGTCGGCCTGGTAGCGGGCGGAGCGGACGTCGCGCCCATCCGCATGCACCGGCTTGGCCCAGGCGGCGCCGGTGCGGTGGTCCTCCAGCCGGTCGCCATTGATGAAGCCGGGCTCGCCATTGATGAAGGCGCAGCGCGTCGCCTCCTCGAAGACCGCCAGCGCCTGGCGGTGCAGCGGCGCCGCGCTGCCGGCGCGGGCGGCGCGCACGCCCGCCCAGAATTCGGCATCGACCATGACGGAGTTGTTCGCCGTCCAGAGCCCGCCCTCGGCCTTGGCGCGGATGAAGCGGAGGATGCCCGGGTCGCGCCAGGATTTCGTCGCCATGCGCGCCGCCCGCCGGGCGCCCCCCACCTGCACCTCGACCGAGAGGTGATGATCGGCCAGCAGCGCCTGCTCCCAGGGCGGCAGCGGCGTCCCCCCGGCGGCATCGGGCCGCGACGGCGCGATCACGTGCCGGCGCAGGTTGACGAAGCCGCGGATGAGCGAGAGGGGCCCCGAGGCCGGGCGGCCCTGCATGCCGCCGATCGGCGCGCCGCGCGGCCGGATGGCGCTGAAATCGAGCAGCAGGGTGCGGTCCTCGGCCCCGGCGAAGGCAAGGCTCTCCAGCAGCTCCACCGCCTTGCCCCAGCCCTCGCGGCTGTCCTCGATGCGGTGGCGGATCACGTCCGGCGGCAGGGGCGCGGCGACGGGATGCAGCTCGCGGGCGATCCAGGCGCGGATATCCGCCTCCTGCGCCGCGGTGACGTCCTCCGGCCGGCTGCCCCAGGGCAGCAGCGCGAATTCCAGGCCGAAGCGGTGCAGCGCGGCGCGGTCCCGTGGCCAGTCGGGATGCGCGGGGTCGAGATGCAGCAGCAGCCGCGGCGCCCGGCCCCAATCGACCGCCATCAGCTCGTCGTCATAGGCACGGCCGACGCCGCTGCCGTTCAGCAGCAGGTAGAACAGCGTGAAGGAGGCATGCGCGGTGGCGCAATTGGTGAAGACCTCCATGTTCCGCCCCGGCTGCGCGGCATCGCCGTGCTGCAGGTGCCGGCCGGAGGTCAGCAGGGCGCCGGTGGCGATGGCGTTGCGCAGCCGCGCCTGCTCGACCGGATCGGCCGCCTCGCCGAGCAGCGCCATGTTGCCGGCGGCCACCCGGTCGGCGACGCGGCCGAAATCCTCGCGGTCCTCCGGGCGGAAGACGGTGCGGCGCGCCACGGCCAGGCCCATGCCCGGATCGAGCGCGCGCGCCGGCCGGGGCGCGGTGCCGAAGCTGGCGCCGGGGGCCGGAGCGGAGCGGGCCCGAAAGGGTCCGGGCAGGGAGCCATCCATTCTATCGCCTTCCATGGGACCGGCTGCGACTCCGGTCGGTACACACCATATATAGCGATCAATGGGGCCTTGGACCACCAGATGCAGAAAATTCACCGAGCGAGCCCGGGCCTCCGACCGTAAAAATGCATTGACAATACCACTTATCGGCGCGACCACGCCGCCGGAGAGCCCGCCATGTCACCCATCCCCGAAACCGCCGAACGCCGCGCCGCCCTCAGCCGGGCCATCACCGACGAGACCGGCCTGGACCCCGCGGCGATCGAGGCATTCCTGCGCGCCTTCTATGGCGCCGCGCGGGAGGACCCGCTGCTCGGCCCGGCCTTCGCCGGCGTCGCGGATTGGGAGGCGCATATCGCCACCCTCGCCCGCTTCTGGGGCTCGGTGGCCCTGATGCAGGGCGGCTATCACGGGCAGCCCATGCAGGCGCATGCGCCGCTCCGCCTGACCCCGGCGCATTTCGCCCGCTGGCTGGCCCTGTTCGAGCAGGTGGCGCGGGAACGGCTGAGCCCGGCCGGGGCGGCGCATATGCTGGAACGGGCGCGGCGCATCGCCCGCAGCCTGGAGATGGGGCTGATCCCGCTCGCCCTGCCGCCGCGGCCGGCCGCGCGCGCCGCCGGCGGCTGAGGCGGCCCCCCCCCGCCGCCCGGAACCTACCCGCCGTGGCGGATGTTGCCGCTCTGCGCCGGGATGCCGGTCTGCTCGAAGCAGACCCGGGCGAAGGCGGCGACGCCCTCGCGGATCTGCTCCTTGGATGGCAGGGCGAAGCAGAGCCGCAGCTGCGAGGCCGCCGCATCCGGCACCACCGCCCATTCCGGCCCGGGGTTGAAGGCGATCCCCGCATCGGCCGCCGGCTTCACCAGCTTGCGGACATCGACCTCCGCCGGCAGGCGCAGCCAGAGGAAGATGCCGCCCTTCGGCACGAAGCATTCCGCGGCGCTGCCGAACTCCCGCTCCACCGCCTCCAGCATGACGTCGAGCTTCTCCTTCAGCACGCCGGAGAGCGCCTCGACATGGCTGTCGAAATGCTTCGAGAAATACTCGGCCACCAGCATCTGCTCGAGCGAGGCGCTGCCGGCATCCGTCTTCAGCGCCACCAGCCGCGACAGGATCGGCCAGGGCGCGACGGCATAGGCCGAGCGCAGCGCCGGCGCGAGGGTCTTCGAGAAGCTGCCGATATGGATCACCTGGTCCGGGTCGAGCCCGTAGAGCGCCGGCGGCGACTGCGTGCCGGCCCAGACCAGGTCGGCATAGCACTCGTCCTCGAAGACCGGCACGCCATGCGCCCGGGCCAGGCGCAGCAGCGCCTCCCGGCGCTCCAGCGGCATGATGGAGCCGGTCGGGTTCTGCACCGTCGGGATGGTGTAGAGGTATTTCGGCCGGACGCCCTTGGCCTTCAGCCCGTCGAGCGTGGTGCCGAGTGCGTCGATGCGGATGCCGTCGGCATCCAGCGGCATCGGCACCACGGTGACGCCGAGGGCCCGCAGGCGGGTGATCGCGCCGCCATAGGAGAGCTCCTCGACCAGCACCGTGTCGCCGCGCTCGAGCAGCAGGCTGTTCACCAGGTCGAGCCCCTGCAGCGAGCCGGAGGTGAGCAGCACCTCCTCCGGCGTCACCGAGACGCCGCGATGGCGCTTCAGCTTGTCCACGACCAGCTCGCGCAGCCCGCGATGGCCGAGCGGCCCCTGGCCGAGATTGTAGAGGGCGAGCTTCGCCCCGTCGCGCCGCAGCAGGGCGGCGGCGCAGTCCGCCAGCGTCTCGGCGGGGATGTGCGTCGGGTCGTTGTGGCCGCCGATGAAATTGTACTTCGGCAGGCCGGTGAAGCGCGGCGCCGCCGCGGGCACGTCCTTGCGGAAGAGCGGGGTGAAGTCGGTCGCTGTCGTGGACATGGGCGTCTGCGGTCCCTGGAAGTCGATCATTCTTGGGGGCGCCGCCCCTCCGCCCCACTCTGCCGAGGCGCGGGCGCGCGGGCAATCCGGGGCCCCGCCCCGCCCACGCGCCGCCTGGGGCAGCGTTGACAACCCGGGCCTTCCCCGCAGGATAGGCGGGCACGGCGCCGCAGGAGCCGCGGCCTGAAGGGCCTGCCCGGTCCGGTCTCGGCCAGGCCAGGTGCGATGGCCGGTCCCCGCCCCAGCGAGAGCGATGCCCCGAGGCCGCGGCCGGCGGCCCGAGGGAGCGCCCCGGCGCCGTGCCCGAAGACTATGGCGGACTCGTCCGAAGGCGGGGCCCGCGCCAGGAGGAACGAGATGTCCAGGATGATCACGCGCCGGGGCTTCGCCCTTGGCGGCACCGGGCTGGCCGCCGCATCGGGCCTCGGCCTCGCCGCGCCCGCCCTCGCCCAGTCCGAGCCGATCCGCATCGGCTGGCTCGCCGCCCTGACCGGGCCCAGCTCGGCCCCGGCCATCGGCTTCAACCGCGGCGTCGTCTGGGCGGCGGAGGCGATCAACGGCGCCGGCGGCATCGGCGGGCGCAAGGTGGAGATCGTCACCCGCGACACCCAGGGCGACCCGACCAAGGCGGTGAACGCGACGCAGGAGATGATCAGCCAGCTCAAGGTGCACGCCATCTGGGGGCCGACCAACTCCGGCGAGAGCCTGGCGACCACGGCCATCATGGCCCGCGGCAAGATGCCGAACATCCATCCCTGCGTGGTCAACAGCCTGATCGACCCGAAGAAGTACCCGAACGCCTTCCGCATCGCGCCGAGCAACACGCAATGGGACGATGCGGTGCGCAACTACGCCACCAAGGTCGCCAAGGCGAAGAAGGTCGCGGTCATCGGCGACACCACGGGCTATGGCGTCACCGCGGCGAACGACAGCGCCGCCGGCTTCCAGAAGGACGGCGCCGAGGTGGTCTACAAGGCCAATATCGACGCCACCCAGCCGGACATGACGCCCGACATGCTGCGGGCCCGCAACGCCGGGGCGGAGGCGATCATCATCTGGTCGGTCTCCACCGGCATGATCGCGCGGCTGCTCAACACCCGCGCCAAGATGGGCTGGGACGTGCCCTTCATCGGCCATCCCTCGCTCTCCTCCGGCGAGATCGGGCAGCTCATCGACAAGCCGGAGAACTGGAAGAAGGTCTATGCCATCGGCTACCGGAGCTGCAGCTACGGCGCCGACGGCAAGCTGCCGCCGCGCAGCGAGGAGCTGGTGCAGAAGCTCCAGGGCAAGGTGGCCCTGCAGGACACGCTGTTCTGGTGGATCGCCTGCGCGATCGACGCGGTGAACCTCGTCGCCGATGCGGTGAAGGCGACGGGCAGCACCTCGAACGAGGCCATCATCAAGCATTGGAACGGGCTGCAGGCCTGGCCCGGTTACTATGGCGACTACAGCTACACGGCCGAGCAGCACAACGGCTATCCCGGCCAGGACGTGGTGATGTCGGATGCCAGCTCCGGCCGCAACGGCACCTTCGCCCTCGCCCCGGGCTACGGCTGATCCGGGCGCGCGGGAGGACCGTCGATGCTCGCTTCCATCCTGGCCTCGGGCCTGGCCGTCGGCGCGATCTACGCGCTGATCGGCATCACCTACAACACGATGTTCGCGACCTCCCGCGTCATGAGCTTCACCGCCGGGCAGCTCGGCATGCTCGGCGGCGTGCTGGGCTCGCTCTTCGCGCTGCGCCTCGGCCTGCCCATCCTGCTGGCCCTGCCGCTGACGCTCGCCGCCTGCGCCCTGGTCGGCGTGGTCACGGAATATGTCGCGGTGCGGCCGGTGCTGAAAAGCCTCGACCAGCATCTCTATGTGCTCTCGACCCTGGCGCTGGCGCTGATGATCCAGCAGGTGACGGCGCTCACCTGGAGCACCGAGCCGCAGCCCTTCCCGCGCCTGCTCGGGATCGGCGAGGGGATATGGGACGAGAAATACTGGCTGCCGGTGCTGGCCTGCGCCGCCACCATCATCGGCCTGGAATACCTCTATCGCCGCACCCTGGTCGGGCGCGCCTTCCTCGCCGTCGCCGAGGATAATTTCGCCGCCCGCGCCCTCGGCCTGCCGGAGCGGAACCTGCGCATCGCCAGCTACGCCCTGGCCGGGGCCATCGGGGCGCTCGCCGGCTTCGCCGGCGGCCAGCTCCTGCTCGCCTTCTTCGCCAACGGGCCGCTGCTGAACTTCTACGGCTTCGTGCCGGTCGCCCTCGGCGGCCTCGGCAACAACCGCGGCGCCGTCATCGGCGGGCTGCTGCTCGGCCTGTTCCAGCAGGCGGCGAATTTCCTGGTGGGCGGCATCTTCTCCTCGGTCGCGGTCTTCGCCCTCTTCATCATCGTCCTCCTCGCCGTGCCGCAAGGCATGTTCGGCGCCCCGGCGGCGCGGAGGGTGTGATGGCCGCCATCGACGACGCCATGCCGGTTGCCGCCGGCGCCGCGCCCTCCCGGCCGCGGCTGCTCGCCCTGCTCTGGCCCTTCGCCGCGCTGCTCGCCCTCGCCCTGCTGCTGCCGCTGACCGGCAACGAATACTGGGCGCTGATCGCCACCCGGGCCTGCATCTACTGGGTGCTGGTCTCCGGCCTCAACCTCATCGTCGGCTTCGCCGGGCAGCTCGCCATCGGCTATGTCTCGCTGCTGACGGTGGGCGCCTACACCGCCAGCGTGCTGGCGGCCGGCAACCTGCTGGAGCCGCTGCACCCGGCGCTCGCCCTGGCCGCCGCCGCGCTACTCGGCGCCGTCTTCGGCGTGGTGGTCGGCCTGCCGGCGCTGCGGCTGCGCACCTTCTACTTCGCCATGACGACGCTCGGCTTCGCCACCATCGTCACCCAGGTGGCGCTGGCCTGGCAGGACGTGACCGGCGGCGGCATCGGCATCACCGGCCCCAGCCTGCCCGCGCCCTTCGACACCGCCTGGGGCTTCTACTACCTGTGCTTGGCGCTCGCCGCGCTCTGCACCTGGATCACCGGCAACATCGCCCGCAGCCGCTTCGGCCGCGCCCTGGTCACCCTGCGCGACGCCGAGGTGGCGGCGGAGGCGAGCGGCATCGCCAAGCCATGGCTGCTGGTGCTGGTCTTCCTGCTGGCCGGGGCGCTGGCGGGCTTCGCCGGCGGGCTCTTCGCCACGCTGCAGACCTACATCACCCCCGACGCCTTCACCTTCGACCTCTCGCTGCTCTTCTTCATCGCGGTGCTGATCGGCGGCCGCGGCTCCATCCTCGGGCCGCTGCTCGGCACCCTGCTGCTGACCCTGCTGCCGGAGGTGGCGGCGCCGCTCGCCGCCTGGTCCACCTTCCTCTACGCCGCCCTGCTGCTGGTGATCGTGCTGGCCATCCCGGGCGGCATCGCCTCGCTCATCGACCCGCGCAACCGCCGCAAGCTGCCGGAGAACCGGGCGGTGATCCCCCGCCCGGAGCTGCTACCGGCCCTGCTCGGGCAGCAGCCGCGGCATGCCGGCCTCACGCTGCGCGACATCGTGCTGGCCTTCGGCGGCGTCCGCGCCATCGACGGTCTCGACCTCGATCTCCGCCCCGGCGAGGTGCACGGGCTGATCGGGCCGAATGGCAGCGGCAAGACGACGACGCTCAACGTCATCTCCGGCTATTACCGGCCGGAGACGGGCGGCATGACCTGCGACGGCAGCCCCCTGCCCGCCGGCGACGCGGTCGGGCGCGCCGCGCGCGGCATCGCCCGCACCTTCCAGACGCCGCGGGTGGTCGGCGAAGCCTCGGTGCTCGAGAACGTCATGGTCGGCGCCACCATTGAGGGCCGCGCTGGCTTCCTCGAGGCGCTGCTCTCCCTGCCGCGGCAGCGGCGGGAGGAGCGGATGCTCGAGGACCGCGCCCGGCAGGCCTTGCAGGCCGTCGGCCTCGGGGCGTTGGCGGATATCCGCGCCGACCGGCTGCAGCACAGCGAGCTGCGCTTCATGGAGATCGCCCGCGCCCTGATGCTGCGCCCGGCCTTCTTGATGCTGGACGAGCCGGCCGCCGGCCTCTCGACCGACGAGATCAAGCGGTTGGACCAGCTCATCCGCGGCGTCAGCCGCCAGGGCATCGGCGTGCTGCTGGTCGAGCACCATGCCGACCTGATCTTCGAGATCTGCGACCGCATCACCGTGCTCAACCTGGGCAAGGTGCTGGCCGCCGGCACGCCGGAGGAAATCCGCAGCCACAAGGAGGTGGTCAGTGCCTATCTCGGCGGTTGAACCGGCGATGCGGACGGGCGCCGGGCCCGGCGCGGCGCCCGTGCTCGAGGTGACGGGCCTCGCGGCCGGCTACGGCAAGATCGCCGTGCTGCACGAGGTCTCGCTCCGCATCATGCCGGGCGAGGTGGTGGCGCTGCTCGGCCCCAACGGCGCCGGCAAGACCACGCTGCTGCGCGCCGTCTCCGGCCTGCTGCCGCTGAGCGGGGGTGAGGTGCGCTTCGCCGGCCAGGACATGCGGGGCGCCGGTCCGCGCGAGGCGGCGCGCGCCGGCCTCGTGCATGTCATCGAGGGGCATCGGGTCTTCACCCAGATCTCGGTCGCCGACAACCTGTTGCTGGCCGGCTACGACCTGCCGCGGGCCGAGCGGGCGCAGCGGATCGAGGAGGCGCTCGAATACTTCCCCGAGATCGCCGCCAAGCGGCAGGACCGCGGCGGCGCGCTCAGCGGCGGCCAGCAGCAGATGCTGGTGGTGGCGCAGGGGCTGGTGCGGCGGCCGCGGCTGATGATGCTGGACGAGCCCTCGGCCGGCCTCTCGCCGGTGCTGGTCGACCGCGTCCTCGGCGTCGTCGCGGCGCTGCGGGAGAAGGGCACCTCGGTGCTGCTGGTCGAGCAGCTCATCGAGAAGGCGCTGGCCGTCTCCGACCGGGTCTATGCCATGGTGCAGGGGCGGATCGCGCTGGAGGCGGCGGCCGACGAGCCGGACCTGCCGCTGCGGCTGGAGCGCAGCTATTTCGGTGGCGAGTCGCCGCTGCACCTGCATGGCTAGGGCGTGATCGGATGGAGCATGCCGCGCGGAAGCCTGGGACTGCGGCAGGCTCCCGGGTTGCGGCGCTCCGCGCCCCGCCTCGCGCCACATGCCGACCGGCGACGGGACGGGCGGATTTGCATTCTGAACCAGCACGCAAGCCTTACCAGCGGCCGTACGCAAGGTGAGGGATTGTTTATTCGATATCAAACGGGAACCAGCCAAGCCGAGTAGCATCAAGCCTTTGCTGGGCCCCGCGCCCCTGGCCGGCCCCGCTGCTCGTTGACGCGGCGCCATCTGTCATGGTCCCGACATCGAACCCGGCGCAGGCGCCGCCTAGCCTCCCCGAACAAGGATCGGGATGGGGATGATGTCGGACGCTGCGTTGGACCGGGGCCTCGCGCCTGCGCATTCACCCAGGCCGGACCTCGACCGCAGGCCGCACTCGTTCGGCGCCATCGCCTTCATCCTGGTGCTGGCGGGGGGCCTTGCCTATGCCGCCTTCAGCATCGCCGGCGATGTGGGCGCGGCGGGCCAGCACGAGATCGCCACGGCGGCGCTGGTGCTGCTCGGCATCGCTCTGCTGACCGCCCTCGGCTTCGAGTTCGTCAACGGCTTCCACGACACCGCCAATGCGGTGGCGACCGTGATCTACACCCACAGCCTGCCGCCCCTCACCGCCGTGGTGTGGTCGGGCTTCTGGAACTTCCTCGGCGTGCTGACCTCGAGCGGCGCGGTCGCCTTCACCGTGGTCACCCTGCTGCCGGTCGAGCTCATCCTGCAGGTCGGCAGCGGCGCCGGCTATGCCATGATCTTCGCCCTGCTGATCGCGGCGGTGATCTGGAATCTCGGCACCTGGGCGATGGGCCTGCCGAACAGCTCCTCGCACGCGCTGATCGGCTCCATCATGGGGGTAGGCATCGCCAACCAGCTGCTGGCGCCTGAAGGCCAGAACACCTCCGGCGTCGATTGGGCGCAGGCGGTCGGCGTGCTGGAGTCGCTGCTGATCAGCCCGATGATCGGCTTCGTGCTGGCCGCGCTGCTGCTTCTCGCCATGAAATTCGTGGTGCGCAACCCAGCGCTGTATCGGGCGCCCGAGGGCAACAAGCCGCCGCCGGCGCCGATCCGCGCCCTGCTCGTGCTGACCTGCACCGGGGTGTCCTTCTTCCACGGCAGCAATGACGGCCAGAAGGGCATGGGGCTGATCATGCTCATCCTGATCGGTGCCGTGCCCACCGCCTATGCGCTGAACCGCTCGATGCCGGAAAGCGCGACGCCGGCCTTCCTTGAGACCACGCGCCAGGCGCAGTCGGTGTTCGAGGCGCATGCCGGTGGCGCCAGCCCGCCCGCCAGCGCGGCGGCCGCGCGCGGCGTCATCGGCGACGCGCTGAAGACGCGCCAAGTGGGCAGCCCCGAAGTGTTCGCGGCCCTTGCGACGCTCACCGCCGATATCAGCCGGCAGGTGCAGAGCTACGGCGCCATCCGGGCGGTGCCGGCCAGCGTCACGGCCAATGTGCGCAACGACATGTATCTCACCTCCGACGCGGTGCGCGTCATGGGCCAGCACCCGCCGGGCTTCAGCGAGGCGGAGCTGGCCTCGCTCAAGTCGCTGCGCGCGGCCCTCGACCACAGCACCAAATTCATCCCCACCTGGGTGAAGGTCTCGGTGGCGCTGGCCCTCGGCCTCGGCACCATGGTGGGCTGGAAGCGCATCGTCGTGACGGTGGGCGAGAAGATCGGCAAGACGCACCTGACCTATGCGCAGGGCGCCTCGGCCGAGATCGTCGCCATGGCGACCATCGGCATGGCCGATGTCTACGGCCTGCCGGTCTCGACCACCCATGTGCTCTCGAGCGGCGTCGCCGGCACGATGACGGCGAACGGCTCGGGCCTGCAATGGGCGACCGTCCGCAACCTGGCGATGGCCTGGGTGCTCACCCTGCCGGCGGCGATCGTCATCGCCGGCTCGCTCTACGTGATCTTCCGCCAGGTTTTCTGACCTGGCGGATCACCCGCGCGCCTACCAGCAGACCAGCAGCCGGTAGCCGGCCCCGTCCCGCACCACGCGGCCGGCGCTCGGTCCCGCGAAATGCGTGCCGACCACCAGCACCGGCCGCCCCGCCAGCCCGCCGAAGATGGCATGCCGCGTCGCCTCGGCCTGGCGCGGGTCGCTATCGGCGGTCGAGCTCCAGTCCGGCCGGGCGAGCTGGCAGGGGTGGTGCGCGATGTCGCCGGTGATCAGCGCCTCCTCCCCGGCG
Organism: Roseicella frigidaeris; assembly: GCF_003258945.1. GTDB lineage: Bacteria > Pseudomonadota > Alphaproteobacteria > Acetobacterales > Acetobacteraceae > Paracraurococcus > Paracraurococcus frigidaeris. The sequence goes on along the minus strand of NZ_QLIX01000001.1, from coordinate 576,704 downwards.
GATCGGATCAGCACGCTGACATGCCCCGGCGTGTGGCCGAAGCTCGGCACCAGTTGCACCTCCTCGCAAAGCCGGTGATCCGCCTCCACCAACTCGGCGAGGCCGGCATCGAGGATCGGCTGCACAGAATCGGCGAAGACCGCGCGCTGGCTGTCATCCCCCGCCTCCGGCCGCGACCAGTGCGCGAATTCCCGCCGGCCGAAGACGTAGCGCGCCCGTGGGAAGCTCGGCACCCAGCGCCCGTCCAGCAGCCGCGTGTTCCAGCCCACATGGTCCACATGCAGATGGGTGCAGAGCACGGTGTCGATGCTCTCCGCCGGATAGCCGGCCTCGGCCAGATCCTCGAGGAAGCGTCCCTGGCGGCCGTTCCAGTGCGGAATCCTGCGCCCCTGCTTGTCGTTGCCGAGGCAGGTATCGACCAGGATGCGCCGGCCCGCCGGCGTCTCGATGATCAACGCATGGATGCTGAGGCGGAGCCGCCCTGCCTCGTCGGCGAAATGCGGCGCCAGCCAGGGGATGCCGCGCACCTCCTCCGGCGTCGCCTGCGGCAGCAGGAAGCGGCTGCCGCCGGCCATTTCCAGCTCCACCACCTTGTTGATCGTGACCTCGCCAATCGTCCAGCGCATGCCGCTCAATCCACGATCGCCGCATAGACCATGTCGCGCATCAGGCCGCGATAGTATTCCCGCTGCCCTGGCCCCTGCATCATGAAGACGGCGAAGAGTCGCTCGGCCGGATCGACCCAGAAGGTCGTGCCGGCCAGCCCGCTCCAGTAGTACAGGCCGACCGAGCCGGGCGTCACCGCCAGGCCGCGGTCCCGCCGCACGGCGAAGCCGAGCCCGAAGCCGAAGCCGGGCGGCAGCAGGTCGGGGCTGCCCGGAATAGCGCCGAGATGGTCGGCGGTCATCAGCTCGACCGTCTTGCGCGAGAGGATCCGGCCACCTTCCGTCGCGCCATTCGCGGCGAGCATCTGCAGGAAGCGGGCATAGTCGGCGCTGGTCGAGACCATGCCGCCGCCGCCGGATTGGAATTGCGGCGCCTCGCGCACATCCAGCAGGGCGACCTCGGCGCCGCTCTCCGGGTCGCGCGCGAAGCCACCGGCGAGGCGATGCTGCTGGCCCGTCGGCACATGGAAGCCGGTATCGACCATGCCGAGCGGCGCGCAGATGCGCTCGGCCAGGAAGGCGCCGAGGGATTGCCCGGCCACCACCTCGATCAGCCGCCCGAGCACATCGGTCGAGCGGCTGTACTCCCAGCGCGTGCCCGGCTGGTGCAGCAGCGGCAGGGTGGCGAGCGTCGCCACCTGGTCGGCATTGGTCTGCGCCCGGCGGGCGATCCGCGCCGCCGCATAGGCCTGGTGGACGGGCCCGGTACCAAGGAATTCGTAGGTGAGGCCGGAGGTATGGCGCAGCAGGTCCTGGATGGTGACCGGCGCCGCGGCCGGCACCGTGCCGCCGCCCGGCGCCGCCACGCGCAGCCCGGCGAGATCGGGCAGGTAGCGGCCGACCGGCTCGCCGAGCTGCAGCCGCCCCTCCTCCATCAGCAGCATGATGCCGACCGAGACCAGCGGCTTGGTCATGGAGTAGATGCGGAAGATCGCATCCGTGCGCATCGGGTCCGCCGCGGCAGGGTCGCGCCGGCCATGGGCCCGGTGCCAGGCGATCCGGCCCTGCCGCCCGACCAGCACCACCGCGCCAGGCAGGTGGCCGGCGGCGATGCGCTCCTCCAGCACCGCGCCCAGCCGCTCCAGCCGGGCCGTCGAGAGGCCGACCTCCTCCGGCCGCGCCAGCGGCAGCGGGCTCATTCCGCCGCCGCCCGCACCGCATTCGGCCCGAAGCGCTCGCGGAAGGGCTCGGTGTCGATCTCTTCCAACGCGATCTCGCCCGCAAGCACCTTGCGCTTCCAGTCCTGATGCGCCGGCTCGCGGGCATGGAATTCCGGCATCACCTCGCGGGCGAAGAGCTCCAGGCTTTCGCTGATATGCTCATGCGTGTTCTTGCCGGCCTGGTTGAGCAGGATGACCTGGTCGATGTTCGAGGCCTCGAATTTCCTGAGCTTGCGCCGCAGCGTCTCCGGCGAGCCGATCAGCCCGCCCGAGAGGGCGCGTTGCAGCGCCTCGGGATTGGCGCGCTTCCAGGCCTCGTACTCGTCCCAGAGGCTGACCGTGCCGGGCTTCGCCCGCTCCCGCCCCTTGGCGGCGTTGTAGTAGCGCAGCGCGAACTGGAAGAAGGTGACGCCATCGGCACGGCGCCGCGCCTCCTCGTCCGTCTCGGCGCACATGAAGTAGCTGACGATGGCGATGTTCGGGTTGGTCTCGTATTCGGCCAGCTTCTCCTGCCGCTTGACGAAGCTGTTGTAGTAGGCGTGCACCCAGGCATGCGCCGCATCGGCCGAGAGGAATTGGAAGCCGAGCGCCCCCATGCCGCGGCGGCCGGCCATCTCGATGGTCTCGAGCTGCGAGCAGGCGACCCAGAGCGGCGGGTGCGGCCGCTGCAGCGGCTTGGGCAGCACGTTGCGCAGCGGGAATTTGAAATAGGGGCCGTCGTATTCCCAGCCCTCCTGCGTGAACATCGGCAGGACGCAGCGCACCGCATCCTCCCAGACCGCGCGCTTCTCCTCCATGCTGCGCTCGAAGGGGCCGAGCTCGGTGATGCTGGCGCCCTCGCCGATACCGAGCTCGACCCGCCCGTCGCTCAGCAGGTCGAGGCAGGCGACGCGCTCGGCGACCCGGGCGGGATGGTTGGTGGTGAGCTGGATGATGCCATGGCCGAGGCGGATCCGCTTGGTCCGCTGGCTGGCGGCGCCGAGGAAGACCTCCGGCGCCGGGGAGTGCGAATACTCCTCGAGGAAGTGGTGCTCCACCTCCCAGGCATAGTCGTAGCCGAGCCGGTCCGCCAGCTCGAGCTGCGACAGCGCATCATGGTACAGGTCGCGCTCGCTGCGCGGCCCCCAGGGCTTGGGCAGTTGCAGCTCGTAGAAGACGCCGAATTTCATGCGCGTTCCCTCCGCGACGGACAGCCCTTGCCGGGCCCTTCCCGGCAAGGCTGGTCCCGGGCGCCCCGCAGCGTCAAGCCACGGGGCCCGCCGCCCTCCTCGGCGTCCCCGGGGCGCCCTCCCCGCAGCAGGGGATTCCGCGTAAAGGAGAGGGCCAGGAGGGTCCCATGGGCTTCGCGCAGGCGGTCGGCGGCACGCGCTACCTCTTCCCCGATCTGCGCACCCTGCTGGCGCGGGCGACGCCGCTCCGCTCCGGCGACGTGCTGGCCGGCCTCGCCGCCGGCAGCGCGCAGGAACGGGTGGCGGCGCAGCGGGAGCTGGCCGACCTGCCGCTGCGGCATTTCCTTACCGAGGCAGTCATCCCCTATGAGGAGGACGAGGTCACCCGCCTCATCCTCGACCGGCACGATGTGGCCGCCTTCGCCCCGGTCGCGCATCTGACGGTGGGCGGCTTCCGCGACTGGCTGCTCTCCGAGGCAGCCTCGCCCGCCATGCTGGCCGCGCTGCGCCCCGGCCTGACGCCCGAGATGGTCGCCGGTGTCAGCAAGATCTGCCGGTTGCAGGACCTGGTGGCGATCGCCGCGAAATGCCAGGTCACCACCCGTTTCCGCAACACCCTCGGGCTGCCGGGCCGCCTCTCCATCCGGCTGCAGCCGAACGACCCGGTGGACGACCCGCGCGGCGTCGCCGCCGCCATCCTGGACGGGTTGCTGCTCGGCGCCGGCGATGCCGTCATCGGCGTCAACCCGGCGACCGACAGCCTGGACAACACCCTCCGCCTGCTCGAGCTGCTGGATGCGGTGCGGGACCGCTACGCCATCCCGACCCAGAGCTGCGTGCTGGCGCATGTCACCACCACCCTGCTCGCCATCGAGCAGGGCGCGCCGGTCGATCTCGTCTTCCAGTCGATCGGCGGGACGGAGGCGACCAACCGCAGCTTCGGCGTCAGCCTCGCCCTGCTGCGCGAGGCGCGGGAGGCGGCGCTCGGCCTCGGCCGCGGCAGCCTCGGCCAGGACCTGATGTATTTCGAGACCGGCCAGGGCAGCGCCCTCTCGGCCGAGGCGCATCACGGCTGCGACCAGCAGACCATCGAGGCGCGGGCCTATGCGGTGGCGCGGGAATTCCCGCCCCTGCTGGTGAACTCGGTGGTCGGCTTCATCGGCCCGGAATACCTGTTCGACGGCAAGCAGATCACCCGCGCCGGGCTGGAGGATCATTGCTGCGGCAAGCTGCTCGGCCTGCCGATGGGGGTGGATGTCTGCTACACCAACCATGCCGAGGCCGATCAGGACGACATGGACGCGCTGCTCACCCTGCTCGGCGTCGCCGGCGTCACCTACATCATGGGCGTGCCCGGGGCGGATGACGTGATGCTCGCCTACCAGTCCAGCTCCTTCCACGATGGCCGCTATCTCCGCGCCGCGCTCGGCAAGCGGCCGGCGCCGGAATTCGCCGCCTGGATGGAGCGGATGGGGCTGGAGGCGGCAAGCAGCGCCGGCGAGCTGCCGCCGCGCCTTGCCCCGTCGCTGGCGGGGCTGGCATGAGCGCCGCCGATCCGCCGGCCGCCCCCCCGGACGCGCCATCGGCACGATGGAGCGAGCTGCGCCGCTTCACCGCGGCGCGCGTCGCCCTCGGCCGCGCCGGCAACGGCTTGCCCACCGCGGCGCATCTCGATTTCCAGGAGGCGCATGCTCGGGCCCGCGACGCGGTGCAGTCCGCCCTCGACCCGGCGGCGCTGGAGGCGGCGCTGGCGCCGCTCGGCCTGCCGGTGCTGCGCGTCGCCAGCCAGGCGCCGAACCGCCGGGCCTATCTGCTGCGCCCCGATCTCGGCCGGAGGCTGCGGGAGGAGCACCGCGCCCTGCTGCCGCCGGCGCCGGGCAGCCTGCTCTTCGTCATCGCCGATGGCCTCTGCGCCACCGGCGTGCAGGCGCAGGCCCCGGCGGTGATCGGCCATGCCCTGCCGCTGCTTCGCCAGGCCGGCATCCCGCTGGCGCCCATCGTGCTGGCCGAGCAGGCCCGGGTCGCGCTCGGCGACGAAATCGGCGGCGCCATGGGGGTGCGTCTGGTCGCCATGCTGATCGGCGAGCGGCCAGGGCTGATGGCACTCGATTCCCTCGGCCTCTACCTCACCCATGCGCCGCGGCCGGGGCGCAGCGATGCCGAGCGGAACTGCATCTCCAACATCCGCCCCGGCGGGCTCTCCCCCGCGCAGGGCGCCGGCAAGCTGGTCTGGCTGGCGCGGGCGGCGCTCGGCCAGGGGATGACCGGCGTCGCGCTCAAGGACGAGCAGCCGCGCCAGGACCTGCTGCCGCCATGATCCGCGTCACCAACCGCATCAGCCTGGACGAGTCGGAGTTGCAGGAGGAGTTCCTGCGCGCCTCCGGCGCCGGCGGCCAGAACATCCAGAAGGTGGAGACGGCGGTGCAGCTCCGCTTCGACATCCTCCGCAGCCCCTCCCTGCCCGAGCCGGTGCGGCAGCGGCTGCTGCGCCTCGGCGGGCGGCGCGTCACCGGGGAGGGCGTGCTGGTCATCACCGCGCAGCGGCACCGCACCCAGCTCCGCAACCGCGAGGATGCGCGGGAGCGGCTGCTGGCCCTGATCCGCGAGGCGGCGACGCCGCCCCCGCCGCCACGCCGACCGACCAGGCCGACGCTCGGCGCCAAGACCCGGCGGCTGGAGGGCAAGGCGAAGCGGGGCGACGTCAAGCGGCTGCGCGGGCGGCCGGATGCCGAGTGAGTCACGCGGCGCGCAGGTTCACAGCTTGCCCTGCACGCCCTCCAGGAACCAGTTCATCGATAAGATCTCGGGATCCGTCAGCGCCTTGCCCTCCGGCAGCTTCACCGCGCCGGACTGGTCCCGGAGCGGGCCGGAGAACACCACCAGCCGGCCGGACTTGATCGCCTCGGTCTGCGCCGCGACCTCCGCGAGCAGCGGCGCCGGCAGGGCCGGGTTGAAGCGGGAGAGCTTCACCATGCCGCTCGCCAGCCCGCCCCAGACATCGCCGCTGGTCCAGCCGCCGTCGATCGCCTTGCGCACCCGGTCGATGTAGTAGTCGTCCCAATGCATCTCGACCGCGGTGGTATGGGTCTTGGGCGCGTATTTCAGCATGTCGCTGTCATAGCCGCTGCACCAGACGCCCTTCTCCTCGGCCGCCTGCACCACGGCGGTGCTGTCCGTGTGCTGCGTCAGGTAGTCGGCGCCCTGCGCCACCAGCGTGTCCGCCGCGGCGCGCTCCTTGCCCGGGTCGAACCAGGAGCTGGTGAAGACCACCTTGATCACGGCCTTCGGATTGACGCTGCGGGCACCGAGCAGCATGGCGTTGATGCCCTGGATCACCTCCGGGATCGGAAAGGCGGCGACATAGCCGATGGTGCCCGATTTCGAGAGCCGGCCGGCGATGATGCCAGTGAGGTAGCGCGGCTCGTAGTAGCGGCCGGAATAGGTGGCGAGATTGGCGGCGCGCTTGTAGCCCGTTGCGTGCTCGAACTTCGCCTTGGGGAAGGCGCGCGCCACCTTCTCCACCGGGTTCATGTAGCCGAAGGAGGTGGCGAAGACCATCTGGTTGCCGTCCTGCGCCAGGCGGCGGATGACGCGCTCGGCATCGGCGCCCTCCGGCACGTTCTCCACATAGGCGGTCTTCACCGCCGGGCCGAGCGCCGCCTCCACCGCGCGCCGGCCGAGCTCGTGCTGGAAGGTCCAGCCGGCATCGCCGATCGGCGAGACATAGACGAAGCCGACCCGGAAGGGATCGGCGGCGCGGGCCGGGCGCAGCGCGGCGGCGCCGAGCAGCGCGGGCAGGGCGAGAAGCGGGCGGCGGTGCAGGCTCATGCGGCGCGGTGTCCCATGGTGGAGCGGCGGTATCATCCGGCGGCGGTGAAAGGCTTGCCCAGGGCGGCCGGCGCGTTCAGCTTCCGCCGCGTCTCGTCGCGGGAGATCAGCACCAGCACGACCACCGTGGCGAGATAGGGCAGCATCGAGAGAAGATGCGGCGACACGTCCAGGCCGAGGGCGCCGGCCTGGAATTGCGCGATGGTGACGAAGCCGAAGAAGAGCGCGCCGATGGCCAGCCAGACCGGCTTCCAGGCCGAGAAGACCACCAGGGCGAGGGCGATCCAGCCGCGGCCGGCCACCATGTTCTCCGTCCACATCGGCGTGTAGACCAGGGAGAGATAGGCCCCGGCCAGCCCGGCCATGGCACCGCCGAACAGCACCGCCGCATAGCGCACGCGCAACACGCCGTAGCCGAGCGCATGCGCCACCTCATGGCTCTCGCCCACCGCGCGCAGGATCAGGCCCGATCGGGTGCGGTAGAGGAAGAATCCGACCAGCACCGGCAGCAGCAGGGCCAGCCCGAGCAAAGGATCGAGCAGCATGAGCTGCTGCGCCACCGGCCCGGCGGCATCGAGCCCCGGCCAGATCACGCTGGCCAGGCCGGGGATCGGCGTGCCCTGCCAGGGCAGCCCGATCAGCGCCGAGAGGCCGGTGCCGAAGATGGTCAGCGCCAGGCCGCAGGCCACTTGGTTGGCGCCCAGCGTCAGGGTCAGCAGGCCGAAGAGCAACGCCATCAGCATCCCCGCCAGCGCCGCGACCATCAGGCCGAGCAGCACCTGGCCGGTGGCGACGGTGGCGATGAAGCCGGCGGCGGCGCCGACCAGCATCATCCCCTCGACGCCGAGGTTGAGCACGCCGGAGCGCTCGGCGACCAGCTCCCCGAAGCCGGCGAGCAGCAGTGGCGCCGCGGCCCGCAGCGTGGCCACCAGCAGGGCGAGCAGGACGAAGCCGTCAGGCATGCCGGCGCGCCATCCAGACCAGGCGATGGTCGATGAAGACGTCGCTGGCCAGCAGGAAGAAGAGCAGCATGCCCTGGATCGTGCCCGTCGCGGCGAGCGGCAACTGCATCGAGACCTGCAGCTGCTCGCCGCCCAGGTAGATCAGCGCCATCAGCAGCGCCGCGGCCAGGATGCCGAAGGGCTGCAACCGGCCGAGGAAGGCCACGATGATGCCGGCGAAGCCGTAGCCGGGCGACATCACCGGCTGCAGCTGCCCGACCGGCCCCGCCGCCTCGCCCACGCCCGCCAGCCCGGCCAGGGCGCCGGAGAGGCAGAGGGCGAACCAGACGCTGCCCCGCTCCGGGAAGCCGGCATAGCGCGCGGCCCGCGGCGCCAGGCCGATGGTGCGCAGCCGGAAGCCCGCCGCGGTGCGGGCGAGCAGCAGCCAGGCGAGCGGCACCGCCAGCAGCGCCAGCAGGGCGCCGGCATGCAGGCGCGAGCCCTCGACCAGCACCGGCAGCAGCGCATCCGGCTCGAACATCCGGCTCTGCGGGAAGTTGAACCCCTCGGGGTCGATCCAGGGGCCATGCACCAGCCAGCCGAGGATCTGCACCGCGACATAGCTGAGCATCAGGGTGGTCAGGATCTCATGCGCGTGGAAGCGCGTCTTCAGCAATGCCGGGATCGCGGCCCAGGCGGCGCCGCCCGCGGCGCCGGCCAGCAGCGTCGCCGGCAGGATCCACCAGTGGCCCCCGCCGCCGAAGGCGAGCGCGATGCCGCCGCCGGCGATCGCCCCCATGGTGAGCTGCCCCTCGGCGCCGATGTTCCAGAGGCCGGCCTGCACCGCGATGGCGATGCCGATGGCGCAGAGCAGCAGCGGCGTCGCCTTCAGGCCGAGCTCGGTCAACCCGTCCAGCGTCGCAAGCGGATCGATGAACAGGGTGCGCAGCGCCAGCAGCGGATCGTAGCCGAGCGCGGCGAAGACTAGGCCGCCGCCGGCCGCGGCCAGGACCGCCGCCAGCACCGGCGAGAGCCAGAGCATGGCGCGCGACGGCTCCGGCCGCGCCTCAAGCCGTAGCGGCATCAGCCATGCCTCGCGCCGTCCCCTGGCCGCCCATCAGCAGGCCGATCGCCTCGATGCTGGTCTCCCCGACCGGCCGGGGCGGCGAGAGGCGGCCGCCGGCCAGCACGGCGATGCGGTCGGCGATCGCCAGCAGCTCGTCCAGATCCTCGCTGACCACCAGCACCCCGGCCCCGGCCGCGGCGAGGTCCAGCAGCGCCTGGTGGATGGCGACCGCGGCGCCGATATCGACCCCCCAGGTGGGGTGCGCCGCGAGCAGCACGCGCGGGCCGGCATCGATCTCCCGCCCGACGATGAATTTCTGCATGTTGCCGCCTGAAAGGCTGCGCCCCTTGGCCGCGACTCCCGCGGCGCGCACGCCGAAGCGGACGATCAGCCGCGCCGCCAGCGCCCGGATGGCGCGCCGGTCGAGCAGGCCATGCGGCGCCGTGCGGGCATCGAGCCGCGTCAGCAGGGCGTTCTCGGCCAGGCTGTAGCCAGCGACGGCGCCGCGGCCGAGGCGCTCCTCCGGGATGAAGGTCAGGCCCAGCGCCCGCCGCGGCGCCGGGCCGAGGCCGCCGATGGGCCGGCCCTCGAGCGCGATGCGGGCCGGCGCCACGCGCCGCTCGCCGGCCAGCGCCGCCAGCAGCTCCGTCTGGCCGTTGCCGGCGACCCCCGCGATGCCGAGGATCTCGCCGGCCCGCAATTCCAGGGTGACGTCGCGCAGCGCGGTGCCGAAGGGCTCGGCCGGCGGCAGGCTGAGACGGTCCACCACCAGGCAGGGCGGGCCGGACTGCCGTGGCGGCGGCCGCGTGGTGTGGGCGACGCGGCCGCCGATCATCATCTCGGCCAGGGCTTCCGCCGTCTCGGCCCGCGGGTCGCAGCGCGCCACCACCCGCCCGGCCCGCAGCACGGTGGCGGCGTCGCAAAGCCCGCGGATCTCCTCCAGCTTATGGCTGATGTAGAGGATCGAGCAGCCCGACGCCGCGAGCCGCCGCAGCATGCCGAAGAGGCCCGTCACCTCCTGCGGCGTCAGCACGCTGGTCGGCTCGTCCAGGATGAGCAGCCGCGGCCGTTGCAGCAGGCAGCGCAGGATCTCGACCCGCTGCCGCTCGCCGACCGAGAGATGGTGGATGGGCCGCCCGGGATCGACCGCGAGGCCGTAGCACGCCGCGACCTGCCGGATCTCCGCCGCCAGCGCCGGCAGCGGCCGCGCGCTGCCGAGGCCAAGGGCGATGTTCTCGGTGACGGTGAGGCTCTCGAAGAGCGAGAAATGCTGGAAGACCATGCCGATGCCGAGGCGTCGCGCGGCATTCGGGTCGGCGATGGCGACGGGGCGGCCATCCCAGGTTATCTCGCCGGCATCGGGGGCGACGACGCCGTAGACGATCTTCATCAGGGTGGACTTGCCGGCGCCGTTCTCGCCGATCAGGGCATGGATCTCGCCCGGCGCCACGCGCAGCGCGATGCCGTCATTCGCCAGCACGCCGCCATAGCGTTTGACGATGCCCGTCAGGGCCAGGCGGGGCGGGGCGGGCGGCAGCATGCTCATGCAGGCCGGCGGGCGAGCGCGGACCGGCCGGCGCTCATGTCCGGCGGCGCCGGCAGGCCGGGCCCGGGGCGGGGCGCGCCATCGCCAGGGCGGTCCCGGCGAGGCTCAGCGTATCACCGTGCCGGTGCGGGCATTGACGCGCAGCTCGACCGGCGTGTCGCTCTGGCGGGCACGGAGATGGATCACCTCCCCCTCCCGGCCTGCCTCCTCGACATCGGTGTAGCCGCGCTCCTGCAGCAGGATGCGTGCCTGACCCTCAGTGAGCATCGGGGCGTCGCGCGGCGCGCCGGTCAGCGCGTCGATCCGCAGCTCCGGCACCTTCTCGCCATAGCGCGTCGCGTCCGAAACCTTGTAGGTGTCGCCCTGCCGCTCCACCTCGCCGATCTCGTTGTAGCCCCGCGCCCGCAGCACGGTGCGCACCTGGTCGACGGTCAGCCAGGCGGGATCGGTCTTCTGGGCCGGTGTGTCCTGCGCCGGCGCCGGGAGTGGCGCCGCACAGGCCAGGACAAGGCACAGGATAGGGGCAAACGAGTGCCGCACGGGCATGGCGCAAACTCCGACATGGCCCGTCCCCGGGCAGAATGGCCGGACTAACCGCGCCGGCTGGGGAAGGTTCATGCCGAGACGCTAGCCGCTGGCGGCCCGGTCGTGAACCGCCTTCGCGCCGGCGCCGTTCACATGCCTTCACGGCCCCTGCCCCGCACCGGCATTCGACCGCGCGTTGCGCACGGTCCGAGGCCGTCGTGGCGATCCCGTTCCACGGCCCGCCTAGCGCGACGGACCCTGTATGCACAGGCGAATTAGCCTTCCGGATCATCGCGCAACATCGCGCGATGCGCGTCACCAGGAGCCGACGAGCCGGCGCGATTTGCCGGCCGGGCTGGCCCCGCCGATTCCCGCCCTTCAAGCGCGATTCGCCCCCGCATCATATTCCATCGTGGTGTTGCGCGAGCCTCTTCACGCGGTCCGATGCCGCCACCCGATCAGGTGAGGCCACCTGATCGGGATCTGCCCTAGTCGGCATAGGCGCCGGCCGCCTGGATGATCGGCCGCCAGCGCGCCACCTCCTCGGCCAGGAAGCGGCGGTGGAAGGCGATGGTCTGCCGTTCCGGGGCCGGGATGTCGGTCAGCAGCTCGGCGTAGCGCTGGCGCAGCTTCGGCTCCTGCAACGCGGCGCGCATGGCGGCGGAGATCTTCTCCTGGATCGGCTCCGGCGTGCCGGCCGGCGCGTAGAGCCCATGCCAGGTGCTCATGGCGATGCCGCCGAAGCCGGCCTCCGCCGTGGTCGGCACCGCCGGCAGGCCCGGCAGCCGCTGCGGGCTGCTGACGCCCCAGGCCCGCACGCGGTTGTCGCGGATATAGGGGATGGTGTTGGTCGCCTGGTCGCAGAGCAGGTCGATCCGCCCGGCCATCAGCTCGGCGATCGCCGGCGCCGTGCCGCGGAACACCACGACGGTGGCCCGGTTGCCGGCCGCCTGCTGCACCAGCAGGGCGCAGAGATTGGCCGCCGAGCCGAGGCCGGCGGTCGCCATGTTCAGCGCATCGCCGCGCTGCGCCAACGCCGCCATCACCGCGGCGAGGTCCTTCGCCGCGAAATCCGGGCGGGTGACGATGGTCATCGCCGCGTCGGAGACTAGGCCGAGCGGGGCGAAGCTGCCCGGCACGTCATAGGGCAGGGACCGGTAGAGCGTGGCGCTCGCCGCCATGCCGATATTGTTGATCAGCAGCGTGTAGCCATCGGGCTTCGACTGCACCATGCGCTGCGGCCCGACGATCGAGCCGCCGATGCTCTCGACCACCACCGGCTGGCCAAGATGCCGGCCCATGCTGTCGGCGACGATGCGGGTGACGGTGTCGGTCGGCCCGCCGGCGGCGCCGGCGGCGATGATGGTGACGGGGCGGGTCGGGTAATCCGCCTCCTGCGCCCGCGCGGTGCCGGCCAGGATGAGCGGAGCGGCGAGCAGGCCGCGGCGCGTCGGATGCATCGTGGAGTCTCCCAGCGCGCGATCCCGCGACGAGGCGAGGGATCGCGCGGCCGATCGATGGAACAGGGACGCCTCAGTTCAGCCGCAGCGCCTTGATGTGCTGCGGGTCGGGCTGCAACTCGCCCTTCTCGACCCGCTTCACGATCTCGGTCAGCGCCGCGTTGGCCGGCGTGGCGAGGCCGATCTCCTGCGCCCGGTCGGTGATGAAGCCGTTCAGGAACTCGATCTCCGTGCGGCGGCCCTTCACCATGTCCTGGCCCATGGAGGGGCGATGCGCGCCGCCGCCGGGCTTGTTCGCCTCCCGGATGCGGTGCTCGTCATAGGCGCGGCGCGCCTCGGCATCGCCCTCGCCGGCCCGGGCGATGATCTCGGGGTCGAGGTGGTGCACCTCCTCCAGCGAATAGCCGAGCGCCTGGCCGACGCGGATCGCCTCGCTGCCGAGCCGGGCCGTGAATTGCCGCAGCGTGTCGTCGAGCAGGATCTCGCGGCTGATCAGCCCGGTGCAGGCGGAAAGGCCGTTCGCCATGGCGTTGGTGACCAGCTTCGACCAGCGCTCCCCCCAGAGATTGGCGGTGACCACGCAGCTGTCGGAGAGGGCGCAGAGCCGGCCGACCTCCTGCGCCCGGTCGGTGATGCGGCCATGCACCTCGCCGACGCGGAAGACGGTATGCGCCGCCCCGCCCTTGCCGGAGGCGCGCCGCACATGCCCGGGCTCGCAGAGCTCGACGGTGATGGAGGAGGCAATGGCGCCGAGGGTGCGGCCCCAGCCGACGATGCCGGCGATGGTCTCCTCGTTCATGCAGTTCTGCAGGGAGACGCAGAAGCCGCCCGGCGCCAGGTACTGCTTCACCATCGTGGTGGCCCAGGCGGTGTCGTAGGACTTCACGCAGATGAACGCGATGTCGAAGGGCCGCTGCTTGGAGACCTGCTGCAGCTCCGTCAGATGCAGCGCCTGCACCGGCACGGTGAACTCGGGCACGTCGCGGATATGGGTGATGCGCAGCCCGTCCCGCCGCATCGCCTCGACATGCTCCGGCCACATGTCGACGAAGGTGACGTCCTCGCCCGCCTGAACCATATGCGCGCCGGCATAGCCGCCGACCGCCCCCGCGCCGATGATGGCGATGCGATTGCCCATGGAGCATTCCTTCCCGAATTCCGGGCGATGATGCCCCTGGGTTGCAGGTGCCGCAATCCGCGGGCCGGAGGCGGCGGGCGGGGCTTGCCAGGCGGGCATCTGAGAACATATAGTGAACAATCCGCCGGCCTCGCAGCGCCCGCGGATGCCCCGAGGCCGGAACGATCCATGGAATTGCGCCGCAAGCTCGAGATCCTCGCCGACGCCGCGAAATACGATGCCTCCTGCGCCTCCTCCGGCACCGAGACGCGCGACAGCCGCGAGGGCGGGATCGGCAGCACCGAGGGCATGGGCATCTGCCACGCCTATGCCCCGGACGGGCGCTGCATCTCCCTGCTCAAGGTGCTGCTGACCAACGCCTGCCTCTTCGACTGCGCCTATTGCATCAACCGCGCCTCCTCGCAGGTGCCGCGCGCCCGCTTCACGGTGCGCGAGTTGGTGACGCTGGTGCTGCACTTCTATCGCCGCAACTACATCGAGGGGCTGTTCCTCTCCTCCGGCATCATCCGCTCCCCGGACTACACGATGGAGCAGATCACCGAGGTCGCCCGCCAATTGCGGGAGGAGCACGGCTTCCGCGGCTACATCCACCTCAAGACCATCCCGGATGCGGCGCCGGAGCTGCTCGCCCGCGCCGGGCGATGGGCCGACCGGCTCTCCATCAATGTCGAGCTGCCGCAGGAGGCCAGCCTGCGGCGGCTCGCGCCCGAGAAGGACGCCGCCGGCATCCGCCGCGCCATGGCCGGCCTGCGGCTCAGGATCGATGAGGCGCGCGAGGCGGGCCGCGAGGCCGGCCGCGCCGCGCCGCCGCGCTTCGCCCCCGCCGGCCAGAGCACCCAGATGATCGTCGGCGCCGATGCCGCCGATGACGGGGCCGTGCTGGGCGCCAGCGCCACGCTGTACGCGGCCTATGGGCTGCGCCGCGTCTACTACTCCGCCTATTCGCCGATCCCCGACGCCTCGGCGACGCTGCCGCCGCAGGCGCCGCCGCTGCTGCGCGAGCACCGCCTCTACCAGGCCGACTGGCTGCTCCGCTTCTACGGCTTCGAGTTGGAGGAGATCCTGGCGGGCGGCGAGGACGGCATGCTCGATCTCGGCCTCGATCCGAAGCTGGCCTGGGCGCTGAAGCATCGCGGGCGCTTCCCCATCGACGTCAACCGCGCGCCGCGGGAGATGCTGCTGCGCGTCCCCGGCCTCGGCACGCGCACGGTCGAGAAGTTGCTCTCGACGCGCCGGCAGCGGGCGATCCGCACTGACGACCTGGCGCGGCTGCGCCTGCCGCTGGCGAAGCTGCTGCCCTTCCTCGTCACCGCCGACCGGCAGCCGCGCGCCGGCCTGCTCGACCGCGCCGATCTGCGGCGGCTGCTGGCGCCGCGAGGCGGCCTGGCCGCGGCGGCGCGGCCGCGCCAGATGGTGCTGCTCTGACCGGCCGGATCGACGCGCCGCTGCCCGGGCCGGCGGATTTTCCCGCCTGGCGCGCCCAGGCGCGGTGCCTGCTGGCGGCGGATCTGCCGCCCGCGGCGGTGGCCTGGCGGGTGGCCGGCGAGGCGCCGGCGCTCTTCGCCCGGGATCGGGTGCCGGAGACGGCGCCGCTGACGGCCAGCGTGCCGCGCCGCTTCGTCGAGGCCGCCGAAACCGCCATCCGCCACCGCGACCCGGACCGCTTCGCCCTGCTCTACCGCCTGCTCTGGCGGCTGGCGCGGGGCGAGCCGGGGCTGCTGCAGGTGGCGACGGATCCGGACATCCTCCGCCTCTCCGCCATGGTGCGGGCGGTGCGGCGCGACGCCCACAAGATGCACGCCTTCCTCCGCTTCCGCTGCGTCGGGACCGAGGCGCCAGGCGAAGCTGGCCCGGCGGCGCACTACGTCGCCTGGTTCGAGCCCGACCACCACATCCTCGAAGCCGAGACGGGCTTCTTCATCCGGCGCTTCGCCGGGCTGCGCTGGTCCATCCTGACGCCGGAGGCCAGTGCGCACTGGGATGGCGAGACGCTGCGCATGGGCCCCGGCGGGACTCGGCGTGAGGCGCCGGCCGAGGATGCCCATGAGGAGCTCTGGCGCGCCTACTACCGCAGCGTCTTCAATCCCGCCCGCCTGAAGCCGGCGGCGATGCGGGCGGAGATGCCGGTGAAGTACTGGCGCAACCTGCCGGAAGCGCGCGAGATCCCCCGCCTGATCGCCGAGGCGCCGCAGCGCGTGGCCGGGATGCTGGCCCGCGGCGCGGCCCCGCCGGCCGCACGGCGCCAGCGCCCGCCATCCAGGCCGGTGCAGCCAATGCCCCTCCCGGACGTTGCGGAGACCATGCCAGCCGATCTCTTCTCCCGCATCGAGGACCCGGCCGCGGCGCTCACCGCGCTGCGGGCCGAGCTCATGGGCCGCAACGACCTGCCCTCCTGGACGGCGGCCAGCACCCAGCCGGTCTTCGGCGAAGGCCCCCTCGGCGCGGCGCTGATGTTCATCGGCGAGCAGCCGGGCGACGAGGAGGATCTTGCCGGCCGGCCCTTCGTCGGCCCGGCCGGGCGGCTGTTCGACCGCGCCGCCACCGAGGCGGGGATCGACCGCAGCGCCGCCTACGTCACCAACGCGGTGAAGCATTTCAAATTCAAGCCGACCGGCCGGCGCCGCCTGCACCAATCCCCGGATGCCGGCGACATCACCTACTACCGGCCCTTCCTGAAGCGGGAGATCGAGCTGGTCGCGCCGGGCCTCGTGGTCTCGCTCGGCGCGACGGCGCTGCGGGCGCTGACCGGCAAGCCTCTCGCCATCACCCGGGTGCGGGGCGAGGTGATCGAGGCGCCGGAGGGCTTCCGCATCTTTCCGACCGTGCATCCCTCCTACCTGCTGCGCCTGCCCGACCCCGCCGGCAAGGAGCGCGAATATGCCCGCTTCGTCGCCGACCTCGCCGCGGCGCGGGAGATGGCGGAACGCCCCGGCGCCTAGGGCGTGACCGCCGAGCCCGACTCACCGAAGGCGCGAATCGCGCGCTCGAATGACACGCTGGACCATGGTCCGCGAAGCCGGGTGAGCGGGTCCTGGCCCAGATGCCATCAGCGGATTTCGCGGAGCTTGCCGTTGCATGACGGACAGGGAATGCAGCCTCGGATCGGCCGCCCGGATTCCGCATTCCCGGCCGAGCGGGGCGCTTGCAATGCGGCAACTCCGCATGGTCTCGTGCGGCACGCGACATCGTTATGGTGTCGTGGAAACAACGGGGAACCGTCCATGTCCGGTACATCATTGCGGAAGCGGGGGATCGCGCTCGCCGCGCTCGCCGCGGCGGGGCTGGCGCTCGGCGCCGGACCGGCCGCCGCGCAGCTCAAGAGCTACGACAGCAGCAAGCCGAGCTTCTGGAAGAACCCGCCGCCCGACTGGTTCCTGGGCGACGAGACCGAGGGGCAGAAGGGCCTGGCGCCACCGGTCGGCCCGGCCACCCCGACGCCGCTCGCCGAGCTGCAGGACAACCTGAAGAAGATCAAGCTGCCGCCCGGCTTCAAGATCGAGGTCTATGCCTCCGGCATTCCCGAGGCGCGGCAGATGGCCTGGGGCGACAACGGCACGCTCTTCGTCGGCTCCTTCGGTGCCGGCAGCGTCTATGCGGTGACCGATTCGGGCGGCAAGCGCGAGGTCAAGACGATCCTGAAGGGGCTGAACATGCCCACCGGCGTCGCCTTCCGCGACGGCGCGCTCTACGTGGTCGCCATCGACAAACTGCTCCGCTACGACGGCGCGGAGTCGAAGCTCGGCGCCATGCCCGAGCCGACCGTCGTCTACGACGACATGCCGCCCTTCGTCGCGCATGGCTGGAAGTACATCGTCATGGACAAGGAGGGCGCGATGTACCTGCCCTTCGGCCCGCCCTTCAACATCGGCATCCCCCCGACCAGCCTCTCGCAGATCCGCCGCGTGCACCCGAACGGCCTCGCCGAGCTCGTCGCGCTCGGCGTGCGCAACAGCGTCGGCGGCGACATCGATCCGCGCACCGGGCAGTACTGGTTCACCGAGAATGCCCGGGACTGGGTCAGCGACGACATGCCGAGCGACAAGCTGAACCGCATCGGCCGGCTGGGCGAGCATTTCGGTTACCCCTACTGCCACCAGGGCGACATGCCCGATCCGAAGTTCGCCATGGGCCACAAATGCGACGAGTTCACCCCGCCGGTGCTGAACCTCGGCGCCCATGTCGCGCCGCTTGGGATGAAATTCTACACCGGCAGCATGTTCCCGGCGGAGTACCGCAACACCATCTTCATCGCCGAGCATGGCTCCTGGAACCGGCACAAGTACCAGGGCGGGCGGATCGTGCACGTCACCGTCGATCCGGACGGCAAGAACGCCAAGCAGGAGATCTTCGCCGAGGGCTGGCTGACCGGGGCGCAGGAGTATTCCGGCCGCCCGGCCGACGTCGTCGTCGCCAAGGATGGCGCGTTGCTGGTCGCGGATGACTGGGCAGGCGCCATCTACCGCATCAGCTATTCCCGCTGAGGCGAGGCAGCCGCCCGGTCACGGCGACCGGGCGGCACGCCCTCGCACCTGGACGGAGCCGCGCATGCGCCCATTCTTCGCCGCCCTCGCGGCCGCCGCCTGCCTCGCCTTCCCCACCGCCGAAGCCGCCGATATCGAGGCCGGCCGCGTCCGCGCCGAGCCTTGCATGGCCTGCCACGGCACGGACGGCATCACCGCCGACCGATCCATTCCCTCCCTCGCGGGGCAGAAGGAGCGCTACCTGCAATGGCAGCTCGTCTTCTTCCGCTCCGGCCGGCGGCAGAGCGAGATCATGCAGCCGCAGGCCGCCGAGCTCTCCGACGAGGAGCTGCGCAACCTCGGCGCCTTCTTCGCCTCCCTCCCGCGCATCAGCCCGCCGCCCGGCCCGGCCGAGCCGGCGCTGCACGAGATGGGCAAGCAGGCCGCCGCGCGGCACCGCTGCGCCTCCTGCCACATGGACAATTACGCCGGCAGCCAGGCCGCGCCGGCGATCGCCCACCAGACGCGCGAGTACACGGCGAAGGCGCTCGAGGATTACCGCAAGAACGCCCGCCCGAGCGTCGGCGTCGCGGCGATGAACGAGGTTGCCGGCGGCCTCTCGGATGACGAGATCACCGCGATCGCCCTCTACCTGGAGAGTCCGGAATGAGGCGCGCGCCGCTGCTCGCCGCCGCCCTGCTGCTCGTGGCGGCCGGCCCGGCGCAGGATCCGCCGCTGCAGGACACCGAGGCCTTCGAGCGTGGCTTCGCCATCTCGCTCTACCAGTTCGATGCCTGCGGCGATCCGCTCGCCGGGCGCATGTTCCGCCGCGCCCTGGCCGAGCGCTTCGAGCACTGCCCCTTCTCGCCCGAGGCCCGCAGCCGCTACCAGGGCCGCACCCGGGCCGAACTCGCCCGGGTGCGAGAGCGGATGCAGCGCATCGTGGAGGAGAATGGCGGCCTGCCGCGCGAGCTCGCCGGCATGTCCACCACCTGCCATGCGCAGCAGGCCAGCGCGCCCTACCGGGACTTCCGCGCGCGCCTCGAACGCTATGCCGAGGGCAGTCTGCCGGCGGAGGCGGTGATCCCGGCCGCCTGCGACGCGGCCGACATCATGCCCTGACGCGCCGCCGCCCTATCTCGGCTGCTTCACGGGGACCGCCTTGAAGGGCGGCGGCGTCTGCGACCGCAGCGCCGGATCGAAGAGGTACTTCAGCGGCACATCGAGCACGTGGATCGTGTCGCCATGCTGGACGACCGACACCGGTCCCTGGAACCCGTCCCGCACCACCTGGATCTCCGCCTCGTCGCCCTTGATGGTGATGAGGTCGAGCGTGCCCTTGCCCTCGCCCTCGACCATCAGCAGCGTGTTCGGCCCGGCCATGCGCAGCCCGTCGGCATGGACGAGCGGGCGCGAGGTCCTGAGCTTCGTCACCGCGCCGGCGCTGCCGTCCGGCCCGATCGCCACGCGGAACAGCCCGTCGCCCTCGAAGAAGTTCACGTAGAGCGCGCCCTCGCCGATGGCGATGCCATCGAGCCGTGGCCCCTTGTCGTTCCATCGCGGATCGCGCGCCCAGACCTCGAGCGCCGTGGCGCCCGGCCGCAGCCGGAGGAGGCGCCCGGACAGCGTGTCGGTCACATAGGCCGTGCCGTCGCCCGCGACCGCGATGTCGTTGCAGAGCGGCGACTGTCCCTCGATGGTGCCGGGCGGGAAGGGGAAGCTGCCCTTCGCCGCGCCGGTCCGCAAATCGAACAGCTTCAGCGCCGGCGGCGTGTTGCCCGTCGGCACCGTGATGCCGGCGAAGCCCATGTCGTTCGAGCAGGCATAGAGCGTGCCGGACCGGTCGTCGGCGAGGATGCCGAGCACCGAGGAGAGGCCGTTGGTGCCGGCCGGGATCCATTCGCGGGCCTCGGCCGCGCCGGGCGCGGCGCGGAAGATCCGGCCGCCGGCCATGCTGCTGAAGAAGAGCGTGCCGTCGGCGCTGGCATGCAGGCTTTCGGGGAAGTCGCCGTGGCCAGGGACCACGACATCGGCTGCCGCGCTGCCGGCGGCCAGGGGAAGCGCCAGAAGACCGGCCGCCATGGCGGCCCGGCGCAGGCCACGCAGGGTGGCGCGCAATCGCTTTTGCATGGGTTCCTCCCGTTGTCGCGCCGCCATCCTGCGGCGAGGCGGCGACCGGGTCTTCCCCGGCGCCACGGCGCGACCCCGGCAGCCCGCGCCGCTATAGCCATGCAACCATAGCGAAGCGGCAGAGCGAACCGCAACCGCCATGACGCGGCCCGTAGGGCGCCGGCCGTCAGGCCTGCCGGCGCTCGATCAACCCGCGCCGGATGCGCCGGCCGCGGCGGATGCGGTCCTCGATGAAATCCGCCTGGCCCCAGCGCACGGCCCGCGCCAGGGCGTGGCTGTCCTCGGTGAAGCGGGCCAGCATCTCGAGCAAGGCGTCGCGGTTGTTGAGGAAGATGTCGCGCCACATATCGACATCGCTGGCGGCGATGCGGGTGAAGTCGCGGAAGCCGGAGGCGGCGAAGCGCAGCACCGCCTCGCGCGTCTCCTCCGCCAGGTCGTCGGCGGTGCCGCAGATGGTGAAGGCGATCAGGTGCGGCAGGTGCGAGACGATCGCCACCACCTTGTCATGCGTCTCGGCATCCATCCGCTCGACCATGGAGCCGCAGCGGCGCCACAGCTCCGCCACCCGCTCCGTCGCCGCCGGATCGCCCTCGCGCAGCGGCGTCAGGATGCAGTAGCGCCCCTCGAAGAGCTCGGCGAAGCCGGCATCCGGGCCACTGTGCTCGGTGCCGGCCATGGGATGCGCCGGCACCAGATGCACGCCCGGCGGCAGCAGCGGCCGCAGGTCGCGGATCACGCTGCCCTTGGTCGAGCCGACATCGGTGAGGATGCAGCCCGGCGCCAGATGCGGTGCGATCTCGCGCATCACCCCGGCATAGGCGCCGACGGGCACGCAGAGGATGACGCCATCCGCCCCCGCCACCGCCCGCGCCGCATCCGGCTCCACCACATCGGCGAAGCCGAGGGCGCGGATGCGGTCCAGCGTCTCCGGCCGCCGGGTATGGGCGACGATGCTGCGGGCGATGCCGCCCTTGGCCCGCGCCGCGCGGGCGATGGAGCTGCCGATCAGCCCAGCGCCGATCAGGCAGAGCCGCTCGAAGAGCGGCGCCGCCTGCGTCCGCACCTGGTCCGGCGTCGCCGCGCCGCGCCCGAAGAACTGCTCAGCCATTCGCGCCGCGCATGAAGCCCGTCAGCGCGTCCAGCACCATGGTGCACTCCTCGGCCGTGCCGATGGTGATGCGCAGCGCCTGCGGCAGGGCATAGGCGCCCATCATGCGCACGATCAGGCCGCGCTGCTTCAGCGCCGCATCCGCCGCCTTGGCCCGCTCGGCGGTGCCGAAATCGGCGAGGATGAAATTGCCCTCGCTCGGATGCACGCCGATACCGGCGGCGCGCAGCCCCTCCGAGAGCCGCGCCCGCCACTCCGCGTTGTGCGCGACGGAGGTCTCCACCCAATCCGGCTCGGCCAGCGCGGCGATGCCGGCGGCCATGGCGGGGGCGTTGACGTTGAAGGGGCCGCGGACGCGGTTGAGGATGTCGATGACATGCGCCGGCGCGTAGCACCAGCCGAGGCGCACGCCGCCGAGGCCGAAGATCTTGCTGAAGGTCCGCGTCATCACCGTGTTGGTGCCGGCCTCGACCAGCGCCGTGCCGGGGTCGTAATCCGGCCGGGTGACGTATTCGGCATAGGCGCTGTCCAGCACCAGCAGCACCTCCTCGGGCAGCCCGGCGCGCAGCCGCGCCACCTCCCCGGCTGGCAGCATGGAGCCGGTCGGGTTGTTCGGGTTGGCGAGGAAGACCAGCCGCGTCCGCGGGCCGACGGCCGCCAGCATGGCATCGACATCGGCGGTGAGGTCGCGCTCCGGCACCTTGATCACCCGGCAGCCGGCATAGCGGCCGGCGATGTCGTACATGACGAAGCCATGCGCGCTCATCACCAGCTCGGTGCCCTCGCCGCCATAGGCGAGGATCAGCGCGCCGATCAGCTCGTCCGAGCCGTTGCCGCAGACGATCCGCGCCGGATCGAGGCCGAAGCGGGCGCCGATCGCCGCGCGCAGCGCCGTGGCGCTGCCATCGGGGTAGCGGTGCAGCTCGGCGGCGAGCCTCGCATAGGCGGCCTGGGCGCCCGGCGGCACCCCGAAGGCCCCCTCGTTGGAGGAGAGCTTCACGATGCGGTTGACGCCCGGGATCTTCGACTCGCCGCCCACATAGGGCTCGATCGAGAGGATGGAGGGGCGGGGCAGCAGGGTCGGCATCAGCCTGGATCTCCACTCGCCGGGACGGCGTAGAAGCCGAGCGGCACGACATGGGCGAAGGGCAGCCGGGCCAGGCGCGGATCGCCGGCCGCGACCACCCCCTCGATCTCGGCCAGCGCCAGGGCATGGCCGGCCTCGCGCTGGATCTGCAGGCCGAGCGCCGGCAGGCCGGCGGCCTCGAGGGCGGCGAGCAGGCTGGCCCGCCCGGCCGCCGCCGCGGTCTCGAGCCGCAGCAGGGAGCGGTCCGCCCCGCTCGGGTCCGGCGCGCCCGGCATCACCGCCAGCGCCTCCGGCCCGGCATAGCCGGCGGGCCGCCAGAAAGGCAGCCGCGCCGCCACTTGCAGCCGCGGCGCCGCCAGCGCCGTCCACCAGGCGCGCTCGGGCGGCTCGCCCTCCTCCGGCAGGGGCAGGATCGCCACCTGCGCCTCGCCGCTGGAGAGGGCCGAGAGGGCGGCGGCCGGGCTCGGCAGCGGGCGGAGCGCGATGGCGCCGCCGAAATGGTCGCGGGCCAGCAGCAGCCCGGCCTCGTCGCGCGCCGGCAGGGCGACGGTGTAGCCGCCCTGCAGGGCGCTGCTGGCGCTGATGATCTCGTGCCAGATCCGCACCACCGCCCCGGGCGGCACGCCGCCAGCGCTCTCGGCCAGCAGCCGGCGCAGGATCATCGCCTCCCGCCCCGGGCGCAGCGGCCCGCTGCCGCTCTTGATGCGGCTGCCGGCGAGCGTGGCGACCACCTCGTAGCGGCGGCGCAGCAGGCCGAGGATCTGCTGGTCCAGCCGGTCGATCTCGTCCCGCAGGGCCGCGAGCGCGGCCTCGGGCGGGAGGGGCACGGAATCGGCGGCTGCGGTCATCCTACGGTATCTTTCCGCCCTGCTTCGGGGCGTCCCTGTCTCGGGGCGCCCGCATTGTGCAGCGCCGGCCGCATCCTGTCGCCGCCCGCCCCCGCCGCGGCGGGGGCGCGGCAGCCGGAGCGGCGGGCGGTCCCGGTCCCCGCGCGGCGGCGCTGCGGTTTCAGGGGCGTTCTTAGACGCCACCGGCCGCAACGCCAAGTCGATCGCCAGGCCGATCGCGCGGCGGCGGTTCCGGCGGCGGGCGTTCTGCTCTATGCAGGCCAGCCCGAGGACGCCGCCCGCATGTCAGCCCCCGTCGCCCCCTTCCCGCAGGTCGATCACCAGCGCGCCGTCTTCGCCGACGGCCTGGCGCTCGATTGCGGCATGGCGATCGCGCCGCTGGCGGTGGCCTACCGCACCTATGGCCGGCTGAACGCGGCGCGCAGCAACGCCGTGCTGGTCTGCCATGCGCTGACCGGCGACCAGTACGTGGCCGAGCCGCACCCGCTGACCGGCAAGCCCGGCTGGTGGGAGAGCGTCGTCGGCCCCGGCAAGCCGCTCGACACCGACCGCTACTTCCTGATCTGCGCCAATGTCCTCGGCGGCTGCATGGGCAGCACCGGGCCGCAGGAGGAGATGACGGATGCCGCCGGGCGCGGGCTCGGCCGGCCCTGGGGCACGGATTTCCCCAACATCACCATCCGCGACATGGTCCGCGCCCAGAAGCGGCTGGTCGAGCATCTCGGCATCGCCCGCCTGCTGGCCGTGGTCGGCGGCTCCATGGGGGGCATGCAGGCGCTGGAATGGGCGGCGACCTTCCCGGAGACGGTCTTCGCCGCCGCCCCCATCGCCACCGCCGCCTATCACAGCGCCCAGAACATCGCCTTCCACGAGGTCGGCCGCGCCGCCATCCATGCCGACCCGGCCTGGCAAGGCGGCCGCTACTGGGAGGCGGGAGGGGTGCCGGCCCAGGGGCTCTCGGTCGCCCGCATGGTGGCGCACATCACCTATCTCTCGGAGCAGGCGCTGACGCGGAAATTCGGCCGCCGCCTGCGCGGCGACACCAACCCGCGCGGCGCCCTCACCTTCCTCGAGGATGTCTTCGAGGTGGAGAGCTACCTGCGCCACCAGGGCAGCACCTTCGTCCGCCGCTTCGACGCCAATTCCTACCTGACCATCACCCGGGCGATGGACTACTTCGACCTGGCGGCGGAGCGTGGGGGCGACCTCGCCGCCGCCTTCCGCGGCACGCCGACCCGCTTCTTCGTCGCCTCCTTCAGCAGCGACTGGCTGTTCCCGACGGCCGAGAGCCGCGCCATCGTGCGGGCGCTGAACGCCGCCGCGGCCAATGTCTCCTTCGTCGAGATCACCTCGGACAAGGGGCACGACGCCTTCCTGCTGGACGAGCCCGATTTCCACCGCGCGCTCGGCGGCTTCCTCGCCGGCTGCGCCGACCGGCTGGGGGTGTGAGCATGCCCGAGGCCCCGACCGACCATCGCCACGATGGCGACCGCCCCGGCGGACGGCCCGCGCCGCGCGGCGGCGAGATCACCTATGTCGCCAAGAACATGCGGCTCGACCTCCGCCTGATCGCGGAGATGGTGCCGCCGGGCGCGACGGTGCTCGATATCGGCTGCGGCGACGGCACGCTGCTCGCGCATCTCTCCGCCGAGAAGGGGGCGGATGCGCGGGGGATCGAGATCGACATGGCGCAGGCGACGCAGGCGGTGGCGGCGGGCCTCGCCGTGATCCAGGGCGATGCCGATCACGACCTCGCCTTCTATCCGGATGGCGCCTTCGACTATGTCGTGCTCTCGCGCACCCTGCAGGCGGTGGAGCGGCCGCGCGAGGTGCTGCGGCAGATGCTGCGCATCGGCCGGCACGCCATCGTCTCCTTCCCGAATTTCGGCCATTGGCTGTTGCGCTGGCAGTTGCTCAGCAAGGGCCGGATGCCGGTGACCGAGACCTGGCACCGGGAGTGGTACGAGACGCCGAACATCCACCCCTGCACCATCCGGGACTTCTTCGATCTCTGCCGGCTCGAGGGCTACGAGGTGGTGCGCTGGCTGGCGGTGGACGATCGCGGGCTGAAGGCGCCCTGGACCCGCTCGCCGCGGCTGGCCAATCTCTTCGGCGAACAGGCCCTGTTCCTGCTGCGTCGCGGCCGGCGCTGAGGGGCGAGACCGGACGGGCGTCCGGGCCGGGGCATGGGCGGGCGGCGCTGCCACGGGTGTCCTTCCCGCGAGGGCGTGGGTTCACCCACGGGCCTGCGGACCAGCAGGCCACGGAAAACAACGGCTGGTGTCGTTTTCAGGGCCGCTTCACCCGATCAGGTGGGTCCGCCCGGTCGGGGACCGCCCTAATGCAGCCTGGCGCCCCGGGGCCGGCGCGCATGCGTCTCGGGCTTGACCTCTCCCGCGGCATGCCGCGGCTGCTCCGGCATGAGGGAGGCCGCGAGCGCCGCATGCCGGGCCGCGTCCGTCGCGCCCATGCGCAGGCATTCGGCCTCCACATAGGACAGCATCAGCCGCAGGGCGGAGTGGTCAGCGGACTCGGTCTCGGTCTCGACGGCCAGAGGCGTAGCGCGCATGAGCGGCTCCGGTAATTGTGATCTTCCACAGGACACATACAAGTGACGTGCTAACGCGGCAAGCTGGAAGTCGTTTCTGTTGCCGGTCGACAGTCACCAAGGCCCTCGAAACTCATGGAATTCGCCAACCCGGATTTGCCATGGAGCCGCATTTTCTACTTGGCGTTCCGCCCTCGGCCGGCACCGCGCCGCCGGTCCAGGACGGTCAAAGCCGCGTGAGCTAGAAGCGCTCGACCCAGGGCCGGACTTCGATCTCCCAGCTCCAGGCGCTGCGAGGCTGGCGAATCAGCTGCAGGTAGGTCTCGGCGATCGCATCCGGGTCGAGCAGGGAATCCTCCCCCGTCTCCGGCCGCCGGGCGCTGCGGATGCCGCCATCGATGACCACATGCCCGACATGGACGCCCTTCGGGTGCAGCTCGCGCGCCGCCGACTGTGCCAGGCCGCGCAGGGCGAATTTGCCCATGGCGAAGGCGGCGCTCTCGGGATAGCCCTTCACCCCGGCCGAGGCGCCGGTCAGCAGGATCGTCCCACGCCCGCGCGGCACCATACGCCGCGCCGCCTCGCGCACCGCGAGGAAGCCGCCGAACGCGCAGACCTGCAGGCTTTTCTGCACCTCCGCCGGATCGAGCCCGGCCAGCGGGCCGCGGGTGCGGTAGCTCGGATTGTACACCACCACCTCCGCCTCGCCGGCACTCTCGAACAGGCGGGCGACCTGCGCCGGATCGGCGGCATCGCAGGCATGGGCGGTGGCGCCGGTCGCGGCGGCCAGCTCGGCGAGCTTCGCCGTGTTCCGGGCCGCGAGGGCGATCGCATAGCCCTCGCGCGCCAGCAGCCGGGCGAGCGAGGCCGAGAGTCCATCCCCGGCACCGATGATGAGAGCCTGTGGCATGCGTCGTCACCTCCTGCCCCAGGCCAGAGCCTTGTCCGTTCACCCGCCTTCACGGCAAAGGCTCCAGCCTTCTGTTTTCAAAGCATCTTCACCCGTTCGGGTGTGTCCACTCGAACGGGTGAAGATGCTCTAACACACGGCCCGCCGCGGCGGGCCCGCGCCCTGCACGGGGCCGCGCTTCGCCGCCCTGCATGGGGCGCGGGGCCGGGCAAGGCGCCCCTCCCCCGTCATCGCGGCAGGAACAGCCAGGTCGGGTCGCGGTTGAAGCAGGCCTCGGCGCGATAGCCGAGCGGACGCAGGATCGCCTCGACCGCGCCGAACTCCGCCTCGGTCAGCGTCTCGACATAGAGGGCGGGGCGGTGGCGGGTGAGGACGCCATGCGCGCCTGACAGCACCGCCGCCTCCATCCCCTCGACATCCAGCTTGATCACCGCTGGCGCTTCCTCCAAAACGTCGTCGAGCCGCACCACCGGCACCGTCCCGGCCCCGGCGGCCCCGGCTCCGACCCCGGCTGCCAGGCGCGTCCGCCCGGCATTGTGCCCGGGGCCAGGGCAGAGCTGCGCCCATCCCGGTGCCGCCCCCACCCCCTCGGGCCGCAGGGTCAGCCGCCCCTCGAGGCCGTTTGCCGCCAGCGTCGCCCGGCAATGCGCGGCGAGCGCCGGCGCCGGCTCGAAGGCGAGCACCCGGGCGCCGCAGACCCCGGCGGCGAAGAGGCTGTGGTTGCCGATATTGGCGCCGATATCGACGAAGAGCGCCCCCGGCGGCAGCCGTCGCCGAAGATCCTCCAGCATCGGCGCCTCGTAGAAGGCGCCGGTCGAGAGCAGGGCATGCTGGATGTGGTCGGCCGGCTCGCGCAGCGGGAAGACGCCGCGCCAGGCGCCATGCGCGATCGGCACCAGCCGCTCCCGCGGCGCCGGCGGCCTGCGATCGGCGAGCAGGGCCAGCACCGCGGCCACCTGGCGGTCCAGGCCATGCCGCGCCTCGATCAGGCCCCGCCATCGATGCGGCCGGGCGGCGCAGATCAGCCGCACGGCCTCCTCGACCGTCCCGAAGCGCACCGCCTCGGGCCAGAACTCCTCGGCGCCGCGATGGTCCAGCACGGCGAGGTCGCAGCCGGCGGCGGCGGCCTCGGCGATGGCATAGCCGAAGCTCTCGTGCAGGCTGGTCGAGAGCAGCACCGCGTTGCGGGCATGCCAGTCGGGCATGGCGGCGGCCGGCAGCGTGCCGTCGAAGCGGACGGCGCCGCCGAGGCCCATGCGGGGCACCAGCCGCAGCAGCGCCTCCTCCACCAGCCGTTCGCCCGGCGCGGCGGCGATGTGCAGCCGCCAGCGCGCATCCTCCTCCAGCAGCCGGGCCAGCACCTCGAGTGCCAGGGTCGGGTTCTTGCGGGCGATCATGCTGCCGCACCAGCCGATGCGGAAGGGATCGGCCGGCGCCGCCGGCGGCACGAAGCGGGCGAGGTCGAGCCCGTTATGGATCACGTGCAGCCGCGTGGTGCGCTCCAGCAGGGGCGCCGCCTGCAGCACGATGCGGGCCATGTCCTCGCTGACCGTGACGAGGTCGTCCACCTTCGGCCAGGGGCATTGCGCGACATGCGGCGCCTCATAGGCTTCGATGCGGTGCACCCGCACGACGACCCGCCGGCCGCCGAACTCGGTGCGGGCGATCAGCTCCGGGAAAGGCGGCCAGCAGAACTCGAACCACAGCGCGTCGCGTGTCGGGTCGTCCGCCCAGTGCAGGGCCTCGGCCAGCACCCCGGGCCCGGTGACGGTGAAGACCCGCACCTCCACCGCGCCCGTGGCGGCGAGGCCGGCCAGGAGGTCGGGCAGGAAGTGGTCCAGCCCGCGCAATTGCAGCACGGCGAGGCGTGGCGGCCTGCATCCCGGGACAACATCCTGCATCCTGGCCCCATCCTGGCTGGCGTCCCAGGCTGGGGCCGGGAGGGTGAAGCCGCGGTTAAAGGCGCCCATCAGAACGGTCGCTGCCCCTTATCCTGTCGCGCGACTTGGGCAGAAGGGGACGCATGGGACGTCCTAAGGCTCGGCGCCGGCGGGCGCGCGGCCGGCGGCCATGGCGTCCTGCCGGGCGAAGAGGCCGCGGAGCTGCCGGGCCGGGCGGTCGCCCATGTAATAGGAATACTCCGTGGCCTGGCGGTAGAAGGCCTCCTCCTCCGGCGGCAGGCCGGTCTCGCGGTACCAGGGCAGGTGCCGGGCGGTGAAGCGGCCGCCGACGCGGATGCCGCGGAAGGGCTGGGCCGGATCGAAATGGGCCTGGTCGTAGAGGGCGAAGATGGTGTCGATCTCGGCGCGGTAGAGCGGCTCGGCGAAGCCCGGCAGGGTCAGCCGCTCCTGCCAGTGCGGGGCTTCCGACTCCCAGATCCGCTTCCAGCCATCGGCGTGGCGGAAGGCGGTCTGCACCATCAGAGGGCGGTCGGCGAGGCTGAGGGCGAAGCCCACCTTGCCGCACCGGAACGCCGCCGCGACCCGGGCGAGCTGGGCCGCGAAATCCGCCGGCAATCGCGGATTCAAGGCGAGATCCGGGTCGGTCAGGCAGAAATGCCGCGGCAGGCTGCGGAGGAAGCCCGCATCCTGCCAGACCGCCCGCGGCCCCAGATTCTGCCCGAGCAACACGACCAGCACCCGCCCCGGTGCCAGCCCCTCCGCCGCCCAGCGCCGGTAGAGCGCGAGCGCCGGCGGGAAGGTGGAGCCATTGTCCAGCACCACCGGCCGCAGCCCGGGGAAGCGCAGGAGCTGGCCGACCATGCCCTCGACATAGGTCGGGTTGTTGAAGGCGGGGATGAGGACGGGCATCTCCCCCGCCGCCGCGATGCCGCCCGTCGCCTCCGCCATGGCCCGCTCCGTCCTGCCGGCGGCAGCCTGCCCCGGCATCCCCTTCCGGGCGGTGAAGATCCGGACAGTGAAGATCCGGGCGGCGAAGATCCGGGCGAAGACCGGCACGGACATGGCGGAACGTTGACAGTCGGATGACCGACCGTTACCCCGCGCGCCCATCGCCCGGCCACGCCGACCCCGGTCACGCACCCCCGGTCACGCACCAAGGAAGAACCCACCATGGCCCTCGCCTTCGTCTTCCCCGGCCAGGGGAGCCAGGCTCCCGGCATGGGCCGGGATCTCGCCGCTGCCTTCCCGATCGCCCGCGAGGTCTTCCAGGAGGTGGACGAGGCGCTGAAGCAGTCCCTCTCGCGCCTGATGTTCGAGGGCCCGGCGGAGGAGCTGACCCTCACCGCCAATGCCCAGCCGGCGCTGATGGCGCATTCCATCGCCGTGCTGCGGGTGCTGGAGAAGGAGGGCGGCTTCGACCTGCCGACCCGCGTCGCCCTGGTCGCCGGCCATTCGCTCGGCGAGTACAGCGCGCTCACCGCCGCCCGCGCCTTCGACCTCACCACCGCCGCCCGGCTGCTGCGGCTGCGCGGCGAGGCGATGCAGCGGGCGACGCCCGCCGGCCTCGGCGCCATGGCGGCGTTGCTCGGCGCCGAGCTCGAGCAGGCCGAGGCCCTCTGCGCCGGCGCCCGGACCGACCCGGAGACCGGCCAGGCCGAGGTGGCGGAGATCGCCAACGACAACGGCGGCGGCCAGGTGGTGATCTCCGGCCACAAGGGCGCGATCGACCGTGCCGTCGCCGCCGCGCCCGGCGCCGGCATCAAGCGCGCCATGCCGCTGCCGGTCTCGGCGCCCTTCCATTGCTCGCTGATGGCCCCGGCGGCCGGGGCGATGGGCGAGGCGCTGGAGCGGGCCGCGGTCGCCGCCCCCGTCGTGCCCGTCATCGCCAATGTCTCGGCCGCCAAGGCGACCGACCCGGCCGAGATCCGCGATCTGCTGGTCCGGCAGGTGACCGGCACGGTGCGCTGGCGCGAATGCGTCGCGGCCATGGCCGGCATGGGCTGCGACCGCTTCGCCGAGCTCGGCGCCGGCCGCGTGCTGACCGGGCTGATGAAGCGCAACGCCCCCGGGGCGAGCGCGGCGGCGCTCGGCACGCCAGGCGAGATCGAAGCCTTCCTGAAGACCCTCTGAGGAGCCCGCGCCATGTTCAGGCTGGATGGCAAGGTCGCGCTGGTCACCGGCGCGACGGGCGGCATCGGCGCCGCGACGGCCCGGGCGCTGCACGCCCAGGGCGCCCGGGTGGCGCTGACCGGCCGCCGCGCGGCGGAGCTGGAGGCGCTGGCCGCCGAGCTCGGCGAGCGGGTGCTGGTGGCGCCGGCCGACCTTGCCGAGGCGGCGGCGCCGGCGGCGCTGGTCGAGCAGGTGGAGGCCGGGCTCGGCGGGCTCGACATCCTGGTGAACAATGCCGGCTTCACCCGCGACATGCTGGCGCTGCGCATGGGCGATGCCGACTGGGCCGCGGTGCTGGAGGTCGACCTGACCGCCCCCTTCCGCCTAGCCCGGGCGGCGCTGCGCGGCATGATGAAGCGGCGCTTCGGCCGCATCGTCTCCATCGCCTCCATCGTCGGCGTCACCGGCAATGCCGGCCAGGCGAATTACGCCGCGGCCAAGGCCGGGCTGATCGGCATGAGCAAGTCGCTGGCGCAGGAGGTGGCGACGCGCGGCGTGACGGTGAACGTCGTCGCCCCGGGCTTCGTGAAGACGGCGATGACCGACGCCCTGCCCGAGGCGGCGCGCGGCAAGCTGCTGGAGCGCATCCCGGCGGCGCGCATGGGCGCGCCGGAGGACATCGCCGGCGCGGTGGTCTACCTCGCCAGCGCCGAGGCGGGCTGGGTGACCGGCCAGACCCTGCACGTGAATGGCGGGATGGCGATGATCTGACCGGCGGCGGCCGGAAAGCCGCCGCGAGGCGGGGGGCGCGGTTGCCCGCTCCCGCCCGTCGCCGTATAGGGCCGGGCGTTCCGGAGACCCTCGCCTTGGCCAGCCTTGCCCCGAGCCCCGACGCCCCCAACCCCGCCCTCGAGGCCCAGGCCGCGATCCTGGCCCGGCCGGCCACGGAGGAGCGGCGGATGGCGGATGCGATCCGGGCCCTGGCGATCGATGCGGTCGAGAAGGCGAAGTCCGGCCATCCCGGCATGCCGATGGGCATGGCGGATGTGGCGACCGTCCTCTTCACCCGCTTCCTGAAATTCGACGCCTCCGACCCGCGCTGGCCCGACCGGGACCGTTTCGTCCTCTCGGCCGGCCATGGCTCGATGCTGCTCTATGCCCTGCTGCACCTGACCGGCCATGCCGGCATGGGCATCGAGGAGCTGCAGCGCTTCCGCCAGCTCCACTCGCCGGCCGCCGGGCATCCGGAATATGGCGAGCATCCGGGCATCGAGACGACGACCGGGCCGCTCGGCCAGGGCCTCGCCAACGCCGTCGGCATGGCGCTCGCCGAGCGCATCCTGGCGGCCCGCTTCGGCAAGTCGCTGGTCGACCACCGCACCTGGGTGATCGCCGGCGATGGCTGCATGCAGGAGGGGATCAGCCACGAGGCGGCCTCCCTCGCGGGCCATCTGCAGCTCGAGAAGCTCTGCGTCCTCTACGACGACAACAGCATCACCATCGATGGCGGCACCGACCTCTCCTTCACCGACGACACGCTGAAGCGCTTCCAGGCCTATGGCTGGGCGGTGCGGCGCGTCGACGGGCACGACGCGGCGGCGGTGGAGGCGGCGCTCGCCTGGGCGATGCGCAGCCGCCGGCCGGTGCTGCTCGCCTGCCGCACCATCATCGGCTTCTCGGCGCCGACCAAGGCCGGCACCGCCGGCAGCCATGGCAGCCCGCTCGGCCCGAACGAGGCGGCGGCGGCGAAGAGCGCGCTCGGCTGGAACCACCCGCCCTTCGAGGTGCCGGATGGCATCCGCGCCCGCTGGGAGGAGGCCGGGCGCCGCGGCGCCGGCACCCGCCGCGCCTGGCTGAAGCGCCTGGCCAAGCACCCGGCCCAGGCCGAGTTCGAGCGCGCCATCGCCGGCCGCCTGCCCGAGGCCTGGCATGAGAGGCTGGCCGAGCTGCGGCAGGCCTATGTGGCCGGCATGCCAAAGCTGGCGACCCGCGTCGCCTCGCAGAAGGCGCTGGAGGCGCTGGTGCCGGCGGTGCCGGAGATGATCGGCGGCTCGGCCGATCTCACCGGCTCGAACAACACCAATGTGAAGGGCGTGCCCTCCATCGCCCGGGGGAATTTCGCCGGGCGCTATGTGCATTACGGCGTGCGGGAGCACGGCATGGCCGCGGCCATGAACGGCATGGCCCTGCATGGCGGCATCATCCCCTATGCCGGCACCTTCCTGGTCTTCGCCGACTACATGCGCCCGGCCATCCGCCTCGCCGCGCTGATGCGCCAGCGGGTGATCCATGTGCTGACGCATGACAGCATCGGCCTCGGCGAGGATGGGCCGACGCACCAGCCGGTCGAGACCCTGGCCAGCCTGCGCGCCATCCCGAACCTCGTGGTCTTCCGCCCCGGCGACGCCATGGAGACGGCGGAGTGCTGGGAGCTGGCGGTGAAGCGGGCGGATGGGCCGACGGTGCTGGCGCTGTCGCGGCAGAACCTCGCCGCCTTCCGCAGCGATGCCGGCGAGAATCGTTGCGCCAAGGGCGGTTACGTCGTCGAGGAGGCCTCCGGCCCGCGCCGCGCCACGCTGATCGCCACCGGCTCGGAGGTGGGCACGGCGCTCGCCGCCCGGGCGGCGCTGGAGGCCGAGGGGCTCCCCGTCGCGGTCGTCTCCCTGCCCTCCTGGGAACTCTTCGCCGCCCAGGACGCCAGCTACCAGGCGCAGGTGCTGGGCGAGGCGTTGCGCGTCGGCATCGAGGCGGCGATCCCCTTCGGCTGGGACCGCTGGCTGGGGCCGGAGGGGCTGTTCATCGGCATGCATGGCTTCGGCGCCTCGGCGCCGGCCGAGGACCTGTTCCGCCATTTCGGCATCACGCCGGAGGCGGTCGCCAATGCGGTGAAGAAACGCCTCGGCCGATAGGCTATAAAGAGACAGACCGGAAGAAGGACGACGAATCATGGCCGTGAAGGTCGCCATCAACGGATTCGGGCGCATCGGACGCCTGGTGCTGCGCGCCGCCATCGAGAGCGGGCGGGACGATGTCGAGATCGTCGCCATCAACGACCTCGGCTCGGTCGAGGCCAATGCGCATCTGCTGCGCTACGACAGCGTGCATGGCCGCTTCCCCGGCGAGATCGGGGTCGAGGGCAACACGCTGCACATCAAGGCCAATGGCCGCAGCTACGCCCCGATCACGGTGAGCGCCGAGCGCGACCCGACCAAGGTGCCCTTCAAGGGCATCGACGTCGCCGCCGAGTGCACCGGCATCTTCACCAGCAAGGAGAAGGCCTCGGCCCTGCTGCAGGCCGGCGCCCGCAAGGTGGTGATCTCGGCCCCCGGCGAGAATGCCGACGCGACCATCGTCTACGGCGTGAACGAGAAGACCCTCACCAAGGACATGACGGTCATCTCCAACGCCTCCTGCACCACCAACTGCCTGGCCCCGGTCGCCAAGGTGCTGCACGACAATTTCGGCATCCTGCGCGGCTACATGGTGACCATCCACGCCTATACCGGCGACCAGAACACGGTCGACACGCTGCACAAGGACCTGCACCGGGCGCGCGCCGCCGCGGTCTCGGCCATCCCGACCAGCACCGGCGCGGCCAAGGCGGTCGGCCTCGTCCTGCCGGAGCTGAAGGGCAAGCTGGACGGCACCGCCATCCGCATCCCGACGCCGAACGTCTCCCTCGTCTCGCTCGACTTCGTGCCGAAGAAGGAAGGCGTGACGAAGGAGGCGGTGAACGCGGCGATGAAGGCCGCCGCCGAGGGCGAGCTGAAGGGCATCCTCGGCTACAACACCGCGCCGCTGGTCAGCGTCGACTTCAACCACGACCCGCACAGCAGCACCTTCGATGCCAGCCAGACCCAGGTGGTCGATGGCGCGCTGGTGCGCGTGCTGTCCTGGTACGACAACGAGTGGGGCTTCTCAAACCGCATGAGCGACACCATGGCGCTCTTCGGCAAGCTCTGAGCCGCCGCTGACCGGGCGGGGCCGCCGGCCCTGCCCGACCGCCCCGGCGCTCCGGGGCATCCTCCCGCCACGTTGCGGCGCGGCTCGCCGGCAGGGCGACCCGCGCCGCCGCCCGATGCCGGTGCCGCCGGGCGGGCTCGCGCTCCCCGGCGCGGCTTCCCTTCAGGCACCCCGCCCGAAGGACCCGCCATGGCCAAGTTCCGCACCCTCGATGCGCTCGACCCCCGCGGCAAGCGCATCCTGCTCCGCGCCGACCTGAACGTCCCGACCAAGGACGGCCGCATCACCGACCGCACCCGCATCGAGCGGCTGACGCCGACCATCCGCGAGCTGGCGGAGAAGGGCGGACGCGTCATCGTCTGCAGCCATTTCGACCGTCCGAAGGGCAAGCGGGTGCCCGAGATGTCGCTCAAGCCGATGGCCGAGGCCCTCGGCGAGGCGCTCGGCAAGCCGGTCGGCTTCGTCGATGACTGCATCGGCCCGGCGGCCGAGGCGGCGGCGGCCGCGATGCAGGACGGCCAGGTGATCCTGCTCGAGAACACCCGCTTCCATGCCGGCGAGGAAAAGAACGACCCCGAGCTCGCCAAGGGCCTGGCGACGCTCGCCGATGCCTATGTGAACGACGCCTTCTCGGCCGCCCACCGGGCGCATGCCTCGACCGAGGGCGTGGCGCGGCTGCTGCCTGCCTATGCCGGGCGGCTGATGCAGGCCGAGCTGGAGGCGCTGGATGCGGCGCTCGGCAACCCGGCGCGGCCGGTGGTGGCCATCGTCGGCGGCGCCAAGGTCAGCACCAAGCTCGACCTGCTGGGCAACCTGACGAAGAAGGTGAATGTCCTGGTCATCGGCGGCGCCATGGCCAACACCTTCCTCGCCGCCCAGGGCCATGGCGTCGGCAAGTCGCTGCAGGAAGCCGAGATGCACGACACCGCCCGGCAGATCCTGGCCGAGGCGAAGGGCAATGGCTGCGAGATCCTGCTGCCGGTCGATCTCGTCGTCGCCGGCAGCTTCGCCGCCAACGTCCCGACCCGCACGGTCGGCATCGATGCCGTGCCGGCCGAGATGATGGCGCTCGATGTCGGACCGGACACGGTGGCGGCTATCGAGGGGCGGCTCCGCCAGGCCTCCACCCTGGTCTGGAACGGCCCGGTCGGCGCCTTCGAGGTACCGCCCTTCGACACGGCGACGGTCGCCATCGCCCAGTCGGTCGCGGCGCTGACCCAGTCGGCGGGGCTGAAATCCATCGCCGGCGGCGGCGACACCGTGGCGGCCTTGAAGCATGCCGGCGTCGCCGATCGCCTCACCTATGTCTCGGCCGCGGGCGGCGCCTTCCTGGAATGGCTGGAGGGCAAGACCCTGCCGGGCGTCGCCGCGTTGGAGGCATGATCCCATTCCGGTAACCCAATCATTGGTTACTGGACGGTGAAGAGGGCGATGCGCAGGCTCGGCCCATGCGCATCGCCGGTCTCCTCTCCCTCAACCGCCGGGCCCGGCCCGGCCGCAGGGTGGCCTTCACCGTCGATTCGGAATTGGGCGCTACCATCCTGCGCATGATCGCCAGCCAGTCCTTCAGTGCCTTCACCCCCTCGGTCGGGCGGGCCGGGGAGGTGCAGCAGGTCCGCGGGATCGCGCCCACCGCGCCGGTCCGGGGCCAGGGCGAGGCCGCCGCGGCGCAGCGCAGCCTCGAGAGCGTCCCGAGCAAGCCCGTCCAGGTCCTGCCGCGCGGCTCGCTGCTCGATCTGCGGGTCTGACGCGGCCGGCCGCAGGGGGCAGCGCCCGGAGCCGGGCTGGCAGGATGCAACGGCGACGCTCACGGTCCCGGGCGCGATGCTGGTCGCGGCGCGGCCGCCCTTGCGCCGCGGCGGCCCGCCGCGCATCGTCGTGCCATGCCCGATTTCGTCCGCACCGTCCCGCCCGGTGATGACCGGGAACGGCTGACCTGCCCGGATTGCGGGTTCGTCGCCTACGAGAACCCGAAGATCGTGGTGGGCAGCGTCGTCGCCGAGCAGGGCCGCATCCTGCTCTGCCGCCGCGCCATCGAGCCGCGCCGCGGCTACTGGACCTTGCCCGCCGGCTACATGGAAATGGCCGAGACGGTGGAGGAGGGCGCGCGGCGCGAGGCCTGGGAGGAGGCGCGGGCCCGCATCGCGCTGGAGGGCGTGCTCGCCGTCTACTCGATCGCCCGGATCGGCCAGGTGCAGGTGATCTTCCGCGCCGGCCTGGCCGAGCCCGGCATCGAGCCGGGGCCCGAAAGCCTGGAGGTGCGCTTCTTCCGCTGGGAGGAGATCCCCTGGCCGGAGATCGCCTTTCCCTCGGTCCATTGGGCGCTGCAGCGCTGGCGCGCCATGCGGGACCAGCCGCTCGCGGCGCCGGCCACCAACCCGCCGGAGGATCCGCGCGGCACCCACCCCCTGCCGCGCCCCGCGCCGCAGCCGGGGGGCAGCGCGCTGTGAGGCGCCGGTGCGCCCTGCTCGGCCTGCTGCTGCTGGGCCTGGCCGCCGGGCCCGCCCAGGCCCAGCGCGGGGCCGGCAAGCCGCCGCCGCTCGAGCTGCGCAAGCAGCCCTCCATCCCGCTGACGCAGAAATCCGGAGCGCCGTTGAACTCCACCATCGCGCCCGTCCCCGACCGCAGCAAGGAGGCGCCGCGCACCATCCAGCCGGACCGGGCCCGGATCGACCCCAGCATCATCAACCGTCCGCTCCCCGGCCGCGGCGCGGTGGATCAGGGAGAGCGCGAGGTGCTGGAGGACAAGCTGTTCAAGCCGGCGCCCGGGGCCCGGCTGAACGTGCCGTTCTCCTACTGAGGGAGGTCGCCCGGCGCCTCAGCGCTGCGCCCGGCCCGGCGCCCAGACATCGTCGGGCGTGCTCCACAGCGCCGGATCGCGCATCGCCGCCGCCAGCGCCGCCGTCACCGCGGCGAGGATCGCCTCGCCCTTCTCGGCCGTCGCGGCGCGCGGGTCGCCGCGGACGCCGGTGCGGGGCGCGCGTTCCTCGAAGGACCAGAAGCGCACCATCCCGGGCGGCGGGTTGGGCGGCGGGTTGGAGATCGTCTCGGCCAACTTCTCCCGCCGCACCTGCGCCGCGTCGAGGGCGAGCCAGAGGCTGGTCTCCCCCTCGCAGGCATGCTGGATGCCCGGCTGGGTGGCGAGCTGCGCCGCGATCTCCTTCGGCGCCAGGTTCGGCCAGGTGGTGACGACGACCGGGATGCCGAACTCCACCGCCAGCTCCCGCGCGCTCACCGCCAACGGGTCGATATTGCCGCCATGGCCGTTGACGATCAGCAGCTTGCGGAAGCCATCCGCGAGCAGCGACCGCACCACGCAGCGCAGCACCGCATGGAAGGTGGCGTGGTCGAGGGTGATGGTGCCGCCGAAGGGCAGGTGATGCTCCGACAGCCCCATCCACATCGGCGGCAGCACGGCGACCGGGATGCCGGCCGCCGCGGCGCCGCGCAGCGCGATCTCATGCGCGCAGAGGCTGTCGGTCCAGACCGGCAGGTGCGGCCCATGCTGCTCGAGGCTGCCGATGGGCAGCACCGCCAGCGCCTCCCGGGCCGCGAGCGCCTTCAGCTCCGGCCCGGTCATGCGCTCCCAGCGGATCTCCGGCATCCGGCTCAGCCCCGGCCCAGGGCGTAGAACTCGTCATTCGGCCGCAGCGAGGTGACGTTGGCCATGCGGTTGGACATGCCGAAGAAGGCGGCGATGGCGGCGATGTCCCAGATGTCGTCATCGGTGAAGCCGTGGTCGCGCAGCGCGGCGCTGTCGGCCTCCTCCACCTCGTTGGCGCGCTGCGTGACCTTGAGGGCGAATTCTAGCATCGCCCGCTGCTTCGGCGTGATGTCGGCCTTGCGGAAATTGGCGGCGATCTGGTCGGCGATCAGCGGGTTCTTGGCGCGGATGCGGAGGATCGCGCCATGCGCGACGACACAGTACTGGCACTGGTTGTGGGAGGAGACGGCGACCACGATCATCTCCCGCTCGGCCTTGGAAAGGCCGCCGGGCTTGTCCATGAGCGTGTCGTGATAGGCCATGAAGGCGCGGAATTCCTCCGGCCGGTAGGCGAGCATCAGGAAGACGTTCGGGATGAAGCCCGACTTCTCCTGCACCTTTTCGATGCGCGCGCGGATATCCTCGGGCATGTCTGCGAGGCGCGGGACGGGGAAGCGGCTGATTGCGGGCTGGGCCATGGCGGGTCTCCTCCGGGCGGGCCCGGATCGGCCCCGCCCCTGAACATCCTTCTGCGCCGCGACCCTACGCCGCCCGCCCGCTCAGTCCAGCCCCATCAGCCCCCGGGCGAAGTCGCGCGCCGCGAAGGGCCGCAGGTCGGCCGCCTTCTCGCCGACGCCGACGAAATGCACCGGCAGGCCGAATTCCTGCGCCAGCGCCACCACCACGCCGCCCTTGGCCGAGCCGTCCAGCTTGGTCACGGCGAGGCCGCTGACCGAGACCATCTCCTTGAACACCTTGGCCTGCTGGATGGCGTTCTGGCCGGTGGTCGCATCCAGCACCAGCAGCACGGAATGCGGCGCGGTCTCGTCCACCCGGCGGATGACGCGGACGATCTTCCGCAGCTCCTCCATCAGGGCGGATTTGTTGTGCAGCCGCCCGGCGGTGTCGACCAGCAGCACCTCCGTGCCATCCGCCTTGGCCGCCTTCAGCGCGTCGAAGGCGAGGCCGGCGGCATCCGCCCCCTCCTTGGTCGGCACATGCACCCGGCAGCCGGTGCGGTCGCCCCAGATCTGCAACTGCTCCACCGCCGCGGCGCGGAAGGTGTCGCCGGCGACGAAGGCGCAGGCCAAGCCCTGCTCGCGGTATTGCTGGCCGAGCTTGGCGATGGTGGTGGTCTTGCCGGTGCCGTTCACGCCGACCACCAGCACCACATGCGGCGCATGCGCGGGGTCGATCGGCATCGGCCGGGCGACGGGGCCGAGGATCTCGGCGATCGCCTCGGCCAGCGCCGTCTTCACCTCCTCATCCGTCACTTCCTTGCCGAAGCGGGTCTTGCGGAAGCCCTCGACGATGCGGCGGGAGGCGGCGACGCCGAGATCGGCGGTGATCAGCGTCTCCTCCAGCTCCTCCAGCGCCTCGTCGTCGAGGCGGCGCTTGCGGAAGAGGGTGGTGACGCTCTCGGTGAGCTTGGCGGTGGAGCGGGAGAGGCCGGCCTTGAGGCGGGAGAACCAACCCTGGCGGCCGCCGGCAGCCGGCTCCTCGGCCGGAGCAGGGATGGGCGCGGGCGGCGGCGCCTGCGGCGCGGCGACCAGGGGCGGAACCGGTTCGGGCGCCGGGATGGCGGGCGCCGGCTTGGCGGGTTCCAGGGCCGGCGGCGGCGCGAGATCGGCATCCGCGGCAGGGGGCGGCGGCGGTGCGGTCGTCTCGGTCGGCGCGGCGAGGGGCGCGTCCGGCCCGCGGTCCTGGCCCGGCCGCTCGGGCGGTGCGGACCACCCGGGCTCGGGGAGAGGCGCCGGCAGTGGCGGCGCGAGGTCGGGCGCCGCCGGGACCGGGGCCGGAGGCGGCGGCGGAACGGGCGCGGCGGCGGGCGTCTCGACAGGCGGCGCGAGATCGGGTGCCGCGGCGGGGGGGGGCTCGGCCGGCGTCTCGGCCGGCGGCGTCTCGCCCCGGCCCCGCAGCCGGGTGATCCAGTCGCGCAGCGCCATGGCTCAGGCCGCCCTGGCCAGCAGGCCGTCCGGCGCCGTGCCGGTCACCCGCACCCGGCGCAGCTCGCCCGGGGCGGCGCCGCCGCCGATCAGGCGCAGGGGGGCGAAATGCGCCGTGTGGCCGCGGTCCTCGCGCTCGAACAGCACCTGCTCCTCCTCCCCCAGCCGCGCCGCGCCGAGCCGCGCGGCATAGAAGCGCGCCGCGGCCTGCCGGCCCGCCTCGCGCAGCCGCGCCGCCCGCTCCTTGCGCAGCGGCACAGGCAGTTGCGGCATGCGCGCCGCCGGCGTGCCCGGCCGCTCGGAATAGGGAAAGACGTGCAGGAAGCTCAGTTCCATCGCCTCGACCAGATCGAGGGTGGCGCGGAATTGCGCCTCCGTCTCGGTCGGGAAGCCGGCGATCAGGTCGGCGCCAAAGGCCATGTCCGGCCGCAGCGCCCGCGCCCGCCGGGCGAAGGCGAGCGCATCCGCCCGCAGGTGCCGGCGCTTCATCCGCTTCAGGATCAGGTCGGCCCCATGCTGCAGCGAGAGGTGCAGATGCGGCAGCAGCCGCGGCTCGGTCTCGATCAGCCGCCAGAGATCGGCATCCACCTCCACCGGGTCGAGCGAGGAGAGGCGCAGCCGCGGCAGCTCCGGCACCAGGGCGAGCAGCCGGCGCACCATCTGGCCGAGGCTCGGCGCGCCGGGCAGGTCCGGGCCATAGGAGGTGATGTCGACGCCGGTCAGCACCACCTCGCGATAGCCATGCGCCACCAGCGCCCGCACCTGCTCGACGATGGCGCCGATGGGCACGGAGCGGGAGGGGCCGCGGCCGAAGGGGATGACGCAGAAGGTGCAGCGATGGTCGCAGCCCTGCTGCACCTGCACGAAGGCGCGGGCGCGGCCGGCGAACTCGGTCACCAGATGCGCCGCCGTCTCGGTCGCCGCCATGATGTCGCTGACCGGCGCCGGCGGCGCGCCGAGCGCCCAGCTCTCCGGCTTCAGCTTGTCGGCATTGCCGATCACCCGGGCGACGCCGGGCAGGCCGGCCCAGCGCTCGGGCGCGATCTGCGCGGCGCAGCCGGTGACGACGATGCGCGCCCCGGGATTGTCGCGCGCCGCCCGGCGGATCGCCTGGCGCGCCTGCCGCTCCGCCTCGGCGGTGACGGCGCAGGTGTTGACTACGATGGTCCCGGCATGCCCGGCCTCGGTGGCCAGCGCCCGCATCGCCTCGGACTCGTAGGTGTTGAGCCGGCAGCCGAAGGTGAGGATCTCGACGCTCACCGCGGATAGGCCTCGAGGTCGAGCGTGCCGGTGAAGGCGGTGGCGGCCGGGCCGGTCATCAGCACATGCCCGTCCTCCCGCCATTCGATCCGCAGGTCGCCGCCGGGCAGGGAGACGGTGGCGGCGCGGCCGGTCAGGCCCCGCCGCGCCGCATTCACCAGGGCGGCGCAGGCGCCGGAGCCGCAGGCCAGCGTCAGCCCGGCCCCGCGCTCCCAGACCGCGAGGCGCAGATGCGCGCGGTCCAGCACCTGGGCGAAGCCGATATTGGCGCGCTCGGGGAAGATCGGGTCATGCTCCAGCGCCGGGCCGATGGCGGCCAGCTCCAGCGCATCGAGCGCGGGGACGAAGAAGGTGGCGTGCGGGTTGCCCGTGGAGCAGGCGGCCGGGTCGGCGACGCCGCCGGCCGCGAGCGGCAGGTGCAGCGTGTCCATCGCCGCGGCCAGCGGCACCTCCTGCCAGCCGAGCCGCGGCGCGCCCATATCGGCGCGCCAGAGATCGCATGCCTCCCCTGGCAGCCGCTCCACCGGCAGGTCGCCGGCGATGGTCCGCACCACCACCTGGCCGCGCGCCGTCTCTCCCGCCACCAGGGCGGCGACGCAGCGCGTGGCATTGCCGCAGGCCCCGGCCTCCGAGCCATCCGGGTTGCGGATGCGCATGACGACATCCGCGCCCTCGCCCCCCGGCTCCAGCAGGATGAGCTGGTCGCAGCCCACGCCGAAGCGCCGGTCCGCGATGGCCGCGGCACGGGCGGGGGTGATGGGCAGCGGGGCCTGGCGGGCATCGAGGACGACGAAGTCGTTGCCCAGGCCGTGCATCTTCCGGAAGGGGACCATGGCGGGCGCAGATATGCCGTGGTCGGCCGGCCAATCCAAGACGCGCCGGCGCATGGGAGGGCGGCGCGGGGCGGGGACGGGGGCGGGGACGGCCGCCGCGGCCGTGCCGGCATGCGGATTGCAACGCCTCCGGCACGGATCCGGGGCGATCGTCGGCGGGCGGAGGCGGCGGCTGGCTCCAGTCTTGCCATCCGATGCGGCGATGCCTTTGCATCGGCTCGGTCTGCGGAAGGACCACGCATGAGCAGCAGCCTCATCCAGGACCCTGGCCGGGTCCGCGACCTCGCCGCCGCCATGGCCGCCGGCACGCTGACCGCCGAGGCGCTGGTCCGTCGCTGCCTCGACCGCATCGCGGCGGTGGACGGCGCGGTGCGGGCCTGGGTGCAGGTGCTGCCGGAGGCCTCGCTCGCCACGGCCCGGGCGCTGGATGCCGAGCGCGCCGGCGGCACGATGCGCGGCCCGCTGCACGGCATCCCGGTCGGGGTGAAGGACGTGATCGATGTCGCCGGCCTGCCGACCCGGGCCAACAGCGCCGCGCGCGACGGCATCGCCCCGGCGACGGCGGATGCGACCGTGGTGGCGCATCTCCGGGCGGCGGGCGCCATCATCCTGGGCAAGCTGCACACCACCGAATACGCCTATTACGAATCCCGGCCGCCGACGCGCAATCCCTGGGACCTCGCCCGCACGCCCGGCGGCTCCTCCGCCGGCTCCGGCGCCGCCATCGCCGCGGGCACGGTGCCGCTGGCGCTGGGCACCCAGACGGCGGGCAGCGTGAACCGGCCGGCGGCCTATACCGGCACCGGCGCCTTCAAGCCCTCGACCCTGGCCATCGGCAGCGCCGGGGTGGTGCCGCTGGCGCCGAGCTTCGACACGGTCGGCGCCTTCGGGGCCTCGGCGCAGGATGCCGCCTGCCTCGCCGGCGCCTATG
Source organism: Roseicella frigidaeris (assembly GCF_003258945.1). Lineage (GTDB taxonomy): Bacteria > Pseudomonadota > Alphaproteobacteria > Acetobacterales > Acetobacteraceae > Paracraurococcus > Paracraurococcus frigidaeris. The sequence continues at coordinate 533,469 of NZ_QLIX01000001.1, read as the reverse complement.
CCGCCGACCATCTGCGCATCGGCCCCCTGGGGCCGCCGCCGCGGCTGGTGGTGCTGGAGGACCCGCTGGTCGTCCGCCGGACCGCGCCCGGCACCGCCGCCGGCATCGCCGCCCTGGCCGAGCGCTTGGCGGTGGCGGGGCTGGCGATCCGCTGCGCCAGCACGCCGGTCGGGTTCGAGGAGATCCTCGCTACCCATCGCACCGTCCTGCTCGCCGAGCTGGGCCGCACCCATGCCCGGCTGCCGCGGGAGCGCCTGGCGCCGCGACTCGCCGCCGATATCGAGGCGGGGCTCGCCATCCCGGAGGCGGCGTATCTCGGCGCGCTGCACCGGCTCGCCATCATCCGTCGCCGCTTCTGGGCCAGCTTCGGCCCGGAGGAGCTGCTGCTGCTGCCGGCGGCGCCCGATGTGGCGCCCGCCGACGGCACCACCGGCGACCCCGCCTTCGTCATCCCGACCACGGCGCTGGGCGGGCCGGTGGCGACGCTGCGCGCCGGCTTCGACACGGCCACCGGCCTGCCGGTCGGGGCGCTGCTCTTCGGCGCGCCGGGCGCGGATTCGCGGCTGGCCGGCTTCCTCTTCTCCGACCCCGCCACGCATCTCGACCTGTAGCGACGCGGCCGCTCAGCGCTTCAGGATGGAGCCGAGCACGCCGCGCAGCACGGCATTGCTGATCTGCCGCCCGACCGAGCTGCCGACGCTGCGGGCGACGGATTTGGTCATCGCCTCCAGCGGGCTCTGCCGCCGGCCGCCGCCGCCCGTCAGCACTTGGCCGATCACCTCGCCCCAGCCGCCACCGGCCGGGGCGGACGGCGGGGCGGGCGGGGCCTGCGGCGCCGGGCCCGACCAGGGGCCGGACCAGGGGCCGGGCGCCGCCGCCGGCCCCGAGCCTGGCCGCCGCGGCAGCACCACGCCGCCCCAGGGATTGTCCTCGCGCACCGGCGCCGGGCCGGCCGGCGCGGCCTCCTGCGGGCCGGAAGCGGGCTGGCCGGTGGCGCGGCCGACCAGATGCTCATAGGCGCTGTCGCGGTCCACCGCGGTGTCGTAATGCCCGGCCAGCGGGCTCTTCTGCAGCAGCGCCGCCCGTTCCTCCGGCGTCACCGGCCCGATGCGGCCGCGCGGCGGCACCACCCGCGCCCGCTCGACGATCGAGGGCGTGCCATCCGCCTGCAGGGTGGAGACCAGCGCCTCCCCCACCGCCAGATGGGTGATCACCTCCTCCGTGTTCAGGCGGGGATTCGGCCGGAAGGTCTCGGCCGCGGCGCGCACCGCCTTCTGCTCGGCGGGGGTGAAGGCGCGCAGCGCATGCTGCACCCGGTTGCCGAGCTGGCCGAGCACCGTCCCCGGCAGGTCGAGCGGGTTCTGGGTGACGAAATAGATGCCCACCCCCTTGGAGCGGATCAGCCGCACCACCTGCTCCACCTTCTCGACCAGCGCCCGCGGCGCGTCGCGGAACAGCAGATGCGCCTCGTCGAAGAAGAAGACGAGCTTCGGCTTGTCGAGGTCGCCGACCTCCGGCAGCTCCTCGAACAGCTCGCTGAGCAGCCAGAGCAGGAAGGTGGCGTAGAGCCGCGGGCTCTGCACCAGCTTGTCGGCGGCGAGGATGTTCACCGAGCCGCGGCCGGCCGGCGTGATCAGCATCAGATCCTGCAGCGAGAGCGCCGGCTCGCCGAAGAACTGCTCGCCGCCCGCCTGCTCCAGCACCAGCAGCCGGCGCTGGATGGTGCCGATGCTGGTCTTGCTCACCTGGCCGTAATTGCCGCGCAGCTCCTCCGCCCGGTCGGCGACATGCGCCAGGATCGCCCGCAGGTCCTTGAAGTCGAGCAGCAGCAGCCCTTCGTCATCGGCGAGCTTGAAGGCGATGTTGAGCACGCCCTCCTGGGTGTCGTTCAGCTCCAGCATGCGCGAGAGCAGCAGCGGCCCCATCTCGGCCACCGTCGCCCGCAGCGGATGGCCCTGCTGGCCGAAGACGTCCCAGAATACCACCGGGGCGGCCTCATAGGCATAGTCCGCCTCGCCCAGCTCATGGGCGCGGGCCTCGAATTTCGGGTTGGGCCTGCCGGGCAGGGCGATGCCGGAGAGGTCGCCCTTGATGTCGGCGGCGAAGACCGGGACGCCGGCGCGGGAGAAGCCCTCGGCCATCACCTGCAGGGTCACGGTCTTGCCGGTGCCGGTGGCGCCGGCGACCAGGCCATGGCGGTTGGCGCGGGAGAGCAGCAGTTCGCAGGGCGTCTCGCCCCGGCCGATCAGGATTCCATCCGCCACGCGCCACCCTCCGAAGCCTTGCGACCCGCGACAGCATATAGAGGGTTTACCCCGACTTTGCCTCGCCCCGGGCCGCACAAGCCGGTGGCCGGGCCCTTGCCGGCGTCTTGCCGGGTAGTCGCGCAAGCCGCGGGCCTCCCGGCCGCCCTGGCGCTTGCCAGGACCGGCGACGATGGCTATACGCCGCCCTCCCCGCGCGCCGGTGCCTGTCTGGGCATGCCCGGCCGCGTCCCCGCGCCCCGGTCTCCGTGATCCGGGGTGCCTCCCCGACCGCAGGAGGTCCGAAATGCCCAAGATGAAGACGAAGTCTTCGGTGAAGAAGCGCTTCAAGACCACGGCCACCGGCAAGGTGCTGGCTGGCCCGGGCAAGAAGCGGCACATGCTGCGCAACCGCTCCTCCAAGGTGAAGCGGCAGAACACCGGTACCCAGGTGCTGCGCCACCAGGATGGGCTGACCGTCCTGCAATGGGCCCCCTACGGGCTGGTCCGGTAAGAAGGAGCGCACGCCATGGCACGTGTGAAGCGCGGCGTCACCGCCCACGCCCGTCACAAGAAGATCCTCCGACTCGCCAAGGGCTATGTCGGCCGGTCCTCGACCAATTACCGCCCCGCCCTGCAGCGGGTCGAGAAGGCGCTGCAATACGCCTATCGCGACCGCCGCAACAAGAAGCGCGACTTCCGCGGGTTGTGGATCCAGCGGATCAACGCCGCGGTGCGCGAGCACGGGCTGACCTATTCCCAGTTCATCGCCGGCGTGAAGGCGGCGGGGATCGAGCTGGACCGCAAGGTGATGGCGGCCATCGCCTTCGACGACCCGTCGAGCTTTGCGGCGCTGGTCGAGAAGGCCCGCGCTGCCCGGTCAGCCCCCTTGGCTGCGGCCAAGCCGGCCGCCTGACGCTTCCCGCTTCGGAAGTCCGACGCAGAGAGGGGCCGCTCCCGGCAGGGTGCGGCCTTTTTCGTTCGCGGCCGGCGGCGCCCCCTGCCGCGCCGGTCCGCCCCCAGATTTCGGGACGCTGAGAGATGAGCGAGACGACCAAGCCGGGCGACGACCTCGCCGCCCTGGAGGCCGAGACGGCGGCGGCGCTGGACGCGGCCGGCGACCTGCGCGCCTGGGATGCGGTGCGCATCGGCCTGCTGGGCAAGAGCGGCCGCCTGACCGCGCTGCTGAAGGGCCTCGGCCAGGTGCCGGCCGAGCAGCGGCGGGAGCGCGGCGCGGCGCTGAACCGGCTGAAGACGGCGCTCGAGGCGCGCATCGAGGCCCGGCGCGGCGCGCTGGAGGCGGCGGCGCTGGAGGCGCGGCTGGCCGCCGAGCGGCTGGACGTCACCCTGCCGCCGCGGCCGCACCCGCCGGCCGGCGCCGAGGCAGGCGGCATCCACCCGATCAGCCGCACCATCGAGGAGCTGGTCGCCCTCTTCGGCGCCCAGGGCTTCTCGGTCGCCGAGGGGCCGGATATCGAGAGCGACTGGCATAATTTCGGCGCCCTCAACATCCCCGAGCACCATCCGGCGCGGCAGGACCACGACACGTTCTACCTGCCCGCCCTGCCCGGCGCGAATGCCCGCCGGCCGGTGCTGCGCACCCACACCTCACCGGTGCAGATCCGCACCATGGTGGCGCAGGAGCCGCCGATCCGCGTCATCGTCCCCGGCCGCACCTGGCGCGCCGACCACGATGCGACGCACAGCCCGATGTTCCACCAGGTGGAGGGGCTGGTGATCGACCGCGGCATCACCCTCGGCCACCTCAAGGGCTGCCTGATCGATTTCCTGCGCGCCTTCTTCGGCATCGCCGATCTGCCGGTGCGCTTCCGCGCCTCCTACTTCCCCTTCACCGAGCCCTCGATGGAGGTGGATATCGGCTGGGACCGGAAGTCCGGCGAGCTCGGCAAGGGCACGGACTGGCTGGAGATCCTCGGCAGCGGCATGGTGCATCCGCGCGTGCTGGCCAATTGCGGCATCGACCCGCGGGAATGGCAGGGCTTCGCCTTCGGCATGGGGATCGAGCGCATCACCATGCTGAAGCACGGCATGCCCGACCTCCGCCCCTTCTACGAAAGCGATGTGCGCTGGCTGCGCCACTACGCGGCCGACCCGCTCTCGCCCCCCTCCCTGGCGGAGGGCGTGTGAGATGAAATTCCCGCTCTCCTGGCTGCGCCGGCACCTCGACACCACGGCCACGCTCGCCGAGATCACCGCGACGCTCAACCGCATCGGCCTCGAGGTCGAGGGGGTGGAGGATCGCGGCGCGGCGCTGGCCGGCTTCCGCATCGCGCATGTGGTCGAGGCCGCGCAGCACCCGAATGCCGACCGGCTGCGGGCGCTGAAGGTCGATCCCGGCGATGGCCGGCTGCTTTCCGTCGTCTGCGGCGCGCCGAATGCGCGGGCCGGGATGAAGGGCGTGCTGGCCCTGCCCGGCGCCTTCATACCCGGCACCGGCATCACCCTGAAGCAGGGCGAGATCCGCGGCGTGACGTCCGAGGCGATGATGCTCTCGGCGCGCGAGATGGGCCTTGGCGACGACCATAGCGGCATCCTCGACCTGCCGGCCGAGGCGCCGCTCGGCGCGAGCTACGTCGCCTGGGCCGGGCTGGACGACCCGGTGGTGGAGATCAGCGTCACGCCGAATCGCGGCGATGCGCTTGCCATCCGCGGCATCGCCCGCGACCTGGCAGCGGCCGGGCTCGGCACCCTGAAGCCGCTGCCCGAGCCGAAGATCGTGCCCGCCTATCCGGCGCCGCTGCGCTGGGAGATCGCCGATCCGCGCGCCTGCGACCATGTCCTCGGCCGCGGCATCCGGGGCTTGCGCAACGGCCCCAGCCCGAAATGGCTGCAGGACTGGCTGGTCGCCATCGGGTTGCGGCCGATCAACGCCCTGGTCGACGTGACCAACCTCTTCACCTACGGCCTCGGCCGGCCGCTGCACGTCTTCGACGTGGCCAAGGTGCAGGGCGGGGTGCTGACCATGCGCATGGCGCGCGAGGGCGAGAGCCTGGCGGCGCTGAACGGCAAGACCTATGCGCTGACTCCGGAGGACGGCATCATCGCCGATGCCGCGGGGCCGGAGGCGCTCGGCGGCATCATCGGCGGCGAGCCTTCCGGCTGCGACGAGGGCACCACCGAGTGCTTCATCGAATGCGCCCTCTTCGACCCGGTGCGCATCGCCCTCTCCGGCCGCCGGCACGACATCCGCACCGATGCCCGGGCGCGGTTCGAGCGCGGCGTCGACCCGGCCCTGCCGCCGCTCGCCCTCGACCTCGCCACCGCGCTGATGCTCGAGCTCTGCGGCGGCGAGGCGAGCGAGGTGGCGGCCGCCGGCACGCCGCCCGCCTGGCAGCGCAGCGCGACGCTCCGCTTCGAGCGGCTGGCCGGGCTCGGCGGCGCCGAGGTGCCGGCCGATGCGGCGGTGGCGATCCTGGAGCGTCTCGGCTTCGCCGTGCAGCAGCGCGACGCGAGTCAGGTGACGGTCGCCGTGCCCTCCTGGCGCAACGACATCGCCCAGGCCGGCAGTGTGGAGACGGTGCTCGACCAGGCGGCGACGCTGCCGGCCGACCGGGCCCGCGCCGCGGCCGAGGGCTGCGCGGTGGTGGAGCCGGAGGCGGATCTGGTGGAGGAGGTGCTGCGCATCCGCGGCCTCGACACCATCCCGCCGGTCTCCCTGCCCGTCGCCGGCCTGGTGCCGCCACCGGCGCTGACGCCGCAGCAGGCGCGCGCCGGCCTGGCCCGGCGGGTGCTGGCGGCGCGCGGCATGCTCGATTGCGTCAGCTTCGGCTTCCTCGACCAGCGGGTGGCGGCGCTGTTCGGCGAGACGCCGGAGGCGCTGCATCTGGAGAACCCGATCGCCGCCGATCTCGACCAGATGCGGCCGACGCCGCTCGCCAGCCTGCTGCTCGCCGCCGGGCGCAACGCCGCGCGCGGCTTCCCGGATGTGGCGCTCTCCGAGCTGGGGGCGAGCTATCTCGACCCCTCGCCCGAGGGGCAGCGCCAGGTCATCGCCGGGCTGCGCGCCGGCCACACGCCGCGGCACTGGGCGGAGCCGTCGCGCCCGGTCGATGCCATGGACGCCAAGGGCGATGCGCTCGCCCTGCTGGCCGCGCTCGGCCTGCCGATGGCCGCCGTGACGGTCACCGCCGATGCGCCCGGCTTCTACCATCCCGGCCGCAGCGGCGTGCTGCGGCAGGGGCCGAAGACGGTGCTGGCGCGGTTCGGCGAGATCCATCCGCGGATCCGCGCGGCGCTCGACCTGGCCGGGCCGGCGGTCGGCTTTGAGGTCTTCCTCGACGCCATCCCCGAGCCCAAGCGGCGGAAGAAGGGGGCGCCGGACCTGCCCGCCTTCCAGCCCGTGCGGCGCGACTTCGCCTTCCTGGTCGATGCCGGCGTCACCGCCGAGCAGGTGCTGCGGGCGGCCCGCGGCGCCGACCGGCAACTCGTCGCCGAGGTCGCGGTCTTCGACCGCTATGCCGGGGAGAAGCTGCCGGAGGGCAAGGCGAGCCTCGCCATCCAGGTGACGCTGCAGCCGCGCGAGGCGACGCTGACCGATGGGCAGATCGAGGCGGTGGCGGACCGCATCGTGGCGGCGGTGGCCAAGGCGACGGGGGCGGTGCTCAGGGCCTGAGGGGCGGCGGCGCCGTCGGAGGATCGGGGCTTGGACGAGCGCGGCGGCTTCACGCGGAGCGGGGTGGTACGCGGGCTGAAGGCGGCCCTCGCCATCACCCTCGGCCTCTCGCCCTTCGGCCTGGTGGTCGGGATGACGGCGGATGGCGTCGGCCTCTCGCTGCTCGAGACGCTGCTGATGAGTGGCCTGGTCTTCGCCGGCACCGCCCAGCTCGTCGCCCTGCAGCTCTGGTCCGACCCGGCGCCGATCCTCGCCGCCAGCCTTGCCTGCCTGGTGATCAACCTCCGCCTGGCGCCGATGGGCGCGGCGCTCGCCCCGCTGCTGGACCACACCCGCGGCCTCCGGCTCTGGGGCACGCTGGCGCTGCTGGTGGACAACGCCTTCGCCCTCGCCATCGCGGATATGCGGGCCGGGCGGCGCGATGCCGGCTTCCTGCTCGGCGCCGCCTTCGGCATGTGGCTGAACTGGATGGCGATGGTCGCGCTCGGCCATGTCTTCGGCGCGGCGCTGCGCCTGCCGGCCGGGCATCCGATCTTCTTCGCCTCCTCCGCCGCGGTGCTCGCCCTGCTGGTGCAGCTCTGGCGTGGCCGCGGCGACCTGCAGCCCTGGATCGCCGCCGGCGGCACCGCCCTGCTGGTCCAGGGCAGCGGGCTGGGGGCGCCCTGGCCGGTGCTGGCGGGCGCCTTCGCCGGCGCCGCGCTCGGCGCCTGGCAGGATCGGCGGCGCCGCGCATGACGCTCCGCCCCGACGTGCTGGCGGCCATCCTCGGCATGGCGCTGGCGAGCTATCTCTGCCGCGCCGGCGGCTACGCGATCCTGCGCGTCATCCGGCCGCCGCCCTTCGTGCAGGCCATGCTGCAGCACCTGCCGGGCTGCATCTTCGTCGCCTTCCTCGCGCCTGCCCTGGCGGGCCTGGGCTGGCCGGCCATCGCCGCGGGCGCGGCGGTGCTGCTGGTGCAGGCCCGCTTCGGCCGGCTGGTGCTCTCCATCCTCGCCGGCGTCGGCGCGCTCTGGCTGCTGCGCCTCGCCGGGCTCGGCTGAGGGCGCCGGCCGCCGTCCTGGGCCATGATCCGTTCACACGGGTTCACGGACCCTGGCCCAGGACAGTGTCGCATCGGCGGGATGCACGCTTTTCGGCGATCCCGCTCTACTGCGCCGCCTGCGCCAGGTCGGGGCCGGGCGGCCGCGGCTCCGGCGGCCGCTCGACCAGCACCATCGGCTGCGGGCGGGGGATCTGGATCCCGAGCTCCTCGAAATGCTGCTTGATGCGGCGGTTGAACTCCCGCGCCACCGGCCAGCGCGCCGCCGGCTCGGTCTTCACCCGGGCGCGGATCGTCACCCCGGAATCGGCCAGCTTGTCGACGCCCCAGACATCGATGTCGTCGCGGATGAGGGCCTTCCACTTCGCCTCGGCGCGGATCTCCTGGCCGATGTCGCGCAGCGCCTGCACCACCCGGTCGGTGTCCTCGGAATAGGCGACCGTGACGTCCAGCACCGCGAAGGCGAAGTCGCGGGTCATGTTGGTCACCGTCGTCACCGCGCTGAAGGGCACGATGTGGACGCTGCCATCCGTCGCCCGCAACCGGATGGAGCGGATCGAGAGATGCTCCACCACGCCGGTCAGCCCGCCGAGCTGTACCGTGTCGCCGACCGCGACCGCATCCTCGAGCAGCAGGAAGACGCCGGTGATGACGTCCCGCACCAGGGTCTGCGAGCCGAAGCCGATGGCGAGGCCGACGACGCCGGCGCCGGCCAGCAGCGGCGCGACGTTGACGCCGAGCTGCGCCAGGGCGTTCAGCACCGCGAAGACCAGGATCACCACGCCGAGCACCGTGCGCAGCATCGGCAGCAGGGTCCGCACCCGGGCGCTGCGCGCCGCCTGGCTGTCGCGCGAGAGCCGCGTCAGCCGCCGCTGGATGGCGGAATTCGCCACCTCCCACACCACCAGCGCCAGGGCCAGCGTCGCGGCGATGGAGAGCAGCGTGCCGGTCAGCCGGCGGCCCAGCGTGCCCTCCTCGAACCATTCGAGGCTGCGGAACCCCCAGGTCTCGAGCAGCAGGATGAGGGTGCCGGCGCCGATCAGCGCGGAGACGATCCCCTTCAGCAGGGGGACGTACTGCGCCGCCCGCGCCGCCAGCCCGGGGAAGCGCCGCGCCATCTCCGGCCCGGGATGCAGCACGCGGTCCATCGCCCAGCCGATGGCCTCGTCCAGCGCCTTCGCCAGGCCGAGGACGAGCAGCGTCCGCAGCGTGCCGGTCAGCAGCCGGTGGAAGCCGTTCTCGAGCGCTAGCGCCCAGACCACCCAGGAGGCGACCAGCCAGAGGATGACGATGACGTGCCAGATCTCCGCCAGCCGGTCGCGCGCGCCGCGCAGCATCCGGCGCGTGCCCGTCGCCTCCTCGCCCGGCGCCAGCGGGCTGGCCCGCAGCCAGGCCGCCACCACCTCGCGGTGCCGCAGCACGATCCGCGCCAGCAGCAGGGAGATCACCAGCAGGGTGAGGTTGAGCACGGCGTCATAGGCGGCCCAGGGCAGGCCGAGCAGCAACCCCGCCTCGGCCAGGGTGTAGCCGCCGACGCCGATCAGCATCAGCCGCCGCAGGCCGCTGACCCCGGCCATGGCGGTGGCGTCCGAGCAGGGGACGAGGCGCAGCTGGTTGGAGGCCGGCGACAGCAGCATGCGGGCGAAGGCGAAGGCGACCCGCGCCGCCATGTAGGCATTCGCCATCATCAGCCCGACCAGGCGCGTGGTCGGCAGGGGATAGACCAGGCCGAAAAGGCCATAGACGGCGAGGCCGAATCCCGCGATCGGCAGCAGGTCGAGCAGCAGCCGCCCCAGCACCAGCGGCACCCGCTTCAGCCAGGTCCAGGGCGTGCCCTGCGCCCGCGGCGCCGCGGCATCCAGCCAGCGACGGGCCGGGGTGACGGCGCGGACCACCAGCCCTTCCGCGGCCAGCCCGATCGCCGCCAGCAGCAGCAGCTTCCAGGCGGCGTCCATCAGCCGCGTCTGCGAGACGGGATCCTGCACCATGCCGACCGCCGCGCTCCACAGCGCCGGCAGGTCGGCGATCGAACGGATGCCGGCGAGGAGGCTGTCCGACAGGGCGCCGATGCGGCCGGACAGGCCGGAGATGAGCTGCGCCCCGAGCGTGTTCGGGGCGATCAGTGCCTCCTGCGCCGCCTGGCCGGCAGGCGCGGCGGCCGCGCCGGTGCCGGCGGCCGCGGCGGCCGGCCCTGCCGTCCCGCCCTCGCCCGCCGGCGCTGGCCCCGGCTGGGCGGCACTCCCTGGGGCGGCGCTCCCCGGGGCGGCGACATGCGGCGCCGCCCGGCTCGCCGCCGCGAGGGCCTCGAGCGTGCGCAGGAATTCCTGTCGCCGGGCCTGGTCGCGCAGCAGCGCCGTGACGCGGTCGAGATCGGCCTGGCTGAGGCCGGGGGCGGCCGCCGGTGGCTGGGCCCGGACGGGCCCCGCCAGCGCGAGGAGGAGAAGGAGACTCCAGAAGCCGGAGCGGAGGATGCGGAATGGGGTCATGGGCGCCGCCAGCAACCGCATGGCGGGCCCGCCGGTCAAGCGCCGCGAGCAGGGGATGGGCCTGGCGGCGACCCGGCATTGCGCTTTCCGGCCGCCCTTTTAGATGACACCCATGAAGACGCTCCTCACCATCCTCACCGGCATCGGCATGCTGGCCACCCTCGGGGTGATGCTGGCCGGGATGCTCGGCCTCACCCGGACGGACGGGAATGCGAGCCGGTCCAACATGCTGATGCGCTGGCGGGTGATCCTGCAGGGCATCACGCTCGCCCTCTTCGCCCTGCTGCTGCTCGTCTCCCGGCACTGATCCCCTGCCGGCCCGGGCCGGGGCGCCAGGGGCAGGCGGGACCGGCGGGCAACCGGCGTTTTGACACGGCGCGGCAGCCCGCCCTATTTTGCCGCGGGTTTGCGCGGGGCGGGTGACCGTCCCTCGGGCGCTGCTGCGCCATGCGCAGGGAGACCAGCCTGCGGCCTGCCGGCGGGCCGCGGGGAGACACTCAACAACGCTTAGGAAACGGCAGAGGCGATGAAGCTCCTCGTCCCGGTCAAGCGGGTGGTCGACTACAACGTGAAGGTCCGCGTCAAGGCGGATGGCACGGGCGTCGAGACCGCGAACGTCAAGATGTCGATGAACCCCTTCGACGAGATCGCGGTCGAGGAAGCGGTGCGCCTGAAGGAGAAAGGCGTGGCGACCGAGATCGTCGCCGTCTCCGCCGGGCCTGCGGCCTGCCAGGAGCAGATCCGCACCGCGCTCGCCATGGGCGCCGACCGCGGCATCCTGATCGAGCACGACGGCGTGCTGGAGCCGCTCGCGGTGGCCAAGCTGCTGAAGGCGGTGGTCGAGAAGGAGCAGCCGCAGCTCGTCATCCTCGGCAAGCAGGCGATCGACGACGACATGAACGCCACCGGCCAGATGCTGGCGGCGCTGCTCGGCTGGCCGCAGGGCACCTACATCTCGAAGATCGAGCCGGCCGATGGCGGGCTGAAGATCACCCGCGAGGTGGATGGCGGGCTCGAGACCCTGCAGCTCAAGCTGCCGGCGATCGTCACCACCGACCTGCGGCTGAACGAGCCGCGCTACGCCTCGCTGCCGAACATCATGAAGGCGCGCAAGAAGCCGATCGAGACGGTCAAGCCGGGCGATCTCGGCGTCGACGTCACGCCGCGCCTCTCCGTGGTGAAGGTGGAGGAGCCGCCGAAGCGCCAGGCCGGCAAGAAGGTCGGCTCCGTGCAGGAGCTGGTCGAGAAGCTGCGCAACGAAGCGAAGGTGATCTGATCATGGCGGTGCTGGTTCTGGTCGACCACGACGGCGCGGCCGTGACGCAGCCGACGCGCAGCACGGTGGCCGCGGCGGAGAAGCTCGGCGAGGTGCATGCCCTGGTGCTCGGCCCGAAGGCGGCCGCCGAGGCGGCGGCCAAGCTGCCGGGCGTCGCCAAGGTGCTGCAGTCCGAGGCCGAGCAGTATGCGCATGGGCTGGCGGAGCCGATCGCGGCGCTGCTGGTCGCGCTCGCGCCCAACTACTCGCACCTGCTGGCCCCGGCCTCGGCCGCGGGCAAGAACGTGATGCCGCGCGCCGCCGCGCTGCTCGACGTGCAAGTGATCTCCGACATCGCCGGCGTGGTGGATGCCGATACCTTCGTCCGTCCCATCTATGCCGGGAACGCCCTGGCGACGGTGAAGTCGGCCGATCCGAAGAAGGTCATCACCGTCCGCGCCGCCAGCTTCGACCCCGTCCCGGCCGAGGGCGGCAGCGCCCCGATCGAGGCGGCGCCGGCGGCGGACGATCCCGGCCTGTCGCAGTTCCTCGGCGCCGAGATCGTCAAGAGCGAGCGGCCGGAGCTGACGGCGGCGCGCATCGTCGTCTCCGGCGGCCGCGCCATGGGCTCGGCGGAGAATTTCCACATCATCGAGAGCGTCGCCGACAAGCTCGGCGCCGCGGTCGGCGCCTCCCGCGCCGCGGTCGATGCCGGCTATGCGCCGAACGACCACCAGGTCGGCCAGACCGGCAAGATCGTCGCCCCCGACCTCTACATCGCGGTCGGCATCTCGGGCGCCATCCAGCACCTGGCCGGCATGAAGGACAGCAAGGTCATCGTCGCCATCAACAAGGACGAGGAGGCGCCGATCTTCCAGGTGGCCGATTACGGCCTGGTCGGCGACCTGTTCAAGCTGATGCCGGAGTTCGAGGCCGAGCTCGGCAAGAAGTAGGCGCTCGCGCCGATCCGGGGGCCGCCCGACGCCAGCAGCGTCCGGCGGCCCTTTTTTCGTCGCCCCCCTTCCTTGCGGCTCCTGTCATTGCGTGAGGTGCAGATCATGGCGGATGTGAAGAAGCTCGGCGTCATCGGCGCCGGCCTGATGGGCAACGGTATCGCCCATGTCGCGGCCCTGTCGGGCGTTCCGGTGGTGCTGGTCGACATCAACCAGGCGGCGCTCGACAAGGCGCTCGCCACCATCGGCAAGAATCTGGACCGCCAGGAATCGAAGGGCAGCATCCCGGCCGGGGCGAAGGGCGAGGCGCTGGGGCGGATCGCCGCCGGCACCGACTACAAGCTCTTCGCCGAGTGCGACCTGGTGATCGAGGCGGCGACCGAGAACGAGGAAATCAAGAAGAAGATCTTCGGCACGCTCTGCCCGCAGCTGAAGCCCGAGGCAGTGCTCGCCTCCAACACCTCCTCCATCCCCATCACCCGCCTTGGCGCCGCGACCGACCGGCCGGGGCGCTTCGTCGGCATGCACTTCTTCAACCCGGTGCCGATGATGAAGCTGGTCGAGGTGATCCGCGGCCTGGCGACCGAGGACGCGACCGTCGCCACGGTGACGACGCTGGCCGAGCGGATGGGCAAGACGGTGGTGGCGGCGGCCGACTACCCGGCCTTCGTCGTCAACCGCATCCTCTGCCCGATGCTGAACGAGGCGATCTTCGCGCTGATGGAGGGCGTCGGCGATGTCCGCGCCATCGATGCCGGCATGAAGCTCGGCGCCAACCATCCGATGGGGCCGCTCGAGCTCTCCGACTTCGTTGGCCTCGACACGCTCTACAGCGTGCTCAAGGTGCTGCATGAGGGGCTGGGCGACCCGAAGTACCGGCCCTGCCCCCTGCTGGCGAAATATGTCGAGGCGGGCTGGCTCGGCCGGAAATCCGGCAAGGGCTTCTACGACTACAGCACCAACCCGCCGACGCCGACGCGCTGAGGCCGTGCAAGGCGGGCGGCGCCCGGACCAGGCGCCGCCCCCGCCGGCTCAGCCGGCTTGCTTGGTGAAGTCCACCTTGTCGTTGCTGCCGGGATTCGGCGGCTCCCCGGTGGTCACGGCCTTCAGGTAGCGATAGGCATGGACGAGGGTGCTGGAGGGCGAATCCCAGTACTCGGCGCCCTCGCACTCGACCCGGATGAGGGTGATGCGCGGATCCTCGGCGCCGCCCGGGAACCAGACGCGCATCGGCTCGGCCCAGAGCTGCTTCTGCCGCTCCGGGTCGCGCAGCGTGCGGGCCTTGCCGTAGACCGAGACGTAATTCTGCGAATCCGGATCGGCATAGGCAAGCAGCACGCGCTCGTCCTGCGCCGCCTCGCTGCTGACATTCCCATCGGCCGCGGCGAAGAACCAGAGCACGCCGTCGAACTCCCTGTTGGCGGCGCGCATCGGCCGGGCGCGGAAGCGGCCCTCGCCGTCCTGGGTCACCATCATGGCGACCGCGATGTCCTTGATCATCGCCCAGACCTTGCGCTTGGCCTCGGCATCGCTGCGGGTCTCCGGCATGGCGGCATTCCTCGTGTGATGGGGCGCGGTCCCGGGGCCAACGGCCGGGCACCGGGGTGGTTCCGGCGCCGGCTTGCCCCCATCTGACCCCCGCAGTATGGCCATGCCAGTCGAGGAGCCCTCTCATGCCGCATCCGCGCCCCGTCATGCTGATGATCCTGGACGGCTGGGGCTGGCGCGAGGATCCGGCGGACAATGCCGTCCGCCAGGCCCGCACGCCGCATTTCGACGCGCTCTGGCAGGCCGGGCCGCACGCCTTCCTGCACACCTCCGGGCATGATGTCGGGCTGCCGGACGGGCAGATGGGCAATTCCGAGGTCGGGCACCTCAATCTCGGCGCCGGCCGCGTGGTGATGCAGGAACTGCCGCGGATCGATGCCGCGGTGAAGGACGGCTCGATCGCCCGCTTGCCGGCGCTGACCGCGCTGATCGACACGCTCAAGGCCACGGGCGGCACCTGCCACCTGATGGGCCTGGTCTCGCCCGGCGGCGTGCACAGCCACCAGGCCCATGCCGCGGCGCTGGCGAAGGCGCTGGCGGCGGCCGGGGTGAAGGTGGCGATCCACTGCTTCACCGATGGCCGCGACACGCCGCCCCGGGCCGGGCCCGACTATCTCCGCCGCCTCCTCGCCGATATCGAGGGACTGCCCGGCATCGGCGTCGCCACCGTCACCGGCCGCTACTACGCCATGGACCGCGACCACCGCTGGGAGCGGGTTTCCCAGGCCTATGACGTCATGGTCTCGGCCAAGGGCGCCAAGGCGCCCGATCCGGTCGCCGCGGTCGAGGCGGCGCATGCGAAGGACATCACCGACGAGTTCGTCCCCGCCACCGCCATCGGCGACTACCAGGGCATGCAGGATGGCGACGGCGTGCTCTGCTTCAACTTCCGCGCCGACCGGGTGCGGGAGATCCTGACCGCCCTGCTCGACCCGGGTTTCGACGGGTTCGCGCGCGAGCGCGTGGTCCGCTTCGCCGCCGCCGCCGGGATGACGGAGTATTCGACCGAGCTCGCCGCCTTCCTCGGCACCCTCTTCCCGCCGGAACGGCTGCACGACATCCTGGGCGAGGTGGTCGCCCGCGCCGGCCGCACCCAGCTCCGCATGGCGGAGACGGAGAAGTATCCGCACGTCACCTACTTCCTGAATGGCGGCGAGGAGAAGCCCTATCCCGGCGAGGACCGCATCATGGTCCCCTCCCCCAAGGTGGCGACCTACGACCTGCAGCCGGAGATGTCGGCGCCCGAGCTGACCGGGAAGGCGGTCGCGGCGATCGAGTCCGGCAAGTACGACCTGATCGTGCTGAACTTCGCCAATCCCGACATGGTCGGCCATACCGGCAGCCTGCCGGCCGCGATCAAGGCGGTGGAGACGGTGGATGCCGGGCTCGGCCGCATCGCCGCGGCGGTGAAGGCCCAGGGCGGCGCGCTGCTGGTCACCGCCGATCACGGCAATTGCGAGCTGATGAAGGATCCCGCCACCGGCGGGCCGCACACCGCCCATACCACCAACCCGGTGCCGGTCTTCGTGACGGGCGCGCCCGCCGGTGCGACGCTGCGCGAGGGAAGGCTGGCCGATGTGGCGCCGACGCTGCTGCACCTCATGGGGCTGCCGCAGCCCGAGGCGATGACCGGCCGGTCGCTGCTCGCATGATCCGGCGGTGACGACCGTCCGGCCGACGCCCCGAGCGCCGGCCGGACGCGGCCGGGACCGCCGCCTGGCCGGGTCCGGCCGCGGCCCGTGGCGCTGGACGCACCGCCTCGCCGCCGTCGCCCGCCCCGCCGGTTTGGCCGGCCTGCTCCCGCGCCCCGGCCGGCGGGCCGGCCTCGGCCTCCTGCTCGCCCTCCCAGCCCTGACCTTGCCAAGCTTGGCCCTGCCAGCCTTGGCCCAGCCCTCCCCTCCCCCGCCGACGCCGCAATCGGTGCAGGCGGCGCAGCGCACCGCCGCCGCCGAGCAGGAGGCCGCCGAGGCCGCCGCCCGCGCCGCCGCCGCGGCCGCGGCCGAGGAGCGGCGGCTGGCGGAGCGCCGGGTGGACTCCGCCCGCCGCGTCCAGGCCGCCGAGCAGCGCCTGGCCGAGGTCGAGGCGCGCGCCCGCGCCGCCGCCGCGGCCTCCACCGCGGCCCGGTCGCAGCTCGAGCAGCGGGCCGCGGCGCTGGCGCCGGCCCTGCCGGTCATGCTGCGCCTCGCCCTCTGGCCAGCGGAATCCCTGCTCGCCATTCCCGGGCCGCCGGAGGACGCGCTGCGCGGCCTGCTGGTCCTGCAGGGCGTCTCGCGCGGGTTGAGCCAGGAGGCGGCCGCCTTGCGGGCCAGCGCGGCCGAGGCCACCCGCCGAGCGGAGGCGGCCCGGGCCGAGGCGGAGGCGCTGCGGGCCGCCGGCCTCGAGGCCCGGGAGGCGGCGGCGGCGCTGGAGGCGGAGCTGGAGGAGGCCCGGCGACGGCGCAGCACCGCCCGCACGGCCGAGGAGGAGGCCGCCCGGCGGGCGCAGGACAGCGCCGCCCGCGCCGGCAGCCTGGAGGACGCCCTGGCCCGGCTGCAGCGGGAGGAGGCGCGCCAGGCGGCAGCGGAGAAGGCGCGCGAGGCGGCGCTGGCCCGGGCCCGGCAGGCGGCCGAGGCGCGGGCCGCGGCCGCGGCGCGGGCACGCGACGTGGCCCGCGAGGCCGCGGCCCGGGAGGCGGCGGCCCGGGCACGGGCGCAGGAGGCCGCCGCGCGCGTCGTCGCGCCGCCCCCGGCCAGCCGGAGCGCCAGGCCAATGCCCGTCGCCGGCCAGGTGAGCCGGGAGTTCGGCGCCGGTGGCGAGGGCGACCGGGCCCGCGGCATGACGCTTGCCGCCCTTCCCGGCGCGCGGGTGGTCAGCCCCTGCAGCGGCAAGGTGGTTTTCGGCTCCGCCTTTCGCAGCTATGGGCTGTTGTTGATTGTGGATTGCGGGGACGGCTACCATTTCGTCCTGGCCGGGCTCGACCGGCTGGACATCTCCCCGGGGCAGCGCGTGCTGGCCGGAGAGCCGGTCGGGCGGCTGGGGGACGGCGCCAACCCCGGGGAGGGTGGCGGCCGGGTGCCCCTCTATCTTGAGCTGCGCCGCAAAGGGCAGCCCATCGACCCCCGGAATTGGTTCGCCGCCAAGGGATGAGGTGGCAAGGATCGTCGGCTAGGGCAGTCTAGGCTGGAACACGTGGCAGGGGCCCACCGGGCCGGAACGCAAGGACATAGGTTGGCCACATGAAGCGCAGGGTTCGGACGGTGGCGGCGGTGGCGGGGGCCTTCGCGGCCGGGGTCGTGGTCGGGCCCATGGTGGCGGCCATGGCGCAGGATGGCGGGCGGGCGGACACCTACCGCCTGCTCAATCTCTTCGGCGACGTCTTCGAGCGCGTCCGGGCCGAGTATGTCGAACCGATCAACGACCGCGAGGCGGTCGAAAACGCCATCAACGGCATGCTGACCGGGCTCGACCCGCACAGCTCCTACCTGAACCAGCGCTCCTACCGCGACATGCAGGTGCAGACGCGCGGCGAGTTCGGCGGCCTCGGCATCGAGGTGACGCAGGAGAACGGCTACATCAAGGTCATCTCGCCGATCGACGAAACCCCGGCCTTCCGCGCCGGCGTCAAGTCGGGCGACCTGATCACGCATCTCAACGGCAATTCCGTGCAGGGCCTGACCCTGCAGGAGGCGGTCGAGCAGATGCGCGGCGAGCGCGGCACGCCGATCAAGATCACGATCCGGCGCGAGGGCAACGACCGGCCGATCGAGTTGTCCCTGACGCGGGAGGTGATCCGGCCGCAGGTGGTCCGCTCCCGCCTCGAAGGCAACGACGTCGCCTATATCCGCCTGACCTCCTTCAACGAGCAGACCGACGTGAACCTGCGCCGCGCCCTGCAGACGCTGCGCCAGCAGGCGCCGAACGGGCTGAAGGGGCTGGTGCTCGACCTGCGCAACAACCCGGGCGGGCTGCTCGACCAGGCGGTGCAGGTCTCCGACGAGTTCCTCGACAAGGGCGAGATCGTCTCCACCCGCGCCCGCCGGCCGGAGGATGCGCAGCGCTGGAACGCCAAGCCGGGCGACATCGCGCAGGACCTGCCGGTCGTCGTGCTGATCAACAGCGGCTCCGCCTCCGCCTCCGAGATCGTCGCCGGCGCGCTGCAGGACCACCGCCGCGCGGTGGTGCTCGGCGTCAAGAGCTTCGGCAAGGGCAGCGTGCAGACCGTCATGCCCATCCCGGGCAACGGCGCCATCCGCCTAACCACCGCGCGCTACTACACGCCCTCCGGCCGCTCGATCCAGGCCACGGGCATCGAGCCGGATATCGAGGTGCTGGCGCAGCGCGAGCAGGCGACGGCCGGCATCCCGCGCGAGCGCGAGGCGGATCTGCGCAAGGCGCTTCGCAACGAGGGCGGCGTGCAGCAGCCCGCCGGCGCCGCCATCCCGAAGCTCGAACTGCCCGCCGGGGTGGTGGAGAAGGTCACCCGCCTGCCGCCCGAGGGTGCGCCGGCCTTCGATCCCACCAAGCCGGAGACCGATTTCCAGTTGCAGCAGGCGACCCAGCTCCTGCGCAACCTGGCCGCGGCCCAGCAGACCTCCCGCCGCGCCGCACGCTGAGGCCGCGCCGGACGCCAGCCAGTGGACCGCAAGCGGGTGATGGAGCGGGCGCAGGCGGCCCTCCGCCGCCTCCGCCAGGAGGAATGGCCGAGGGCCAGGCTGGCGCTGCGGCAGGCGCTGGCGGGCTGGCGGGGCCTGGGCCTGTTCTGGGCGGTCGTGTTGGGGTTGCTCGTCGGGGGAGTCGGCATGCTCGCCTGGCTCGGGCCCCTGCCCGGCCACGCCCCCGCCGCGGCCTCCGAGGCGCCGGCCACGCCGGAGGCGCCGCAGGCCGCGGCGGCGCGGGCGGCGGGCCCGGAGCCGGTGCTCGACGCCGCCAGCCGCGGCCCGGTGCCGGGCCGGCCGATCCCCGCCGCCGATCCCGCCCTGCTGGAGAACGGCCCCTATGGCCGCCTGCCGCGGGTCGGGCCGGAGGGACGCTCCTCGATCCGGGCCTATGGCCGCGGCTTCGACCGGCAGGACACCCGGCCGAAGGTCGGCCTCATCGTCGGCGGCCTCGGCCTGAACGCGGCGGTCTCGGAGGAGGCGATCCGGCGCCTGCCCGGTGCCGTCGCCCTCGCCTTCAGCCCCTATGCGCCGCGGGTCGAGTTGCTGCTCGACCAGGCCCGGGCCAAGGGCATGGAGGTGCTGGTCGCCCTGCCGCTGGAGCCGAGCGGCTATCCGATGAACAATCCCGGTGACCGCGCCCTGCTGACCGGCCTCTCGGCGGCCGAGAACGGCGACCGGCTGCTCTGGGTGCTCTCGCGTTTCACCGGCTATGTGGGCGCGGTCGGCGCCCTCGGCCCGATGCGCGGCGAGCGCTTCGCCCAGCTCACCGACTCGCTCGGCACCTTGCAGGCGAACCTGACCGGCCGCGGCCTGCTCTACATCGATCCACGGCCGGGCGCGGTGCGGGCGCCGGCCCGCGCCTGGGGCCGCGGCGTGGACCTGGTGGTGGACGAGCCGGCGACCCGCAGCGAGATCGAGCGCAAGCTGGCGCGGCTCGAGGCCCTGGCGCGCGAGGGTGGCTCGGCCCTCGGCTATGCCGGGGAGGCCTCGCCGGTGCTGGTCGACCGCATCGCCGCCTGGGCCGGCGGCATCGAGGGCCGCGGCCTGGTGCTGGCGCCGGTGACGGCCATGCTGCGGCGGCCGGAGCAGGACCCGGCGCGCGCGCCCTGACGCCCGGACGCGATCCGCCCTATAGAGCGTGATCGCCTGGGGCGGACTCGCCGAAGGCGTGAATCACGCGATCGAGCAACGCGCTGGACCGTGGCCCAGCGGGCCTGCGCTTCGGAGCCCGCCCATGGACCTACCCTATAGGGACCTGCCTTATCGCCGCTGCGTCGGCGCCGTGCTGTTCAACCAGGATGGCCGGGTGCTGGTGGCGCGCCGCGCCGACCTGCCGAATGCCGAGGGCGCCCCGGGCGGCTGGCAATTGCCGCAGGGCGGCATCGATGCCGGCGAGGACCCGGCGGTGGCGATCTTCCGCGAGCTGGCCGAGGAGATCGGCACCGGCAAGGCCGAGATCCTGGCCGAGCATCCGAACTGGCTGAACTACGACCTGCCGCCGGAGCTGCTCGGCAAGGCGCTGGGCGGGCGCTTCCGTGGCCAGACCCAGCGGTGGTTCGCGCTGCGCTTCCTCGGCACGGATGACGAGATCCGCCTCGATCTCGACCCGCATCCGGAATTCGACGCCTGGCGTTGGGCGAGGCTGGCCGAGCTGCCCTCGCTCGCGGTCGGGTTCAAGCGGGCGATCTACGAGACCCTGGCGCGCGACTTCGCCCGCTTCGCCGGACCGTAGCGCGGGGCGCCGCGCTCAGAACAGGGCCGCGAAGGGCAGCACCTGCACGGTGTCGCCGGGCCGGACCTCCCCCAGCGCCTCCGGCAGCTCGGCGAAGGCGTCGCTTGCCGCCAGGGAGGAGAGCAGCGCCGCGCCCTCCTGCTCGATGCGCTCGGCGACCGGCAGCAGGCCCGCCGGCCGCAACCGCACCCGGAGATACTCCCGCCGCCCCGGCTTCTTGCGGGCGGCGAACCCCGCCTCGGCGCTGAAGCGCGGCAGGGGCTCCGGCGCCGCCCCGGCAAGGCGCAGCACCAGCGGCCGCGCCAGGTGCAGGAAGGCGACCACCGCCGCCACCGGGTTGCCCGGCAGGCCGAGCACCGGGGTGCCCCCGACGACGCCGAGCGCCGCCGGCCGCCCCGGCTTCACCGCCAGGCGCCAGAAGACCAGCCGCCCATCCTGCTCGATGGCGGCGCGCATATGGTCCTCCTCGCCGACCGAGACGCCGCCCGAGGTCAGCAGCAGGTCATGGCTGGCCGAGGCGGCGCGCAACGCCGCGGCGCTCTCCGCCGCCCGGTCCGGCAGGATGCCGAGATCGACCGCCTCCACCGGCAGGCCGGCCAGCAGGGCGAGCAGGGTGAAGCGGTTGCTGTCATAGGCCTGGGCCGGGCCGAGCGCCTGGCCGGGCACCGCCAGCTCGTCGCCGGTGGAGAAGACCCCGACCCGGAGCCGCGGCGTGACGGCCAGGCTGGCGCAACCGAGCGCCGCCGCCAGCCCGATCTCCGGCGCCCGCAGCCGGCGCCCGGCGGGCAAGGCCACCGCCCCCTGCCGGACATCCTCGCCCGCCGGCCGGACATTGGCGCCGGGCCGCAGCCCGGGCGGGATCAGCACCTCGCCCGCGGCCGGGCGCAGCGCCGCATCCTCCTGCATCAGCACGGTATCGGCGCCCGGCGGCAGGGGCGCGCCGGTGAAGATGCGGGCGGCGGCGCCGGGCGGCAGCGGCCGGGGCTCCTGCCCGGCGGCCACCCGCCCGGCCAGGCGCAGCGCCGTCGGCCCCGCACCCAGATCAGCGTGCCGAAGGGCATAGCCATCGACCGCGCTGTTGCCGAAGGGCGGCAGCGGCAGCGCCGCCCGCAGCTCGCGCGCCAACACCCGGCCAAGGGCGGCGGACAACGCCACCCTCTCCTCGCCGCCCAGCGGCGGCACCCGTTCGGCGATCAGCGCCTGCGCCGCCTCCACCGAGAGCAGCGGGCCGGCGAAGGTGAAGCAATCATCCGAGAGTTGCGCCACCGCGCCCTAGTCCCTCCAGGCCGCGGCATCCGCGGCGAATCGCTGCACCAGATCGGCAGCCGCCTCCACATCGTCCAGGGGGACCCAGGGCAGATCGCCCGGCGGCGGCACGTCGCTGGCGACGGCCGCGATCTGGGGGTCCTCCGGATGCAGCCAGGGCTTGCCGTTGGCCGCCCGGTGGACCTCGATCTTCGGATGGGTGTCGCGCTTGAAGCCCTCGATGATGACGAGGTCGACCGGCGAGAGGCGCGAGAGGAGGAAGCGGAGATCCGGCTCCGGCCCCTCCCGATTCTCCGTCATCAGCGCCCAGCGGGTCGCCGAGGCGACCAGCACCTGCCGCGCCCCGGCCTGCCGGTGCGCCCAGGAATCCTTGCCCGGCGTATCGACATCGAAGCGATGATGCGCGTGCTTGAGGGTGGAGACGGCGACGCCCCGGCGGCCGAGGCAGGGGATCAGCCGGGTGAGGAGCGTGGTCTTGCCGGCCCCGCTCCAGCCGGCGAGGCCGATGAGCTGCATGCCCGCAATCTAGAGCGGATCGCGGACCGGCGCGAACGCCCGGGAGCGGGACCCTGCCCCCCGAATGGCGAGCGGCAGCGGATCGCGGCGGGACGGGCGCCGGGCCGCGATCCGGCGGCGCGGCGCCCCCGCCGCGGCAGGGCGGCGGGGGCGCCCCGGCTCTATTCCGGCACCATCTCCCCCGAGCCGCCGAACTCGGCCGGGAAGTCCTTCAGCTTCGGCAGGCCGTCCTTCATGCGCAGCACCGTCTCGCCGTAATTGACATGCACCCCCGGCTCGAAGGGCAGGTCCGGGAGGGTGGCCGAGAACACGTCCACCATGTTGAGCGGCGGGTGCCGCGCCATCAGATGGCCGCCGCAGAGCTTGCAGTACTGCCGGTGGCTCATCTCGGTCTTGGCGAAGGTGGCGATGTGCTCCTCGCCCTTCGTCACCTTCACCGCCTCGGGCGGCCAGAGGGTGAAGGCGTTCACCGGGCCGCCGGACCAGGACCGGCAGGACCGGCAATGGCAATAGCCCATGGCATTGGGGGCGCCGCTCGCCTCGATCTCGACGGCGCCGCAGAAACAGGCGCCCGTGTAGCGTCCGCTCATCTGTTGTCCTTCCTCCCTCGTCTCGGCGGATGGAGAGGCCATCCTGCCGCCCCCGGCCAGGCCGAACCATGCGGTGCGGCACGGACAAACGCCATCCCGGCCCGCCAGCGCCTCCGCAAGGCCGATGACAGCATGCCATGGGATGCTCCGCCCTGCGCCGGGCATCGCGAACACGCTGCCGTGGCCGGGTGGGCCCGCGCGGCTCAGCCGCCGCGCGCCTCCTGGAAGGCGACGCCCTGGCCGCGCGGCGCGCCGATCACCTCGTCCTCGCGCATCGCCACCGCGCCGCGCAGGATCGCCATCACCGGCCAGCCGGTGCAGCGATGCCCGGCGAAGGGCGTCCAGCCGCAGGGCGAGACGATCCAGCTCTCCTCGATCACCCGCTGCTTCTTCATGTCGACGAGGGTGAAATCGGCGTCGTAGCCGGCGGCGAGCCGCCCCTTGCCGGTCACGCCATAGACCCGCGCCGGCCCGGCGCACATCAGGTCGGCGAGGCGGGAGAGGGAGAGCCGCCCGGCGCTGACATGGTCGAGCATCAGCGGCACGATGGTCTGCACGCCGGTCAGCCCCGCCGCGCAATCCGGCCAGGGCCGCTCCTTCGCCGCGCGGCTGTGCGGCGCGTGGTCGGAGCCGACCACATCCACCGTGCCGTCGGCGACCGCCGCCCAGGCGGCCCGCAGGTGCCGCTCGTCGCGGATCGGCGGGTTCATCACCGCATAGCCGCCGAGCCGGTCATAGGCCTCGTCGGTCTGGGTGAGGTGGTTCAGCAGCACCTCGACCGTCGCGACGTCGCGGAACTCCTTGAGGTAGTCCAGCTCCTCGGCGGTGCTGACGTGCAGGATATGCGCCGGGCGGCCGGTGCGCCGCGCCAACGCCATCAGCCGCCGCGTGCCAAGGAAGGCGCATTCCACGTCGCGCCAGACCATGTGGTTGCGGTGCGGCATGCCGGAGGTGAATTGCGGCTTGCGCTCCTGCAGCCGGTACTCGTCCTCCGAATGGTAGCAGATGCGCCGCCGGCCGCTGCGCATGACAGCCTCCAGGGAGGCGTCGTCCTCCACCAGCAGGTCGCCGGTGCTGCTGCCGGCGAAGACCTTCACCGCGCAGACATTCGGCTGCAGCTCGAGCGCGGCGAGCTCCGCGATGTTCTTCTTGCTGGCGCCGACATAGAGACCGACATCGACCCAGGCCCGGCCTTCGAGATAGCCGCGCTTCCAGTCCAGCCGCTCGCGGTCGGTGATGCTCGGCGCGGTGTTCGGCATGTCGAAGACGGCGGTGAGGCCGCCGAGCAGCGCTCCCTTGGTGCCGTGCGAGAGGTCCTCCACCGCCGGGTCGCCCGGATCGCGCAGATGCACATGCGCGTCGATCAGCCCGGGCAGCACGTGCAGGCCGCGGCAATCCACCTCGTTCGCGGCCTTGTCCAGGCGCAGGTCGCCGAGGGCCGCGATCCGCCCCTCCCGCACGCCGACATCCGTGGTCTCGACGCCCCAGGGCAGCACGCAGGCGCCGCCGCGCAGGATGAGATCGTAGCTGGTCATGGGGCGGGGATCCTCCTCGGGGCCGGGTGCGGCAGCACCTATACTCCGCCTCGCCATGCCCGACGATGCCGGCCTCCACGACCGCGATTGGTATGCCTGGACCCAGGACCAGGCCGCCCGGTTGCGCGCCTGGCCGGAGCAGCTTCGCCCCAACGGCCTGGACGTGCGGGAGATCGCGGAGGAGATAGAGAGCTTGGGGACGTCCGACCGCCGGGCGAACCATCTCGTACCTCTGGCTCCCCGCCCCGCCGGCGCCCTGACCGTGCCGGGCGCAGCCCTCAGCGCGCCGCAAGCACCTCGAACACATCGCCCTCCGGCCGCCGCCCCTCGATGTGGCGGCGGTGCCAGAGCGCGTAGAACAACAGATGCCAGGCGGCGAAGCCGCGATGCTTCTCGCCGCCGGCATGGCGGAAGAGCGAGGCTACGCGGTCCGGCCGGGCGATCTCGGCGACGCCGGGCTGCGCCGCCACCAGCGGCCCCAACCGGTCCCCCACCCGCTCGATCCAGGCGCCGACCGGCACGGTGAAGCCTTGCTTCGGCTTGAAGGGCTCGGCCGCCGGCAGATGCCTGGCCAGCCACTGCCGCAGCAGCCATTTGCCGGTATGGCCCTGCACCTTCAGCGCATCCGGCAGGCGGAAGGCGGCGGCGGCGATGCCGGTGTCGAGCAGCGGCGTCCGCCCCTCGACGCCATGCGCCATCAGGCAGCGGTCGAGCTTGATGAGGAGATCGTTCGGCAGCCAGTCCGCCACGTCCAACGCCTGCGCCGCCTGCAACCGGCTGCGGCCGGGCAGCGCCGCCGCCGCCTCCGCCGCGCCGATGCCGTCGCGCCAGCCGGTCGGCGCCGCGCGCAGCACATCGACGCGGTCGAAGCAGCCATGGGCGCGCGGCGCCTTGCCGCCCAGCCACCAGGGCTTCATGGCGGCGCGGTAGCGGCCATAGCCGCCGAAGAGCTCGTCGCCCCCCTCGCCGGAGAGCACCACCTTCACCTCCTGGCGCGCCCGGCGCGCCAGGAACCAGGTGGGGATGATGGCGTAATCGGCGGCCGGGTCGTCCATGGCGGCGACGATCTCCGGCAGGTGGCGCCAGACCTCCGGCTCGGTGACCGCGACGGTGACGTGCCGCGCCCCCGCCGCCTGCGCCAGCGCCGCCGCCTGCGCGCGCTCGTCGGCCGCCCCCGGCACGTCGAAGCCGGCGGTGAAGGCGAGCACCGGGGAGGTTCCCCCCTTGGCGTTCAGCCGCGCCATCATCGCCAGCACCGCCGCGCTGTCGATGCCGCCCGAGAGGAACATGCCATAGGGCACGTCGCTGCGCTGGTGCAGCGCCACGCTCTCCTCGAGCGCCATGTCGAGCCGCGCCAGCGCCGCCTCGCCGGTGATGCTCTCCGGCCCCCCCTCCGGCAGCGCCTGGCGCTGCCGCCGCTCGGCGACCGCGCCATCGGCGATCACCACCGTCTCGCCGGGCAGGATACGGGAGATCCCCTCGAAGATCGTCTCCGCGCCCGTGGTGAATTGCAGCTGCAGCAGCTCGGCCCGCGCCGCCGGCCGCACCCGCGGCTGCACCAGCCCGGCGGCGATCAGCGCCTGCGGCTCCGAGGCGAAGGCGATGCCGCCCGGCACCTCGGCGGTATAGAGCGGCTTGATGCCGAAGGGGTCGCGCGCCAGCACCACCTGCCGCGTGGCGCGGTCGGCCAGCGCGATGGCATACATGCCGCGCAGCCGGTCGGCGAAGCCGATGCCGTCGCGGCGCCAGAGATGCAGCGGCGGCTCGCAATCGCTGCCGGTGGTGCAGCGGAGCTGGTTGGCCTCGCGCAGCTCGCGGTAATTGTAGACCTCGCCATTGCCGACCAGCGCCGCCGGCCCGGCGAAGAGCGGCTGGTCGCCGGTGACGAGATCGATGATGGCGAGCCGCGTATGCGCCAGCGCCACGGGGCCGACCACATGGTGCCCGGCGCCGTCCGGGCCGCGATGCGCCAGCGCCCGCGTCAGCGCGTCCAGCGTCGCGCCGTCGGGCGTCAGCCCCTGCCGCAGCGCCAGGCCCGCCAGGCCGCACATCAGCCCAGCCCCCCGAGGGTCCCGGTCGGGGCGACCGCGCGGAGGAATTCATGCCAGCGCGCCAGCACCGGCGCCTCGGCATGCGCCCGCTCGAATTCCGCGCGTCCGGCCGCAGCGAGGCGCGCGGCCCGCGTTGGATCGGCCAGCAGCCCGGCGATGGCGGCGGCGAGCGGCGCCGGCTCCTCCTTCGGGACGAGCAGCCCCGTCTCGCCCTCGCGGATCAGCTCCACCGGCCCCTGCGCCGCGGCGGCGACGACCGGCCGCGCCGCCGACCAGGCCTCCAGCACCACATTGCCGAGCGGCTCGTGCCGCGAGGGGCAGACGAAGAGGTCGCAGGCGGCAAGCAGCGCGCCGGTGTCCTGGCGCCAGCCGAGGAAGGCGATGCGGTCGGCGAGGCCGAGCTCGCCCGCCAGCCGCTCCAGCGCCGGCCGCTCGGGCCCCTCCCCGGCGAGGGAGAGATGCACGCCCGGCAGCAGCGCCATGGCCCGCAGCAGCACGTCGAAGCCCTTGTTCGTGTGCAGCCGGCCGAGCGCCAGCAGCCGCGGCATGCCGGGGGGCGCCGGCAGCTCGGCCGGGGCGAGGCCGGCGAAGTCATGCGCGAAATTCGGCACGACATGCGCCCGCTCCGGCGGCCAGCCCTGGCGGATGATCCAGTCGCGGAGATCGCGGGTATTGCCGACCAGATGGTCGCAATGGCGATAGTATTTCAGGTCGTAATAGCCGCCGAGCCGCCCGACCAGGGTCCAGGGCGCGCCGCCGCGCTTGACGCGGCCGGCGAAGCGGCTGGCGCGGTTCGCCCAGGACACCACCACCTCCGGCCCGAAGCCCGCCAGCAGGTCGCGCAGCCGCGGCCCGGTCCGCAGGTCGAAATAGCCGCCGAACGCCAATTCCTGTGGCTCGATCCCGCCGGCCCGGAGCCGGGCGGCGCGGCCCGCCTCCCGCCGGATCACCGCCAGCACCGCCTCGCCGGCGGCGTGCTGCGCCACCGTCAGGCGTTCGTAGAAGGCCTCGGCCCCGCCCATGGGCGCGCCCGCCATCACATGCGCGACCCGCAGCGGCCGGTCGGCCGCAGGCGGGGCCGGGGCAAGGACAGGCAGGTCGAGGCTCATGCCAGCGCCTCGAAGCGGGCGGCGACCTCGTCCCAGGAGGGGCCGGGGCCGCGGGCCAGGGCGGCGCGGTGCATCGCCGTCCAGGCGGCGTCGTCGCGCAGCAGGCGGATGGCGGCCGCGGCGAAGCCGGTGGCGTCCCGCGCCACCACGCCGGTCTCGCCATCGGCGATGCGCTCCGCGACGGCGCCGAGCGGCGTGACGACCGCCGGCAGCCCCAGCGCCTGCGCCTCGGCCAGGGCCAGGCAGAAGGTCTCGCCGGTATCGCCGCGGTAGAGCATGAGGCGGGCCTCGCGGAAGCGCGCCGCCAAGGCGGGGCGCGGGAGGGGGTCGAAGATCCGCACGCCAGCCTCCGCCAGCGTGGCGGCGCGCGCCAGCACCGGTGCCGCACGGGCGGCGAGGCGTGCATCGCCGCCATAGGTGGCGGCACCGGTGTAGAGGTGCAACTCCGCGTCCGGCACCCGGGGCCGGATGCGCGCCGTCCAGAGATCGAGCAGCCAGTCGAGGCCGCGCTGCGGGTTGGAGGCGAAGATGGCAATGGGCGGTCCGGGCGGCCGCGGCGCCGCCCCGGCATCGAAGGGCGGCGCCAGGGCGAGCGGGATCTGCACCGGGCGGAAGGGCAGCCAGGGGCCGAGGCTCGCGGCATGGCTGGGACCGAGCGTCACCAGCCGCGGCCGAAGAGCGAGCAGGGGCAGGAGGTTGCGCAGCTTGCGCAGATAGCCGGCCGGGTTGTGCAGCCAGAGCACCCGCCGGCCGCGCGGCAGCCACCGGAAGAGGCGCGGCGAGCGGTTGGCGATGACCAGCGCCGCCGGCGCCCCATGCCGCCCCCGATCGAGCGGCGACCAGGCGAGGCCGCCGCGGCAGGCCTCGGGCTCCGTGCCGGCCCGCAGCTCCAGCGCATGACCGCGCCGGCGGAAGGCCTCGGCCAGCAAGGCGAAGGCGGTCTCGACGCCGCCGACCGGGCGTTCCCGCAGGTCGAGGGGGCCGAGGCGGGGCCCGTCCGTCGCCATGACGATGTGCATCAGGGGGGTGCCGGGCGGTGCCGCTCCGGCTCCAGCCGCGCCTTGAGATGCGAGAGCAGCGGGAAAAGCCCGGCGCAGAGCGCGATCAGCAGGCCCCAGCCGCCTTCCCGGTAGCCGCGGCGCCGGACATAGCAGAGGAAGATGCGCGACAGGCAGCGTCGGACATTGTCCGGCAGGGAGCCGATCCTCCCGCTCGCCAGCAGGTCGGCCGCCTTGGCCGAGGAGTAGCGGTCGAGCCGGCGCAGCATGTCGGAGATGTCGCGGTCCACCTCGTGCCGGATGCCATGGGCGGTGAGGCGCTCGCCCTCGGTCCCGATCCAGTCGAGGCCGGGATGCACCCGCTGCCCGCGCCAATGCTTGGCGCCCTTGCGGAACAGGATGGGCTTGAGGGTGGTGCCGAAGCTGCCGCCCCAGCCATGCAGGATCAGCCGCTCGCCGACGTAATTGTCGATCCGCACGCGGTGGAAGCCATGCGCCGAGCGGGCGGTGAGGGCGCGGATATCGGCCCAGAGCGCGGGCGGCACCCGCTCGTCGGCATCGACCTCGAGGATCCAGTCGCCGCTGCAGGCCGCGATGCCGGCATTGCGCCGCTCGCCCTCCAGCTCCCATCCCCCCTCCAGCAGCCGCGCGCCCTCGGCGCGGGCGATGTCGGCGCTGGCATCGGTGCTGCGGTCGAGCACCACGACGATCTCATCGGCCGGCCGCAGGCTCGCCAGGCAGGCCGGCAGCCGCGCCGCCTCGTTGCGGGCGACCACCAGGGCGGAGACGCGCGGCCCGGCCTGGGGCATGGCCGCCGGCGCCGCGGCCGACGCCTCCAGGGCGCTCATGCCGGCACCTGCGCTGCCAGCAGCCGCTCGGCGGCGGCGAGCGCCGCCGCCAGCGTCAGGCCCGGCATGCTGTCGAGGCCCGGGCTGTCCGGCGCCACGGCGGTCGCCACGTGCCGGCCGGCCGGGGCGTATTCCTCGACGCGGGAGGGGCCGAAGAGGCCAAGGGTCGGCGTGCCCGTGGCGGCCGAGAGATGCATCAGCCCGCTGTCATTGCCGACGAAGAGGGCGCAACGCGCCAGCACCGCCGCCACCTCGGGCAGGGAGAGCGTGCCGACCAGATCGACCGCCCGCTCGCCGAGCGCCGCCAGCACCGGCGCCGCCATGGCGCGCTCCTGCGGGCCCGGGCCGCCGAGGATAGCGGCCCGCGCGCCCGCCAGCGGGGCGCCCGGTGCCGTCAGCGCCCGGTAGAGGGCGACGAAGCGCTCCGCCGGCCAGACCTTGCGGTCCCAATTGGCGGTCGGGCCGAGGGCGATCCAGACCCCCTCGCCCGGCAGCAGCGCCGCCGCCCGCGCCCGGTCGGCGGCATTGTACCAGGCGACCGGCAGGGGCGGTGGATCGAGCCCCAGCAGGGCGCCGAGATGCGCCAGCCGATGGCCCGGCTGGCGGCCACCGCGCAGCACGTAGCGCCGGCGCGCCCGCACCATCCAGGCGAAGGCCGAGCCGCGCAGATCGACGACGATATCCCAGCGCTGGCCCGCCACCGCCCGCCAGAGCTCCAGCCAGTGCAGGCGGTAGCGGCGCTTGGCGAGCACGATCGTCCAGGCCCGGTTCGGCATGCGGGCAAAGACGCCCTCGGCCACCGGCCCGCAGGCCACCACCAGCTTGGCCTGCGGATAGGTCCGGATCAGGTGGTCCAGCAGCCCGGTCGAGAGAACGGCGTCACCGATCCGGGTGGAGGAGATGAAGAGAATTCGCACGGCGTCGGGGCTGTAGCACGTCCCGGCCGGAGCGGCGCCTCCCCGGAGCCGCCCCGACCCTCGGCTGCCGGGCGAATTTGCCCGGTGCGGCCCGAGGCAGCGCCGCAGGTTGCAGTGGCGCATCCGCCGGCCCACCTTTTCCGCATGCCGATCGCAGCCCTTCCCGGACGAGGCGTGGTGGAGGTGGCGGGCGAGGACCGCCTCGCCTTCCTCCAGGGCCTCGTCTCCAACGATGTGGCCGGGGCCGTCCCGGGCACCGCCGTCTTCGCCGCCCTGCTCTCGCCGCAGGGCAAGTGGCTCGCCGATTTCTTCCTCCTCGCCGCCGAGGACCGGCTGCTGCTCGACTGCGAGCGCGCCCAGGCGCCGATGCTGGCGCAGAAGCTCTCCCGCTTCCGGTTGCGCTCCCGGGTGGCGGTGCGGGACGCCTCCGACGCCTTCGTGGTGCATGCCGGCTGGAATGGCGCCCCCCTGCCGATGGGCCCGGGGGTGGTCGCCGCGCCCGATCCCCGCCTGGCCGAGGCGGGCTGGCGGGCCCTTGCCCCCGGCTTGCTGCCGGGCGCCGAGGCGACGCCGGAGGATTGGGACCGCCACCGCCTGGCGCTCGGCCTGCCGGAGGGCAGCCGCGACCTGGTGCCCGAGCAGACCGTCCTGCTGGAGGCCGGCTTCGACGAGCTGCACGGCATCTCCTGGAGCAAGGGTTGCTACATGGGCCAGGAGCTGACCGCCCGCACCCGCTATCGCGGGCTGCTGAAGCGCCGGCTGGTGCCGGTGGCGGTGACCGGCCCCTTGCCGCCCCCCGGCACGCCGGTGACCTCGGGCGGGGCCGAGCTCGGCGAGATGCGGTCCGGCCGCGACGGGCAGGGCATCGCGCAGCTGCGGCTCGAGGCGCTGGATGGTCGCCCGTTGCACTGCGGCGAGGCGCGGCTGGAGCCCCGCATCCCGACCTGGATGGCCCTGCCGGCCCCCGCCGCGGCCGGCTGATCGCCCTGGCGGGCCTGCCGGGCGTTTCGGCTCGGAGGACTCCGCTCTAGCCTGGCGCGTGCCCGCCATCACCCCGACGCTCCGGGCCTGGACCCGGTCCCTGGCTGCCGCGCTCGCGATGAGCCTGCTGCTCTCCCTGCTCTTCGCGGGTCTCTCCTGGCAGGCGGCCGGGCTGCCGCCCGAGCGGGCGCTGGCCCTGCTGCGGCCGCTGGCCGGCAGCGGCGTCCTTTATGAAAGCCACGGCCTGCCGCTCGGCGTGGTGCGGATCCAGCGCTGGTACGGCAATGACTGCCTGGTCTTCGCCATGCTCGTCCTGCCGCATGAGGAAGGCCGGGCGCGAGAGGCCTTCTCGCCCAATCTCGCGCTGTCCCCGCTGCTCCCCCTGGCCATGGCGGATCCGGCCGGCGGCGAGACGGCGGGACCCTGCCTGCGGCTGGCCGAACTGCTGGCCCCCGGCGCGGAGCGGCAACCGGCCAAGCGCTATCACCGCTACCTGCATGGGCAGCGGGTCGCGGTTGCCCTGCTGCTGCCGGTCCTCGGGCCGGTCGGGCTGCAGGATGCGGTCTTCCTCACGCTGAACGGCGCCCTGGCCGGCCTTGTCCTCCTCGCCGGCTGGCGCAGCCTGCGGCGGCGGCGGCACGACGATGCGCGCTGGCGACGCGATGCGGGCTTCGCCGGCCTCGGCCTGCTCCTGCTGACCAGCTATGGCCTGCCGGCCCTCGGCTTCTGGGTGAGCCATGCGCTGTCCGACCTGGTGCTGGCGCTTTTCCTCTGGGCCCTGTGGCTCTGCCCCGGACGCGAGGGCGCGGCGCCGGCCTGGCTGCTCGGGGCCTTCGGCGGCGGCGTCGCGCTGTTCGAATTCCTCACCGGCGGGCTGCCGCTCGGCGCCGGGCTGGTGCTGCTGGCCGCGGCCCTGGCCGAGCGGCCGGGCGGCGCGCTGCGCAGCCTCGGTGCCTTCCTCGCCGGGGCGGCGCTGCCCTTCGCGCTGAAAGCCGGGATCGCCGCCCTGGCCTTCCCCGATGCGCTGCAACCGGCCGATGCCGAGGCCTTCGGCCATCGGCTCTTCGGGCCGATCGTCCCGGAGGTGCCGGCGCAGCTCCTCACGCCTGGTCGCCGATGGCCGGCTTCGACCTGCACCGCATCGACGAGACGCCGCTGTTCCGCCTGCGCTTCCTGCTCTTCCGCCTGCAGGGCTATTACTGGCAGATGGGCTTCGGCTCCGGGCAGGCGGGGCGCCTGCTGATCCGCGGCAGCCTGATCGGGCTCGCGCTCCTCGCCATCCCGGCTCTCCGGCGCGAGGCGGCGCGCGCCGGCCCGGCGTTGGGCGCGGCGCTGCTGCTGGTCGCCTGGTACCTGGTCTTCCTGAACCACAGCGCGCTGCACGCGGTCTGGATGGCGCGGTGCATGGTGATCTTCCCGGCCGCGCTCTGGGTGCTGGCGCTGCCCTTCCTGCCGGGGCCGCAGAGGTGGGGCTCAGCGCCGGTCAGGCATTGACCACCGAGCCGCCGTTCGGATGCAGGGTCTGGCCGTTGAAATAGCTGCTGTCGGCCTCGCTGGCGAGGAAGATGTAGCTCGGCGCCACCTCGTCCGGCTGCCCGGCGCGTTGCATCGGCGCGCCCTGGCCATGCTTCGCGGTGCGCTCCTCGTCGAAGCTCGCCGGGATCAACGGGGTCCAGATCGGTCCTGGGGCCACCGCGTTCACCCGGATCTTCCGCTGTTCGAACAGGGCTTCGGCGAGGCTGCGGGTGAAGCCGAGGATCGCGCCTTTGGTGCTGGCATAGTCGATCAGTTGCGGGCTGCCGCGGAAGGCGGTGACGGAGGTGGTGTTGATGATCGCCCCGCCGGTCGGCATGTGCCGCAGCGTGGCGCGCGTCACCCAGAACATGCCGAGGATGTTGGTGCGGAAAGTCCGCTCCACCTGGGCCTCCTCGATCTCGGCGAAATCCTCGCAGACATGCTGCTCGGCGGCGTTGTTGACGAGGATGTCGATATGGCCGCCGAGGGCCTCGGCCGCCTGGTCCACCGCCCGGCGGGCGAAGCCGGCATCCCCGACATCGCCGGCGAGCAGCACGCAACGCCGCCCGGCCGCCTCGACATGCCGCTTGGTCTCCTCGGCATCCTCGTGCTCGTCGAGATAGAGGATCGCCACATCGGCCCCCTCCTTGGCGAAGCCGATGGCGACGGCGCGGCCGATGCCGCTATCGCCGCCGGTGACGAGGGCGGTCCGCCCCTGCAGCTTGCCGCTCGCCGTCCAGTGCTCCATGCGGTCCTGCGGCTGCGGTCGCATGGCCGCTTCCTGGCCCGGCTGCCGGTCCTGGTGCTGCTGCGGAAATGGGCTGTCCTGCCGTGCCATGACGATCTCCCGTCCTTCGACGGAGAGAACGGGGGGCGTGGCGGGGCAGTTGCGCCCTCCTGCCGGAACGGGCCGACGCCGCCCGGACCGGAAGGCAGCCCGGACGCGCCGGCGTCCGGGCCGCCCTCAAGGCTCACAGGCAAGAAGGCAGCGGTGGCGCGCCGCCCGGATCAGGCGGTGCGGTCGCCGCCGCCCGAGAGCGCCGCCTGCGCCGCCGCCAGCCGCGCGACGGGCACGCGGTAGGGCGAGCAGGAGACGTAATCCAGCCCCGCCTCCTCGCAGAACTGGATCGAGGCCGGGTCGCCGCCATGCTCGCCGCAGATGCCGAGCTTGAGGTCGGGCTTCACCGAACGCCCCTTCTCGCGGGCGATCTTCACCAGCGCGCCGACGCCGTCCGGGTCGATGGAGACGAAGGGGTCCTTCGGCAGGATGCCCTTCTCGACATAGAGCGGCAGGAACTTGCCGGCGTCGTCGCGCGACAGGCCGAAGGTGGTCTGGGTGAGGTCGTTGGTGCCGAAGCTGAAGAAATCGCCCACCTCGGCGATCCGGTCGGCGACCAGCGCGGCGCGCGGCAGCTCGATCATGGTGCCGACCAGGTATTCGACATGGTGGCCGCTCTCGGCGAAGACCTCCTGCGCCACCTTGTCGACCTGCGCCCGGGTGATCTCCAGCTCGCGGCGCGTGGCGACGAGCGGGATCATGATCTCGGGCACCGGCGCCTTGCCGGTCTCCTTGGCGATGGCGACGGCCGCCTCGAAGATGGCGCGGGCCTGCATCTCGTAGATCTCCGGATAGGAGATGCCGAGACGGCAGCCGCGATGCCCGAGCATCGGGTTGGCCTCCGAGAGCTCCTGCGCCCGGCGCTGCATCGCCGCCACATCGGCGCCGAGGGAGGTCGCCACCTCGGCGATCTCCGCCTCGCCATGCGGCAGGAATTCGTGCAGCGGCGGGTCGAGCAGGCGGATCGTCACCGGCAGCCCGGCCATGATGCGGAACAGCTCGGTGAAATCCTGCCGCTGGAAGGGCAGCAGCCGGGAGAGCGCCTCGCGGCGGCCGCTCTCGGTCTCGGACATGATCATCTGCCGCACCGCGCCGATGCGCTCGGGGTCGAAGAACATGTGCTCGGTGCGGCAGAGGCCGATGCCCTCGGCGCCGAATTTGCGCGCCGTATCGGCATCGAGCGGCGTCTCGGCATTGGTGCGCACCTTGAGGCGCCGCACCCCGTCCGCCCATTCCATCAGCGTGGCGAAATCGCCCGAGAGCTGCGGCTCGACCATCGGCACGCTGCCGATGAAGATCTCGCCCGTCGCGCCGTCGAGGGTGATGGTCTCGCCGGCGCGCACCACCTGGCCGCCGGCCTGCAGCGCCTGCGCGCCGTAATCCACCGTGACGCCGCCGGCGCCGGCGACGCAGGGCCGGCCCATGCCGCGGGCGACCACCGCGGCATGGCTGGTCATGCCGCCACGGGTGGTGAGGATGCCCTTGGCGGCATGCATGCCGTGGATGTCCTCGGGGCTGGTCTCGATGCGCACGAGGATGACGCTCTCGCCCTTCTGCGCCCGCACCTCGGCCTCGTCGGCCGAGAACACCACCGCGCCGCAGGCCGCGCCCGGGGAGGCGGGCAGGCCCTTGGAAAGCAGCTTGCGCGGCGCCTTCGGGTCGAGCGTCGGGTGCAGGAGCTGGTCGAGCGCCGCCGGGTTGACGCGCTTGATCGCCTCCGCCTGGTCGATCAGCCCCTCGCGCGCCATGTCGACGGCGATCTTCAGGCTGGCGGCGGCGGTGCGTTTGCCGTTGCGCGTCTGCAGCATGTACAGCTTGTTCTGCTGCACGGTGAACTCGATGTCCTGCATGTCCGTGTAGTGCTTCTCGAGCGTCGCACGGACCTGGACGAGCTCCTTGTAGGCGTCGGGCATGGCCTTCTCCATGCTCCGCTCGTCCGGCTTGGCGCGGGCCTCCGACATCGGCTGCGGCGTGCGGATGCCGGCGACGACATCCTCGCCCTGGGCGTTGATCAGGTACTCGCCGTAGAAGATGTTCTCGCCGGTCGAGGGGTCGCGGGTGAAGCAGACGCCGGTCGCGCAATCCTCGCCCATATTGCCGAAGACCATGGCCTGGACATTCACCGCCGTGCCCCAGTCGGCCGGGATGTCGTGCAGGCGGCGATAGGTGTTGGCGCGCGGGTTCATCCAGGAGCCGAAGACGGCGCCGATGGCGCCCCAGAGCTGCGCCGTTGGGTCCTGCGGGAAGGGCTCGCCCTTCACCTCGGCCACCATCTCCTTGTAGCCGTCCACCACCCGGTGCCAGTCCTGGGCGGTGAGCTGCGTGTCCTCGACCACCCCGCGGTCGAGCTTCACATGCTCGATGATCTCCTCAAAGCGGTGATGGTCGATGCCGAGCACCACGCTGCCATACATCTGGATGAAGCGGCGGTAGCTGTCCCAGGCGAAGCGCGGATCGCCGGAGGCGGCGGTGAGCCCCTCCACCGTCTGGTCGTTCAGGCCGAGATTGAGGACGGTGTCCATCATGCCCGGCATGGAGACCCGGGCGCCGGAGCGCACGGAGACGAGCAGCGGCGTCCGGTCGTCGCCGAAGCGGGCGCCGACCGCCTCCTCCACCCGCTTGAGGGCGGTGCCGACCTGGTCCTTCAGCTCCGGCGGGTACTGCTTGCCGTGGTCGTAGTAGTAGGTGCAGACCTCGGTGGTGATGGTGAAGCCGGGCGGGACGGGCAGGCCGATGCTGGCCATCTCGGCCAGGTTCGCGCCCTTACCGCCCAGCAGGTTGCGCATCTCGGCCTTGCCCTCGTTATGGCCGGCGCCGAAGCTGTAAACCCACTTGCTCATCGGCACTGTTCCCCTTGCGATCCGGATGGCCGCCGTTCGGCACAGGAATCTATGAACGGCGCGTTACCACACCGGGCCAATGTCAACCTTCGATTTTTGAGACATCCGCGACCGCATCCATGGCGGCGCAGAGCGAGTGCAGCAAACGCAGGCGGTTCCGGCGGAGTTCCGGGTCCGCATCGTTCACCACGACCCCGTCGAAGAAGGCATCGACCGGGGCGCGGAGGGTGGCGAGATGCTCCATGGCGCCGAGGAAGTCCTCGGCGGCCAGGGCGGCGGCGACGGCCTCGCGCGTCGTCGCGACGGCGGCGGCCAGGGCCTTCTCCGGCCCGGCCACCAGCCGGACGGCCTCCACCGGCCCGTCATGCGGCCCATCCTTGCGGTTCTCGATCCGCAGGATGTTGGCGGCGCGCTTGTAGGCGGCCAGCAGGTTGGCGCCGTCCGGCGTCGCCAGCATGCGGGCGAGCGCGTCGGAGCGGGCGAGCAGGCGGACCAGGTCGTCATCCGGCGCGGCGCCGAAGACGGCGGCGACGATGTCGTGCCGGGCGCCCTCGGCACGGAGCTGGACGCGGAGTCGCTCGGCGAGGAAGTCGAAGATATCCCAAGCTTTCGCTAAATATGTCTCGCTACTCGTGCCACGACTGATCGATGGAGATCCCGGAATTACTGTCAGCATGGACCCGCCGATCAAGCCGCGCTTGCGAGCCTCTTCTAGCGTTTCTCGGGCCTTTTCGGTCTCAGCCAGAGCCAGAGTTTCAAGGATAGGTGCTACCGCTTTGTCGAGGAGCTGTAACAAGCGCAGCCGCAGCCCATTCTCCCGAATAATCCGAATCACACCAAGCGCCGCGCGACGGAGTGCAAACGGATCGCCGGAACCAGTCGGCCTCTCTCCGACGGCAAAAAAGCCGGCGAGCTGGTCCAGCTTGTCGGCCAGCGTCACCGCCACCGCCACGGGCTCGGCAGGCACCGCATCGCCGGGGCCGAGCGGTCGGTAATGCGCGCCGATCGCCTCGGCGACGCGCGGGTCCTCGCCGCCGGCAAGGGCGTAGTAGCGGCCCATCACCCCCTGCAATTCGGGGAATTCGCCCACCATGCCGCTGGCGAGGTCGGCCTTGGCCAGCCGCGCCGCCCGGCCCGCCAGCGCCGGATCGGCGCCGACCGCCGGCGCGATCAGCCCGGCCAGCCGCTCCAGCCGCCGCACCCGCTCGCCCTGGGTGCCGAGCTTGGCGTGGAACACCACGGCATCGAGCTTCGGCAGGAAGCTCTCCAGCTTCTGCTTACGGTCGAGATCCCAGAAGAAGCGGGCATCGGAGAGCCGCGCCCGCAGCACCCGCTCATTGCCGGCGACGATCGCCGCGCCGCCATCCCCGGGGATGATGTTGCTGACGATGGCGAAGCGCGGCGCGGCCCGGCCATCCGGATGGCGCAGGGCGAAGTAGCGCTGGTTCACCCGCATGGTGGTGCGCATCAGCTCGGGCGGCAGGTCCATGAAGGCGTCGTCGATGCGCCCGAGCAGCGGCACCGGCCATTCGACGAGGCCCGCCACCTCGGCCAGCAGCCCGCGATCCGGCACCACCTCCAGCCCCTCGGCGGCGGCGAGGCGTTCGATGCCCTCGGCGATGATCCGCTCGCGCTCGCCGGCCTCGGCGATGACGAAGCGCTCCCGCAGCCCGGCGGTGTAGGCGGCGAGGCTCGAAACCGCGAAGGGTTCGGTGCCGGCCAGCACGCGGTGCCCCTCGGTCAGCCCGGCGGCGAGGAGGCCATGCACCGCATCCTCGCCATGGGCGAGGGCGAAGGGCACCGGCCGGCCATCCAGGATGCAGAGGATGCGCTGCAGCGGCCGCACCCAGGCGAAGTCGCTGGTGCCCCAACGCATGCTCTTCGGCCAGGGGAAGCCGCGCAGCAGCGGCGGCAGCCGCTCGGCGATCAGCGCCGCCGCCTCGATCACCTGGCCGGGCTTGCGCAGCACCCAGAACTGGCCCTCCTGCTCCAGCGCCTCGCGCGTGGCGCCGTGCTTGCGCAGGAAGCCCTCGACCGCCGCATCGGGCGCACCCAGGCGCGGGCCGCGCTCCTCCTTGCCCGGCGTCTCGGCACGGGCCGCCATGGCGCCGCAGGCCGCGATGCGGCGCGGCCCGAAGAGCGGGCGCGGCGCGGCGGTCATCAGCGGCGCGAGGGATTTCTGCAGCAGGGCGCAGAGATCCTCGGCCGCACGGGCCTGCATGCGCGCCGGAATCTCCTCGGAAAAGAGTTCGATCAGGAGTTCAGGCATGGGGCGTCGGTGCGGCCTTCATGGCGGTTCGGGTCATAGCGGTCCGGGCATCGCGTCGCCCCGGCGAGGCAAGCTGCGCCGGAGGGGTGGGGTCGGGCGAGGCGGCCAGCATGGCATGCCTGCCGCCAAAGGGCACGGTGCCGGGCCGGAAAGCCGCATGGCCGCATCGTGCCCCCTCAGCCGCCACCGGCCAGCCAGGCCTCGCAACAGCCTTTCGCCAGGGCGCGCACCCGGCCGATATAGGCCGCGCGCTCGGTGACGCTGATGGCGCCCCGGGCATCGAGCAGGTTGAAGCGGTGGCTCGCCTTGATGCACTGGTCATAGGCCGGCAGGGCCAGGCCGTGCCTGAGCAGCGCCACGCATTCCTCCTCGGCGTCCTGGAAATGCCGGAATAACTTCGCGGTATCGGCATACTCGAAATTGTGTGCGCTGAACTCGACCTCGGCGCGGTGGAACACCTCGCCATAGCTGACGCCCTGGCCGTTGAAATCCAGGTCGTAGACGTTCTCGACGCCCTGGATGTACATCGCCAGCCGCTCCAGCCCGTAGGTGAGCTCGCAGCTCGGCACCTGGCAGGGGATGCCGCCGACCTGCTGGAAATAGGTGAACTGCGTCACCTCCATCCCGTCGCACCAGACCTCCCAGCCAAGGCCCCAGGCGCCGAGGGTCGGGCTCTCCCAGTCATCCTCGACGAAGCGGATGTCGTGCACATGCGGGTCGAGGCCGATCGCCCGGTAGCTGCCGATCAGCATGCTCTGCGGATCGGCCGGCGAGGGCTTCAGGATCACCTGGTACTGATAATAGTGCTGCAGCCGGTTGGGGTTCTCGCCATACCGCCCATCGGCCGGCCGGCGGCTCGGCTGCACATAGGCCGCCTTCCAGGGCTTGGGGCCGAGGGCCCGCAGCGTGGTCGCCGGATGGAAGGTGCCGGCGCCGACCTCCATGTCATAGGGCTGCAGGATGACGCATCCCTGGGCCGACCAATAGGCGTGCAGCCGCAGGATCAGCTCCTGGAAGCTGGGCGGCCTGGTGCGGGCGGGGGCGCCGCCGGCAGGCGCGGCGGTGACGGCGGTCTGCATGCCGCGGCTTTTGCCATGTCGGCGCGCCCGAACATAGTGGGTGGCCGCCGGGAGCCTTGCGCCCGGCCAAGTCCTGCTCACTGAAAGGAGAGCGCCGTGACCGAGACCGAACGCCTGATTCGCGCCTATTATGCGGCCTTCGACGGCGGCGACCGGGAGGCCATGCTGGCCCTGCTCGCCGATGACGTTGTCCATGACGTGAACCAGGGCCCGCGCGAGACGGGCAAGCCGGCCTTCCGCGCCTTCCTGGCCAAGATGGATCGTTGCTATCGGGAGTCGATTCGCGACCTCGCCGTCATGGTGGACGCCACCGGCCGGCGCGCGGCGGCGGAGTTCACGGTCGAGGGCGCCTATCTTGCCACCGATTCCGGCCTGCCCGAGGCGACGGGCCAGCGCTACAGCCTGCCGGCCGGCGCCTTCCTCGAGGTGGCGGATGGGCGGATCCGCCGGGTGACGACCTATTACAACCTGCCCGACTGGATCCGGCAGGTCGGGGGCTGACGCGGCGAAGCGCTGCCCCGCTGCGGCAGGCTGCGCCCCCCCCAAGCCGCGAAGCGGTGGTGCGGGGCGTCCTACAGCCCCAGCCGCGCCCAGGCCGCGCGCTCCTCGAGCGCCTCCAGCACCGCGCCGGCGGACAGCCCGGGCAGCAGCCGGCGCAGCAGCGGGGGCCGCGGCCCGGCCACCGGGATCAGGCGTGCCTTCTCGCCGAAGCGCCGCCGCGCCTCCCCCGCCGCATCCCCCAGCCGATCCGCCAGGCCGAGTTCCACGGCCTTCCGGCCAGGCCAGAAGCGGCCGGTGAAGAGTTGCTCCGGCGGCGCCTGCAGCCGGCTGCCGCGGCGGCTGCTCACCCAGGCCGCGAACTCGCCGTGCAGATCCTCCAGGAGCGTTTCCAGCCGCGCCGCATCCTCGGGGCGTTCCGGCCGGAACGGGTCCCAGAAGCTCTTCTCCGTCCCGGCCGTGCGCAGGCGCCGCTCCACCCCGAGCCGCTCCATCGCGTCCTGGAAGCCGAATCCGGCGGCGATGACGCCGATGGAGCCGAGGATGGAGGCCGGGTCGGCGACGATCTCATCCGCCGCACAGGCGATCCAGTAGCCACCGGAGGCCGCCGCGTCCTCGACGCAGGCGATCACCGGCAGCTTCTTCTCCTCGGCGAGGCGCCGGATCCGCGCCGCGACGAGGCTCGATTGCACGGCCGAGCCGCCCGGCGAGTTGATCGAGAGGAAGACGGCCGAGAGCCGCTTCAGGCCGAAGGCCCGGTCGAGCACCGGGCCAGTCGTCGCCAGGCTGATGCCGCCGCCGAAGCCCGGTCGCGGGGTGATGGCGCCCTGCAGGCGGACATGCGCGATGCGCGGGCGGCGGTCGAAGAGGGAGGGGAGCATACTGCGAAGAGAAATGCCGCTTCGCGTCGCCGCATCAAGCACCGTCTCGCATGCCGGGCTGCCGGCGGCTCAGCGGATGCCGCGCGACCCGGCGGATCGGCCGGCCGGGAAATTCGGATCGCCGCCGGTGCGATAGTCCAGGTTGATGCCGCCCGGGCCGGCGCCGGCCTGGCTGAGCGAGGGCCGGCCGGTGCTGGCATCGGTGCCGATCGGCGTCGAGCCGAGGCTGCGGCTGGGCGGCTGGTTGTCGCAGGCGGCGAGCAGCAGGGCAGCGGCGAGAAGGAGGATGGGCAAGCCTGGCATGGGACCTCTCCGGCCGCGGCGGGCCGCCGTCGCCGGCCCCGAAACCTGGGAAACGGAGCATGGACCGCGCCGGTGCGGGCGGGGAAGAGGCGTCAGCCCCGGCGGCGCGGCGGATCGCGGCTGAGGCCCTTGGCCGCCAGCGCGGCCTCGTAGGCCTCCCAGCGCGTGGCCTGCTCGCGGCCGAGCTGGTGGAGATAGTCCCAGGAATAGATGCCGCTGTCGTGCAGGTCGTCGAAGACGAGGCGGATCGCGTAATGGCCGACCGGCTCCAGCCGCAGGATGCCGACCTCCCGCCGGCCGGCGAGCGTCACCTTCTGACCCGGCGCGTGTCCCTGCACCTCCGCAGAGGGGCTTTCCACCCGCAGATACTCGGCCGGCAGCGCGAAGCGGCTGCCGTCGTCGAAGGCGACCTCCAGCACGCGCTCGGCGCGCCGGAGCCGGATCTCGGTAGGCTGCGGCATCAGGCGTCCAGCGGCCGCGCCTCGTCGGGCAGCATGATCGGGATGCCGTCCCGGATCGGATAGGCCAGCCGCGCCTGGTCGCTGATCAGCTCGCCCCGGCTCCGGTCGTAGCGCAGCGGCCCCTTGGTGACGGGGCAGACCAGGATCTCCAGCAGGGCGGGATCGACCTCGCCGCCGGGCGTCGGGGGGGTGGGGGCTTGCATGTCGCTCATGCGGGCATTCTAGGGCCGCGGCGGCGCGCGGTGCAGCCCCGGCGCATCATCCGGTCGCGCCGGCTCGCCGCCCGCCTTCCCGCGGCCTGCGCGCGCGCCGATGCCCGCCTCAGCTCGGCCGGCGATCGGCCGGCCGGTTGCCCGGATCCGGCTCGGGATGCGCGCCCATCTGCAGCAGGGCGACCAGCATGGCCGCCCGGTCCTCCGGCGAGGCCGCCTCGAGCAGCGCTTGCTTCTCGCGCACCTCGAAGGGACAGACCATGGCGAGGGTGAGGACCAGCAGGGAATCGGAGGTCTGCTCGATCGCCTCCCAATTGGCCTCGATGCCGC
The DNA here is from genome assembly GCF_003258945.1 of Roseicella frigidaeris. Classification (GTDB taxonomy): domain Bacteria; phylum Pseudomonadota; class Alphaproteobacteria; order Acetobacterales; family Acetobacteraceae; genus Paracraurococcus; species Paracraurococcus frigidaeris. Next base: position 490,906 of record NZ_QLIX01000001.1, on the reverse strand, counting down.
GGGCCCGGAAGAAGGGACGCAGGGCCCCGAGCAGCGCCGCGCGATCGACGCCGGCCGGCCGCGGGCCGAGGTCCAGATCCCCCTCGAAGCCGGCATAATCCGCCCGCACCCGCCTGTACCCCCGACGCATCGGCAGCTCGGCGGCCACCCGGAAGCGGACCACCCCGATCAGGGTGATCAGCAGCCGCCCGTCATCGGTCTCGGCGAAGGAGGACAGCCGGCCGAGGCAGCCGATGCGGTACAGCCCCGGCCCGGTCGCGCCGGGCGGCACGCCGGGCTCGGGCTGGATCATGCCGAACACCCGGCCCTCGGCCAGGCTGTCGAGCGTCATCGCCAGGTAGCGCGGCTCGAAGATGTTCAGCGGCAGGCGGCCGCCCGGGAGCAGCAGCGCGCCGGGCAGCGGGAAGACCGCGATCTCCGACGGCAGCTCCGCCAGGCTCGGGTGGAAGGCGGCCACCGTGCCGGGTCTACCGGAACAGCAGCGAGGAGAGCTTGCGCCGCCCGGCCAGCGTCGCCGGATCGTCGAATCCCCAGGCCTCGAAGAATTTCAGCAGCTGCTTGCGCGCCGCCTCCTCGTTCCAGCCCTGGTCGCGGCGGATCGCCTCGATCAGCGCCGCGACCGCCCCCGCCCGGTCGCCGGCCGCGTTCAGCGCCACCGCGAGGTCGATGCGCGCGGCATGGTCGTTCGGGTCGGCAGCCAGGCGCTGCTCGAATTCCGCCAGCTTGCTGCGGGCCTTGCGACCCTCCGCCGCAAGCTCGAGCGCGCTGCGGACCGAGACGATCTCGGCCTGGTCACGGAGCTTGGCCGGGACGCCGGCCAGGACCTGCAACGCCTGCTCCTCCTCGCCGAGCGCCATCAGGGCGCGGGCGACGCCGGCATAGGCCTCGGCATTCTCCGGCTCCTGCTGCGCCAGGGCGCCGAAGAGCTGCAACGCCCCCTGGTGGTCGCCCTCCTCGGCGGCGAGCTTCGCCTCGGCCAGCAGATCGGCGGTCGGCATCTGGCCGCCGGCGGCCTTCAGCAGGCCCTCGACGAATTTCTTCACCTCGCCCTCGGGCAGGGCGCCCTGGAAGAGGTCGAGGATCTGACCCTGCCAGAAGGCGGCGACGGTCGGCACGCTCTGCAGCGGCAGGCCAAGCTGGGTGAGCTGCTGCACCAGGGAGCGGTTCTGGTCGATATCGATCTTGACCAGCCGCACCCGGCCCCCCGCCGCCCGCACCACCTTCTCGAGCGTTGGGGTCAGCGTCTTGCAGGGTCCGCACCAGGTCGCCCAGAAATCCACCAGCACCGGAACCTCCCGGCTGGCGTTGACGACATCCTGCATGAAGGTCTTCTGGTCGCCGTCCTTGATCGGATCGGCGCCACCGCCTGCGGCGGCCGCACCGGGCCCCTGGCGGTTCGGGTCGAAGATGACGTCCATGGCGGCAATTCCTCGGTCTTGCGGTCTTAGATGCCCCCGCCGGCCGCGGGGACAATGGGGATCAGCCATCCGGCGGCGCCGGTCGCGCGCCGGAGGCACCTGGCCAGGGCATAGCAGGCCCGGCCGGGGTGGGACATGCATCCCCGCCCGGTTGCCGCGCCGCGGCGGCCCGGCCGGATGGCCCCGCGCGGGCCGGGAGGAAGCGGGGCCAAAGACTTGCCCCCAAAGGCTTGCACCCGGTGCAGGCGCCGGACACCGGGGAGCATGTGCCGGAAGAACAGGCCGGGGCGGAGTCGCCGAGCCCCGGGCAAGGTGAGGCCGCCCTATCCGGCCGCCACCGGGACAGCCAGCAATTCCGGCCGGTGGCCCAGGGATTCGAGGAAGCGCAGCAGATCCGCCGGCCGGATGGCGGTGGTCATGGTGTTCACCAGGGGGTGGACATGCACCCATTCGTGCTTCCGCAGGAAATCGGCATCCAGCAGGATGCGCACCTGCCCTGGCGGCGCATTCACCATGCCGAGCGAGGTCACCGCGCCCGGCTCCACCCCGAGCAGCGCCCGCAGCGCCTCGGCCGGCGCCATCTCCACCCGGCCGAGGCCGGCGGCGCGCCCCAGCGCGTTCACCGAGACCTTGCGGTCCTCCTCCAGCACGATGAGCAGGTGCGGCCCCGGCGCGGCTTTCGCCGGCCGCAGGAAGAGGTTCTTGCAATGCCCGCCCGGCAGGCTGCCGCGCAGCGCCTGGCTTTCCGCCACGGTGAAGAGCGGCGGATGCCGCACGGTGCGGGTCTCGATGCCAAGCGCCGCGAGGCGGGCGAGAATTCCTTCCGGGGTTTCCGGCATGCCGCTGTCCTCGGCGTCCTGGCCTCGCAGGGCCCTGATGGGGATCACGCCGGTTGTTTCCGCCCCGCCGCCAATGGGTGCAAGCCCCGCGCTGCAAGCCCCGCGCCGCAAGGGACGCGGCATGGAGGACTTGCCAAGGGACAGCGCCATGGGGCCCGGCCTCCGGCGTGCCGGCTCGACGTTGCATTGGCCGAGGCATACATCGGGTGGCAAGGGTATCGGGCCATGCCATCGATGCCCGACAAGATCGCTGCCGGAGAATGACCATGCATCGCCGTACCCTGCTCGGCGCCAGCCTCGCCAGCATCGCTGCCCCCCTCGCCCCGCTGCGGGCCCAGTCCGCCGCCGGTTGGCCGAGCCAACCGCTGCGCATCGTGGTGCCCTTCGCAGCCGGCGGCCCCACCGACATTCCGGCTCGGCTGCTGGCCGAGGAGCTGGGCAAGGAGCTGCCGCAGCGCCCGGTGGTCGAGAACCGGACCGGCGCCGGCGTCGTCGTCGGCACCGACGCGGTGGCGAAATCGGCCAAGGACGGCAACACGGTGCTCTACACCACCGTCGCGCATTCGGCGCTGCGGGCCATGTTCGCCCGCCTGCCCTTCGACCCGATGGCCGATCTGCAGCCGGTCGTGCTGGTCGGGGTGATCCCGATGGTGCTGATGGTGAACAAGGACCTGCCGGCGAAATCGCTGCAGGAGCTGATCGCCCTCTACCGCGCCAATCCCGGCAAGTACGACTACGGCAGCGCCGGCAACGGCTCGGCCCTGCATCTCTCGGCCGAGCTGTTCCTGCGCGAGGCCGGCGGGCTGAAGGTGAACCACGTGCCCTATCGCGGCTCCGCCGCCGCCATGCCCGACCTGCTCGCCGGCACCACCTCGATGATGCTCGACGTGGCGAACAACACCCTGCCCTATGTCCAGCGCGGCGACGTCCGGGGCCTTGCCGTCAGCTCGCCGAAGCGCATCCCGCAACTGCCGGAGGTGCCGACCTTCGCCGAGGGCGGGCTGCCGAATTACGAAGCCTATACCTGGCACATGATCATGGTGCCGACAGGCACGCCGGAGCCGATCCAGGCGGCCATCAACGCCACCTTCAACCGCGTCCTCGGCAAGCCCGATGTGCAGCAGCGGCTGGGCGAGCTGGCGCTGCAGGTGCGCACCGACAGCACGCCGGCCAGCGCGACGCAGTGGCTGCAATCGGAAACCGCCAAGTGGGAGCCGATCATCCGCGCCGCCGGCATCAAGCCGGACTGAGGCCGCCAGGGGCGCGATCGCCGGCGGGGGCACGGGCCGGTGCGGGGGAGCGGGCTCTCCGTCGTCTGATCGCCGCTGGCGTTGCATGGCGGCCGGGCAACCCCAGGTCAGGGTCATGGCCCCGCCGCCCGCCGCCCCCCCTGCCGCCTTCGCCAGCCGGGCGGAGTATGCCGCGGATGCGGCGGTGCATGTCGTCGGGCTGCTGGCCGGGGGCCTGGCCTGTCTCGGCCTCGCCCTGACGGCGGCCGATGGCGGCCGGCCGGCGGCGGCCCTCGGCCTCTATGCCGGCGGCCTGCTGGCGATGCTCGGCTGCTCGGCGCTCTACAACCTCGCCCGCCCGGGACAGTGGCGGCGGATCCTGCAGCGCCTCGACCACGCCGCCATCTTCCTGATGATCGCCGGCACCTATACGCCGGTCGCGCTCCTGGCGATCGGTGGCGGCTGGGGCTGGGCGCTCTTCGCCACGGTCTGGACCGGGGCGCTCACCGGCGCGGCGCTGAAGCTGCTGGCGCCGGCCCGGATCGAGCGGGCGGCAATCCTGCTCTACCTGCTGCTCGGCTGGGTCGGCCTGCTGGCGATGGGGCCGTTGCTGCAATCCCTGCCGCCGCGGGATCTGCTTCTCCTGCTGTGCGGCGGCGCCCTCTACAGCCTCGGCGTGCGGGTGCATCTGGCCACGCGGCTGCGGTTCCACACCGCGATCTGGCACGGCCTCGTCCTCGCGGCCGCCGCCTGTCACTACGCCGTCGTGCTGCACATTGCCCGCAATGGTTGATGACTGGCCGGGAGAACCCTTCCAGGTAGCGCCGTTCGCCGGTTTATCGACCACAACATCGTGAACAGCCCTGCCTGCCAAGAAGCCGCCAGCCCGCGCCTTTTTGTCGTCGGATTTTCCCGCTTCTTAGCGTTCAGGCAGACGATGCCCCGGATACGCCGTCGCATGCGGCAGCCCTCGCCGCTCGGGAGAAATTCACACGATGAGAATCGCGCAAATTGCGCCTCTGGCCGAAGCTGTGCCGCCGAAGCTGTATGGTGGCACGGAGCGCGTTGTCTCCTACCTGACGGAGGAGCTCGTCGCGCTCGGCCATGACGTCACCCTCTTCGCCAGCGGGGATTCGGTCACGGCGGCGACGCTGGCGCCGATGTCGCAGCAGGCGCTCCGCCTCGACAAGAGCATCGGCGACCCGAATGCGCCGGTCTTCCTGATGCTCGAGCGGGTGCTGCGGCGCGCCCATGAGTTCGACGTCCTGCACTTCCACCTCGACTACATGCCCTTCTCGCTCTTCACCCGCCAGCCGGTGCCGCATGTGACGACGTTGCATGGCCGGCTGGACCTGAAGGAAATCTGGGGGCATTACGAGCTGCACAACGACGTGCCGCTGATCTCGATCTCCGACAGCCAGCGCCGGCCCATGGCCTGGGCGAATTGGGCGCGGACCATTCATCACGGCCTGCCGCGCGACCTGTTCCAGCCGACGCCGGGGGCGAAGCCCTCCTACCTCGCCTTCCTCGGCCGCATCTCGCCCGAGAAGCGGGTGGACCGCGCGATCGAGATCGCCGGCCGGGCCGGGATGAAGCTGAAGATCGCGGCGAAGGTGGATCGCGCCGACCGCGATTACTTCGAACAAAAGATCGAGCCGCTGCTGGCCCTGCCGCATGTCGAGTATATCGGCGAGATCGGCGACCATCAGAAGGCCGAGTTCCTGTCCAACGCCCAGGCCCTGCTCTTCCCGATCGACTGGCCGGAGCCTTTCGGCCTGGTGATGATCGAGGCCATGGCCTGCGGCACGCCTGTCATCGCCTACAACCACGGCTCGGTGCCGGAGGTGATGCAGGACGGCCTGACCGGCTTCATCGTCGAGGACGCGGATGCCGCGGTGGCGGCGGTCGGCAGGCTGCCGGAGCTGTCGCGCTCCGCCATCCGGGCCGAGTTCGAGCGGCGCTTCACCGCCCGCCGCATGGCGGAGGAGCATGTCGCGCTCTACGAGGCGCTGGTGCGCGCCAAGCTGCCGCCGGTGCGCATCGCCGCGGAGTGACCGGCCCCGCCCCGCCCGTCCGGGCAGGGCGGCCTCCTGTGGGGAGCGGCCTCGCGCCGCTCCTGTTTATTCGGCCGCCAGGCGGTCGAAATCGATCGGCGCGCGGGTGATCTCGCTCATCCGGCGGCGCACCGCGAAGACCCGGACCGACACCTCGGACAGGTCCGGGTTATTGCGCATCCGCGCGACGATCGGCCCGCTGGCATAGGCCTCGGCGCTGGCGCGGTCGGCGAAGAGGTAGATGCCGCCGGCGAGGCGCTCCGCATCCCCGTCCAGCCAGATCTTCCACAGCAATCCCGGGACTTCGAGGAAGGGCCTGGCGCGCTCATCGGTGTAGCGCGCCTCCCACTCCGCCTTCGGCATGTCGGGCCGGCGGTAGTTGATCTGGACGATGTGCATGGCTTGTCCTCCCGTCCTGGCCGGCGTCAGGCCGGCTTGCGCTCCAGCAGCTCGATGGTGATGTCCTGCGGGCCGCGGATGAAGCAGATGCGCACGCCCGGCCGGGCCTGCCGCGGCTCGATCGTGAACTCGACGCCCTTGGCCTTCAGCTCCGCCACGGCCGCGTCCAGATCCTCGACGGCCAGGCCGAAATGGTCGATGCCGTTATAGGGCGAGACCGGCGGCGCGGCGACGCGGGTGTCGGATTGCGAGATGAAGAGGTTGAGGCCGCCGAGCAGCAGGTCGATGCGCGGCGCCTCGCCGGCCGCCCGCCGCACCACCTCGGCGCCGAGCACCTCCTGGAACCAGGTCGCGGTCGCCTCCAGATCGGGGCTGCGCAGATGGACGTGGTCGAAGCCGTAGCGGGCCATGGGTGTCTCCCCTTCCTCGGCAACCGAGCCTAGAGCGTGATCGCCTGGGGTGGAATCGCCGAAGAGCCTGGATCGCGCCATTCGGCAGGGCCCTGCCCCATGATCCGCGGACCTGCATAAACGGGCTGCGGCCCGGGTGGAGCCTTGACCGCCGGACGAGGGGCCGGGGCGGCCTGGCCACAACCGGCCCGGATGGCCGAGCTTGACCCGCCGCCCGCCGCCCCGGCAGGTAGCCTGCCATGGACCAGCAGACCGAGCTCGCCCGGGTGAAGGCGCGCATCCGCGCCCTCTCCGCCCGCACCGTGGAGCGCGGCTGCTCCGAGGCCGAGGCGCTGGCCGCCGCCGCCAAGGTGGGCGAGCTGCTGGAGGTCTATGGCCTCTCCATGTCGGAGGTGGCGCTGCGCGAGGAGGCCTGCCAGCAGCGCCGCGTCACCATCGCCGGTCCGCAGCGCCTGGCGCTGCGCTGGCTCTACCCGCCCCTGCTGCGCTTCTGCGAATGCCGCGGCTGGACCGAGGGGCGCGCCGATTTCGTGCTCTTCGGGCTGGAGCCCGACGTGCAGATGGCGGAATACCTGCTGCGCGTCGCCGACAGCGCCCTCGCCTTCGAGGAGACGCGCTATCGCGCCAGCCCCGACTGGCAGCGCAGCCGCGCCACGCCGCAGACCCGGCTGCGCAGCTTCCGCTACGGCTTCGCCGACCGGCTGGGGCAGCGGCTGGAGGCGTTGACCGCCGAGCGCGAGGCGGCGGCCGAGCGCCGCCGCGCCGCCGCTGCCCCGGCCATGGCGAGCGCCTCCACCGCCCTAGTGCTGGCCAAGGAGAAGAAGGTGGAGGAGGGATTCCGCACGCTCGGGGTGCGGCTGAAGACGGTCTACTCGACCGCGACGGTGCGCGACCGCGGCGCCTATGGCCGGGGCCAGGCGGCCGGCGGCCGGGTCGGGCTGGAGCGGCCGCTCGGCGCCGGGCCCGCCGCGGGGCGGCTGCCGCGGCGATGAGCCGCGGGGACGCCGCGGCGCGCCGCCTCTATGCCTGGGAGGACCGCGAGGTGGCGCCGCGCGACGCCTCCCGCGTGCCCTATGCCCGGCTTCAGGCGCTGATCGACCATGTCTGGGCGGCCGAGGGGTTGCGCTGGCCGCCGCGCCTGCGCCCCTTGCCGCCACAGGCGCGGATGACGGTCGCACGGGCCACGCGGCTGGCCATCGAGGCGCCGCCGGTGCTGCCGAGCTGGATCCTGCTGCATGAGCTGGCGCATGCCATGACCAGCACGGCGGATGGGCTGAATGAGGGGCATGGGCCGCGCTTCGTCGGGCTCTACCTGCAGCTGCTGGTGCGGCATGCCCGCATGCCGGAGGCGGCCCTCGCCGCCTCGCTGCGCCAGGCCGGCATCCCCTTCGAGGCGGGCGCGCGGCCGGTCTTCCTGGCCTGACGCTTCCCGCTCCCGGCCGGCGCGCGTAGCCTCGCCGCGACCTGGGAGGAAAAAAGACCATGCGTCCGAGAATCGCCATCGTCGGGGCCGGCGCGGTCGGCGGCTATCTCGGCGGGCACCTCGCCCGGCTTGGCCATGACGTCACGCTGATCGATGCCTGGCCGGCGCATGTCGAGGCGATCCGCAGCCAGGGGCTGCGGCTGACCGGGCTCGAGGACTCGCAGAACGTCACCGTGCCGGTGCCCGCCTTGCATCTGAGCGACGTGCAGTCCCTCTCGAAGCAGTCTCCGGTCGACATCGCCTTCGTCTCGGTGAAATCCTACGACACGGTCTGGGCAACGCATCTGATCGCGCCGCATCTGGCCCCCGGCGGCTTCGTCGCCAGCCTGCAGAACTGCATCAACGAGCCGGCCATCGCCTCGGTGGTCGGCTGGGGCCGCACGGTCGGGGTGATCGCCGGCACCTATTCCGGCGAGTTGCACGCGCCGGGCGAGATCCGCCGCACCGTGCCGCTCGGCGGCACCCAGCGCGTCGTCTATGCGGTGGGCGAGCCGCATGGCCGCATCACCGCGCGCGTCGAGCGGATCCGCGCCATGATCGCCGAGATCGACAGCGTGCAGGCAACCACCAATCTCTGGGGCGAGCGCTGGTCGAAGCTCTGCGTCAACGTCATGCGCAACGGGGTCAGCGCCGCCTCCGGCCTTTCGGGCAACGACTGCGACCGCGACGACCGGATCCGGCGTTTCTCGATCCGGCTCGGCGCCGAGGCGGTGCGCATCGGCCAGGCGCTCGGCTATGCGCTGGAGCCGATCCAGAAGATCGCGCCGGAGGGTCTCGCCCGCGCCGGGGCGGGCGACGCGGCGGCGCTTGAGCAGGCCGATGGGGTGCTGCTGGCGACCCTCGCCGCCGGCCAGCGCAGCGCTTTGCAACGTCCCTCCATGGGTCAGGACATGCTGAAGGGCCGGCAGACCGAGATCGACCAGATCAACGGGTATGTGGTCGCCGAGGGCGCCAAGGCGGGGCTGGCCGCCCCGGCCAATGCGGCGCTGACGGCGGTGGTGAAGCGGGTGGAGCGCGGCGAGATCCCGGCGCGGCCGGAGAACATCGCCGGGATCAACGCCTGACGCTGCCGCGGCCTCACCCCCAAGGATTGCGCCGCCCCTCGCCCCAGGGCGAGTTGGGCGGATAGACCGCCGCCGGCGGCGCGGCGCGGCGTGCCATGGCGGGCGGCGCCGGCGGCGCCATGGCCAGCAGCCGGCGGATGCGCTCCTCGGTCGGCGGATGGGTGGTGAAGAGACTGTCCATGCGCAGGCCCGAGAGCGGGTTGACGATGAACATATGGGCGCTCGCCGGATGCGCCTCGGCGGCCTGGTTGACGCGGCCCTGCTTGAACTGCTCCAGCTTCTGCAGCCCGCCGGCCAGCCAGCGCGGATCGCCGGCGATCTCGGCGCCCAGCCGGTCGGCCTCGTATTCGCGGGAGCGGCTGATCGCCATCTGCACCAGCATGGCGGCGAGCGGCCCGACGATCAGCAGCACCATGGCGCCGATCGGGCCGAAGGGGTTGCGGTGCCCGTCCTGGCTGTTGCCGCGAAAGAGGAAGCCGAATTGCGCCAGCATGCCGATCGCCCCGGCGAGCGTCGCGGTGAGGGTCATGATCAGCGTGTCGCGGTGCTTGATATGCGCCAGCTCGTGCGCGACCACCCCGGCCACCTCCTGCTCGTTCATCAGGTCGAGCAGGCCGGTATTCACCGCGACGGCGGCATTCTGCGGGTTGCGGCCGGTGGCGAAGGCGTTGGGCTGGTCCTCATGGATCACGTAGAGCGCCGGCATGGGCAGCCCGGCCCGCTGCGCCAGCCCCTGCACCATGGCGAAGAGGCGCGGCGCCTCGGCCGGGGTGATCGGCTGGGCGTTGTACATGGAGAGGACCACGCGGTCGCTGTTCCACCAGGCCCAGGCATTGGTGCCGCAGGCGAGGAGGAAGGCGAGGACCATGCCCTGGTTGCCGCCGAGCAGGTAGCCGATGCCGATGAACAGCGCCGTCAGGGCGGCGAGCAGCATCGCGGTGCGCAGATAGCCTTGCATGTCCCTTCCCTTTCCGGTGCCGCGCTGCCTTTCCCCGGGGCGCCGGGGGTGGCAGGACCCTGCCCCGCACTCCCACATGGTGGACATGACCGAATCCCGACAAGAGGCGGCCGTAGCCGCCGCCCCCCGCCCCCAGCCCGTCGCAGCCCTGCGGGCGCAGGTGCCGATCTCCCCGGATCTGCCGCCGCAGCCGGTGCCGCCCATCCCCCCGCCGCCGCCGAGCCCGGACCTGCCGGAACCGCCGGTCGAGGACCCGCCGGGGCCGGAAGCGCCGATCCCTGGCGATCCGGACCAGCCCCCGGCCGGCGATCCGCCCACCGATCCGCCGCTCCGGATGAAGGAGATCGGTGGGCCCGCTGGACCGGAGCCGACCCGCTACGGCGATTGGGAGCGGAAGGGCCGCGTCAGCGATTTCTGATCCTCTTCTCCCTGTGTCATCCCGCGGAGGTTGGGGACGGGGCGGCCGGCGCAGCGGCCCCCACCCGCCTGCGCGACTCGACGCGTCGGCACCCCGAGATCAGACCAGAGCGCGAACGCGTTAGCGGTGCCGGCCCCGGGCATCCTACCAGGGCTGGTATTTCGCCGTCGCCGGCTGGCCGCGGCAGGGTGTCAGCGATTCGTTCGCGCGACTCGGATTAAGCGATTGATTCGGAGGCCGCGGCCTGAGCCCGCCGGCGCGCCGCGTTCGTCTCCCGTTCCCGATGGTAGGGCCTCGAGCCCTCGGGGCCGGCGCCGAAGGCATTGGCCGGTCCCTGCAAAGCAGACCGCGCTTCCCGGGAGGCCTGTCGAAAACTCAAATTTCTTAAGCATGAAATACAACTAATAGTTACTTCAATCCCCCGAGGCTCTCCAACCCCAGGATGCAGATCCCGGCAAATCCGGGATCGCCCTCATGAAACAGTCCTGGGCTCGTCGAAGGGGTTGTTGCCACCTGGCATGTCTGCTGACACGGCCTGTGAGCAACGGGTTCTATGTGATTGATCGACTATTGTCTTACCCAACTCGTCGATACTGTCGGACCGCGCCCTACCTCAGCGCGCCCGTCCGGCGCCGGCGCCCGCCACAGGCCGTTCCTGCAGGCCCGGCATGGTGGCATGGCCCGGCGCGGCGACGCCGATGCCCCGCAACAGCAGCCAGAGGCAGCGCAGCATGATCACCAGGTCGCGGCGCAGCCGCGGCGTCGCCCGGGCATAGCGCACATCGAGGGCAAGCCGCGTCGTCCAGGGCACGGCATTCCGCCCCGCCGCCTGCGCCAGCCCGCACAGGCCGGGCCGGACGCGCAGCCGCTCCGCCTCGGCCGGTGTGTAGAGCGCCGCATATTCCGGCAGCAGGGGGCGCGGCCCCACCAGGCTCATCTCGCCGCGCAGCACGTTCAGGAGCTGCGGCAGCTCGTCGATCGCGCTGGCCCGCAGGGCCCGGCCGAAGCGGCCGAGCCGTGCCGCATCCTCGCCCGGGCCGTCGCGCAGGCTGCGGAGCTTCAGCAGCAGGAACCGCTGCCCATCCCGGCCGGCACGCCATTGCCGGAACAGCACCGGCCGTCCCAGCACGAGGAACACGCCGAGCGCCGCGACAGCCAGCAGCGGCGCGGCGGCCAGCAGCAGCAGGCTCGCGCCCAGGATGTCGCAGCCGCGCTTGCCCCAGCGCTCATACATGCGGTCCCTCCGTCGCCATGGGCGGGATCGGCCGCGCCTCCATGCCGAGCGACAGCAGCAGGCCGAGCCCGAACCAGACCATCCGGTTGCCGAGATCGGTCGAGACCATGGCGGTCAGCGCGACCGGCAGGGTCAGCGCCGCCACGCGTGCCGCGCGCCCGGGCGCCACCCGCCAGGCCAGGCCGATCGCCAGCGCCACCGCGCCGCCGAAGGCGAGCAGCCAGAGCAGGAGCCCCGGCAGGCCGCCCTCGACCAGCGCTTCGAGCGCGTGGTTGTGGGGATGCAGGCTGCGGTCGTCCCCTGTGCCGGCGGCCAGGGTGAAGCCGCCCGTGCCAAGCCCCCAGGGGGCTGCCTCGGCCGCCCAGCGCAAGGCCTCCCCCCAGAGGATCAGCCGCGCCGGGGTGGCCGTGGCGGGGTCGCCGAAGAGGCGTTCGAGCGTCCGCAGGCCGAGATCGACGCCCGGCAGGGCCAGCAGGGCGGCGAGGCCGCCGAGGCCGAGGCCGGCGATCAGGCCGAGCCAGCCCAGCGCCACGATCCAGCGGCCGGAGAGGCAGAGCAGCAGCGCCGGCGCCCCGGCCGCGCCGAGCAGCAGGCCGAGCAGCGCCGCCCTCCCGCCGGGCACCAGCACCGCCAGGCCGAGCAGCAGCAGGATCGCCACCCAGCCGACGCGCCCGGGCCCGCGCGCCTCCATCACCCGCAGCGCCGCCAGCCCGGCGGCGCAGGCGATGGCGAGGCCGGCCAGCTGGTACTGCACCCGCAGCTTCTGCGGATCCTGGCCGAGCGCGCCGCCGAGGATCACCGTCCCGTTCATCACGCCCCAGGCGGTCGCGGCCCCGATGAGCAGGCCGATGACCACGACGGCGGAACAGAAGCGCCGGAGGCTGGCCGCATCGGCGCCGACCAGCAGCCCGGCCAGCAGCATCGCCGGCCCCAGCAGGACGAGTTGCGGCAGCTTCTCGGCGAGCACGAGGCGCGAGCTGCTCCAGCCGCCGGCCAAGGTGAGCCAGAGCAGCAGCAGGCTGGCCGCCAGCAGCGGCGCCGCCAGGATCGGCCGCATCTCCCAGCGCCGGGCGAGGAGCAGGAGGGCGAGGGCCGGCAGCAGCGGCAGCGCCACGAGCAGGGTCAGATCGACCGGCAGCGCGGCCAGGCCCGGCAGCGACTTCAACGCCCCGGCGAATTGCAGCGCCGCCGCCAGCAGCCCGCTGCCGGCCGCGACATGCCTGGGCCAGGCCGTTGTCGGAGGGCTCATTCCGCCCCCACGGCGGGCATCGCCTGGCCGAGCCCGCGCGGCCCCGAACGGTCGGGCCGCAGCAGGACCAGGGCCAGGATGCCGGTCAGCGACACCATCGGGGCGAGCAGGGCAAAGAGCAGGACCAGCAGCGTCCGGTTCGGCAGGGAGGGGCGCAGCTCCACCATCGGGGCGGAGACGATCCGCGCCGCCACCGCCTCGTCCGCCGCGACCACCAGGGCGCTCCGCTGCTGCTGGCCCAGCAGGTCGTAGAGCGCGTTGCGCAGATAGAGATCGCCCTCGGCGGCGAGCCTCGCCTCGATCGCCGCGATGCGGCGCCGGGCGAGCGCGCCGAGATCCTCCCGCACCTTGGCTTCCGCCAGGGCGTGCAGGCGCTGCAGGGCATCGAGCGCTGCCGCGCGGTCGCGATGCGCCAGGGTCAGCGTGAAGGTGACGGTCGCGATGTTCTGGGTGGCGGCGAAATTCTGCTCGAGCCAGGCCTGGACGTCATCGAGGTCCGCCTCGATCCGCAGGCCGAGGGCCCGGCGGAGCGGCCCGAGCGGCCAGGCGGTGCGCAACCCGTCGAGATGCTGCAGCAACCCGGTGTCGCGGGCGAGCATCGCAGCCGCCTCGGGCGAGCGCAGGGCATCGAGGTAGACAGCGAAATTGCCGCTCGGCCGGTCGTCGAGAAGGCCGCCGCCGAGCAACGGCATCGGCGAGAGCAGCGTCGAGGTGGCGATGCTCGTCGTCTCGGCCGGCGCGACGATGGCCTGGGCCACGTAGCGCTGGGGCATCTGCCAGAGGGCGGCCACCAACAGGGCGAAGAGCAGGAGGGCGGCCAGCACGGCCTGACGGCGGCGTTGCCAAACTCCCCGCAGGAGCAGGTCCAGTGCCATGGCGGTGCCCGAGCCTCGTGCCGACGACGATCCTCACAAAATGTTGTAAGCAAATTGCAAACGATTCAAGGTTGAATCTAGAGCGGCTCGATTCGCGTCGTCAGGCTGCGCGCCCGCGGCCCGACCCGCGCCGTCAGCACGGGCACGCGCCGCACCTGGCCATAGCCCGGGCTCTCCCAGCCGGGTTCCAGCGTGCAGCGCAGCGGCACATCCGCCGTGACCGTGAGCCGCGCCCGGGCGTCCTCGGCGCCGTCCGGGCGCAGCCGCCAGGCGCCGGGCGCCAGCCGCCAGCGCAGCACCGCCTCGTGGAAACGCCCCTCCAGAGCGTCCTCCACCACCCAGCAACGCCCCTCCACCCGGATGCGGCGGGCATGGCGGCGCCCCCGCCGGTCCCGCAGCCAGGCGCCCTCCGGCAGCAGGCCCATGCGCGGCCAATGCGAGAAGAGGAAGCGGGACAGCCGCGGCATCTGGTCCTCGCCGTCGAAGGCGATGGTGTTGTGCGCTGCGGTGCCGGTGAAATGGGCGTGCCACCAGCCCGCCTCCGGCGGCGGGTTGTAGGCGCCGGTGCCGCCGTCGCGCAGCAGCGGCAGCGAGCCGACCCAGAGCTCGCAGTGGAGCAGGTCGGCCTGGCCCGGACGAAAGCGCAGCGGCCCGGTGCGCAGCAGGCAGCGCGTCTCGCCGGCCCGCCACCCCCGCAGCCCTTCCGCCACCCAGCGCGCGGGCGGGGGGGCGAGGGCCGGTTGGTCGGCGAGGTCGAGCCAGGCGCAGCCCGGCTCCCCGGCGAAGCCCGCGGAGCCGTTGCAGAACAGCCGCGCCGCCCGTTCCAGGCTCGGCCGCGCATCCGCCACCCCGGCAAGGGCAAGGTCGGCGAAGGCGGAGCCGTCCTGGTGCCCGAGTTGCGGCATGGCGCCGCTCGCCGGGTCCACCACCCGACGCAGCCATTCCGTCGCCGCCGCGGCGCGGGCCGCGGCGACGGCACCGAGCGGCGGCCCGCCCAGGCGCCGGCGCAGCCATTCCGTCGCCGCCAGGACGTCCAGCAGCAGGCGGTGATAGCCGGAGGAGCACTGGGCGAAGGCCCCGTCTGGCGCGACGAGGCGGCGAAGCGCCGCCTCCAGGCGCCGCGCGCCATGCCGCGTCCAGCCCGCCTCCCCGAGCATCAGCCCGCAGATCAGCAGCCCGGCGGGCTCGGAGACGGTGTGGTTGTTGTCCTGCGCCAGGGCATAGGCGCCGGTCGCGGCGATGCGGCGCCCATGCAGGGCCAGCAGCGTCCGCGATGCCGGGGACGGTGCATGCTCGAGGCCGAGCAGGGCGAGGCTCAGCGCGAGGTGCAGCACCCGCAGCGCCGCTTCCTGGCCGCAGGCCCAATTCGGCCCGCGGAAGGGCGGGTTTCGCCGGGTCCAGTCCCCAAGCAGCGCCTCCAGCCGCGGGAGATGGCCGGCTTCGGGCGCCAGCCGCGCCGCCTGGGCGAGAAGCGGCAATTCCGCCCAGCGATTGCGCTCCCAGACCGGGCGGATATCGCCGGGGCCGAACAGGTCCAGGGTGAGCGCCTGCGGCGCGGCCGGGAAAGGGCCGTGCCAGTCACCGGCGGCCGCATCACCCGCGCGGGTGAGCAGCCTCGCCCGGTGGGTGGCGGACAGTCCTGCCGGCGGCGCCGGCAGGACCGGCACCGGCTCCGGCAGGATGGTCCCGGCCGGGATCGCCGCGTCGGCGAGCCGGCGCGCGGCCAGCCGGCGTCCCGGGCCACGGTGCCAGGCGGCCAGCAGCACTGGCCGCACACCGAGACGGCGGGCGGCATCCAGCCGGGACGAAAGCAAACCGCAACATTCCATTAGACCTACGAGTAGCGGTGATTTAATACCACATCAACCGGATGTGATTGATCCGCCAACCGCGTCCAACAGGGGGAACAGACTGCTGCGCCGCTTCCGCCACGGCCTGTTGCGGTCGGTCCTGTCGGCCGTGCTGGCGAGCCAGTCCGCGCTGCCGGCAGCGGCGCAGACGGGGACGCCCGGCACGTTCCTCTCCCCCCCGGCCCTCCCCTCCACCCTGCCGGGCGGCCTGGCCCTGCCGAGCCTGCCGCAGGCGGCGCAGCAGGACATCCTGCAACGCATCCTCGATGCCGGCGCCGGCCGCGCGGTGACACCGAGCATGCCCCTGCCCTCCGCGCCACCGGCGATGGCGGCGACGCCGGTCCCCCTGCCGCCGCCCGACGAGCCGCCCTCCCCGGCGGAGAGCTTCTTCGCCGCCCGCGGCGCCGGCCCGACCTGTCCGGCCGCGCCCTGCCCGGCCGCGCCGCTGCGGCAATTCGGCTATGACAGCCTGCGCGGCATGCCCGCCGGCCAGCCCATGGGCATCGGCTTCGGCGCCCTGCCGGCGGATTACCTGCTCGGCCGCGACGACGAGGTGGTGCTCGCCTTCCGCGGCCGGGCCCGCCAGACGCTCAGCCTTCGCGTCGGGCGCGACGGCATGCTGCTGGTGCCCGACCTCGCCCCGGTGCCGGCCGCGGGCCGGACGCTGCGGGAGCTGCGCGCCGACCTCGAGGCGCGGTCGCTGCGCGAGCTCGGCGGCTCGGAAGTCTTCGTCTCGATCGGCCAGGTGCGGCAGATCGCCATCTTCGTCGGCGGTGAGGTGGCGCGGCCGGGGCTGCAACCCCTCACCTCCATGGCCTCGGTGCTGGATGCGCTGGTCGCCGCCGGCGGCGTCCGCCGCACCGGCTCGCTGCGGGCCATCCGCATCGAGGGCGCCGGCACCCGCCGGATCATCGACCTCTATCCGGTCATCGCCGGCGAGGGCACGCCGCCCGACCTGCGGCTGCAGGAGGGCGAGTGCATCCTGGTGCCGCCGCTCGGCGGGGTGGTGGCGATCAGCGGCGAGGTGACGCGGCCGGGCATCTACGAGCTGCCGGCCGGGACCGGCCAGGCGCCGCTCGCCACGGTGCTGCGGCTGGCGGGCGAGCCGCTGCGGCCGTCCGGCAACCGTTTCCTGCTGCAGACCACCGATGCCGAGGGGCGGCGCAGCCTGCGCGAGATCGGCCCCCGCGACGCCTTGCGGCGGGGGGATTCGCTGCGGGTCGAGCCGGGCTCGGACGTTCTCGCCCAGGATCTGCGGCTGGCCGGGCATGTGGTGGCGCCGGTGCTCCGCTCCGCCGGCGGCCGCGCCCAGACCCTGCGCGGGCTGCTCGCCGATCCGCGGCTGGTGCGCGCCGACCCCTATGCCCGGCTCGGCGTGGTCTGGCGCACCGACCAGCGCACCCGCACGCGCCGCTTCCTCACCTTCGATCTCGGCCGGGTGCTGCAAGGCCAGGCCGACCTGCCGCTCGCCGAGGGCGACGAGGTGATCCTGCTCGGCCTGCCGGATGTGCTCTTCCTGGCCAGCCCGGGGGTGCAGCAGGCCATCCGCGGCGACGCCCCGGATGCGTCCCAGCCGGCGCAGCCGGTGCTGCCCGCCGCCGCGCCGCCGGCCATGGCGGCCGGCCCGATCGCCGGCCAGCCGCTCGCCGTCGCCTCCGGCATGCCGGGCGGGCCGCTCGCCAGCCTGCC
Source organism: Roseicella frigidaeris (assembly GCF_003258945.1). Taxonomy (GTDB): domain Bacteria; phylum Pseudomonadota; class Alphaproteobacteria; order Acetobacterales; family Acetobacteraceae; genus Paracraurococcus; species Paracraurococcus frigidaeris. Next base: position 473,737 of record NZ_QLIX01000001.1, on the reverse strand, counting down.
GCCCGGCGCCCCGCAAGCCCCGCCCGCGGCCACGCCACCGGCGCCGACAGGCTGCGCGGCGCTGGTCCAGCTCGCCGTCGCGGCGCAATCCTCGCCGCAGCGCTTCGCCCATGCCCGGGCCGCCGGCTTCCCCGATCTCGGCCTGCTGCCCTGCCCGCAGGTCTTCCTCGACTACCCGACGCTGCTGCCCTTCCTGCTCGACCAGAGCGTGCTGCTGACCGGCGAGATCCGGCAGCCCGGCCTCTACCCGATCCTCGACGACACCGGCCTCGATGCCGTGCTGGCGACGGCGGGCGGTGCCACGGATACCGCCGACCTGGCCGCGGTGGAGCTGGCGCGCGAGCCGGCCGAGCAGGCCGCGACGCTGCCCCTCTCGCGCACGATCATCGACCTGCGCTCGCGCAATTTCGCCGCCGTGCGCCTCTCGCCGCGCGACGCGGTGCGGCTGCCGCGCGGCTTCGGCGACCGCGACACCGGTCCGGTGACGCTGGTCGGCGAGTTCGTCCGCCCGGGGGTCTACGACATCCGCCGCGGCGAGCGCCTCTCGGAGGTCATCGCCCGGGCCGGCGGGCTGACCGCCCAGGCCTATCCCTATGGCGCCGTCTTCAGCCGCGAGAGCGTGCGGCAACGCCAGCAGGAGGGATTCCAGCGCACGGCGCGCGAGCTCGAGCAGGGGCTGATGCAGGTCGCCGCCGGCCAGGCGGTCGCCGGCATGCGCGGCTCGACCGACCTTTCGGGCGCGATCCAGGCGGGCCAGGCCCTGGCGACCTCGCTGCGGCAGACGCGCGCGGCCGGGCGGATGGTGGTGGAGGCGAACCCCGTCATCCTCGCCGGCCGGCCCGATCTCGACGTGCTGATGGAGCCGGGCGACCTGGTGGCGATGCCGAAGCGGCCGAACGAGGTGACGGTGGTCGGCGCCGTGCTGAACCCGGGCAGCCTGCAATTCGCCACCGGCTGGAAGGCCGGCGACTATGTCCGCGCCGCCGGCGGCGAGCAGCGCTTCGCCGATGGCGACCGCGCCTTCGTCGTGCTGCCGAATGGCCAGTCCGCCCCGGCCGGGCTGGGCGGCTGGCTGTCGGGCGGCCCGCCCATCCCGCCCGGCAGCACCGTGGTGGTGCCGCAGGACCCCTCGCCCTACGAGACCTGGGGCTTCCTGCGCGACGTGACGCAGGTGCTGTCGCAGGTGGCCTTGTCCTCGGCGGCGCTCGCGGTGATCGTCAGGTCCGGCTCGAAATAGGCATGGCGAACGGCGCGCGATGCGGCAGGCTGCGGCCCGACCGTGCCGCGCTGGCGCTCCTGCTCGCCTGCGGCGCCCCGGCGGCGGCGCAGGAGGTGCCAGCCACGGGCAGCGACTACGGCGGCGCCGGGCTGATCGAGATGCGCAATGCCCGCCTCCGCCCGGATGGCACGCTCGAGGCCGGGGCGGCCCTGCGGCACCAGCGGCAGTTCTGGTTCCTCAATTTCCAGGCCCTCCCCTTCCTCGAAACCACCTTCCGCCTCACCGACCGGCTGGACGCGACGCGCGGCCGCGGCATGACGAATGATCGCGCCTTCGACCTCAAGCTGCAGCTCTGGCGGGAGAATGCCTGGCGCCCGGCGCTGGCGGTCGGGCTGCAGGATGCGATCGGCACCGGCCTCTACGGCGGCGAGTACCTCGTCGCCTCGAAGCGCTTCGGCCCGGTCGATGTCAGCCTCGGCATGGGCTGGGGCCGGCTCGGCACCGGTGGCGACCTCCCCAACCCCTTCCGCCTCCTCTCCGGCCGCTACAGGACCCGCTCGCGCGATGTCGGCGAGGGCGGCACGCCGGCCTATGGAACCTGGTTCCGGGGCGAGGAGGTGGCGCTCTTTGGCGGCCTCGAATGGTCCCTGCCCGAGATCCCGACCCCCTATGGCGCGGTCGAGGGGCTGCGGGCGAAGATCGAGTGGTCGGGCGACGCGCTGCGCGACGAGCGCGGCGGCTATCCGGCCCGGACCGACAACCTGCGCGGCGAGGCCCGGTCACGCCTCAATTTCGGCCTGCAATGGCAGCCCAATCCCTGGCTCGATGCCGGGGTGCATGTCGTCCATGGCACGGACCTGCTGGTCCGCCTCTCGCTCCGCCTCGATCCGGCACGACCGCCGGAGCCGCCGCGCCCGCCTCCGCCCGCCATCGCGCCACGCCCGGCCCAGGGCGACATCTCCGGCATCGCGCCGGCCCTGCGCGCCGCCGGCTTCCGGCCCCTCGGCGTGGAGATCGACGGGACGCAGGCGCGGATCGCGGTGGAGGGCGGCCGCTTCCCGACCCTGGCCCAGACGGCCGGCCGCGTGGCGCGCGCCATCCAGCCCAGCCTGCCGCCCGAGGTGGAGCGGATCGAGGTGCTCTGGCACCGCGCCGGCGTGCCGGTGGCCCGCCTGGTCGTGCTGCGGGAGGCGATCGAGGCCGGCGCGACGGGCCGCGGCAGCGCCGAGGAGGTCTTGGCCGCCGCCAGCCTGCACCCAGCCACCGACCAGTCCTTCTCGGGCGGGCTGGGCGCGCCGGGCCTGTCCTGGGCGATCGAGCCACGCCTCGCGCTGCAGCTCGGCGACCCCAGCCAGGCGGTCCGCTGGCAGGCCGGGCTGCAGGCCGGCGCCCGTTACGGGCTGGGCGAGGGGTTCGCGCTGGCCGGCAGCCTGGCCCAGGCCCTGCTCGGCAATCTCGACGACGGCAAGCCCTCGAACAGCACGCTGCCGCATGTCCGCAGCGACATCGCCCGCTATGCGCGGGAGGGGAAGACCTCCATCCCCACCCTCTATGCCGAGCGCATCTGGACCCTGGCGCCGGACTGGTTCGCCCGCCTCACCGGCGGGTTGCTGGAGCCGATGTACCAGGGCGTCTCGGGCGAGGTGCTGTGGCGGCCCATGGACCGGCCGATCGCGGTCGGCCTCGACCTCGCCTGGGTGGCGCAGCGGGAGTACCGGCAGCGCTTCGCGGCGCTGGGCTACACGGTGGCGACCGGCCATGCCTCGCTCTATGCCGACCTGCCGCTCTGGAACCTCTACGCCGTGCTGCGCGCCGGGCGCTACCTCGCGGGCGACTGGGGCGGCACCATCGAGCTCGGCCGCCGCTTCGACAGCGGCATCGAGGTCGGCGCCTTCGCCACCGTCACCACCACCCCCTTCAGCCGCTTCGGGGAGGGCAGCTTCGACAAGGGCATCTACCTGCGCTTCCCCCTGCAACTGTTCGGCCCCGAGACGCCGGCCCGGGCGGGAGCGGTGATCCGGCCGGTCATCCGCGACGGCGGCCAGCGGCTGGTGGTCGACAACCCGCTCTGGGAGGTGACCCGGGACGGGCGGGCGGATGCGCTGGGCCGGAGCTATCTCGGCTTCCTGCGCTGAGCTTGCGGCCCGGCCGGGCTTCCGTCACACCCCGGCCCGCCATGACGTCAGCCGCCCTCCTCCAGCATCTGGTCTTCGCCTGCGGGCTGGCCCTGCTCTCCGCCGCCGCGGTGCGGCTGATGATCGCCTTCCCGATCCTCGATCACCCGAACCATCGCAGCGCGCATGTCCGGCCGACGCCGCGCGGCGGCGGGGTCGGCGTGGTGCTCGCCTTCATGGCCGGCATGCTGGTGCTCTACCGGGTCGCCGACCAGGCCCGCATCGCCGAACGCCCCTTCCTCGGCGTCATCCTCGCCGCCCTCGCCATCGCCGGCGTGGCGCTGGTCGACGACATGCGCGGCCTCTCCGCCCGGCTGCGCTTCGGCGCGCAGCTTGCCGCCAGCCTGGTCGCGGTGGTCACCGGGCTGACCATCACCCGTCTCGCCATCCCCTATGTGGGTCCGGTCGAGCTCGGCCTCGGCGGGGCGCTGCTGACCATCTTCTGGATCCTCGGCTGCACGAACGCGGTGAACTTCATGGATGGGCTGGACGGGCTGGTCGGCGGCACGCTGCTGATCGCCTGCGCCGCGCTGACGGCGATCGCCGCGCTGCAGGGCGGCGGCTTCGTCTACGCCGCCGCGCTGTTCCTGACCGCGGGGCTGATCGGCTTCCTGCCCTTCAACCTGCATCCGGCCCGCATCTTCATGGGCGATGTGGGCAGCCAGTTCACCGGCTTCATGCTGGCGGTGCTGGCCGTCGCGGCGAGCCGCTTCGACGTGACGCAGCTCAGCTTCCTCATCGTGCCGCTGCTGCTCTTCGGCCTGCTCTTCGACACCGCCTTCACCCTGCTGCGGCGGGCCGCCATGGGCGACAAGGTCGGCGCGCCGCACCGGACGCATCTCTACCAGATGGCGCAGCGGGCGGGCCTCGGCACGCGCCGCGTCGCCGCCACGCATTGGGGCTTCGCCGCCTTCCATGCGGCGCTGGCCCTGCTGTTCCTACGGCTGCCGCCGAACGGCAAGCCGCTGGTCGTGCTGCCGGCGCTGCTGGTGCAGCTGCTCTGGCTGGCCGTGGTCATCCGGCGGGTGCGGCGGGCCGGGCTGAGCTGGCGGGACTGATACGGACGGCCGTTGCTGGCGACCCATCAACGGCCCCCATGGGCAGTCCCCTTGGCGCCACTCGGCGCAGCGCCCGTTCGGGCGCTCGGCATGAATGACGCATTCATGCCGTTGATATGAGACGCCACCGCGCCTTGGGCCGGATCACGGCTGCGGCAGCGGAAACTCGATCGTCAGCATCGGTGCCGCCGGCCCGACCCATTGCGTGGTCTGCAGCACCGCGCCGGTCTCGGCCGAGACCCAGAAGAGGTTGGTGAAGCGCCCCGCCCCCTCGGCCCGGCAACGCTCGGTCACCAGCAGCACGGCGGCGTCCTCGGTCGGCTCGGCGCGCAGCCGGCATTCGATCTGGACGCCGAAGCGCATGCCCTCCGGCGTGCGGCTCGCGCGCATCAGGTCCACCATGCGCCGGGCCGCGGCCGGATGCGCGAGCAGCGCGGCCGGCTCGGCGAGCGGGTCGGGCCCGTCGAAGCGGGTGGCCGCCAGCATCTCGGGGAAGCCGGCCGTGGCGATGATGCGGCCGCCATCGGTTTCCACCACCTGGTTGCCGGCGGTCCGCCAGAGCCGGCGCTCGCCGGTCTCCTGTACCAGGGCGGCATCGCTGGCCCGGCCGCGCCGGATGAGGCGGAGGGTGGCGCCGGAGGGCTCGGCCTCGAAATCGGCGGCAGGCTCCGGCAGCAGATCGCTCCAGGGCGCATTGCTCCAGGGCGTGTCGCCGCAGCCGGCCAGCACCAGGGAGCAGGCGAGAAGGGCCGGAACCGCGCGCATCACCAGCATGTTAGCACCACATCCGGAATGATGCGAGCGCTCCCGCAGGGCTGCCGGCGCGAGGCTGGCCCGGGCGAGGATGGTTGGCGCGAACTTCGGCAAATGCCACGAGTTGCGCTGGCGCAAGGCAGCGCCAGCGGGCATGACGCAGCCTGCGGGAACCCGCCGAGGAGGATGCCATGACGCTGCTCACCGCTCTCGACCTCATGACGCCCGATGTCGTCACGGTGCCGCCGGCGACGCCCGTGATCGCCGTGGCCCGCCTGCTCGCCGAGCGTGGCATCTCCGCGGTGCCGGTGGTGGACAAGGCCGGCAAGGTGGTCGGCGTGGTGACCGAGGCCGACCTCATCCGCCGCCTCGCTGGCCAGGAGGACCAGCCGCAGGGCTGGCTGCGCAGCCTCTTCTCCGATCCCGGCGAGCAGGCCGAGCGCTATGCGCGGACCCATGGCAGCACGGCCGAGGAGATCATGACCGCCGAGCTCGTCTCGGTCGTCGGCTCCGACACGGCGACCCATATCGCGCATCTGATGGAGGAGAAGGGCATCCGCCGCGTGCTGGTGCTCGAGGAGGGCCGGCTGCGCGGCATCGTCTCCCGCGCCGATCTGCTGCGGGCGCTGGTCGCACCGCCGAAGACCGAGAGTGGCGGCGAGCTCTCGGATGATCGGATCCGCCAGGCCGTGCTGGCCGCGATGCGCAAGCAGCCCTGGATCGACAGCTTCTACACCCTGGTCGAGGTGAGGGACGGCGTCGTGGAGTTCCACGGCTTCACGACGACCGATCAGGTCAAGCGCGGCCTGAAGGTGCTGGCCGAGCAGGTCCCGGGGGTGAAGGGCGTGGTCGACAACACCCAGCCGATGCCGCCCTATCTCTACGGCGGCATGTAGCCGCCCCGGCCCTCAGCCGCGCGCCGGCTCCCGCACGCCGGCGAGCAGGATGGCACCCGCCACCAGGAAGCCCAGCACCATTGCCATCCCCGCGCGCTGGCTGCCGGTGGCGGCAGTCACCGTCGCCACCACCCAGGGGCCGACGAAGCCGGTGATGCGCCCGCTCAGGGCGAAGAGGCCGAAATGCGCCGTGACCTCGTCGGGCGGCGCCAGCCTTGCCATCAGCGTGCGGCTCGCCGCCTGCGCCGGCCCGAGGAAGAGGCCGAGCAGCAGGGCGAGCCCCCAGAACAGGCGCCCGTCCTGCACCAGGATGAGGCCGCCGCCGAGCAGGATCAGCGCCGCGAGCGCGACCATGATGGTGCGCTTCGAGCCGAACCGGTCCTCGACCAGCCCGAATCCCGCCGCGCCGAGCCCGGCCGTGACGTTCAGCGCGATGCCGAAGCGGAGGATCTCCTCGATCCCCATGCCGAGGACGCCGGCGGCATAGATGGCGCCGAAGGCGAAGAGCGTGTTCAGGCCATCCGTGTAGAACAGCCGCGCCAGCAGGAAGCGCGAGAGCTGCGGGTGGCGCGACAGGCGCCGCAGCAGCGCGCCGATCTCGGCCAGCCCGCGCGCCACCGCCTCGCGTAGGGGCGGCCGCGGGCCGGGGGGATCCGGCAGCATGACCAGGACCGGCCAGCCGAAGAGCGCGATCCAGCCCGCGGTCAGCAGGGCCGTCGCCCGGACATGCTCGGCCGTGCCGCGGTCGAGGCCGAGCGGGGATGGGTTCGGCTGCACCAGCAGCCCGAGCGCCAGGCCGAGGCAGGCGATGCCGCCGGCATAGCCCAGCCCCCAGGCCAGGCCGGAGACGCGGCCGATCGCCGCCGGCCGCGCCACCTGCGGCAGCATGGCGTTGTAGAAGACCGTGCCGAGCTCGAAGGCGATGGTCGCCACCCCGGCGCCGAGGAGCGCCAGCAGGGTCGAGTCCCGTCCGGGCCGGGCGAACCAGAGCGTGGCGGTGGCGATCACCATCGCCAGGGTGCAGAGGGCGAGCATCCGCCGGCGCCGGCCGCCGGCATCGGCGAGCGCGCCGAGCGGCGGCGAGAGCAGCGCGATCGCCAAGCCCGCCGCCGCCTGCATCCAACCCCATTGCGCCTGGCCGGTCGCCGGGTCGGGCGCGATGGCCTGGGTGAAGTAGGTGGCGAAGACGAAGGTGGAGATGATGGTGGGGAAGGCGCTGTTCGCCCAGTCATAGAGGGCCCAGGCCCAGGCCTTGCCGGTCATGCCGGCAGGTCCCGCAGCCGCGCCGCCAGCGCATGCCAGGGCGCGGGATCCCAGGCGCCGCAGGCACGGCCGGAGGGCGAGGGCAGCACGAAGAGCGGCGGCAGCGCGGCCGGCCCCGCCACCGGGCCGAGCGGCACGGCACGCCGGCCGAGGACCCGCGCCGTCGGCCCCTTGCCGACGAAGGCGAGCAGGCCGGGGCGGTGGCGCCGCATCTTCGCCGTCAGCGCCGCCACGTCGAAGGCGGCAGCCGGGATATCGGCATCGGCGCCGGCGGCCGTGGTGCAGAGATCCGTCAGGCCGATCCCGAGTTCGAGGAGGCGCGGAAATTCCTCCGGTGCGAAGCGGCGCGGCGTGAGCCCGATGCGGTGCAGCACGTCCCAGAACTTGTTTCCCGGCCCGGCATAGTAGGCGCCGCGCCGGGCCGAGACCCCGCCGGGCGCGCTGCCACACAGGACCAGGCGCAGGCCGGGCCGGAGCAGGTCGGGCAGCACGGCGCCGGCCGAGCCGGGGGCGGCCTCGCCCGCCGGGGTCAGGTCAGCCCCCGCAGCGCCCGCACGGCGACGCCGATCGCGGTCAGGTCGCCATCCATCGCCGCCTCCTGCGCCAGATGCGCGACCGGCGCCGGGTCCGGCGTCTCGCCGCGCAGCAGCGCCGCGGCCAGCCGCGCCTGGACCCTGGTCAGATCCTCGAGCAGCGCCGCCCGGGCCCGGGGCCCGAAGCCGCCGGGGGCGGGCGCGGTTGCCGCGGCCTGGCGCAGCGCCTCGATCCGGAAGGCGGCTCCCACCTCGTCCCAGGCCGCGGCGGCCCGCGCCGCCGGCGCGCCGGTCTCGGCCACGAGTTGCAGCACGATCGGCGCGGCGGCGAGACGCCCGGCCAGGGCGGCGCGTTGCACCGCCCGCTCGGGCAGGCCGGCGGCCCGCCAGGCCTCGGCCGCGGGATCGCCGGCGGCCGCGCCGGCCATCAGCCCCGCCAGGCCGGCCCGCAGGGCTTCGAGGCCCGGGCCGATGGGCCCGGTGCCGCCGAGGAGGTTCTGCGCCGCCGCCTCCTGCAGCCGGCGCAGGGCGAGCAGCAGGTCGAGCTTCGGCCCGGCCGGCGCGGCGGCGGCATCCGCGGCATCGGCGGCGTCCGGCAGGCCGAAGCCCTCGCCGGCCAGCCAGGCGGCGCGCGCCGCCGCGACCGGCCCGGCCTCCGCCGCGAGCCGCGCCAGCCCGGCACAGCCGATCCGGTTCGCCACCTCGTTGGTGATGGCGGTCGCCACCAACTCCCGCCGCAGCCGGTGGCGGGCGATGAGGTCGGGGAAACGCTCGCGCAGCGGCGACGGGAAATAGGCGAGGAGCAGGGGCGCAAAAACCGGGTCCTCCGGCAGGTCGCTCGCCTCGATCGCCTCGGTCAGCCAGAGCTTCGCAAGCGGCAGCAGGGCGCAGATGGCCGGCCGGGTCAGCGCCTCCCCGGCGGCGATGCGGGTGCGCAGCGTCGCGGCATCGGGCAGGCCGGCCACGGCGCGGTCCAGCACCCCGGCCGCTTCCAGCCGGTCCATCAGCAGCGCCTGGGCGGGGAGCGCCTCGGCGCCGGCCCGCTCCTCCAGGCTGACCGCCAGGTGCTGCTGGGCATTGTCGCGCAGGACGAGCTGGCCGACCTCCTCGGTCATCTCCCGCAGCAGCGCGTCGCGCTGCATCCGCGTCAGCCGTCCCTCGCGCTCGGCATCGGCGAGCAGGATCTTGATGTTGACCTCATGGTCGCTGGTCGAAACGCCGGCCGAGTTGTCGAGCGCGTCGGTGTCGATCCGCCCCCCGGCCCGGGCGTATTCGACGCGCCCGGCCTGGGTCACGGCCAGGTTCGCCCCCTCGCCCACCACCCGGGCCCGCAACGCGCCGCCATTCACCCGGATGGCGTCGTTGGCGCGGTCGCCGGCCTCCGCCTGGCTCTCCTCCGCCGCCTTCACATAGGTGCCGATACCGCCGAAATAGAGCAGGTCGACCGGCGCGCGCAGGATCGCCTGCATCACCAGCGCCGGCTCGGCACGCTCCGCCGCGAGGCCCAGCAGGGCGCGCGCCTCGGGCGAGAGCGGCATGGTCCGCAGGTTGCGCGGGAAGACGCCGCCGCCGGGCGAGATCAGCGCCGGGTCGTAATCCGCCCAGGAGGAGCGCGGCAGGGCGAAGAGGCGGGCGCGCTCGGCATAGCTGGCCTCGGGGTCCGGATCGGGGTCGAGGAAGATGTGGCGGTGATCGAAGGCGGCGACGAGCCTGGTCTTCCGGCTGATCAGCAGCCCGTTGCCGAAGACGTCGCCCGACATGTCGCCGATGCCGGCGCAGGTGAAGGGCTCGGCGAAGATGTCGTGGCCGAGCTCGGCGAAATGCCGCGCCACCATCACCCAGGCGCCGCGGGCGGTGATGCCCATGCCTTTGTGGTCGTAGCCGGCCGAGCCGCCGGAGGCGAAGGCATCCCCCAGCCAGAAGCCGTCATCCGCCGAGAGCGCATTGGCGATGTCGGAGAAGGTCGCAGTGCCCTTGTCGGCGGCGACGACCAGATAGGGATCGTCGCCGTCGCGCCGGACCACCCGCGGCGGCGGCACGATGCAGCCCTCGGCGAGGTTGTCGGTGATGTCCAGCAGGCCGCGCACCAGGGTGCGGTAGCAGGCGATGCCCTCGGCCATGAAGGCCTCCCGGTCGGAGGCCGGCGGCGGGTGCTTGAGGATGAAGCCACCCTTGGCGCCGGTCGGCACGATGACGACGTTTTTCACCCGCTGCGCCTTCATCAGGCCGAGGATCTCGGTGCGGAAGTCCTCCCGCCGGTCGGACCAGCGGATGCCGCCGCGCGCCACCGGCCCGGCCCGCAGATGCGTCCCCTCCATGCGCGGCGAATGCACGAAGATCTCCCGCCAGGGGCGCGGCGCCGGCATCTCGCCGGCCGCGGCGCTGTCGATCTTCAGCGACAGCCAGGGCCGGTCGAGATGGTAGTTGGTGCGCAGCACCGCATCGAGCAGGCCGCGCAGGCGGGAGAGGATGCGGTCCTCGTCGGGGTTCTGCACCGCGTCCAGCAAGGCCGCCCAGTCCTGCTGCAGCGCCGCCTCGTCCCGCCCGGCGCCCGGGTCGAAGCGGGCATGGAAGAGGTCGAGCAGCAGCCGCGCCGCCCGCGGCTGGTCGGCGAGCGCCGTCTCCACCGCCTGCTGCGAGAAGCCGAAGCCGACCTGCTTCAGCCATCGGTACATCGCCCGCAACAGCCAGCATTCGCGCCAGTCGAGACCGGCACGCAGCACCAGGCGGTTGAAGCCATCGGCCTCCGCCCGACCGTCGAGCAGCGCGCCGAGCGCCGCGAGCAGCGCCGGGAACCGCTCCGGCTCCGCCGGTGCGGCCGGCGCCAGGCCGAAGACATGCAGCACCACTGTCGCGCCATCCGCCGCGACGAGGCGGTGCGGCACCTCCTCGACGGCGCGGAGGTCGAGGCTCTCGAAGAGCGGCAGCGCATCGGCGAGCGGCAGCGGACCGCCCGGATTGGCCAGGCGCAGCACCAGCCCCTCGGCGCCCGGCGGGCGGCCGAGCTGGGCGGCCGGCCGGGCCTCGGCCAGGGCCCGTTCGGCCAGGGCGAGGTCGGCGACGCCCTGGGCGCCGGTCGCGCTCTCGCGGTAGGCGGCCGGGAAGGCATCCCGCCAGCGCGCCAGCGCCGCGGCGGCGCCGCCCTCGCCGCGCTCGGCGATCAGGGCCTCGGCCAGGCGGTCGGGGAAGCTGCGCGCCGCCTCGGCGATCGCCGCCTCGAGCACCCCGGGATCGACGGCGGGGGCGCGCCCGGGCTCGGTGCCGATGATGTAGTGGATGCGGGCGAGCGGCGAATCCCCCATCGCGATGTAGAAGGCGCTGAGATGCCCGTCGAAGGCGCGCGCCAGCATGGCCCCGACCCGCTCGCGCAGCCGCGTGTCGAAGGTGTCGCGCGGCAGCCAGACGATGGCCGAGACGAAGCGGCCGAAGGGATCGGGCCGCAGCACCAGCGCCGGGCGCGGCCGCACCTGCAGGTCGAGGGCACGCCGCGCGGCCGCCAGGATCGCCGCCTCCGGCGCCTGGAACAGCTCGTCGCGCGGCCAGGTGTCGAGGATGTTGCGCAGCGCCCGGCCGTCATGCCCCTCCGGGTCGAGTCCGGCGGCGGCGAGGATGCGGCCGACCTTCTCGGCCAGCATCGGGATGCTGCGCGGGTTGCGGTTGTAGGCCGCGGCGGCGAAGAGGCCGAGGAAGAGGCGGCCGCCGGTGACGCGGCCATCCGGGCCGAAGATCCGCGTCGCCACCACATCGGCATGCTGCGGCCGGTGCACGGTGCTGCGCATGTTCGCTTTGGCGACGGTGACCGGGTTCGGCTCGGCCAGCGCCGCCAGCACCACGGGCGGCAGGTGCGCGGGGTCGCGCAGCACGTCGAAGACCGGCAGCCGCGGATCGCGCAGCAGGCCGAGATTCTCGGCGGCGACGACCGCGAGCCCGCCCTCGGGCGAGAGGGCGTAGCGACAATGGCCGAGCAGGACGAAATTGTCCTCGGCCAGCCAGCGCAGGAAGGCGACGCCGCCTGGCTCCGCGCCCGCCGGGGCGGCCGCGACCTCGCCTTCGGCCTGCTGCAGCGCCGCGGCCATGCCCGGGAAATCCGTCACTGCCTGGCGCACATCGGCCATGGCCCGCGCCAGCGCCGCCTCGAGCGTCGGCCAGTCATCCGCGGCACCGCGCGACTGGCCCGGCAGCATGGCCGCCGGCATGGCGCCGAGGGCGATGCGCATCATGCTCTCGGCCGTGCCGCCCTCCGGCGGGTCGAGCGCCAGCAGCCGGCCGGCGGCATCGCGGCGGACGCTCAGCACGGGATGCAGCAATTGCCGCACGACGCGCCCGTTGCGGGCCAGGGCACCGAGGGCGCTGTCGACCAGGAAGGGCATGTCGTCGGTGACGATCTCGGCCACCGCATGCGGCCCGCGGCCGGGCCCGGGCGGCAATACCCGGACCCGCGCCGCCCCGGCCGTGCGCTCCAGCGCCAGGGCGAAGAGGCTGGCCGCGGCGGCGGCCATCGCCTCGGCCGGCAGGCCGGCCAGCTCGGCCGTCGGCACGCCGGCATAGAGGTGGTGCAGCAATTGCCGGGCCGGCGGCGGCAGGTCGGGCGCCAGCCGCGCCAACGCCTCCGCGGCGGTGCGCAGCAGCTCCTGGCGCGCGGGGTCACCGGCTGGGGCAAGGTCCGTCATGGCGGCATTCCTCCCTGCTGACGGGCGAGACCGGCCTCCTGCCTGGCACCCCCAGGCCAGGGGCCGCCCGGCGGCGGCGACCTCTGACGGATGAGGAATGACCTGCGGGCCGCGAATCGGCTAGTGTCGGGCGCCATGAGCATGACCTTCGCCGCGCTGCTCGCGCCCATGACGCCCGAGCAGTTCTTTGCCGAGTATTACGACCGCAAGCCACTGCACATTCGCGGCGCGGCGATGAAATTCGCCCACGTCCTGTCCTGGCGGCAGATCAACCGGCTGCTCGACATGACGCATATCTGGTCCGGCCAGTCGCTCAAGCTGGTCATGGACGGCACCCCCGTGCCCGCGGAGCAGTATTGCAGCCGCGCCACCAGCCGGGACAACGACCCGGTGCAGCAGCCGGTCGCCGAACGGGTGCGGGACTGGGTGGGGCGCGGCGCCAGCGTGGTGCTGAACGACGTGGACAGCCTCACCCCCGGCCTCGCCGCGGTCAGCGGCGCGCTGGAGGGGGCCGGGCTCGGCAAGGCGCAGGCCAATGTCTACATCTCCTGGCAGAGCCACAAAGCCTTCCCGGCGCATTACGACACCCATGACGTCTGGGCGGTGCAGGTCGAGGGCGAGAAGACCTGGAATGTCTGGGAGGGCCGTGCCGACTGGCCGATCGCGCACCCCGCCTTCCGCACCGAGACCCAGGCGCAGCACGAGCAGCAGAAGGGCCGGCTGCGGGAGAAGGTGCTGCTGAAGACGGGCGACCTGCTCTATCTGCCGCGCGGCTGGTACCACGACGCGCTGGCCGAGGCGCCGGCCTCGGTGCACGTCGCCTTCGGCGTGCATGCGCCGCTCGGGATGGACCTGCTGAACATCCTGCACGAGCGCGCCCTCTACGACGCCGAGTTCCGCAAGCCGCTGCCGCGGCAGGACGGCTCGGCCGCCGCGCGCTTCGCGCTCACCACGCGCGCCGGCCAGCTCGCCCAGCGGCTGACGGAGCTGGCGCGCGACCCGAAGGTGCTGGCGGCGCTGGAACGCTTCGTCGCCGGCTATCACTTCCAGCGCGGCGGCAACGACCTGCTGGCGGCGCGCGGCCTGGCGGAAGCCGGGACGCCGGCGCCGGAGGCGGAGGCGGAGGCGCCGGCCTGGAAGGTGCTGGCGCCCGGGGCGAAGCCGGTGCGGCGCGGCGCGGACTGGGTGCTGAAGACCTCGCAGGGCACCCTGCCCCTGGCGCCGCCCGAGGCGGAGGCCGCGGGCTGGATCCTGGCGCGGCCGGACATCGCCGAGCCGGAGCTGCGCGCCGCCCATCCCCAGGTGGACGCCCCCTCCCTGCTGGCACGGATGCGCGAGGCCGGCCTGCTGGCCGCCGCCTGATGCTCCCGGCCCTCCTCCTGCTGGCGGCCCTGCTTCCCGGCACGGCCCTCGCCCAGTCACGCTCCTTCAACTGCGTCGGTGCCGACCAGCTCGAGGACGATGTCTTCGCCATCCCCTTCGCCCGTGGCGCGGCCGCGCCCGGCGAGACGGCCCGCACCAACCTCGCCGCCGCCGCCGACCGGGCGAAGCGCGAGCCGGAGCGGGCCATCTGCGTCCTCGGCCATGCCGGCCCGCAGGAGGGCGGCGCCCAGAGCGGCATCCAGCTCGCCGCCAGGCGCGCCGGCCAGGTGGCGGCGGCGCTCGCCAAGCTCGGGATCGCCCCGGACCGCATCCGCGCCGAGGCCCGCCGCGCCGCCTTCGCCCGCGGCGCGGTGCCCGAGGAGCGCAGCGTGACGGTGGTGCTGCTGCCGGCGACCCCGGGCCTCGCGCCGGAGGCCCGGCCCGAGGCTCCGGCCCATGCGCCGGAGCCGCCCGCCAGGCCGGCCGGCGAGGCGTTGCCGAAGCCGCCGCCCGAGCCGGCGCCGCCGCCGGCGAGCGCCCCGCCCGCCGATGCGCCGCCCGCCGACGCGCCGCCCGCCGGCGCCGAGCCGCCCGCCGCGAAGCCCTGATGCCCGGTGCGCCGGACGGCACGGCGACGGCTTGCCGCGGCGGCCGGCTCCGGCGATGAGAGGCCGCGCAGGCGGCCGCCGGGGCCGCCCGAGGATGCTGCCATGATCCCTGCCCGCCGCCACCTCCTCGCCGCCCCGGCCCTGCTGCTGGCCGGGCCGTCCGCGGCCGAGCCCGACTGGCCGGAGCGGCCGGTGCGCTTCATCCTGCCCTTCCCGGCTGGCTCGACGCCGGACATCACCGGCCGGGCGGTCGCCACCCATTACGCGCAGGCCTTCGGCCAACCCTTCGTGGTGGAGAACCGGGTTGGGGCGGGCGGCAATATCGGCACCGACCTCGTTGCCAAGGCGACCGACGGGCATGTCATCGGCCTCTCCATCAACGGCCCGCTCAGCACTGCGAAGGCGCTCTATCCGGACCTGCCCTATGATCCGGCCCGCGACCTCGCCATCGTCTCCCTGCTGGTCCGCGCGGCGCAATTGCTGGTCGTGCACCCCGCCGTCCCGGCCACCGACCTCGCCGGCTTCATCGCCCATGTCCGGGCCCATCCCGGCCGGCTGTCCTTCGGCTCGGTCGGGGCGGGCTCCGGCGGCCACCTCGCCATGGCCGACCTGATGGCGCGCGCCGGACTCGACATGGTGCATGTCCCGTATCGCGGCTTCCCGCAGGCAACCCTCGATCTGGTGGCGGGACGGATCGAGGCGATGATCCTGGTCTCAGCCGGCATCCTGCCGCAGATCCGGGAGGGCCGGGTGCGCGCCCTCGCCGTCACCGCCGAGCGGCGCATCCCGCAGGCGCCGGAGATCCCGACCCTGGCCGAGAGCGGCATGGCGGATGCCGCGAGCTATGCCTGGAACGCGCTCATCGCCCCCACCTCGACCCCGGCCGGGCGCGTGGCCCGGCTGGCCCGCGAGGCCGGGACGGCGCTCGCCGCGCCGCAGGCCCGGCAGGTGCTGGAGGCGGGCGGCTTCGAGGTGGTGGCCAGCGGCCCGGAGGAGGCAGGCCGCTTCGTCGCGGCGGAGACCGCCCGCTGGAGCGGGCTGATCCAGCGCCTCGGCATCAAGGCGGAGGCCTGACCCTCAGCCTCGGCGCCGGCGCGGCGGCCGGCCTCGGGCATCGGCATCAGCGGGCGAAAGCCGGCGGATAACCATTCCCCTGCACGTTCCTGGCCCTTCCCCGCCCGAAGGGCCATCCCCGGTTGTCTGGCGGGGCGCCCCGAACCATCTGCGTGTTTGCGCCGCCAGGGGCGGCGCACTAGTGTCCGCGGCAATGCCGGGACGGGTCGCGGAAAGGCCGCGTCCCATGGGCATGGGCCAGGCAGGGCCGCCCCTCGTTGCCGGACCGGGCGGCGCGGGGTGCGACAACAGACAGGGTCATCGGGGCGTCACATGGGTTCCTTCAGCATCTGGCACTGGCTCATCGTGCTGCTGGTCGTCCTGCTGCTCTTCGGCAGCGGCAAGATCAGCACGCTGATGGGCGACCTCGCCACGGGCATCAAGTCCTTCAAGAAGAACATGAAGGAGGACGAGCCCGACGCCTCGCTGGCCGAGAGCGCGCCGCCGGCGGGCAAGCCGGCAGGCAGCATCGGCGGCCCGGCGCAGTCGGCCGACGCCACCCACACCACGACCACGACGAGCCGTCCCGCCGCCTGAGGCGGCCGCGGCCGGCTGCCCCGGGTTGCCGGCGTCCCCCGGACGGCCAGCAACGCGGGGACGGCCGGCCCCCAGGGCGCCTGCCTGCGCGGCGCGGCGCCCCTATTCCTCTCCGGAAAGCCGATGTCGGACGATGCCTTCGCCACGGCGACCGCCGCCATCATTGCGGCCGGTCGGCGCCTGGACCATTTCGGATGGGTCCCTGCCACGGCCGGCAACATCTCCGTGCGATTGCCGGACGGCACGCTCGCCATCACCCGATCGGGGGGCCACAAGGGTTTCCTCCAGCCCGAGGGGGTGATCCGGGTGGATCTTGCCGGGCGCCCGCTGCGCCCGGGCGACCGGCCTTCCGCGGAAACCGGGTTGCATTGCGGCATCTATCGCCGCTTCCCCGATGCCGGAGCGGTGCTGCACGGGCATTCGGTGCCCGTCACCGTCCTTTCCCGGGCCGGGACGGAGGCCATCCGGCTCGAGGGCTATGAGCTGCTGAAGGCCTTTCCCGGCCTGCCGACGCATGCGGCGGCGGTGACGCTGCCGATCTTCGACAACGCGCAGGACATCCCGCATTTGCAATCCGTGGTCGAAGACCGTTGGGCCGCCATGGCGGAGATCCCGCCTGGCTACCTGATCCGCGGCCACGGGATCTATGTATGGGGCGCCGATATGCCGGCCGCGCTGATGCGGCTGGAGGCGCTGGAGTTCATGCTCGCCTGCGAGATGGAGACAAGGAGACGCTGAGATGAGCCGATTGACGGTATGGGAGGCCGGGACCGGCCGCGAGCTGCTGCGGACCGAGGACGCCGCCGAGATCGCCCGGGCGCTCGGCGCCATCGGCGTGCGCTTCGAGCGGTGGGAGGGCGTGGCGGTGCCCGAGGAGGCCAGCAACGAGCAGGTGCTGGAGGCCTACCGCCCCTATCTCGACAAGCTCATGGGCGAGACGGGCGCGGGCAGCACCGATGTCGTCAGCCTGACGCCGGACCATCCGCAAGCGGCGGCGATGCGGCAGAAATTCCTCTCCGAGCACATCCATACCGAGGATGAGGTGCGCTTCTTCGTCCGCGGCAGCGGCGACTTCGTCATGCATGTCGACGGCAAGGTCTGGGACGCGCATTGCGTGCAGGGCGACCTGATCAGCGTGCCCGCCAACACCCGCCACTGGTTCGATGCCGGCGAGGCGCCGCGCTTCACCGCGCTGCGCGTCTTCACCGACCAGTCGGGCTGGGTGGCGCATTTCACCGGCAGCGACATCGCCGGGCGCTTCCCGGTCGCCGCCTGAGATGCCGCGGCCTGCCGCCATCCTCACCGATATCGAGGGGACGACCACCAGCATCGCCTTCGTGAAGGACCGGCTTTTCCCCTTCGCGGCGGCGGCGCTGGAGGAGTTCCTCGCCGCGGAGGGCGAGACGCCGGCGGTGCGGGAGATCCTGGCGGCGGTCCGCGCCGCCGCGCCGGGCCAGGACCCGGTGGCGGCGCTGCGCGGCTGGATGGCGGCGGATGCCAAGGTGACGCCGCTGAAGGCGCTCCAGGGGCTGATCTGGCACCAGGGCTATGCCGATGGCCGGCTGCGGGGCCATCTCTGGCCCGATGTCGCGCCCTGCCTGCGGGCCTGGGCGGCGGGGCTGCGGCTCGCGGTCTATTCCTCCGGCTCGGTGGAGGCGCAGCGCGACCTCTTCGGCCATAGCGAGGCGGGCGACCTGCTGCCGCTCTTCGCCGGCTTCTTCGATACCGCCATGGGCGGCAAGCGGGAGGCCACAAGCTATGCCGCGATCGCCGCGGCGCTCGGCCTGGCGCCGGCGGCGATCCTCTTCCTCTCCGATGTCGCCGAGGAGCTCGATGCCGCCGCGGCGGCGGGGATGCAGGTCTGCCAGCTCGTGCGCGCGGCGGATGGGACCGTCGCCTCCGGCCGGCATCCGGCGGAGAGCGACTTCCCCGGCGTCGCCCGACGCTTTGGGCTGCCCGCGGCGTGACGCGGGCGGATTTCCTCGGCCGCTTCGCCAGCGTCTTCGAGAACCGCCCCGATCTCGCCGAGGCGATCTGGGCGCGCGGCCCGGATTGCCGCTCGGCCGAGACGCTGCATGCCGATTTCCTCGCGGTGCTGCGGGCGCTGCGGGGCGAGGCGCTGACCGGCTTCCTCAATGGCCATCCCGACCTCGCCGGCGCCCTGCTCGCGCGCGGCGCGGTGACGGAGGACAGCGCGCGGGAGCAGGGCTCGGCCGGGCTCGATGCCCTGGACGCCGCGGCCCAGGCGCGCTTCCTGGCGCTGAACGCCGCCTATCGGGCGCGCTTCGGCTTTCCCTTCATCATGGCGGTGCGCGGGTGCGGCGCGGCGGAGATCCTGGCGGCCTTCGAGCGCCGGCTCGGCCAGGATGCCGCCGCCGAGCGGGCCGAGGCGGTGCGGCAGATCGGCCTGATCCTGCTGCTGCGGCTGCGGGACCGGTTCGGGACGGCCTGATCCCGGCGGCGCCCCTCGGCCGGCCGCTCAGGCCGGATGCGCCCGCAGATGCTCGAGCAGCAGCGCGTTCACCCGCTCCGGCACCTGGTCCGGCGCATAGTGGCCGACGCCCGGCAGGATCTCGAAGCGGTAGGGCGCCTCGATGAAATCGCCCGTGCCCGCGGCCGCCATGCGGCCCACCGTGTCGTCGGCATCGCCCCAGAGGAAGAGGGTCGGCACCCGGATCTTCGGGATCGGCCGGTGCACCGTGCCGCGCGCCCGGTACCAGGCGAGGGCCGCCGCCATCGCCGGCTCGCTGCCCAGCACCGAGAGATGCTTCGCCGTCTGCGCCGGCGGGATGCCCTGGGCGGCATGCCGCCGCCGCAGCCAGGCGCAGTCCTCGGCCAGCAGCTTCGGCACCGCATCCGGCTCGAGGAAGGCCTTGTGGTGGCGGGAGCGCTGCGGCTGCTCCGGATCCTCGGCCAGCGCCCGGGCGAAGGCGCCGGGATGCGGGCGGGAGAGCATGGTGAGCGAGGCCAGCCGCTCCGGCCAATGCGCCGCGATCTCCCAGGCGAGGCTGCCGCCCCAGTCATGCCCGACGAGATGGAAGCGCCGCCCCTCCCCGCCCAGGGCGGAGGCGAGGTCGAGCGCGTCCTGGATCAGCAGCTCGATATCGTACCGTGCCACATCCGCCGGATCGGGCCGCGCGTCCGGGGAATAGCCGCGCTGGTTGGGGGCGGCAGCGAAATACCCGGCCGCGGCCAGCGCCGGAAGCTGCGCATCGTAGAGGTGGCGGGAGACGGCGAAGCCGTGCAGCAGCAGCACCAGGGGCGCGGCCGGATCGCCGGCGACCGAGACATCGAAGACGAGGCCGGGCCCCGTCTGCACCTGGCGCGTCTGCATTCGCTGGCCCTCCCTGCGCGGCAGGACAGCACCCGCCCCGGCCAGGATCAAGCCAGGATCAAGCCGGCGCGGCGGCCCAGGCCTCCAGCACCGCGACCGCCTCGGCGACCAGCGCCCGCCGCGCCGGCATGCGGCCCTGGCCGATCGGGGCCCCGGCCTCGCGCCGCAGCGCCGCGACATCGCCGCCGCGCCGCAGCCCGGCCGGCACCCGGGCCAGGACCCGGGCGCTGTCGGCCAGCGAGGCGGCGTAGACGACGCGCGCGATGCCCGCGATCTCCATGGCGGCGACGCAGAGCGCGCAGGGCTCGCAGGAGGAGAAGAGCACGCAACCGGAGAGGTCGAGCGTGCCGAGCCGGCGGCAGGCGTCGCGGATCGCCTCGGTCTCGCCATGCGAGGTGGGGTCGAGCCGATCGCGCGAGCGGTTGAACCCCTCCCCCACCACCTGCCCGTCCCGCACCACCACGGCGCCGAAGGGTTCGCTGCCCGGCCTCGCCGCCGCCTCGGCCGACAGGGCGATGGCGCGGCGCAGGAAGCCGTCCTCCTCCATGGATCCCCCTCTGTCCGGCGGCGCCGGGATGCGCCGCGGCTCCATCGTTGCGACTCAATCGTTGCGGATGCCCATGGCCTTGACCATGCCGCCCACGGTGTCGATTTGCTCGCCGACGAAGCGGGTGAAGGCGGCCTGGCTCATCTCGCCCGGGATGATGCCCACGCCCGCCAGCCGGTCGCGCACGCCCGGCTGCTGCAGCGCCGCCGCCAGCTCGGCATGCAGGCGCTCCGCGACCGGCGCCGGCAGATGCGCCGGCGCGGAGAGGCCGAGCCAGTTCTGCGCCAGCAGGCCGGGCAGCCCCGCCTCGCCCACCGTCGGCACCTCCGGCACGCTCGGGGCCCGCATCGGCGCGGTCACGGCATAGGCCCGCAGCCGCCCGGCGCGGATATTCTCGACATTCTCCGGCAGGGTGTCGAAGGACAGCAGGATCGACCCGCCCAGCAGATCCGCCTGCATCGGCTGCGAGCCGCGATAGGGGGCGTGGTTCAGCGGAATTCCGGTCTGCTGGGCAAACATCGTGCCCACCACATGCCCCACCGAGCCGGCGCCCGAGGTGCCGTAGGTCACCGGCGCGGGCTGCGCCCGCAGCCAGGCCATCAGCCCCCTGAGATCCTGCGCCGGGACCGAGAGGGTGCTGACTACCACCATCGGCGTCGCGCCGATATAGGCGATATGCGTGAAGGAGGCCTGCGGGTCGTAGCCCGGCTTGCTGTAGAGCGGCGGCGAGGTGACGATCGGCGCCGTGTTGCTCAGCAGGAGCGTGTAGCCATCGGCGGGCTGCTGCGCGACATGCAGCGCCGCCAGCGTGCCACCGGCTCCGGGCCGGTTGTCGACGACCAGGCGCTGGCCGAGCTTGGGGCCCATCGCCTCGGCCAGGATCCGGGCGGCGATGTCGGAGGCACCGCCGGGCGGGAAGACCACGACGATGCGGATCGGCCGGGCCGGCCAAGCCTCCGCGCCGGCGCGTCCGGGATGGGCGAGCGCAAGGCAAAGGACTGCCCCCAAAAGCGGCAGGAGACGTCGCAGCATGGGTTGCACCTCTCGACCGGGGGCCTGTCGGCCGAGGGTCAGCAAGCCCCGGGCCAGGGGTGACTTGCCCAGCCGCTGCGGCTAGAAGCGGGCCACCGTTCCGACCCGGGGGACCGCCGGATGCTGACCACCTATACCGTCGAGAACGGCCATCTCCTGGTGCGCGAAGGTCCGCAGGAACCGGAGGCGCTCCGCCGGGCGGTCTGGATCGACCTGCTGACCCCGACACCCGAGGAGGAGCGGCAGGTCCAGGAGGCGCTGCGCCTCGAGATCCCGACCCGCGAGGAGATGCAGGAGATCGAGAGCTCCTCCCGTCTCTACCGGGAGGACGATGCCCTCTTCCTGACCGCCCCCTTCCTCTATGGCATCGAGGGCGGGGAGATGGGCTCGACCGCCATCACCTTCGTGCTGGCCAACAGCGCCCTGATCACGGTGCGCTACGCCACGCCGCGGGCGGTCGCGGTCTTCGCTGCCCGCTGCCACCGCACCCCGGTGGCGCTGCTGAACTCGCCGGACGGGGTGATGCTGCATCTCTTCGAGCAGATCGTCGACCGGCTGGCCGATATCCTGGAGCGCATCGCCGCCGATATGGACCGCGCCAGCCAGGCCGCCTTCCGCTCCGCCCGGGCGACGGTGAAGGCGTCGATGAAGGATGCGGACCTGAAGGACGCGCTGATCACGCTCGGCCAGGTCGGCGAGGTCACCACCCGCGCCAGCGAGACGCTGCTCGGCCTCTCGCGCATCCTGACCTTCCTGACGGCCGAGAAGGCGACCACGGTGCGCAAGGAGAACCAGGGCCTGATCAAGACCCTGGTGCGCGACGTGCGCTCCCTGGTCGAGCATGCGAATTTCCTGAACAGCAAGGCCAATTTCCTGCTGGATGCGGTGCTCGGCATCATCAATGTCGAGCAGAACGCGATCATCAAGACCTTCACCGTGGCGAGCGTCGCGCTGATGCCGCCGACGCTGATCGCCAGCATCTACGGCATGAATTTCGATGCCATGCCGGAGCTGCACTGGGAGTTCGGCTATCCGCTGGTGGTCCTGCTGATGATCGGCTCCGCCGTGCTGCCGATCGTCTACTTCAAGCGCAAGGGCTGGCTGTAGGGCATCGCCGGGCCCGGCGGCGTCAGGGCTGCCGGTTGGCCGCCTCCTGCCGCCGGGCGGGGGCGAGGATCTCGACGCTCGCGGTCCGCCCGGCGATCAGCCGCCCGTCGGCCTCGCCGCCGGCCAGCGCGATGCGCACCGGCACGCGCTGCGCCAGGCGCACCCAGCTGAAGGTCGGCGTGACATTGGCGAGCAGGCTCGTGCTGTCCGAGCGCTCCCGATCCTCGATGCCGCCGGCGATGCCGGCGACATGGCCGTCCAGCGTGCCGGCATCGCCCATGATCCGGACGCGCGCCGGATCGCCGGGATGGATGCGGTCGAGCTTGTTCTCCTCGAAATAGCCGAGGACGTAGAAGCTGGCCTCGTCGACCAGCGCCGTCACCGCCGCCCCGGCCGCGACGTAGTCGCCGCGGCGCAGGTGGAAATTGGTGATCTTGCCGCCGACCGGCGCCCGCACCGCGGCGCGTTCCAGGTTGAGCCGCGCCACATCGAGCGCGGTGCGGGCGCGGTCATGCGCCGCCTCCGCCCGCGTCACCGCGGTCTCCGCCCGTTCCCGCGCCTGCTGGCTGACCGCGACGTTGATGAGCTGGCGGGCGCGCTCGCGGTCGCGCACCGCCATCTCCAGCGCGGCGGCGCCGTCTGCGACATCGGCCTCGGCCTGGCGCAGCGCCAGCTCGAAGCGCCGGGGGTCGATCCGGAACAGCACCTCCCCGGGCCGGACCCGCTGGTTGTCCTCGACCAGCACCTCGCTGACCAGGCCGGAGACATCGGGGGCGATGCGCACGATCTCGGCCCGCACCCGCCCGTCCCGGGTCCAGGGCGCGTTCATGTAGTAGTCCCACATATGGTGGCCGAGCAGCAGCGCGCAGGCGAGCATGGCGACGGTCAGCAGGATGCGGCCGGCATGGGCGGCCAATGGCTTCGTCATCGCGGCATCACCGGAATCAGCGCCACCGCGGTGCCGAGCAGGCAGGTGTAGAGCGCCAGGTTGAACAGCGGCGGATGCCAGACGAAGCGGTAGAAGCCGATGGCGGTCAGCAGCCGCCGCAGCGCGGCCTGCACCAGGCAGGCCGCCAGCGCCAGCAGGCCGAAGGCGGGCACGAAGACGCCGTAGATGTTGATGTCCTGCATCATGCCGCGTGTTTCTCCGCGAGGGCTGCGACGGGGCGGGGCGCCGGCGCGCCGGGATCGAGTGCCTGCCGCAGTCCGGCCAGGGCGATGCCGGCGCCGAGCGCGGCCGGGCCGGGCAGGGCGGCGGTGAGGGCGAGGCAGGCATCAATGCCGGCCACCAGCTCGGCCAGGCCGGCGTCGGCCGTCGCCTTGCCGTCGCGGTAATAGGCGCCGAGCCGGGCCAGCAGCGCCGCCAGCCGCGCCGCGGCCGGGCCGGGGAGCGCCGGCTGCACCGCCTTCAGCGCCGCGATGTCGAGCCCGACCCGGAGATCGCGCAGCAGGTCGCCGGCCATCGCCTGCGAGCCCGCGCCGAGGGCCGCGAGCCGCGGCGCCAGCAGGCCGAGCGTGTCGATGAGCTGGCGCTGGATCCGGCCCGGATCGCCCGGCCGCGGCCGCGCCGCCGCCGCGGCGATGCGCGCCCAGCCGCGATGCAGCAGCCGGCGCGCGCTCGCCTCGGCGCCCACCGAGCGCACCAGGGCGGAGGTGAGCATCGCCAGCGCGATGGCCAGCACCAGGGCGATGTTGGCGTTCAGGAAGCCCGCCGCATCGAGGCTGAGCCGCGATTGCAGGGTCAGCATGAAGGGGATGTTGACGCAGAGGCCCATGCCGATGAGGTAGCGGGCGGGCGTGGCCAGCAGGATGCCGGCCGGGATCAGCGTCAGCCCGAGGGCGGCGGCCAGCGGCAGGAAGCCGTCGAGCATCGGGAAGACCGCGAACTGGTAGGCGAAGGCGATGGCCGCCGCCGCCAGGACGAAGAGCATGAACTGGCGCATCGCCGGCACCGGGTCGTCCATCGCCGCCAGCAGGCAGCAGAAGACGCCGGCGATCTGCGGCACCGTCACCCCGTCCGCCCAGCCGGTGGCGATCCAGAAGACGCTGCCGAGCAGGATCGCCAGCGTCGCCCCGAGGCCGGAGAGCGCCGCCATGCCGTAGTCGAGATGCCGGTCGGCGCCGCCGCCCGCGGCCAGCAGCCGCCGCGTGCGCGCCCGCCGCGCCGCGCCCGTCGCCAGATCGGCGCGCAGGGCCCGGCAGTCCCGCCACAGGGCGACCAGCTCGCGCAGCCGCAGCGCCAGGTTGCGCAGCAGCAGCCCCTCCCAGCCCGGCGGCGCCGTCGCCTCCAGCGCCGCGATCCGCTCCAGCAGCCGCACCCGCGCCGCCGCGGTCGCGCCATCGGCCGCCATCCAGGCCGCGACCTCCCGCAGCGCGGCGGCCGCCGGCGCCGCCAGGGCGCCCGCCCGGCGCAGGCCGGCGACATGGTCCTCGATCGCCGAGACCAGCGGCAGCAGCAGGATCATGCGCTCCTGCAGCCCGTGCAGCAGGTCCGTCCGCGCCTGGTGGCGGGAGGTGTCGTAGCCGACATGGGTGGTGAAGGCGCGCATATCGACCGCATCCGCCGCCAGGCGCCGCCGCTCCCGCTGCGCATCCCCGGGCCGGGCCTCGCCGAGCAGCGCATCCCCGGCCAGCCGCGCGGCATGGCCGAGCCAGGCATCGACGCGGGCGAGCAGCACCGGCCCGGCATGCCGCGGCAGGATGGTGCGGCTGACCAGGGCGCCGCAGAGGATGCCGAGCCCGATCTCCTCCACCCGCGCCACCGCGGTGTCGAAGGCGGCCTCGGGGCTGTTGACCAGCGGCAGGCCGGCGAGCAGCACGGTGTAGCCGCCGAGCAGGAAGACATAGCCGCGCGGCGTCCGGTCGAGCAGGCTGACGAAGACGCAGAGCCCGACCCAGAGGGCGATGGCGAGCGTCAGCCATTCCGGCGCGTTCACCAGGTTCGGCACCAGAAGGACGGTCATGACGCCGCCGATCAGGGTGCCGAGCAGCCGGTAGACGGCCTTCGAGGTGATCGCCCCCGCCAGCGGATGGGCGATGATGTAGACCGTGCCGACCGCCCAGAAGGGCCGCGACAGGTCGAAATACAGCGCGATCCAATAGGCGAGCATCGCCGCCGCGAAGGTCTTCAGCGAGAAGACGACATCGGCGAGGCTGGGGCCGGGCGCGGCGCTCATCCGCCCCGCCGCCGCTCGGGCCGCGCCGCCAGGGCGCGGGTCAGGACCTCCAGCACCCGCATCGTCGCCTCGAGATCGGCGGGCCGCGCCTCGGCCAGCAGCTCGCGCCGCAGATGCGCGAACATCGCCAGGGTGCGGCGGGCCAGCCGGCGCCCGTCCTCGGTGAGGAAGACCAGCTTGGCGCGGCGGTCGCGGCTGTCCTCCTGCCGGCGGACCAGCCCCTCGCGCTCCAGATTGTCGAGGATGCGCACCACCGAGGTGCCGTCCACCCCGAGGCCTTCGGCGAGCTCGCCCTGGCGGATGCCATCCCCCTGCCGCAGCAGGAGGGCGAGCGGCAGGGCCGAGGCATCCGACAGGCCTTCCTCCGACAACGCCTGGGCGATGACGCGCCGCCAGGACTGGGCGACGGCCATCAGCCTCGGCCCGAGTTCGGACCATTCATCCACGGTGGCGCGGTGCATGCCAATTAGATGGCATGCCATCTAATGATTTGCAAGCTATCATCCGGCGCGCCCTCGGCCCCCTTGCCATCCCGCCGGCATCTTGCCTCCATGCAGGCTTCCGAACCGGGGGAGCCGCATGCCCGCGACGCATCGCATCGAGCCGACCATCGCCAATGTCCGCTGGGGCGCCTTCGACGCCGCCTTCGCCCCGGTGCAGGAGGTCGATCCGGGCGATCTCGTCATCCTGGAATGCGTCTCCGGCGCGAAGGAGGTGATGCCGCCGCCCGGCAGCGGCCTGGCGGTGCCGGAGCGGCTGGCCGCCATCCATGCCGGCGGCGTGCCGCGGCTCGGGCCGCATATCCTCACCGGGCCGGTGGCGGTGAAGGGCGCCGAGCCGGGCGACGCGCTGCGCGTCGATATCGAGCGGATCGACCTCGGCGCCGATTGGGGCTTCTGCGGCTTCCGGCCTCTGGTCGGCACGCTGCCCGAGGATTTCCCCTATGCCCGGGTGCTGCACATCCCGGTCGACCGGGAGGCGATGACCTGCAAGGTGCCGGTCGGCCCCGGCATCACCCTGCCGCTCTCGCCTTTCTTCGGGGTCATGGGCGTGGCGCCGCCGCCGGAATGGGGCACGATCAGCACCAAGGAGCCGCGGGCGCATGGCGGCAACCTCGACAACAAGGAGATCGGCGCCGGCGCCACGCTGTTCCTGCCAGTCTTCGTGCCGGGGGCGAATTTCTCGGCCGGCGACGGGCATGGCGTGCAGGGCGATGGCGAGGTCTGCATCAACGCGCTCGAGATGTGCCTGACCGGGCATTTCCGCCTCGGCCTGGAGAAGGGCGGCGGCGCCCGCGACCCGTTGCTGAAATACCCGCGCGCCGAGACCGCGACGCATTACATCAGCATGGGCATGCACGAGGATCTCGACCTCGCCATGAAGCAGGCGCTGCGCGAGATGATCGCCTTCATCACCGCCCGCGCCAATCTCTCGGCGGCCGATGCCTACCAGCTTTGCAGCCTCGCCGTCGATTTCCACGTGACGCAGACGGTGAACGGCGAGAAGGGCGTGCACGGCCTGCTGAAGAAGGGGCTGCTGTTCTGACGGCAACGGACCGGTCTCCGTGACCGGTCCGTTGCCGCGAATGCGCCGGCGCCCGTTCGGGCGCTCGGCCGGCTGCACGTCAGGATCTTGCAGGCCGGTACGAGGGTTGCCTACGTGAGCGCATCGCCGGCCGGCGATGCGCGGTCAGCCCTGCTCGATCGGCAGGGAGGGATCCTTCGCCCATTCGCTCATCGAGGCGTCGTAGACCGCGATGTCGCGGTAGCCGAGCTGGTGCAGCAGGAAGGCATCGAGCGTCGCCGCGATGCCGCCGCCGCAATAGAGCAGGATGCGCTTCCCCGGATCGGCGCCCACCGCGGCGAAGCGCTCGGCGACCTCGGCCGGCGGCTTCAGGGTCAGCCGCCCCGGCTTGAGCAGCGCGCTGACCGGCACGTTGACGCTGCCCGGGATGCGGCCCGGCCGGCCGTAGCGGTCATTCTCGCCACGATGCAGGTCGGGGGCGAGGGCGTTGATGGTGCAGGCGCCGGCATCGCCGATCGCCGCCTTCACCGCCTCCTTGCCGACGAAGAGGCCCGGCCGTGGCCGCGCCGTCAGGCGGGCCGGCTCGTAGCGGCTCTCGCCGGCCTCGGTCGGCCGCCCCTCAGCGCTCCAGGCATCGAAGCCGCCATCGAGGATCGCCGCGTCGTCGAAGCCGATGGCGCGCAGCATCCACCAGACCCGCGTCGCCCATTGCGGGCTCTTGCGGGCGTAGAGGATGACGCGCCGGCCCTCGCCGATGCCGCGGGCGGCGAAGCGGGCGGCGAGGTCCTCGGGCGCCGGCATGGTGAAGTTGAAGGGGCTCGCCGTGTCGGAGAGCTCGCCCTGCAGGTCGAGGAAGGCCGAGCCGGGGATATGCGCCGCCTCGTAATCCGCACGGCCCGCCTCCACCCGATAGGGCCGGCCGGTGCCGGTCTCGTAGTGCAGGTAGGTGGTGCAATCGAAGATGCGGAGCGCGGGATCGCGCAGATGCGCGGCGAGCCATTCGGTCGAGACGATGGCCTCGGGATGGGCGAAGCCCGGCGTGGCTGGCATGGAGTCCTCCGCATGGTGGCCGGGATGGGCCGGCCGCCCGACCCTGCCCGCAGCCACCACCCGCCGCAAGCCGCCGGTCAGACGCGGCCGGGGCGCCGCGGGTGGGGACGCGGCAGCCGCCGCGGCCCGGCGCGGCGGGCCAGGCCCACGCTGATCGCCAGGGCGCCGAGGCCGGCCAGCACCGCCGCGGTCAGCCCCGGGTTGAGCTGCGCCTCCAGAAACAGGCTGGTCTCGCGCACCGGCGCGACGGGCCGCGTCAGGCTCCTCTCGGTCCCGTCCTCGCGCGGCGCATACAGGTTGTCGGCCCGCGCCGGCCGCGGCGCCTTGCCGCTGACCTGCGCGGGATAGCCCACCGCCTCCATCACCAGATCGGTCGCGCGCGGGAACAGGCTGCCCATCAGCGCGATGGCGTGGCCGCCGAAGCCGACCACGATCTCCCGCTTGCGGTGCTCGCAGGCATGCAGGATGGCGCGGGCCACCAGCTCCGGCGCATAGGCCGGCGGCGGCACGCGGATGCCGGGCGTGGGCAGCAGGTTGCGCGCATGCTCCTGGAAGGCCGTCTCGATGCCCGAGGGCTTGATCAGGGTCACGCTGATCGGCGCGCCGTCGCGCTCCAGCTCCATGCGCAGCGCCTCGGTGAAGGCCCGCACCGCATGCTTGCTGGCGCTGTAGGTGCCCTGCAGCAGCACGGCGCGGTCGGACAGCACGCTGCCGACATTCACCAGCGCGCCCCCGTGCCGGCGCAGCGCCTTCGCCGCGATGAGCGAGCCATGCACCACGCCCCAGTAATTCGTGTCGAACAACCGGCGCTGGTCCTCGAGCGGCGTCTTCTCGATCTCGCCATAGATCGAGGTCCCGGCGTCGTTCACCCAGGAATCGAAGCCGCCGAAGACCTGCCGGGCCTTCTCCGCCGCCGCCTCCAGCGCCGCGCGGTCGCCGACATCGGCCACGGCGAAATCCGCCTGCGCGCCATGGCCGCGCAACGCCTCGACGATCCGCCGCAAGGCTTCCTCGTTGCGGGAGACGAGGAAGACGCGGGCGCCGGCCCGGGCGGCCCGCCTGGCCGTGGCCAGGCCGATGCCGGAGCTGGCGCCGGTGATGACGATGGTCTGCTGCGACAGCGGCTTCAGCCGGATCTGCGGCATGGGGGAACATCGTCTCCAGGAAGGGGGAAGCGGCCTCAACCCGCCGCCCCCCAGGCCGGTTCCCCGGCGGGCCGGTTCCCCGGCGAGCCGGACCGCCTGCCGCTACACCTTCAGCGTCCCGTCCTTCGCCGCGGCGTAGCGCTGCGCCACCGCATCCCAGTTCACCACGTTCCACCAGGCCCGCGTGTATTCCGGCCGGCGGTTCTGGTAGCGGAGATAGTAGGCGTGCTCCCAGACATCGTTGCCGAGCAGCACGCGGCCGCCCTCCATCAGCGGCGTGTCCTGGTTCGGCTTCTGCACCAGGGCGAGCTTGCCCTCCCGCGTCACGGTGACGAAGGCCCAGCCCGAGCCGAATTGCGTGTTCGCCGCCCGCTCGAAGGCGCCGCGGAAGGCATCCCAGCCGCCGAGGTCGCGGGTGATGGCCTGCAGCAGCTCGCCGGTCGGCTGGCCGCCCTTCCCGCCCATGATGCCCCAGAACATGGTGTGGTTGGCATGGCCGCCGCCGTTGTTGCGCACGGCGGTGCGGATGCCCTCGGGCAGCTCCGGCAGCTTCGCCAGCAGCGCCTCGATCGGCATGGCGTGCAGCGCGCTGTGGTCCTTCACCGCGGCGTTGAGGTTGTTCACATAGGCCGCATGGTGCAGGTCGTGATGGATCTGCATGGTCCGCGCGTCGATCGCCGCCTCGTTCGCCTCCAGCGCATAGGGCAGCGGCGGCAGGGAAAAGGGCCCGGTCGGCGCCGCCGGCGCGGCGGCCTGGGCGAAGACGCGGCGCGACGCGGCCAGGGGCGCGGCAAGGAGGGCGGCGCCACCCAGCAGCAGGTGGCGACGGTGGGCGGACACGGGCATGGCTCTCTCCCTCAGGATCCGGGGGAGATTAGGTGCCGGGCCCCGCAGGCCAAGTGACCGCCGTCACAAAGCCCGGTAGGCGAAGGCCGCATAGGGGTCCCAGGCCACCGAGGCCGGGCCGCCGATGCGCGGCACCCGGCTGCCGGGCGGGCGCTTCGCCACCAGCGCGCCGCCCCGCCCGACCTCCAGCAGCAGGCGCAGATGGTCGCCGAGGAAGATCACGTCCTGCAGCGCCGCGGGCAGCGCGCCCTCGCCCATCTCCTCGGCGCTCATCGCCGCCACCGCCACCCGCTCCGGCCGCACCGCGACGATGCAGCGGCTGCCCGGCCCGGCCGCGTCGCCGCGCCGCGCCCAGAGCTCCGGGCCGCAATCGAGCCGCACCTGGCAATCCTCGCCGTCGAGGGCCAGCACCGTGCCGGCCAGGCGGTTGTTGTCGCCGAGCAGGAAGGCGACGGGGGCGGAGACCGGCTCCTCGTAGAGGGATTGCGGCGTGCCCTCCTGCACCACCTCGCCGGCCTCCAGGATGGCGAGGTGGTCGGCCAGCAGCATCGCCTCGCCCGGCTCGCGCGTCGCCACCACCGTCGTCAGCCCGATGCGGCGGAACAGCCCGCGCCATTCCAGGGCCAGCCGGTGCCGCAACGCCTGGTCCAGGCCATCGAAGGGATCGTCCAACACCAGCACCGCGGGTTGCGGCGCCAGGGCGCGGGCCAGCGCCAGCCGGCGGAGCTGCGCCGGGCCGAGCTGGCCGAGCCGCGTCGCCTCCTGGCCATCGAGGCCGAGCCGCGTCAGGGCGCGTGCCACCTGCGCCGCGCGCTGCGGTCCCGGCAGGGACAGCACCAGCTCGGTCACCACCTGCTCGACGCGGCGCCCCGCCGCCCCCGTCACGGGCTGGAACAGCCCGACGCCGCCCCAGCCCGGCGGCGGCCGGTCGAGCGCCGCCTCCCCCAGCAGCACCCGCCCCGCCTCCGGCGAGGCGAGGCCGGCGAGCAGGCGCAGCACGCCGGTCTTGCCCGAGCCCGGCGGGCCGAGCAGCACCGTGCAGCCGCCGCGCGGCATGGCCAGGTCGATGCCGTGCACCCCCAGTGCCGGCTTGCGCACACCCTCGAAGCGCAGCCAAGGCGCGTCCATGCGAGTCCCCAGCCCCCTTGCGACGGGGGCTTTACACCCTTCGGCGGCGGGTCGACACAAGGCGGAACCAGTTGCGTCGCGGCGGCGTTCCGTCGCCAAGTTACCCCTGCGGAAGGAGCATGCCATGAGCGCCGCGAACGATTTCTCCAACGACGCCCGCAACCTGAAGGACCAGGCGCAGGCCTCCGCGCAGCGCGTCAACGACGACGCGAAGGAGGAGCTGGCGAAGCTGCGCGCGCAGGTGGAGCGGCTGATGCAGGACCGCGTCACCCCGGCGCTCGCCGGCGCCGCCGACCAGGTGCAGGGCTATGCCAACCGCGCCCGCGAGACCATCGAGGACCAGGCGGACGCGATCTCGGAGACGGTGCGGGAGCGGCCGCTGACGGCGGTGGCGATCGCCGCCGCCGCGGGCTACCTGATCGGCCGGCTGATGGGCGGCAACACCTACGTCTATCCGCGCGATCGTCACTGACCCGGGAGGCGGCCGGGGATGCGCATGTTTCAATTGCTCCGCCTGGCAGCCCAGGCGGAGGCGTTGCGCTGGAAGCGGACCGGCCGCGGCTACGCCATCCAGGCCGGCCTCGGCGCGGCTGCGGCCGTCTTCGCGCTGATGCTGGTGATCATGCTGCATGTCGCGGCGCTGATCTGGCTGGCGCGGGGCCGGGACGGCGCCACCGCCGCGCTGATCATCGGCGGCGTCGATCTCGTGCTCGCCGCCATCCTCGGCTGGCTCGCGGCGCGGCATGCCGAGGATCCGGTTGCCCTCGAGGCGCAGCGGGTGCGTGACGACGCCCTGCGGCAGGTCGGCGACACCACGGCGCGCGCCGCCATGGTGCTGCCCCTGCTGCGCAGCCAGTCGGCGAAGAAGGGCCTAGTGGGCGCGGTGCTGACCGCCATCGCGGTCGGGCTGTTCTCCCGCCGGTAGCGCCCTCGCCCGAAAGGCCTCATTGGTCCGCGCCGCGGGTGGGACGTCCCATCCCTCGGGCGGGCCGGAGGCCAGGACGGAAGTTCGCCGGGCGGGCGCGCCCGGCGAGGTCGGTTGCTGGTCCGGTGGCAAGGGGCTAGAGCAGGCGCCGAACGGGCGTGAGCGGGCGGGCATGAGTGCCGGAGGCCCGGCTGCGCCCGATATACGACGCGCCGCGGCGGAGGCCTCTCCGGTCCTAGCCATGCTCCGCCGCCGGCGATGTCGCGGGACGACATCCAAGGAGCGCCGCGTGAGCGACACCACCGAGCCGACCATCCTGGCCCGCCGCGAGGGCGCCGCAGGCACCTTGCTGATGAACCGGCCGAAGACCCTCAACGCCCTCGACCTCGAGATGATCCGCGGCTTCCAGGCCGCCATCGATGCCTGGAAGGGGGATGCGGCGGTGCGGCTGGTGGTGCTCGAAGGCGCCGGCGGCAAGGCCTTCTGCGCGGGCGGCGATGTCCGCCGCATCCGCCAGCTCGCCATCGACGGCGACAGCGCGGCGATCGAGGCCTTCTTCGCCGAGGAATATGCCGTGAACCGCGGCATCGCCACCTTCGGCAAGCCCTGGGTGTCGCTGATCGACGGCGTCTGCATGGGCGGCGGCATCGGCGTCTCGGTGCATGGCAAGCCGATCGTCGTCAGCGAGAGCGCGCTGCTCGCCATGCCGGAGACGGCGATCGCCCTCTTCCCCGATGTCGGCACCTCCTACATCCTGCCGCGCCTGCCGGGCGCGGTCGGCACCTGGCTGGCCTTGACCGGCGCGCGGCTGCGCGGCGCCGATGCGGTGCATGCTGGCCTCGCCACGCATTACGTGCCCAAGGCAAAGCTGCCGGCGCTGCGCGAGGCGCTGCTCGGCGGCGATGCCGCGGTGGTCGAGCGCTTCGCCGAGGCGGCGCCGGCGCCCGGCTTCGCGCCGCACCGCGCCGCCATCGACCGCTGCTTCGGCCGCGACAGCATCCCGGCGATCCTCGCCACGCTGGAGGCCGAGGACACCGATTGGGCGCGCGAGCAGGTGGCGATCCTGCGCCGGATGTCGCCGACCTCGCTCTGCGTTTCGCTCGAGCTGATCCGCCGCGGCGCCGGCGCCTCGCTCGACGAATGCCTGGAGATGGAGCTGGCGCTGACCCGCAGCGTGGTGAACCGGCACCCGGATTTCCGCGAGGGCGTGCGCAGCGTGCTGGTCGACAAGGACGGCAAGCCGAGCTGGTCGCCGGCCAGGGTCGAGGCGGTGGATCCGGCCGCCATCCGCGCCCTCTTCGCCGGATGAGCGGGGCGGCCGGTGGCCAGGCGCCAGACGGCGCCGGGGAGGCGGGCCCGCGCGGCGAGCTCGCCATCCGCACCCTCGCCATGCCGGCCGACACCAACCCCGCCGGGGATATCTTCGGCGGCTGGATCATGGCGCAGATGGACATCGCCGGCGGCCTTTCCGCCTCGGCGCGGGCCGCCGGCCGCGTGGTCACCGTCACGGCCACCGACATGACCTTCCTCAAGCCGGTGAAGGTCGGCGATGTCGTCTGCTGCTATTGCGACCTCAAGTGCATCGGCCGCACCTCGCTCACCCTGCATGTCGAGGCCTGGGTGCTGCGCCACGGCCAGGGCGAGCGGATCAAGGTGACCTCGGCCGACATCACCTATGTCGCGCTGGACGAGGCCGGCCAGCCGCGCCCGGTCGATCCGCCGCCCGGCTGACGCCGCGGCGCCGGCCTTGTCCGGCGCCTATTCCGCGGCCTCGATGATGCGCTCGGCCCCGGCGGTCGCCCGCATGGCGGCCTGGTACTGGCCGCTGCGCAGGTCGTGCTGCGCGAGCAGGAGGCGCTGCATCGCCGAGGCCGGCATGGCATCGCCCGCCGCTTCGGCATTCCGCAGCGCCAGGCGGGCCTGCTCCAGCTCCTCGCCGGCCTGTTGCCGGTTGCGCGCCGCCATCTCGCCTTCCGCCTGGCGGAGCAACCGATCCACGTCCTGCAACGCGGCATGCCGCGTATCGCCCGGCGCCGGGCCGGCCGGCGGGGCCGCGGGCGCGGCCACCGTCTGCGCCGGCACCGCGGCCTGGGCCGGCGCCGCCTGCAGGAAGGGCTTCATCTCGGGATTCTCGGCCACGGGACGCTGCCATTGCGCGCCCGTCCGTCCCAGGCCCGGGACGGCGCTGTCGTCAGCGAGGGCGGGGCCGGCGGCGAGCGCCAGGACAGCGGCGAGAATCGGGCTCGGGAAGCGCATGGGTCACTCCTCCTCGATGGTGCGGCGGCCAGGGCCTGCCGGCCATGCCGCAGCCCCATCCATGCGCGCTCCGGTCTGGCGGGGACGCGGCGGGACGATGAAGGATGCGTCAGGCTGCGACACGTGCCGGCAATACCGGCCGCCCGTGGCCCGGGCAGGCCGCGGCGCCTTGCATGGCATGCGACGGCCGGGGCGCTACCGCCCGACCAGCACCAGGACGACGCCGAGCATCACCACGCAGACCCCGAGGATCTCGGCCGCCGCCGGCCTCTCCTTCAGATAGAAGCGGCCGAAGAGCAGCGTGAAGATGATCTCCACCTGCCCGACCGCCCGCACCATCGCCACCGGCGCCAACGCGAAGGCGGTGAACCAGCAGGCCGAGCCGCAGGCGGAGAGCGCGCCGACCTGGGCGCTGCTGCGCCAGGTGGCGAAGACGGCGCGCGCCTGGTCCGGCTCGCGCGCCAGCAGCCAGCCGCCCTGCATGACGGTCTGCAGGATGTTCGCCGTCACCAGCGTCACCAGCGCGCGCAGGATCGGGTCCTCGCCCGGGAGAGCCAGGTTCGCCGCCTTGATGAGGACGCTGGTGAGGGCGAAGAAGAAGCCGGAGGAGAGGCCGCAGAGCGCCGCCGGCTGCACCGTCGCGCGCAGCACCTCGCCGAGGCTGCGGCCCTTGCCGGCCAGCGACAGCCACAGCACCCCGGCGACGCCGACCGCGATGCCGCACCAGGCCAGCGGCGAGATGCGCTCGCCGAGCAGCAGCAGGGCCAGGATCGCGCCCTGCACCGCCTCGGTCTTCGCATAGGCCGTGCCGACCGCGAAGCCGCGGAAGCCGAAGGACATGATCAGCAGGTTGGTGCCGAGGATCTGGCCCAGCCCGCCGGCGGCGGCGAGCAGCAGGAAGGTGCCGCCGAGAGGGGGCAGCGCGCCGCCGAAGGCGGCGAGATAGAGCAGCAGCAACAGGGCGCCGACCGGCACGCCGTAGAGGTAGCGCACCACCGCCGCCGCATTCACCGAAAGCTGGCCGCGCAGCTTCTGCTGCATGGCCGTGCGCCAGGTCTGGAACAGCGCGGCGGCCAGGGTCACCGGCAGCCAGAGAGGCGAGAGGATCATCTGGCCGGCAAGCTGCGGCGTGCCCGACGGGCCGTCAATGCCGGGCGCCGGGACGACGATGGGAAGCGCATGGCGTGGTCATCCGAGATCGAGTTGCAGCCCCTCGGTGCGGATCACGCCGCGCCATTTCTCCGTCTCGGCGCGGACCCAGTCGGCGAAGCCCTCCGGCGAGAGGCGCAGCGGCACGCCGCCGAGCTGGGCGAAGCGCTGCCGCATCCCCGGCTGGTCGAGCATGGCGTTGATCTCGCCGTTCACCGCCTGCACCACCTCGGGCGGCAGGCCGGCCGGCGCGAACAGGCCGAACCAGGTGTTCACCTCGAACCGGGCGAGCTCGGGCAGGGTCTCGCGCAGCGCGGGCACCTCCGGCAGCTCGGCATTGCGCTCGGCGCTGGTCACCGCGAGGGCCCGCACCCGGCCGCTGCGGATATGCTCGATCACGCCGGTGAGGTTGTCGACCAGGAAGCCGAGATTGCCAGCCAGCAGCTCGGTCTGCGCCGGCGCCGAGCCGCGGAAGGGCACGTGGATCGCCTGCGCCTTCAGCAGTTGCAGCAGCCAGACCGGCGTCAGATGCGTCGATTGCCCGACGCCGGTGGAGCCGTAGCTGACCCGGCCCGGCTCGGCCCGCAGCCAGGCGGCGAATTCGGCCATGCTGCGCACCGGCGTCGCGGCGTTCACCACCAGCACGTTCGGCCCGCGGATCTGCCCGGCGACCGGCAGCAATTGCTCGGGCCTGTAGGGCAGGTCGCGGAACAGCGAATAGGCGATGGCCTGCGGCCCGATATTGCCCGAGAGCAGGGTGGTGCCGTCCGGCCGCGCCCGCACCGCCTCGAGCGTGCCGATGGTGCCGCCGGCGCCGGCGCGGTTCTCCACCACCACCGGCAGGCCCCAGCGCGCCTGCAGGTGCTGGGCGCAGAGCCGCCCCATGATGTCCGTGGTGCCGCCCGCCGCCGCCGGCACGATGATGCGCACCTGCTGCGCCGGCCGCCAGCCCTGCCCGCGCGCCGGGCCGACGAGCAGCAGGGCGGGCGCGGCGAGCGCGAGGCGCCGGCGCATCAGCCGACGTCCAATTGCAGACCCTCCTTGCGGATCACCGTGCCCCATTTCTCGATCTCGGCATTCACGAAGGCGGCGAATTGCTCGGTGCTGCCATAGAGCGAGACGCCGCCCATCTCGCGCCAGCGCGCCTTGACCTCCTCGGTCTCGTGCCAGGATTTCATGGCGGCGTTCAGGCTTTCGGCCACCGGCCGCGGCGTCGCCGCGGGGAGGAAGATGCCGAACCAGGTGTTGACGTCGAAGCCGGCCAGCTCCGGCATCGTCTCCCGCGCCGCCGGGATGTCGGGGAGCTGGTGGTTGCGGTCGGCGCTGCTGACCGCGAGCGCGCGGACGCGGCCGGCGCGAATCTGGGTGATGCCGCTGGTCAGGTTGTCCCACATGTACTGGATGTTGCCGGCAACCAGCTCCATGGCCGCCGGGCCGGCGCCGCGGAAGGGCACGTGGATCGCCTCGGTCCCCGTCGCCTGGTTGAACCAGACGCCGGTCAGGTGCGGGCTCTGCCCGACGCCGGGCGAGCCGTAGCTGAGCTTGCCGGGATTCTTCTTCAGATGCGCCACCAGCTCCGGCAGGGTGTTGGCCGGGATCGAGGGGTGCACGACGAGCACGTTCGGCCCGCGCACGGTGCCGCAGACCGGCAGCAGCGCGTCGCGCCCATAGGGCAGGTTGCGGAAGAGCGAGAGGCCGATCGCCTGCGGTCCGATATTGCCGAGCAGCAGCGTCAGCCCGTCGGGCGCCGACCGCACCACCTCGGCGGTGCCGATCACGCCGCCGGCGCCCGAGCGGTTCTCGACGACGCAGTTCTGGCCGTAATGCGCCTGCAGATAGGGCGCGAGCAGCCGGGCGCTGATATCGGCGGTGCCGCCGGGCGCCGCCGGGACGACGATGCGGATGGGTTGATTCGGCCGCCATTCCTGCGCCCGGGCGGCACCGGGCGCGAGGAAGGGCAGAGCGAGCGGCGTGAGCAGCGCGGCACGGCGCGGCAGGCGGATCATGGACGGCTTTCCTCGTTTCGACAGGCCGGACCGGCTGGGGTCCGTCCGGCACGGGGCCGGCCATCCCGGGCCGGCATCATCGCCGCACCATGCCGCCCCTGGGGCGCGCGGGAAAGAGTGCCCGTCCCGGACCCGCAACAGGCCGCAGCGCGGCGCGGGCTTCCGCGCCGGTATGCCCCACCTATTGCGGCAGGATCTCGATGCGCCGCCGCGGCGTGCCCAGCGCCGCGGCGGGCTGCGTCGCGCCCGGGCCGGTGAGCGCGATCTCCTCGCGCCCGACCCCCAGCCGCTCGAGCTCGGCGCAGACCGCCTCGAGCCGCTGCCGCGTCAGGCGCTCCCGCGCCTCCGGCGTCGCCGCCCGGTCCGCGCTGCCCCGCACCGCGATGCGGGCGAGGCGATACGGGCCGCCCTGCCGCGCCGCCTCGGCCAGGGTGCGGCGGCTGCGGTCGCTGAGCTCGCTGCGGTCCCAGTCGAAATGCACCAGGTAGAGCCGCACCGGCTCGGCCGCGGCCGATGCCTCCTGCGGCCCGGCCGCTTCGGCCGCCGGCCGGCCGAAGGCGTAGCGCAGGCCGATCAGCAGCGTGTGGTTGCGGTTGGCGAACTGGCCCGTGCCCTGGCTGGGCAGCTGGCCGCCGGCCCCCTCGGCCCGGCTCTCGATCCGCGCATCGCCGGCCGTGCCGAGGAAACGGTATTCGGTGGCCAGGGCGAGGCCGGGCAAGGCCAGGATCGGCAGCGCCATGCCGGCGATCCCCTGGAAAGCCAGGCGGCCATCGACATCGTCGAAGACGCGCCGGCCCGGCCCGAGCGGGGTGCCGGCGACGCCGACCTGACGGAACTCCGTCCAGGCGATGCCGAGCCCGGCGCCGAGATAGGGCTGCAGGGGCTGGCCGCCGAGGGCACGCTCCGTGCCGATGTAGAGATTGGCCATGCCGCCATAGGTCGAGACCGAGCCGCTGGCGGGCCGGGCGATGCCGTTCTCCCGGTAGCTGCCCTCGACCTCCAGCCGGATGCCGTTGCCGAACCCCCAGCCGAGGCTGAGCAGGCCGGCCGGACCGGTCTGGCCGTGCAGTCGCATCGCCTGCGGCCCGGCGCTCTCATGGACATTGGCGGCGATCCCGGCGCCGAGATAGAGGCCTTCGACCGGCTGCGCCGCGGCCGTGCCGGCGCCGAGCGCCACCACCGCCATCGCCGTCCATCTGCTGCATCCCGACACGGGGCCTCTCCCGGCTGGCCGCGCCACGGCCACCGGACGTTCTTATCACGGAACGGCGAGAAGATGCCGTCCATTCATTCTGATTTCGACCCGAATGGCCCTGTCTGTTGCAAAGCCGTGACAGTCCGGCCGGGGCTCAGGCAGTGACCAGCCCGAGCCCGTTCAGCCCGCCGAGCGTTTCCGGCCAGCGCCGCGCCTCGGCCGATTGCAGCAGGATCCGCGCCCAGGCCACCCAGCCGGACCAGGCGATGCGCTTGTCCCAGGCGACGCCCCAATCCTGCAGCAGGTCGAGCCCGGCCCGGGCATGCGCCTCCGCCATCGCCCAGTCCCCGGCCAGCAGGCCGAGCTGCGCCAGCATCAGCCGCGGCTCGCCGACATGCGGGTTGTGGCGGATGCAGGCCGAGAGCGCCCGGTGCGTCGGGCCGAGCCCGGCCATGGGCAGGCCGCGCGTCACCGCCTGCCAGTAGAGGGTGACGGCCGCCATCTCCTCCTCCGGCTCCAGCACCGCCGTGCAGCGCGCGAAGACCGGCGGCACCGGCAGGCCCCACTCCTCGGGCAGGTCCTCCAGCACCCGGGCCAGGCGGGAGAGCAGGGAGAGCGCGGTCGCGGTCGGCTTCAGCGGCCCCGGCCAGAGCGAGGCGGCCCAGTTCTCCCGGATCGGCCGCGGCCGCACCGCCGGGAAGCCGGCGAAGACCTCGTCCTGCCAGGAATGCCACTGCTCGGCGATATCGGCGATGGTGGCGATGGCGAAGACCGCGACGTCGCGGCCCGAGAGGTGCAGCGGCGGCCCCTCGGGCCGGTCCAGCAGCATCCCTTCCAGCGGCAGGGCGTCCGCGGCCAGCAACTGCTCGGTGAAGCGGCTGCGCGGCATGACGCAGAAGAGGTGGATCAGCCGCTCCGCCTCCTCGCCGAGCGCCGCGGCCAGTTCCGCCCGGTTGCCGGTGCCGTCGAAGAGCTTCAGGTCGACGTATTCATTGGAATAGACGCTGTGGAACAGCCCGAGCAGCCGCACCTCCCGCGGCTGGTCCCAGAGCGTCAGGGTGCGGCAGACGCCGAGCAGGTGGTCCTTGAAGGTGCCGGCCTTGTGCCAGTCCTCGCCGGCGCTGCGGCTGAACAGCAGGTGCAGCAGGCCGGGCAGCTCCGGATCCACCGCGGCCCAGTCATCCGCGAGCAGGGCCCGCAGCTTGGGATGCAGGCGCTCAGCCATGATGCCGCCCCCGCCGCCCGCTGCCGATCCGCATCTCGCCCCTCCCTGCCTTCGGCCCTGGCCCTAGTCCGGGCCCGCTTCCGTCTCGCGGCGGAGCATGCGCGCGGCCGGCCGGATCGGCAATTGCCGCCGCCCCACGCGCGCACCGCAGCGCAGGATTGCAGCGCTTTCATCGATTCGCGGTGGGAAACGGCACTTCGCCGCGGCTGGCGGAGTGCTACACACCGCCCTGCCATGCAGACCCGTGCCGCCCTCCTTGCCCATTGCCGCGACAGGCTCGGCGCCATGCGCCGGGAAGGCCGCTACCGCGAATTCGCGCAGCTCGAGAAGCTCGCCGGCCGCTTCCCGGTCTATCGCTGGCACAGCGCGGCCGGGCCGCGCGAGGTGACGGTGTGGTCCTCCAACGACTATCTCGGCATGGGCAACCACCCGGCGGTGCTGGAGGCGGCGGGCCGCGCCGTCGCCGAGCATGGCGCCGGCGCCGGCGGCACCCGCAACATCTCCGGCACCTCGCCGCTGCACGCGGCGCTGGAGGCGGAACTGGCTGCGCTGCACGGCAAGTCCGGCGCCCTGCTCTTCGGCTCCGGCTACATCGCCAACGATGCCGCGATCTCGGCGGTGCTGGAGGCCCTGCCCGGCTTCTGGGTCTTCTCCGACGCCAAGAACCACGCCTCGATGATCGCCGGCATGCGCCACGCCAAGGGCGCGACCCGCGTCATCTGGCAGCACAACGACCTCGCCGATCTCGAGGCGAAGCTGGCCGCCGCGCCCGCCGGCGTGCCGAAGCTGATCGCCTTCGAGAGCGTCTACTCCATGGATGGCGACATCGCGCCGATCGGCGCCATCTGCGACCTCGCCGAGCGCCACGGCGCCATCACCTATCTCGACGAGGTGCATGCCGTCGGCCTCTACGGCGCCGGCGGCGGCGGCATCTCCGAGCGCGACGGCGTCGCGGCCCGGGTCGACCTCATCGAGGGCACGCTGGCCAAGGGCTTCGGCGTCTTCGGCGGCTATGTCGCGGGCGAGGCGGAGCTGGTCGATTTCATCCGCAGCACCGCCGGCGGGCTGATCTTCACCACCTCCCTGCCGCCCGCGGTCGCCGCGGCGGCGCTGGCCAGCGTCCGTGCCCTGCGGGGCGACGCCGCCCGGCGCGAGGCCCTGGCCGAGCGGGCGGCGGCGCTGAAGGCGGCGCTCGACGCCGCCGGCCTGCCGCGCATCCCGGGGCCGAGCCATATCGTCCCGGTCATGGTGGGCGAGGCGGCGCTCTGCCGCGAGGTAGCGCGCCGGCTGCTCGAGGAGCACGGGCTCTACGCCACGCCGATCAACTACCCGACGGTGCCGCGCGGCACGGAGCGGCTGCGGCTCTGCGCCACACCCTTCCACACCGATGCGATGATCGGCGAGCTGGTCCGCGCCCTGCGGGCGGTGCTGCCGCAGCGCCTGTCGGCCGCCGCCGCATAGCGGACGCGGCAGGGGGCGGGCACCCTCATACCAACGGCCGTTGCTGGCGCCCCATCAACGACCGCCATCGGCGGCGCCCGTTCGGACGCCCGGCCTGCATGAATCCGTCAGGCCGCCGGCATCATTCGGCCTGCATCGCCCCGTCGCGCAGCGTGACGCGGCTGATGGCGCAGGCCTCGACGTCATGCATCTCGATGGCGCGGCCATCCGTCCAGACGGCACGCAGGCCGAAGCGACCGCGGCCGGCGAAGCGCAGCGGCATGCCGGCGCCGGGCGCGAGGGTCGCCGGGGCGAGCTGGTCCGGGCCCCAGCCCGGCGCGCCCATCGGCGCCACATAGACCTGCTCGACCGGCAGGCTGGAGGCATTGGCCAGGCGCACCGCACAGCCACCGCCGCCGCCGCCGCAGGCCGAGAGGAGCGGCAGCAGCAGCCCGAGGAGGAGCAGGGAGAGAGGCGCCCGCCGGGCGCCGCGCCGGCCCGGCCGCGCGGCCGCCGCCACGTGGCCGCAGGCCGGCGCGGCGAATTCCGTGGCCGGAATGCGCCGGGGTTTGGTCATGGGAAAGGCCTTGCCTGTGTTCCGGGCATGGGACAGCGGACGGCGCAGGGGGTCAATCGGCTTCCGGCCCGCCGCGGCGGGCGGTGGAGCCGCGCAGCACGCAACGGCCGCTCAGCATCACCTTGCGGACCGGCGTCCCGGGCAGGCGCAGCCGCTCGAAGAGCAGCGCCATCGCCACCCGCCCGATCTCGGCGAGCGGCTGTTCGACGACCGTCAGGCCGGGCTCCACCAGCCCGGTCCAGTCCTCGTTGTCGAAGCCGGCCAGCGCCAGGTCGGCCGGGATGCGCAGCCCGGCCGCGCGGCTGGCCCGCAGCACGCCCATCAGCAGCAGGGAGTTGCTGACCAGCACCGCCTCCGGCAGCGGCCCCTCCGCCCGCAGCGCGGCGAAGCCCTGCTCGGCCGCCACCACCTGCGGCAGCAGGAAGCGCTCCCGCACCGGCAGCCCGTGCCGCGCCATGGCGGCGCGGTAGCCTTCGGCGCGCTCGATGCCGGTGCCACTGGTCTGCCCGAACAGCCCGGCGATGCGGCGATAGCCCTGGGCGACCAGGTGATCGACCAGCGCGGCGCTGGCCGCCTGGTTGTCGAGCAGCACGCTGTCGAAGCCGCCGGGCGGCCCGGCGCGGTCGATCAGCACCACCGGCACCTCGGGCGGCTGCGTCGCCAGGCGTTCGGCGGTGACGCGGGTCGGCGCCAGGATCATGCCGGTGACCCGCTCCTCCTGCATCAGGCGGAGATAGATCGCCTCCCGCGCCGGGTCCTCGCCGGTGTTGCAGAGGATGACGCGCAGCCCCGCCTGGTAGGCGGCCTCCTCCACCGCCCGGGCGACGCCGGTGAAGAAGGGGTTGCCGATATCGGCGACGACGAGGCCGATGGTGCCGCTCTCCTGCGAGCGCAGGCGGCGGGCGGCGAGGTTCGGCCGGTAGCCGGTGGCGCGCACCGCCTCCAGCACCTGGGCCCGCAGCGCCGCGCTGACCGGCCCCTTGCCGAGGGCGCGCGAGACGGTGGCCGGGGAGACGCC
This sequence comes from Roseicella frigidaeris, assembly GCF_003258945.1. Taxonomy (GTDB): domain Bacteria; phylum Pseudomonadota; class Alphaproteobacteria; order Acetobacterales; family Acetobacteraceae; genus Paracraurococcus; species Paracraurococcus frigidaeris. The sequence continues at coordinate 430,871 of NZ_QLIX01000001.1, read as the reverse complement.
GGCGGCGCGGGCGACATCCTTGATGCTCGCCGTCACGCGGCGCGCCCCCGCGCGTTGCCCCCTGGGACGGGGCGCGGCGGACGGCGGAACCGCTGGTGGAAGGGGCTGAGCTGTGAGATCGGTTTCACCATCTGATCTCTAGATAACCCCAGCCTTTTGCCGGCCTCAAGCCCGTTCCCGCCCAAGGCCAGCGAAATTCTTTGACAAGGTGACTGAGAACGTTTTCATTGACCGCAACAAGCCAGGCAGGAACGTCCCCATGGCCTCAGCCGCCTCCATGCCGATCGCCCGCGAGCTCGTCCGGCTCGATGCCCGGCCGGCCGACAAAGCCGCCGCCATCGCGGAGGCGGGACAGCTCCTCGCCGCCGCCGGCTGCGTCGAGCCCGGCTATGCCGCCAGCATGGCGCGGCGCGAGCAGGCGGCGAACACCTTCCTCGGCCATGGCGTCGCCATCCCGCACGGCCTGGGCGAGGATCGCGGCCTGGTCCGCCGCAACGGCCTCGCCATCCTGCAGATCCGCGACGGCATCGAATGGAATCCCGGCCAGGTGGCGCATCTCGTCATCGGCATCGCCGCCGCCTCGGACGAGCACATCGCCATCCTGCGCCGCCTCACCCGGCTGCTGAACGACCCGGCGGCCCTGCAATCCCTCTTCACCACCGACGATGCCGAGGTGATCATCGCCGCCCTCGGCGCCGAGCCGGCCGCGGCGGCGCCGGCCGCGCCCGCCCAGGACCTCGCCGAGCGCTTCGACTGGGTGGTGGACTACCCGGCCGGCCTGCATGCCCGCCCCGCCACCCGCTGGGTGGAGGCGGCCCGCGCCACCGGCTGCCGGGTGCAGGTGCGGCACGGCGATCAGGCGGCGGAGGCGACGGCGCTGGTCGGGCTGCTGCAGCTCGGCCTCCGGCCCGGCGACCGCATCACCGTCTCGGCCGATGGGCGCGACGCCGCCGCGGCGCTGGCCCGGCTGCGCGCCACCATCACCGGCCTCAGCGCGCAGGAGAAGGCGGATGCGGCGCTGGCCGCGCAGCGCGCCGCGGCGCCGGTGCGGGGCTGGGAGCCGGCGGGGCCGCTGGTCGCCCTCGCCGGCATCGGCGCCAGCCCCGGCCTCGCCATCGGCCGCGTGCATGTGCTGACCCAGGCCGAGGCGGCGATCCCCGACACGCCGCTGCCGCTCGCCGAGGGGGGCGCCCGGCTGGAGGCGGCGATCCGCGCGACGCGGGCCCAGCTCAAGGCGCTGGAGGACGACACCGCCCGCCGCCTCGGCCCCGGCGAGGCCGCCATCTTCCGCGCCCATGCCGGGCTTCTGGAGGACCCCGACCTGATCACCCTCACCTGCCAGCTCATGGTCGAGGGCCATGGCCTCGCCTGGTCCTGGCACCAGGCGGTGGAGCGGGTGGCGGGCAGCCTCGCCGCCCTCGGCAACCCGGTGCTGGCCGGCCGCGCCGCCGATCTGCGCGATGTCGGCCGCCGCGTGCTGGCGCAGATCGACCCGACCCTGGCCGGCGGCTCCCTGGCCTCCCTGCCGGAGGGGCCGGTGATCCTGGTCGCCGAGGACCTGGCGCCTTCCGACACCGCCGGGCTCGACCCGAAGCGGGTGGTCGGCCTGGCGACGGCGGCGGGCGGCCCGACCTCGCACACCGCGATCCTCGCCCGCACCCTCGGCCTGCCGGCCATGGTCGCCGGCACCGCGGCCCTGCTCGACCTGCCCCCCAGCACCGAGGCGGTGCTGGATGGCGGCGCCGGCCGGCTGCACCTCTCCCCCGGCGAGGCCGACCTCGCCGCGGCCCGCGCCTTCCTCGCCGCGCAGGGGGAGCAGCGGGCGCGCGAGGCGGCGCTCCGGGCCGAGCCGGCGGTGACGCGCGACGGCCACCGCATCGAGGTCGCGGCCAACATCAACACGCCCGACCAAGCCGGCTTCGCCCTCGCCCAGGGCGCCGAGGGCGTCGGGCTGATGCGGACCGAGTTCCTCTTCCTCGAGCGCGGCGACACGCCGGACGAGGCGGACCAGCACGCCATCTACCGCGCCATGCTGGCGGCGCTGGAGGGCCGGCCGCTGATCGTCCGCGCCCTCGATATCGGCGGCGACAAGCAGGTGCCGCATCTGCGCCTGCCGGTGGAGGCCAACCCCTTCCTCGGCGTCCGCGGCGCCCGGCTGCTGCTGCGCCGGCCCGACCTGATGGAGCCGCAGCTCCGCGCCCTCTACCGCGCCGCCGCGGCGGGCGGGCCGCTCTCCATCATGTTCCCCATGGTGACCTCGGTGCCGGAGGTGATCGCGTTGCGCGCCGCCTGCGAGCGCATCCGCGCCGAGCTCGGCGCGCCCGCGGTGCCGCTCGGCATCATGGTCGAGGTGCCGGCGGCGGCGGTGCAGGCGGATGCGCTGGCCCGGCATGTCGACTTCTTCTCGGTCGGCACCAACGACCTGACGCAGTACACCCTGGCGATCGACCGGCAGAATCCCGACCTCGCCGCCGAGGCCGACAGCCTGCACCCCGCGGTGCTGCGGCTGATCGGCCAGACGGTGGAGGCGGCGACGCGGCACGGGCGCTGGGTCGGCGTCTGCGGCGGGCTGGCCGGCGAGCCCTTCGGCGCCGCCCTGCTGGCCGGGCTCGGCGTCGCCGAGCTGTCGATGACGCCGCGCGACATCCCGGCGGTGAAGGCAGCGCTGCGGGGCGCGGAGCTCGCCGGGCTGCGCGACCTCGCCGCCCGCGCCCTCGCCTGCGGCACCGCCGAGGAGGTGCGGGCGCTGGAGCCGGCGCTGCGCGCCATGACGCAGCCCGCCGCGCAGGTGGCCGCCTGATGGCCGCGCCCTTCGTCACCCTCTCGCTCAACCCGGCGATCGACCAGACCGTGGTGCTGGACGCGCTGCTGCCGGGCGCGGTGAACCTCGCCCGCGACAGCCTGCGCCATGCCGGCGGCAAGGGCATCAACGTCGCCGCCTGCCTCGCCGACTGGGGCGCCCCGGTCACCGCGACCGGCCTGCTGGGCGAGGCGAACGACGCGCCCTTCCGCGCCCTCTTCGCCGACCGCGGCATCGTGGATCACTGCATCCGCATCCCCGGCGAGACCCGCACCAACATCAAGCTGCTGGACCAGGCGAAGGGCGACACCACCGACATCAACCTCCCCGGCAGCGCGCCCTCGCCGGAGGCGCTCGACCTCGCCCTCGCCGCGCTGCACGCGGCGACCGGGCCGGGCACGACGGCGGTGCTCTCCGGCAGCCTGCCGCCCGGCCTGGCCGCCGAGACCTATGCCGACCTCACCGGCCTGCTGGTCGAGCAGGGCGCCCGCGTGGTGGTCGATGCCAGCGGCGCCGCGCTCTCCGCCGTGCTCGCCGGCCCGGTGATGCCGCAGGCGGTGAAGCCGAACCGGCACGAGCTGGAGGGCTGGGCCGGCCATGCGCTGCCCGACCGCGCGGCCCTGGTGGCCGTCGCCCGCGCGCTCGTCGCCCGCGGCATCGGCCTCGTCACCGTCTCGCTCGGCGCCGAGGGGGCGCTCTTCGTCACCGCTGCGGCGGTGGTGCTGGTCCGCCCGCCGGCGATCGCCGTCGCCAGCAGCGTCGGCGCCGGGGATGCGATGGTGGCCGGCATCGCCGCCGGGCTGGCCGAGGAGCTGCCGCTGCCGGCGCTCGCCTGCCGCGCCACCGCCTTCGCCGCCGCCAAGCTGCAGCGCCCGGGCGCGCAGCTTCCGGGCCGCGCCGCGGTGGAGGCCATCGCCGCCGGGCTGCGGGCCGAGCCGCTCGGCTGACCACTGGCACAGAATCCAGGGAGGAACGGATGTCCGGAGTGATCGCGGTGGTCGAGGCGGGGGACAGCCCGGTCCAGGCCATGCTGGCGGCCGAGGCGCTGCGCCAGGCGGCGCGGCGCGGCGGCCGCGACCTCGCCGTCGAGGTGCGGACGGAACGCGGCGTGCTCTCGCCGCTGCCCGCCAGCCCCGAGGCCGAGGCGCTGCTGCTGGTCGGCGAGGCGGTGGAGCCCCCGGCCGGGCTCGACCGGCTGGGCGTGGTGCGGGCGCGCATCGCGGAGGTGCTGGCCGATGCCGGCGCCGTGCTGGCGCGCGCCCTGCCAGCGGCGCCCGACGCCACGGCCGCGGCACCCGCCGCGCCGGCGGCGGGCCGCCGCATCGTCGCCATCACCTCCTGCCCGACCGGCATCGCCCATACCTTCATGGCCGCCGAGGGGCTGGAGGGGGCGGCGAAGGCGCTCGGCCACGGCATCCGGGTCGAGACCCAGGGCTCGGTCGGGGCGCAGAACGCGCTGACGCCGGCCGAGATCGCCGCCGCCGACCTGGTGCTGATCGCCGCCGACACGCAGGTGGATCTCTCGCGCTTCGCCGGCAAGCAGGTGTTCCTCAGCGGCACCAAGCCGGCGATCAATGACGGCCAGGCGCTGATCGCCCGCGCCTTCGCCGAGGCGAAGCCGCAAGGGGCGGCCGGGGGCGGCGCCGGCGAGGCGGCGGCCAGCGCCGCGCCGGGCAAGAAGCCGCTCAGCGGCCCCTACAAGCACCTGATGACCGGCGTCTCCTACATGCTGCCCTTCACCGTCGCCGGCGGGCTGCTCATCGCCCTCGCCTTCGCCCTCGGCGGCATCTACGTCTATGACGACGCGCATCGCGACACGCTGGGCGGCGCGCTGTTCCAGATCGGCGGCCGCGCCGCCCTGGCGCTGATGGTGCCGGCGCTGGCCGGCTACATCGCCTATTCCATCGCCGACCGGCCGGGCATCGCGCCCGGGATGATCGGCGGCATGATCGCGGCGCAGCTCAATGCCGGCTTCCTCGGCGGCATCGTCGCCGGCTTCGTCGCCGGCTACGCGGTCGCCTGGCTGAACCGCGCGCTCAGGCTGCCGCGGACGCTCGAGGGGCTGAAGCCGGTGCTGATCCTGCCGGTGCTCGGCGCCATGATCACCGGGCTGCTGATGATCTATGTCGCGGGCGGGCCGGTCGCCGCGGCGCTCGGCTGGCTGACCGAGTTCCTGCGCGGCATGCAGGGCAGCGCCGCCATCCTGCTCGGTCTGCTGATCGGCGCGATGATGGCCTTCGACATGGGCGGGCCGGTGAACAAGGCGGCCTATGCCTTCTCGACCGGGCTGCTGGCGAGCTCGGTCTACAGCCCGATGGCGGCCGCCATGGTCGCCGGCATGACCCCGCCGCTCGGCCTGGCGCTGGCCGCCTTCCTGTTCCGCGACCGCTTCAGCCTGGAGGAGCGGGAGGCGGCGCCGGCGGCGGGCGTGCTCGGCCTCGCCTTCATCTCCGAAGGCGCGATCCCCTTCGCCGCCAAGGACCCGTTGCGGGTGATCCCGGCGCTGGTCCTCGGCTCGGCCGTCGCGGGCGCCATCTCCATGGCGGTCGGCGCCGAGCTGCGGGTGCCGCATGGCGGCGTCTTCGTGCTGCCGATCCCGAATGCGGTGACGCATCTCGGCGGCTATGTGGTGGCGCTGCTGGCCGGCACGGTGGTGACGGCCCTGGCGGTGCGGCTGTTCAAGCGGCCGGCCGTGGCGCTGGCCTGACGGCGCGGCCGGGGCGCCACGCAACGGCATCGCGGGCGGAGGGACGGGAACACCTCATTCCTCCTCGATCGCCGCCCGCACGATCGGCGCCGCCCCGCCATTCAGCTGCGCCGCCAACGCATGGCCGAGCGCGACGCCGGCGAGGCAGAGCAGCACCGAGCCGATGATGTTGACCCCCGCCCGCAGCACCGCCCCGCCGCGCAGCAGGTCGAGCGTCTGCAGGCTGAAGGAGGAGAAGGTCGTGTAGCCGCCGCAGAAGCCGATCATGACGAAGAGCCGCAGGTTCTCCGAGACCGGGTAGCGGCCCTGCGCCAGCGTCAGCGTGCCGAAGAAGCCGATGAGGAAGGAGCCGGTGACGTTGATGATGATGGTGCCCCAGGGCAGCTCGCGGCTGATGGGCAGGGCCAGCACCGAGACGGTGTAGCGGGCCAGGGTGCCGATGGCGCCCCCGAGCATGACGATGAGGCAGGTGGCGAAGGACATGCGCGCTCCGTGACATCGGGCGGGCATGGAAAAGCCCGCCGGGCGGCGGGCTGCTGCGGGCGCACCCCTACCGCCTGGTTGCGGTAGGAGTCATCAGCCCGGACGGGGGTGTCCCGCAGGGGGCGGTTTCGGGGAACTCCATCCCCATCGCCTCGGAGGCTATCCTGCGGCGATGGGGGCGGCAAGCAGCCCCCTTGCGGACGCTCAGCCGCGCGGCCAGCCCGGGCTGCCGCGGAAGGGCCGCATGTCCGGATAGCCGGTCACCGCCCAGGCGCCGTCCACCAGCAGGCTGGCGCCGGAGACGTAGCGCGCCTCCTCGCTGGCGAGGAACAGCGCCGGGCCGGCGATGTCCTCGGGCTGCGCCGCGCGGCCCATCGGGATGCGGGCGAGGAAGGCCTCCAGCGCCGCCGGGTTGTCGAAATGCCGCCGGGTCAGCGGCGTCTGCACCAGGCCGGGCAGGACCGCGTTCACCCGCACGCCGTCCGGCGTCATCTCCAGCGCGCCGTTCTTGGTCAACATCTCGACCCCCGCCTTGGCCGAGGCATAGGCGGCGCCGGCATGCATCGGCACATGGGCGTTGAGCGAGGCGATGTTCACGATGGCGCCGCCGCGGCCGAGCATGTGCCGCGCCGCATGCTTCATGCCGAGGAACACGCCCTTCAGGCAGAGATCGACGGTGAAGTCCCAGTCGGCCTCGGACAGGTCGACGATGTAGCCGGGGCGCGAGGCGCCGGCGACGTTGAAGACGCAGTCGAGCGCACCGAAGCGCTCCACGGCGAGCGCCATCAGCGCCGCCACCTCGGCCTCCCGCGTCACGTCGGTGCGCAGCGTGGCGAGGCCCTCCCCCGCCCCGCGCGCAACCTCGTCCAGCCGCTCCTCGCTGACATCGCCGCAGACCACGCGCGCGCCCTCGCGCCGCAGCCCCTGCAGGATGGCGAGGCCGATGCCCGAGGCGCCGCCCGCCACCACCGCCACCTTGCCGGCGAAGCGTCCCTTGCCCTCGCTCATGCTGCCTCCTCCCCTATGCGAATGGCCCACCCTCGATCCAGGCCGCGGCCCGTTCGAGGCATTCGATGGCGGTGCGGTGCAGCGTCTCGCCCGTCTCGCGCGGCGCCTTGCCGGCGAAGGCGCGGGCATGGCTGCCCTCGAGCAGGATGCCGAGCTTGTAGCAGGCCAGCACCGCGTGCCAGCGCAGCGGCGCGAGATCGCGGCCGGTGCGCGCCGCGTAATGCGCGATCATCGCCGGCATGTCGGGCAGGCCGTCATGCGGGGCGATGCGGAAGCCGCCCGGCGGCGGCGCCCCGCCCTCGGGCCATTGCGCCAGCAGCCGGCCGAGATCGAGCAGCGGATCGCCGAGCGTCGCCAGCTCCCAGTCGACGATGGCGGCGAGCGCCGGGCCGTCGGGGGCGAACATCACGTTGCCGATGTGGTAGTCGCCATGCATCAGCCCGGGCCGGAACGCCGCCGGCAGATGTGCATCGAGCCAGGCGCCGACCGCCTCCACGCGCGGCAGCGCCTGCGGCCCCGGCCAGCCGGCATACTGGCGATAGGCTTCGAGCTGCGCCCGCCAGCGGCCGGCCTGGCGGGCGAGGAAGCCCTCCAGCCGGCCGAAATCGCCGAGCCCCACCGCCGCGGGATCGACCGCGGCGAGGCGGGCGATGCCATCGACCAGCGCCAGGCCCATGGCATGCCGCACCGCCGGGTCACCGGCATGCAGGGGCGGCAGGCCGGTGGTGGCGTTGAAGCCGCGCACCACTTCCATGAGGTAGAAGACGCCGCCGAGCACCGCCGGGTCGTCGCAGAGCGCGACCAGCCGCGGATGCGGCACATCGGTCCCGGCCAGCGCCGCCAGCAGCCGCGCCTCGCGGCGCATGGTGCGGTTGCCGTCCAGCACCGGGCTCGGCGGCGATTGCCGCAGCACGAGGTCCCGGCCGCCGCGGCGGAGGCGCAGCATCAGGTTCTGGGTGCCGCCGGGCAGCCGCTCCAGCACCGCGACCGGGCCCGAGCCCAGCCCGGCCGCATCCATCCAGCGGGCCAGCGCCGCCAGATCGATCGGTGCGGCCGCGGTCTCCGCGCCGCTCTGGGCGCCGCCTGGCGGCATCCCGCCTCCTCCCCCTCGGTTGCGTTCCCTTGCCGGCCAGCCTGCGCCGCAACCGGGCCGTGTCAAGCCGCGCGACAAACCGGGCAGGCCGCCCGGGCGTTGCCCCGGGCATGGCAGCCGACCCGTCCGACCCCTTCGACCTCGCGCGCTTCGTCGCCGCCCAGGAGCCGGTGCTCGACCAGGTTCGCGCCGAACTCGCGGCGGGGCGGAAGCAGAGCCACTGGATGTGGTTCGTCTTCCCGCAGCTCCGCGGCCTCGGGCAGAGCGCCATGGCGCGGCATTACGGCCTCGCCGGCCTCGCCGAGGCGGCGGCCTATCTGGCGCATCCCCTGCTCGGGCCGCGGCTGCTGGACTGCACCGGCCTCGTCAACCGCGTCGAGGGCCGGTCGGCGCATGCCGTCTTCGGCAGCCCGGACGACATGAAATTCCGCTCCTGCATGACGCTCTTCGCCGCCGCGCGGCCGGCGGAGCCGGCCTTCGGCGACGCCCTGCGCCGCTACTGCGACGGCCAGCCGGACCCACGGACGCTGGCATTGCTGCGCGAGGACGCGGCGCGCGGCTGACGCCGCGCCGCCTGCGTCATCGACGCCGGCGGCGCCAGGCGGTATTGCCGGCGGGAGACCATGCCCGCCGGACCCCTCGCATGCGCCTTCCCACCCGCCGCCGCGTGACCGGCCCGGATCGCGGCTGATGCTCGAGGTCGCGCTGCGCCATCGCTTCGGACCCCGGCCGCGCCAGGCGGGGGCGGAGCCGGACGGCTTCTCGCTCGACATCGCCTTCGCCGAGCCCACCAGCGGCGTCACCGCGCTCTTCGGCCCCTCGGGCTGCGGCAAGAGCACCGTGCTCGCCGCCGTCGCCGGGCTGCTGCGACCGCAGGAGGGCCGCATCGCGCTGGATGGCGTGGCGCTGCTCGACACGGCGCGGGGCGTCGCGGTGCCGGCCGAGCGGCGGCGCTGCGGCGTCGTCTTCCAGGATGCGCGGCTCTTCCCGCATCTCAGCGTCGAGACCAACCTGCGCTACGGGCTGCGGCGCGCCCCAGCCGGCGCCACCGGCCCCGGCTTCGAGGAGGTGGTGGCGCTGCTCGGCATCGGCCCGCTGCTCGGCCGCCGCCCCGGCCGGCTCTCCGGCGGCGAGCGGCAGCGCGTCGCGCTCGGCCGCGCCCTGCTCGCCCGGCCGCGGCTGCTGCTGATGGACGAGCCGCTCGCCGCCCTCGATGCCGGGCGGCGGGCCGAGGTGCTGCCCTTCCTGGCGCGGCTGCGCCAGGGCGCCGGCCTGCCGATCCTCTACGTCACCCATGCCATGGAGGAGGTGGACGCGCTGGCCGACCGGCTGGTGCTGATGCAGGCGGGGCGGCTGCTGGCCGAGGGCACGGTGGAGGCGCTGTCGCTGCGCACCGACCTGCCGCTCGCGCTGCGCCGCGACGCCGGCGCGCTGCTGCCCTGCCGGGTGCTGGCTCATGCGCCGGAGCGCGGCCTGACGCGGCTCGGCTTCGCGGGGGGCGAGCTGACCCTGCCGCTGCGCGAGGACCCGGTCGGCACGCGGGCGCGGGTGCGCCTCCGGGCGCGCGACGTGGCGGTGGCGACCGAGAAGCCGCAGGGCCTCTCCACCCAGAACCTGCTGCCGGCGACGCTGCTGGCGATCGGCGAGGCGCCCTCGCCGCACGAGGCCTTCCTGCGGCTGCGCGTCGGCGAGGCCGAGCTGCTCTCGCGCGTCACCCGTGACAGCGTGGCCCGGTTGCAGCTCGCCCCGGGGCGGCCGGTCTGGGCGGTGATCAAGGCGGTGACCTTCGACCGCGCCGGGGGTGCCGCGTTGTAGGGTTGCAGCCCCAGGCCGCGGCGCGGGACGATATCCACAATCATGTTCTGTTATTTTGGTTGACCAAACTCCAGATCGAATCGTTAATTCTCGGAGTTTCGGACACATTGCGCGTTTGCAATACGGGGTTTGCCGGGCTGCCGCCCCCGCCCGTTGCCAGGAGACGCCACCCATGCCTGGATCCCGCCTCCCACCGCTTCCCCGCCGCGCCCTGCTGGCGGCCCCCGCCCTGCTCGCCGCCGCGCCCGCCCGGGCGCAGGCGGCGCGCGAGCTGCTGAACGTCTCCTACGACCCGACGCGCGAGCTCTACCGGGACTACAATGCCGGCTTCGCCAAGGCCTGGCAGGCGCGGACCGGGCAGGCGGTGCGGGTGAACACCTCGCATGGCGGCTCCGGCCGGCAGGCGCGCTCGGTGATCGACGGGCTCGCCGCCGATGTCGTCACCCTCGCCCTCGCCTATGACGTCGACGCCATCGCCGAGCGCGGGCTGATCGCCCGCGACTGGATCACCCGGCTGCCGCACAACAGCGCGCCCTACACCAGCACCATCACCTTCCTGGTGCGGCAGGGGAACCCGAAGGGCATCCGCGACTGGGGCGACCTGGTGAAGCCCGGTATCGGCGTCATCACCCCGAACCCGAAGACCTCCGGCGGGGCGCGCTGGAACTACCTCGCGGCCTGGGCCTGGGCGCTGCGGCAGCCGGGCGGCGACGACCGCGCGGCCGAGGAATTCCTCGGCCGGCTCTACCGCAACGTGCCGGTGCTCGACACCGGCGCCCGCGGCTCCACCACCAGCTTCGTCCAGCGCGGCCAGGGCGACGTGCTGCTGGCCTGGGAGAACGAGGCGCATCTGGCCTTGCAGGAATTCGCCGGCGCCAAGGTGGAGATCGTCACCCCCTCGCTCTCCATCCTGGCCGAGCCCTCGGTCGCGGTCGTCGACCGCAATGCCGAGCGCCGCGGCACGCGCGACCTGGCCGAGGCCTATCTGCAGGGCCTCTACGCGCCGGAGGGCCAGGCGCTGGCGGCGAAGCATTTCTACCGGCCGCGCGATGCGGCGCTGCTCGCCGCCCATGCCGCCCTCTTCCCGGCCATGGAGCTGGTGACGGTGGACGGCGCCTTCGGCGGCTGGGGCGAGGCGCAGCGGCGGCATTTCGCCGATGGCGGCGTCTTCGACCAGCTCTACAAGCCAGGCCGATGAGCACCAACCGATGAGCGCCGGCACCCTCCCGCTCCCCACCCGGGGCGTGCGGGTGCGCGCCATCCCGGGCTTCGGCCTCTCCCTCGGCATCACCCTGCTCTGGCTTGGCCTCATCGTCCTGCTGCCGCTGGCGACGCTGCTGGTCCGGCCCTGGGAGCTGGGCCTGGCCGGGGTCTGGGACTCGGTGACGGAGCCGCGGGTGCTGGCGGCGCTGCGGCTCTCCTTCGGCGCGGCGCTGCTCGCGGCCGCCATCGACCTGCCGCTCGGCCTGCTGCTGGCCTGGGCGATCACCCGGCTGCGCTTCCCCGGCCGCGGCCTGCTGGACGCGGCGATCGACCTGCCCTTCGCCCTGCCGACGGCCGTCGCCGGCATCGCGCTGACCGCCCTCCTTGCGCCGAATGGCTGGCTCGGCGCGCTGCTCGCGGCGGCCTTCGGCTGGCGCATCGCCTTCACCCCCTGGGGCATCGTCGCGGCGCTGGTCTTCGTCGGCCTGCCCTTCGTCGCCCGCACCGTCGAACCGGTGCTGCGCGACACGGGCCCGGAGGCGGAGGAGGCGGCGGCAACGCTCGGCGCCAGCCGGCCGCAGACCCTGGCCCGCGTCGTGCTGCCCGCCCTCTGGCCGGCGCTGCTGGCCGGCTTCGCCCTCGCCTTCGCCCGTGCCGTCGGCGAATATGGCAGCGTGATCTTCATCGCCGGCAACATGCCGCTGGTCAGCGAGATCGCGCCGCTGCTGATCGTGGTGCGGCTGGAGCAGTTCGACTATGCCGGGGCGGCGGCGGTCGGGCTGGCCATGCTGCTGCTCGCCTTCCCGGTGCTGCTCGGCCTCAACCTGCTGCAACGCGCGCTGCGCCGGGGCCGGGCATGAGGGGCCGGGCATGAGGGGTTGGGCATGAGCGAGCGGCCCGGCATCGCCGATCCCGCCTGGGTCCGCGCCCTCCTGGCCGGCGCGGCGCTGCTGGTCGGGCTGCTGCTGCTGGCTCTGCCGCTCGCCGTGGTCTTCGCCGAGGCGCTGCGGCGCGGCTGGGGCGTGGCGACGGCGGCGCTGGCCGATCCCGACACGCTCTCCGCCATCCGCCTCACCCTGCTGGTCGCCGCCATCACCGTGCCGGTGAACCTGGTCGGCGGGCTCGCCGCCGCCTGGTGCATCGCCAAGCACGACTTCCCGGGGCGGCGGCTGCTGACGACCCTGATCGAGCTGCCCTTCTCCGTCTCGCCGGTGATCTCCGGCCTGGTCTTCGTGCTGCTCTTCGGCCTGCAGGGCTGGTTCGGCCCCTGGCTGCAGGCGCGGGACATCCAGATCGTCTTCGCCCTGCCAGGCCTGGTGCTGGCGACCCTCTTCGTCACCTTCCCCTTCGTCGCCCGCACCGTGCTGCCGCTGATGCAGGAGCAGGGGCGGACGGAGGAGGAGGCGGCGGCGACGCTCGGCGCCTCCGGCTGGCAGGTCTTCCGCCGGGTGACGCTGCCGAACGTGCAATGGGCGCTGCTCTCCGGCGTGCTGCTCTGCAATGCCCGGGCGATGGGCGAGTTCGGCGCGGTTTCGGTCGTCTCCGGCCATATCCGCGGCCAGACGAACACCGTGCCGCTGCATGTCGAGATCCTGTACAACGAGTACCAGTTCGCCGGGGCCTTCGCCGTCGCCGCCTTGCTGGCGCTGCTCGGCCTGGCGACGCTCGCGGCCAAGACGGCACTGGAGCGCCTGACCGGCCGCCGCCTGGGAGAGGGTACGGGAGACGCGGCATGACGGTCACCGTCACCGGCCTGGTTCGCCGCTTCGGCGCCGCCACGGCGCTCGATGGCGTCTCGTTCGCCCTGGCGGAGGGCGAGTTCGCCGCCCTGCTCGGCCCGTCCGGCTCGGGCAAGAGCACCCTGCTGCGCATCCTGGCCGGGCTCGAGGGCAGCGAGGCCGGCGAGGTGCGGATCGCCGGCCGCAGCATGGCGGGGGTGCCGGCGCGCGCGCGCAACATCGGCGTGGTGTTCCAGAACTACGCGCTGTTCCGCCACATGACGATCTTCGAGAACGTCGCCTTCGGCCTGCGCGTCCGCCCCCGCGCCGCCCGGCCGGACCGGGCGGAGACGGCGCGGCGGGTGCGGGAGCTGCTGCAGCTCGTGCAGATCCCGGAGCTGGAGCGGCGCTACCCCGACCAGGTCTCGGGCGGCCAGCGGCAGCGCGTGGCGCTGGCCCGGGCGCTGGCGATCGAGCCGCACCTGCTGCTGCTCGACGAGCCCTTCGGCGCGCTGGATGCGCTGGTGCGCCGCGATGTCCGGCGCTGGCTGCGCGGGCTGCACGACCGGCTCGGCCTCACCACCCTCCTCGTCACCCATGACCAGGAGGAGGCGATGGAGCTGGCCGACCGGGTGGCGGTGATGGAGCGCGGCCGGGTGGTGCAGTTCGATCCGCCCGCCGCCTTGCTGGCGGCGCCGGCGACGCCCTTCGTCGCCGGCTTCATCGGCCATGCGGCGCGGCTGGAGGGGGAGGTGCGCGCGGGCGTGCTGCGCTTCGGCAGCCTGCCGCTGCCGCCGCTGCGGGCGGCGCTGCCGGATGGCCCGGCCACCGCCTTCCTCCGCCCCGGCGCGGTGGTGGCGGAGGCGCTGGCCGAGGCGCCGGGCGGGGCGCCGCCGGCGGCGATCGAGCTGCTGCGGGTGACGGCCGAGGGCGAGAGGCGGGCCGTGCTGACGCTGGGCGGCGTGACGCTGGAGGCGCGGCTCGCCCCGGGCAGCGAGGCGCGGGCGGCGCGCGGCGCGCCCTGCCGGCTGCACATCGCCGGCGCCCAGGTCTTCGGCGCCGGCGGCGGCCGGGCCGAGGCGCGGCCGCTGCGGGCCGCGCCGGTTCTCTAGAGCAGATCCTGTCCGGATGACCTCATCCGGACAGGTGAAGATGCTCGTAAAGACAAATACCTAGAGCATTGCAGGTGAACGGAAGTTCGCAGGACATACTCTAGGGCGCTTCCCGTGAACACCGGTTCACAGGAAGCGCCCTGGGCTCCTGTTTTCGGAGCATCTTCACCCGTTCGAGTGTTTCCACTCGAACGGGATCTGCTCCAGACCACGATCCGCTCACCCGGGTTCGCGGACCATGGCCCGGTCAGCCCGGCAGTTCGAGGACGTTCTTGCTCAGGATGTTCCGCTGGATCTCGTTGGAGCCGCCATAGATCGTCGCCGGCCGCGCCTGGATGTAGAGGCCGCCGATATTGAGGTCGCGGTTGCCGTCCAGCGGCTCCAGCAGCCCGGCATTCTCGCCGGCGATCTCCAGCATGGTGTCGGTGATCTTCTGGAACAGCTCGGTCTGGATGATCTTCAGCATGGAGACATCCGGGCCGAGGGACTGGCCGCGCTTCAGCCGGTCCACGAAGGTGCCGTAGAGCGCCTTCAGATCCTCGAATTCCAGCCGCAGCCGCGCATACTGGTCCTGGAAGCCGGCCTCCTCCCAGACGCCCATGCGCTCGGCCAGGATCTTCAGCCGCGACAGCGCATAGCCCGATTGCCGCGGCGAGCCGAGGAAGATCCGCTCGAAGCCGAGCAGCGCCTTGGCCATGTCCCAGCCCTTGTTGAGCTGGCCGACCAGGTTCTCCTTCGGCACGCGGACATTGTCGAAGAAGGTCTCGCAGAACTCGTCATGCATCTCGAGGTTGATGATCGGCCGCACGGTGATGCCGGGCGTGTTCATGTCCACGAGGAGGAAGGAGATGCCCTCCTGCTTCTTCGCAGTCTTGTCGGTGCGGACCAGCAGGAAGATCCAGTTGGCGTCCATCGCCAGGGTGGTCCAGATCTTCTGGCCGTTGACCACGTAGTGGTCGCCGTCCAGCACCGCCTCGGTGCGCAGCGCCGCGAGGTCGGAGCCGGCATTCGGCTCGGAATAGCCCTGGCACCAGATATGCTCGCCGGTCAGGATCTTCGGCAGGAAGCGCTGCTTCTGCGCCTCGGTGCCGTATTTGATCACCAGCGGGCCCAGCATGACGATGCCGTGGTCGTTGGTGCGGGCGACGCCGTGGCGCTCGTATTCCTCGGTCAGGATGATCTGCTTCGAGGGCGAGAGGCCGAGGCCGCCATATTCCTTCGGCCAGCCGGGGCAGAGCCAGCCCTTCTCGGCCAGCGTCATGTACCAGGCCTTGTTCTCGGCCCAGTGCAGGCGCTTCGGCGGGTTGCGCAGCGCCTCGGGGTAGTTGGCGTGCAGGAAGGCGCGGACCACCTGGCGGAAATGCTCGTCCTCCAGCCCGTCGAGCTCGGCGGGCGGCGGGATGCGGATGGCGTCCATCTCAGGCTCCCTTGAATTGCGGTGCGCGCTTGCCGAGGAAGGCGGCGCGGCCTTCCTTGAAATCCTCGGTCAGGAACAGGGTGGACTGGAAATGCCGCTCCTGCTCCAGCGCCCGGTCCAGCCCCTCGCCCAGCATCTGCTTGGTCAGCGCCATCGGCGCCGGCGCCTGCTCGGCGAGGAAGCGCGCCTTCTCCAGCGCCGTCGCCAGCGCATGGCCCTTCGGCACCACCGCATCGACGATGCCGATGCGCTCCGCCTCCGGCGCCGTCATCTGGCCGTGGTAGAACAGGATCTGCCGCGCCCGCCCCTGGCCGACGCGCAGCGGCAGGGTATGCGGCAGGCCGAGATCGGCCATCAGCCCGATCTTGCCGAAGCCCGCGGCGAAGCGCGCATCCTCGGCCGCCACCACGGTATCCGAGGCGCAGGCGAGCGACAGGCCGGCGCCGACGCAATACCCCTCCACCGCCGCCACTACCGGCAGGCTGCCGAGCACCATCAGGCGGATGAGCTGGTGCGAGAGCCGCATGCGCTCCCGCCCCGCCAGCGCGCTCTCCACATCCATGCCGGAGATGTCGCCGCCCGAGCAGAAATGCCCGCCGGCGCCGGTGACGACCACGGCGCGGATCGCCGCATCCGACTGCGCCCGCTCCAGCGCCGAGATCATGGCGGTGCGGATCGGCATGGCGAGGGCGTTGCGCCGCGCCGGCTGGTCGATGGTGAGGATGAGGACGGCGCCGTCCCGCTCCTCGATCAGCCGCAGGGCCGAGGGCGCGCTCATGCCTCGACCTCCGGGCTCACCGCCATGAAGCGGCGGCGATGCAGGGCGGCGCTGCCGAACTGGTTGGCCAGCACCATCGCCTTCCGCAGGAACAGGCCGACATCGTAGTCGTCGGTGTAGCCGATGCCGCCATGCAGCTGGATGCTCTGGCGCGTCACCAGCAGGCTGGCCTCCGCCGCCCGCGCCTTGGCGCGGGAGACGGCGGCGCGGCGGGCATCGCCGCGGACCCCGGCATCGAGCGCCGCGGCCGCCGCCTCGATGCTGGCGCGGGTCAGCGCCACCTGCATCTTCAGGTCGGCGGCGCGGTGCTGCAGCGCCTGGAAGGTGCCGATGATGCGGCCGAATTGCTGCCGGGTGCGGAGGTAGTCGAGCGTCATGGCGAAGGCCCGCTCCATGCCGCCGAGCAGATAGGCGGCGGTCACCAGCGCCGCTTCGTCCAGCGCCTCCGTCAGCGCCGGGCCGATATCCGTGGCGAGCGGCGTGCCGAGGTCGCGCGGCGGCGTGATGGTGCCGAGGAAGCCGCCATCCTGGGTCGGCGCGGTCTCCAGCCGCACCGCCGAGGCCGGCACCTCGTGCAGGGCGAGGCGGTCGCCGATCCGCGCCGGCAGCAGGAAGCCGGTGGCGCCCCCCGCCATGGGCAGGAAGAGCCGCGTCGCCTCCGGCGTGCCCGGCGCCTCCAGCGTATCGGCCCGCTCCTGCCAGGCGGTCAGCAGCAGCGCCTCGCCGGAGAGCAGCTTCGCCAGCGCGCCCTTGCCGCCGGCGGCGGCGAGAAGCTGCGCCGAGAGCGCCGCCTGGATCAGCGGCTCCGGCGCCAGGCCGCGGCCCAGCTCCTCGGCGAGCGCGCACATCTCGCCGAGGCCGAGCCCGGCGCCGCCCAGCGCCTCCGGCACCCGCAGCCCGATCCAGCCCATCTCGCCCATCTGGCGCAGCATGGCCGGGTCGAAGCCGGGTTCCTGGAAGCGCAGCGCCCGGATCCGCTTCAGGTCGCCATCGGGCGGAACCACGGCCGCGGCGCTGTCGCGGATCATGCGGATGGATTCGGCGCGGTCATCCGCTTCGGCGGCGCTCATGGAGACTCTCCCAGACTGCGGGCTCCCGGAATGCGGGGCTCCCGGCCCCCCGGGATGCGGGGGTTCAGTTGGCGTGGATCGCCGCGCCGCTCTTGGCGCGCAGCTCGTCCAGCGTCACGCCGGGCGCGAGATCGACCAGCATGAAGCCCTTCTCGGGCAGCACGTCGATCACCGCGAGGTTGGTGTAGACGCGGCGGACGCAGGCGAGGCCGGTCAGCGGGTAGCCGCAGCGCTCGACCAGCTTCGGCCGCCCGTCCTTGGTGGTGTGCTCCATCACCACCCAGAGCCGCTTGGCGCCGGCCGCGAGGTCCATGGCGCCGCCGACCGCCGGGGCGGTGTCGTTCTCGCTCGTCGCCCAATTCGCCAGGTCGCCATTCTCCGCCACCTCGAAGGCGCCGAGGACGCAGAGATCGATATGGCCGCCACGGATCATGGCGAAGCTGTCGGCATGGCCGACGAAGCTCGCGCCCTTCGCCAGGGTGACGAGCTGCTTGCCGGCATTGATCAGCCAGGGATCCTCATGGCCCTTCGCCGGCGCCGGCCCCATGCCGATGACGCCGTTCTCGGACTGGAAGATCACCTCCTTGCCCTGCACGTGGTTCGCCACCAGGGTCGGGATGCCGATGCCGAGATTGACGCACCATCCTTCCGGCACGTCGGTGGCGAGGCGGGCGGCCATCTGGTCGCGGGTGAAGGGCATGGGCTTCCTCTCCTCCTCTGCTCGCTCAACTCGGCCCGGTCAGGCCTGCTCGGGCGTCACCCAGTCGCCGCCGCGATCCACCTGGACCACGCGGTTCACATAGACGCCCGGCGTCATGATCATGTGCGGATGCAACGCGCCGAGCTCGCGGATGTGCTGCACCTGGGCGACGGTCAGCGTCGCCGCCATGGCCATCACCGGGTTGAAATTCGCGCCCGAGCCCCGGTAGACGAGGTTGCCCCAGCGATCCGCTTCCCAGGCCTCGATCAGCGCGACATCGCCGGGCAGGGCGCGCTCCATGACATAGCGCTTGCCGTCGAACTCGCGCACCTCCTTGCCCCGCTCCAGCAGCGTGCCCGCCGCGGTCGCGGTGTAGAAGGCCGGGATGCCGGCGCCGGCGGCGCGGATGCGCTCGGCCAGCGTGCCCTGCGGCGTGATCTCGAGCTCGATCCGGCCCTCGCGGTAGAGGGTCTCGAACACCACCGGGTCGGAGGAGCGGGGGAAGGAGCAGATGATCTTGCGGACCCGGCCCAGCTCCATCAGCCGTGCCACGCCGATGCGGCCGACGCCGGCATTGTTCAGCACGGCGACGAGGTCCTTCGCGCCCTGCTCGATCAGCCCTTCGATCAGCACGTCCGGCTGCCCGACGCTGCCGAAGCCGCCGATCAGGACCGTCGATCCATCCTTCACGCCGGCCAGCGCCTCGGCCACCGACTGCACGATCTTGTTGATCATCCAACCCCTCCCGGACCGGGGGATCAGGTAGACCGGGGCGCCCCCGGGGTCCAGCCCCCCGCGCGCCGCGCCTCAGCCGGGTGGGCGCATCGGGCCGTTCACCGCCGCATGCGGCGGGATGGCGGCCAGGCGCGGCAGCTCGCCCGCGACCAGGGCCCGGCCCATCTCCAGCGCCGCGCCATAGGCCGCCCGCGCCAGCGCCCCGCCGACGCTCACCCGCCGCACCCCGGCCGCGGCCAGCTCGCCCATCGGCAGCAGCCCGGCGCGCGGGCCGAGCAGCACGTTCACCGGCTTCGGCGCGACGGCCAAGACGACGCGGCGAATGGCCTCGAGATCGGGCAGCGCCGGCGCGTAGAGACAATCCGCCCCCGCCTCGGCGAAGGCGGTGAGGCGGCGGATCGTGTCCTCCAGATCCGGGCGGCCGTGCAGGAAATTCTCCGTCCGCGCCGTCAGCACGAAGGGCCGGCCGAGGCCGCGCGCCGCGGCGACGGCCGCCCGCACCCGCGCCAGCGCCGCCTCGAAGCCATGGATCGGCGCCGCCGGGTCGCGCGTCGTGTCCTCGATGGTGCAGCCGGCGAGCCCGGCCTCGGCCGCCGCCCGCACGGTGGCGGCGCAATCGTCGGGCGCGGGGCCGAAGCCGTCCTCGAGATCGGCCGAGACCGGCAGGCTGGTCTCGGCGAGGATCGCCGCGGCATTGGCGATCGCCTCGGCGCGGCTGAGGGCGCCGTCCTGCCGGCCGAGCGTCCAGGCGGCGCCGGCCGAGGTGCTGGCCAGCGCCACCGGGCCGAGCCCGGCGAGCAGCCGGGCGCTGCCGGCATCCCAGGCATTGGGCAGGGCGAAGCAGCCCGACTGGTGCAGCGCGACGAAGCGCTCGGCGCGGGCGGCGGCATCGGCGGGGGCGGTCATGCGGCGATCTCCTCCGACAGGCCCTCCGCGGGGCCGTTGGTGATGCCATGCAGGCGCATCGGCACCGGCGGCAACCCGTGCAGCGTCCGCAGCAATTGCGCCGCCAGCCAGGCATCCTCGAGCGCGCCGTGCAGGGCGCCCTCGCGCGCCAGGCCGCAGGCGGCGGCGGCCTGGGCGAGGCCGGCGCGCTGGCCGGGACGCGCCCGGCGCCAAAGCGCCAGGGTGCAATGCGCCTCGGCCCAAGGCAGGGGCCGGTCGAGCCGGGCGAATTCGCCGCCCAGCATGCGCCGGTCGAAGGGCAGGTTGTGCGCCGCCGCGGCGCAGCCGGCGAAGAAGCCGGCGATCTCCTCGGCATGCGCGGCGAAGGGCGGGTGCCGCGCCAGGAAGGCGTCCGACATGCCATGCACGCGGATGGCGCCCCAATGGCAGCGGATGCCGGGGGCGAAGGCGAGATGCAGCGTCGCCTCCGGCTCCAGCGCCGCGTCCAGCCGCACGGCGCCGAGCGAGACCACGCGGTCGCCCGCCCCGGCCCCGGTGGTCTCGGTATCGAAGACGACGACCGGCCCACCCATCCACATGCGCTTGTCCTTGTCCGAAGCCGCCGTCAGCTCCGACGCCCGGTGATGCTGTCGCCGCCCGTTGCCCTGGCGCGGGCTTCGCCGCGACAGGCCGTGACGCGCCTCAGCCCCCGAAGGGACTTCACCGGGGCATCATACCAACGGCATGACCGCCATGGTCCTGCCGAGCGCCCGAAGCGGCGCCGCCGCCAATGCGGCGAAGCCAAGTTTGCGGAGCAAACCGCCCGGCGTCCGCGGGGGCCGTTGATGGGTCGCCATCAACGGCCAGCGGCGTCATGCGTAGCGGAACAGCCCGTTGCTGACCACCACCTTGTCGCGCTCGACGACGCGGGCGCGGAAGGCGGCGCCGCCCTCCTCCTTCCAGATCTCGGTGCGGATCGTCTCGCCCGGGAAGACCGGCGAGGAGAAGCGGAGATCCATCCGCCCGAAGCGCGCCGTGTCGTAGTCGCAGAGGCTGCGCAGCAGGCCATGGCAGACGGTGCCGAAGGTGCAGAGCCCGTGCAGGATCGGCTGCGGGAAGCCGGCCTGCTTCGCCACGGCCGGGTCGATATGCAGCGGGTTCAGGTCGGCGTTCAGCCGGTAGACCAGCGCCTGTTCCGGCCGCGTCGCCAGATCGAGCGTGACATCCGGCGCCCGCTCCGGCTCGGGATGCGGCTTCTTCACCGGGCCGCTCGGCCCGCCGAAGCCGCCATTGCCGCGCATGAAGCTGGTGGAGGTGCTGGTCGCCAGCACCTCGCCGGTCTTCGCATCGACGATCTCGCGCTCGGAATACATCAGCGCGCCCTTGCCCTCGCCGCGATCGACCAGGCCGGTGATGCGCGAGCGGCCGATCACCTCGCCCTCGGTCGGCAGCGGCTTGTGCAGGATCAGCCCCTGCTCGCCATGCAGGATCTGCTGCCAGACGATGCCGGTATCCGGGTTGCGCGACCAGAAGCCGGGCGAGGCGAGCACCACCGGCATGGAGGGCATCACCTTCAGCCGCGGCTCGTAGAGGAAGTCGAGCTGCTTCTCGTCCATCGGGTCCTGGCCGAGCCCGATGGAGAAATTGTACAGCGCCACATCCTGCCAGCGCAGCACCTGCCGCACCTCCGGGATCGGGTAATTCAGCAGCATCTCGTAGACGATGGCCATCTCAGTGGCTCCCCCCTTCCAACTCGATGACGGCATCGGCGGCGTAGCAGCCCTCGCCCGCCGGCAGCACCAGCATCGGATTGACGTCGATGCCGGCGAGGCGCGGCCCGGCCGCCGCGGCGAAGGCGGAGAGCGCCGAGAGCGCCTTGGCCAGCGCCGGCAGATCCGCCTTCGGCCGCCCGCGCGCGCCGTCCAGCAGCGGGAAGCCCTTCAGCGAGCGGATCATCCGCTCCGCCTCCGCCGTGTCGAAGGGGCAGCGGCGGAAGGAGACGTCCTTCAGCACCTCGATGAAGATGCCGCCCAGGCCGACCATCGCCACCGGGCCGAAGACCGGGTCGCGGAACATGCCGAGCGCCATCTCCACCGCGCCCTTGATCTGCTTGGCGACCAGCACGCCCTCGATCCGCGCCGTCGGGGCGTGCTGCCGGGCGCGCTCCAGCAGCGTGGCGAAGCCCTGCCGCACCGCGCCGGCATCGCCGACATCGAGCAGCACGCCGCCGATCTCGCTCTTGTGCAGGATGTCGGGCGAGAGGATCTTGAGCACCACCGGATAGCCGAAGCGCTCCGCCGCGGCGACCGCCGCCTCGGCCTCCGGGCAGGCCGCCTCCGGCACCGCCGGCACGCCCGCCGTGGCGAGCAGCGCCTTGGCCGCCGCCTCGGAGGGCGTGGTCTCGGGCAGCGTCACCTGCGGCAGCGGCACGGCGGGGCGCGTCTCCCCGGCGGCGGCGAAGGCGGCGCCGTAATGCCCCATGGCGGCGATGGCGTTCACCGCCCGCGAGGGGTCCTCGAAGCAGACCCAGCCATCCGCCTCGTAGTCGCGCACCTTGTCGGGCGCGAGCATGGACATCACCCAGAGCCGGTCCGGATGCGCCGCCCGCACCGCCTGCATCTGCTGCCGCAGGCTGGGGCCGACGCTGCGCCCGGCCGCGGTCTGCGACCAGAAGGAGAGGATGGAGGTGTAGCCGCCATCCGTCGCCACGCTCTCGGCGAACTGGCCGATCAGCGGCAGGTTGTTGGTCACCTGCGCGGTGCAGTCCACCGGGTTGCGCGGGGCGCAGAAGGGCACCAAGCCGCGCAGCCGCTCCTGCGCCGCCTCCGGCATCGGCGGCATCTCGAGCCCCACCTGCTCGGCGGCATCCGAGATCAGCACGCCGGCGCCGCCCGAGACGGTGAGCACGCCGAGCGTGTTGCGCGCCGGGTAGATGCGCTTCGCCGCGACATAGGCGATGTCGAGCATCTCCTCCGTCGTCCGCGCCCGCACCACGCCGAACTCGTCGAGCACCGCCTGGGTGACGGTGTCGTCGCCGGCGATGGAAGCGGTGTGCGACTTGGCCGCAGCGCCGCCGAGCTGACTGCGGCCGACCTTCATCATCACGATCGGCTTGCGGTTGCGCCGCGCCAGCTCCAGCGCCGCGATGAAGCGCTCGCTCTCGCGGATCCCCTCGGCATAGGCGCAGATCACGTCCACCTCGGGCGCCTGCGCCATCCAGCCGAGCGCGTCGCCGAGCGCGACCTCGGCCTCGTTGCCGGTGGTGATGCAGACCTGCATGCCGAGGCCGCGGTCGAGCGCCGCCGAGAAGACATGCGTGCCATAGGCGCCGGATTGCGAGACGACGCCGATCCGCCCGGGGATCGGCCAGCCCTTCTCGAAGCTCGCGGTGAAGGTGCCGTAGAAGCGGATGCTGTCGTTGAAGACGCCGAGGCAATTGGGGCCGAGCAGGCGGATGCCGTGGGAGCGGGCGACGGCGGTCAGCCGCTCCTGCGCCGCGGCGCCGGCCTCGTCCATCTCGGCGAAGCCGGCGGAGAAGACGATGACGGCGCGACAGCCCTTGCGGCCGAGCGAATCGAGGGTGGCGATGGCGTGCTCGGCCGGCACGGCGATGATGGCGACGTCCGGCGCGGCCGGCAGCGCCTCGACCGAGGCGAAGGCCGGCAGGCCCTGCACGGTCTGCCGCTTCGGGTTCACCGGCCAGAGTTCACCGGCGAAGCCGCGCTCCTTCATGTAGGCGATGGGGCGGCCGCCGATCCGCGCCGGCTCGTCGG
Organism: Roseicella frigidaeris; assembly: GCF_003258945.1. Taxonomy (GTDB): domain Bacteria; phylum Pseudomonadota; class Alphaproteobacteria; order Acetobacterales; family Acetobacteraceae; genus Paracraurococcus; species Paracraurococcus frigidaeris. Next base: position 407,574 of record NZ_QLIX01000001.1, on the reverse strand, counting down.
AGGCGCCGATCACGGCGACGGAGCGGGGCCGCACCAGCGCATCGAGGGATGCGAAACCGGCACTGGCCGGCGCGGCAACGGCAGTCATGGACGTCTCCCATTAGCTTGCTATCGGTCCCGCACCCTGAGGGAGAGGCGGCGCGACAGCAAGGGGGAAGGGCCGCCGGGCCCGGCCAGGCGGCGACGCCCGATCGGGTGACGCGAGGCAGGCCGGGGCAAGGCCCGGCCCGCCATGGGCCATGGGCTGCCCGGACGGCGCGGCGGATCACGCGCCAGGGCGGGCGCCGGGCCGCCGCGGCCGCGTCGCGTGCCCAGGCGCCTGGACCATGCTTTGCCCCCACGGGGTCACGGGCCCTGGTCCAGGCCATTCTTCAATCGCGGGCGTCACGCGTCTCGGTGCGTCCGCCACAAGCGATCACGCGGCGGCCCCGTCCGCGATCGGCCCTACTCCTCCTCCTCGTCGTCATCGTCATCGTCATCGTCGAGGTCCTCGTCCTCATCCTCGTCGAGGTCGTCCGCCTCCTCATCCCCGTCGAAGGCGTCGTCCTCGTCGAACTCGTCCTCCTCCTCGTCCAGATCGTCGTCCTCGTCGAACTCGTCCTCCTCCTCGTCATCCTCGCCCTCGCCGCCCGCGATGAGGGGCGGATACGGGCGGCGGACCGGGACGAGGCCCGGCGCGGCAAGGCCGGGCTCGGGGGTGGGGTCGGACATGCATGCTCCTCCGATCCAATCAAGGCACGCGCTGCGGCGTCGCGCCGTCCGACCGGAACGGCGCTCCACCCTCGGGGCCACCAGGGCCGGCCCGATCCGCGACCGACCCGTCATCCGGCCGGGGCAGGCAGCGGATTGGCGTGGCATGGTTCTTCCGCCATCCGCAAGCGTGCCGGCGGGACAGTCCTGCCGGGACCATCCTCCGGCGCCGGTTGCGGCTGGGGGACAACGCCCGAAGGCGCGACTCGGCACGGGCGGGCCTGCGCCCCGCCGGCAATTGCGATGCAGGATCGTAGGGGCGCCGGGGCGGGCGCGGCACGGCCGGCGGCCAGGGGGCCGCCGGCGGCGCGTCTCAGCCCTGCGAGTCGGGCGAGATGACCATGCAGCCGCCCTTGCGGCGCAGCCGGTCGCAGGCGGCCTGCGCGGCCGATTGCGACAGGCCGGTCACCCGGGCGCGATAGAGCATCGCCTTGCCGGCACCGACCGGCTGGACCATCGGGCGGCCACCGGCGGCATCCTTCGCCGCCGCCGCCGCGCCGCGCGCCTGGGCCTGGTTGGCGAAGGCGCCGACCTGCACCGCCCAGCCACCGCCGGTGGCCAGGGCAGGAGCAGGGGCAGGGGCGCGGCCGAGCACCGGCCGGGCCGCGTTCGGCATGGTGGCCGCCTGCGCCGTGCCCATCAGGCCGAAGCCGGCGGCCGGAGCGGCGGGCGCCGGCCGGGCCGGCGGCGCGGTCAGCGCGGCAACCTGGGTGCGGGCGGGCGCCGGGCGGGCGGCCAGGGCAGCCGGCCGCGGCGCGGCGGCAACCGGCGCCTCGGGCGCGGCGCGGCGCGGCGCGGGCTCGGGCACCGGCTCCGGCGGGTTGGGGATCGGCTCCATCCGCACCACCTCGCCCTGGCTGGCGGGCGCGGCGGAACGGTAGGTGCTGCCATAGGTGCTGCCGTCCGGGATCGGCTCCATGCGCACCACCTCGCCCTGGCCGGCGCGGTAGGTGCTGCCATCCGGGATGGGATCCATGCGCACCACCGGGCCCAGCGAGGCGACCTGGACCGGCCGCTCGGTGCTGCCATCCGGGATCGGCTCCATGCGCACCACCGGGCCGGGCGGCAGCTGCGCCACCTGGATGCCGGGCTGCTGCGCGTTCCGCTGCTCCCTGAGGGCGAGCATGGTGCCGGCATCCATGCGGCGCGGCCCGGCCGGGATGCTGAGTGGGATCTCGCCCGCGAGCTGGATCTCCGGCGCCACCTGGCGCTGCGGATGGTGGCCGATGATGTTCGGGCCGATGCGGCGGACGTAGTTGCGCGTCTCGGCCGGCAGGCCGCGGCTGTTCCAGAGATAGTCCTCGAGCCGCCGCGGGCCGGCATTGTAGGCGGCGAGGAAGGCCGGCGTGCCGTAAAGGTCGTACATCTCCCGGATGTAGGCCGCCCCCGCCATGATGCTGTCATAGGGGTGGTAGGGATCGTCGCCGAGGCCGTAGCGCGCCGCCACCTCGCGGTAGGTGCCGGGCATGACCTGCATCAGCCCCATGGCGCCGACCGGGCTGGTGGCGCCGACCCGGCCGCCGGATTCCTGGCGCATGACCTCGCGGATCCAGCGCTCCGGCACGTCGAAGCGGCGCGCGGCGTCGCGGATCCAGGGCCCCCAGGGATCGCCGGGCGGGCCCGGCGGATCGTAGCTGCTCGGGCGGTTGTAGTGGCCATACACCGCGGCGGCATGCTTGCCGCCCGATGTCTGGGTCGATTGGCCGCAGGCGGCCAGCAATGCGAGGACCGACAAGGCGATGACCGGGCGCATCAGGCGGGCGCCTGGCGCCCTCGCTGTCCGGCCAGCCTCGATCGTCGTCCGCTTCCCCTGGGGCATCCCCTTGGCTCCGTCGGGTTTTGGACCACCGGGTTCCGAAGCCTGCCCCCCCGAGACGCGCACCGTCCCCACGATGCGCGACTCCAGGCTTGCCCCGAAGACCAGGCGGACGGCATGCGTCCGTAAGACTGTCAGCCCTACACGTTTATGGGCGCGTTCGGCAAGACCGAGTCTTCATCGCAATACTTTGCATGCGTCATTTCTTGCCTGTGTCCTGATGGCGACGCGGAGGTCCTGGGGCCAGCCGCGCATCGCGCTGGAAGCCATGGCCGGACCGGTCTATAGGCCGGCCCATGCTGGATGCGACCCTGCCGCGGCCCGACCAGGGCCAGCTCTATATCTGCGACGCGGCACGGCCGCGCCGCCGCGCGGCGGCGCTCGAGGATCTGGCGACCGGCCTCAGGCGCTGGCGGCTGCCCGCCGCCCTGGCCCGGCTCGACATCCGCAACCGCTACCGCGGCTCGGTGCTCGGCCCCTTCTGGCTGACGCTCTCGACCGCCGTCATGGTGGTCGGGCTCGGCATCCTCTACTCCTCGCTCTTCAAGCTCGAGGTGCGGAACTACCTGCCCTTCGTCGCCGTCAGCCTGATCGTCTGGGGCATGATCAACCAGACGGTCACGGATGCCTGCACCAGCCTGACCAGCGCCGAGGGGATCATCCGCCAGCTCCCCCTGCCCTTCACGGTGCATGTGCTGCGCTCGGTCTTCCGCAACGCGCTGATCACCGCCCACAGCCTGCCGCTGGTCTTCCTCGTCTTCCTCGCCACCGGCACCCTGCCGGGCCGGGAGGTGCTGCTGCTCTTCCCCGGCCTGCTGCTCGTCGTGGTGAACGCCTTCTTCGTCTCGCTGCTGCTCGGCATGGTCTGCGCCCGCTTCCGCGACATCGCGCCGATCGTCAACAGCTTCATGCAGCTCGCCTTCTACATGTCGCCGGTGCTCTGGAAGCCGGAGCTGCTGGGGGACACCGCCCGCTGGCTGCCGCTCAACCCCTTCTACACGGTGATGGAGACCGTCCGCGGACCGCTGGTCGAGGGCGGGGTCACGCCCCTGGTCTGGCTCTCGGCGGTGCTCTACACGCTGCTCGTCGCCGCCGTGGCCCTCGCCTTCTTCGTCCGCTTCCGCGGCCGCATCGCCTTCTGGGTCTAGAGCAGATCCTGTCCGGATGACCTCATCCGGACAGGTGAAGATGCTCGTAAAAACAACCACCTAGAGCATTTCAGGTGAACGGAAGTTCGCAGGACATGCTCTAGGGCGTGACCGCCTGGGGTGGACGCACCGAAGGCGCGACTCACGCGACACAACAACAGGCTGGCCCATGGTCCGCGAGCCCGTGTGAACGGATCGTGGTCTGGCCCGCCCCGGCCGGGGCGCCGATCCGGCGCACCGGCCCCGGGCGACGGAGCACGCAGGCCACCCCATGCCCCACATCCTCGCCGAGAGCCTGGCCATCGACTTCCCGCTCTACCACATGGGCGCCAGGTCGTTGAAGAAACGCATCCTCTCCAAGGCGCCGCTGCGGCTGCGGGAGGATGCGTCGCACCGCGTGGTCGTCTCCGCGCTCCGCGACCTCTCCTTCCGGATCGAGCGCGGCGAGCGGGTGGCGCTGATCGGCCATAACGGCGCCGGCAAGACGACGCTGCTGCGCACCCTCGCCGGCGTCTACGAGCCGGTCGCCGGGCGGCTCGAGGTGGCGGGGCTCATCGGCTCCCTCATCGACCCTTCGGCCGGCATGGACCAGGAATCGACCGGGCGGGAGAACATCGTGCTGCGCGGCCTGTTCCGCGGCCTGTCGGAGGCCGAGAGCACCGCCATGGCCGACGAGGTCGGCGCCTTCTCCGGCCTCGGCGAGTTCCTCGACGTGCCGGTCCGCACCTATTCGGCCGGCATGCAGGTGCGCCTCTCCTTCGCCATGGCGACGGTCATGGAGCCGGAGGTGCTGCTGATGGACGAGTGGTTCCTGGCCGGCGACGCCGCCTTCATGGCCAAGGCGCGGGAGAAGCTCACCCGCCTGGTCAACGACGCCGACATCCTGGTGCTGGCGACGCACGACATGGAGGTGGTCCGGGAATGGTGCACCCGGGCGATCCGCCTCGATGCCGGGCGCATCGTCGCCGACGGCCCGGTGGCCGAGGTGCTGGAGCCGGCCTGACCCCGCGCCGCGCCCTGCGCCGCCTGGCCGGCCGGCGGGCCGGTCAGCCGATCAGCTCCGCCGCCATGGCGCGGCCCACCGCGGCGAGGGTCGCGTTGCGCTGCTCCATCCCGGCCTCGGTCTCGGTCAGGAAGGCGGCGAAGAGCACCGGCGGCCGCCCCGGCGGCCAGACGATGCCGACATCGTTGGTCGTGCCCCGCTCGCCCGAGCCGGTCTTGTCGCCGAAGCGCCAGCCCGCCGGCAGGCCGGCCCGGATGCGGCTGTCGCCGGTGCGGCTGCCGAGCAGCCAGCCGGTGAGCCGCTCCCGTCCCGCGGCGGAGAGCGCATCGCCGAGCAGCAGCCGCCGCAGATCGGTCAGCATCGCCATCGGCGAGGTGGTGTCGCGCGGGTCGCCGGGCAGCGCCTCGTTCAATGCCGGCTCGATGCGGTCGAGCCGGGTCACCGCATCGCCGAGGCCGCGGGCGAAGCCGGTCAGCCCGGCCGGGCCGCCGATCGCCTCCAGCAGCAGGTTGCCGGCGGTGTTGTCGCTGTAGCCGATGGCCGCGGCCGCGAGCGCCGCGAGCGTCATCCCCTCGCCCTCCGCCTGCTGCTCGGTGATCGGGGAATAGGGCACCAGCGCCGCCCGCCCGAAGCGGACCCGCCGCTCCAGCCGCTCCTGCCCGGCATCGACGCGGGCGAGCACGGCGGCGGCGGCGAGCAGCTTGAAGGTGCTGCACATCGGGAAGCGCTCGGCCGGGCGATGCGCCGCGCCGCCGCCCGAGCCGGATTCGAGCATGACGAAGCCGAGCCGGCCGCCGCTCTCCCGCTCGATCCGCTGCAGCGCCGCCGGCAGCGGCTCGAAGCCGCGCGCCGCGGCGGGGCGCCCGGCGGCCAGCGCCAGGGTGCCGCCGAGCAGGGCCCGCCGGCCGGTCACCGCCCACCTCCTGGCAGGGCCCGATGGGCGATGTCGCGGCGGCAGAACCCTTCGGGCCAGTCGATGGCATCGACCGCCGCATAGGCGGCCTGCCGCGCCGCCGGCAGCGTCTCGCCGCGCGCCGCGATGCCGAGCACCCGGCCGCCCGTGGCCACCACCGCGCCATCCGCCCGCCGCGCCGTGCCGGCCTGGAAGACCTGCACCCCCGGCACCGCCGCGGCCCGCTCCAGGCCGCGGATCTCCGTGCCCTTGGCATAGGCGCCGGGATAGCCGCGCGCCGCCATGACGACGACGAGGCTCGGCCGCTCGTCCCAGCGCAGGTCGAAATCCCCGAGCTCGCCGTCGCAGGCGGCGAGCAGCGCCGCCAGCAGGTCGCTGCGCAGCCGCAGCATCAGCGCCTGGCATTCCGGGTCGCCGAAGCGGACGTTGAACTCGATGAGCTTCGGCCCCTGCCCGGTCAGCATCAGCCCGGCGAAGAGCACGCCGCGGAAGGGCGTGCCGCGGCGCGCCATCTCAGCGAGGGTCGGGCGGACGATCTCGGCCATCACCTGCGCCTGCAGCGCCGGGGTGAAGGCCGGCGGCGGCGAATAGGCGCCCATGCCGCCGGTGTTCGGCCCGGTATCGCCCTCGCCGACCCGCTTGTGGTCCTGCGCCGCGCCGAGGGGCAGCGCCGTCTCGCCGTCGCAGAGGGCGAAGAAGGAGACCTCCTCGCCGCGCAGGCATTCCTCGATGACGACGCTCGCCCCGGCGGCGCCGTGCACCCGGCTCTCCATGATCTCGGCGATGGCCGCCTCGGCCTCGGCCAGCGTCTCGGCCACCACCACGCCCTTGCCGGCGGCCAGGCCATCGGCCTTGACGACGATCGGCGCCCCCCGCTCGCGGAGGTGGCGGCGCGCCGCCGCCGGGTCCTCGAACCGGGCCCAGGCGGCGGTCGGCACGCCGGCCGCATCCGCCACCGCCTTGGTGAAGCTCTTGCTGCCCTCGAGCCGCGCCGCCGCCGCCGAGGGGCCGAAGCAGCGCAGCCCGGCCGCGGCGCAGGCATCCGCCAGCCCGAGGGTGAGCGGCGCCTCCGGCCCGGCGACGACCAGCTCCACCCCCTGCGCCCGGGCGAAATCGACCAGGGCCGGCACGTCCTCGGCGCCGATCGGCACGCACTCCGCGACCTCGGCGATGCCGGCATTGCCCGGCGCGCACCAGAGCTTCGTCAGCAGCGCCGAGCCCGAAAGCGCCCAGCACAGCGCATGTTCCCGCCCGCCGCCGCCGACCACGAGGACCTTCATGCCGCCATGCCTCCTGCCGCCCGTTCGGCGGCCGTGCCGCCTGCGGAACCGGGTGGGGATCGCCGCCCCACGGGCTCCCCGCGGGCGGCCCCCTAGCATATCCTGCGGCGATGGACACGACCGCGCCCCGCGCCGGCGCCGCCAAGGCCGCGCCGAACATCCCGGAATTCGCCGTCTCCGAGATCGCCGGCGCCATCCGCCGCACGCTGGAGGACGCCTTCGGCCGGGTGCGGGTGCGCGGCGAGATCACCGAGCTCAAGCGCTACCCCTCCGGCCACATCTACCTCTCGCTGAAGGACGAGAACGCCAAGATCGAGTCGGTGATCTGGAAGACCTTCGTGCCGCGGCTGGCGATCAAGCCGGAGAACGGCGTCGAGGTCATCGCCACCGGCAAGATCGGCACCTATGCCGACCGCTCGAAATACCAGCTCGTCATCGACCGGCTGGACTATGCCGGCGAGGGCGCGCTGCTCGCCCGCATCGAGATGCTGCGGCTGCGCCTGCTCGAGGAAGGGCTCTTCGCGCCGGAGCGCAAGCGGGCGCTGCCGGTGCTGCCCCGCGTCATCGGCGTCGTCACCTCCGAGCGCGGCGCCGTCATCCAGGACATCCGCACCACCATCGCCCGGCGCTTCCCGCGCCACCTGCTGCTCTGGCCCGTCCCCGTGCAGGGCCAGGGCGCGGCGGAGCAGATCGCCGCCGCCATCCGCGGCTTCGGCGCCATCGCGCCGGACGGGCCGGTGCCGCGGCCGGACGTGCTGATCGTCGCCCGCGGCGGCGGCAGCCTCGAGGACCTGATGGCCTTCAACGAGGAGGTCGTGGTCCGCGCCGCCGCCGAGAGCCCGATCCCGCTGATCAGCGCCGTCGGGCACGAGACGGACACGACCTTGATCGACTTCGCCGCCGACCGCCGCGCCCCGACGCCGACGGCGGCCGCCGAGATGGCCATCCCGGCCCGCGCCGACCTGCTGGCCGACCTCGCCCAGACCGAGGCGCGGCTGCTGCAATCCGGCCGCGCCCTGCTCGACCGCGCCCGCCGCCGGCTGATGCTGGCCGAGCGCGGCCTGCCCGACCTGCCGAACCTGCTCGGCGCCCTGCGGCAGCGGCTGGAGGATCGCGGCGAGCGGCTGGCCGTCGCCCTGCCGGCGCTGCTCGAGCGCAAGCGCGGGGCGCTGGCCCGGACCGCGCCGCGCCTGCCGCATCCGCGCGAGGGTATCGCCGCCCGCCGCGCCGCGCTGGGCCTGCTCGGCCAGCGCGCGGAGGGGGCGATGCGGCGCCAGCTCGCCCGCGGCACGACGGCACCGGCGCTCGCCCGCTTCTCGGCGACCCCGGTCGCGGCCCTGGCGCGGGAGAAGCGGGCCCGGCTGGAGGGGCTGGTGGCGCGGCTCGAGGGCGTCTCCTACCAGGCGGTGCTGGCGCGCGGCTTCGCCCTGGTCGCCGATGCCGAGGGCACGCCGCTGGCCAGCGCCGCCGCGGTGCCGCCCGGCGAGCGGCTGGTGCTAACCTTCGCCGATGGCCCGGTGCGGGCGACCGCCGAGGGGACGAAGCCCGCGCGCCGCAAGCGCGAGGATGGGGAGCAGGGGGCCTTGCTGTGAGGGACGCAGGCATGCCGAGGAGAGGCCGCCCGGGCGCCGTGGCGCCCCTTCCATCCCTGGGCCGGCGCGGGCTGCTCGCCCTGCCGCTGCTCGCTGCCCTCCCCGCCCGGGCCGCGGAGCTCGCCCAGGGCGGCCTGGTCACCGGCCGCGTCGCGCCGGGCACGCGCCTCGCCCTGGACGGCCGGGCGCTGCGGGTCGGGCCGGGCGGCGAATACGCCTTCGGCTTCGGCCGCGACCAGGGGCCGGAGGCGGTGCTGACGGTGACGCCGCCCGGCGGCCGGCCGGAGGCGCAGCGCATGGCGGTGGCGAAGCGCGACTGGCCGGTGCAATCCATCAGCGGCTTGCCGCCGAAGCAGGTGACGCCCGATGCCGCGGCGCTGCGGCGCATCGCCGCCGAGCGCGAGCGCCTGGCCGCGGCCCGCGCCCTCGACAGCGCCCGGACGGATTTCGCCGCCGGCTTCGTGCTGCCGACGCATGGCCGGGTGAGCGGCGTCTTCGGCAGCCAGCGCATCCTGAACGGCGAGCCGCGGCAGCCGCATTACGGCTTCGACATCGCCGCGCCGACCGGCACGCCGATCGTCGCGGCCTGCGGCGGCACGGTCGCGCTCGCCGCCGAGTTCTTCTTCTTCGGCCGGCTGATCGTGCTCGACCACGGGCATGGGGTGAACACGCTCTACGCGCATTGCTCGGCGATCGGGGTGCGGGAGGGGCAGCAGGTCGAGGCCGGGCAGCGGATCGGCGCGGTCGGCGCCACGGGCCGGGTCACCGGGCCGCATCTGCATTTCGGCCTGTCCTGGTTCGCCACCTGGCTGGACGCGCAGCCGGTGCTGCCGCCGGTCACGGGCTAGATCACTCCCCACGACGTCGCTCGCGGCGTTGCGGGGGGTCGATGAGTCGCGTCTGGCCCAAGGGGCGTCACAGCCTGTCGCGGCGAAGCCGCGGCAGGACAACGGGTGGCGGCGGCTTCGATGGGCACGGCCAGCCTTTGAGGGGGACACGAGCATGCCGGAGGAATTCGCGCGCTATCCGAGCCTGCGGGGCCGCGTGGTGCTCGTCACCGGCGGGGCGAGCGGCATCGGCGCCTGCATGGTCGAGCAATTCGCGGCGCAGGGGGCGCGCACCGCCTTCCTCGACATCGACACCATCAATGGCGAGCGGGTGGCGGCGGAGACCGGCGCGCTCTTCCTGCGCTGCGACCTGCGCGACATCCCGGCGCTGCGCCTGGCGGTGGCCGAGGTGGCGCGGTCTCTCGGCCCGATCGGCGTGCTGGTCAACAACGCCGCGCGCGACGACCGCCATGGCTGGGAGACGGTTGAGCCTGACGACTGGGACGAGCGCATGCACACCAACCTGCGCCACCAGTTCTTCTGCGCCCAGGCCGTCGCGCCGATGATGCAGGCGGCGCGGCAGGGCTCGATCCTCTTTTTCGGCAGCGTGTCCTGGATGAAGGCGCAGGGCGGCATGCCGGCCTACACCACGGCGAAATCGGCCGTGCACGGCCTGGCGCGTGGGCTGGCGCGGGATCTTGGGCCCTTCGGCATCCGCTGCAACGTCGTGGTGCCGGGCTGGGTCTTCACCGAGCGGCAGGAGCAGCTCTGGGCGACGCCGGAGGCGGTCGGGGCCACGCTCGAGCGGCAATGCCTGAAGGAGAAGCTCTATCCGCCGGACCTCGCGCGGATGGTGCTTTGGCTAGCGGCCGACGACAGCCGGATGGTGACGGCGCAAAGCTTCGTCGTCGATGGCGGCGCGATCTGATACCAACGGCTGCTGGCATGAGCGCGGCCGCGCGCGTCGCGCCGCACCGGCCGCCGCTGCGCTCCGCGCCTTGTGCCGGGCAACACATCATACGGCATGAATACCGGCCTAGCGTCCCCTCGGCGCGCCGGACAATGCGGTCCGGTGCTTCGAGGAAAGCACCATGCCCACGCGGGATCTCTATGTTGCAGTCTGGCAGAGGTCGGGAGGGGCGGCCTGGGCGGCGCGCCACGGCCTGACCTCCGAGGCCTACCAGACCACCTTCGACCAGATGACCCAGCAGGGCTTCCGGCCGAAGCTCGTCTCCGGCTATTCGCTGAATGGCAGGGATTTCTATGCGGCGCTGTGGGAGAAGACCTCTGGCCCGGCCTGGGCGGCGCGCCACGGCCTAACCTCCCAGGCCTACCAGGCGACCTTCGACCAGATGACGCAGCAGGGCTTCCGGCCAACCTGCGTCAGTGGCTACGAGCTCGGCGGCAGGGACCACTATGCCGCCATCTGGGAGAATTCCCCCGGCCCGGCCTGGGCGGCGCGGCACGGCCTCAACTCGGATGGCCACCAAGCCTTGTTCAGCCAGCAGCTCAGCCCACAGGGTTACCGGCCGGTCTGGATCGACTGCTACGCGGTGGGCGGGCAGGACCGCTACGCCTCGATCTGGGTAAAGGCAGCGGGTCCCGCCTGGGTGGCGCGGCACCGACTGAAGGAGGCCGAGTTCGACGCCGTCTCGACCGACCTCGCGGGCCAGGGCTACCACCTGCGATGCGCCCGTGCCTGCACGGTCGGCGGCCAGGATCTGTACGCCGCGCTGTGGGAGAAGCTGCCGGACGCAGTGCCGGTCGCGCACCACGCCATGACGTCGGAAGCCTACCAACTCCTGTTCGAGCAGCTGCCCGCCCAGGGCTACCGGCCGGCCTTCCTCGCCGGCTATGCCGGGGAGCAACCCGATTCCGCGGTGCTGCGCTTCACCATGCAGCGGCAGCAGCAGAGCAACTGGTGCTGGGCCGCGACCTCGACCAGCATCGCCCTCTTCTACGACCCGAATTCCGGCTGGACGCAGTGCGCCGTCGCCAACGGCCAGCTCGGCCGCAACGACTGCTGCGGCACGGGCGCCTCGACGGTCTGCAACGTCTATGGCTTCCTCGACGACGCGCTGCAGCGGACGGGGCATTTCGTCTCCATCGAGGGCGGCTCCGTCTCGGCCAACACGATCATGGAGCAGATGCTGCAGCGACGGCCGCTCGGCATCCGCGTCGCCTGGTCGGGGGGCGGCGCGCATTTCATCACCGCCACCGGGCGGCAGGGCGAGGACCTGGTCTTCGTCTCGGATTGCGGTTCCGGCTCCACCTCGATCGTGCCCTACGAAACCCTGCGGACACGCTACTCGGGCTCGGGCAGCTGGACCCACACCTACTACACCAAGCCCTGAGCCGCGGCGGTTCCCGCATTACCGAACACAGAGGAAACGCATCCCATGCCCCTCACCATCCCAGCTCCGCCGCCGGAATCCGTCGCTGCGGTGGATGCCGCCGTGCCGAGGATAGCCGCCAGCCCGGGCATCGCGGCGCAGGCGCCGGCTGTCGCGGCCGGCGCCGCCATCTTCATGAACCGGGCTCGCACCGCCGCCCCGCAGGGCGGCTTGGCCACGGTCTCGTCGCGCGTCTACACGCTCGGGCTCGACGCCATCGTGGGCGGCGCCGGCCTCTCCGCCGCCACGCTGGTCCACTGGACGCATCTGCTGCCCTCGGGCGGCGGCCGCGTGGTCGCCGCCGACGTCACCGCGGATACCGCGCGCTTCGACGGCATGACCGAGGGCCCGCAGCCGGATGGCGTGCGGCGGCTGATCGAAACCCTGCCGGCGGATCCAGCCGTGGCGGCCGGGAACTACGAGCTGGCCGTGCTGCGCGTGCCGGCGCTCTTCGTCACGGCTGTCTGGCTGCGGGGCCAGGGCGGCAGCGCCGACATCCTGGTGCCGGCGGACCCGACCGATCCGGCGCTGACGCCGGGCCGGCATTATTCGGCGGCGGATTTTCTCCAGGCGCTGGCGCCGGCGGCGCAGAGCAAGTTGGCGAACTCCGACCCGCGCAAGGGTGGCTAGAGCATTGTCCGCTCCCCCGCATTCGCGGCAAATGCTCCAGCGTGTTGTTTTCAGAGCATCTTCACCCGTCCGAGTGTTTCCACCCGGACGGGATCTGCTCTGGAACAAATCCCGACCAGGCGAAATCACCTGATCGGGCGACGATGCTCCGAGGCCCGCCCGCCTTCGTGTCGGCGTGCGACCACTTCGGACAACCGACGGCGGGACGCCCCATCGCCGGGATCGGGGCGCCCCTGTCGGGATTGCGGCCGGCAGATCGGTGGCGGGCGAAGCGGTCGCGGCGTCACCCGAGGGCCGCGCCCCGCCCACCTCCTCAGCGCATCGGCAAGGCGTAGAGCAAGCCGCCGCGGGTCCAGATCTCGTTCGGGCCGCGCGGCAGGCCGACCGCGGTGTCGGGGCCCATGCTGCGGTCGTACATCTCGCCGTAATTGCCCAGCGCCCGGATGGCGTTGAAGGCCCAGGCGCGGTCGAGGCGGAGGGATTCGCCCAGTTCCGGCGTCACGCCCAGCAGGCGGCGGGTGTTCGGGTTGGTGGAGGTCCGGCGCATCTCCTCGGCATTCGCCCGGGTGATGCCCTGCTCCTCCGCCTCGATCATGGCATAGGTGTACCAGCGCACCACGTCGAACCACTGCGCGTCGTCGCGGCGGACATAGGCGCCGTATGGCTCCTTGCTGAAGCGCTCGGGCAGGATCAGCCATTCCTTCGGGTCGGGCAGCGTCGCCCGGGTGCCGGCGAGCTGCGAGGCATCGGTGCCGAAGGCGTCGCAGCGCCCGGCCTGCAGCGCCGCCGCCGCCTGGTCGGTGCGGTCGAAGACCAGCGGCTTGAAGGGCGTGTTGATGCTGCGGAAGTAATCCGCCGTCACCTGCTCGTTGGTCGTGCCCTGGATCAGGCAGATGGTGGCGTCGCGCAGATCCGCCGCCTTCTGCACGCCGGAGGCGCGGCGCACCATGAAGCCGTGGCCGTCGTAGAAATAGGTGACGGCATGGCGCAGGCCGAGCGTGGTGTCGCGCAGCATGGTCTGGGTGCTGGTGCGGAACAGCACGTCCACCTCGCCGGTGCCGAGGGCGGTGAAGCGGGTGGAGGAGGAGACCGGCACCAGCCGCAGCTTCACCGGGTCGTTGAAGATGGCGGTGGCGAGGCCGCGACAGAGATCGATGTCCAGCCCCTGCCAGACGCCCTTGCTGTCCGGCAGGGCGAAGCCGGCGATGCCGGTGTTGATGCCGCAGATGAGCTGCCCGCGCGCCTTGATCGCCTCCAGCGTCTGTTGCGCGGAGGCGATGCCGGCGGTGAGCAGCGCACCGGCGAGCGACGCCGCGGCGAGCAGGCCACGTCCCAGCATGAGTCCCGGCTCCTTATGTGCGATGCGGCCGCCAGGATCCCTGCTCGCTCAGCAGGCTGTCAACGCCGCCTCGGCCCGAAACGGCGGCAGCGGGACGCCCCCTGACCAAGGGATCGGCAGGAACCGCCCATTCCGGGGGCGCTTCTGGCGGAACGATCCGCCAGGGCCGGATCAGGGCAGCGCCAGGGCGACGGCGCTGCGCAGGCCGGCGACGAGCGTCGAGGCATGGTCCAGCACCACGCCGACCAGCAGGCCGCCGAGGACCACCGAGAACAGCGGCGTGCGGGCGGCCCGCAGCCATCGGCGCAGGCAGCCGGCCGCCGACGGCGGATCGGCCGGGGGAGCGGCGGCGGGGCCGGGCGGCGCCTCGCCCGTCAGCTCCGGCGCCCAGGGCAGCAGCCCCGTCGCCGGCAGGGCGGCCGGCCGGCCGGCCGATGCGCGCTCCAGGGAGGCCGGCGCGGTCATTCGATCCGCATCCGGGCGAGCAGCGACGGGTCGAGGGTCGCGGCGAATTCCGCCTCGTCCAGGATGTCGCGCGCCAGCAGCGCCGCCTCGGCCGGATCGCCGCATTCGAAGAACTGGCTGAGGGCGCCCAGCATCCGGGGCGCGTCCGGGCGCGCCTGGGTGGCGGCGATGGCGGCGCCGGCCAGCATCAGGGCGGTGCCGGCGGCGGCGAGGAGGGTCAGCAGGCGCATGACGGCGGCTCCAGCAGGCGGGCGAGGGCGGCGTGCAGGTCGCGGCGCTCCTGCTCCGTCGGCGTGTAGAGGCCGAAGAGCCGCGCCATGAAGATCCCGTCCCCGGCCGCCATGATCGCGTGGCCATGGCCGGGCGGCAGGCCATCGGCCGCCACCGCCGCGCGCATCCGCGTCACCACGGCACGGATCGGCCCGAGCAGGGCGGGGTCGTGGTGGAAGGCGGCGAGGAAGACGGCGGCAGCCCGGTCGCAGCGCTCATGCACCCGCTCCGGCGTCAGCGCGAAGGCCCAGGCCATCATGGCGCGGGCGACGCGGCCGGGCCCCTCGGGCTGGCTGGCGACCGTCGCCTCGAAATCATGCTGCATCCATTCCGCCATGCGGCCGAGCAGCCCGGTCAGCAGCGCCTCCTTGGAGGCGAAGTGATAGAGCAGCCCGCCCTTGGAGACGCCCGCCCCGCGCGCCGCCGCCTCGAGCGTCAGGGCGCTGACGCCGCGGCTGCGGACGATCGCCTCCGCGGCATCGAGGATGCGGGTGCGGGAATCGGTGCTGGGCAGGCCGTCGGGCATGGGGAGGACACTATACCGACCGGACGGTCTGTCAACCGTCCAGCCGGTACAGTAGGCCAGGGGATCACCAACGGGGCGGGTGCCGGTAGGGCGGGGTCGGTGGATGCGCCGGCCAGGCCTGGCGCGGCGGCATGCGCATCCGGTCCCGATGCCAGGCCCGTTCGTGGGCCCGGCTCCGCTCGATCCAGGCGCGCCGCGCCTCGCGGGCCCGCCAGTCATGGCCCGGTCCGCCGCCCCAGCCGCCATGCGCCGAGGCGGCGCCGGCGAGCAGCGGCAGGGAGGCGAGGGCGGCGAGAAGGGCGGCACGGAACCGCATGCTGGTCTCCTCCAGAAGCAGGTGGCGACGGCGGCGATCCTGGCCGGGCAGCAGGGCGGCGATGGGGCGCGGCGATGGCGGCGCGGGGCGATCCGGTGGCGAAATGCGGCGGCGCGCGCCCGCTGGTCGCGGGACCAGCCTCCCGACGATGCCACGCCGCCCGGGCGGGCGCGGCCTCATGCCAGGCGCACGACGTGCTGGCCTGCGGCCCGCAGGGCCGAGCGCCCGAATGGGCGCCGCGCGTCGCGCCTTTTGGCGCGCCTGTGAGGGCGCAGGAGGGTGAAACCGTCCGGCGCCCGGCCTCAGCCGCCCGCCGGCCTCGCCTTCGGCCAGCGGCGGTGCAGCCAGAGCCACTCCTCCGGCCGCTCGCGGATCCAGGCCGAGAGCCGGTCGTTGATCGCCAGGGTCATCGCCCGGATCGCCGCCTGCCGGTCGGCCAGCTCCGGCAGGGACAGGGGCGGGTCGACCGCCAGGCGGAAGCGGCAGGGCCCCAGCCGTTGCACGCGCCCGGGGATGACCGGGCACCGGAAGCGGAGCGCGAGCTGCGCCGGGGCCGGCGCCGTCATGGCGAGATGCCCGAGCAGCGGCACGGCGATGCCGTCGTTCAGCTTCTGGTCCGCCAGCATCCCGAGCACGCCGCCCCCTGCCAGGAATTTCAGCGCCGCCCGCGCCCCCTGCGCCCCCTTCGGGAAGAGCGGCAGGGGCTCGCCCGCCACGGCATGGGCGCGCAGCCCGTTCACCAGCGCATCCACCGCCCGGTTGTCGGCGGCGCGGTAGACGCTGCCCACGCGGATGCCGAGCCCTGCGAGCGCCGGCGGGATCACCTCCCAATTCGCCAGATGGGCGGAGACCAGGATCGCCGGCCCGCCGCCGGCGGCGATCGGCGCTAGATGCTCGGCCCCGGCGAACTCCCAGCGCATGGCCGAGAGATGCGGCAGCTCGGCGACGGTGCGGCCGAGATTCGCCCACATGCCCCGCAGGATACGGCGGTGCTCCGCCGCGCCGCGCTCCGGCAGGGCCAGGGCCAGGTTGTCGAGGGCAACGCGCGAGACCGGCAGCCGCGGCCCCAGCCAGCCCGCGACCGCGGCCCCCAGATCCGAGGCCCGCTCCGGCCCCAGCCAGCGCGCCAGCCGGAACACCAGCGCCACCGCCGCGCGTTCCAGCGCATGCCGCAGCGACCTCATGCCGCCGGCCCGGGCGGATGCGGCCTCCCCCGACACGCGCTCAGGCCGGCACCGGCACCCGCTGCGCCAGCGGGTCGAGCAGCGCCTCGATCGAGGCCGGCTCCTCCCAGTCCAGCTCCACCGTCACCACCGTCACCCGGTTGCGATAGGCCGGCGGGATGCGGACGAAGTCCTTGCGCGTCGTCACCGGGATGGCGCGCAGTCGCTCCGCCTCGGCGAGGATCTCGCGCAGCTCCGCCTCGTCATAGGGGTAGTGGTCGGCGAAGGGCATGCGGCCGGCCAGCACCGCGCCCGCCTCCTGCAGCGTGGCGAAGAATTTGCGCGGATTGGCGATGCCGCAGAAGGCATAGACCGGCTGGCCGGCGAGCAGCTCCGCCTCCGGCCCCGGCTTCAACCGCGCCCGCAGCACCGGCAGGCGCGGCGGCAGCCGGGCCAGAGCGCCGGTCTCGTCCTCGCCGATCAGCACCACGGCGCGGCAGCGCGCGGCGGCGGCCTCGGGCGGCTCGCGCAGCGGCCCGGCCGGGATGATGCGGCCATTGCCGAAGCCATAGGGCCCATCGACGATGAGCAGCGAAAGGTCCTTCGCCAGGGTCGGGTTCTGCAGCCCGTCATCCATGACGATGCACTGCGCCCCGGCCGCCACTGCGGCCCGCGCCCCGGCGGCCCGGTCGGCCGAGATCCAGGCCGGCCGCTCGGCGGCGAGCAGCAGCGCCTCGTCGCCCACCGCCTGGCTGTCATGCGCCTGCGGATCGACCCGCACCGGCCCTTTCAGCGTGCCGCCATAGCCGCGCAGCAGGAAATGCAGGCCGACGCCGCGGCGGGCCAGGCGCCGGCCGAGATCGAGCGCGACCGTGGTCTTGCCGGCGCCGCCGGCCGTCGCGTTGCCGCAGCAGAGCACCGGCACGGGCGCGGTCCAGCCAGGCCGCCGCATGCGCCGCGCGGTCGCCGCGCCATAGAGCGCCGCGATCGGGGAGAGCAGCAGGGGCAGCAGCCCATGGCCGTCTCCGGTCCAGAAGTCTGGGGCACGCATCAGGCCTCGATCAGCCTCCTCCTGTCGCCGGGCCGGTGCGTCCCGGCTCCGGCCGCCAGCGCATGGCCCCGCTCCGGCAGCGGCGCCCGGCATCGCACCGCCATGGCCTCAACGCAGCCCACGGCCCGGCGCCGCCATCGGTTCGGCGAGATCGGGCGCCGGGCGTCCCGCCACCGCCCCGGCCGCGGGCAGGAGCCCCGTCAGCAATTCCGCGAGACGCGCCGGCAGGCCGGCTTCCGGCGCCAGCGCCGCGGCCGCCGCCTGCGCCATGGCCCGCCCGCGGGCGGGATCGGATAGCACGGCCCCGGCGGCGGCGGCCAGCGCCGCCGGATCGGGCGCCACCCGCTCTGCCCCGCCGGCGGCGAGCAGCCGCGCCACCACCTCGGTGAAATTCCAGGTATGCGGGCCCAGCAAGATCGGGCAGCCGAGCCGCGCCGGCTCGCGCGGGTTCTGCCCGCCATGCGGCACCAGCGAGCCGCCGACCAGGCAGACCCCGGCCAGGCGGTAGAACAGGCCGAGCTCGCCCAGGGTGTCGGCGAGGTAGAAGGCCGTCTCCGGCCCCGGCAGCGCGCCCGCGGCGCGGCGTGCGATGGCCGCGCCCGGCCGCGCTGCGGCGAGCTCGGCGGCGATGGCCGCGCCGCGCTCCGGATGCCGCGGGACGAGGATGGTCAGCAGGCCGGGATGCGCGGCGAGGAGGCGCGCCTGCGCCGCCGCCACCAGCGCCTCCTCCCCCGGCTGGGTGCTGGCGGCGAGGAGGACGGGCCGCTCGCCGATCGCCGCGCGCAGCGCCGCCAGCGCCGCCGGCTCGGCCGGCAGCGGCGGCGCCGCGTCCTTCAGGTTGCCGAGGCAGCGCACCTCCGGCGCGCCGCAGCCCCGCAGCCGTGCCGCATCCCCCTCGGTCTGCGCGGTGACGAGGCGGAAGGCGCCGAGAAGCTGCCGCGCCAGGCCCGGCGCCAGCCGCCAGTGCCGCGCCGAGCGGGGGCTGAAGCGGGCATTGACCAGCGCCAGCGGCAGGCCGCGCGCCCTGGCGGCGGCGATCAGGTTCGGCCAGAGCTCGGATTCGACCAGCACGCCGCAATCCGGCCGCCAGCCATCGAGGAAACGGGCCACCCAGCCCGGCACGTCGAGCGGCACGAAGCGGTGCAGCAGCCGCCCCTCCAGCGCATCGGGCAGGCGCTGCCGCAGCACGCCGGCGGCGGTGACGGTGCCGGTGGTGACCAGCAGGTGCAGCTCCGGCGCCGCGCGCGCCAGGGCCTCCAGCAGCGGCACCACGGAGAGGGTCTCGCCGACGCTCGCGGCATGCAGCCAGAGCAGCCGGCCGGCGGGCCGCGCCGCCCCCTCCCCCCGCCGCTCGGCCAGCCGCGCCGCGATCTCCTTGCCGCGGCGGGCGCGGCGGCGGAGATGCCAGCCGAGTGCCGGCACCGCCAGCCGGGCGCCCAGCCGCCAGAGGGCCAGGGCGGGGCTGGCGATGCGGGCGGGGGCGAGGCCGGCCCCGGCGCGCCGGCTCATGCCAGCGCCGCCCGGGCCGCGCCCGGCGCGGCGGCCCAGGCATCGGCCTCGGCGCAGGCGGCGCTGAGCGCGGCCTCGATCGCCGGCAGGGCGGCGAGCGGGTCGGCGCGATCCACCGGCACCGCAGGCCGCACCACCAGCACGCCGCGGGCGAAGGGCAGCGGCAGCACCATGCGGTCCCAGCTCGGCAACACCCGGACCCGGGTGGTGCGGGCGGCGCAGGGCAGCACCGGCAGGCCGGAGACGGCGGCGAGCTGGGCGACGCCCGGCGCCGCCACCCGCCGCGGCCCACGCGGCCCGTCCGGGGTGATCACCACCATCTCCCGCTGCGCCAGCAGCCGCAGCAGCGTCCGCATGCCGGTGGCGCCGCCGCGGCGGGTGGAGGCGTGCACCATCTCGAGCTCGAAGCGGCGCACCACCTCGCCGATGAAGCGGCCATCGCGGTGGCGGGAGACGAGGACATGCGCCCGCCGCCCCGCCAGCTCCGGCAGCAGGCCCCGGGCCCGCTGCCAGAGCATGGGCATCATCGGCAGCCGCTCGTGCCAGAAGGCGGCGATGACGGTGCGCGGGGCGCCCTCGGCGTCGCGGAAGGCGGCGCGCATGGCCTCCTCCCCCACCAGGGTCCAGCGCGTGGTGCGGTAGACGCAGGCGAGATAGAGGCCGAGCGCCCGGGCAAAGAGGGCCTGCACGGGTGCGGAGCGGATCAGCCGCCGGAACATGGATGCGCGCGCATGACGGATGGCGGCGGGTAGCACGGGCGGGCGGCGGGGAACAGCGCCGGTCCCCGGCCCGCGATTCCCCGGCGCATCCCCGCCCGGCCCGGCGCTTCCGCCGGACCGGCCCGCGGCCCCGGGCGCGCCTCACCGTCCAGCGTGCCGAGCGGCGCACCGCGCCGGAGCGGGAAAGCGGACGGGCAGACCGGGCGCCTCACCGGGCGCCTCCGGGGTCCGCCTTGCCGGCGACCGGTCACCGCCCCGGATGGAGGAATGCCCCGGTGGCTCGACCGCCTGCTACGCCAACCACAGCCCATCGGCCGAGAGACTGGCCGTCGCATGCGTCGCCAGCGCCGCCCAATCCACGCTGTCCGGATCGTTCGCCGCCGAGGGCGGCTCCAGTTCGAACACGATGGAACCGTTCACGGCATAGGGATAGGCGGCGAAGGTCACGTGCTGCGCGCCATCGATGACGTAGGAGCCACCGGCGCCGCCGCCACCGCCAACATTCTGCACCGCCGCTCCGCCGCCGCCGCCGTCATACCCGCCGCCGCCACCGCCGCCGCCCAGGTAACCGCCGCCGCCGCCGCCACCGAAGCCGCCATGCCCGCCATTGCCGCCGCCGCCGGCACCGCCGGCGAGCTTGCTGGCAAACGAGTCGCCGCCATGGCCTGCGTTGCCCACCTCATCGCCGTTGCCGCCATCGGTCAGGAAGCCGGCGCCGCCGCCGCCGGCATACCCATCGCCGCTGCCCTTGGGGTGACCGGCTTCACCGCCCTTGCCATCGCTGCCGGGCGCGCCGCCGGCCACGGACTCGCCCGGAACGAAAGACGCGGACTTGCCGGCCGTTGCGGCCTGGCTGGCCGAGACGCCCAGGCTCTGCGCCTCGTCGCCGCCAACCGCGCCACCGCCCCCGCCCCCTGCGACCAGCAGCAGCTCGCCGCCCGACGTCACGACGAACGTGCCGCCCCCGCCGCCTGCCGGGCCGATCGAATCGGAGGAGTCGCCGCCCCTGCCGCCCACGGCGATGGTCAAGACCTCTCCCGCGGTCAGGCTCAGCAGCCCCTGCACCATGGCACCGCCGCCGCCGGCTGCCTCGTCGCTGCTCTCGCCCGATCCCGCATTGCCGGTTCCGCCCCCGGCGCCCAGCGCGGTGAAGGCGTAGCTGCCGGTCTCCGGCACGGTGAAGGTCTGGAAGCCGCCGGTATAGACGAAGCCGAACACCGAGCCCGGATCGCCACCGCCCAGGTCGCCACCGCCCGCATCGTCGCACCGCCCGCCATGGTCGGCCTGGTCCGAGGCGCCATGCCCCCCATGCGCCGGGGCTCCGTAGTGCCCATCGGCCAATGCCCAGTAGCGGAAGCCGAACATCGAGGCCGAATCGCCGCCGCCCGTATCGTCGCACCGCCCGCCATGGTCGGCCTGGGCCGAGGCACCATGCCCCCCATGCGCCGGGGCTCCGTAGTGCCCATCGGCCAAGGCCCAGCGGCCGGCATGCCATAGCTGCGACGCGGCTTCGTGGAATGGCCCGGTCCGGTTCATCGCCGCGTCCCTTCCGCTTTGCACACCGCCTGCCACGTGCCCCACCGCAAGCGCGCCGGCATCCTCCGCCCGACGCGGAAGGATTGAAAGATCGAACAGTCTCGCGGCGGCGCTCCATGCCGGAACCGTTCCGAGGCAGCCTGCGGAGCATCCTTGCCCGTTCGCGTGCTTCCCCTCGGCCGGAATCCGCCCAGGCCACCATCCCACGATCTGGCGCTTTGCCTTTTCGCGCGGGTCGCGCCCTACCCCATCGGCACCAGTTGCCGGCGGAAATCGGCGGCGCAGGCGGCCCAGGAATAGCGCTCGGCATGCCGCCGGCAGGCGCCCCGGTCGCAATCGAGCGCCGCCAGCGCGGCGCGGCGCAGATCCTCATCCACCACCCCGGCGCCGGAGCCGGGGATGACGTCGCGCGGCCCGGTCACCGGATAGGCCGCGACCGGCGTGCCGCAGGCCATCGCCTCCAGCATCACCAGCCCGAAGGTGTCGGTGCGGGAGGGAAAGACGAAGACATCGGCGCCGGCATAGGCCCGGGCCAGCGCCTCGCCCTGTCGCCAGCCGGCGAAATGCGCCGCCGGGAAGCGTCGTGCCAGGGCCTCGCGCTGCGGCCCGTCGCCGACCACCACCTTCGAGCCCGGCAGGTCGAGGGCGAGGAAGGCCTCGATGTTCTTCTCCACCGCCACCCGCCCGGCATAGAGGAAGATCGGCCGCGGCAGCCCCCATTCCTCGCGCGGCGCGGGGCGGAAGAGGTCGAGATCGACGCCGCGGGTCCAGGGCCGCACCCGGGTGAAGCCGCGCGCCGCCAGCTCCGTGCGCAGCGAGGGGGTGGCGGCGAAGGTGCCGCGCCCGGCCTCGTGGAAATGCCGCAGCACCGCCCAGGCGAAGCGCGGCGGCAGGCCGGTGCGGGCCGCCAGGTAATCCGGGAATTTGGTGTGGAAGCTGGTGGTGAAGGGCCAGCCGCGGCGGCGGCAGAGCCGGCGCATCGCCCAGCCCAGCGGCCCCTCCGTGGCGATGTGGACGGCGCTCGGGCGGAAGGCGTCGACCATGGCGGCGAGCCCGCGGCGCGGCCGCAGCGCCAGGCGGATCTCAGGATAGCTCGGCAGCGGCAGGGTGCGGAAGCGGTCCGGCCCGATCACCTCCACCGCATCGCCGCGCCCGCGCAGCTCGCCCGCGATGGTGGCCAGGGTGCGCACCACGCCGTTCACCTGCGGATGCCAGGCATCGGTGACGATCAGCAGCCGCAGCGCCTCGGCCTCGCCGAGCCCCGTCGCCGCGCCCGCGGGCGCGGCCGCATCGAGCAGCATCGGCCGGCGGGTCAGGCGGCGGCGATGGCCGGGCGCGCGGCCCCCGGCCAGAAGGAAAGGCGGTTCTCGCGCGCCCAGTCGACCAGCTCGAAGCGGCCATCGGCATGCTCGACCAGCGCGGTGCAGCTCTCCACCCAGTCGCCGTCGTTCATGTAGAGCACGCCCTGCACCCGCCGCATCTCGGCATGGTGGATATGGCCGCAGACCACGCCGTCGAGGCCGCGCCGCTTCGCCTCGTTCGCCAGCGCGATCTCGAAGCGGTCGATCGCCTTCACCGCCTCCTTCACCTGGCGCTTCAGCCATTGCGAGAGCGACCAGTAGGGGTAGCCGAGGCGCCGGCGGGCGGCGTTGAACAAGCGGTTCAGGGTGAGCGCCCCGTCATAGGCCCGGTCGCCGAGATGGGCGAGCACCTTGGCGTAGCGGATGACGCCGTCGAACTCGTCGCCATGGATGATGAGGTAGCGCCGGCCATCGGCGGCCTCGTGCACCGCCTCGCGCAGCATGCGCACGCCGGCCACCTCGAAGCCGAGGCCGAGCCAGCCGCGGAACATCTCGTCGTGGTTGCCGGGGATGTAGGTGACCTCCACGCCGCGCCGCGCCATGCGCAGGATCTGCCGCAGCACCTCGTCGAACTCCTCCGTCCAGTACCAGGATTTCCGCAGGCGCCAGCCATCGACGATGTCGCCGACGAGGAAGAGCCGCTCGCATTCGGTGCGGCGGAGGAAATCGAGCAGGAAATCCGCGCGGCAGCCGCGGGTGCCGAGATGCACGTCCGAGAGGAAGATCGTGCGGTAGCGGCGTCGGGTCTCGGTCGTCTGCATCGCACCTGCCTTCGGCGCTCCCCGGCCCGGGGGACGCTCGCGCCCCGGCAGTAGACCGGGCCGTGCAACAGGGCGGTGACGCTTCCATGACGCGCCCGGGAAAGGCGCCCCGCCCCGGCGAATGTCATGGCCCGGACACGCGATTGTCGCGCGCCTGTCTCCCGAACCTCGCTACAGCGGCGCGCGCCCCGGCCGGGCGGGCCTCCCGGCGCCGGATCGCCGGCCAGCCCGGCGGCGCCGGCCGCCACGCAGCACCGGGACGCCAGCATGCTCATCCTGTTCAACCCCGCGGCCGGGACGCGCCGGCGCCGGCGCCTGGTCCGCGCCCTCGCCGCCCTGGCGCGCGCCGGCCTGCCGGCGGAGGTGGCCGAGACCCGGCATCCCGGCCATGCCACGGTGCTGGCGCGGGCGGCGGCGGCGGCGGGCACGCCGCTCGTCGTCGCGGCCGGCGGCGACGGCACCATCGCGGAGGTGGCGGCCGGCCTCGCCGGCGGCGCCTCGCGGCTCGGCATCCTGCCCTTCGGCACTGCCAATGTTCTGGCCTGGGAGCTGGGGCTGCCGCTGCGGCCGGATGCCGCCGCCGTCATCCTCGCCGAGGGCAGGCCGCGCCTGCTGCGCCCGGGCCTCGCCCGCTTCGCCGATGGCCGGGAGCGGCTCTTCGTGCAGATGCTCGGCGCCGGCTTCGACGCCGCGGTGGTGCAGGGACTCGATCTCGGGCTGAAGCGGCGGCTCGGCCGCGGCGCCTATGTGCTGCAGGCGCTGCGCGAGCTGCCGCGGTACCGGCATCCGCGCTTCCTCGCCGAGCTGGATGGCGAGCCGGTCGAGGTGGCGGGCGCCATCGTCAGCAAGGGGCGGCTCTATGCCGGGCGGCACCTGCTGGCGCCGATGGCGCGGCCGGGCGCGGCCGGCTTCCAGGTGGCGCTGTTCCGGCGGGGCGGGGCGCTGCGGGCGGCGCTGTATGGCGCCGCCCTGCCGCTCGACCTGCTGCCGCGGCTGCCGGGGGTGGAGCTGCGGCCGGCGCGGCGCATCCTGCTGCGGGGCGAGGCGGTGCCGGCGCAGGCGGATGGCGACCCCGCCGGGACCCTGCCGGTGACGATCGAGGATGCGCCGGGGCCGATCGCCGTGATGCTCCCGGCGACGGATCGGGCGGGCCTCGCCATCCCACCTCCCTGACGCCTGTCGGTGAGGCCGCTTCACCCGTTCGCGGGTGTCCACTCGAACGGGATCTGCCCTAGGCGTCCCGCGCCTGCCGCATGGCGGCCTGCGCCTTGTCGGCGACGGCATCGTCCACCGTGGCCGAGACCCGGATCCGGCCATGGGTCGGGCTCGCCGCCTCGTCGCCCGTCGCATCGTCCCGATCGGCGCCCGAGGGCCGCGTGCCGGCGGTGTTGTCCTCGCCGACCGTCGTGACCGTCACGGCGGAGCGGTCGAGCTTGTATTCCTGCACCAGCCGTTCCACGGCCAGCTCGGCCTCGCGTCGGACGTCGAACTCGGCGGAAATGGTTCGAGGCAACGATTCCTCCCTCATCCAGCGAATGCGCTTCAACGGGCGCCGCCGTCCGGGCGTTGCGCCGATGCCGCATCGCAGCATGGAAATAGCGCCGTTGGAGCGTGATCGCTGAGGGGGAATGGACGCGCTTGGCGCGTGCCATGGCCGATCCGGTCAGGGAGGCGCGGAGTCGCCGCCGGCAAGGAGCCGGTCACGGGGCATGGCCTCAGCCGGCGCGGCGGAGCGCCAGGACGGCCGCGGCGAGGCCGCTGACCAGGGAGACGGCACCGAAGGCCGGTGCGGCCAGCAGCGCGCCCGAGGCCAGCGCCGCCGCCGGCACGAGCGCCAGGGCAACCATGGTCAGCCCGGCGACGGCAGCGAGAACAGCGAGGAAGCACAGGGCGACCATACAGCGAGGACCTCCTGGAATTTGGGCCGGCGGCAGCGCTCTGCCACGATCATGCCATGATTTGGCCTCTCTCCACCACAATTGCGACCGCGCCGCCCCAGCCAAGGGCTGGAACGGCGCAAATGTGACCAAAACGCGGCAACAGCGGCGATATCAGGCGGCGGGAGCGCCGGGGGCAGGCCCCCGGGCCGGTCAGCCCGTCTGCTGGATGGCCGAGAGCATCCAGGGGCCACCCGGGCTGCGGGTGAAGGTCCAGAGCTCCGTCACCGTCTGGCGGCGGTTGAGGTCGCCTTCCACCACCGCGCCGTCGCTGATCCGGCGGGTGACGTCGATCTGCGAGAAGCGCATGGCGACCGTGGCGTAGTCGCGGCCGCCCTCCCGCCAGGCCTCGGCGAGGTCGCCCTTCTCCAGCACCGTGTCGCGCGTCTCGTTGCGCCAGCCGCGGCGGGCGAGATCGGCGAGGTCGTTGCCGAAGAACTGCATCATCTCCGGCGTGGCGACGGCGCGCATCGCCCGCTCATCCTGCCGCGACCAGGCCTCGTTCACGGTCTTCAGCGTGGCCTCGAAGGCCTGGAAATCGGCCGGGGTGAGCTGGAGCGGCTGCCCGGCCGGGGCGCCGCCGCCGCTGCCGCCGCCATAGCCCGGGCGCGGCGGATGGCCGATCCGGTCGCCCGGCCCCTGCCCGGGGCCCTGGGCCTGGCGCGCCATGCCGCCCGGGGCACCGGCCCCCGCATAGGCCGGCTGCTGCCGCCGCCGGATCGCGTTCAGCACGAAGCGCGCGATCAGCACGATGATGGCGATCTGCAGCAGGAAGCCGAGGAAGCTGCCGAAGCCGGTGAAGCCGCCGAACAGCCCATGGCCGAAGAGCAGGCCGCCGAGGCCGGTGCCGATCAGGCCGCCGAGCAGCCCGGCCATGAAGGGCGAGCGCGAGAACAGGCCGCCCGCCGCGCCCGGCTGGCCGATCGGCGGCCGGCTGTAGGGCGCCTGGCCCAGGCTGCCGCCCGGGCGCGAAGGCTCGGTCCAGCTCCGGTCCATCTGCCGGGCGGTGCCGGGGGCGGTGCCGGTGGACGGCGGCGCGCTCCAGGTGCGCGAGCCGCGGCTGCCCATGGAACTGCCGCCGCCCGGCCGCGCATCCGCGAGCGCCGGCGCCAGCGCGAGGGCCGCGGCGGCGAAGGCCGCGAGCAGGAAGGCAGGACGGCGCATGGTCTGAGGTCTCTCCGGCAATGTCTTTCTTGGTTGCAATATAGGAAATCCAGGCGCGATTGCGACGGGTCTCCCCCAGCCCCTCGCAGCCCTCCCCTCAGCCCTGCCGCAGCGAGGCCAGGGTGGTCTCCTTCTCGGCCTCGCTCAGCGGCACCATCTGCGCCCAGACCGCGGCCGCCCAGGCATGCGCCGCGCGGGAGAGGCGGGCGAGATCATGCTCGTCGAGGCTCGCCACATAGGTGCCGATGCGCTCGGCCTCGTCCTCCCAGCCGGCGGCGATGTCGACCACCACGGCCATCGCCTGCATCGCCGCATCGTCCAGGTCGCCCTCGGTGAAGGCGCCCATCTCCACGAGCTCCGGCACCTGGTGCGCGGTGACGATGGCGAGCGCCGCCACCTCGCGCAGCGGCAGCGCCGCCTTGGTATCCGCCACCAGCTCGGCCAGCGCGGCAATCGCCTCGCGCTCCATGTGCTCGCGCGACTTGCGCCAGTCCTGGATCGCCATCGCACCCCCTCCCCTGGCCGCAGCCATCATGCCTCCCCGCGGCGCGCCGGCCCCGGCAGGCCCGCCGCGGTCACGTGGGCGCCCCTCACGCCCCCGCCATGGTCAGCCCCTCGACCCGCACCGTCGGGCTGTCGGTGCCGCGACGGAATTCCAGGTCGTCCGCCGGCGTCAGATGCAGCAGCATCTCCCGCAGGTTGCCGGCGATGGTGATCTCGCTCACCGGCTCGGCCAGCGCCCCGTCGCGGATCAGGAAGCCGGCGGCGCCGCGGCTGTAGTCGCCGGTGATGCCGTTCACCCCGCTGCCGATCAGCTCGGTTACGTAGAGGCCGAGGCGGATATCGGCCATCAGCGCCGCCGGGCTCGCCGCGCCGGGCTCCAGCCAGAGATTGGTGGTGCCCGGCGAGGGCGGGCTGTGGGTGCCGCGGCTGGCATGGCCGGTGGAGGCCAGGCCGAGCTGGCGGGCGCTGCGCCAGTCGAGCACCCAGCTCGTCAGCACCCCGTCCTCGACGATGGCCCGGCGCATGCCCTGCATCCCCTCGCCGTCGAAGGGGCGGCTGCGGCGGCCACGGTGCCGCACCGGGTCGTCCACCACCGTCAGCCCGGACGCCATCACCCGCTGGCCGAGCCGGTCGCGCAGGAAGGAGGTGCCGCGCGCCACCGCCGCGCCGTTGATCGCCGCGGCGAGATGCCCGAGCAGCGAGGTGGCGACCCGCGGCGCATAGACCACCGGCAGGCGGGCGGTCTTCGGCCGCACCGGGTTGAGGCGGGCCACCGCCTGCTGCCCGGCGCGGCGGCCGAGCAGGCTGGCCTCCTCCAGATCGGCGAGGTGCACGGCGCTGGCATAGTCGTAGTCCCGCTCCATGCCGGTGCCCTGGCCGGCGAGGGCGGTGACGGAGACGGAGTGGCTGGTGCGGACATAGTCGCCGGCGAAGCCGTTGCTGGCGGCCAGCGCGATGGTGTGCCGGGCCCAGCCGGCCTCGGCGCCCTCCGAATTGCTCACGCCGGCGACCGCGAGCGCCGCATCCTCGGCGGCGGCGGCGCGGGCGATCAGCGCCGCGGCATCGGGCTCGGCGGCATCGGCGAGGTCGAGATCGACCGCGACCAGCCCGTCCGGCGCCTCCGCCAGCCCGGCGAAGGGGTCCTCCGGCACCACGCGCGCCATGGCGACCGCCCGCTCGGCGAGGGCGGCGAAGCCGGAGGGCGCGGGATCGGTCGTGGAGACGATGGCCTGGCGGCGGCCGAGGAAGACGCGGAGCCCGAGGTCGAAGCCCTCCGCCCGCTCGAGCTGCTCGACCTTGCCGAGGCGGCGGGCGACGGAGAGCGAGGCGCTGCCGACCAGGATGGCGTCGGCGGCATCCGCCCCGGCCTTGCGGGCGGCGGCGACGAGGTCCTGCAGAGTGGCGAGCTGGCTCATCGGGGTCTCCTGAAGGCCCGGCCGGCGGCCGGCAGGCCGGACCGGCCCTGGGGGCGCGGATATGCCATGCCCGGGCGGCGACGTCGCCCCGCCAGGGAGAGGGGGTGCGGAGGAGGCCGGAGGGCTCCCGCCGCGCCCGGCCCCACCTGCCGCGGCCCGGCCGCGAGGCGGCCACCCCTGGGCCAGGGGCGATCACCGCCCCCGCGGCGCCGGGCGGCGGCCGCCTGGGAAGCGGCTCAGGCCGCCAGCCGCTCGGCGATCTGCGGCAGGCCGGGCACCCGGCCCGCCGGGCCGAGCGCGGCCAGCGTCGGCGCCCCGCGGAAGGCGGCGCGCGCCGCCTCCTGCACCTCCTCGATGGTCACCGCGGCGATCTTCGCCTTGGTCTCCTCGATCGGGATGATGCGGCCATGCACCTGGATCTGCCGGGCGAGCTGCTCGGTGCGGCTGCCGGTGCTCTCGAGCGACATCAGCAGCGAGGCGCGGAGCTGCGCCTTGGCGCGGTCCAGCTCGTCCCGCGTCACGTCGGTCTGCACCTTGCGCAGCTCCTCGAGCGTCACGGGCACCAGCTCCTCCGCCTCCTTCTCGCCGGTGCCGGCATAGACGGCGAAGAGGCCGCCATCCTCGAAGGGATGCGCGAAGGAGTAGATCGAGTAGACCAGGCCGCGCTTCTCGCGGATCTCCTGGAACAGCCGCGAGGACATGCCGCCGCCGAGCAGGGTCGAGAGCAGCATCGAGGGATAGTGCAGCCGGTCCTTGTAGCCGGTGGAGGGGAAGCCGAGGACGATGTGCACCTGGTCGAGGTCGCGCTCCTCGCGGAACTCGCCGCCGACATAGCGCGCCGCCTCGGGCGGCGGCGGCGCCACCTGCGGCAGGTCGGCGAAGTGGCGCTGCACCAGATCGACCACCGCTTCGTGCTCCACGGCGCCGGCGGCGGCGATCACCATCCGCTCCGGCCCGTAATGGTGGCGCATGTAGCCCGTCAGCGCCTCGCGCTTCATGCCGCCGATCACCTCCTCGGTGCCGAGCGTCGGGCGGCCCATGGGCTGGCCGGGGAAGGCGGTGAGCTGGAAGTGGTCGAAGATGATGTCGTCCGGCGTGTCGTTCGCCTGGCCGATCTCCTGCAGGATGACGCCGCGCTCGCGCTCCAGCTCCTCCGGGACGAAGGTGCTGTGGGTAAGGATGTCGCCGATGATGTCGGCGGCGAGGCCGACATCCTCCTTCAGCACCTTGCAGTAATAGGCGGTGTTCTCGCGCGAGGTGTAGGCGTTCAGGTGGCCGCCGACATTCTCGATCTCGCGCGCGATGTCGGCGGCGCTGCGGCGGTCGGTGCCCTTGAAGGCCATGTGCTCGAGGAAGTGGGAGACGCCGTTCTCCGCCGCGCTCTCATGCCGGGTGCCGGCGGCGACATAGGCGCCGATCGAGACGGTCTCGACCCGCGGCATGGTCTCGGAGACGATGGTGAGGCCGCTGGGCAGGCGGGTCAGGCGGACGGCGTCGGACATTCGGGTTCCTCGGGCGGGGGACGGCCGGGCCCCCCTTGGGCCGACGGGAAGGGCCGGCGGGAGGGGTGGGCAAGCGGGAGCGGGCCGTCCGGACAGGCGTTGGCAGCCTTCCATCTAGGACGGATGCGCCGCCAATGCGACCGTTGCGCGCAGGCCGGGCGGTTATCCCTTTCGTCATCCGACCGGGGCGGCGTGGGGGGGGCGGGGTCAGGCGCCGGGGCGCGCCGCCGGCAGCGCCCGGGCCGCCGCCGCCAGCCCGGCCCAGGCATCCGGCCGGCGCAGCCGGGCGGCGGCGGTGGCGATGGTGAAGGCCCGCGGATCGAGCCGCGCCGTGACCTCCCGCCAGGCGAGCGGCATGGCGAGGGTCGCGCCGGGCCGGGCCCGCGGCGACCAGGCGGCGACCGCGGAGGCGCTGCGGTCGTTGCGCAGATAGTCGAGATAGATCCGGCCCCGGCGGGCCTCCTGGGCGGCCTCCGTCGTGAAGCGCTCCGGCGCCTCGGCGGCCAGCGACTCGCACAGCCCCTGGCAGAACGCCCGCACCGCCGCCCAGCCCGCCGCCGGCCGCAGCGGCACCACCAGATGCAGCCCCTTGCCACCGGTGGTCTTGCAGAAGGGCGCGAGGCCCTGCCCCCGCAGCCGTTCGCGCAGCACCTGCGCCGCCTCGACCACCCGGGCGAAGGGCAGGCCCTCATCCGGGTCGAGGTCGAAGACCAGCCGGTCGGGACGCTCGATATCGGCCGCGAGCGCGCCCCAGGGATGGATCTCCGTCACCCCCATCTGCGCCAGGGCGAGCAGCCCCTCGGGGCTGTCGACGCCGAGGCAGGGCCGCGCCTCGCCCGGCACCTCCAGCCGCCGGATGGCGGCGGGCAGGCCCGGCATCGGGTGCCGCTGGAAGAAGCGCTTGCCCTCGATCCCGTCCGGGGTGCGGACCAGGGAGAGCGGCCGGCCGGCGATCTGCGGCAGCAGCCGCGGCGCGGCGGCGGCATAGTAATCGGCGAGGTCCTGCTTGGTGATCCCTTCCGCCGGCCAGAGCGGCTTCTCCGGATGGGTCAGGCGCGGCGCGGCCGGGCCGGCACGGCGCCCGGCGGAGGCCGACGGCGCCGGCTCCGACCGTCGCGGCGGCGCGGCCTGGCGCTTGGCCGCCGCGCGCCGCTTCGCGGCCGGCTGGCCGCCGGCGATCTCCTCCATGCTGCGGCCCGTGGCAACGGAGGTCAGCGCCGCCTCCACCAGCCCCCCGCCCTCGCCCGGCCGCGCCTCGGCATCGCGGCGCTTGATCAGCAGCCATTGCGGCTGCCGCTCGCGCGGCCGCGGCTTCATGCGCACGAGGTCCCAGCCGCCGCGCAGGCGCTCGCCCTGCAGGATGAATTTCAGGTTGCCCGCCTCCAGCGCCGCCGCGGGGTCGGCCACCTCCGGCGCCGGCTCCCAGCGCCCCTCGTCCCAGAGCATCACCGTGCCGGCGCCATAGCCTTCCGCGATGACGCCCTCGAAGCTGCGGTAGTCGATCGGATGGTCCTCGACCTCCACGGCGAGGCGCTTCTCCGCCGGGTCGAGCGAGGGGCCGCGGGTCACCGCCCAGGATTTCAGCACCCCATCCAACTCGAGCCGGAGATCGAAATGCAGCCGCGAGGCGGCGTGCTTCTGCACGACGAAGCGGCCCCCTCGGCCCTCCGCCGGCCTGGGCGCCGCCCCCGGCGGCTCGGCGGTGCGGGCGAAGTCGCGTTTCGCGCGGTAGCGGCTGAGCGGGTCCGGCCGGGTCATGGCGCCCCCACAACGTCCGTCCCGGCGGGCGGTTCGGGCCGCCCCGCCGGCCCGCATCCCGGCCGCGGCGGCCCGATGCCGCCGCGGCCGGCGCTGCGACCATTCGCCGCCGCCCCGCGTTGCCGACGCTCTGCCGACGGAGCCCCGACCGATGACCCATTTCGGCTACAAGCTGATGTCCGAGGAGCACGGGCCGAAGGACCTCGTGCGCAACCTGCAGCGGGCCGAGCAGGCCGGCTTCGACCTCGCCGCCATCTCCGACCATTTCTCGCCCTGGATCGAGGAGCAGGGGCATGCGCCGCTCGCCTGGTCGGTGCTCGGGGCGCTGGCCCAGGCGACCACGCGCATCGGGCTGATGACCGCCGTCACCTGCCCGATCATGCGCTACCACCCGGCCATCATCGCCCAGGGCGCGGCGACCGTCGCGCTGCTGAGCGACGACCGCTTCACCCTCGGCCTCGGCGCCGGCGAGCGGCTGAACGAGCATGTCGCCGGCCAGGGCTGGCCCGGCATCGGCGAGCGGCACGAGCGGCTGTCGGAGGCCATCGACATCATCCAGGGCCTGCTCTCGGGCGAGCTCAGCAACTATCGCGGCCAGTATTTCAGCCTCGACCAGGCGAAGCTCTACGACCGGCCGCAGCGCAAGGTGCCGGTCGCGGTCGCCGCCGGCGGGCCGGAGGCGGCGCGGCTGGCCGGGCGCAAGGGCGACGGGCTGGTGGCGACCGAGCCGAAGCGCGAGCTGATCGAGGCCTTCCGCGAGGCCGGCGGCAGCGGCCCCTGCTATGCCGAGGTGTCGCTCTGCTGGGCAAAGACCGAGGCCGAGGCGCAGCAGACCGCGCATCGCTACTTCCGCTGGTCGGTCACCGGCTGGCCGGTGCAGGCGGAGCTGCCGACGACGCGCGGCTTCGAGGCGGCCTCGCGCCACATCACGCCGGAGGTGGTGGCGCAGCAGGTGAGCTGCGGCCCCTCGGCGGACCGCCACCTGGAGAGCATCTCGAAATACGTCGAGGCCGGCTTCGACCACATCATCCTGACCCAGGTCGGGCCGCAGCAGGAGGAGTTCATCGCCGTCTTCGAGCGCGACCTCGCGCCGAAGCTGCGGCGCTGAGCCGGCGCCCTCAGCGCGCCCAGGGGGGCGGCGCCAGCCGCAGCCCATGGCCGCCGCGATAGGCGGCGCGCCGCGGCGGCGACCAGCCCGCGAGCAGCGCGGGGTCGAGGCGATGCACCTCGACCCCGAGCGGCCGGCACACCTCCAGCGGGTCGCGCGCCTCCGGCCCCCAGAGCGGCACCGAGAGATCGCCGCCCGGGCAGGTGGAGAGGGCACAGAGCAGATCGATCTCGGCGAAGAATTCCAGGTAGTCGCCCGCCTGCGCCGGGCTCGCCCGCATGAAGTACAGGTCGTCCTGGTTGAGGCCGGTGCACTGGAACACGTTCAGCACGTCGTGCACGTCGAACTCGGTCAGGCCGAAGGGCAGCACCGCCCGGGTCAGGTTGGAGTGGCAGCAGAAATCGAAGCTCTCGCCGCTCAGCATCTGGTTCACATAGGGGTCGCAGCGGGTGCCGAGCAGGTCGTGGACCCGCCCGCCGTATTCGTCGATGCCGTAGCCGGCGAGGCTGTCGGCGGTGATGGTCACCATCGGCCGCAGGAAGGGCAGCGTCGACCACAACCGGTCATGGGTGCTGACATGCGCGCCCTGGAGCTGCCGGGTGCGCGAGGCCCAAAAGCGCTCGCGCGGGTCCTCCGCGTTCCACAGGTTGAGGTCGCCGACCTGCGGCCCCTCCACCGCGACGATGCGGAAGACATGCCCGGCCGGCACCCGCCAGGCGCGGCCGGTGCGGATCGGGATGGTGAATTGCTCGACCAGGCTGCGGCCGGCGGTCTCGGCGGCGATGCGGTCGTAGAAGGCCGCATCGAGGGCGAGGGCACCGCCCTGGCTGGCCTGATAGGCGGCGGGATGGTCCTTCATGCCTCGGCTCCTGCATGTGGCCGCGCCAGGCCGCGGGCGGCGCGGGGCAGCCGCGCCGCGACCAGCGCCTCGACGCGGCGGGCCAGTCCCGCCGCCGCCGCTGCAACGCAGCAGCAGGCGGTCGGAGCATGATCGCCCGAGGTGGAAACACCTCGAGTGGCAACACGCGAACGGGCGAAGACGCTCCGGAAACGGAAGGCCGGAGCATTCGCCGTGAAGGCGGGCGAACGGAGACTGCTCCAGTCGGTTGCCGTCGGGTCAGCCCCGGTTGCGGCGGGTATGCGCCCGGACGAAATCCTCGACCGCGTCGAGCTCGGCCGGCAGCACCGAGAACCGCTCCTCGCGCGCCGGCAGGTCGGCGAGGCGCGGCGGCAGGGGCGGGCGCTGGCCGGTCGCGCGCGCCACCGCATCGGGGAATTTCGCCGGATGCGCCGTCGCGGCCACCACCACCGGGATGGCGGGATCGCGCGGCGCCGCCGCCCGGGCGGCGGCGGTGCCGATCGCGGTATGCGGGTCGGCGAGGTAGCCGGCGCGGTCCCAGAGATGCCGGATCTCGGCCAGCGTCGCCTCGTCATCGAGCGCGACGCCGCGGAACAGCTCGGTGGCCCGCCGCCAGGCGGCCTCCGGCACCGGCATGCGGCCCTCGGCGCGGAAGCGGCGCATGGTCTCGGCGGTCGCCGCGGCGTCGCGGCCGAGCAGCTCGAAGAGCAGGCGCTCGAAATTCGAGCTCACCTGGATGTCCATGCTCGGCGAGAGGCTCGGCTCGACGCCCTTCACCGACATGTCGTTGGCGGCGAGGAAGCGGGCCAGGATGTCGTTGCGGTTCGAGCCGACGATCAGCCGCTCCACCGGCAGCCCCATCTCGCGCACCGCCCAGGCGGCCAGCACATTGCCGAAATTGCCGGTCGGCACGCTGAAGGCCACCGGCCGGTCCGGCGCGCCGAGCGAGAGGGCGGCATAGGCGTAATAGGGGATCTGCGCCGCGATCCGCGCCCAGTTGATGGAGTTCACCGCGGCCAGCCGCATCTCCTGCCGGAAGGGCGCGTCGTTGAACATCGCCTTCACCAGGTCCTGGCAGTCGTCGAAGCTGCCCCGGACGGCGAGGTTGGCGACGTTGCCGGCGAGCACGGTCGTCATCTGCCGCCGCTGCACCTCGCTCGTCCGCCCCTCGGGGTGGAGGATGACGATGTCGATGGCGTCGCGGTCGCGGCAGGCCTCGATCGCCGCCGAGCCGGTATCGCCCGAGGTGGCGCCGACGATGGTGATCCGCTCGCCGCGCCGCGCCAGCACCTGGTCGAAGAGCCGCCCGAGCAGCTGCATCGCCATGTCCTTGAAGGCGAGCGTCGGCCCGTGGAACAGCTCCAGGATGAAGCTGCGGTGGTCGAGCTGCACCAGCGGCGCCACCGCCGGGCTGCCGAAGCCGGCATAGGCGGCCTCGGTGAGGCCGAGCAGCGTCGCCGGGGTCAGCGCCTCGCCGATAAAGGGCTGCATCAGCCGCGCCGCCAGCTCGGGATAGGGCAGGCCGCGCAGCGCACGCCATTCGGCCGGCGACAGGACGGGCCAGGTCGCCGGCAGGAACAGCCCGCCATCCTCGGCGAGGCCGGCCAGCAGGACGCCTTCGAAGTCGCGGGGCGCGGCCTGGCCGCGGGTGCTGAGATAGAGCATGGGGGGCGCAACCTAGAGCAGAGTGCCCGGGTCGGGAACGCCCAGCTCGGGAACGCCCGGCTGGGGGAGGAACAGCAGGTCGAGCTGGGCCGCGAAGACCGCCTCCGGGTCCATCGGCTCGCCCTCGGCGAAGAAGCCGTTCCACAGCACCGCCAGCAGCACCGGCGCGACCAGAAGCTGCGGGTGCCGCAGCAGCGCCTCGCCGCGCAGCTCGCCCCGCACCGCGGCCAGCCGGGCCAGGGCGCGGATCGCGGCGAGGCCGGGGACGATGACGATGCGCCGGTACATCGCCGCCACCTCGGGCAGGCGCCCGGCCTCGGCCAGCACCAGACGGATCACCGCGGCACGGCGGGAGGCCTCCATCTCCCGCAGCACCGGGCCGAGGCCCCGGCGCAGCGTCTCGCGCACCGGCTCGCCCGGCGCGGGGGCGGCGGCGGCGAGGCCGGCCAGGGGGGCGCCGATCGCCGCCTGCAGCACCCCCTCGAACAGCGCCGCCTTGTCGGCGAAATGCAGGTAGAGCGTACCCTTCCCGAGGCCTGCCCGGGCCGCGACATCGGCCATGCGCGTCGCCGCGAAGCCCTGGGCGAGGAAGACGTCGAGCGCCGCCGCCAGGATCGCCTGGCGGGTGCGGGCGGTGCGCTCCGGGCTCGGGCGGCGGGCGCGGCGGGGCGGCGGCGGGTCGGGCAGCGGGTCGGGCAAATCAGGCACCAGGGCGGGCTCCCGGAAACGTGCGATGAATGACTGACCCATTGGTCAGTTTTATCGGCATAACCCTCGTCTCCAGGCCCGTCCAGGGAGCAGCCGATGTCCGAGACCGAGATCCTCATCGCCGGCGCCGGCCCGACCGGCCTCGTGCTCGCCCTCTCCCTCGCCCGGCGCGGCATCGCCTGCCGCATCCTCGACCGGGCGGCGGGCCCGGGCGAGGCCTCGCGCGCCATGGTGGTGCAGGCCCGCACGTTGGAATTCTACCGCGCCCTCGGCCTCGCCGAGCGGGTCGTCGCCGGCGGCGTGCCGGTCGAGGCGGTCCACCTC
This sequence comes from Roseicella frigidaeris, assembly GCF_003258945.1. Classification (GTDB taxonomy): domain Bacteria; phylum Pseudomonadota; class Alphaproteobacteria; order Acetobacterales; family Acetobacteraceae; genus Paracraurococcus; species Paracraurococcus frigidaeris. The sequence continues at coordinate 371,262 of NZ_QLIX01000001.1, read as the reverse complement.
ATCGAGGCCGGGGCGGAGGCCGCGCGCCTCCCGCTGCGGGATTTCGGCGCCGGGCTCAGCCCCTATCCCTTCGCCCTCGCCTTCCCGCAGGACGACCATGAGCGCCTGCTCGTGGCGGCGCTGCAGCAGGCGGGCCTCGCGGTGGAATGGGGCACCGAGCTCACCGGCTTCACCGAGACGCCGGAGGGCGTCACCGCCACGCTGCGCCGCGACGGGGCCGAGACCACATGCCGCGCCGCCTGGCTCTGCGGCTGCGACGGCGCCCATAGCCGGGTGCGGGAGACGCTCGGCCTCGGCTTCGCGGGCGGCACCTATGCGCAGCTTTTCTATGTCTGCGACGCCCGCATCGAGGGCACCTTCCAGCGCGACCTCTTCATCCATCTCGCGGATCGGGGCCTGGCCCTGATGCTGCCGGTGCGCAGCCGCGGCGTGCAGCGGCTGATCGGCGTGGTGCCGCCTGCCCTGGCCGGGCGCGCGGGGCTCGGCTTCGAGGATATCCGCGCCGAGGTCGAGGCGCTGCTCGGCATCCGCGTCGCGGCGGTGAACTGGTTCTCCACCTACCACGTGCACCACCGCGTCGCGGCGCAGTTCCGCCGCGGGCGCGCCTTCCTCGCCGGCGATGCCGGCCATATCCACAGCCCGGCCGGCGGCCAGGGCATGAACACCGGCATCGGCGATGCGGTGAACCTCGCCTGGAAGCTGGCGGAGGTGGTGCGCGGCCGGGCCCCGCCGGCGCTGCTCGACAGCTACGAGGACGAGCGCATCCCCTTCGCCCGCCAGCTCGTCGCCACCACCGACCGCGCCTTCCGCGGCGCGGTGGCCGGCGGGCTCGGCGGCCGGCTGCTGCGGCGCTGGCTGCTGCCGCATCTGCTGCCGCTCGTCGCCAGCACCGGCGCCGGGCGGCACGCCTTCTTCCGCATCCTGTCGCAGATCCGCATCGCCTATCCCGACAGCGCCCTCAGCGAGGGGCGGGCCGGCGGCATCGCGGGCGGCGAGCGGCTGCCCTGGCTGGGGGAGGTGGATAATTTCGCCCCGCTCGACGGGCGGTCCTGGCGGGTGCAGATCCATGGCGCGGTCCGCCCCGGCTACGCCGCGGCGCTCGCCGCCCAGGGCCTGCCGCTCGATGCCTGGCCCTGGACCGAGGCCGCCGGGCAGGCCGGGTTCCACCGCGACGCCGCCTATCTGCTGCGGCCGGACGGGCATGTCGGCCTCGCCGATCCGGCGCAGGATGCCGGGCGCCTCGCGGCTTATGCGGCGCGCCACGGGCTGCGCTTCGGTGCCGCCACGGCAGCGCCGGCGGCGACCCTGGAATGAGCGCGGGTGCCGTATCAGATGTAGCGTGACCGCGTGCGGCGGACTCGCCGGACAGCGTCGATCACGCGACCACACACGGGCCTCGGCCGTTGCCTTGCGCGCATGCGGACAGCTCCCGCCCAGGCGCCCGTTTGCGCCGGAGATTCCCGATGCGCCGCCGCCATGCCCTGGCTCTGCTGCTCCTGCCCGGCCTCGCCGCCGCGCAGGCGACCGATCCGCCGCGCCGCGGCAACGGCCCGATCCGGCTCATCGTCCCCTTCGCCCCCGGCGGCGGCGTCGACACGGCCGCGCGCATCCTCGCCCCGCCGCTCGCCGATGCGCTCGGCCGCGCCATCCTGATCGAGAACCGACCAGGCGGCCGCGGCATCCCGGGGGCGGAGGCGCTGATGCATGCCGCGCCGGATGGCCGCACCCTCGGCCTGACCAACACCGCGCCGCTCGGCATGGCGCCGCTGGTCGACCGGCCGCCCTATGACAGCGACCGCGACTTCACCCATGTCGCCCTCATCGCCGAGACCCCGAGCGTGCTGCTGGTGCCCGCCGGCAGCCGCTTCGCCGGCTTCGAGCCCTGGCTGCGCGCGGCGCAGAGCTGGCGGCGCGGCCTGACCTATGGCAGCCCGGCGCTCGGCAGCCTGCAGCACCTGCAGGGGGAGATGCTGGCGAAGGCGACGGGCGCGCAGCTCACCCATATCGCCTACCGTGGCACCGCCGCGGCGATGCAGGACCTGGTCAACGACCAGGTGGACAGCCTGATCGCGCCGCTGGCGAGCGCCATGCCGGCCTTGCAGGCGGGGCGGGTTCGGGCCCTGGCGGTCAGCGGCCCGGTCCCCGGGCGGCTGGCCGATGTGCCGAGCTTCGCCGCGCTCGGCCTCCCGCAGCTGACGGCCACCGCCTGGACCGGGCTGAGCGGGCCGCGGGACCTGCCGCCGGATCTGGTCGTGCAGCTCAATCGCGCGGTGAACCGCGTCGTCGCCCTGCCGCAGGTGGCGGAGGCGCTGCGGGCGGCCGGGCTGACCCCGCCGCCGCAGCCGCTCGACGCCGAGGATTACCGCCGCCTCGTCGCGGATTTCCAGCGGGCCTGGCGGCCGGTGGTCGAGGCCGCCGGCATGGCGGCGCGATAGCGCCGGGGGCATGCTCGGCGGATGACCAATGCCCGCCGCCACGCCCCCGCGACGCAGCGCAACCGCGACCCGATCCTCGCCGTCCTCCGCCGGGTGCTGCCGGCGCGCGGCCTGGTGCTGGAGGTCTCGAGCGGCACCGGCGAGCATGCGGTGCATGTCGCCGCTGCCCTGCCCGGCCTGGTTTGGCAGCCGAGCGACCCGGACCCCGCCGCCCGCGCCAGCATCGCCGCCTGGGCCGGCGAAGCGCGGCTGCCCAACCTGCGGCCGCCGCTCGCCCTCGACGCCGCGGCACCGGACTGGCCGCTCGACCGTGCCGATGCGGTGGTCTGCATCAACATGCTCCATATCGCCCCCTGGGCGGCGGGGCTCGGCCTCTTGCGCGGCGCCGCGCGGCTGCTGCCGACGGGCGGTCCGCTCATCCTCTACGGTCCCTACCGGCAGGGCGGGCGGCACACCGCGCCCTCCAACGCCGCCTTCGATGCCAGCCTGCGGGCGCAGGACCCGGACTGGGGCCTGCGCGACCTGGAGGCGGTGGCGGAGGCCGCGGCGGCGGCGGGCTTCGGCGCGCCGGAGATCATCGCGATGCCGGCGAACAACCTCGCCCTCACCTTCCGCCGCGCCGCCTGATGCGCCACCCTGGCGGCCAGGGAGAGACGCCAGGCTATGGAAGAGACCGACTACCTCGTCATCGGCGGCGGCTCGGCCGGCTGCGTGGTCGCGGCCCGGCTGGGCGAGAGCGGCGCCCGGGTGACGCTGCTGGAGGCGGGGCCGAAGGACCGGCATCCCTGGATCCACATCCCGGCCGGCATGATCAAGCTGCTGCAGAACCAGAAGCTGGTGAACTGGGGCTACACCACCGAGGCGGAGGCGGCGACCCAGGGCCGCGAGATCCGCTGGCCGCGCGGCCGCACCCTCGGCGGCTCCTCCTCCATCAACGGCATGCTCTATGTCCGCGGCAACCCGGCGGATTTCGACATCTGGGCGCAGATGGGCTGCCGCGGCTGGTCTTATGACGAGGTGCTGCCCTTCTTCCGCCGCAGCGAGCACTACGTCCAGGGCGGCGACCCGGCCTATCGCGGCCGGGGCGGCCCGTTGCAGGTGGAGGACTACCGCACCATCCTCCCCCTCACCCACCGCTTCATCGAGGCGGCGCAGCAGGCCGGGCACCCCTTCCGCCGCGACCTGAACGGGCAGGAGCAGGAGGGCGTCGGCTATTCGCAGATGACCCGCATCGGCCGCTGGCGCGGCTCGACCGCCCGCACCTTCCTCGCCCGGGCCAGGGGCAAGGTGCGCGTCGAGACCGAGGCGCAGGCGAGCCGGCTGCTCTTCGACGGGCGGCGCTGCATCGGCGCGGAATACCGCCAGCACGGGGCGCTGAAGCGGATCCGGGCGCGGCGCGAGGTCATCCTCTCGGGCGGCGCGGTGAACTCGCCGCACCTGCTGCAACTGTCGGGCCTCGGCCCGGCGGCGCATCTGCAAGGCCTCGGCATCGAAGTGGTGCAGGACATGCCGCAGGTCGGCGCCAACCTGCAGGACCACTACGTCTCCCGCGTGCAGCACCGGGTGAAGGACAGCCTCAGCACCAACCAGCTCGCGCATGGGCTGCGGCTCGCCGGCGAGGTGGCGCGCTTCTTCGCCCTCGGCCGCGGCGCGCTCACCTTCGGCGTCACCACCGCGCAGGTCTTCGCCCGCAGCCGCGAGGGGCTGGCCAGCCCCGACCTGCAATTGCTGTTCACGCCGGCGAGCTACGCGCTCGGCCAGTTCGGCGTGCTGGAGACGGCGCCCGGCATGACCTGCGCCATCTGCCCGGTGAAGCCCGACAGCCGCGGCACGGTGATGGCGACCTCGCCCGATCCCTTCGCCCGGCCGGCGATCCGCCCGAACTACCTCTCGGCCCCCGGCGACCAGCGGCTGCTCGCCGAGGGCATCCGCATGGTGCGGCGGATCTTCGCCCAGCCCGCCATCGCCCGCCACAGCGTCGAGGAGACGCTGCCCGGCCCGGGCGTCGCCTCGGAGGCGGAGATGCTCGCCTTCAACCGGCAGTACGGCACCACCATCTACCACCCCGTCGGCACCTGCCGCATGGGCGAGGACCCGGCGAGCGTGGTGGACAGCCGGCTCCGGCTGCGCGGCATCGCCGGGCTCCGGGTCGCCGATGCCTCGGTCATGCCGACCCTGACCACGGGCAACACCAATGCCCCGACCATCATGATCGGCGAGAAGGCCGCGGCGATGATCCTGGAGGATGCGGCCTGATACCGGCCTGCATCGATGGCGGCGCATCGATGCTCTCATGCGCCGGCGCCGCTTGCAGCGGCTTGGCTACGCCACACTGGTGGCGGCGCCCTTCGGGGCCTCGGACCGGGCAGAGGACCGGTCCGTCGGGATCAGAGGGCGTCGCTTCCTCTTCGCAGGAGTTCGGCACGTGTTGAACCGCCAGATCGAGCAGCTGCGGGACATGATCGAGGGCGCCCGCCGCATCGTCGTCTTCACCGGCGCCGGGATCAGCACGGAATCCGGCATCCCCGACTACCGCAGCCCGGGCACCGGCACCTGGGAGAAGATGAAGCCGATCTACTTCCAGGAATTCCTCGCCTCACCGGCGGCGCGGCGGGAGGCCTGGCGGCGGCGCTTCGAGAGCGACGCCACCATGCGCGCCGCCGAGCCCAACCGTGGCCACCGCGCCATCGCCCGGCTGGTGCGCGAGGGCAAGGTCCGCGACGTCATCACCCAGAACATCGATGGCCTGCACCAGGCCTCCGGCGTGCCGGAGGCGCAGGTGATCGAGCTGCACGGCAACACCACCTACGCCACCTGCCTCGCCTGCGGGCTGCGGCACGAGATCGCCGACATCCACGCGGCCTTCGCCCAGACGGATGCGGTGCCGGATTGCCGCGGTTGCGGCGGGCTGCTGAAGACCGCGACGGTCAGCTTCGGCCAGGCCATGCCGCAGGAGCCCATGCGGCGTGCCCGCGAGGCGGTGCTGGCGGCCGATCTCTGCCTCGTCCTCGGCTCCTCCCTCCTCGTCTATCCGGCGGCCGGCTTCCCGGAGATGGCCAAGCGCAACGGCGCCGGTCTGGTCATCGTCAACCGGCAGGAGACCGGGCTCGACGACATCGCCGACCTCGTCCTGCATGCGGGGATCGGCGAGGTGCTCGGCGGCGCCGTCGGGGTGAACTGATACGGACGGCCGTCATGCCGCTGGTATGATCCCGGCCCGCGCCGCCGGCCGCCGTCACAGGGCGATCGGGTCGGGGACGGCGGCGGCCGCCACCACCCGGGCCACCGGCAGCTCGATCCGGCCGACCAGCCCCTCGGGGTCCCAGCACAGCTCGAGCCTGCCGCCGAGCTGACGGGTCACCGTGCCCTGCAGCACGCGGGTGCCGAAGCCGCAATTGCCGGGCGGCGCCTCGACGGCCGGCCCGCCCCGCTCGCGCCAGGTCAGGGTGAGGGTCTCCATGGCCGGGCCGGCCCAGCCCCAGTCCAGCAGCAGCCGGCCATTGGGCTGGGACAGGGCGCCGTACTTCATCGCATTGGTCGCCAGCTCGTGGATCGCCATGGCCAGCGGCTGCACCGCCGTCGCGGCAATGGTCACCGGCGGCCCCTGCAGCACCGCCCGCGGCTCGCCCTGCCTGGCGCAGAGGAAGGGCGCCAGCTCGCCCCGCAGCAGCGCCTCGAGGGCCGCGCCGTGCCACTGGGTGTTGGAGAGCAGGGTGAGCGCCTGGGCCAGCGCGCCGATCCGCCCATCCACCTCGCGCACGAAGCTCTCGATATCCGGCGCCCGGGTCAGCCGCAGCGCGGCGCGGGTGGTGGCGAGGGCGTTCTTGGCCCGGTGGTCCACCTCCCGCATCAGCAGGTCGCGCCGGCGTTCCGCCTCCCGCTGCTCGGCGATGTCCTGCACCAGCACCACCACCCGACCGGACGAGCCGGGCAGCGGCGCGGTGGAGAGCCGCACCGGCAGGCGCGAGCCGTCCGGGCGGAGGAACTCGGTCTCGTAGGGGTCCCACCAGCCGCGCGCCCGCGCCTCCGCCCGCGCCCGCTCGTCGAGCGCCCGCTGCCCGGGCGGGGTGGTGCCCAGCAGGTCCCAGGGGCCGGCCTCGAACTGCGCCCGGCTGCTGCCGGTCATCTCCAGCAGCCGGTCATTGGCCGCCAGGGTCTCGCCGGTGACCGCATCGAAGATCGCCATCCCGATGGCACGGCTCTCGAAGACGCCGCGGAAGCGGGCCTCCGCCGCCTGCCGCGCCTCGGCCGCGGCCCGCTCGACCACGGCGCGGCGCAGCGCCGCCTCGGCCGCCATCGCCGCCCGGGCCTGGCGCAGCGCGAGCAGGGCGACGAGCAGCAGGATCAGCGCCGCCGCCGCGGCCACCATGCCATAGGCGAACAGGTTGGTCCGCCAGCGCTGCAGCAGCGCCGCGGTATCGGCGCCGAAGAAGACGTAGACCGGCCAGTTGCCGACCTGCGCATAGGCGCAGACGCGCGGGCCGCCCTCCGTGTCGAGGCGGCCGGTGAGGAGGCCGCGCCGGCTGCCGGCGGCGATCTGGCGCATCAGCGCGCTCCCGGCCTCGAGGCGCTCCTGCTCGGCGGCCGGGCCCGGCTCGCGCACCAGGATGGCGCCATCGGCCCGCAGCATGCCGGCGACATGCCGGAAGGGCGGCGCGGCCTCGGCATAGAAGCGGGCGAAGTAGTCCGGGCTCAGCGCGACATGGATCGTGCCCGCGAAGGCGCCCGTGGCCTTCGAGCGCCGGCGGCTGATGGCGAAGGAGGCGATGCCGGTCGCGCGCCCGACGAAGGCGGCGCTGACATAGGCGCCGGCATCCGGCCGCTCCCGATGCGCCTGGAAGAAGTCGCGGTCGGCGATGGAGGCGGCAGGGTCCCAAGGCCCGCTGCCGGCGCGGACACGGCCCTCGGCATCGGTCACCCAGATCGAGACCACCTGGTCCAGCGCCCGCTCCGTGGCCCGCAGGAAGGCGCTGGTCTCGGGCGCGGCGATCCGCGCCGCATCCATGTCCCGCAGGTGCTCGGCGACCCGGGCGAGGATGAGGTCGGCGCTGTCGAGCACCTTCGCCGCCTGCTCCTGCATGACCGCGGCGGTGCGCTGGACCGTCTCCGCCCCCTCCTGCAGCACCTCGCCGCAATTCCACCACGCCGCCATGGCGAAGAGCAGGGCGGGCACGGCGAGCGCTGCGGCCAGGACCGCCTGCTGCAGGCGGAGGGTCGTCGCGGTCACCCATCCCTCTGCCGGTCCGGCCCCGGGCCGGACGACGCGCCGGCCCGGGGCCGCATGGCGGCCGCGGAGAGCGGGATCTGACCGGGGGCCGGCTGCATCGGGGCGATATCTCGAGTCGATTTCGCAACCAATACCGCCGGCCTGCGCCTCCATCCAGATGAAAATTCCGGCTCGAAGCCCGTGCCCAGGGCCCGTGCCCATGGCCCGCCGGCGCCTCAGCCGAGCTGGCGGGGCCGCCAGATCGCCGCATGCTCCACCAGGGCGATGGGCCGGCCCGCGCCGGTCACCACCTGCACCACGAGCTCGACGATCCGATGCCCCTTGCGCTCGCCATTGGCCGTGACCCGGGCGCGCGCCACCAGGCTCTCGCCGATCCGGGCCGCCGCCAGGTTGCGCACCCGGCTGCCGGTATGGATCCAGGGGCCCAGCACCACATTCTGCACCAGGGCCTGGTTGCACAGACGCAGCACCATGCCGGGATGCACGAGCCCGGCCTCGGCATAGAGCGGGCTGGTCTCCCGCACCGCCGCCAGATAGGCGGCCGCCGCCGCGGGCGTGACCTCGAGCGGGGCGGTGCCGAGGACGGTGCCCGGCGCCAGGCTCGCCTCGCTCGCCGGCGGCCGCTCGGCGGGCGGCGCGCGCCAGGGCGGGGTCTCGGGGGCGGCGGAGGGCGCCCCGGCGGCGGGCGGCAGCGCCGCATGTCCCGTGGCGCAGATCGTCTCCCCCCGCCGGACGGTCAGCGCCAGCCCCTCGGCCGCCTCCACCGCTTCGACCTCGACCAGCTCCTCGTCATGCACCGGCGAGAGGAAGCGGCAATCCGCGGTGCCGCGCTCCAGCCAGTCGCGGCCCCAGCGCTCGACGGCCGGGTGGCAGGCATAGGCATAGACCTCGACGCCGGGCACCAGGGCGCCGCGGAAGCCGAAGCGGCGGGCCACGGCGTCGTCATGGATCTTGTTCTCGGACTGCGCCGACAGGTTGTGGGCGCGCACCGCGTAACGCATGGCCATGGCAGTTCCTCCGTCGCCACAGCCTGTCCCCTGCCCCGGCCGGCGGCAAGCCGGCCGCCGGGCTCATTGCAGGTAGCGGGCGCGGAGATGCGCGGTGAAATCCGCCGGGTCGAGCGGCTTGCCCGTCGCGTGGCGCAGCAGGTCCTGGAAGCCGAGGCGCGCCCCCTGGCCGTGCACCTTCTCGCGCAGCCAGCCCATCAGCGGCTGCATCTCGCCCCGGGCCAGCGCCGCGTCGATCTCCGGCCGGTCGCGCCGCGCCGCGCGCATGAGCTGCGCCGCCGCCATGGCGCCGAGGGTGTAGCTCGGGAAATAGCCGAAGGCGCCGTCATGCCAGTGGATGTCCTGCAGGCAGCCCTGCGCGTCGTCCGGCGGGGTGATGCCGAGCAGCCCGTGCAGCCCCTCGTTCCAGGCGGCGGGCAGGTCGGCGACGGCGAGCCGGCCCTCGATCAATGCCCGCTCGAGCCGGAAGCGGAGGATGACATGCGCCGGATAGGTCAGCTCGTCGGCATCGACGCGGATGAAGCCGCGCCCGACCCGGCGCCACTGCGCGGCGAGGTTCGGCACGGAATACAGCGCCGGATCGCCGCCGAAGGCACGGTGCAGCTCGCCGCCGAGGAAGCCGAGGAAGGCGTCGGAGCGGCAGGCCTGCATCTCGACGATCAGGCTCTGGCTCTCATGCGCCGCCATGCCGGCGGCCTCGCCCACCGGCTGGCGCGCCCAGGCGGCGGGCAGGCCGCGCTCGTACTGGGCGTGGCCGGTCTCGTGCAGCACGCCCATCAGCGCCTTGGCGACATCCGCCTCGGCATAGAAGGTGGTCAGGCGGATATCGGTGGGCGTGCCGCCGCAGAAGGGGTGCAGGCTCTCGTCCAGCCGGGCATGGGCGTAGTCGAGGCCAACCCGCTCCGACAGGGCGCGGCAGAGCGCGCGCTGCCGCTCCACCGGGAAGGGGCCGGGCAGCGGCACCGGCGCCGGGCGGCGGGCCTGGATCGCCTCGGCCTGCGGCAGGGCCTCGCGCAGGAAGGCCTCGTAGGCGGCGAAGACCGGCTCCAGCTCGGCCGCGGTGACGCCGCGCTGGTAGCCCTCCATCAGCGCGTCATAGGGATCGAGGCCGAGCGCGGCGGCGAGCGCGGCCGCCATCTCCCGCTGCAGCCGCACCACCTCCTCCAGCCGCGGCCGGACCATGGCGAAGTCGGCCGCTGCCTTGGCCTCCCGCCAGCGGGCCTCGCAGGCGCTGTTGGCGATCGCCATCGCCTCGACCAGCGCGGTGGGCAGCGCCGCGGCGCGGGCATGGGCGCGGCGCATCAGGGCGAGGTTCGGCGCATCCCACGCGCCCCCGGCCGTGGCGGCGGCGAGGTCGTCCCCCACCTCCGGCGCGGTGAGCAGGTCATGGGCGAGGCCGGCGAGCGCCGCGAGCTGCTCGCCGCGCGCCGCGGCGCCGCCCGGCGGCATCATCGCGCTGGCATCCCAGTGCAGCATGGATTGCGCCTCGCCGAGCAGGGCGATGCGGGCGAAGCGGGCCTTCAGGCGGTCATAGGCGGCGGTCATCGGCGGTCTCGCAGGCAGAATCGGGCGCCCCCGGCCCGGTGGCGGGACGCCGCAGCAGGAAGGCGATGGTGACGCCGACCAGCGCCGCGGCCAAGCCGTACCAGGTGATGGCATAGCCGAGATGCGGGTTGTTCGGCCGCGGCAGGCTGCGCGCGGCGGCTGGCAGGACATGCGGCGGGGTGCCGGGGGGCGCCAGCGCCACCAGGCCGAAGGGCGCCGGCGGCGGCAGGCCGAGCGCCGCGCCGATCGCCGCCGGATCGAGCAGGTAGAAGCGGCGCGCCGCCGGGTCGTCGCGCGGCGAGTTCCAGTCGCGCTCGTCCGGGGCGCGGACATAGCCGGTGACGGTCACCTCGCCCGCGGGCCGGTCGATGCCCTGGCTGCGCTCCACCGGCACCCAGCCGCGATCGACCAGCAGCGGCGGCGCCCCGGGGCGCAGCAGCGGCGTCAGCAGATGCGCGCCCATGGTGGTGCCGCGCAGCTCGACGCCGAGCAGCCCCTCCCGCCCATGGTCGAACTGGCCGGTGGCGCTGACCTTGGCGAAGGGGGCGGGCACCGCCGCGCCGAGCGGCTGCGCCGGCCCCGCCTCCGCCGCTGCGATGCTGGCGAGCAGCCCGGTCTTCCAGTGCAGCCGCCGCACCTGCCAAGTGCCGAGGCCGAGCAGCACGGCGAGCAGGGGCAGCGCGAGCAGCACCAGCGCCCAGCGGCGCAGGGTCATGCCGAGATCCGCAGCCGGTGCCGGTACTGCAGCGCCACCAGCAGGGCCTTGGCCAGCCGCATCACCAGCAGCGCGAGCGGCAGCACGATGACCGGCCAGAGCACCGCATGCAGCCAGAGCGGCGGCTGGTACTTCGCATCCACCACCAGCGCCGCGATCACCGCCAGCGCGCCGACGATGAAGATGCCGGCCATGGCCGGGCCGTCGCCGGCATCATGCGCCCGCAGGTCCAGGCCGCATTCCGGGCAGGTGTCGCGCACCGTCAGCAGCCCGGAAAAGAGCGGGCCGCTGCCGCAGCGCGGACAGCGGCCCAGCAGGACGGCCGGCACCAGCGGGGCGGCCCGATCCCGGGCCGAACCCGCCGTCACCTCAATGCTCCATGATGTCGCCGGCACCCCAGAGGTAGATGCAGACGAAAAGGAACAGCCAGACAACGTCGACGAAGTGCCAGTACCAGGCCGCGGCCTCGAAGCCGAAATGCCGCTCCGGCGTGAAGGCGCCGCGCGAGGCCCGGATCAGGCAGACGAGGAGGAAGGTGGTGCCGACCAGCACGTGGAAGCCGTGGAAGCCGGTGGCGAGGAAGAAGGTCGAGGGATAGATGCCGCCGGTGAAGGCGAAGGGCGCCTCGGAATACTCGATCACCTGGAAGGTGGTGAAGGAGATGCCGAGCAGCACGGTGAGCGCCAGGCCGGCGATCAGGCCCTTGCGGTCGTTGTGCAGCAGCGAATGGTGCGCCCAGGTGACCGTGCAGCCCGAGAGCAGCAGGATCATGGTGTTCAGGAAGGGCAGGCCGAAGGGATCGAAGGTATGGATGCCCTGGGGCGGCCACACCGCCTCCGCCGCGCCGGAGACGTGCTGCGGGTAGAGGGCGAAATGGAAATAGGCCCAGAAGAAGGCGACGAAGAACATCACCTCGGAGGCGATGAACAGCGCCATGCCGTAGCGCAGGCCGATGCGCACCACCGGGGTGTGCATGCCGGGCGTCCGCGCCTCCCGGATCACGTCGCGCCACCAGAAGAACATGGTGGCGAGCACGCTGGCGACGCCGAGATAGAGCATCCAGTGGATGCCGTAATGCGACAGCAGAACGATCCCGAGCACGAAGGCGCCGCCCGCGAAGGCGCCGGCCAGCGGCCAGGGCGAGGGATCGACCAGGTGGTAGGGGTGCTTGTGCAGCGGCGCGGGCTCCGCCGCGAGATCCGTGGTGCTGGCCATGTCTCGTCCTGGTTCGATCCTGTCAGGCGCCGCGCTGCGAGGCGGCATCGCCGATGCTGGGCATCAATTCCGAAATCCCGGCCCCGATCAAGCCCGCCCCGACCGGGCGCGGCGGGGGCGCCGGGCGGCGGGAGCGGCTCATGGCGTGGCGCGCGGCGCGGCGCCGACATGCGGCGCGGCGCTCGCCAGGGCGCCCGAGCGCTCGGCGTCGTCGAGGCTGCGGAAGAAGGTGTAGTTGATGGTGATGGTGCGGATGTCGCGCGTCACCGGGTCCGCGGCCATCTTCGGGTCCACCCAGAAGGTGATCGGCATGTCCACCTGCTGCCCCGGCTCGAGCGTCTGCTGATTGAAGCAGAAGCAGGCGGTCTTGTGGAAATACTTGCCCACCACCTCCGGCGTGACGTTGTAGGTGGCGACGCCGGTGACCGGCTCGGCGGCGAGGTTGGCCGCCTTGTAGAAGGCCATCCCCTCCTCGCCCAGATGCAGCCGCATTGGCCCCTGGTCCGGCGCGAAGCGCCAGGGCAGGCCGGGATGGGTGTTGGCGTTGAAGCGGATGGTGACCTGCTGCGCCGCGGCGCCCGGCGCCGCCGGACCGCCCACCTGCACCGTGCCGTTGTAGCCGGTGGCGCGGCAGAACATGTCGTAGAGCGGCACCGAGGCGAAGGCGAGGCCGACCATGCCGCAGACGAAGGCGCCGACGCCGATCGCCATGCGGCGGTTGCGGCGGCGAAGCGTGGCGGCGCGGGACTCCGGACTGATCTGGGTCATGGCTCGCAGGGAACGGGATCGCGGGGATCGGGCACGGTCAGCCGCGCAGCACGCGGGCTGTGCTGATGAAGAAGAACAGGATGACGAGGGCGATCAGCACGCCCAGCACGGCCCAGTTCTTCTGCCGGCGCCGCCGCTCGAAATCGGCGCGCTGCTCCGGCGTCATGCCGGCCTGCGCGGCTGGCATGGCAAGGCCCTCGGGCGCCGGCGGCCTGGCTCGGGACGGGGCGGCCTCATCCGAGCAGCACCCGGTCGACCGCCAGAGCGATGAAGAGCAGGCCGAGATAGGAGAGCGAGTAGCGGAAGGCCTTCCTGGCCGGCGCGTCGCCGGTCAGGCTGCGCCCCGCCGCATCCTGGCGGTCGCGCCAGACGGCGAGGGCATGCCCGAGGAAGACGATGCCGAGCAGCGCCGCCACCGCGGCATAGACCCAGCCGGCGAAGCCGAGCAGCACCGGCGTCAGCGTCAGCGGCAGCAGCAGCAGGGTGTAGAGCAGCACCTGCCGCCGGGTCTCGCGCGCGCCATGGGTGACCGGCAGCATCGGCACGCCGACCCGCTCGTAATCGGCATGCGCGAAGAGGCTGAGGGCCCAGAAATGCGGCGGGGTCCAGAAGAAGATGATGGCGAAGAGCAGCAGCGGCTCGAGCGTCACGCCGCCGGTCACCGCCGCCCAGCCGATCACCGGCGGGAAGGCGCCGGCGGCGCCGCCGATGACGATGTTCTGGCTGGTCCGGCGCTTCAGCCACATGGTGTAGACGAAGACGTAGAAGCCGATCGAGAGCGCCAGCACCCCGGCGGCCACCCAGTTGGTCGCCAGGCCGAGGATGATGACCGAGGCGGCGGCGAGCGCCACGCCATAGGCCAGCGCCGCCCCCGGCTCGATCCGGCCGGCCGGGATGGGGCGGGCCGCGGTGCGCTTCATCCGCGCGTCGATGTCGCGGTCGTACCACATGTTGATCGCGCCCGCGGCGCCGGCGCCGAGCGCGATGCAGAGCACGGTGGCGATGGCGAGCGCCGGCGGCAGGCGGCCCGGCGCCACCAGCATCCCGACCAGGCCCGTCAGCACGACGAGCGAGATGACCCGGGGCTTCAGCAGCGTCACCCAGTCGCGGACCTCGGACAGGTCCTGTGGGATGACGGCATCCGAGGCGGAGGAAAGGGTCACGTCACTCATGATCGCGGGTCTGGGCCTTGTACCAGGGGGATGCCATGCCCCGGGGGAGGGAAAGAGGCATGGCGAAACCTGTGGTCATAGGTAAGGGCGCCGGGGCACGCGGCCCCGGCGCGGCCACGCCTCAACGGACGTGCGGCAGTTCCTCGAAGGTGTGGAAGGGCGGCGGGCTGCTCACCTGCCACTCGAGCGTGGTCGCGCCCGGGCCCCAGTAGTTGTCCGCCAGATGCTCCTTCGAGGTGAAGGTGCGGTAGCAGACGTAGAAGAACACCAGCATCGAGGCCGCGGCGATGTAGGAGCCGATGGAGGAAACCATGTTCCAGCCCCAGAAGGCGTCCGGGTAGTCCGGGTAGCGCCGCGGCATGCCTTGGGCACCGAGGAAGTGCTGCGGGAAGAAGATCAGGTTGGCGCCGATGAACAGCATCCAGAAATGCACCTTGCCCCAGAACTCGGGGTAGGGCTTCCCGCTCATCTTGCCGATCCAGTAGTAGAAGCCGGCGAAGATCGAGAAGACGGCGCCGAGGCTGAGCACGTAGTGGAAATGCGCCACCACGTAATAGGTGTTGTGCAGCACCACGTCGGCGCCGGCATTGGCCAGCTTCACGCCGGTGACGCCGCCGAGGGTGAAGAGGAAGATGAAGCCGATCGCCCAGAGCATCGGCACCCGCATCTGGATCGAGCCGCCCCACATGGTGGCGATCCAGGAGAAGATCTTCACGCCGGTCGGCACCGCGATCACCATCGTCGCCGCCATGAAGTAGGCGCGGGTGTCGACGTCGATGCCGCTGGTGAACATGTGGTGGGCCCAGACGATGAAGCCCACCACGCCGATCGCCACCATGGCGTAGGCCATGCCGAGATAGCCGAAGACCGGCTTGCGGCTGAAGGTCGAGACGATGTGGCTGATGATCCCGAAGCCCGGCAGGATCATGATGTAGACTTCGGGGTGGCCGAAGAACCAGAACAGGTGCTGGAACAGCACCGGGTCGCCGCCGCCCTCGGGCTTGAAGAAGGCCGTGCCGAAGTTGCGGTCGGTGATCAGCATGGTGATCACGCCGGCGAGCACCGGCACCGCGAGCAGCAGCAGGAAGGCGGTGACCAGCATCGACCAGACGAACAGCGGCATCTTGTGCAGGGTCATGCCCGGCGCGCGCATGTTGAAGATGGTCGTGATGAAATTGGCCGCGCCCATGATCGAGCTGGCGCCCGCGAGGTGCAGCGCGAACAGCGCCAGGTCCATCGAGGCGCTCGGGTGGTACTCGTTGCTCGAGAGCGGGGTGTAGATCGTCCAGCCCGCGCCGGCGCCCTCGCCGACGAAGGGCGAGGCGGCGAGCAGCATGAAGGCCGGCACCAGCAGCCAGAAGCTGATGTTGTTCATGCGCGGGAAGGCCATGTCCGGCGCGCCGATCATGATCGGCACGAACCAGTTGCCGAACCCACCGATCAGCGCCGGCATCACCACGAAGAAGACCATGATCAGGCCATGGGCGCTGACCACGGAGTTCCAGAGCTGGCCGTCCGAGAAGTACTGCAGGCCGGGATTCTGCAGCTCAAGCCGCATCACCACGGACAGCAGCACGCCGATGACCGCGGCGAAGACCGAGAAGATCAGGTAGAGGGTGCCGATGTCCTTGTGGTTCGTGCTGAAGAACCAGCGCGCCACGAAGCCGGGCGCGTGGTCGTGGTGCTCGTCGTGCCCGTGCCCATGCGCATCTCCGTGCGCGGCATGCGGGTCGTGGGCTTCTCTGTCAGTCGCGGTCGCCATGGATCCGTCCCGCCTGGAGGTCGATCGTCGTGGTCAGTCCTGCCGCCGGGCTCACCGGGGCAGGGCTGCGAGTTGCTGTGCCGGGGCCGCCGTGGCCAGCGGGGCCGGGGCGCCATCCGCCTGGGCATACTTGGTCTTGGCCTGCGCGACCCAGGCCTCGAATTCGGCCTGCGGCACCGCATGCACCTGGATCGGCATGAACCAGTGGTTCGTGCCACAGATCTGGTTGCACTGGCCGTAGAAGGTTCCCGGCCGGTCGGCCTTGAACCAGGTCTCCAGCGTGCGGCCGGGGATGGTGTATTTCTGCACGCCGAGCGAGGGCACGAAGAAGCTGTGGATCACGTCCTGGCCGGTCGTCAGCACCCGCACGGTCGCGCCCACCGGGATCACCAGCGGCTCGTCCACCGCCAGGTTGCGCGGCTGGCCGGGCTTCAGCTCCTCATCCGCCAGGGGCCGGCTGTCGAAGGCGAAGTTGCCGTTGTCCGGATAGGCGTAGTGCCAGTACCACTGCCGGCCCTGGACGTTGATCGTCAGGTCGGCGTCGTGCGCCCGGTCCTCATAGTAGATGAGGCGGAAGGACGGGATCGCGATCACCACCAGGATCAGCACCGGCACCACCGTCCAGGCGATCTCGATGATGGTGTTGTGGCTGGTGCGCGACGGCGTCGGGTTGGCCGACTCGCGGAAGCGGAACACCACATAGGCCAGCAGCACCAGCACGAAGGCGGTGATGGCGATGATGATCCACAGCACCAGCGTGTTGAAGTCGTGGATGGCCTCCTTCACCGGGCCCGCCGCCGGCTGCAGGCCGAGCCCCCAGGGGGCCGGCTGGCCGACGCCGGCCTCGGGCCCCGAGCCCTGCGCCAGGGCCGTGCCGATGAGGGAAGACGCCCCGAAGAGGCCGGCCAGTGCGAGCCGCATTGCGAGCCCCGATGCCTTAGCGAACCATCGCCCGTTCACACGTCGCTTCCCATTCCCGTCCGGGCCGGCGACCCGCGCCGCCCTGTCGCTTACCTGCCGGCCGCGAAGCGGCCGGCGCGTCACGCCGCCAGGGGCAGAACAGACGCGGCCGGACCATAAGTCCCGGCATGGTCCTGCACAAGTGAGGCGCCGCCGGCCGGCAGCAAGGCCGGCCCGTCGCCGTCAGCCGCCGGTCTCCGCCTCGGCATCGACCTCGGCGACATGATCGACCATGTCCGACAGCATGGATCGGATATGCTCGTCCTGGACGGCGTAGAAGACCTGCCGGCCACGCCGATCCGCCTGCAGCAGCCGCGCCGCGCGCAGCAGCCGCAGGTGATGCGAGACCAGCGAGGCGGAGATGCCGAGCCGGTCCGCCATCTCGCCCACCGCGGCAGGCGCGTCGAGGCAGGCGAGAATGATCCGCAGCCGCGTCGGGTCGCTCATCAGGCGGAACATCTCCGCCAGCTCCACCACCTGGTCGTCGCCGATCCTCGGCCGTCCGCGCATCATCCCCATCCTGGTTCCACTCCATGCACAGTTGCAGAGGCGCCCGTGGCGCCACAAGCGGGCCTTGACACGACCAGGCCCCGGGGGCACCTGCTGCTTGTCCCATAACCGCCTGAAAAACAAGGATCGTCTGAACAGTTGAAGATCTGTTCAGCCATGCCCGCCGGGCTGCCCCGATGCTGACCCGCCCCGAAGCCGAGCCCGCCCCGCGGCCGGAGGGCGTCAGCCTGCCGGAGATGCACCGCAGCGTCCGCGTGCCGGACGGCGCGGGCTGGCTGCGCCGGCTGCTGGCCTTCATCGGCCCCGGCTACCTCATCGCCGTCGGCTACATGGATCCGGGCAACTGGGCCACCGCCCTCGCCGGCGGCTCGGCCTTCGGCTACACGCTGCTCGCCGTGGCGCTGCTCTCCTCGCTGATGGCGATGCTGCTGCAGGCGCTCTGCGCGCGCGTCGGCATCGCCACCGGCCGCGACCTGGCGCAGCTCTGCCGCGACCGCTTCTCCCGCCCCACCAGCCTCGGGCTCTGGGTCCTGGCCGAGGTGGCGATCTGCGCCACCGACCTCGCCGAGCTCATCGGCACCGCCATCGCGCTGCAGCTCCTCTTCGGCATCCCGCTGCTCATCGGCGTGCTGCTCACCGCGCTCGATGCGATGCTGATCCTCTGGCTGCAGCATCGCGGCGTGCGCTGGCTGGAGGCGGCGGTGGCGGGGCTGATGTTCCTCGTCTTCGGCTGCTTCGCGGCGCAGCTCCTGCTCGCGCAGCCGGACTGGGCGGCGGTGCTCGCGGGCTACCTGCCGAGCGCCTCGATCGTGACCGACCAGCGCCAGCTCTACATCGCCATCGGCATCCTCGGCGCCACGGTGATGCCGCACAACCTCTACCTGCACACCGCCATCGTGCAGTCCCGCGACTATGGCGAGGGGGTGGCGGCGAAGCGCGAGGCGATCCGCTTCGCCGCCATCGACAGCTCGATCGCGCTGTCGCTGGCGCTGCTGGTGAACTCGGCCATCCTCATCACCGCCGCCGCGGTCTTCCATGCCGGCGGCCGCACCGAGGTCGCCGAGATCCAGGAGGCGCATGAGCTGCTGACGCCGATGGTCGGCACCGCCGCGGCGGCGACCCTCTTCGCCGTGGCGCTGCTCGCCTGCGGCCTCAACTCCACGGTGACCGCGACGCTGGCCGGCCAGGCGGTGATGGAGGGCTTCCTCGGGCTGCGCCTGCCGCCCGTCATCCGCCGGCTGGTCACCCGGCTCATCGCCATCGTCCCGGCGGTGATCGTCACCTGGCTTCACGGCGAATCCGGCACGGCGCAGCTGCTGATCCTCTCGCAGGTCATCCTCTGCCTGCAGCTGCCCTTCGCGGTGGTGCCGCTGATGCTGGTCGCCTCCGACCGCCGGCGCCTCGGGGCGCTGGCGACGCCGGGCTGGCAGCTCTGGCTCGGCTGGGCGGCGACCGGCCTGATCGTGGCGATGAACCTGAAGCTGCTCTGGGACGCGCTGGCCGGCTGATGCCGGCATTGACGCGGGGGCGGCGGCCGGCCGAGATCGCCGCCATGCGCGCTGTCCTGGCCGGCCTGCTCCTCCTCCTGCCCGTCCTCGCCGGTCCGGCGCGGGCCGAGGAGGATCCCTGGACCGCCTGCCGCCGCGCCATCGCGGCCGCCGAGCCGCGCTCCGGCCTGCCGCGCGGGCTGCTGCTGGCCATCGCCCTGGTGGAGAGCGGCCGCAGCGATCCCCGCACCGCCCGCTTCGAGCCCTGGCCCTGGACCCTGAACGTGGAGGGCGAGGGGCGCATCCTGCCGAGCCACGGCGCCGCGGCGGCGGAGGTCGCGGCGCTGCAGGCGGCCGGCCGGCGCTCCATCGATATCGGCTGCATGCAGGTGAACCTGCTCCACCACCCGGCGGCGTTCCCGGATGCCGCGACCGGCCTGCAGCCCGAGGCCAATATCGGCTACGCCATCACCTTCCTGACCGCCCTGCATGCCCGTTTCGGCAATTGGGCGGAGGCGATCGCCAATTATCACTCGGCGGATGCGGCGCGGGGCGCGGGCTATCACCGCCGGGTGCTGCTGGCCCGGCTCGGCGCGGTGTGGCAGGCGGGCGGCGGGACGGTGCCGCTGCCGCCGGGCAGCGCGGCGGCGCTCTGCGCGCCCGGGCATGCCCCCTCGCTGCTGCTCGGCCCGCGGTCGCCACGCCCGCGGCTGACCTGCCGCGGCGGCGGGCGCGGCCGCTGACCGCCCTTCCCCGGCCACAGCCGTGGCCCGGCGGAAGGCTCAGGCCAGCGCCGGCTGCGGCACCCGCACCAGGGTGAAGAGGCCGAAGGGCGGGCAGGGCGTGATCTCGGCCGCCGCCCGCGGATCCTCGAGCAGGTCGCCGAGGGCGAAATCCGGGTGCCAGCCGAGCACGCGGGAGAGCGGCGCCAGGGTCCGCTCCGCCCACCAGCGCAGCCCGCCCTGGGCGGCGAAGTGATTGACGAAGAGGAGCTGCCCGCCCGGGCGCACCACGCGGCGCATCTCCCGGTACAGGCGGCGCGCATCGGGCACCACGGTCGCGGTGAACATGGCGACCGCGATGTCGAAGCTGGCATCGGCGAAGCCCATGGCCTCCGCGTCCATCTCCGCCAGCCCCTGCACGTTGCGCAGGCGGCGGGTCACCACCCGTTCCTTCGCCCGGCGCAGCATGTCGCGCGAGAGATCGATGCCCACCACCCGCTTGCGCGGGTCGTAGAGCGGCAGGGCCAGGCCGGTGCCCACCCCCACCTCGAGCACGCGGCTGCCCGGCAGGGCATTCACCGCCGCCACGGCCCGCCGCCGGCCAGGGCCGGAGACGGAGCCGAACACCTCGTCATAGACGCCGGCCCAGCGGCGATAGGCCTCGCGCACCGCCTCGGCATCCAGTGCCGCGCGGGGGTGGCCCATCCTGGCGTCCTGGAGCAGCCTGGCTTCGCGAATGCTCTTGCCCCCCTGAATCTTGCAAGCGGAGATGCTCGGCTAGAGCAGCGATAGCCCCAAGGCAAGCCTGGCGCCAGACCCTCGGGGCCCGTCCGTGGCGCTCCGATGCAGCCAGGAGGACGCCCCGGGCCTGCTGCGCGCCCGCCCGCCCGGGGCAGGCGGCCCGAACCGACCGGCCCGCGCCGGCCGGGCGCCGCGCGGCGATACGCCGGAAGGGCCATCCGGATCAGCGGGATAGCGCGCCCCGGTGCGGCTCGGCGCGGGCGAGCCGGAGCGGGCGCGCATGACCGGCGCCGGCCGCGTCGTCGCGCAGGGTGTTCCGGCCGATAGGGACGGCGGGCACGGTGGGCGGCCGTGCGACACCGGCGAGGCCGCGGCGCCCCGGCCGGGCCGGGCGCGCCATGGCGGCACGGAGGATGGGGCCGGCGGCACGGCGGCCGGCGTGCCCCCGCTCATCCGGTCAGGGGGGCTGGATGCGCCCCCGATGCCGTCTCAGGCAGCGTCCTCGCGGCGGTCGCGGACGCGGACATAGGCGACCGAGGCATGCTCGGCGCAATAGGGCTTGCTGGTCATCGCCTCGGCCGAGCAGAAGCGGAACTCCGGCGTGCCGGGCTCGCCGAGCGGCCAGCAGCAGCTGCGTGCCGCGACGCGCGGGAAGGGCCGCACCACGGCGGCAGGCGCCGGGGCGGCGGGGGCGGCGTTGGGCTGGGCCAGGCGGCGCAGCGGCGCCGGCTCGCGCGGCGGCGGCGGCACCGCGGCGCGGCGCACCGGCGCCGGACGCGGCGCGGCACTGCCCTCGGCCTCGCGGCGGATCGGGCTGGGGCGCGCCGGCAGGTTCAGGCGGTGCGCCTTGCCGACCACGGCATTCTTCGAGATGCCCATGCGGCGACCGATTTCGGCCGTCGAATGCCCTTCCGCCCAGAGGCTGCGGAGCTGATCGATCGCCTCAGCCGTCCAGTCCATGTGGTTCTCCCGTAGCGTGACCCACTAGATGTTGCCACCCACAACATACGGTAGGCCAACGCTGGCCTCTGCCACAAGTTCTGGCAGGCATTCTGCACACGAAAAACTGTGGAAAAGCATGGGGAGAAGGACCGGAAAACCCGTACCAGAATATGTTTGCTTTTCTCATTTTACGCTGACGCCAACCGATTCCCGGCGGTGGAGCATTTCCATCCCC
Source organism: Roseicella frigidaeris (assembly GCF_003258945.1). GTDB lineage: Bacteria > Pseudomonadota > Alphaproteobacteria > Acetobacterales > Acetobacteraceae > Paracraurococcus > Paracraurococcus frigidaeris. The sequence goes on along the minus strand of NZ_QLIX01000001.1, from coordinate 349,819 downwards.
GGAAAAACGCGCCGCCAGGGACGCGCCCCCTGCCCGGCTGCGGTTTCGGGGGGCGCGCCGCCGCCTCCCCTACGGCATCTCGACCGGCACCAGATCCTGGAACCAGGACTGCGCCGAGGTGAAGCCCTTCACCTTGCGCGACATGGCCCGCGGATTGAGGTCGTGCACGATGTAGAGCCAGGGCGGATCGTCGACCAGCCGCTCATGCGCCTTGGCATAGGCGGTGTTGAAGCCCGCCTCGTCGCGGGCCGTCTCCAGCGCCGCGAAGGCGCCCTCGAAACCCGGGTCCGTCCATTGCCCCCAGTTGAAGCCGTTCGGCGGCACGAAGGCCTGCAGGAAGTAGCGCGCCATCACCCCGGCATCGGAGGAGGGCGAGGAGGGGTTGGTCGCCGTCGCGCCGTTCAGGATCGGCGCATCCGGCCCCTGGCGCACCGCGGTCAGCAGCGTGTTCCACTCCGTCACCTCGAAGGTGACGTCGACGCCGCAGGCCTCCTTCAGGTTCTGCTGCATGTACTCGTTCATCGGCAGCGGCAGCATCTGGCCGGAGCCGCTGGCCGAGATCATCACCTTGAAGGCAAGCGGCTTCTGCGGCGTGTAGCCGGCCGCCGCCAGCAGCGCCTTCCCCTTGGCCGGGTCGAAGCCATAGCGGTTCTCCGGCTTGCCGAAATTCGGGTCCGACGGCTTCAGCCAGCCGACCGAGGGCTCGGCCGTGCCGTTCAGCATCTCGACCAGGCCCTTGCGGTCGACGCAGTAGTTCAGCCCCTGGCGGACGCGGACATCCTTGAAGGGCGTGGCGGCGCCGCCGAGCTGGAAGATCCAGGGCCAGACATGCGGGTAGGAGTTGGTGACGATGTTGAACCCGGCCTGCTTCAGGCTGGGGATGGCATCCGGCGGCGGCACCTCGATCCAGTCCACCTGGCCGGAGCGCAGCGCGGCGAGGCGGGTATTCGCCTCCGGCATCGGCAGCAGCAGCACCCGGTCCAGCTTCGGCACCCGCGCCTGGTCCCAATAGGCAGGGTTCTTCAGCAGCTCGACCGAGACGCGCGGGCTGAACTTGCCGAGCTTGAAGGGGCCGGTGCCGGCCGCCGGCAGCGTCGAGACCTTGGCCCAGTCGCGGCCGGCCTTCTCCCAGCTCTGCGGGCTGGCCATCAGGATGTAGACGGCCATGTAGGGGAAGTAGCTGGCGACCCGGCTGGTGCTGATGGCGACCGTCGCCTCGTCGAGCTTGCGGTAGCCGGCGAGGATCGGGTTGCGGGCGCGGGTGATGCCGGCGCCGGCGGGCTCGAATTGCGGGCTGTCCGGCTTGAAGAAGCGGTCGAGGTTCCAGATCACCGCATCGGCCGTCAGCGGCGTGCCGTCATGGAAGGTCACGCCCTGGCGGAGATGGAAGATCCAGGTCTTCGGGTCGGCCGGGTCCTGCTCCCAGCGCTCGGCCAGGCCCGGGCGCAGCACCGCCGGCCGGTCGGCGCGCGAGAGGTCCCAGAGCACCAGCCCCTCGAAGATCGGGTAGCCGAGGAAGCGCATGCCCTCGAAGCCGTTGTTCGGCATGCCGGTGGTGGTCGGCACGTCGGCCGCGGTCATGGCGATGCGCAGGGTCGTCTCGGCGATCGCCGGCGAGGCGGCGGCGAGCAGCGCCGCCAGGCCGAGGCCCGCGGTGCGGTGGGGATGTCGCATGCTGGTCCTTCCCGAGCGTGATCGGCCCAGGGGTTAGCAAGGACCACGCCACGCCCTGCCCGCGGCGTCAGCCCGGGTTGCGGAGATTCTCCCGGAGCGTCCGCCCGGCATAGGCGGTGCGGTAGAGGCCGCGCCGCTGCAGCTCCGGCACCAGCAGCCGCGCCGCCTCCTCGAAGGTGCCGGGAAACAGGGTGGGCGGCAGGATGAAGCCGTCGCAGGCGCCGGCGGCGAACCAGTCCTCCATCATGTCGGCCACCTGCGCCGCGGTGCCGGCGATGAGGTCGCGCGGCCGCCGCACCGCCTCGGCGAAGCTGATCCCCTTCTGCCGCGCCACCTGCAGCATGCGGTCGCGGTGGCCCTGCACGCCCTGGTGGCTGCCCGCCCCCTCCAGCGCCGCCGGGTCCTCGATGCGGCTGAGATCGGCCACCACCGACCAGGAGCTGGCGGCGAGCACCAGCTCCGGATCCACCAGGGATTCCAGGTAATCCGCCCGCTCCCGGGCGATGGCCTCGGTCTCGCCCAGCACCACGGTGACGGAGGGCAGCACGGCGCAATGGTCCGGGTCGCGGCCGATCGCCTGCATCCGGGCGCGGATGTCGCTGCGGAAGGCCAGCGCATCCGCCTTGGTGGCGGGCGTGCAGAAGATCATCTCCGCCCAGCGGGCGGCGAAGGCGCGGCCACGGGGCGAGGCGCCGGCCTGCATCAGCACCGGCCGGCCCTGCGGGCTGCGCGGGATGGAGAGCGGGCCCTCGGTGCGGATGTAGCGCCCCTCGTAATTGGCCCGGTGGATCTTGTCCGGATCGGCGAAGCGGCCGGCGGCGCGGTCCAGCACCAGCGCATCCGGCTCCCAGCCCTGCCAGAGGGCGTCGCAGGCCTCCAGCACCTCGTCGGCCATGTCGTAGCGCGCCGCCTTGGGCGGCAGCCCGTCCTGGCCGAGGTTGCGCGCCTCGAAATCCCGCCCGGTGGTGACGACGTTCCAGGCCGCCCGCCCCTTGCTGAGCAGGTCGAGCGAGCCCAGCCAGCGCGCCGCCACATAGGCCGGGGTGAAGCTGGTCGAGAGGGTGACGCCGAGGCCGAGGCGTTCCGTCACCCGCGCCATCTGCGGCAGCAGCACCATGGGATCGACCAGGGTGAGCTGGCCGCCGCGGCCGACATAATCGGCATAGCTGCCCTTGTAGAGATCGGGGATGCCGAGCCCGTCGGCGAAGAAGCAGGCATCGAACAGCCCGGCCTCCAGCAGCCGGGCGCAATTCTCCCAGCGCGTCGGCTCGAACAGGTCGTCGAGCGTCGCGGCCGGATGCCGCCAGCTGCTCGGATAGCTGAAATTCGGGCCGGCCTTCAGATAGGCGACCAGATGCATCTTGCGGCGACCGGCCATCGCTCTCCCCCGCTGCCCTGCCCCGAGGCCATGGGCGGGGGACGGCGCCCCCGCCCTGCCCGGCTATTTCACCTCCACCCGGGTGAGGTCGATGAACCAGCTCTGCGGGCTGACAAAGCCGCTGACCCGGGCGGTCATGGCGCGCGGGTTCAGGTCGTGCACGATCCACAGCCAGGGCGGGTTGTCGACCAGCCGCTCATGCGCCTTGCGGGTCAGGGCCAGGCGCTTGGCCGGATCGGCCTCGGTCTCCAGCGCCAGGAAGGCGGCGTCGAACTCGGCATCCTTCCAATGCCCGGCATTGGAGCCGCGCGGCGAGAGATTGTCGCCGTAGAACCAGCGCCCCATGGCCGAGGGGTCGGAGGAATGCAGGCTGATGTTCAGCGCATCCGCGCCCAGCCATTGCGGCTGCCCCGGCTCGGCCCGCAGCCCGCCGAGCAGGGTGTTCCACTCCACCACCTCGAAGCTGACCTTCACGCCGCAATGCTCGGCCAGGGATTGCTGCAGGAACTCGTTCATCGGCAGCGGCAGCATCTGGCCCGAGCCGCTGTTGGAGATGCCGATCTTGATCGAGAGCGGCTTCTGCGGCCCGTAGCCGGCCGCGGCCAGCAGCGCCTTCCCCTTGGCGGCGTCCAGCGTGTAGTGGTTCTGCGGCGTGCCGAAGGCCGGGTCGCCCGCCTTGAAATAGCCGACCGAGGGCTCGGCGGTGCCGTTCAGCATCGCCACCATCTCCTTGCGGTCGAAGCAATAATTCAGCCCCTGGCGGACGCGGATATCGGCGACCGGGCTGCCCGCCTTGCCGGCGGCGAAGACCCAGGGCCAGATATGCGGGTAGCTGCCGGTCACCACCTGGAATTTCGCCGCCTTCAGGGACTCGAGGGCATCCGGCGGCGGCACCTCGATCCAGTCCACCTGGCCGGAGCGCAGCGCGGCGAGGCGGGTGTTCGCCTCCGGCATCGGCAGCAGCAGGACGCGGTCGAGCTTCGCCCGGCCCGCCGGGTCCCAGTACTGGTCGTTGCGTGCCAGCTCCACCGATTGCCGCGGCACGAAGCGGGTGATGCGGAAGGGGCCGGTGCCGGCGGCCGGCAGGGCGGCCACCTTCGCCCAGTCCCGCCCCGCCTGCTCGAAGCTCTGCGGCGAGGTGAACAGGATATAGGCAGTCAGGTAGGGCCAGTAGGAGACGGGGCGGCTGGTTTCCATCTCGACCGTCCGGTCGTCGATCTTGCGGTAGCCGGTGAGCACCGGCACCCGGCCGCGGACGATGGCGCTGCCCGCCGCATCGAATTGCGGGCTGTCGTTCTTCGTGTAGCGGTCGAGGTTCCAGATCACCGCATCCGCGTTGAAGGGCGCGCCGTCATGGAATTGCACGCCCTGGCGCAGGGTGAAGCGCCATTTCCGCGGGTCGCTCTCATCCTGCTCCCAGCGCTCGGCCAGGCCGGGCCTGAGGTCGGAGAGCGTCTTCGGGTCGGAATGGTCCCAGAGGGCGAGCGATTCGAAGACCGGATAGCCGAGGAAGCGCATGCCCTCGAAGCCGTTGTTCGGCATGCCGGTGGTGGTCGGCACATCCGCGGCGGTCATGGCGATGCGCAGCAGCCTGGGCTGCGATTGCGCCCCCGCGGCGCCCGGCAGCGCGGCGAGCGGCGCGGCCAGCAGGGCGGCGAGGGCGAGGCGATGGGCTCTCATGCAAGGCTCCGGTCCCGGTTCGGGCAGGGCCTAGCAAGGATCGTGCAGCGCCGGGCGGCGGGCCGCCGCCGCTTCCCGGCCGGCCGGGATCAGCCGGCGCTGCGCTCGCGGTAGCGGGTCTTCAGATCCGCCTTCCAGAGCTTGCCGGTCGCGGTCATGGGCAGGCTCTCGACCAGTTCCACCTGGTCGGGGATCCACCATTTCGCCACCTTGCCGTCGTAATAGGCGAGTAGCTCCTCCGGGCTCGGGCTCGCCCCCGGCTTCGGCACCACCAGCAGCAGCGGCCGCTCATCCCATTTGCTGTGATGGATGCCGATGACCGCCGCCTGGGCCACCGCCGGATGGCCCATGATCAGGTTCTCGAGGGTGATGGAGCTGATCCACTCCCCACCCGATTTGATCACGTCCTTGGCGCGGTCGACGATCTCGATGCAGCCGAGCTCGTCCACCGTCACCACGTCGCCGGTGCGGAACCAGCCATCCGGGGTGTGCGCCGGGTCGCCCGGTCGGTTGAAATAGGCCCTGGCCACCCAGGGGCCGCGCACCTCGAGCTCGCCGAAGGCCACCCCGTCATGCGGGATCTCCTTCCCCTCGGCATCGCGGACGCGGAACTCGACGCCGAAGACCGGCCGGCCCTGCTTGCGGGCATAGTCGAGGAAGCGGTCCTCGTCCCAACCGGCATTCTGCGGCAGCCGGGCATTGGTCGAGCCGAGCGGGCTGATCTCGGTCATCCCCCAGGCATGCAGGATGCGCACGCCGTATTCCTTGAGGAAGCCGGCATTGATCGCGGTCGGCAGGGCGGTGCCGCCGACGACGAGGCGCGGCGGCCGGGCGAAGCGCCGCCCTGGGTCGGCCCGCAGCCATTGCAGCAGCGCCGTCCAGATGGTCGGCACGCCGGCGGAGAAGCTCACGCCCTCCGCCTCGATCAGCCGGTGCAGGCTCGCCGGGTCGAGCCGCGGCCCGGGCAGCACCAGCGAGGCGCCGGCGATGCCGGCCGCATAGGGGATGCCCCAGGCATTGACGTGGAACATCGGCACCACCGGCATCACCACATCCTCGGCGCCGATGTTGAAGACGTCCTTCTGCAGCACGGCATAGCCATGGATCACCGTGGAGCGGTGGCTGTAGAGCACGCCCTTCGGCTCGCCGGTGGTGCCCGAGGTGTAGCAGAGCGAGGAGGCGGTGCGCTCGTCCAGCTCCGGCCAGTCGTAGCGCTCCGGCTGGCCGGCGATCAGGCTCTCCTGGGCCAGGACCTCGAAGCGGGCGCGGAGCGGGCAGTCGGCCGGGATATCCGCCTCGGTCCCCATGACGACGATGGTCCGGAGGCTCGGCGGCAGCTTGTCGGCCAGCGCCTCGGCCCCCTTCACCAGGGTCGGGTCGACGAAGAGATGCGTGTCCTCGGCATCGGCCAGGATATAGGCGATCTGGTCCGGGAAGAGCCGCGGGTTCACGGTGTGCATCACCGCGCCCATGGAGGAGACGCCGTAATAGATCTCGAGATGCCGGTGGTCGTTCCAGGCCAGGGTGGCGATCCGCTCGCCCTGCCGCACGCCCCGGGCGGCGAGCGCATGGGCGAGCTGCGCGGCGCGGGCCGCGACCTCGGGCCAGCTATGCCGGACCAGGCTGCCATCGGCCCGGGCGGAGACGATCTTGGCACCGCCATGGTTGCGCGCCGCATGCTCGAGGATGGCGGAGATCAGCAACGGGCGATCCTGCATCAGGCCCAGCATTCTTGGAAGCTCCCTCTCGGTCCCGCGCTCCGGCGGGCTCGCAACGTTATGCGGTAGGCCGCCCGCGGGCGGCAAGGCTGGCCGCGGTCAGGCCGGGATGGGGTCGCCGGCGCCGGGTTCGGCCAGGGCGGGGCCCTGCAGCGCGAGGTCGAGCAGGCTCCGGCCATCCGGCAGCCGGGCGGCCAGCATGGCCCCGAAGGCCGAATGCGGCTGCGGCAGGTCGAGATGCAGGTCGGCGAAGCGGCGCGGCGCCTCGCCATAGGGGCCGCCGATCGCGGCGACGACGTCCGAGTAGTGGAAATGCGGCCCGCCCACCGCCCGGGCATTGACCCAGACCCGCGCCCCGGCCCGAACCCTGGCGAGGAAGGCAGGATCGATCCAGCGCGCCACCGGGTCGATGGTGAGCAGCAATTCCACCGGCCGCCCCGCCTCGCCGAGCCGCGCGGCGAGGCGGGCGGCGGCGTTGCCGCCCCAGCTATGGCCGACCAGACGGACCAGCGCCCCGGCCGGCCGCGCCTCGATGCGGTCGAGGACGCGCCCCGCCTGCCAGTGCACGGCATAGAGCAGCTCGCACCCGGCGGCCTCCGGCATGGCCTCGACGCGCCGGAAGACGCTGCGGCAGGGCTGGAAGAGGCGGTCGCCGGCGCCGCCGAGGAAGGCGACCAGCGGGCGGGCGGAAGCGTCGTCGGGCATGCGGCGATCCTCGGGGCAGCGGGGCCGGGACCGCAACCCATCCCTTGCCGCCGGGCGCCCCATCGGGCATGCCGGCCGCCCTTGGGAACCGCCCTACCGGCCGGCCGCCCGCAGGAAGGCCGCCGCCCGCTCGCCGATCATCAGCGCCGCCGGCTGGATGTTGGAGGAGGGCACCAGCGGCATGACGCTGGCATCCGCCACCATCAGCCCCTCCACCCCCTTGAGCCGGAGATGGCTGTCCACCGGCGCCAGCGCGTCCTCGCCCATGCGGGCCGTGCCGCAGGGGTGGTAGACCGTGCCGCCGTCGCGGCGGATATGGGCGAGGATCGCCTCGTCGCTCTGCACCCCGGCGCCGGGAGTCAGCTCCTCCTCGATCAGCGCGGCGAGCGGCGCCTGGGCGGCGATCCGGCGGGCGTATTTCACCCCCTCGACCATCAGGTGCTGGTCGTGCGGCGCCTCCAGGTAATTGGCGCGGATCACCGGCTTGTCCGCCGGGTCGGGGCTGCGCAGCGCGATGCTGCCGCGGCTGTCCGGGCGGCACTGGCAGGCGCTGAACATGAAGCCCGGCCAGGGATCCGGCCCCTGGTCGTAGGTGGTGACGGTGAAGTTGACGAAGAGGTACTGCATATCCGGCTCCTCGGCGCCGGGCAGCACGCGGGCGAAGAGATTGGCCTCGGCGGCGCCGATCGCCATCGGCCCGCGCCGGTCGAAGGCGTAGCGGGCGGCCATGCGCAGCTTGCCGAGCGGCCCGTGCCAGTACTCGTTCACCGTGCGGCAGGGCTTCACCCGGTAGCGCATGCGCTGCAGGAAATGGTCCTGCAGGTTCTGCCCGACGCCCGGCGCGTGCACCAGGGTCTCGATGCCCATCTCCTGCAGCTGCGCGCCGTCGCCGATGCCCGACAGCATGAGGATCTGCGGCGTGCCGATGGCGCCGCCGCAGAGCACCACCTGGCGCCGCGCCTCCCAGCGCTCGAGCCCGGCCGGCCCCCGCACCAGCGCGCCGATGCAGCGGCGTCCCTCGAAGAGCAGGCGCTGGATGGTCCGCTCCGGCATGATGCGGAGATTGGGCCGCCGGCGCGCCGGGCGGAGGAACATGTCGCCGGAATGGCTGCGGAAGCCGCCCCGGACGTTCATCTGCATCGGCCCGACGCCCTCGTGCCAGGCGCCGTTGAAATCCTTCACCCGCTGGTGCCCCATGGCGCGCGCGGCGGCGATGAAGGCCTCGGCGCCGGGCGAGGTGTGGCGCGCCTCGGCGGCGTGGATCGGCCCGTCCGTGCCGCGCTCCTCCGAGGCCTCGCCGGTCCAGGTCTCCATCCGCCGGAAGAAGGGCAGCACGTCGTCATAGCCCCAGCCGCGGGCGCCGGACTGCGCCCAGCGGTCGTAGTCGCGCGGCGAGCCGCGCAGGAAGACGAGGCCGTTCACCGCGCCCGAGCCGCCCACCACCTTGCCGCGCGGCCAGTGGATGCTGCGGCCGTCGAGCCCCGGCTCCGGCTCGGTGTGGAAGCGCCAGTCGTAGCGGCCGCTGGAATAGAGCCGGGCGAAGCCGGCCGGGATGCGGATCCAGGGATCGTTCCAGGCGGTCGGGCCGGCCTCGATCAGCGCCACCTGCGTGGCCGGGTCCTCGCTGAGCCGGGTTGCGATGACGCAGCCGGCCGAGCCGGCGCCGAGCACCAGCACGTCGGTGCTGTGGACCGTGGCCACCGGGTCGCGCTGCAGGGCGCCTTCGGGCATCCGCCGTTTCCTCCTGGGTTCTTTTGCCCGGAGGATGGCATGCCGCCCGCGGCGCTGACAGGGGCGGTGACAGGGGGTGGCGACAGGGGCGGTCGTTGGGGGCTCACCCCCCCATGAGGCGCCGCCGCAGCCGGGAGGAGAGCTGGTCGATCGCCGCCACCATGAGGAGGATGAGCAGCACGATGCAGGAGACGCTCTGCCATTCCAGCATGCGGATCATCTCCGCCAGCATCAGCCCGATGCCGCCCGCCCCGACGATGCCGATGATGGTGGAGGAGCGGGTGTTGGATTCGAACAGGTAGAGCACCTGCCCGGCCATCACCGGCAGGACCTGCGGCAGCACGCCGTAGCGCAGCCGGGCGAGGCCGCCGCCGCCGGCGGCCACCACCCCCTCCTGCGGCCGCCGGTCGGCCGCCTCGATCGCCTCGGAGAAGAGCTTGCCGAAGGTGCCGATATCGGAGGTCATGATCGCCAGCACCCCGGCGAAGGGCCCGAGGCCGACGACGCTCACCCAGATCAGCGCCCAGATCAGCGCGTCGATGCCGCGGATGCCATCCAGCAGCCGCCGCGACGCGAAGCGGACCAGCGCGTGCAGCGTGGCGTTGCGCGCCGCCAGCAGGCCGAGCGGCAGGGCGAGGATGGCGGCGAGCAGGGTGCCGAGATAGGCGATGGCGAGCGTCTCGGCCAGGGCCGCCAGGATGCCGCGGAACTGCGCCGGCGAGCCCGGATCGGGCGGCAGCATCAGGGTGAGGAAATGCCCGAGCGCGCCGAGGCCGGCGAGCAGCCGCGCCGGGGCGACATCGAGCCGCCAGAGGCCGAGGCCGAGCAGCGCCAGCCCGGCCAGCAGCAGGGCGGCGGCGCGGCGCTGGCCCGGGCCGAAGCGGCGGAAGGCCGCCGGATGCGCCGCCCGCAGCGCCGGCAGCCGCGCCCGCGCCGCCGCCCGCAGCGGCGAGAGGGAGGCGGTGCCGCCGCTCATGCCGCATGCCCTTCCAGCAGCCGAAGGCGCACCCGGCTGGTCGTGGCATCGATCAGCATCACGGTCAGGATGATGAGGACCAGCAGGGCCGAGACGTCGTTGTAATAGAACTTGCGGATGGCCTCGATCAGCTCCTGCCCGATGCCGCCCGCGCCCACGAAGCCCAGCACCGCGGCGCTGCGGACATTGATCTCGAAGCGCAGCAGCGCATAGCCGAGCACGCCCGGCAGCACCTGCGGCACGACCGCGAAGCCGGCCATCTGCGGCCAGGCGGCGCCGGCGGCGATGGCGCCCTCGACCGGGCGCATGTCGATGTTCTCCACCACCTCGGTGATCTGCTTGCCCAGCGCGCCCAGGGTGTGGATGGCGATCGCCAGCACGCCGGGCAGCGGCCCGAGGCCGAAGGCGATGACGAAGACCAGGGCGAAGACGATGTCGGGCACGGTGCGGCAGACCTCCAGCCCGCGCGTCACCACCCAGCGCAGCCCCTGGCCGGGGCCGATGTTGCGGGCGGCCAGCAGGCCGCAGAGGAACCCGCCCAGCGCCCCGGCCAGGGTGCCGAGATAGGCCATCAGCAGCGTGTCGCCGAGCAGCCGCAGCCAGCGCCGCCAGCCCCAGAACCACTCCGCCGGGTCCTGCCAGACCGGCGCGCCGGCCGCGGCGCCGCTCTCGAGCGTCAGCAGGCGGCGGAAATAGTCGAGGATGTTGCCGCCCTTGGCCCAGATCAGCCCGGGATCGACCTGCGCCACCCAGGCCGCCAGCCAGGCCAGCAGCAGGGTCAGGGCGATGGCGAGCCAGGCCTGGCGGCGCCGGCGCCCCTGGCCGCCGCGATATCGCTCGGCGAGCGGCGCCAGCCGGTCCGCCGCCGGCGGCTCCGGCCGCGCCCCGCCCTGCGCCATGGGATCAGCTCTTCTGCCGGCGCAGGCCATCGACGAAGGTGATCAGCTCGATCACCGGCTGGTAGGCGGCGTTGTCGACCGGCGCCCAGGGCTGCGCCTTGCCGTCGTAGAGCCGCTCGAAGAGCGCGGGCTGCGTCTGCGGCAGCTCCAGTACCGCGCTGCGGATGGCGGCGCGCAGCTCGGCCGGCAGCGTGGTGAGATAGGCCATCGGCGAGTTCACGATGAGGTCCGAGGTGTAGAGGATGCGGAAGTCGTCGTATTGCGCCATCCCCTTGCGCTCCATGCGGCGCAGGTTGCTCTCCTCGGCGTTGTTCCACCAGTTCGCGGCCATGTCGATCGTGCCCTGCTGCAGGGCGATGATCGCGTTCTCATGGCTGCCGGTATAGATCACCTTGCCGAAGAACTGGTCCGGGTTGATGCCCATCTTGTGCAGGGCGAAGCGCGGCACGTTGTTGCCGGAGGTGCTGTTCGGATCGACGAGGCCGAGATTCTTCCCCTTCAGCTCCTCGATCTTTTTGTAGGGGCTGTCCTTCTTCACGTAGAAGACCGAGTGGTAGCCCTTGGTGCCGTCCTGGTTCACCTCGATGCAGAAGGCCTCGATCGGCGCGCCGGTCTTCAGCGCCCGGGCGAAGGAGGCCGGGCCGTAGGAGGCGATGTGGATGTTGCCCGCCCGCTGCCCCTCGATCACCGCCGCGTAGTCGCTGGCGATGCGCAGCACCACCTTGGTGCCGAGCGCCTTGCTCAGATGGTCGGTGAAGGGCGACCAGCGCTCCAGCACGCCGGAGGCGTTCTCGGCCGGGATGATGGCGAAGACCAGCTCGGCCGGGGCCTTCGCGGCCTGGGCGCGGGCGAGGCGCGGCGCGAACAGGCCGGTGGCGGCCAGCCCGGCGCCGGCGCCGAGCAGGGTGCGGCGGCTATGCATGGATGTTCGTCTCCGTCAGGGAATCAGGCCGCGGCCCGTGTGCACGGCCCTCAGGCGCCGGGCGCGACCCTCCGGTTCGCCTGGCTCTGCAGCACGGGCTGCGGGCCCCCTTCGGGGCCTCGGACCGGTCGGGCGACCGGTCCGTTGGCACCCGTCCTTCGGGGTGGGGCCGTGCCGCATCAGGCCGCGACCGGGATGCGCGGCGGCTCGGCGCCGACCGCCTCCGCCGCCTCCAGCCCGTAGAGCCGGCGGGCGGCCTCCTCGGTCAGCGCCTCGGGCGGCCCGTCGAAGACCAGCCGCCCGGCGGCGAGGCCGACCAGCCGCTCGCAATAGGTGCGGGCGAGATCGAGGGAATGGATGTTCACCAGCACCGGGATCCCGTAGCGGCGGTTGATCTCCGCCAGCGCGTCCATCACCAGCTTGGCGTTGCGCGGGTCGAGCGAGGCCACCGGCTCGTCGGCCAGGATGATCGAGGGCTCCTGCACCAGGGCGCGGGCGATCGCCACGCGCTGCTGCTGGCCGCCGGAGAGGCTGCCGGCGCGCTGCCCGGCCAGGTTGCCGATATCGAGCTGCTCCAGCGCCGCCAGCGCGATGGCGCGGTCCGCCTCCGGCCAGGCGCCGCTGAGGCTGCGCCAGGCCGGCAGGTGGTTCAGCCGCCCGACCAGCACGTTGGTCAGCACGTCGAGCCGGGGGACCAGGTTGAATTGCTGGAAGATCATGGCGCAATCCGTGCGCCAGCGGCGCAGCGGCGCGCCCCGCAGCGCCGTGACGTCGCGGCCGCGATGCAGGATGCGGCCGGCGCTCGGCTCGGTCAGCCGGTTGATCATCCGCAGCAGGGTCGACTTGCCGGCGCCGGAGCGGCCGATGATGCCGAGCATCTGGCCCTCGGGCACGCGCAGATCGACGGCTTCCACCGCGGTCGCGGCGCCGAAGCGCCGGGTCAGGCCCTGCAATTCGAGCATCGGCATCCCTCGTCCCGAGGGGGGCCTATACGGGCCGCCGATGACGCTGCGATGACGCTGCGATGACAAACCTATTGCGATGCCTGGCGCGAACCGGGGGCTTGATCGGCCGGCGGGCGGCCCGCAGCCTGCGCGCAACCAGACTCCGGGAGAGATGCCCATGCCACTCCACCGCCGCGCCCTGCTCGCCGCGCCGCTGCTGCTGTCGCCCCTCGCCCGCGCCGGCGCCGCCGAGGCCTTCCCCGAGCGCGCGATCAGCGTGGTCTCGGGCTATGCGCCGGGCGGCGTCACCGACATCACCAGCCGCGCCGTCGCCGAGCGCATGGGCCAGGCGCTCAGCGTGCCGATGGTGGTGGAGAACCGCGCCGGCGCGGCGACGGCGGTGGCCAACACCGCCGTCGCCCAGGCCCGGCCGGATGGCTACACGCTGCTGATGGGCACCTCGACGCTGGCCATCAACCCGGCCCTGCAGCCGAGCCTGACGCCGAAGGAGCCGATGCGCGAGCTGGCGCCGATCGGCATGGTCTTCCGCACCGCCTTCGTGCTGCATGTCCATCCCTCGGTGCCGGCGAAGACCACCGCCGAGCTCATCGCCTGGTGCAGATCCAATCCCGGCAAGCTCAATTTCGGCAGCAGCGGCACCGGCGCGGTGAACCACCTGGCGCTGGCCCTCTTCGCGCAGCGCGCCGGCATCGAGGTGACGCATATCCCCTACAAGGGCGGCGCGCCGGCGCTGCTCGACCTCAGGGCGGGACGGATCGGGGCGATGTTCCAGGCGGTGCTGGAGGCGCTGCCGAGCCTGCGCGAGGGCGGCACGCGCGGCCTCGCCATCTCCTCGGCCGAGCGCAGCGCCCTGCTGCCGGAGCTGCCCCCGGTGGCCGAGGCGGTGCCCGGCTTCGACGTGGTGTTCTGGCAGGGCCTCTTCGCCCCCGCCGGCACGCCGGAGCCGGTGCTGGCACGGCTCGGCGGGGCGCTGACCACGGCCACCGGGGATGCCGCGCTGCGCGCCCGGATGGCCGAGCATGGCGTGGTCATCACCACCGGCGATGCGGCGGCGCTGCGCCAGACCCTGGCGGCGGAGACGACGCTGTGGGGCGAGCTGATCCGTACGGCCAACATCCGGCCGGATTAGGGCGCGGCTGGCCTACGCCGCCCGGCAGGGTCCGCGCCGGCCCGCGGCCCGCAGGGCCGAGCGCCTGAACGGGCGCCGCGGGTCGCGCCGTAAGGCGCGCCATGCCGAAGGCGTGCTGTTCGCGCGACGCCGCGAAGGCCCAGGCAAACCGGAGGGTGTACCGTCCTGCGCCCGGTCTCAGCGGGCATCCGCGACCTCGACGACCTGCCGCCCCGTGGGCCGGTCGCCGAGCGCGGTGAGGAGCGGCGCATGCATCTGGCGCTGCGCCGCGATGGAGCGGGCGATCCAGGCATGCACCTCCGCCAGGGTGAGCGGCTTGCCGCTGCCGCGATCGGCGAAGACCTCGCGGTTCAGCGCCACGCTGTCGGCGCCGACCACCTCGGTCGCCGGGCGGTTCGGCGTGCGGTCGAGGGCCGCGAGGAAGCGCTGCGCCCCGGCCGGGCCGAGCAGATGCACCAGATAGAGATCCGCCGGCCCCACGGGGCGCATCAGGGCGAGCTCGAGCGCCGCCTGGGCCCGGTTGATCCGCGCCGCCGCCAGGGCCGCCGCATAGCGCGGGTTGTTGCGCAGGGCGAGGATGCGGGCCTGCACCTTCGGCTTGCGGGCGCTGATCGTGCCGCTCGCCGGATCGGTCGAGAGCATCGCCGCCTCATAGGGCAGGCCGTGCTGCGCCCCATGGTCGCGCACCGCCTGCAGCCAGGTGCCCTCGGTGAACTGCATCAGGCCGCGGGCGGTCGAGCGGCCGTTGCGCGCCTGTGGGTCGAAGCGGCTTTCCTGCCAGGCCAGGGCGGCGAGCAGGGTCGGCTCGATGCCGGTGCTCCGGACGGCGCCGCCGAGGGCGGAGACGACGATCGGCCGAACGCCCGGCACCTCCTCGGCCGGCGCCGCGGCGGCCGGCCTGGGCGCCGCCGCCATGACCTGGCGCTTGGCTGGTGCCGCAGGTCCGCGCCGCGCGGCCTGCCGGGCCGGCATGGCCGGCTTCGACCGCGCGGCGCGGGCCGGCGACGCGGCCGCCCGGCGGGGATGCGCCGGCTCGGCGCGGTGTTCGGACTGGCTCTTGCCCGAACGCGATGCCGCCGCGGCCTCGGAGGCCGGTCCGGGAAGGGTGAGGAGTGCCGCCGCCATGGCGAAGGCACAGGCAAACCTGCCGCGCCGTGGGGGCACGGCGCGTAAATCAGTCGGTCGCATAATGGCCGAGCTCCCTGGGGGGTTGGGGAGTGCGGGATCGACGTCGCGGACGGAAAAGCGCCAGGGGGGGACGCAGGTTCCGCCACAATCTCGGTTACGAGAGCGGTCGCGCCAAATCTGGTGAGCCATGCGGCACCGGGAGTCAACCGCGAGCCCAGGCGAGGTCGCCGACGCCAGCAGGCGTTGCGAGGCCTCGAAGGCCGATGGGAGCGGGACCGGCGGGGCTTCGCCCTCGCATGTCACCAATTAGAGAGCATCACCGGCCGCCGGGCGGATTTCCTGGATGGCCCTCCCCCGCCGCCCACATCATTCCGTTTGCCGGGCGGCCTGGACCGCTCCGGCCAAGATCGGCCAGGGAGGGTTGCAGATGCAGGATTTCACGCGCCGCGCGACATTCGGGCTGGGCGCCGCGGCGCTCGCCGGGCGGGCCTTCGCCCAGACCGCCCCGCCCGGCGGCATCCCGCGCGCCGAGACGCCCCCCTTCGCGGTGACGCCGGAGCCGGGGGCCAGCCTGCGGATCATCCGCCCCGCCCGCTTCGTCGAGCCGGACGAGACCATCTTCCGCGCCAATGCCCAGCGCTTCCAGGACAAGTTCAACGTCCCGGTGCGGGTGGATTTCGTCGGCTGGGAGGATATCCGGCCGCAGACCGCGGTCGTCGCCAATACCGGCACCGGGCCGGATGTCGTCATCGGCTGGTCGGACGACCCGCACATCTATGCCGAGAAGGTGGTCGAGCTCAGCGACGTCGCCGAGTATCTCGGGAAACGCTATGGCGGCTGGGCCTTCCTCGCCGAGAAATACGGCAAGCGGCACAACACGGAGACCTGGATCGGCATCCCCATCGGCGGGAACATGGGCCCCTGCGTCTACCGGGCCTCGGCGGTGAAGGAGGCCGGGTTCGAGCGCATCCCCGAGGACCATGACGGCTTCCTCAAGCTCTGCCTGGCGATGAAGAAGAACAACAAGCCGATCGGCTTCGCGCTCGGCAACGCGGTGGGCGACGGCAACGCCTTCGCGCAGTGGTTGCTCTGGTCGCACGGTGCCTATCTGGTCGACGAGGAGGGCAAGGTCGCCATCAACAGCAAGGAAACCGTGGAGGCGCTGCAATACCTGCAGGCGCTGTACCCGGCCTTCGCGGCCGGCACGCTCTCCTGGCTCGACCCCTCCAACAACCGCGCCTTCTCGGCGCAGGAGATCTTCCTCACCTCGAACGGCGTCTCGCTCTACTTCACCCTGAAGAACGACCCCGGCACCCGCGCCATCGCCGAGGACACGCAGCACGCGCTGATGCCGAAGGGCCGCGCGACCGTGGCGCCGCAGACCTCGACGGTGATGAACGCCATGGTCTTCCGGCACACCCGCTATCCGAAGGCCGCCAAGGCCTTCCTCGCCTTCATGATGGAGTCCGAGCAGTACGAGCCCTGGATGCAGGGCTCGCTCGGCTACTGGGCGCATCCGCTGAAGGCCTATGCGGCGAGCACCGTCTGGACCGCCGACCCGAAGAACACGGTCTTCCGCGACGCTATGGAGAACCGCTTCTGGAGCGGCTATCGCGGCCCGATCAGCCAGGCCTCGGGCGCCGTCGCCGCCGATTACGTGCTGGTGCAGATGTGCGCCGCCGTCGCCTCCGGCCAGGCGACGCCGGAGGCCGCGGCGCGGGAGGCGGAGCGGCGGGCGAAGCGGTACTACCGCAACACCTGAGCGGCAGGTCGCCCCCTGGCCCGGGGATGGCATGGTCACTTGACCAAATCCATCCCCGGAGACCTAATGTCGGGCCTGACATATCAGCCGGAGGATCTGCCATGGCCCTGCACCTGACGCCCCTGCACCCCCTCTTCGCCGCCGAGGTGCAGGGCCTCGATCTGCGCGAGACGCCGGGCCCCGAGCTCTGCGCCGAGATCGACCGGGCCATGGACGAGTACGCCGTGCTGGTCTTCCGCGACCAGCGGATCGACGACGACCAGCAGATGGCCTTCGGCGAGGCGCTCGGCCCGCTGGAGGGGTCGCGCGCCACGGTCGACATGCACAAGCACCGCCTGAAGCACAACCGGATGGCGGACATCTCCAATCTCGACGTCAACGGCAACCTGCTCGCCGCGGATGACCGGCGGCGGATGTTCAACCTCGGCAACCAGCTCTGGCACAGCGACAGCAGTTTCAAGGCGACGCCGGCGAAGTACTCCATGCTGCATGGCCGGGTGGTGCCGCCCGAGGGCGGCGAGACCGAGGTCGCCGACATGCGCGCCGCCTGGGACGCGCTGCCGGAGAAGACCCAGGCGAAGCTCCGCGACCTCGTCACCGAGCACAGCCTGATCTTCTCGCGCGCCTCGATGGGCTTCGACGACTACACCGAGGAGGAGAAGCTGGCCTTCGCCCCGGTGCGGCAGCGCCTCGTGCGCTACCATCCCGGCTCGGACCGGCACTCCCTCTACCTCTCCTCGCATATCGGCCAGGTGCTCGGCATGCCGCGGCCGGAGGCGATGATGATGATCCGCAACCTGACCGAGTTCGCCACCCAGCGGCAATTCGTCTATTCGCACAAGTGGCGGCCGTGGGACCTGCTGATGTGGGACAACCGCACCACCATGCACCGCGCCCGCCCCTTCGACGACCATATCCATCCGCGCGACATGCGGCGCGTCACCCTGACGGATGTGGCGCCGACGCTCGAGCAGCGCATGGCGGCCTGAGCCGACAGGGTCCCGACGCTGGAGCAGATCCCGTTCGAGTGGACACACTCGGACGGGTGAAGATGATCTGAAACCATTAGCCCAGGGCGCTTCCCGTGGACCGGCGTTCACGGGAGGCGCCCTGGGGACGATGCCGGCCCGCGATGCCGGATGATGGCCGGCCCGTCGTCCGCCGCCTGCCGTGGCGCCGGCATGGCGTGAAGGCGGGCCCGGGGCGGGGCCTGCCAATGCGCGCCGCGCCCGCGCCCGCGGCCGGTGGCGTCGCCGCCGGCATGTTGCAGCCATGACACAGTGTGCGCCGTGGATGCAGCATGACGGCCTCGTCAGTCGAACGCCATATTGCGATTCATTCTCATTATTACTACGACCCGGTCGATCAAGCAACCGGAACAGTTCGATGGCAGACACTCCCCGGCACGACCCGCTCGTCGCGCCGCCCCGCGGCGGCTGGCTACTCCTCGCGGGACTCCTGGCCGCGCCGCAGGCCGCCACCGCCCAGGGAGCCGCCCCCGGCGACCCGATCACCCTGCCGACCCTCTCGATCGAAGGCCATGCCGCCCCGGCCGAGACGGCGCGCGGCCCGGTGCAGGGCTATGTCGCGCAGCGCAGCGCCAGCGGCACCAAGACCGACACGCCGCTGATCGAGACGCCGCAATCCGTCTCCGTCATCACCAGCGACCAGATCGAGGCGCTCAACATCGGCTCGATCAACGAGGCGCTGCGCTACAGCCCCGGAGCCTTCGTCAGCGGCACGGATTACCGCGGCGAGTACTTCACCGTCCGCGGCTTCCCGGCCGATGTCTATCTCGACGGCATGCGGGTGCCGGCGCCGGTCACGGCGCAGAGCTTCCGCATCGAGCCCTGGGGGATGGAGCGGATCGAGCTGCTGCGCGGCACCAGCTCGGCGCTCTACGGCCAGGCCAATCTCGGCGGCATCGTCAACGCCGTCAGCAAGACGCCCTATCTCGGCCAGGTGAACCAGGTCGCGCTGCAGGGCGGCAGCTTCGGCCGCATCCAGGGCATGTGGGATGTCGGCGGCCGGGTCGGCAGCGGCGACGGGCTGCTCTGGCGCATGGTCGGGCTGGTGCGCAACGCCGATACCGAGTTCGACGCCACCAAGGACGACCGCATCTACATCGCGCCCTCGCTGCGCTGGCAGCCGACCAAGGACACCTCGGTGGTCCTGCAGGCGAGCTACCTGCACGACAACAACGGCGTCACCGGCCAGTGGCTGCCGCCGCAGGGCACCGCCCTCTACAACCCGAACGGCACCATCCCGCGCGGCCGCATCACCGGCGAGCCGGGCTGGGACACCTACCGCAAGACCCAGCTCGGCCTCGGCTACCAGGTCGAGCACCGGCTGACCGAGGCCGTCACGCTGCGGCAGAACCTGCGCTACACCTATGTCGATCTCGACTACAAGTCGATCTATGCGAGCGGCCTCGGCCCGGCGAACCAGTGGCGCACCGTCAACCGCGTCGCCTCCTACCAGGTGCCGATCGCGCAATCCCTGACGCTCGACAACCAGGCCGAGGCGCGCTTCGCCACCGGCCCGCTGCAGCACACGGCGCTGCTCGGCCTCGACTATCGCTGGCAGCGCGTGGCCAACCGCACCTGGACGGCGGCGGCGACGCGGCTCGATGTCTATGCGCCGGTCTATGGCT
This sequence comes from Roseicella frigidaeris, assembly GCF_003258945.1. Lineage (GTDB taxonomy): Bacteria > Pseudomonadota > Alphaproteobacteria > Acetobacterales > Acetobacteraceae > Paracraurococcus > Paracraurococcus frigidaeris. The sequence goes on along the minus strand of NZ_QLIX01000001.1, from coordinate 330,499 downwards.
ACATGCCGACCCTGCCCCTCGGCGCCACCAGCACCACGCTCAACAACCAGGTGCAGAACCAGCTCGGCCTCTACCTGCAGGACCAGATCCGCTGGGACAACTGGATCCTGACGCTGACCGGCCGGCAGGACTGGGCGAGCGTCGACACGCAGAACAAGCTCAGCAAGGCCTCCAGCTCCCAGGACGACAGCGCCTTCACCGGCCGCGTGGCGCTGCTCTACGCCTCGCCGATCGGCGTCTCGCCCTATGTCAGCTACGCCACCTCCTTCCTGCCGACGCTCGGGACCATGGCGCCGCAGCGCGGCGGCGGCACCTTCAAGCCGACCACCGGCGACCAGGTGGAGGTCGGGGTGAAGTACCAGCCGCCCGGCACCCAGAGCCTGTTCTCCGCCGCGCTGTTCGAGCTGACGCAGCAGAACGTCACCACCACCGACCCGTTCTTTACGCAGTACTCCATCCAGACCGGCGAGGCGCGGTCGCGCGGGCTGGAGCTGGAGGCGCGCGTCGCGGTCACCGACGGGCTCAGCGTCATCGGCGCCTTCACGGCGCAGGACACCGAGGTGACGAAGAGCACCACCAACAATCTCGGCCGCCGCCTCGGCACCGTGCCGAACCACATGGCCTCGCTCTGGGGCGACTACAGCTACAAGGTGACCGACGAGCTGACGCTCGGCTTCGGCGCTGGCCTCCGCTATGTCGGCAACATCATGGCGAACAACGCGCCGACCGCGACCAGCCCGATCTTCCACGCGCCGTCCTACACGCTGTTCGACGCCATGCTGCGGGCGGAGTACCGGCAATGGCGGCTGACGGTCACGGGCACCAATCTCGGCGACGAGCACTACTTCGCCGCCTGCTACGCCACGTCCTGCAGCTACGGCGTCGGCCGGGCGGTCTACGCCACCCTCGCCTATCGTTGGTGAGGGGGCTGGGCGGTCAGCCCTCCGCCTCCGCGGCATCCACCTCCCGCCCGCGGCCGGCATTGCGCATGATGCCGGCGAGATGCGGGCGGATCGCCAGCTGGTGCCGGTAGAGCGCCGCCGCCGCCGCGGGCAGCGCGCCCTCCCGCCCCAGCATGGCGTCGCCCAGCTCGAGGATGCGGAGGTTCGGCCAGGCCTTCTCGCGGATGCCGAGGATGCCCTGCAGGATGGTCTCGGCCGGCAGCGCCGGCCGCGCCTGCGCCAGCATCAGCGCCATGGCCGCGGTCGAGCGCGAGATGCCGGCATGGCAATGCACCAGCAGGCGCGAGGCCGCCTCCGCCTCGAGGTCGCGGCCGAAGGCGAGGATCGCCCGCACATCCGCCTCGCCCGGCGGGATGACGCCTGCCGCCGGCTCGATGACGTCATGGAAGCGGAGCTCGAGCTTGGCGTGCTCGCCGAACTGGCCGAAGGCCTCCGGCACCGGCCAGTCGGGGTCGAGGATGGAGAGCACATGGCTCACCCCCGTCTCGCAATGGCCGCCCAGCTCCTCGATGCCGCAGACGGTGAGGCCGAAGGGGAAATGCGTGTCCATGCCGCCAGTGTGGGTCCGGTGGCGCGGCGGGTCCAGGGTCCGGCGGGTGAAATGGGTGACGTGGCGCCGGGCCGAGGCTATGCTGTCCGTTCACGTTTCGTACCTATAGTGACCCATCGGAGGGACCGCCCGCTTGGCCAAGGACCGCAACCGCTTCGTCTGTCAGGCCTGCGGCGCCGTCTTCCCGAAATGGCAGGGCCGCTGCGATGCCTGCGGCGAGTGGAACACCCTGCAGGAGGAAGCGGCCCCCGCCGCCCGTGGCCCCGGCCCGGCGGCGCGGGCCGGCGGCGGCAAGCGGGTCGCCTTCGTCGGGCTGGAGGGGGAGACGGCGCCGCCGCCGCGCATCCCGACCGGCCTCGCCGAGCTCGACCGGGTGCTGGGCGGCGGGCTGGTCCCGGCCTCGGCGGTGCTGGTCGGCGGCGATCCCGGCATCGGCAAATCGACCATCCTGCTGCAGGCGGCGGCGCGCATCGCCGGGGCCGGGCGGCGCGCCCTCTACATCAGCGGCGAGGAGGCGGTGGCGCAGGTGCGGCTGCGGGCGCTGCGGCTCGGGCTGGAGGGCGCGCCGCTGGCGCTGGCCGCCGCGACGGCGCTGCGCGACATCGCCGCCAGCCTGGAGGATGAGGACGAGGCCGCCCTCGTCGTCATCGATTCCATCCAGACGCTGTGGCTGGACGCGCTCGATTCCGCACCGGGCACGGTCGCCCAGGTGCGCGCCTGCGCCGCCGAGCTGATCCGCCTGGCCAAGAGCCGCGGCTTCGCCCTGGTGCTGGTCGGGCATGTGACGAAGGAGGGCATGCTCGCCGGCCCGCGGGTGCTGGAGCACATGGTCGATGCCACGCTCTATTTCGAAGGCGATCGCGGCCATCAGTTCCGCATCTTGCGGGCGGTGAAGAACCGCTTCGGCGCGACCGACGAGATCGGCGTCTTCGAGATGACCGAGCGCGGGCTGGTCGAGGTGCCGAACCCCTCGGCGCTCTTCCTCGCCGAGCGGCGCGGCAACGTCGCCGGCTCGGCGGTCTTCGCCGGCATCGAGGGCACGCGGCCGGTGCTGGTCGAGGTGCAGGCGCTGCTCGCCCCCTCGGCCGGCGGCAGCCCGCGGCGGCAGGTGGTGGGCTGGGATGCCGGGCGGCTGGCCATGCTGATGGCGGTGCTGGAGGCGCGTTGCGGCATGACCCTCGGCATGAATGACGTCTATCTCAACATCGCCGGCGGGTTGCGCATCGCCGAGCCGGCGGCCGACCTCGCCGTCGCCGCGGCGCTGGTCTCGGCCGCCACCGACCGGCCGACCGATCCCGGCACGGTCTATTTCGGCGAGGTCGGCCTCTCGGGCGAGATCCGCCAGGTGGCGCAGGCCGAGGCGCGGCTGCGCGAGGCGCAGAAGCTCGGCTTCGCCGGGGCGGTGCTGCCGCGCCGCCTCGCCCGCGGCGGCCGGGCGCCGGTGGCGCTCGACGGGCTGCGGCTCGCCGAGATCGGCCATATCGCCGATCTGGTGGCGCCCTTCGCGGCCAAGGCCGAGCGCCGGCAGAAGCCGCCCGCCGGGGGGCGCGGCGCGCCGGCCAGGGTCGCGGGCGAGGCCGAGGCCGGTTGACGCGGCCGGCGGACTGGCCCGGCGCCGCCGCCAAGGCCATCCTCGCCGCAACGACCTGCCGAGGAAGCGCCATGGTCCCCTCCCGCCGTGCCTTGCTGTCCCTGCCCGGACTCCTCCTGCCCGCCTTGGCCCGGGCCCAGCCCGGCTTTCCGGACCGCCCGGTCCGGCTGATCGTCCCCTTCGCGCCCGGCGGCAATTCCGACACCGTCGCCCGCGTCGTCGCGCCGCTGCTGGCGGAGCGGCTGGGCCAGCCGGTGGTGGTGGAGAACCGGGCCGGCGCCGCCGGCAACGTCGCCGCCACGCAATTCGCCCGCGCCCGGCCGGACGGCTACGCGATCCTGCTCGGCTCGAACGGCCCCCTCACCGTCAACCCGGTGATCCAGGCCAATCTCGGCTACGACCCGGGGCGCGACTTCACGCCCATCGCCCTGCTGGTGCGCACGCCGAACGTGCTCGCCGTGCACCGCGACGTGCCGGCCCGGACGCTGGCCGCGCTGATCGCCCAGGGCCGCGCCGCGCCGGGCAGCATCAGCTGCGGCTCCTCCGGCACCGGCAGCACCTCGCACCTCGCCATCGCCAGCTTCAACGCCGCGACCGGCGCCGGCCTGCAGCACGTGCCCTATGGCAGCGGCGGCGCCATGGCGCCGGACCTCATCGCCGGCACGATCCAGGCCGGCATGACCGAGATCTCGACCGCCCTGCCGCTGCACCGGGAGGGCGCGGTGCGCATTCTCGCCACCGGCTCGGCCGGGCGGCTGCCGGTGGTGCCGGAGGTGCCGAGCTTCGAGGAGGCGGGCGTCGCCGGGTTCCGGGCCGCCGCCTATCTCGGCCTCGTCGCCCCGGCGGGGACGCCGCCCGCGGTGCTGCGGGCGCTCGCCGGCGCCGCGGCCGCCGCCGTGGCCGATCCCGGCCTCCGGCAGCGCTTCGCGGAGATGGGCAGCGAGATGGCGGCGCCGGCCGAGGCCTCGCCGGAGGGCTTCGCCGCCTTCCTCCGCCAGGAGGGCGCCTGGACCCGCGATGCGGCGGAGCGGGCGGGGCTCCGGCCCGGCTGACGGTCCCGGATGCGGCCGCAGGGGGCTTCCGCAGGGGCTTCCCCGGGGGCGCCTCCCCGGCAGCCGCGTAGCCTCGGGCGGGCGCGGCCCAGCGCCGTCGGAGGGCCAGCGGCGCCGGGGCGGCATCGCAGCCATGCCGCCGGCCCGGGCCAGCCCATGCCGCCATGCGTGGACACCGCGGCGGGCACGCCGCTATACCGCTGGCACGATGACCTGGGTCGACGGTGTGGTGCTGGCGGTGCTCGCCGTCTCGGCGTTGCTCGCCTATTTGCGAGGGCTTGTGCAGGAAGTGCTCGGCGTCGGCGCCTGGATCGGCGCCGCGGCCCTGGCGCTGGCCCTGCGCCCGGTGACGGCGCCGCTGCTGCAGGGCACGGTCGAGCCGCCCTGGCTGGCCGATGCGCTGGCCGCCGGCGGCGTCTTCCTCGTCGTGCTGGTCATCCTCAAGATCATCATCAGCTTCATCGCCCGCTTCGTGCAGGATTCCATGCTGGGCGGCACCGACCGGGCGCTCGGCCTGGTCTTCGGCCTGCTGCGGGGTGCCTTCCTGGTCATCCTTGCCTATATCCTCGGCGGCATGGTCCTGCCGGCGACCGATCGCTGGCCGGAGGCGGTCCGGGATGCCCGGTCGCTGCCCCTGGTCATCGATGGCGCGCAATGGCTGGTGGCCCGGCTGCCACCCGAATACCGGCCCCGCGTCGCCGCCCCGCCGGATCGCCGCGCGCCGACCCAGGACGAGCTGATGCGACCGCCGGCGCGGAACCGGACGTGAGGGCCCCATGACCGAATTGTCCAACCGCCCCTGGTCCTCCGACGAGGACAAGTTCCACGAGGAATGCGGCGTCTTCGGCGTCTGGAACGCCGCCGACGCCGCCGCCCTCACCGCCCTCGGCCTGCATGCCCTGCAGCACCGGGGGCAGGAGGCGGCCGGCATCGTCGCCCTCGACGAGGGCGGCATCTTCCATGCCCATAAGGGCCAGGGCTTGGTCGGCGACATCTTCTCGGACGCCAAGGTGATGGCCCAGCTGCGCGGCCGCGCCGCGGTCGGCCACAACCGCTACGCGACGACCGGCGAGACGGCGCTGCGCAACGTCCAGCCGCTCTATGCCGACTTCGCCTTCGGCGGCTTCGCCGTCGCCCATAACGGCAACCTGACCAACGCGCTTGGCCTCCGCCGCAGCCTGGTCGGCCGCGGCTGCCTGTTCCAGAGCACGACGGACAGCGAGGTCTTCATCCACCTCATCGCCATCAGCCTCTACTCCACCGTGGTGGACCGGCTGATCGACGCGCTGCGCCAGGTGCAGGGGGCCTACAGCCTGGTCGCGCTGCACAACGGCGCGCTGATCGGGGCGCGCGACCCGCTCGGCGTCCGCCCCCTGGTGCTCGGCCGGCTGGGCGGCGAGGGCGGCGGCGCGCCCTCCTGGGTGCTCTCCTCCGAGACCTGCGCCCTCGACATCGTCGGCGCCGAATTCGTGCGGGACATCGACCCGGGCGAGATCATCGTCATCGACACCCAGGGCGTGCACAGCATCAAGCCCTTCGGCAAGCATGCCGAGCGGTTCTGCATCTTCGAGTACATCTACTTCGCCCGGCCGGATTCGGTGGTCGAGGGCACGCCGGTCTACGACACCCGCAAGCGGATCGGCGCCGAGCTGGCGCGCGAGAGCGGCGTGCCGGCCGATGTCGTGGTGCCGGTGCCCGACAGCGGCGTGCCGGCGGCCATGGGCTATTCGCTCGAAAGCGGCATCCCCTTCGAGCTCGGGATCATCCGCAACCACTATGTCGGCCGCACCTTCATCGAGCCGACCGACCAGATCCGCAATCTCGGGGTCAAGCTGAAGCACAGCGCCAACCGGCCGATGCTGGAGGGGCGGCGGGTGATCCTGGTGGACGATTCCATCGTCCGCGGCACCACCAGCCGCAAGATCGTCGAGATGGTCCGCCAGGCCGGCGCGACCGAGGTGCATATGCGCATCTCCTCGCCGCCGACCACGCATAGCTGCTTCTACGGCATCGACACGCCGGAGCGCGGCAAGCTGCTGGCGGCCCAGCACGACCTCGAGGAGATGGCGCGCATCATCGGCGTCGACAGCCTCGCCTTCATCTCCCTCGACGGGCTCTACCGCGCCCTCGGCCGGCCGGGGCGCAACCCGGAGAAGCCAGGCTATTGCGACGCCTGCTTCACCGGCGACTACGCGATCGCCCTGACCGATACGCAGGACAACAACGCCCGGCAGCTCTCGCTGCTGCAGGCGGGATGATGGACCGCCCCCTCGCCGGCCACGTCGCCCTCGTCACCGGCGCCTCGCGCGGCCTCGGCGCCGCGACGGCGATCGAGCTCGCCCGGCTCGGCGCGCATTGCGTGCTGACCGCCCGCACCCAGGGCGCGCTGGAGGAGGTGGACGACGCCATCCGAAGCCTCGGCGGCCAGTCCACCCTCTTCCCGCTCGACCTGATCCGGGACGGCGAGAAGCTCGACATGGTCGGCCCCTCCATCGCCCAGCGCTTCGGCCGGCTCGACATCCTGGTGCATGCCGCGGGCCTGCTCGCCAAGCTGACGCCGACCGCGCATATCATGCCGCGCGACTGGCAGGAGGCGGTGGCGGTGAACCTCTCGGCCGCCTGGCGGCTGATCCGCAGCGCCGATCCGCCGCTGCGCGCCGCACCGGCCGGCCGCGCCGTCTTCCTCACCGATGCCGTGGTGGCCGAGCCGCGCGCCTATTGGGGCCTCTACGGCTTCGGCAAGGCGGGGCAGGAGCACCTGGCGCGGAGCTGGGCGGCCGAGGTCGCCAACACCCCGCTGCGGGTGAACCTCTTCGATCCCGGCCCGGTCGCCACGAGGCTGCGCATGGTGGCGATGCCGGGCGAGGACCAGTCCCGCCTGCCGCAGCCCGCCGATCTGGCGCCCGAGATCGCCGCCCTCTGCCTGCCGGGCGAGACGCGGAACGGCGCGGTCATCCGCCGGGGCGGCTGAGGCCGCCCGCCATGAATTACCGCCACGCCTTCCATGCCGGCAATTTCGCCGACTGCATGAAGCACGCGCTGCTGGTCTGGCTGCTGCGGGCCCTGGCGGCCAAGGACAAGCCCTTCGCGGCGCTCGATACCCATGCCGGCATCGGGTCCTACGACCTGGCGGCGAGCGCGGCCGAGCGCACCGGGGAATGGCGCCGCGGCATCGGCCGGCTGCTCGACATCGAGGCCGGGCCGCTGGCCGATTATGTCGGGCTGGTCCGCGCCGCCGGGGCGCCCGCCCGCTATCCCGGCTCGCCCGCCCTGATCCGCGCCCTGCTGCGGCCGGGCGACCGGCTGCTGGCCTGCGAGCTGCACCCCGAGGACCATGCCGCGCTGCGCGCCGCCTTCCGCGCCGACCGGCAGGTGGCGGTGCATCACCGCGACGGCTGGGAGGCGCTGAAGGCGCTCACCCCCTTCCTGGAGCGGCGCGGCCTGGTGCTGGTCGATCCGCCCTTCGAACAGGAGGGGGAGTTCGCCCGGCTGGCGCAGGGCATCGCGCTCGTCGCGCAGCGCTTCCGCGCCGGCATCCAGGCCTGCTGGTACCCGATCAAGCACCGCGCCCCGGTGCGCGCCTTCCACGCCGCGCTGCGCGAGGCGGGGCTGCGCGACCTCGTCGCCGCCGAGCTCTGGCTGCGCGAGCCGACGGATCCGCAGCGGCTGAACGGCTGCGGCCTGCTGGTCGCCAACCCGCCCTGGCATTTCGAGGCGGAGGGGGGCGCGATCCTCGCCACCCTGCTGGAGCGGCTGGGCGAGCGGGAGCCGGGCGAGGGCTGGGCGATGACCCGCCTGGCCGGGGAATAGCGGTGCCGAAGCTCGCCGTCCTCGGCGCCGGCGCCTGGGGCACGGCGCTCGCCATCCAGGCCGCCGGGGCCGGACATGCTGTGGCGCTCTGGGCGCGCGATGCCGGGCGGGCGGCGGCGATCGCGGCGGCGCGGGAGAATGCCCGCTACCTGCCCGGCATCGCCCTGCCCGCCGGCCTCGCCGTCACCGCCGATGCGGCAACGGCCCTGGCCGGGGCGGCGGCAGCGATCCTCGCCGTGCCGGCGCAGCATCTGGGCGCCGTGCTCGCCAGCCTGCCGCCCGCCCTGCCGCCGCTGCTGCTCGCCGCCAAGGGGGTGGAGCAGACGAGCCTCCGCCTGCCGCTGGAGGTGGTGGCGGCGGCGCGGCCGGGCCAGGCGGCGGCGGTGCTCTCGGGGCCGAATTTCGCGCATGAGGTCGCCGCCGGCCTGCCCGCCGCGGCGGTGATCGCCAGCGCCACGCCGGCGCTGCGCGAGCGGCTGGCCGGGCTGCTGGCGACGCCTGGCTTCCGCCTCTACGGCTCCGACGACCCGGTCGGCGTGCAGGTCGGCGGCGCGGCGAAGAACGTGATCGCCATCGCCGCCGGGGCGGTGATCGGCGCCGGGCTCGGCGAGAATGCCCGGGCGGCGCTGGTGACGCGCGGCCTGGCGGAGCTGTCCCGCCTCGCCGTCGCGCTCGGCGGCCGGGCAGAGACGGCGGCGGGCCTGTCGGGCCTCGGCGACCTGCTGCTGACGGCGACCGGCCCGTCCAGCCGCAACACCTCGCTCGGCATCGCCCTCGGGCGCGGCCGGCGCCTGGCCGAGGTGCTGGCCGAGCGCTCCGGGGTGACGGAGGGGGTCGCCACCGCCCCGGCCATCATCGCCCGGGCGGCCTCGGTCGGCGTCGAGCTGCCGATCTGCGAGGCGGTGGCGGCGCTGCTGGCGGAGCGGCTGACCCTGGCGGCGGCGGTGGAGCACCTGCTGGCCCGGCCGCGGCGGGACGAATAGGCCGCGGCGCGCTAGACGCTTGTTTTCAGAGGATCTTCACCCGATCAGGTGAGGCCACCCGATCGGGATCCGCTCTGGTCCGTCGCCGTCGCGCGGCGGGCGAATTTGGCGATGCCGGGAGGCATGCCGCACACTCCACGCGCAAGGTGGAGGCTCCTCATGAAGCGTCGCGATCTCCTGGCCCTGGCGGCCGGCGCGTCATCCTCGGCCCTGGCGCTGCCCGGCGCCGTGCGTGCGCAGGGAACGCCCGGGGCGACCACGGTGCTCCGGTTCGTCCCGCAATCGGACCTGACGCTGCTCGATCCGGTGTTCAACACGGCGCTAGTGACGCGCAACCACGGCATGATGGTCTATGACCAGCTCTACGGCCTGGACAGCAGCTATGCCGCGCGGCCGCAGCTCGTCGAGGGCCATGCCGTCGAGGATGACGGGCTGACCTGGCGCATCACGCTGCGCGAGGGCACCCGCTTCCATGACGGCGCCCCGATCCTGGCGCGGGACGCCGTGGCCAGCATCGAGCGCTGGACCAGGGCCGACGTGCTGGGCCAGAACATCCGCGCCATCACCAACGAGATGGTGGTGGTCTCGGACCGGATCTTCCTGGTCAGGCTCAGGAAGCCCTTCCCGCTCCTGGCCACGGCGCTCGCCAAGCCCTCCTCCTACTGCCCGGTGATGCCGGAGCGCTTCGCCCGGAACCCGCCCTCCGTGCAGGTGACGGAGATCGTCGGCAGCGGCCCGTTCCGCTGGGTGCCGGGCGAGCGCATGGTCGGCTCGCGCGCCGTCTACGAGCGCTTCGCCGGCTACGCGCCGCGCAACGAGCCGGCGAGCTTCCTGGCCGGCGGCAAGGTGGTGCATGTCGACCGCGTCGAATGGCACACCATCCCCGACGCCGCCACCGCCGGCGCCGCGCTGCAGCAGGGCGAGGTGGACTGGTGGGAGGTGCCGACCGCCGACCTGCTGCCGCGGCTGAAGCGCCTGCGCAACCTGCGGGTGGAGGTGAAGGACAAGGCCGGGCTGATGGGCATGATCCGCTTCAACCACCTGCAACCGCCCTTCGACAACCCGGCCATCCGCCGCGCCTTCCTGCCGGCCATCAACCAGACCGACTACATGACGGCGGTGATCGGCGACGACCGCTCGCTCTGGAACGACCGCTGCGGCTTCTTCCTGCCGGGTACCGCGCTGGCGACCGAGGCCGGGCTGCAGACGATGGCGGGGGCGCCGGACTACGACAAGGTGAAGCGCAACCTCGACGCCGCCGGCTACCGGGGCGAGCGGGTTGTGCTGGCGGTGCCGACCGACCTCTCCTCGCTGAATGCGATGAGCGAGATCGCCGGCGACATGTTCCGCCGCACCGGCCTCAACCTCGACTACCAGGCCTCCGACTGGGGCTCGGTCGCCACCCGGGTGATGAGCAACCGGGAGGGGCTCGACAAGGGCGGCTGGAGCGCCTGGTGCAACTACATCCCCGGCATCATCGCGCTGAACCCGGCGACGCAATCCTATGTCCGCGGGCCCGGCAAGGCCGGCACCTCCGGCTGGCCCGACCTGCCGAAGATCGAGGCGCTGCGCGACCAGTTCCTCGCCGCCGAGGGCCTGGCCGAGCAGAAGCGCCTCACCGAGCAGATCCAGCTCCAGGCCTTCGAGGACATCCCCTACCTGCCGACCGGCGCCTATACGCCGCCCACCGCCTTCCGCAGCAACGTCACCGACATCATCGAAGGCTTCCCGCTCTTCTTCAACCTGAAGAAGTCCTGACCGCGGCGCCGCCAGCCCCTCCGCCAGCCCTTGCCGAACGCCGTGCACCAGGACCGCCATGCCGCTCTATGACGACCCCACCGCCCGGCCCGACAGCACCGTCAATGTCGGCCCGCGCCACATCTATCCCACCGCCGGGGACCACCACTGGCAGGAGATGCGCCCCTTCGAGGCCCCGCGCGGGGACCCGGACTGGCACGAGATCCATGTCTACACCGACGCCATCTCCTATGCGCCGGGCGAGACGGTGCAGTTCCACGGCAGCACCAACGCGGAGAGCTGGACGATCGAGGTCACGCGCGACGGGCTGAAGCCCGCGATCGTGCATCGGCAGGAGGGCCTGCCGGGACGGGCCACCCCGATGCCCGCCGATGCCTACGAAGCCGGCTGCAACTGGCCGGTGCTGCATCGCTGGACCTTGCCCGAGGACCTGGCCTCGGGCTTCTACCTGGTCGAATCCAGCGTCGCCCGGCAGCAGGGCGGCCGCTTCGTGCAGCACCATTTCTTCGTCGTCCGCCCCCGGCCCGGCCTGCATCCCGGGCGGCTGCTGCATGTGCTGCCGACCTGCACCTACACCGCCTACAACGACTGGGGCGGGGCGAACCACTATGGCGGCAGCCACGGCCCGGCGCGCAACGCCATGTCGCCGCGGCTGAGCCTGCAGCGCCCCTGGACCCGCGGCCTGGTGAAGCTGCCGGAGAACGCGCCGCGCATCTGCGCCACGGTCGCCGAGCCCATGACCCCGCTCCGCTACGACTTCAAGGAATGGTCCTACGCGAACGGCTTCAGCTACTACTACGCTGCCACCGGCTGGGCGCAGTACGACCGGCACTTCGTCCTCTGGGCCGAGCGCGAGGGCTATGCGCTCGACACCATCACCCAGACCGACCTGCACCTCCGCCCCGCGCTGCTGGAGGGCTATGCCTGCGTCGTCATCGTCGGCCACGACGAGTACTGGACGCGGGAGATGCGCCTGGCCATCGAGGACTATGTCGAGCGCGGCGGCCATCTGGCCCGGTTCGGCGCCAACTTCACCTGGCAGGTCCGGCTGGAGGAGGAGGGGCGGCGCCAGGTCTGCTACAAGAGCAACGCGCCCAAGGCCGACCCCATCCGCGCCACCGGCGACGACGCGCGGCTCACCAGCGCCTGGGAGGACCGGCATGTCGGCTGGCCGGGCGCCACCACCGTCGGGGTGAACGGGCTGGGCGGCACCTACGCGAATTGGGGCCGCTTCACCCCGCGCGGCAGCCGGGGCTTCACCGTCTACCGGCCGGAGCACTGGGCCTTCGCCGGCACCGACCTGACCTATGGCGACATCTTCGGGGCCGAGGCGCGCATCTTCGGCTATGAGGTGGATGGCGTCGACTACACCTTCCGCGACGGCCTGCCCTATCCGACGGGCAGGGACGGCACGCCCGACAGCGTCGAGATCCTGGCCATGACGCCGGCCGTGATGGCCGAGGCGCCGCTCGAGAGCTACACGCTGCGCGCCTATGTCGGCGCGCATGACTGGTACGAGAAGGCCGAGATGATCCACGGCGTCGCCGATGCCGGGACGCTGGCCAGGTCCTACCACGGATCGGGGATGATGGTGGCCATGCGCCGCGGCAAGGGCGAGGTGCTGACCGCCGCGAGCTGCGAATGGGTGATGGGCCTCAAGCGGGGCTGCGCCTATACGCAGCAGATCACCCGCACCGTGCTCGACCGCTTCGGGGCGGCCGCCCCGCCCGGGCCGGCCGGGGACTAGGGTCTGTTGAGATTTGTGATTTGCGCTCGGGTCAGGATGTGATTCAAGCTCTGGATGGAGCGATTTGTCCTGACTGACGCCCAATGGGCGAAGATGGCACCGCACTGCCTGGGCAAGCCCGGCGATCGCGGGCGGAGCGGTTCCGACAACCGGTTGTTTGTCGAGGCGGTGTTGTGGATTGCGCGGACCGGTAGCCCCTGGCGCGACCTGCCGCCGATCTTTGGCAAGTGGAACTCGGTCTATGTCCGCTTCCGAGACTGGGTGCGCGCCGATGTGTTCCAGCGGCTGTTCGACGCCTGCTCCGATGAGCCGGATCTCGAATACGCCATGGTCGACGCGACCATCGTGAAGGTCCACCGCCACGGGCAGGGCGCAAAAGGGGGACTCAGAGCCAGGCCATCGGCCGCTCGAAAGGCGGCATGACGACCAAGATCCTGGCGCTCTGCGATGCACTCGGGAACCTGGTGCGCTTCGTTCTGCTGCCCGGCCACCGCTTCGACACGGTCGGCGTGCCGCCGCTGATCGAGGGCATCGACTTCGATGCCCTGATCGCCGACATGGCATTCGACAGCAACTCGATCATCGCCGAGCTCGACGCCCGCGGCGCCAAGGCCGTGATCGCTCAGCATCCCCGCCGCGCCATCCCCCGCGACGTCGACCAGGAGGTCTACAAATGGCGTCACCTGATCGAGAACTTCTTCGGCAAGCTCAAGGACTTCAAACGCATCGCCATGCGCAGCGAAAAAACCGACCAAAGCTTCGCGGCCATGGTCTACCTCGCCTCCGCCGTCATCCACTCACGATAAATCTCAACAGACCCTAGAGCAGATCCTGTCCCGATGACCTCATCCGGACAGGTGAAGATGCTCGTAAAAACAAATATCTAGAGCAGTCCCGATCAGGTGGACTCACCTGATCGGGATCCGCTTAGGCCTTCGGGGCCGGGCAGGCCGCCCGGCCCGCCAGCATCAGGCCGCCTGCTCCAGCGTCGGCGCCATGTCGGCGACGGTGGTGCGGTGCAGGTCGCGGACCTGGCTGGAATCGTAGCGGCGGGCCCGGTGCATGGTGACGCGGTTGTCCCACATCACTAGGTCATGCGGCCGCCAGACATGCGCATGCACGAACTCCCGCTGCGTCGCATGCTCGGTCAGGTCGCGCAGCAGGGCCCGCGCCTCCGGCACCGGCCAGCCCTGGATCGCCCCGGCATGCGAGGAGAGGAAGAGCGAGAGCCGCCCGGTGCGCGGGTGCCGGCGCACCAGGCGCTGCGGCACCGGCGCCCATTTCGCCCGCTCCGCCTCGGTGAAGTCGGTGAAGCCGAGGATGCCACGGGAGAAGATCTGGCTGTGCTCGGTGACCAGGTCGCGCACCAGCGCCTTGGTCTCGGCATCGAGCGCCTCCCAGGCGGCGCGCATGTCGGCGAACTCGGTATTGCCGCCGGCGCCCGGGATGACGCGGGCCGAGAGCAGGGAGTACTTGGCCGGCGTCGCCTTGAAGCTGCTGTCGCTGTGCCAGAGCATGTTGCCGAGGCTGAACAGCCGCTTGCGGTCGTCGCGCGCCATGACGCTGCCGTCGCGGTGCAGGTTGGAGATGTCGTTCACCTCCATCGAGAGGCGGCGCTGCTCGCCCTGCACGAGGTCGCCGGTCGCCAGCTCCAGCGGGCCGAAATGCCGGGAGAAGGCGATCTGCTGCTGGTCGTCGATCTCCTGGTCGTGGAAGACCAGCACGCCATACCGGTCCATCGCCGCCTCGATCGCCGCGGCCTCGGCCGGGGTGACGCCGCGGCGGATATCGACGCCCGCCACCTCGCCGACGAAATCCGGGCGGCTGGGATTGGCGGGGCGGATGCTGAGGGTCATGGCTGGGTTCCCTGGACGCCGGGGGCTGCGCCCCGTTCTGCCGGACCCATCTTATGCCATGCCCCGCGCAACGACCATCTGGAAGCGGCTAGGGCCGCGCTTGTCATCCCAGGCGCTTGCGGAAGCCGAGCTGCGCCCGGTGCGGCCCGTCGAGGAACTCGATCTGATTGCGATGGATGGTGGTGAAGGCGTCGATCGCCAGCTTCGGGCTGCGCAGCACGTCCGGATGCGGCCAGAGATAGTCGTCGCACAGGATCACCCCGCCCTCAGGGGCGAGGCGGAAGGCGAGCACCAGGTCGGTCAGCACGTCCGGCGCCTCGTGCGAGCCGTCGATATAGATCAGGTCGGGCGCCTCCCCGCCGCGCCCGAGCAGCGTCAGCAGCCCGGTGGCGGAGTCGCAGCGCAGCACCTCGGCCTTCGCGGCCGCGCCGGAGGCGGCGAGGTTGGCCTGGAAGCGCTCGAACAGGCCGGTGGTCTGCGCCGCGTCGTGCTCGGCGCCGCCGGCGAAGGTGTCGATGCAGGTGAGCCGGCTCTCCGGGTGCCGCAGCAGGTTGGCGAGGAACCAGAGGGTCGAGCGCCCCTCGAAGCTGCCGATCTCCACCACCCGCCGCGGCGTCTCCGGCCGCCAGCCGAGCTCCTCGAAGAACAGCCGCTCCCAGTAGGGGATGTGGCCGCTGAACCAGTCTTCCGTGAAATGCGGCATCCGCCTCCCCTCCTGCTGCTGCCCTTTCCAACGGCAGCGGCGGCCATCGGATGCCTCAGCCGGGGCGGACGACGCCCACCTGCCGGCATTGCCGCAGCAGCAGGCAGGTGCCGCAGCGCGGCCGGAGCCCGGTGCAGATGGCCTTGCCGAAGGGCACCAGCCGCTCGTTGATCTCGATCCAGTAGCGCTCCGGCAGGCGGGCCGCGAGCGCCTGCATGGTCCGCTCCGGCGTCGTCGTCGCCACATAGCCCCAGCGGTTGACGATGCGGTGGACATGGATGTCGACCGAGATGGCCGGCCGGCCGAAGCCGACCCCGAGCGTCAGCGCCGCGATCTTCGGCCCGACGCCGCGCAGCGCCTGCAGCCCCTCCATCGTGTCGGGGACCGCGCCCGCCTCGGCGATCCGGCGCGACAGGGCCAGGATGTCGCGTGCCTTGGGCTCGGGGAAGGTCGCGCCGGCGAGCAGGCCGACCAGCTCCGGCTCCGGGATCGCCGCCATGGCCTCCGGCGTCCGGGCGCGGGCGAAGAGGCGGAGGCAGACCGGGGTGGTGGTCTCGTCCCGGGTGCGGGCCGAGATCAGCGCGGCGACGAGCTGCTCGAAGGGCGAGCCATGGCCGCGGTCGCGCAGCGCGAACATCGCCGCCTTGGGCAGCCCCGCCGTCGCCTCGCGCAGCAGGCGGAAGACGAGGTCGATATCGAAGGGCTCCTTGTCCGGCCGGGCGGGCGCGGCCGAAGGCGGGCTGGTGGCGGCATGGGCACGGGGCATGGCTCCCCAACGCCCGAGAGGGGCTCGGGTCGGCCGCGGGCGCCGCGCTATTTCGCGGCGGCGTCGCGCCCGGCCCGCAGGGCGATCAGGGTGGCTTCGAGGGTCGTGCCCAGCTCCGCCAGGCAGGAGCGCAGCTGCGCGCCGCTCGCGCCCTCGAGGCTGGCGGCCAGGTTGCCGAGGCGGCGGGCGCCGAAATTCCAGGCCGTGCCCTTCAACCCATGCGCGGTCAGCCGGTGGTCCCCGCCCTGCTCGGCTGCGCTGGCGAGGGCGGCCATCGCCTCGCGGGCATTCGCCTCGAACTCGGCCAGAAGCTGCGCCCAGGTCGGCGGCGGGATATGCGTGCGCAGCGAGGCGACCCGCTCCTGGTCGAGGATCTCGGCGGCGGCCGGCGCCGGCGGGCTGCGATGCGCGGAGGCGGTCGGCGGGCGCCCGCCGAGCACCGCGGCGATCGCCTCCTTGAGCTGCTCGGCGCGGATCGGCTTGGCTAGGAAGGCCTGCATGCCGGCCTCGCGGCAGCGCGTGCGGTGCTCCTCGCCGGCATGCGCGGTGACGGCGATCACCGGCGCCACGGCGCTGGCCCCGACGCCGGCGCGGATGGCCGCCACCGTGGCGAAGCCATCCATGCAGGGCATCTCCAGATCCATGAGGATCACGTCGAACCGGTCGGCGCAGGCGGCGACGGCCTCCCGGCCGCCGGGGGCGGTGACCACGCTCATGCCCAGATGCTCGAGATGCAGCTTGGCGATCTCGCGGTTGATCGGATGGTCGTCGACGACGAGGACGTGCAGCCGCGGCAGCGCCTGGCCCTGGCTGCCCGGCGCCCCGGGGGCGGCGCCGAGGGGGACGGCGAGGCCGGCCTCCGCCACCGCCTCGCAGACGAGGCTGAAGCGGAAGCAGCTGCCCTGCCCCTCGGTGCTGGAGACGGTGATCTCGCCCCCCATGGCGTGGACCAGGCGGCGGCAGATGGCCAGGCCGAGGCCGGTGCCGCCGAAGCGCCGGGCGATGCCGCTGTCGGCCTGGACGAAGGGCTCGAAGATGGCGTCGAGGGCGGCCGCCGGGATGCCGATGCCCGTGTCCTCGACCAGGAATTCCAGGCGCAGCCGGGACGGCGAGAGCATCTCGTCGCAGCGGACGGTAACCTCCACCGCGCCCTGATCGGTGAATTTGATCGCGTTGCCGATCAGGTTCAGCAGGATCTGCCGCAGGTTGGCGGCGTCGCAGAGCACCGCCGCGGGGATCCGCGGGTCGATGCGCCAGGCGAGCGTGAGCCCCTTCTGCACCGCCCGCGAGCGCATGAGGCCCGCGACCGTCTCGACGATCCGCGGCAGGCTGACCGGCAACCACTCCGCCGCCACATGGCCGGCCTCGAGCCGCGAGAAGGTGAGGATGTCGTCGAGCAGGCCGAGCAGCGCCTCGGCCGAATGGCGGGCCAGTTGCAGCCGTTCCGCCTGATCCGGGCCGAGCCTTCCGTCATCGAGCACGTCGAGCATGCCGAGGATGCCGTTCATCGGCGTCCGCAGCTCGTGGCTCACCGTGGCCAGGAAGCCATCCTTGGCGCGGTTCGCCAGCTCCGCCGCTTCTCGGGCATCGTTGAGCTGCCGCTGCAGGGTCTTCATGGCGGAGATGTCGGCGAAGGTGCTGACCACCGTGCCGTCGAGCAGCCGCTGCTGCAGCACGCGCACCCAGGCCCCGCCCGGCAGCGGCAGCTCGAAGGGGGCGCCGGCGAAGCGCTCGCCCTCGGCGAGGGTCTGCAGGGCGGCGGCCGCGACGCGCTCCTCCTCCGGCAGGCGCCGCCAGGCTTCGGCATAGAGCTCGGCATGGGTCCGGCCGACCGCCTCCGCGGTGCCGGAGAGGCCGAAGAGCCGGACGAAGCGGCCATTCGCCGCCATGATCCGCCCATCGGCGCCGAGCACCGTCACGCCGTCCCCGTTCTCGGCGGTGAAGGGCATGACCTCGCGCAGCACATGGTCGGCCGGGTCGGGCATGGCGGCCCTGGCATCGACGGGCGGGGCGATCGGCGTCCAGATCCGGATGCGGCCGAGTCCCGGCAGCGGCTGCGAGGCGACGCGCACCCATTGCCCGCGATGCTCGAAGATGAAGGGCTGGGTCTGCACGCGGTGGCGGGCGATTCCCTCCGCCACGCACTGGTCCATGGTGTGGCGCTCCTCCGGCCGCAGCCGAACGGCGTAGAAGCGCCGCAGATTGGCCGCATAGGGCTCGCCCACCGCGACATGCCCGGCATGTTCGGGGAAGAGGCGCAGGAAGGTGCGGTTCCAGAGCAGCGTGCGGTCCTGCGCGTCGAACAGGCACAGGCCGATATCGAGGCTGTCGAGCACGTCCGCCAGCACCCGGCAGGTGCCGAGATCGGCAGGCGCCGGGGCGCCCCAGACCGGCGGCGGGCTGGGCTGGGCTCCGCCCGCGAGGACTGTATCCATGCCCGTTCTCCGACCGCCCTGCCTCAACCGGCGGGATCAACAACCCGTGCGCTTATAATCCCTCAGCAACTCGCCACAAAGTCTGATGCGCGTCGCACCCACACTATTCGGCCGCGACGCCGGCGGTGATCCGGCGCGCGGCGGGCCAGCGGGCCCCGACTCGGCGTGGTCAGTTCGGGCGCGGATCGGGCAGCAGGCCGGGCAGCAGATCGTCCGGACGCCCCGCCTCGCGCCGCGTCCGCGGCGCGGCGGGCCGGGCTGCCTGGCGGAGCCGGATCAGCTCGTCCACCAGCCGGTCCATCGTCTGCCAGAGCGGCTCCTCGCCCTGCCGCTCGGCCAGGACGAAGCGATGCGCGGCGAGGGTGACGTTCAGCGTGCCGCGCGTGCTCTCCGGCCGGCGGCTGCGCATCTGCACGAGCGCCTTCTCCACCTCCTCGACCGGAACGCCGAAGCGCGCGGCGATGGCCGCCGGCGCCTCGCCCTGGCGGCGGAGCGCCCGCGCCTTGGCCGCCTCGCGTGGCTCGAGGGCGATGTCCGGCCGCAGCGCCTGGGTCCGCCGCGACATCTCGCCGGACCCGCTGCCCGGCGGCTTGCCCTTGAACGCCATGGCTTGCCCTCGCCCTTCGCCTGATCGGTGAAGCGCGCAGGTGCGGAAACGTTCCCCGCGCTATTCCGCCGCCTGCCGCGCCGGCTGTGCCCCCGGCCGCCGCACGCGGACGCGGCGGATGCGCCGGGGATCGGCCTCGAGCACCCGGAATTCGAGCCCCGAGGAATGCGAGACCAGCTCGCCCTTCGCCGGCACCCGCCCGGCGAGGGTGAAGACCAGGCCGCCCACCGTGTCGATGTCGGCCGCCCGCTCCTCCTCGGTCAGCACCGAGCCGAGCGTCTGCTCGAAGCCGGCGATCGGCATCCGGGCATCGACCTCGATGGTGCCGTCCGGCTTCTCGACCATCTGCGGCGACACGTCCTCGTCATGCTCGTCGGAGATGTCGCCGGTGATGGTCTCGACCAGATCCTCGATCGTCACCAGCCCGTCGATGCCGCCATACTCGTCCACCACCAGCGCCATGTGGATGCGCGCCGTGCGCATCTGCAGCAGCAGGTCGAGCACCGGCACCGAGGGGACGGTGAAGAGCGGCTTGCGGAGGATGGCCTTGAGGTCGAAGGAGTCCTCCCGTCCCACCGCGGCGAAGACGTCCTTGATGTGGACCATGCCGACGATCTCGTCGAGCTGGCCGCGATAGACCGGGTAGCGGCTGTGGCCGTCGCGCTGGATCAGGCGGACCGCCTGCTCCAGCGTGGAATCCTCCGGCATGGCCATGATGTCGGCGCGGGGCACCATGACGTCGTCGGCGGTCTTGTCGCGCAGCCTGAGGACGTTGCCGAGCACCGCCCGCTCCTGGGCGCTGAACTCGTCGCGCTCGGCACGGCCGTCGCCCTCGCGGCGCGATTCCTCGCGCTCCTCGATGAGCTCCTCCATGCGGTCGCGCACGCTCTCGGCCTCGCGCTTGCGCAGCAGCCCTTGCAGCCGCCAGAGCAGGCCCTGCCGGTGGTGCTCGCGCATCTCGCCGTTGCTCAGGCTCATGCCGGCACCTCGTGCCGCAGATCCGGGCGCCGGGGCTCGGAGCGCCCGCCATCGGGACGCCAGGGATTGGGCAGCCGCAGCCGATGCATGGCGCGCGCCTCGGCCCGCTCCATCCGCCGGGCCTCGCCGGCGACCAGGTGGTCGTGGCCGATGAGGTGCAGGGCACCATGCGCCACCAGATGCGCGAGATGCGCCGCCGGCCGGCGGCCGGCCGCCCGCGCCTCCCGCCGCACCACGCCGAGCGCCAGGGCGATGTCGCCGAGATGCTCGCCGAAGCCGGGGAAGCTCAGCACGTTGGTCGGCTTGTCCTTGCCGCGATGCTCGCCATTCAGGCGCTTCAGCGCGCGGTCATCAGCGAGCAGGACGCTGACGCTGCCCGAGGCCCCGCTCTCGCGCAGCGCCGCGGCCACGGCCCGGCGGGCGAGGATCTCGGCCCGCGGCACCAGGCGCCGCCAGGCCGGCTCGGCCAGCACGACCTCCACCGCCAGCGGCGGGTGGGGGTCTTCGTCGTCCTGCATGATCCCGGCATCGGCGAGGGAGGGCTCCCCCGCCGGGCCAGGAGGTCTACTTCCCGGTTCCATCCTGATCCTTCTTCCCCCGACGGCCCGGCGGCTCCCCCGCCTGGCCCTCGGTCCGCCCCTGAGCGGAGGCTGCATCGGCGCGGCCATAGGCCGATACGGCGTCCGCGCGGCCATAGGCCGCGACGATGCGCGCCACCAGCGGGTGGCGCACGACGTCCCGCTCATCGAAGCGGGCGGTGCCGATGCCCGGCACCCCATCCAGGATGCGCAGCGCCTCGGCCAGCCCGCTCTTCTGACCCGCCGGCAGATCGACCTGGGTCGGATCGCCGGTGATCACCATCCGCGTCCCCTCGCCCATGCGGGTGAGGAACATCTTCATCTGCGCCGGCGTGGTGTTCTGCGCCTCGTCGAGGATGGCGAAGCAATGCGCCAGCGTGCGCCCGCGCATGAAGGCGAGCGGCGCGATCTCGATCTCCCCGGACGCGATGCGGCGGACCACCTGTTCCGCCGGCAGCATGTCGTGCAGCGCGTCATAGAGGGGACGGAGATAGGGGTCCACCTTTTCCTTCATGTCGCCGGGGAGGAAGCCGAGCCGCTCGCCCGCCTCCACCGCCGGGCGGGAGAGGACGATGCGGTCCACCCGCCCCGCCTGCAGCAGCGCCACGCCCTGCGCCACGGCGAGATAGGTCTTGCCGGTGCCGGCCGGGCCGACGCCGAAGACCATCTCGTGCCGCGCCAGCATGTCGATATAGGCCGCCTGGGCCGGGCTGCGCGGCGCGATGGCGGCCTTGCGGGTGCGGATCTGCGGGATGTCCTGCAGCGGCAGGCGCGGATCGTTCTCCGCCTCGCCCTCGGCCATGCGCAGCGCCGCCTCGACATCCGCCACCGACACCCCCTGCCCCTGCTCCAGCCGCCGCCAGAGCGCCCGCAGCGCCGCTTCGGCCACCTCCGTCCGCTCCGGCGGCCCGGCGATGGTCAGCCGGTTGCCACGGGAGCCGAGCCGTACCCCGAGCCGCTGCTCGATCCGCGCCAGGTGGCGGTCGTGTTCCCCGTACAGCAGGGGGAGCAGGGCGTTGTCGTCGAACTGCAGCAGGACGCTGCGCTGTTCGGGGGTGGAGGGAAGCGGGCGCGGCGGCGCGCCCCGTTCCCCGGGCCGGAGGGCGATGGCGGCGGTGTTCAAGCGGGCGCAGGCTCCTCTTCGGGCTGGACAGGGCTCGACGCCGCCCCGGCCGCCAGCAGGCCGGAGAGCGAGTTCGGATGCGCGGCCAGCACCGTCACGGGCGCCTCGCGCCCGATGAGCGCGAGCGGTCCGGTCAGGTGCAGGGGTTGCAGCCAGGGGGTGCGCCCGGCGACCTGGCCGGGATGGCGGCCGGGGCCGGTGAAGAGCACGGGAAAGGTCATGCCGACGCGCGAGCGGTTGAACGCGTCCTGCTGATCCCTGAGCAGCGCCTGCAAGGCCTGCAACCGCGCGTCCTTTTCTGGCTCCGCAACCTGATGTGGCGCGCCGGCGGCCGGCGTTCCAGGCCGCGGCGAATATTTGAAGCTGAAGGCCTGGGCGAAGCCGACGCGGCGGACGAGGTCGAGCGTCCGCTCGAAATCCGCCGGCGTCTCGCCGGGATGGCCGGCGATGAAGTCGGAGGAGAGGGCGAGGTCCGGCCGCGCCGCCCGCAGCCGGTCGACGATGCGCAGGAACTCCGCCGCGCTGTGGCCGCGGTTCATCGCCGCCAGCACCCGGTCGCTGCCGCTCTGCACCGGCAGGTGCAGGAAGGGCATGAGCTGCGGCAGGTCGCGATGCGCCGCGACCAGGTCGTCATCCATGTCGCGCGGGTGGCTGGTGGTGTAGCGCAGCCGCAGCAGGCCGGGGATCTCCGACAGCGCCCGCAGCAGCCGGCCGAGGCCCCAGTCCCGGCCGTCCGGCCCCTCGCCGTGATAGGAGTTGACGTTCTGCCCGAGCAGCGTGACCTCGCGCGCCCCGGCCGCGACCAGCCGCCGCGCCTCGGCCAGCACCTGCGCCACGGGGCGGGAGAACTCGGCGCCGCGGGTATAGGGGACGACGCAGAAGGCGCAGAATTTGTCGCAGCCCTCCTGCACCGTGAGGAAGGCCGTCACCGCCTGCGGCGCCACGGTCTCCGGCAGGTGGTCGAACTTGTCCTCGGCCGGGAAGTCGGTCTCGATCACCGCCCCGGCGGCGCGGCTGGCGCGGGCCACCATCTCCGGCAGGCGGTGATAGGTCTGCGGCCCGAGCACGATGTCGACCCAGGGGGCGCGGGCGGTGATCTCGGCGCCCTCGGCCTGGGCGACGCAGCCGGCGACGGCCAGCACCATGTCGGCGCCGCCGGCGCGGCGGGCCTGCTTCGCCTCGCGCAGCCGGCCGAGCTCGGAGAACAGCTTCTCCGTCGCCTTCTCGCGGATGTGGCAGGTGTTGAGGATGACCATGTCGGCCCCCTCCGGCGCCTCGGCCGGGGCATAGCCGAGCGGCGCCAGGACATCGGCCATCCGGGCGCTGTCATAGACATTCATCTGGCAGCCCCAGGTCCGGATGAAGAGACGCTTCCGGGGGGTGGTCGTGCTCATGCCGGGAACAAACTCCGCCGTCCCGGCGCAAGGGGGGTGCCGGGATCCGCGGGGCAGATGCGCAAGGCGCGAGGCCGGGTCAAGCGCCCATGCGCCCCGGCACGGGCCGGGAGAGGGGGGACCGATGGGGCGATCGATGCGGCGGCGCGAATCGTCTCACGCGCCGAGCCTCCGCCAGTCGGGCCTCCCGGGTCAAGCGATGGTTTCGCTCATGGGCCGGCGGCGCCCGGCGCCGCGGGCGGCGCGATCGGCACCACCGGCCGGTTCTGCCGCAGCCGCTCGGCGCCCTCGCGCACGATCCGTTGCGTCTCCGAGGCCAGCGCCTTGCGGTTGGGCAGGCGGCCCGGCGGGAAGGGCTCGTGCAGCACCACCGTCACCCGGGCGCCGCTGCGCCGGGCGAGCCGCCAGAAATGGCTGGCGATGTCCATGTCGCCGTACCAGGCGAAATGCGGGCGGTCGCGCCGGCAGGCGGGCAAGCCGCCGAGCCGGTCATAGACCACCGAGACCGGCTGGATGCGCCGCGCCCCCTCGGCGATGGCGAAGAAGGAGGTGCGGAAGGGCAGCTCCCGCGTGCCGTCGTTGCTGGTGCCCTCGGGGAAGAGGATCAGGCTGCCGCCCGCCGCCATGCGGTCGCGCATCGCCTGCGCCTCGCGCGCGGTGGTGCCGCGGCTGCGGCTGACGAAGACGGTGCGGCCGAGATGCGCGATGGTGCGGATCACCGGCCAGGTGCCGACCTCCGACTTCGCCACGAAGGCCGCCGGCAGCACGCCGCCGAGCACCGGGATGTCGAGCCAGGAGGAGTGGTTGGAGACGAAGAGCACCGGCCCGTCCCGGCAGGGCGCGCCGATCACCTGCACCCGCAGCCCGATCAGCCGCGACAGCACCGCGTGGTAGAGCCGGGCGAAGCCGATCTTGGCCGATCCGGGCAACAGGATCAGCACCGCCTGGATCGGCAGGCAGAGCAGCGTCCAGAGCGCCAGCAGCGTGAGCCGCCGCGCCGCCCGGAGGCGGCCGCCGAGCGGCCGGTCGGCGAAGACGTCGAAGAGCCGCCCGCCCGGCAGCCCGTTGCGGAAGCGCAGCGGCTTGCGCCGCCGCAGGCGGCGGGGGCGCAGGGCGTCGATCGGGGCGGAGGCGCGGGCCACGGCATCCATGATCCCCCCGCGATACCCCGGGGTTCGGGACGCGGCAATGACACGGCCGCGACAGGGCCGTGACGGCTGCGCTCAGCCCGCGCCGCCCAGGATCATCCCACCCAGGGCTGCCCCACCTTGGGCCGCCCCATCCAGGGCCTGCAGGACGACGCCTTCGGTGAGCAGCTGCGGCAGCACCGCCGGCGCGCCGCCACCGGCGGGGTAGAGCAGGTAGAGCGGCACGCCCTCCCGCCCATGCGCGCGCAGCAGCGCCCCGATCGCCGCGTCGCCATTGGTCCAGTCGCCCTTGAGATAGGCGAGGTTGCGCGCGGCGAAGGCCGCCTGCACCGGGCCGGAGCGCAGCACGAGCTGCTCGTTGACCTTGCAGGTGATGCACCAGGCGGCGGTGAGGTTGACGAAGACCGGCCGCCCCTCGGCCTGCAACGCCGCCACCCGCCCCGCCGACCAGGGCTCGGCCCCCGCCTCGGCCGCGGCGGCGGGCGGCGGCGCCGCGGCGAGGCCCGGCAGCAGGGCCAGGGCCGCGAGCGCCGCGGCGCCGGCCAGCGCCCGCCCGGCCCAGCGGCCGCGGCCGGCGCCGCGTTGCGCCGCGCCGAGCGCCCAGGCGGCGAAGCCGATCAGCACCGCGCCCGCCAGCAGCAGCGCCAGCCCGTCCGGCCCGGCCTGCTGCGCCAGCACCCAGGCGAGCCAGGCCGCCGCGCCATACATCGGGAAGGCGAGGCCCTGGCGCAGCCGCTCCATCCAGGCGCCCGGGCGCGGCAGCCGCCCGGCGAGGCCGGGGACGAGGCCGAGCAGCGCATAGGGCGCGGCGAGGCCGAGGCCGAGCGCGGCGAAGACGGCCAGCGTCTGCGGCGCCGGCAGGGCCAGCGCGGTGCCGACGGCCGCCGCCATGAAGGGCGCGGTGCAGGGGGTGGCGACCAGCACCGCCAGCACGCCGGTCATGAAGCTGCCGGCATGGCCGCCCCGCGCCGCCAGCCCGGCGCCGGCCCCGGCCGGTCCGGCGATGGCATAGACGCCCGAGAGGTTGAGCCCGACCGCGAGGATCAGCCAGGCCAGCGCCGCGACGAAGACGGGCGCGGTGAACTGGAAGCCCCAGCCGGCGGCGATGCCTGCGGCGCGCAGCCCGATCAGCAGCCCGGCCAGCACCAGGAAGCTCGCCAGCACGCCGAGCGTGTAGCTCGCGGCATGCGCCCGCACCTCCGCCCGCGCCGCGCCGGAGAGGCGGGCCAGCGCCATCGCCTTCATGGCGAGGATCGGGAAGACGCAGGGCATCAGGTTCAGGATCAGCCCGCCGAGGAAGGCCGAGAGCAGCGCCCGGCCGAGCGGCAGCGCCGCCTCTCCCGCGGCGGGCGCGGCGCCGACCGGGGCCGCGATGGCATAGGCCGAGCGCTGCCCGCCGGCATCGGTCAGGACCAGGACGCCCTCGAGGCTGGCCGGCATCGGCGCCCCCTCCGGCCGGCCAAGGGCGATCGTCAGGCGGCCGGGCCCGAGCGTCAGCGGCTGCGGCGCGGCGTTGTCGAGCAGCCCGCCTTCGGCCGGGAAGAAGAAGGCCTCCTTCACGCTCCCCGGCCCCAGCGCCTCGCCGGTCAGGGTGAGGCTGCCGCCGCGGCCCTGCAGCACCGCCTCGGCCGGCCAGGGCGAGGGGCGCGGCGCCGCCGCCTCGGCCGCGGCGAAGAGCGGGGCGAGGCGGCCATCGGTGCGGGGGCTGGCCTCGACCGGCAGGCTGAGGCGGAACCGCCCCTCCTCCGGGATGCAGAGCTCGGCGCAGACCAGCCAATTCGCCTCGGCCTCGAGGGTGAGCCTCTCGCCCGGCGCCAGATCGGCCGGGATGCTGGCGCGGAAGGGCAGCAGGACCTCGCCCTCGTAGCCGAAGCTCACCAGCGGGCCGGTCGGGATGCGCGCGGGCGCCGGCCAGCGGATCGGGCCGGCCTCGGCGCCGGCCGGGGCGAGCAGCCGGATCTCCGGCGGCGCCCCGGCATCGCCGGGATTGCGCCAATAGCCATGCCAGCCCGGCGCCAGGCGCAGGCGCAGGCCGAGATCCACCGCCTCCCCCGGCGCCACGGCCGCGGCGGCCGCCACCAGGGTCGCGGTGCCCTGCGGCGAGCGGATGGGCGCGCTCTCCTCCGCCCGGGCGGGCGGGGCGAGCAGCGCCAGCAGGGCAGCCAACAGGGCAACGGGCAGCAGGCGGGCCATGCCGGAGGGAATAGACCCGATCGGCCGCCAGCCAAAGCCGCCGATGCGCGGCGCGCGGCGGTTCCTTCCCTCCCGTCGCCGCCCGCAGGCCGTTCCGAGGGCGGAACCCTGGCGCCCGGTCCGGAACTCCCGGGGCCGCCTGCCGCTACCGCGTTTCCACGGGGCCGCTGGCCCAGGCACAGGCCCGTGGGGCCGGCGCGTCGCCGCCCTGCCGGCAGGACAGGAGAACCACCCATGGCCCTCTTCACCGTCGAGGTCGCCGGCCGCCCGGTCCTCGTCTTCCACGAGCAGAGCCCGGAGGCGGCCGAGGAGCTGGTCGCCACCCTGATCGGGCCGGACCTGCAGGAGTTCGAGGCCGGGGGCGAGCCGCTCTGGGACGGCCAGTCCGAGCTGCTGGTGCGCGCCGCCGGCGCCGAGGAGGCGACCCGCTGGCAGGAGGGCCTGGCCGAGGCCCGCGATGGCGGCGACGGCCAGGACGAGGAGGAGTTCGCCGTCTTCCTCGTCCAGCTCGACGAGACCGAGGAGGGCGAGGCGGACGAGGAGGAGGGCTGAGCCTCCGTCCGGAGGAAGGCTGCCGCCGGCCCGATGGTGGCAAACGCCGGCGCCCTCGGTATAAGCCCCGGCATGCTGCCCGACCTCCCGGTGACCGAGGCGCTGCCGGCGCTCACCGCCGCGCTGCGCCGGGGGCCGAACGCCCTGCTCATCGCCCCGCCGGGCGCCGGCAAGACCACCCTGGTGCCGCTGGTGCTGCGCGAGGAGCCCTGGGCCGCCGGCGGGAGGCTGCTGGTGCTGGAGCCGCGCCGGGTCGCCGCCCGGGCGGCGGCGCGGCGCATGGCCGAGCTGCTGGGCGAAGCGGCGCCCGGCGGGACCATCGGCCTCGCCACCCGGCTGGAGCGCGCCGTCTCCGCCGCCACCCGCATCGAGGTGGTGACGGAGGGGTTGCTGGTCCGCCGGCTGCAATCCGATCCGGGGCTCGAGGGCGTCGCCGGCGTCCTGTTCGACGAGGCGCATGAGCGCAACCTCGACACCGACCTCGCCCTCGCCCTCTGCCTCGACCTGCAACGCGCCCTGCGGCCGGAGCTGCGGCTGCTGGCGATGTCGGCGACGCTCGATGGCGGCGCCTTCGCCGGGCTGATGGGCGGGCCGGCGGGGCCGGCGCCGCGCATCGAGAGCCTCGGCCGCGCCTTTCCCGTCGCCATCGAGCACCGGCCGCGCGACCTGCGCGACCCCCGCGACCTGCCCGAGGCCATGGCCGGGGCGATCCGCGAGGCGCTGCGGGCGCATCCGGGCGACGTCCTCGCCTTCCTCCCCGGCTGGGGCGAGATCCGCCGCACCGCCGAGCGGCTCGGCGGCGTCGAGGCGGAGGTGCTGCCGCTGCATGGCGAGATGCCGCCGGCCGAGCAGGACCGGGCGCTGAACCCGCTCCCGGGACCGGATCCGCGCCGCAAGGTGGTGCTGGCGACCTCGATCGCCGAGACCTCGCTGACCGTCCCCGGCGTGCGCATCGTGGTCGATGGCGGCTTCCGCCGCACCCCGCGGCTCGATCCGGCGACCGGGCTGGCGCGCCTCGCCACCGTCCGGATCAGCCGGGCGGCGGCCGAGCAGCGGGCCGGCCGCGCCGGCCGCACCGCGCCGGGCGTCGCCATCCGGCTCTGGTCCGAGGCGCTGCATCGCGGCCTGGCGCCGCAGGACCGGCCGGCGATCCTGGAGGAGGAGCTGTCGGGCCTCGCCCTCGACCTCGCCGCCTGGGGCGCGGCGTCGGGGGACCTCGCCTGGCTCGACCCGCCGCCCGCCGGCGCGCTCGCCGCCGCCCGGGCGCTGCTCGCCGATCTCGACGCGCTGGATGCGGCGGGCAAGGTCACCGCCATCGGCCGCCGCATGGCCCGGCTTGGCACCCATCCCCGCCTCGCCCGCATGCTGGCCGCGGCCGGCAGCGAGGGCGAGAAGGCGCTGGCCGCCGACCTCGCCGCCCTGCTGGAGGAGCGCGACCCGATCCGCCGCGGCCCGTCGCGCGGCCCCGACCGGCGGGAGGTACCGGCCGACATCACCCTGCGGCTCGACCTGCTGCATGGCGGCGACCACGCGGAGGCCGACCGGGGCGCGGTGCAGCGCATCCGCCGCGCCGCGGCGCTGCACCGGCGGCGGCTGGGCGTGCATGGCTCGACGCCGCCCGAGGGCGATGCTGGCGCCCTGCTCGCCGCCGGCTTCCCCGACCGCATCGCCGCCCGGCGCGGCGTCATGGCCGGCGCCTTCCGCCTCGCATCGGGCCAGGGCGCGCGGCTGCCGGCGACCGACCCGCTGACCAAGGCGCCGCTGCTGGCCGTCGCCGATCTCGAATTGCTGGGGACGGAGGCGCGCATCCGCATGGCCGCGCCGCTCGACCGCGCGGCGCTGGAGGCGCGCTTCCCCGAGCGCTTCGTGCGGGAGGAGGGCGCCGCCTTCGATGCCCGGGCCGGCGCCGTGCTCGCCCGCCGCCGGCTGCGCTTCGGGCCGCTGGTGCTGGAGGAGACGACCCTGCCGCAGGCCGATCCGGCGGCAACGGCGGCCGCCCTCGCCGCCGCCGTCGCCGAGCGCGGGCTGCGCGACCTGCCCTGGAGCGGAGCCGCGCGGCAGGTGCAGGCACGGGTCGGCTGGATGCGCCGGGCCGGGGAGACGGGCTGGCCCGATTTGGCCGATGCCGCGCTGATCGCCACGGTGCAGGACTGGCTGGCGCCGCATCTGCACGGGATGACGAAGCTCTCGGAGCTGGCCGGGCTGAACCTGCCCGACCTGCTGCTGCAGGCGCTGGATTGGGAGCAGCGGCGGCGCCTCGATGCTGCGTTGCCGCCGCGCCTGCCCCTGCTGGCCGGGCGCAGCGCCGCCATCGACTATGCCGGCGAGGTGCCGACGCTGGAGGCGCGGGCGCAGCATCTCTACGGGCTGGCGGGCCTACCGCCGCTCGCCGGCGGGCGGGTGCCGCTGCAGGTGGCGCTGCTCTCCCCGGCCGGGCGGCCGATCGCCGTCACCGGCGATCTGGCGGGGTTCTGGAAGGGCGGCTGGCGGGATGCCCGCAAGGATATGCGCGGGCGCTATCCGAAGCACGACTGGCCGGAGGACCCGGCCCTGGCGACGCCCAGGCCGGAGCGCGGACCGAGGGGCTGAGCCCGGCTCAGGGCCGGATCTCTTCCAGCACCCCGCTGGGGAGATGCCGCTCGAAGCCGACCTGCAGCCGGTCGGCATTGATGAACAGCGTGTCGCCGCGGCGGATGACGCAGGTCGGGCGCGTCTCGGTGCGCAGGTCGCGGATCACCATCGGGCCGCAATAGAGCAATTCGTCATCGGCCACCCGTCGCCGGTCCCCCACCAGCACCGAGCCGGCGGGGAAGGACCAGTCGTTGCCGAGCGCGCCGGGGAGATGGACGTCGCGGGCGAAGCGGAGCGCGGGATGGCCGCCCTCCGGGCCTGGCTCCGGCCGCGTGCCCATGGCGCAGCCGGCCAGCAGCAGGCCCGCCCCCAGCCGGGTCGCCAGCCGGGAGGCGGCGCGGCCCGCCATCCGCCCTACCGCCGCAGCTCCATATGGATCGGCCCTTCGCGCTCGCCATTGGCGAACTGGTCGACCATGGCATTGCCGCTATGGCCGAGCGTGCCGGCCGGGCCGGTCCAGACGATCTTGCCCCGGTAGAGCATGGCGGCGTCGTCGCCGATGCGGCGCGCGCTCGCCATGTCATGGGTGATGGAGACCGCCGTCGCCCCCAGCCGCTTCACGCAATCGACGATCAGCCCGTCGATCACCGCGCCCATGATCGGGTCGAGCCCGGTGGTCGGCTCGTCGAAGAAGATGATGTCGGGCCGCGCCGCGATGGCACGGGCCAGCGCCACGCGCTTCTGCATGCCGCCCGAGAGCTCGGCCGGCGAGAGGTCGCCCACCGAGCCGTCGAGCCCGACCTGCGCCAGCACCTCCGCCGCCTTGTCGCGCGCTTGGGCGCGGGTGATGCGGTTCTGCGCCAGCAGCTTGAAGCAGACATTCTCCCAGACCGGCAGGCTGTCGAACAGTGCGCCGTTCTGGAACAGCATGCCGATGCGGTCGCCGAGCGCCTCGCGCTCGGCGCGGGACATATGCAGCACGTCCTTGCCGTCCACCTCGATCAGCCCGGCATCCGGCTGGATCAGGCCGAGGATGCACTTGATCGTCACCGACTTGCCGCTGCCCGAGCCGCCGAGGATCACCATGGACCGCCCGGCGGCGATGTCGAGATCGACGCCGTCGAGCACCTGCTTGGCGCCGAAGGCCTTCCGCACCCCGCGCATGCGGATCTTCGGCACGCCAGAGGCGGCGGGACGGTCGGCGGGGCGGGTCGCCGGGTCGGCCATGTCCCTCATCGCGCGAAGAACGCCTCGGTCAGCACGTAGTCGAGCGCCAGGATGAGGATGGAGGAGGCGACGACGGCCGTGGTGGTGGCGCCGCCGACGCCCTGCGCGCCGCCCTTCGAGTTGTAGCCGCACCAGGTGCCCATCAACGCGATGACGAAGCCGAAGACGCTCGCCTTCACCAGGCCCGAGATCACGTCCTCCGCCTGCAGGTAGTCGAAGGTGGATTTCAGATAGGCGGCGGAGACGAAGCCGAGCTTGTAGGTGCCGATCAGCCAGCCGCCCATGACGCCGAGGATATCCGCCACCAGCACCAGCAGCGGCAGGGCGATGATGGCCGCCAGCAGCCGCGGCGCCACCAGGTACTTCATCGGATCGGTCGAGAGCGTGGTCAGCGCGTCGATCTGGTCCGTCACCCGCATGGTGCCGATCTCGGCGGCGAAGCTGGCGCCGATCCGCCCCGCCACCATCAGCGAGGCGAGCACCGGCCCCAGCTCGCGCGTGAGCGATATGACGACGACGCTGGCGATGGCCGATTGCGCGTTGAAGCGGGCGAAGCCGGTATAGCTCTGCAGCGCCAGCACCATGCCGGTGAACAGCGCGGTGAGCGCGACGACCGGCAGGGAGAACCAGGCGATCTCGATGAAGGCGCGCCAGAACATCCGGCCGTAATAGGGCGGCCGGACCACATGGCTCAGCCCCGCCAGCGCGAAGAGGGTGACGTTGCCGACCGTGCGGCAGAGGGCGAAGGTGGCGCGGCCGAGCGCGGCCAGCGGATCGAGCAGGAAGGTGTCCATCAGGCAGCGCGATAGTCGCGGCGATAGCGTCCGCCAAGGCCGGTGAGGATCTCGTAGCCGATGGTGCCGGCCCGCTCGGCGACTTCGTCCGGCGTGTTGCCGGGGCCGATGAGCTGCACCATCTCGCCCGGTTGCAGCGCGGGCAGATCGGTCACGTCGAAGGTGATGAGGTCCATGGACACCCGGCCGACCAGGGGCGCCGGACGCCCGCGGACCATGCCGACGGCGCGCCCGGACAGGCTGCGAAGGTAGCCATCGGCATAACCCGCGGCAACGGTGGCGATCCGGCTCGGCCGCGGCGCCGCCCAGCCCGCACCATAGCCGACCGGCGTGCCGGCCGGCACCTCGCGCACCTGCAGCACCGGCGCGGCCAGCGTCACGGCCTGCCGCATCGGGTTGGGCCGGCCGGGCGTCGGGTTGATGCCGTAAAGGGCGCAGCCGGGCCGGGCGAGGTCGGAGGCGAAGCCAGGCCCGAGGAAGAGGCCGGAGGAATTGGCGAAGCTGGCCGGCGCGGCGGGCAGCCGGGCGCGGATGGCGGCGAAGCGGGCGGATTGCTCGGCATTCAGCGGGTGCTCCGGCGCGTCGGCGCAGGCGAGGTGGGTCATGACGGCCTGCAAGGCAAGCCCCGTCAGGCGCGTCGGATCGGCGGCCAGGGCCTCGAGCTCGGCCGGCGGCAGGCCAAGCCGCGCCATCCCGGTATCGACGTGCAGCAGCACGGGAAGTTGCCTGCCCGCCACCGCGGCGGCAGCGGCCCAGGCCGCGACGTCGCCGAGCCCGTTCAGCACCGGCAGCAGCCCGGCATCCTCGTCCCGGCCGGGGGCGAAGCCGTTCAGCACGGCGATCGAGGGCCCCGGCCCGATCGCCGCCCGCAGCGCCATGCCCTCGGCGAGATGCGCGACGAAGAAATCCCGGCACCCTGCCGCGACCAGCGCCCGGCCGACCGCGGCGGCGCCGAGGCCATAGGCATCCGCCTTCACCACGCCGGCGACGCGGCCCGGCGCCGCGCGGTCCCGCAGCAGGCGCCAATTCGCGGCCACGGCGTCGAGATCGACGGTCAGCACCGCCTGCATCGGCTCACCCTGGATGGTTGCTGCGCCGGCGGGGGTCGCGCCGTCGGGCAGGAGGGCATGGACCGTGCCGACCGCCAGGGCAAGCCCCGGCGGATGGAAGCCGGGAGCGCCCCATTAGATGAATTATTCTTCATGTTGCGGTGCAACTGCAACCTGGACAAGGTGTTGCAGCCGCGAGTACCCAATCATACCTCGTATTGCTGCGCGGCACTCTTCGACGTTCCGGATCGAACCCATTCCAATACGGGCTGCCACCCGCGGCAGGCAGGAAGGAATCGAGCCATGGCTCAGCACAGGACCCCGCCCTCCCGACCGGAGACCCGCGCCACCCCATCGCAGGGCCGCCGGCGGGCCGCGGCGCAGGCGAGCGGCGAGCCGGTGCGCCGGGCCGGCCAGGCCGCGGAGGCCATGGCGGACGGTGCGCCGAAGGCGGATGCCGTGGTGGCCGAGGCCGTGCGAACCGTTGTCGAGCAACAGGTGGAGGCGGCCCGCCAGGGTGGCGCGCTGGCGTCCGAGGCCCTGGAGCGCGCCGCCGAGGCCGGCAGCGAGGGCGTCACCATCGCGGCCGCGAGCGGCCGGCAGGCCGCCGAGGCGCTGCGCGAGGGCACGGAGCGGATGACACAGGCCTTGCCGCAGCCCGCCGAGGCGACGGCGGCGCTGCAGGAGATGCCGCGGGCCATCGCCGGCCTCTTCAACGACACGCTGCGCCTGCAGCTTCGGATCGGGCAGGAGCTGCTGCGCCTCGCCGATCCGGTGGGAATGATCGCGGCGCAGCAGCAATTGCTGCGCAGCGGCTTCGATGCCTTCCTGGCCGGGCAGGAGGCCTTCCTGCGCGCGGCGCAGCAGATGACGCTGCCGGGCCGCCCGCGCGACTGACGCCATCCGGCCCCGGCCGCGCGGCACGGGGCCGGCAGGCCCCGTGGGTGGCCTCAATGCGCCTGCCTTAATGCGTTTCCGGCCCATGCACCTGGTCGAGATCGCCGAAGCGGGTGAACTCGCTCTCGAAGAACAGCTTCACCGTGCCGGTCGGGCCGTGCCGCTGCTTGGCGATGATCAGCTCCGCCTTGTTGTGCGCACCCTCCATGTCGGCCTGCCACTTGGTCAGCGCCTCCTCGTATTTGGCGGCGTTGTCGTAGGTGAGTTCCTTCGGCGCGCGCTGCGACAGGTAGTACTCGTCGCGGTAGACGAACATCACCATGTCGGCGTCCTGCTCGATGGAGCCGGATTCGCGCAGGTCGGAAAGCTGCGGCCGCTTGTCCTCGCGCTGCTCCACCTGCCGGGAGAGCTGGGAGAGGGCGATGACCGGCACCGAGAGCTCCTTGGCGATGGCCTTCAGCCCCTGGGTGATCATGGAGATCTCCAGCACCCGGCTCTCGGGCCGGGTCCCCGCCGCGGGGCGCATGAGCTGCAGGTAGTCCACCACCACCAGCTCCAGCCCGCGGGTGCGCTTGAGGCGCCGGCAGCGGGTGCGCAGCG
Source organism: Roseicella frigidaeris (assembly GCF_003258945.1). Lineage (GTDB taxonomy): Bacteria > Pseudomonadota > Alphaproteobacteria > Acetobacterales > Acetobacteraceae > Paracraurococcus > Paracraurococcus frigidaeris. Next base: position 296,575 of record NZ_QLIX01000001.1, on the reverse strand, counting down.
CCGAGATGGTGATGGCCGGCGTGTCGTCGATCACCAGCGGCAGGGTGGCGAGCTCGCGGCTGACCTCGACGAAGCGGTCGAAGTCGCGCTGCGAGATGTCGCCGCGGCGGATGCGGTCGCCCGAGATCCGCGCGCTCTCCGACAGCAGGCGGGTGGCGAGCTGGTCGGCGCTCATCTCGAGGGAGAAGACGGCGACCGTGCCGCGCGGCTGCACGCCCTCCCCCTTCTCCATCGCCTCCCGCACCAGCGCCTGGGCGGCGCCGAAGGCGATCTTGGTGGCGAGCGCCGTCTTGCCCATGGCCGGGCGGCCGGCGATGATCAGCAGGTCGGAGCCGTGCAGCCCGCCGGTCTTGGCATCGAGGTCGCGCAGCCCGCTCGGCAGGCCGGAGACGCCGCCGGGGGTGGAGAAGGCCTTCTCGGCCAGCAGCACCGCATCGGTCAGCGCCCGCTCGAAGGTGACGAAGCCGCCATCCGAGCCGCCATCCTTCGCCAGGTCGAAGAGCCGCTGCTCGGCGGCCTCGAGCTGCTCCTTGGCGGAAAGCTCGGCCTCCGCCCCGAAGGCGCGGTTCACCACCTCCTCGCCCACATCCACGAGCTGCCGGCGCAGCCAGCAGTCATGCACGATGCGGCCGTATTCGCCGGCATTGATGATGCCGACCATGGCGGAGAGGAGCTGCGCCAGATAGGCCGGGCCGCCAACCTCGTCGAGCAGGCCGGAATGCTCGAATTCCGGCCGCAGGGTCACGACATCGGCGAGCTGCCCGGCCTCGATCCGGCGCTGGATGGCGCGGAAGATGCGGCCATGCACCGGATCGGCGAAATGTTCCGGCGCCAGGAACTCCGAGACCCGCTCATAGGCCTTGTTGTTCGCCAGCAGCGCCCCGAGCAGCGCCTGCTCGGCCTGCAGGTTGGAGGGGGGGATGCGCTGCGAGAGGCCGAGCAGCCCGCCGGTGGGCATGAAGGACGGCTGTTCGAGGGTGTTCATGCGGCGACTCTAGCGCGGGACGCCCCCTGTGGATCGTGGGGATAGCTGTGGATAACGGGGACGGACGCGCGACGCACCCCGCCGTGACGGCGGCGCCACGCCACCCCCGCCCCGGGTCTCCGCCGGATGGATGGCCACATCATGGATGCGGCCGGCCCCGAGGCCCCAGGACCCTTGCCGGCCCCGGCCGCACGGCATCGCGGCCATGCGCCAGGCCGCAGCCCCCCGGCGCGAACCGGGGCGGATGCGGCCCCGCCCCGCCCCGGCACGGGAGGGGCAGGCCGCCCCTCCCCCCCGGCCGCTCAGATCAGCCAGTCGGCCCGGCCATAGATGATATAGGCGGCGCCGTTGTCGGTGCTGCCGTCGCTGTCGTTGTAGGCGGCGCCGACGATCAGGTCGGCATAGCCGTCCTTGTTCACGTCGCCGGCCGCCGAGACGGCGGTGGTGTCGCCGGCATAGTCCTCGGTCGCCTCGCCGAGGAGCTTGAAGCCGAGGGCGGAGGTGCCGTTGGCGAGGTCGGCGAGCTTCACCGCGGCGCCATCCGCCTTGCCGAACACCACATAGGCGGCGCCGCTCTGGGCATGGCCGTTGGTGGTGTTCTGCGGCGCGCCGATGAGGATATCGGCCAGGCCGTCGCCATTCAGGTCCCCGGCCGCCGAGACGGAGTTGCCGGCGGCGTCGTTGCTCTTCTCGCCGATGATCTTGAAGCCGAGCGCGGAGTTGCCGGCGGCGATGTCGGCGAGCTTCACCGCGGCGCCCCCCGCCTTGCCGAACACCACATAGACGCTGCCACTGTCGGTCTTGCCGTTGCCGTCATGGCTGGGCGCGCCGACGATGAGGTCGGCGAGGCCGTCGCCGTTCACGTCGCCCGCGATGGCCACCGAAAGCCCGGCATGATCCTCGGCCAGCTCGCCGATGATCTTGAAGCCGAGGCTGGAGGTGCCGGTCGCCACGTCGTCGAGATCGACCGTGGCGCTGGTGGCCTTGCCGAACACCACATAGGCGGCGCCGTTGTCGGTCTTGCCGTTGCCGTCGTTGTAGTGGGCGCCGATGACGACGTCGGCCTTGCCGTCGCCGTTCACGTCGCCCGCGCCGCCCACCGCGAGGCCGGCCCAGTCGTTGTTCGACTCGCCGAGGATCTTGAAGCCGAGGCTGGAGGTGCCGGTCGCCACGTCGTCGAGATCGACCGTGCTGCCGGTGGCCTTGCCGAACACCACATAGGCGGCGCCGTTGTCGGTGCTGCCGTCGCTGTCGTTCTTGTAGGCGCCGAGGACGATATCGGCCTTGCCGTCGCCGTTCACGTCCCCGGCATTCGCCACCGAGCGGCCGGCATAGTCCAGGTACTTCTCGCCGAGGATCTTGAAGCCGAGGCTGGAGGTGCCGGTGGCGATGCTGTCGAGGTTCACCGTCCCGTGGGTCGGGCCGCCGAAGACCACATAGACGCCGCCATTGCCGGAGGTGCCGTCGCTGTCGTTCAGATGCGAACCGATGATCAGGTCGGCATAGCCGTCATGGTTCACGTCCCCGCCGCCGGCGACGGCGTAGCCGGCGATATCGGTGTTTGCCTCGCCGAGGATCTTGAAGCCGATCGAGGGGTCGGCGGCGATGTCGTCGAGGTCCACCGTGGCGCCGACCGCCTTGCCGTAGACCACATAGGCGGCGCCGTTGTCGGTGGTGCCGTCGCTGTCGTTGTAGGGCGCGCCGATGATGACGTCGGCATAGCCGTCGCCGTTCACGTCGCCGGCCGCCGAGACGGCGCGCCCGGCATTGTCGGCATCCGCCTCGCCGAGGATCTTGAAGCCGCCGGTGCCGCTCGCCACGGTGCTGAGCGAGATGCGCGCCACCGGGTCCTGCACCGCGGCGACCGTGAAGCTGGCGGTGGCCTGGGCGCCGTCGCCATCGGGGTCGAGGACGGTGTAGGTGACGCTGTCCGCGCCGTGGAAATTGGCCTTCGGCGTGTAGACGAAGGCCCCGTTCGCCTGGATGGCGATGCTGCCCCCGGCGGCCGTGGCATAGGTCCCGGCGGCCAGGTGCACCGGCCCGTCGCCGGCGCTGTCATTGGCCAGCAGACCGGCCCCCGCCGCCACCGTCAGCGCCTTGTCCTCGTTGGTGGCGTAGTGCTCGCCCGTCGCGACGACCGGCTCCTGGACATTGGCCACGGCGATGGTGAAGGATCGCGTCAACGACAGCCCGCCCGCATCGGTCGCGGTGATGTCGAGGGCGACCGAGGGCGTGGCCTCGTAGTCGAGCGAGAGGCCGTCCTTCAGCTTCAGCGCCCCCGCCACCACCTCGAAGCGGTTGTCGGAGACGGCGAAGGTGATGTGGTCGCCGACATCCGGGTCGGTCACCGTCAGGGCGCCGATGACCGCGCCGGCGGCATTCTCGGCCACGCTGCCGGCGGCGAGCGCGATATTGGTGGGCGCCTGGTAGACCGGATCGGTGAAGGCGTAATCGCCGGCGCCGAGATGGTTGACGCCGTCCTGCATCTTCACCAGGAGCCAGCCGTCGTTGGCCGGGGCGAGCGGGTCCACCACGCGGTAGTATTGCATCGCCTGGTTCTCGACCAGGCTGTAGGTCCCGTTCGTCGGCACGCGGTCCGCGGCATAGTGGTCGAACACCAGCCTGGCGCCGGTGGAGAAGCCGCTCAGCAGGATCGTGTCCTGCTCGCCGCCGGAGACGCTGCCGGCTCCGGCGAAGTCGATGATGCAGTCCACATTGCCGAGCGGCGTGGCGACGGCGCCCGGATTGGCGACGAGGTCGCCGGCGAGGAACAGGAAGGTGTCGTTGCCGGTCCCGCCCTTCACGCGATCGACGCCCTCGCCGCCGCGGATGGTGTCATCCCCGGCGCCGCCATCGATGGCGTCGTAGCCGGTCCCGCCATCGATGCTGTCGGCGTAGCGCGAGCCGGTGACGCGGTCGTTGCCGTCCTCCGCCTCGTAGCGGATGCCGGCATTGGCGGCGTTGAAGGCGGCGGTGTCGTCGCCCGAGGTGCCGAGGGGCTGTGGAGACATGGGCTGGTCCTCTCTTGGATGCGGTGATGGCGGATGGGGGCCGGAACCGGGCCGGTCCGGCGGTCAGGGGGGATTGGGGGGCGGGACGCGGCGGGTCCTGGGCGTCGTCAGGGCGGCATCGCCGGGGGTCCTGGCCCCCGCAGCCAGATCCCTGGCGCTCCGGATTTTGTTCCGAGTACGGAACAAAAAAGGCCCATAGCGGGTGAAACGGCCATTTCCTCGCGACAACGTTGTTGCAAACAAACCCTTAACAGGAATTTTTCGTAATCAGAAACGATAATTTGGATCATCCGGACGAGGCGCCGGCCCTCGCGGTGCCGATCGCCGCCCGTGAGGGCCATTCCGGATCGATTTCGACACTAATCCAGAAACCGCTTCACCCACCCGGCGCCCTGTCGCGGGCGCTCAGGCGCTCCCCGGGCCGGCCCTCTCCCTGGCCCGTTCCGCCTCGACCATCCAGTCGCGGGTGAGCGGCAGCGCCTCCCGCTCCCGGGTCAGCTGGATCTGCCAGTTCATGTGGTCGCTGCGGCGGAAGGCCAGCTCGCAGAGCGCCAGGTAGAACTCCCACATGCGGCAGAAGCGCTCGTCGTAGAGGGCCTGGATGGTGTCGCGGTTGGCGGCGAAGCGGCGCCGCCATTCCCGCAGCGTGATGGCGTAGTGCAGCCGCAGGATCTCGATATCGGTCGCCCAGAGGCCGGATTGCTCGATCGCCGGCAGCACCTCCGACAGCGCCGGGCAGTAGGAGCCGGGGAAGATGTATTTCAGCACCCAGGCATTGGTCAGGCCCGGGCCGCTCGACCGGCCGATGGCGTGGATCAGCGCCACCCCGTCCGGCGTCAGCGTCTCCCTCACCTGCCGGAAGAAGCGGCGATAGTCGGGCAGCCCGACATGCTCGAACATGCCGACCGAGACCACCCGGTCCACCGGGCGGCGCCAGGTGCGGTAGTCCATCAGCTCGAAGCGCACCCGGTCGGCCAGCCCCTCCGCCTCCGCCCGCGCCCGGGAATAGGCGAGTTGCTCCTCGGAGAGGGTGATGCCGGTGACCCGCGCGCCCCAGTCCCGCGCCAGGGTCAGCGCCATGCCGCCCCAGCCCGAGCCGATGTCGAGCACCTCGAGCCCCGGCCGGTCGAGCTTCAGCTTGGCGGCGATGTGCCGCTTCTTCGCCGCCTGCGCCGCCTCCAGCGTCTCCTCGCCGGTCCGCCAATAGGCGCAGGAATATTGCCGGTCGCGGTCGAGGAAGAGGCTGAACAGCCGCCCGTCCAGGTCGTAGTGATGGGCCACGTTGCGCCGCGCCCGCCGGGCCGGGTTGAACTGCGCCAATTGCCGGTGCAGCGTGCGCGACTGGGTGAGCAACCGCTCGAGGGTCGAGGTTTCCTCGGACCAGACATTGGCCACCAGCAGCTCGAGCAAGGCATACAGGCTGCAGTCGACCGGTTCGAGCGCGCCCTCCATGTAGAGCTCGCCAAGCGCGAGGGCGGGATTGCGCCCCAGCCGGCGCGCCGCCGCCGGGCTCCGCAGGGCCATGCCCGCGGCCGGGGCGGCGTCCGGGCCGTAATGCCGGACCGTTCCATCGGCCGCGTGGACCGTGAGGCGCCCGGTCCGGATCAGGCGGCGCAGAATGAAATCGAGAAGCATGCTCCGAGGCTCCCCCGCCGCGGGCTGCGGCCCCGCCCGGGACCACAGGCTCGCCGGGAGGACAGGCAGGTTGCGGTCATCGACGCGTCAGGACCCTGCGCATCGTCGCACCCTGCGTCGCGGGCGCAAGTCGCCAGGCCAGGGGAAGCGCCAGGGCGCAGAGTCCGGCCATCACCCAGAATCCCTGGCCGCCCAGCGCCGCGTAGAGCGGCCCCGAGGCGAAGGTCAGCAGACCCGAGGCAAGGCCGACGCCGAGCGAGGCATGCAAGGTCTGCGCCGTCGCCGCCTGGGCCGGCGGCAGCCCGGCCAGCACGCGCATCGCCGCCAGGTGCTGCGCCCCGAAGGTCGCGGCGTGCAGCAGCTGCACGGCGGCGAGCGCCGGCAGCCAGGTGGTCTCGGCGGTGACGCTCCAGCGCAGCATCCCGGCCGCGGCCGCGAGCATCGCCAGGCCGGAGGGCCCCAGCCTCTCCACCAGCGGCCGCCCCCAGAGGAAGAGCGCGACCTCGGCCACCACGCCTTCCGCCCAGAGCAGGCCGATGGTCCCGGGCGAGAGGCCGGCCGCCTGCCAGTGCAGCGTCCCGAAGCCGTAATAGAGGGCATGGCTGCCCTGGATCAGGGCCGAGACCGGCAGCAGCCGGCGGAAGCCCGCCGAGGCGAAGGGGGCGCGGAAGCCGCCGCCGTCCCGCCGGCCGGCCCGCAACGCCGGCAGGCCGCGCGCGGCGAGGACGGTGAGCGCCAGGCAGGCCGAGGCCAGCCAGATCACGCTCGTCACGCCGAGCAGCCCGACCGCCTGGCCGGCCGCCACCGCCGCCAGGATGAAGGAGAGCGAGCCGGCCGAGCGCACCCGCCCGTAGTCGAAGCCCCGCTCGCGCGCCGCGCCGAGGCAGAGCGCATCGGTCAGCGGCACGACCGGCGCATTCACCAGCGCATGGAGCAGCGCAACCAGGAGCAGCGCCGCGAAGCCCTCGGCGAGGGCGAAGCCGGTCACGGCGAGGCTCGTCAGCGACGCGGCCAGCATCAGCACGCCGCGGGCATCGCCGGCGCCGTCGGCGCCGCGGCCGACCGCCGGGGCGGCGAGCAGCCGCACCGCCGAGGCGCCGGCCAGCAGCAGGGCGATCTGCTGCGGCGACAGGCCCTGCGCGGCGAGCACCGCCGGCAGGAAGGGCATCAGCACGCCCACCGCGGCGAATTGCGCGGCGAAGAGCAGGGCGAAGCGGAGGGGGACCGACATCGGGCTCAGGCGGCCCGGGGAGGCCGGCCGGGCCGGGGCCGCCGGCCCGCGCGGCCTCCGGCGCCCGGCGGGGGCACGAGCGCCCGCGCACCATCCCTGGCGCCCCCGCCGCCACCGGCCCTGCCAAACGGTCCCCGCGATCCCGGCACCCCTGCCTCCCCTGCGCGCCCTGCCCTATGCGCCCTGCCCTGGCGCCTCCTGACACCCGCCCCTCACGGTTGCAAATCGCGCGCATCCGGCCCATGCATGGGCCCGCATGCCCGACCCCCACACCCCCATGTTCGATGCCCGGGTCAAGGCCGTGTTGGGCCCCACCAACACCGGCAAGACGCATCTGGCCATCACCCGCCTGCTGGCCCACAGCAGCGGCATCATCGGCTTCCCGCTGCGCCTGCTGGCGCGCGAGAATTACGACCGCATGGTCGCCGCCAAGGGCGAGCGCCACGTCGCCCTGATCACGGGGGAGGAGAAGATCGTCCCGCCGGAGGCGAAGTGGTTCGCCTGCACGGTGGAGGCCATGCCGCTCGACCGCCGGGTGGAATTCGTCGCGGTGGACGAGATCCAGCTCTGCGCCGATCCCGATCGCGGCCATGTCTTCACCGACCGGCTGCTGAACGCCCGCGGCATGGTCGAGACCATGTTCATGGGCGCCGAGACCATCCGCCCGCTGCTGCAGCGCCTGGTGCCGCAGGCCGAGATCGAGACCCGGCCGCGCCTCTCCCAGCTCTCCCATGCCGGCCCGGCGAAGCTCACCCGCCTGCCGCCGCGCAGCGCCGTCGTCGCCTTCTCGGCCGCCGAGGTCTATTCGATCGCCGAGGCGATCCGCCGCCGCCGCGGCGGCTGCGCCGTGGTGATGGGGCGTCTCTCGCCGCGCACCCGCAACGCCCAGGTGGCGCTCTACCAGAACCGGGAGGTCGATTTCCTGGTGGCGACGGACGCCATCGGGATGGGGCTGAACATGGATGTCGACCATGTCGCCTTCGCCGCCCTGCAGAAATTCGACGGCCACGCCGCCCGCATGCTGACGGCGCAGGAGGCGGCGCAGATCGCCGGCCGGGCCGGGCGCGGCATGCGCGACGGCACCTTCGGCACCACGGGCGACTGCCCGCCCCTGCCGGAGGAGATCGTCGAGAAGATCGAGAACCACAATTTCGAGACGCTGCAGACGCTGGCCTGGCGCAACGCGGAGCTCGACTTCAGCGGCATCGACGCGCTGCTCGGCAGCCTCTCGGCGCCGCCGCCCCTCCCCGGCCTGGCCCGCGGCCATGACGCGGATGATTTCGTCACCCTCTCCCATCTCGCCCGGGAGGAGGAGGTGCGGCGCCTGGCGCAGGGGCGCAGCCGCGTCCGCCTGCTCTGGGAAGCCTGCCAGGTGCCGGATTTCCGCAAGCTCGCGGACGACACCCATGTCCGGCTCTGCGGCCGCATCTTCCGGCACCTGGCCGAGGACGGCGCCCTGCCGGACGAGTGGGTGGCCGGGCAGATCGCCCAATGCGGCAACACCGAGGGCGACCTCGACACGCTGATGGCGCGGCTCGCCAATATCCGCGTCTGGTCCTACATCGCCGCCCGCGCCGACTGGACCCGCGACGCCGCGAGCGTCCAGGCCGAGGCGCGCCGCGCCGAAGACGCGGTCTCGGATGCCCTGCACGAGCGCCTGACCGCCCGCTTCGTCGACCGCCGGGCGGCGCATCTCATCCGCAGCCTCGACGACACCGAGGAGGATGTGCTCTCCGCCGTGACCCGCCAGGGCGAGGTGGTGGTGGAGGGGCATCCGGTCGGCCGCATCGCCGGCTTCCTCTTCCACCCCGAGGCCGAGGGCGCGACGGAGGAGGAGCGCAAGCTGGTGCTCCGCGCCGCCCGCCGGGCGCTGCGCGAGGAGATGCCGCGCCGGGTCGCCGCGGTGGAGACGGCGAAGGACGAGGTCTTCGCCCTCACCCCCACCCATCGCGTCACCTGGACCAGCCCGGGCGCCGAGCCGGCCGAGATCGCCCGGCTGCGCCCCGGCGCCGAGCCGGGCAAGCCGCAGGTCGAGGTGCTGGCGAGCGAGTTCCTCGACGGCGCCCAGCGCGAGCGGGTGCGGGCGCGGCTGGCGAAATGGGTGGAGGGGCTGGTCGGCAAGGAGTTGGCCATCCTCGCGACCATCGAGACCAAGGCCGAGGCCGAGGGGGCGCTGCGTGGCCCCGCCTACCAGCTCCGCGAGCATCTCGGCCTGGTTCCCGGCAACACCAATGCCTCGGTGGGCCAGGAGCTGCGGCAGAAGCTGAAGGCGATTGGGGTGCGCGCCGGCCGCTTCGCCCTCTTCGTGCCGGAGGCGTTGAAGCCGCGCGCCATGGCGCTGCGCGCCCAGCTCTGGGCGATGTCGCGCAACATCGATACGCCGGCGCTGCCGGCCCCCGGCCTGGTCGCGCTGCATCTGCGCGAGCCGGCGGAGGGCGAGGCGGCCCCGTCCGCGGAGGCGCCGCCGCCCGCCGGCTGGCCGCCCGGCTTCGCCCAGGCCATGGGCTGGCTGCCCGCCGGCTCGGTGCTGCTGCGGCTCGACGTGGCGGAGCGGATCGCGGCCGAGCTCGGCTTCCTGACCCGCCGCGCCCCGGCGCCGCCGCCGCCCGACCTCGCCAGCCGGCTCGGCGTCAAGGCGGATACGCTGGCGCCGGCGCTGACGGCGCTCGGCTTCCGGCTGCTCGAGCCGCCGCCGCTCGCCGAGAACGAGTATGGCCCGCCGATGCCGCTGCGCGTCGCCCAGCCGCGGCCGCAGCACCACCATCCGCATCGCGGCCCGCGGCACGGCCAGGGGGCGCGCCCCGAGGGACGCCCAGAGGGGCGTCCGGAGGGACGTCCCGAGGGGCCGCCGCGGCGGGAAGGCCAGCGCCCGCCCCGGCGCGAGGGCCAAAGGGACGGGCCCCGGGACGGAGCGCGCGATGGGGTGCGGGAAGGCCCGCGCGAGGAGCGCGGCCCGGCGCGGCCGCCGCGCGAGCGGCAGGAGGCGCGGGCCGGCCGGGAGGGGCAGCCGCCCCGCGACCGGCAGGAGCCGCGCGCCTGGCAGGACCGCCCGCCGCGGCGGGACCGCGACCAGCGCCCGCCGCGCGAGGCACGCCCCGCCGCGATGCCGGAGGCGCCGCTGCCGCCGCCGACCAGCGCCGCCATGATCTTCTACGGTCCACCCATCCCGCCCGAGCTGCGCAAGGGTCCGGGTAGGCTGGAGGTCTCGCGCGGCGGCTTCGGCGGCAAGCCCTTCCAGAACCGCGACCGCGGTCCCGGCGGGCCGCCACGTGGCCCACGGCCGGACCGGCGCGAGGAGGATCGCGGCCCGCGGGGGCCGCGCCCGGATCGGGGGGACCGGGCCGAGGCCCTGCCGCGCGGCAAGCCGGCCGAGCCGGCGGGTCCGGATCCGGACTCGCCCTTCGCCGTGCTCGCCCGCCTGAAGCTGCAGCAGAGCTGACCGTCCCGGGGCGGGGAAGGCGCAGGCGGTGGCCGAGGGCGGGGAGGACCGCGACTGGCAACGGCTCGACAAATGGCTCTGGTGCGCGCGGGTCGCCAAGACCCGCGCCGCCTGCAGCCGGATGGTCGAGGCCGGCGGCGTCCGCATCAATCGCCAGCCCACGGACAAGCCGCATGCCCGGCTGCGCCCCGGTGATGTGCTGACGCTCGCGCTCGGCTCGCCGGAGCGCGGCGTGGTGCGGATCTGGCGGGTGCTGGCGCTCGGCGACCGGCGCGGCCCGGCGAGCGAGGCGCGGGGGCTGTTCGAGGATCTCTCCGCGCCATCGCCCCCGTCGCCGCAGGGCTGACCCGCAGCAGGGTGGAGCCCCCGCGCCTTGCCATCCCGGCCACCGCGGTCCATTTCTGCGCCGGCGCATCGCCGGGCGCGAGGGATCAGTCAGCCGTGACCTATGTCGTTCTCGAGAACTGCATCAAGTGCAAGTACATGGACTGCGTGGAAGTCTGTCCGGTGGACTGCTTCTATGTCGGCGAGAACATGCTGGTGATCCACCCGGACGAGTGCATCGATTGCGGCGTGTGCGAGCCGGAATGCCCCGCCGAGGCCATCGTGCCGGACAGCGACGACCGGGCGGTGGAGTATGCCGAGTTGAACCGGACCTATGCGGGGCAATGGCCGAACATCACCCGCAAGGGTGAGCCGCCGGCCGATGCCGATGAGTGGAAGGACAAGCCGGGCAAGCGCGAGCTCTTCAGCGCCGAGCCGGGCACGCCCTGAGGACGGCCGGCGGCGCCTGACGGACGAGGCCCGACGCGGCGCCGCCAGGGACCGGGCCGGGCCCCAGAGCATTTTCCGTTCCCATGCGTCCACGGGAAGCGCCCCAGACTATTGTTTTCAGAGCATCTTCACCCGATCAGGTGAGTCCACCTGATCGGGATCTGCTCTAGCCCTTTGTTTTCAGAGCACCTTCACCCGTTCGCGTGGTTCCGCCCGAACGGGGTCTGCTCCAGCCTCCGGCGCGGCCTCAGGCCCCGGCGGCCCGGTCGACCTCCCGCCGTCCGCCCACCGGCCGCAGCCCCTGCGAGGCCTGCCGCAGCACGTCCCGCACCGCCGGGATCAGCCGGTCGCCATGCTGCGGCTTCTGCAGCCGCACCGTCGGCCAGCCGAGGCCGCGCAGATTGGCCTGCGGCGCATCGGCGTCGTAGCCCGTGACCACCACCACCGGCAGGTTCGGGCATTGCCGCCGCAGGTCCTGGATGATCCCGTAGCCGACGAGCTGCCCGTTGAGGCGCAGATTGACCACCGCCACCGTGATTGCGGCCGCGGAGACCGTCGCCATGCCGGCCGCCGAGCCGACGATGAGCGTATCGAACCCTTCGTTGATCAGAAGGTCTTCCATTTCGAGGGCCAATAGCGCCTCGTCTTCCACGACCAGCGCCAGGGGCGCCCCTGCTTGCACGTCCATCATGCCTCGGTAGAGCGGTGCCGGCATCGCTATGCCAGCAAAAGAATCTGGATGAGCAATGGTTACCGAAGCCTGAGGTCGTGAGGACTTCACCGTGCCGGGAGCGGACGGAACAGAAGGGTGAGCCGCGTCCCGCGCCCGCTGCCCGCCCATATGATGCGCGCCGAGAGCTGCTGCGCCAAGCGGTCCATCAGTCGCATCCCGGTGCCGGCGGAGGGGGCGCCGGACAGGCCGCGGCCGTCGTCCCAGAGGGTCAGCCGCACCTCGCCGCCCCGCGCCGGCTCCAGCCGGAGGCCGATGCTGCCCTCGGTCCCGTCGAAGGCGTGCTTGAGGCTGTTGGCGACGAACTCGTGCGCGATCAGGCCGAGCGGCGCCGCCTGTTCCGGCGGAACGAATTGGGAGCGCATCTCCAGCACGAGGCGGACCTGCCGCTGCCCGTCCTCGTGGAAGCGCAGCAGCGTGCCGGCCAACTCGCTGAGATAGGCGCCGAGATCGACCCGGTCGACATCGCCGGCAAAGTAGAATTTGTCGTGCAGCAGCCGGAGGGCATCGACGCGCTGGCGCACCACCCGGAGCGCCTCCAGCGTCTCCGGCGTGCCGGCGCGGCGCGCCTGCAGCTGCATCAGGCCGATGATGACCTGAAGGTTGTTCTTGACGCGGTGCTGCAACTCGCGGAACAGGCGCTCGACCTCGCTGGTCCTGGCGCGCAACTCGTCGCCGGCGCGCAGCCGCCCGACCGCGGCGGCCAGCATGTTGGCGTAGGATTGCAGGAAGGCGACCTCGTCCTCGGTGAAGCGCCGCGCCTCGCGGCTGTCGACCTCGAGGATGCCATAGGGCCGCTTGCCGTCGGCGCCGGCGACGACGACGTTCACCACCGCGCGCACGCCATGCTCCTGCATGAAGCCGGGCAGGGCGAAGCGGCCATCGGTCGCGCAGTCGGCGGCGACCACCGGCATCTCGGTCTCGAGCAGCAGCGCTTCCAGCGTCCCCGCCTCGGCCCGCAGCGCCAGCGCGCCGATCAGGCCCGGCCGCCAGCCGACACCGGCCCGCATCACCAGGGTGCGGCCGTCGCCCTGCAGCTCCAGCACCTTGGCGAGGCCGGTATCGAGACCCTCGGCGACCAGCCGGCAGGCCTCGTGCAGGATTTCCTCCAGGTCCTCCGATTGCAGCGCCCGCTCCCCGAAACGCGCAAGCGCGGTCTGCTGCGCGAGCAGCCTGGCTTCGCAGCGCTGGGTGGCATCAGACATGCTGCTGAAACAGCGGGTACCGCGTGCCAGTTCCGGAAACATGACGGCGATGGCCCCCCGATCGTGGCAAGGCGCGCGACCGATGGGTGCGCGGAACGGCCCTGGGCCGGCCCCGATCCATGGCGGGAACGACAGGCGGAGGGAGGGTCGGCATTCGGCGGCGGCATCGATCTGCATTAGGGTCGGATCGTGTCCTCCTTCCTTCGCCATGCCCTGGCCGGCGCCGCCGCCACCGCCTCGGGCAACGGCCTCGCCCGCTTCGCCTATGTGCCGCTCTTCCCCGCCATGGTCGGCCAGGGCTGGGTCACCGGCGGCGAGGCGGGAACCCTCGGCGCCGCGGCGCTGCTCGGCTACCTGATCGGCACGCTGCTCGGCCGCGCCGCCGGCCGGCGGCTCGGCGTGCCGGGCACGCTCGATGCCGGCATGGCGCTGATCGTGCTGTCGCTGGCCGCCTGCGCCTGGAATGGCGGCTTTCCCTGGTTCCTCGCCTGGCGGACCCTGGCCGGCGTCGCCGGCGGGCTGCTGATGGCGCTGGCCGGCCCGGCGACCCAGGCCTCGGTGCCGCCGCAGCGGCGCGGCGCGGCCGGCGGCATGGTCATCGCCGGGGTCGGGCTCGGCATCGCCGTCGGCGCGCTGGCCGTGCCGGCGCTGCTGCCGGCCGGGCTGGCCGCCACCTGGCTCGGCCTCGGCGGCCTCGTCCTGCTGCTCTGGGGCTTCGCGCATCCGCGCTGGCCGGACATGGCGATGCGGGGCGTCGCGGCGGAGGCGCCGCCGCGCGCCCGGCTGCTGCTGCTGCTCTACGGGCTGCACGGCGCCGGGATGGTGCCGCCCATGGTCTACCTGGCCGATCTCGCCGCCCGCGGCCGCGGCCTCGGCATCGGCATCGGCGCCCTGCTCTGGCTGGTCTTCGGCCTCGCCGGCATCGCCGGCGGGGTGCTAAGCGGGCGGGTGGCGGACCGCCTCGGCGGCCGGCCGACGCTCCGGCTCTGGCTGCTGGTGCAGGTCCTGGCGCTGGCCCTCGCCCTGCCGCCCTATGCGCCACTGGTGCTGCCGGCGGCGGCGCTGGCGGGCTTCGCCGCGGTCGGCGTCACGGCGGTGACGCTCGGGGTGACGCGGGAGATCGCGGGCGCCCGGGCGACCGGCCTCTGGGTGCAGTGCACGGCGGCCTTCGCGGTGGTGCAGACGGCGGTGGGCTTCGCCCTCGCCGCCCTCTTCGCCGCGACGGGGGAGAGCCACGTGGCGGTCTTCGGCGCCGGGCTCGGCTTCTCGCTCGCCGCCTTCGCCGCCGCGGCGGCGCTGGCCCGGCAGGCCCGGCCGGCGGCGCCATGACGGAAACCACGCTTCGCCAGGAGGCCCGCATGCGCATCACCCTGCTCCTGCCCATCCTCGCCCTGCCCATCCTCCCCTGGCCCATCCTCCTCTGGCCCATCCTCCCCCGGCCCAGCTTCGCGGCCGAGCTGCCGGTGCGGCGCGTCACCCTCTCCAATGCCGGGCTGATGCAGGTCGAGCGCGAGGGCGAGCTGGCGGCCGAGGCCGCCATCACGCTCGACGCCCCGCTCGCGGCGGTGGACGACCTGCTGAAATCCCTGCTGCTGCGCGACCCCGCGGGGCAGGTGCAGGAGGTGCGGCTGGCGGCGCAGGACCTCGCCGCCGAGGCCTTCCGCGGCCTGCCGCTGCGCCCGGAGGATTTCGCCGACCGCGCCAGCCTGATGCGGGCGCTGCGCGGCCAGGCGGTGGTGGCGGGCGAGGCGACCGGCCGGCTGCTCGATGCCGAGGAGGGCGAGGCCGGGCTGCGCGTGACCTTGCTGACGGAGGCGGGGCTGCGCCTGCTGCTGCTGCGCGAGGGCGAGCAGCTCCGCCTCGCCGATCCCGCCCTCGCCGCCCAGCTCGCCCGCGCCACGGAGGCCCTCGCCACCAGCCGCAGCGCCGATATGCGGCGCCTCTCCATCCGCCTCGCGGGCGCCACCGCGCCACGCCGGGTCGGGCTCACCTATGTGACGGCGGCGCCGCTCTGGAAGCCCTCCTGGCGGCTGGTGCTGCCCGAAGGCGGCACGGGCGAGGCGCGGCTGCAGGGCTGGGCGGTGGTGGAGAACCATTCGGGCGCCGACTGGGAGGGCGTGCAGCTCGCCCTGGTCTCCGGCAATCCCGCCGCCTTCGCGCAGCCCCTCTACACGCCGTTGCAGCTGGCGCGGCCGGTGCTGCCGGTGCGCGGCGCGGCCCCGGTCACGGTGGAGCCGGATACCGGCCCGCGGCCGGCGCCGCCTGCCCCGCTGGCCGAGGCGATGGCCGATGCGAAGCGCTTCGAGCGCCGCGCCGCGCCCGCCGCCGCGGCGGCCGCGCCGGTGGCGGCGCTCGCCGAGGCCATGGCGGAGGCCTCGCCGGGGCGCATCGCCTTCACCCTGCCCAACCCCGTCACCATTCGCGGCGGCGAGACGGCCAACCTGCCCTTCCTCGATGCGCGGCTGCCGGCGGAGCGGCTCTGGTGGGTGCAGGACCTCGCGGCGCGGCATCCGCTGAACGCGGTGCGGCTCGGCAATGCCAGCGGCCATGTGCTGCCGGACGGGCTCGCCGCCCTGTATGACGCGGACGGACGCTGGCTCGGCGATGCCGAGCTGCGGGCCGTGGCACCGGCGGAACAGCGGCTCCTCGCCTTCGCCAGCGACCGCGACCTGCAGCTCTCGCGCGCCGAGGCGGGCAGCGAGCAGCCGGTGCGCATCGCCTTCCGGCGCAACCTGGTGGAGGTGGGGCTGGCGCAGCGCGAGGAGGTGGCGCTGGCGGTCGATCCCGGCGGCGCCAGCGGCCGGATGGTGATCGACCTGCCGCGCCGGCCGGGCGCGACGCCGCGCTTCCCCGTCGCGGCCGAGGGCGATTTCGGCCTGCGCACGGAGAGCCTGCTGGAGGGCCGGCCGGTGACGTTGCGCTTCGCCTGGGAGCGGGAGGCGCGGCAGGAGGTGCCGCTCTGGGACCCCGGCCTCGGCGATCCCGGGCTGCTGCCCTGGCGCGGCCTCGATCTCGAGCAGGGGCTGCGCCGCCTGCCCGGCGGCCCCGGCAGCCTGGAGAGCCTGCAGGCCGTGCTGCAACGCCTGCCGGCCGAGGCGCCCGGCCGCGACCAGCTCGCCGGGCTGGTCGCGGCGCTGGCCGAGGCGCGCCGCCTGCTGGAGACGGCGCGCGGCGCCATCCGCGGCGCCGTGCTGGCGGAGGCGGCGCTGGACCGGGCCCGGGCCGCGGTCGAGGACCGCAGCGGCCCAGCGAAGGAGGAGGCGCGGCGGCAGCTCAACGCGGCGAGCCTCGCCGCCGGGCGCGCCGGCAGCGCGGCGGATGCCGCCTGGGAGGCGTGGCAGCGCGCGGCGCAGGCCGTGCGCGCGCGCACGGGCTGAACGCCCGCCGTGCGCCAGCTCACCGGGCGGGTGCCCGCCCGTGCGCGCCGGCATTGCCCGGGCACGAGACGGTTTCCTGGGCATGCATTTCGATTGAGTCCCGGCCAGCCGCCGTGATCGCCTCCGCCCCCGCGGCCCCATGCCGCGCAGGGAGGGTTCGATCATGGCGGAGCCTACGACACCGAGACCCGGTTCCTCGGCCCATGCGGCGACCATCCGCGGCCTCGCGGCCGGCGCGACGCCCGGCCTGCCCTTCGGCCGCTTCGGCCCGATGTTCGACCTGCCGCCCTGCCCCTCGCTGCCCGAGCCGGGGCTGGCGGCGCTGGCGCAGGCGATGGTCAAGCAGGATCCCGGCGCGCCGATCACCGAGCGCGAGCCGGTCGACGAGAATGCGGCGATCCCGGCCGGCTACACCTATTTCGGCCAGTTCGTCGATCACGACATCACCTTCGACCCGACGCCGCTCGGCGCCGCGCAGGTCGATCCGGAGGCGCTCGCCGATTTCCGCTCGCCGGCGCTCGACCTCGACAGCGTCTATGGCCGCGGCCCGGCGGACCAGCCCTATCTCTACGAGCGCGACGGGCTGCGGCTGCGCCTCGGCGCGCAGGTCAATGCCGAGGCGCTGGCGCCGGTCAACACCCGCCTCGACATCCTGCGCCTGCCGGACGGCACGGCGATCCTCGGCGACAAGCGCAACGACGAGAACAAGATCGTCAGCCAGATCCACGGCGCCTTCATCGCCTTCCACAACAAGGTGGTGACGGATGACGCGCTGCTCGATGCCTTCGGCGCCGACCGCTCGACGCCCGAGGCGCGCTTCGCCGCCGCCGCGACCATCCTCCGCTGGCACTACCAATGGGTCGTGGTGCACGACTTCCTGCAGCGGATCTGCTCGCCGGGCATGGTCGCGGAGGTGCTGAACCCGGGCGGCACGCCGCGGCTGCAGCACTACCTGCAGCAGGAGGCGAAATACCCCTACATGCCGCTGGAATTCTCCGGCGCCGCCTATCGCTTCGGGCACTCCATGGTGCGGCCGAGCTACTCGCTGAACAAGGTGGTGCTCGCCCGCAAGGAGGGCGGCGACCCGGCGAAGGAGCGCATCCCGACCTTCAGCCGCGATCCGCGCGGGACGGAGAACCTGAACGGCTTCCCCGGCACCCTGCCGGCCTTCTGGGGCATCGACTGGTCCTTCTTCCTCGACGATGTCGAGGGCGTCGCGGGCGGCGTGCGGGTGGGCGGCAAGCCGGCGGTGCTGCCGCAGCCTTCCTACCGCATCGACGCGCTGCTCGCCGAGCCGCTGCAGGACCTGCCGGAGTTCTTCAACGCGGCGACGCCGCCCGGCAGCCCGGCCTCGATCCTCGGCAACCTCGCCTTCCGCAACCTCAAGCGCGGCCAATTGCTGCGCCTGCCCTCCGGCCAGGCGGTGGCGCAGGCGCTCGGCATCGCGCCGCTGCCGGACGACATCCTCTGGGGCGCCGGCTCCTTCGTGCCGCCGCCGGCGGGCGATGCCGAGATCCGCGACGCATTGGCCAGCACGGCGAAGGCGCGGCGGGCGGTGCGCAGGGACTGGGTGGACCCGCCGGGCGCGCCGCTCCGGAGCCATGCGCCGCTCTGGTACTACGTGCTGCGCGAGGCCGAGTATTACGGCGCCAGCGAGCCGCAGCGCGACGGCGCGGCGATGGGCGGGCAGCATCTCGGCCCGGTGGGCAGCCGGATCGTCGCCGAGACGCTGATCGGCCTGCTCTGGCTCGACCCCACCTCCTTCCTGCACAGCCGGCGCGGCTTCCGGCCGCTGGATGCGGTCACCGGCGGCAAGCCACTGACCCTCGGCCGGATGATCGGCTTCGCGCTGCGTTGAAGCGAGGGCTCATACCCGTCGCACGACGTGCTGGCCTGCGGCCCGCAGGGCCGAGCGCCCGCATGGGCGCCGCGCGTCGCGCCATCAGGCGCGCCTGATGGCGCGGCGGCGCGAAGGCCCAGGCAAGCCGGAGGGTTGCGCCCGGTCTCAGGCCACTGGCCGCGCCAGGTTGGCGAGCGGCGCGCCGGCGAGCCAGCGGCGGAGGTTGTCGCAGAAGATCGCCGCCACCCGCTCCGGCAGCCCATCCGAGGCGGCGGCGCTGTGCGGCGAGACGATGACGTTCGGCAGCGCCCAGAAGGGGCTGTCGGGCAGCAGCGGCTCGGCCTCGAAGACATCGAGGAAGGCGCCGGCGAGCCGGCCCTCCCGCAGCGCCGCGAGCAGCGCCGCCTCCGCCACCACGCCGCCGCGCGAGACATTCACCAGTTGCGCCCCCGGCGGCAGACGGGCGAGCGCCGCCGCGTCGATCAGCCCGCGCGTCGTCGTGGTGAGGGGACAGGCGAGCAGCAGCCAATCGGCCTGCGGCAGCCGGTCCGGCAGATCGGCGAAACCGGCGACGGCGTCGAAGCCAGGCGGCAGGCCGGCCTCCGGGTCGCGCCGGACGCCCACCGCCCGCAGGCCGAAGGCGCGGCAGAGCCGGCCGATCTCCTGCCCGATCGGGCCGGTGCCGATGACGAGGGCGGTCTGCCCCTCGAAGGCGCGCGGCTCGGCGGCGCCGTAGAGCGGCTCCCAGGCCCGGCGGCGCTGCGCCTCCAGCACGCGCGGGAATTGCCGGGCGAGGGCGAGCAGCCCGGCGATCGCGGTCTGCGCCACCGTGGTCGCGCTCGCCCCGGCGCTGTTGGTCAGCAGCAGCCCGCGCCCGAGCATGGCCTGGTAGACCGCCATATCGGTGCCGGCGGAGAAGGTCTGCACCCAGCGCAGGCTCGGCACCGTCTGCAGGAAGTCGGTGAAGCGAAGGAAGCGCGGGTTCAGCCGGTGCCGGGTGCCGCCGAGGAAGAGGTCGCGGGTGACGAAGCCGATCTCCGCCCCGGCCGCCTCCGGCATCGGCCCCTCCGGCGGCACCGGGATCAGCCGGGCGGCCGGCGCCGCGGCGCGGATGCGCGCGCCGTGCCGCGCCGCCGCGACATCCGAGAGCAGGATGCCGGGCGCCGCGCCGGCCATGGCAGCCGTCTCGCCCCGCTCAGTCGCGGTAGCTCGGATCGATGCGGTCGAGCTTGCGCAGCAGCGCCGGCCAGTCGAGCACGCCGAAGGGCCGGCGGACATGCGGCTGGTAGTTCATGTAGGTCTTCTCGACCACCTCGGGCGGCACGGCGACCATCGGGCTGTTGCAGGACATCGCCGCGATCTGCGTCTTGCAGGAGAGCTCGAGGCGATGCAGCGCGTTGAAGGCCTCCGGGATGGTGCGGCCGACCGTCAGCAGGCCGTGGTTGCGCAGGATCATGGCGTTGTTGTCGCCAAGGTCGCGCACCAGCCGCTCCTGCTCCGACAGGTCGAGCACCACGCCGTTGAAGTCGTGGTAGCTGACATGGGCGAAGCGCATGCTGGTCTGGGTGTTCGGCAGCAGCCCGCATTCCAGCGTCGAGACCGCCATCCCCGCCCAGGTATGGGTATGGGCGACGCAGGCGAGGTCGTGCCGCGCCCGGTGGATCGCCGAATGGATGACGAAGCCGGCGCGGTTGACGCCGTATTGCTGCCCGCCGGGGAAGTCCGGCGCCAGCAGCACGTTGCCGTCATAGTCGATCTTCATCAGCGAGGAGGCGGTGATCTCCTCGTAGAGCAGGCCATAGGCGTTGATCAGGAAGGCGTCCTCGCCCGGCACGCGGACGGAGACGTGGTTCGCGATCAGGTCGCTCATCTGGTAGAGGTCGACCAGCCGGTAGCAGGCGGCGAGGTCGACGCGCGCCTGCCACTCCTCCGGGCTCACCTTGTGGCGCAGGGAGGGGACGCGCCAGGTCATTCCATCGAGCATCGGGACTTTCCTTCCGTCAGAAGCCGTAGAGCCTGGCCGGGTTGTCCACCAGCACCGCCCGCAGCATGGCGGCGTCCGGGCACCACTCGGCGAGCTTGTCGGCCAATGCCGCATCCTCGGACATCGGCCGGTCGAAATAGGCGATGTGCGGCCAGTCCGTGCCCCAGACGCAGCGCGCGGCATTCGCCGCCAGCAGCGCCCGGGCATAGGGATCGGCCGCGGACCAGGGCGCCTCGCCGCCGGTGATCCGGTCGGCGCCCGAGATCTTGGTCCAGGCCCGCCCGTCGCGCAGCAACTCGCAGAGCAGGCGGAAGCCGGGATGCTCCGGTGTGTCCTCGCGGGTCGAGATGCGGCCCATATGGTCGATGACGAGCTCCATGCCGTGCCGCTCCAGCGCCGGCAGGGCCTCGGCCAGGTCGCGGGCATGGATCCAGATCTGCAGGTGCCAGCCGCGCTCGCGCAGCCGCGGGCCGAGCGCCTCCAGGCTCTCCAGGCCGACGCCGTTGCGGTAGGTGCGCTCGCCGCCCGCGCCGCGCAGCAGGTTGAGCCGCAGCCCGCGCACCCCGGCCGCGGTCATCGCATCGAGGGTCCGGTCGTCGGTCTCCGGCGGCAGCACGGCGACGCCGCGGAAGCGATCGGGGTGGCGCCGCAGCGCGTCCAGCATCGCCGCGTTGTCGGTCCCCTGGGCGCTCGCCGTGACGATGACGCCGCGCGCGAAGCCGAGCCCGTCGAGATGCGCGAGGAAGGCCTCCACCGGCGCCTCGATCGGCGTGTAGCTGCGGTCGGCCGCCAGCGGGAAGCGGTCATGGGGGCCGAAGACATGCACATGGCTGTCGCAGGCGCCGGGCGGCACGGCGAAGCCCGGGCGCCGGCCGGGGGGCAGGTAGGGCAGGCAGGGGCGGGTCATGGTCGCGGCGCGCCCTCAGCGGCCCTGGAAGGCCGGCTTGCGCTTCTCGGCGAAGGCGGCGGTCGCCTCCCGGTAGTCCTCGGTGCCGCTGACCACGCCGACGCAGCTCGCGGCAAAGGCGAGCGCCTCGGGGAAGCTGCTGGCGGCGCCCTGGCGCACCATGCGCTTCATCAGCCGGATGGCGACCGTCGGGCCGCTGGCCAGGCGCTCGGCCACCGCCATGGTGTGCGGCAGCAACTCGGCATCCGGCAGCACCTTGTTCACCAGGCCGATCCGCTCCGCCTCCGCGGCCGCGACGAAATCGCCGGTCCAGAGCATCTCGAGCGCCTTCGGCGTGCCGATCAGCCGCGGCAGCATCCAGGCGCCGCCATCGCCGGCGACGAAGCCGACCTTGATGTAGCTCTCGGCGAAGCGCGCGCTCTCGGCGGCGAAGCGCAGGTCGCCCATCAGCGCCATGTCCATGCCGGCGCCGGTCGCCGCGCCGTTCACCGCGACGAGATAGGGCTTGTCGAGCTCCAGCACCGTCAGCGGGATGCGGTGGACATGGTCGGTCAGGTATTTCGACCGGTCCCAGGGCCCCTGCCCCGCGGCGGCGTTGCGGGCCATGCGCTTGACGTCGCCGCCCGAGCAGAAGATGCGGCCGGCGCCGGTCAGGACCACGGCGCGGATGGCGGCGTCGGCGATGCATTCGCGCAGCGCCCGCTCCCAGTCGGCCAGCATCTCGAGGGTGAAGGCATTGCCGCTGTCGGGCCGGTTGAGGGTGATGACGGCGACGCCGCCCTGCCTCTCGAACAGCAATTCGCTCACATCGCTTCCCCCGGGACTGCGGCGAGCTTAGGCTTGGCCCGGACCCGCCTCAAGCCGGCCCCGGCCGGGGCGCGTCGCGGCCGCACCGGCTCCCGGACGGCGCGCCGGCCTGTCGTCGGCCAGGCCACCGTCATCCAGCTCCGCCGCGTCCACGAGTGTCCTTGGCGGGAGGCCCGGCCTCAGGGCGTGGCCATCGCCGCCCGCACCGCGCGGCGCAGCTTGGCGATGCCGGTGCGGACATGGCCGCTGCCGCAGAGCCGCTCGCCCTCGGCGGCGAGCGAGCGCGAGGGCTCCTGCTTCGCCGCCGGCAGCCCGGCCAGCCGGGCGACCAGGCTGGTGCAGTACTCGGCCGTGTCGGTGGTCACGCGCGGGCTCGGTTCCGCCGCAGCCGGCAGGACGAGCGACAGCAGCAGCGCGGGCGGGACCAGGACGGAGGACATCGTCGCGGACAGTGCCGCCTGCCTGCTCAAGAAACCGTGGGCATAACATGACGCTTCGGTCATGCCCGCGGCAGCCGCACCACCGCCCGAAGCCCCGGCTGCGGCCGGGCCGGCGCCGCATCCTCCAGCAGGACCTCGCCGCCATGCAGATGCGCGACGGCGCGGACGAGGGAGAGGCCGAGGCCGGAGCCGGGGGTCGCCCGCGCCTTGTCGGCACGGAAGAAGCGCTCGCCGGCATGCGCCCGGTCCTCCGGCGCGAGGCCCGGCCCGTTATCGGCCACCGTCACCTCGATGCCCTCCGGCGTCCGGCGGGCGGCAAGCTGCACGGTGCCGCCGGGCGGGGTGAATTTGATGGCGTTGTCGAGCAGGTTCGCCACCGCCTGCAGCAGCAGGTCGCGGTCGCCCACCAGGTCGAGCCGTTCCGGCAGGTCGGTCAGCATCCGCTGGCCGCGCGCCTCGGCGGTCGCCTCGTAGATCTCGGCGGCATCCGCCAGGACAGGCGCCAGGTCGAAGGGCGCGAAGGCGGCGCGGCGGGCCCCGGCCTCCGCCTCGGCGATGCGCAGCAGCGCCTGGAAGATGCGGCTGATGCCGTCGAGATCGGCGATGCCCTGCTCCACCACGGCCCGCAGCGATTCGCCATCCGCCGAGGTCGCCAGCGCGTCCTCCAGCTTGGCCCGGGCGCGGGCGATCGGCGTGCGCAGGTCGTGCGCGATGGCGTCCGAGACGCCGCGCACCCCCTCCATCAGGGAGGCGATGCGGTCGAGCATGGCGTTCAGCGTCTGGGCCAGCCGGTCGAACTCGTCGCCGCGGCCGGACAGGGTGACACGCGAGGCGAGGTCGCCGCCGGCGATGGCGGCGGTGGTGGCGAAGACCGGTCCCATCCGGGCCTGCAGCGCGTGGCGGATCAGCCAGGCGCCCATCAGGGCGAAGACGAGGACGGCGCCGGAGGCCCAGACCACCCCCTCGGTGAGCAGCCGGCGCAGCTCGCTGCGCTCGGTCTCGTCGCGCCCGACCAGCAGCCGCAGCCCCGGCAGTTCCAGCCGGTGCAGCCGCGCATCCACCGCGAGCCCGTCATGGATCACCCGGGTGCGGAACCAGGGCACGCCATCGGTCTGGCCACGGGGCCAGCCATCGAGGTTGCCGGCGATGCGCCGCGTCCCCTCGGCATCCATGAGGAGGTAGATCGACTCGTTCTCGACATCGACCGCGAGCCGTTCCTCGATCGCCTCGGCCAGCCCCGAGGTGCCGGCCTCGCGCCAGCGTTCGGCCAGCGCGATCGCATCGGCGCGGACCGCCGCATCGGTCTGCCGGTCCAGCGCGCCGGCCGTCGCCCACCACAGCACGGCGACGAGCGCGATCGCGGCGATGGCGAACATGGCGGCGAAGAGGGTGGCGAAGCGGAAGCCGGCGCTCTTCAGCAGCCGCGGCGGCCCGAGGGCGAGGCTCGGCGCGCCCGACAGCCCGGCCGGCTTGCCGCCGCCGCCGAGGCGCCGCGGCAGGGGGAGCCGCCCGGCCGGGAGGGACGGGTCGCTCACCCGCGGGCCCGGCTCAGGGCTCGGCCCGGATCATGTAGCCGGCGTTGCGGACGGTGTGGATCAGCGGCCGGTCGAACCCCTTGTCGAGCTTCTGCCGCAGCCGCGAGACATGCACGTCGATGACGTTGGTCTGGGGGTCGAAATGGTAGTCCCAGACCTTCTCGAGCAGCATGGTCCGCGTCACCACCTGCCCGGCATGCCGCATCAGGTGCTCGAGCAGGCGGAATTCGCGCGGCTGCACGTCGATGCGCTTGCCCGCCCGGGTGACGGTGCGCGAGAGCAGGTCGAGCTCGAGATCGGCGACCCGCAGCTTGGTCGCCGGCGCATCCACCGAGGGGCGGCGGCCCAGCGCCTCGACCCGCGCCAGCAGCTCGGCGAAGGCGAAGGGCTTGGTGAGGTAGTCGTCGCCGCCGGCCTTCAGCCCCTTCACCCGCTCATCCACCGCCGAGAGCGCAGAGAGGAACAGCACCGGGGTGCGGTTGCCCTGGCTGCGCAGCGTCTCGACCAGGCGGACGCCATCCACGCCCCCCGGCAGCATGCGGTCGAGCACCAGCATGTCGAATTGCTCGGAGGCCGCGAGGAACAGCCCGTCGCGGCCATTGGTCGCATGCTCCACCGTATGGCCGGCCTCCTGCAGGCCCTTGCGCACGAAGCGCGCGACCTCGGCATCGTCCTCGACCAGCAGTATCCGCATCGTCTTCCCGTCCCTGTCCGGCGCGCCGGGAGCGTGCCCGCGGCTGTCGCACCCTTCCTGCCCCTGAACCACCTTGCGGCCATTTGCCGGGCAGATTGATTCTGCACCATGCTGACCGGCCGCGGGCCCGCGGCTTATCATTCCCTGGCCGGCCGGGCCCTGGCGCCCCGGTGCCGGAATCCTGCGGATAACGGCACCGGGATGCCAGGGCTTTGTTGCCGCCGGCCTGCCCGTCCTGGACCACGATCCGCTCACCCCGGTTCGCGGGCCATGCTCCAGGCCGTGTCTTTGATCGCGTGAGTCACGCTTTCCGGTGAGTCCAGGGTGCTTCCCCTGAACACCGGTTCAGGGGAAGCACCCTAGGCTTTTGTTTTCAGAGCATCTTCACCCGGTTAGGTGCGTCCCCCTAATCGGGATCTGCTCTAGCTCGAGCGATCACGCCCTAGCCGGCTCCGGGCCGCCGCCCCACCTGGACCGGCAACTCGCGCTCCCGCCCCTCCCGCACCAGGGTCAGGCGCAGGGTCTGGCCGGGCGGCACCGCCGCGACGGTGCGCACCAGGGCGCGGGAGGTCTCGATCCGCTCCCCGTTGATGGCGATGACGATGTCGTTCTGCCGCAGCCCGGCGCGGCTGGCGGGGCTGTTGCGCTCGACGCCCGCGATCAGCACGCCGCGGCGCCCGCTCCGCCCGTCCTCCCCCAGCAGGTCCTGCACCGAGACCCCGAGCCAGCCCCGCTCCACCCGGCCGTCGCGGCGGAGCTGCTCGATCACCGGCCGCGCCAGGTCCGAGGGGGTGGCGAAGCCGATGCCGGCGGAGGCGCCGGAGGGCGAGTAGATGGCCGTGTTGATGCCGATCACCTCGCCGGCGGCGTTGAACAGCGGGCCGCCGGAATTGCCCGGGTTGATCGCCGCATCGGTCTGGATGAAGTCGTCGAAGGGCCCGGCGCCGATCTCCCGGCCGCGGGCGGAGATGATGCCGGCGGTGACGGTGCCGCCAAGGCCGAAGGGGTTGCCCGCCGCCAGCACCCAGGAGCCGACCCGGGCGGCCGCCGAGGAGCCCCAGGAGACGCTGGTCATCGGCCCGCGCGGGTCGACCTTCAGCAGGGCGAGGTCGGTCAGGTCGTCGGTGCCGACGACGCGGGCCTGCAGCTCCGAGCCGTCCTGCAACGCCACCACCACCTTGCTGGCATTGCCGACGACATGGTTGTTGGTGACGATGTAGCCGGCCGGGTCGATGACGAAGCCTGATCCGGCGCCCTGCACCTCCTGCCGGCGGTTGCGCATGCGGTCCCGGAAATAGCGCTCGAAGGGCGTGCCGCGGAGCTCGGGCGGGATCTCGGCCCGCTGCTCGGAGGTGACGGCGATGTTGACGACGGCCGGCTGCACCCGCTCGGCGAGGTCGGCGAAATCCGGGATCAGGCCGCGCTGCGCCGCGGCGGGATGCGGCGCGCAGGCCGAAAGCGGCAGCAGGGGGCCCGCCAGCACCAGGGTGGTGGCAAGCAGGCCGAGCCGGCGGCGCGGCAGCGAGGCGGAAGACAGGATGGCGATCCTCGAGTCTGGGCACGCCAGGTCCCGCGGGACGGGGCGCATGGACGATAATCCTGGGCGGTTGGATGCGTTCCTTCAATCGCCCCGTCCAGGCAATCGCCCCGTCCAGGCTGGCGCGGAGCCGGCCCTTGGCGCAATTCACGTAACAGGCGAATCACTGCGATATCGGCACGATGGCCCCTTCCCCCGGCCAGGAGGCCGGCCGATTGCTATAAGCGGCCCCGGGGCGATGCGCCGGAGTCGCCCACGCCGCGGCGATCCGGAACCGGAGGCGCGATGCTGGAATTGCAGGGGCTGACGCGGCGCTTCGGCGCGACGGTCGCGGTGGATGCGGTCAGCCTCGCCGTGCCCGCCGGGCAGATGCTCGGCATCATCGGCCGCTCCGGCGCCGGCAAGTCCACGCTGCTGCGGCTGCTGAACCGGCTGGTCGAGCCGAGCGCCGGCCGCATCCTGTGCGACGGGACGGACGTGACCGCCCTGCGCGGCCGGGCGCTGCGCCGCTGGCGGCGCAACTGCGCCATGGTCTTCCAGCAATTCAACCTGGTGCAGCGGCTCGACGTGCTCACCAACGCGCTGCTCGGGCGGCTGGCCTATCAGCACGGGCTCGGCCGCGCCCGGCTGCTGCTGACCGGCGGCTTCCCCGCCGAGGAGCGGGCGCGGGCGCTCGCCATGCTGGAGCGCTTCGACCTGCTGGGCCTGGCGCTGCAACGGGCGGAGACGCTCTCGGGCGGACAGCAGCAGCGCGTCGCGCTCTGCCGCGCCCTGCTGCAGGCGCCGCGCCTGATCCTCGCCGACGAGCCGATCGCCTCGCTCGATCCGGCCAATGCCCGGCTGGTGATGCAGGCGCTGCGGCAGGCGAACCGCGCCGAGGGCCTCACCGTGCTCGTCAACCTGCACCATCTCGAGACGGCCCGCGCCTATTGCGACCGGATCGTCGCCATGCAGGCCGGCCGCATCGTCTTCGACGGCCCGCCGGAGGCGCTCGACGCGGCGCGCCTGCAAGCGGTCTACGGCCTCCCGGAGGCCGACCTCGCCGCCGAGTCCGAGGCTGCCGCGGCCCGGCCGGCGATGGCATGATCGCTCGGCGCCTCCCGAAAGGATCCCCCGGCATGCCCACGCGCCGCGCCCTGGTCGTCCCCCTGGCCGCCTCCCTGGTCGCACCCCTCGCCCTGACGACCAGCCGCGCTTTGGGCCAGGGCCAGGGTCAGGCCCAGGGCCAGCCGCCGCGGGCACGGCGCAGCGCCGATCCCGACATCGCCTTCCCCGCCGCCGGGCCGCGGGATTGGGGGGCGCAGATGAAGCAGCTCCGCATCGGCCTGCTCGGCGGCGAGAACGAGGCCGACCGGCTGGGCCGGTTCGAGGACTACCGGGCGCTGCTGGAGGCGACCTTCAAGCTGCCCGCCCGGCTCTACCCGGCCAGCGACTATGCCGGGGTGATCCAGGCCTTCGGCGCGCAGCAACTCGACATCGCCAACATGTCCCCGGCCGCCTATGCCGCCGCCTGGATCGAGACCAATGGCGGCGTCGAGCCGCTGCTGACCACCGAGGAGGCGGACGGCTCGATCAGCTATGTCGCGGTGATGCTGGCGCGGGCCGATAGCGGCATCACCTCGCTCGCCGACATGCGGGGCAAGGCGATGGCCTGGTCCGACCCCAACTCCGCCAGCGGCTACCTCATCCCGCGCTTCGCGCTGCGCCGCCAGGGCATCAATCCCGAGCAGTATTTCGGCCGCACCGGCTTCGCCGGCGGGCATGAGCAGGCGGTGATCGCCGTGGTGCAGAAGCAGTACGACGCCGCCGTCACCTGGGCCTCCGGCCAGGGCGAGGTGAATGCCGGCTACACCCGCGGCACCTTGCGGGCGATGGTCGAGAAGGGCCTGCTCGACATGCACCAGATGCGGGTGATCTGGACCTCCGACCCGATCATCAACGGGCCGCAGACCGTGCGCAGCGTGCTGCCGGCGGGCTTCAAGGAGGATATGCGGCTGTTCCACCTCGCCCTGCCCAAGGCGCATCCGGCGATCTACCGGCAGATCGAGCGCGGCGGCGGCGCCGGCTACCGCGAGGTCACGCATCAGGACTACGTCTTCATGATCGAGATGCGCAGGCAGGAGGCGGCGGAGCGCCGGCGCCGCAACTGAGCGCAACCACCGCGGCGGCGCTCGCCGGGGCCGAGGCGGCCTGGCGGGCGGCGCGGCGCGCCCGCCGCGACCGGACGCTGCTCGGCCTCGCCCTGCTGCTGGCCTGCCTGCTAGTTGCCGCCTGGGTGAGCGAGGTGCGGCCGGCAACCCTCGCCGCCGGCCTGCCGCGGGTGGGCGAGTATTTCGGCAAGATCCTGCCCACCCTGCGCTGGCCGGTTCTGTTCGCCGGCAGCGACACCGAGGGCAGCCTCGCCGCCTGGTTCTACCGCCTCGATTCCTGGTCCTGGCTGCTCTTCGAAACCGCCAACATGGCGGCGCTGGCGACGCTGATGGGCGCCGCGGCGGCGCTGCTGCTCGCCTTCCCGGCGGCGCGCAACCTCGGCGCCGGGATGCTGCCCCGCCAGCTCGCGCGGCGCGGGCTAGAGGCGATGCGGACGGTGCCGGAGATCGTCTTCGCGCTGATCCTCGTCTGGGCCTTCGGCGTCGGGCCGCTGGCCGGCATCCTGGCGATCGCGCTGCACACCGCCGGCACGCTCGGCAAGCTCTTCGCCGAGGCGATCGAGAATGCCGGGACCGGCGGCTTCGAGGCGGCGCGCGCCGCCGGCGGCTCCTGGGCCCAGGCCTGCCGCTTCGCGGTGCTGCCGCAGGTGGCGCCGAACCTGTTGAGCTACGCCCTGCTGCGCTTCGAGATCAACCTGCGCGCCGCCAGCGTCATCGGCTTCGTCGGCGGCGGCGGCATCGGCCAGGAGCTCTACACCGTCATCGCGCAGAACTACTATGAGGAGATCAGCGCCATCGTGGTGCTCATCCTCCTCTGCGTCGCCGCCATCGACCTGCTCTCCGAGCGGCTGCGCCACCGCCTGATCGGGGCGCCGCGGTGAGCGATGCGGAGACCGCCGCCTGGCGCGCCCGGCTGCCGGAGGCCTTCGCGCCGCCGCTGCGCCGGCGCCTGCTGCGGGCGCTCGGCGCCGCCGCCTGCCTGGCCTGGCTTGGCTGGGCGCTGGCGCTGTTCGGCTTCACCCCGGCGCGGCTCTGGCAGGGGCTCTCGGGCCTCGCCACCATCCTGCGGCTGATGCTGCCGCCCTCGCCCGGCGCGCTCTGGGGCGACATCCTGCGGGGGCTGGCCGAGAGCGTCGCCATGGCGCTGCTCGGCACCGTCGCGGCGGCGCTGCTCGCCCTGCCGCTCGGCGTCCTCGGCGCCCGCAACCTGGTGACCGCGACGCTGCTGCGCTTCTCCATCCGGCGGCTCTTCGACGGCTTCCGCGGCATCGACCAGCTCATCTGGGCGCTGGCCTATGTGCGGGCGGTCGGGCTCGGGCCGCTGGCCGGGGTGCTGGCCATCGCCACCGCCGATATCGCGGTGCTGGCCAAGCTCTATGCCGAGGCGATCGAGGCGGTGGAGCGCCGGCAGGTCGAGGGCGTCGCGGCGGCCGGCGGCGGCTGGGCGGAGCGGCTGCGCTTCGGCGTGCTGCCGCAGGTGCTGCCGGTGATGCTGGCCCAGGCGCTGTACTTCTTCGAGAGCAACACCCGGGCGGCGGCCATCCTCGGCGTGGTCGGGGCGGGCGGCATCGGGTTGCAGATCGCCGAGCGCATCCGGGTCCGCGCCTGGGACGAGGTGGCCTTCATCATCCTGCTGATGATCGTCATCGTCGCCGCCATCGACGGGCTCTCGGCGCGGCTGCGGCGGCGGCTGATCGGCGGCGCCGGCCGGTAGGCGCCGCGCCGGAACCGCGATAGAGCGTGTTCGCCTGGGGCGGGTTCGCCGGGAGGCGGATCGCGCGATCAAACGCCGGCCCCTGGCCATGATCCGTGACCCGGGTGGGCGGATGGAGCGGGACGGAGGACGAGGAAGCACCATGACCAGGACGACGAACCCGATGCCGCGGCCGCTTTCCCGCCGCACGGCCATGGCGCTCGGCATGGGGGCGCTCGGCATGGGGGCGCTCGCCGCCCCGTGGCCCGCCCGCGCCGCCGGCTATCCGGACCGGCCGCTGCGCATCATCGTCCCCTACACGCCGGGCGGCACCACCGACATCGCCACCCGCCTCGTCGCCGAGCCGCTGGGCAAGGCGCTCGGCCAGCCCGTGGTGGTGGAGAACCGGCCCGGGGCCAACAGCATCGTCGGCGCCGCCGCCGCGGCCGCCAGCCCGCCCGATGGCTACACGCTGGTGACGGTGCTGCCGGCGCATGCGGCGAATGCGACGCTGCAGGCGGGGAAGATGCCCTTCGACCCGATCGCCAGCTTCGCGCCGCTCTCCCTGATGGTGACGGCGCCGCTGGTCCTTGCCGGCAGCACCAAGATCGCCGGCAAGACCCTGCGCGACTACCTGGACTACGCCCGCAAGAATCCCGGGAAGGTCAATTACGGCTCGAGCGGCATCGGCGCGACGGCGCATCTGGCGATGGAGCTGCTGAAGATCGACACCGGCGTGCAGATGGAGCACATCCCCTATCGCGGCACCCAGCCGGCGCTGCAGGACCTGATGTCCGGCAATATCGGCCTGCTCTTCGACACCTACTCGACGCTGAAGTCGCAATTCGAGGCCGGCACCATCCGCCCGCTCGGCATCGCCGCGGCCGCGCGCACCGCCTTCGCGCCGGAGCTGCCGACCGTGATCGAGGGCGGCGTCCCGGATTTCGTCGTCAGCTCCTGGTGCATGCTGCTCGCGCCCGCCGGCACGCCGGCCGAGCTCGTCGCACGCCTCTCCGCCGAGGTCGGCCGCATCGTGCGGGAGCCGGCGATGGCGGCCCGGCTGCAGGATCTCGGCTTCGTGGTGGAGGGCCGCGACCCGGCTGCGACCGGCGCCTTCCTGCGCGCCGAGACCGAGCGCTGGGGCACGGTGATCCGCACCGCGAACATCACGGTGGAGTAGACGCCGGGCCGCGCTCAGGCGTTGCGCGGATCGGCGATCTCGGGGGGCAGCGCCGACCAGCGATCCGCCCAGGGCTGCGCCGCCTCCCACTGCGCCGCCAGGGCGCAGAGCAGCCCATCCGACCCCGCCGGGCCGACGAGCTGGAAGCCGATGGGCAACCCGTTCTCGGCCGGCTGGCAGGGCAGGGCGAGGCCCGGCAGCCCGGCCAGGTTGGCGAAATTGGTGAAGACCGCATGGCCGCGCGGCCCAACCGGCTGGCCGTCGATGACCGGCGGCGCCACCTGATCCGCCGGCCAGGGCAGCGCCGCGGCGGCGGGGGTCAGGATCAGGTCCCAGGCCTGGAAGAACCCGGCCATGCGGCGGCGGAAGCCGGCGATGCCGTCGAGCGCGGCGAAGAGCGCCGTCGCCGGCAGGTCGCGGCCGGCCGCCGCCATCTCGCGCAGCATCGGCGCCTCCGGCGCGCCGCCCCGCGCCGCCAGCAGCCAGGCGAGGCCGGCCTGGCCGATGGGGCCGAACAGCGCCGCCAATTCCTCGGTGGTGAAGGGCGCCTCGCCCTCCTCCACCATATGCCCGAGCGCGCCGAGCCGCGCGGCGGCGATGGCGGTGCTGGTGGCGATCTCCGGATCGACCGGGTTGGCGCCGAAGCGCGGCACGAAGAGGATGCGCTGCGGCGCCACGGCGGGCGGCACCGCGAAGCCCGGCAGGGCGCGGCTCGCCGGGTCGCGCGCATCGCCCGGCGCCAGCAGGGCGAGCAGCGCGACCAGATCGGCGGTGGTGCGGGCGATCGGCCCGATCTGCTCGAGATCGAGCAGGATGGCCGGCAGCCCGTCGCAGCGCGGCACCCGCCCCGGCGAGGGCTTCAGCCCGATGAGGCTGGTATGCGAGGCCGGCCGGCGGATCGAGCCGCCGCCATCGGTGCCGAGGGCGAGCGGCCCGAGCCCGGCCGCGACGGCGGCGACCGCCCCGCCGGAGGAACCGCCCGGCGTCAGCGCCGGGTTCCAGGGGTTGCGCGTCGGGCCGAACAGCGTGTTGTCGGTATAGCCCTGCAGGGTGAATTCCGGGACGTTGGTCTTGCCGAGCAGGACCAGGCCGCCGGCCCGGGCGCGCGCCACCGGCAGCTCGTCCCGCACCGGCGCGACATCCCGGAAGAGCGGGCTGCCCCAGGCGCAGGGCAGCCCGGCCATGGCGATGTTGTCCTTCACCGTCAGCGGCACGCCATCAAGCGGCGAGAGCGGCAGGCCGTCGCGCCAGCGCGCCTCGCTGGCCCGCGCCGCGGTCCGGGCGCCGGCCTCGTCGAGCGCGACGATGGCGTTCAGCCGCGGGTTCAGCGCCGCGATGCGGGCGAGCACCGCCTCCAGCGCCTCGACCGGGGAGAGGGCGCGGCGGGCGAAGAGCCCGGCCAGCGCCGTGGCCGGGAGCAGCGCCGGGTCGCTCATGCGACGATGCCCCGCAGCCGGGCGAGGCCCTCGGCCGCCTCCGCCGCCATGCGGCGCACGACCTCGCCCGCCGGCTCGACCTGATCGAACAGCCCGACGCATTGCCCGGCCCAGACATAGCTGCCCTCGAGATCGCCCTCGTCGGTGCCGCGGGCGTTCAGCGCGCCGAGGATCATGCCGACGACCTCCTCCTTCGGGGCGCCGGCGGTCTCGGCGGCGAGGATGGCCTCGGCATGGGCGCTGCGCAGCACCCGGCCCGGCATGCCGAGCGTGCGCTTGATGATCATGGTGTCGCCCGGCGCGGCCCCGGCGAGGGCCTGCTTGTAGGCGTCATGCGCCTGCGCCTCGGCGGTGGCGACGAAGCGGGTGCCCATCTCGACCCCCTCGGCGCCGAGGGCGAGCGCCGCCAGCAGCCCGGCCCCGGTGGCGATGCCGCCCGAGGCGAGCACCGGGATCTTCACCGCCGCGACCGTGCGCGGGACCATGACCAGCGTCGTCTCGTCCGAGCGGCCGATATGGCCGCCGCCCTCATAGCCGACCGTCGCCACCATGTCGGCCCCGGCCGCCTCGGCCTTCCGCGCCAGCTCCGGCCCGGCGGTGAGCACCAGGGTCTTCGCCCCCGCCTCCTGGCAGCGGCGGAGATAGGGGGCGGGGTTGCCGGCGGTGAGCGCGATGATGCGCACCCCCTCCTCCAGCGCCGCCTCCAGCCCCGGCCAGATATC
This sequence comes from Roseicella frigidaeris, assembly GCF_003258945.1. Taxonomy (GTDB): domain Bacteria; phylum Pseudomonadota; class Alphaproteobacteria; order Acetobacterales; family Acetobacteraceae; genus Paracraurococcus; species Paracraurococcus frigidaeris. The sequence continues at coordinate 263,263 of NZ_QLIX01000001.1, read as the reverse complement.
CTGCCGGCCGATCGGGAAATTCACCGCGAAGGGCTGGTCGGTCAGCGCCCGGCAGCGGCGGATCTCGGCCCGCAGCGCCGCCGGCCCGTCGAGCCCGGCCGTGGCGATCTGCCCAAGCCCGCCGGCATTCGAGACGGCGGCGGCGAGCGGCGCGGTGGCGACGCGGGCGAGGCCGCCCTGGACGATCGGGTAGCGGATGCCGAGAAGCTCGGTGACGCGGGTGCGGATGGCGGGCGGGGTGTCGGGCATGGGGGCTCGCGCGGCTGCTTCCCGGCGAGTGTAGCGCCTGCCGGAACTCGCCCACAAAACCGCGCCGCGGCAGGACAACGGCCGGCGCGGCGGCTCAGCCGGCGCCGCGCAGCCCCGGCCCGATGCGCGCGAAGGGGCGGGCGGGCGGCGCCTCCGCCTCGGCCAGCCGGCCGTGATACAGCGCGGCGACCAGGTCGGACTGCGCCACCATGCCAACCAGGCGGCGCTCCCGGTCGATGATCGGCACTTGGTGCAGGCCGCCCGCCATCACCGGCACCAGCGCGACGACATGCGTGTCCATCGGGATGGTGCGGACCGGCGCGGCCATGATCTGGCCCACGACCTCCGGCTTCTCGGAGAAGACGCCCGGCGCCGGCCGCAGGAAGCGGCGCAGCCGGTCCCGCAGCCCGTCCAGCCGGTCGAGATCGGCATGCTTCACGAAATCCGCCAGGGTGACGATGCCGATCACCCGCCGCGCCCGGTCCAGCACCGGCAGGGCGCTGACCCGGTGCCGCCGCAGCAGCGTCCAGGCCTCCTGCAGGGGCGTGCCGAACTCCACCGCGACGACGTCGCGCGATATGATGTCGGCGCAGGTGATCTCGCCCAGGCGACGATGATAGGCAGCCATCTCCGCCTCGCGGAACAGGCTTTCCAGGTCGTCGCGGGCGATGTCCAGCACCTGGTCGTGGCGCCGCAGCACGGCGTCCAGATCGACGGTGCTGAAGCCCAGCCGCTGCGCCGGCTCGGGGTCGCGGGTCTGGTGGCCGGGCGCGGCCTGCGGCGCATGCGGATAGCGCCGCCCCGCCAGGGTGTTGAAGGCGATGGCAGCCAGGACCAGCAGGGCCGAATTGACGCCCACCGGGTTGAGGGCGAAGCCCCAGCCCGCGGCCTGGATGGCCGGGCCGCCCGTCGCGGTCAGCAGGGCGACCGCGCCGCCCGGCGGATGCAGGCAGCGCAGCGCCAGCATGGCGCCGATCGCCGTGGCCACCGCCACCGGGGCGGCGACCAGCGGGTCGGGGATCCAGCCAGCGCAGAGGATGCCGATTCCCGCCGAGACCACATTGCCCGCCAGCACCGGCCAGGGCTGCGCCAACGGGCTGGCCGGCACGCCGAAGAGCAGCACGGCGGAGGCGCCCATCGGGGCGAGCAGCAGCGGCAGGGGTCCGCCGGCGCCGACCAGCAGCCGCGTGGCGAAACCGGCGGCCAGCAGGCCGAGCAGCGCGCCGCCGCAGGCGCGCAGCCGTTCCAGCCAGCTGATCCGCATCGGCGCCGGCAGCAGGGCGCGCAGGAAGCCGATCATGGCCGCGGCGCTGGAGCGTGATCGATTGAGGTGGACTCACCGAAAGCGTGGATCACGCGATCAAACAAGGGCCTGGACCATGATCCGCGAACCCGAGTGAAGGGATCATGGTCCAGGCGGCGGCTGTCAGGGATGCGGCCGGAGGGCATGCGGGGGAACTCGAAGCGGGATGGCGGTCATGGGGCTCGCGACGGACAAGGGGGATGCAAAAAAGACGGGAGCCCTGCGGCCCCCGCCCCTTCGAATCCGCTGCGACGCCCGCAGAACCACGAAGCGGTCTCGCGGGAAGCTCTTACGCCGCCTCGCTCTCCGCCCGGCGCGCATGCTTCTTGCGCTCATGCGGGTCGAGATGGCGCTTGCGCAGCCGGATGGCGCCCGGCGTCACCTCCACCAGCTCGTCATCCTCGATATAGGCGATGGCCTGCTCGAGGCTCATCCGCCGCGGCGGCGTCAGCAGCAGCGCCTCGTCCTTGCCGGCGGCGCGGATGTTGGTGAGCTTCTTCTCCTTGATCGGGTTCACTTCCAGGTCGTTGTCCCGAGAGTGCTCGCCGAGGATCATGCCGACATAGACCTTCACGCCCGGATCGACGAAGAGCGTGCCGCGCTCCTGCAGGTAGAACAGCGCGTACTGCACCGCCTCGCCATCCGAGTTGGAGATCAGGCTGCCGTTGCGCCGGCCCTCGATCGTCCCGGCCCAGGGGCCGTAGCCGTGGAACAGCCGGTTCATCATGCCGGTGCCGCGGGTGTCGGTCATGAACTCCCCGTGGTAGCCGATGAGGCCGCGCGAGGGGATGAGGAAGGTCAGCCGCACCTTGCCGCCGCCCGAGGGCCGCATGTCCTGCATCTGGCCCTTGCGCAGCGACATCTTCTCGACGACGACGCCGGAATAGGCCTCGTCCACGTCGATCAGCGCCTCCTCATAGGGCTCCTCGCGGGCGCCGGTCTCCGGGTTCTCGCGGGTCAGCACGCGCGGGCGGCCGATGGTCAGCTCGAAGCCCTCGCGCCGCATCTGCTCGATCAGCACGCCGAGCTGCAGCTCGCCGCGGCCGGCGACCTCGAAGCTGTCCGCCTCCTCGCTGTCCTTCACCTTGATCGCGACATTGCCCTCCGTCTCCTTGAAGAGACGGTCGCGGATCTGGCGGGAGGTGACCTTCTTGCCCTCGCGGCCGCCGAGCGGGCCGTCATTGATGCGGAAGGTCATGGCGAGGGTCGGCGGATCGACCGGGATGGCCGGCAGCGGCTCGGTCACCTCGGGGGCGGCGATGGTGTCCGGGATGGTCGCGTCCGAGAGGCCGGCGATGGCGATGATGTCGCCCGCCTGCACCTCCTCGACCGGCACGCGCTCGAGGCCGGAGAAGGTCATCAGCTTGGTCAGCCGGCCGCTCTCCACCACCGTGCCGTCCTGGCGCAGCACACGCACCGGCATGTTGAGCCGCGCCACGCCCTGCTCGACGCGGCCGGTGAGGATGCGGCCGAGGAAATTGTCGCTCTCCAGGATGCTCGCATTCATCGCGAAGGGCTTGTCGAGCTCGACCTTCGGCGCCGGCACATGCGAGAGGATCAGGTCGAACAGCGCCGAGAGGTCCTTGCGCGGCCCGTCCATGCTCATATCCGCCCAGCCCTGCCGGCCCGAGGCGAACATGGTGTGGAAGTCGAGCTGCTCGTCGCTCGCGCCGAGGGCGGCGAAGAGGTCGAAGACCTCGTTGTGGACCTCGTCCGCGCGGGCGTCCTGGCGGTCCACCTTGTTGATGACGACGATGGGCTTCAGCCCCCGCGCCAGCGCCTTGGTCAGCACGAATTTGGTCTGCGGCAGCGGCCCCTCGGCGGCGTCGCAGAGCACGATGGCGCCGTCCACCATGGAGAGGATGCGCTCCACCTCGCCGCCGAAATCGGCGTGGCCGGGGGTGTCGACGATGTTGATCTTCACGCCCTTCCACTCGACGGCGGTGGACTTGGCGAGGATGGTGATGCCGCGCTCGCGCTCCAGGTCGTTGCGGTCGAGCGCCCGCTCGGCCACCTGCTGGTTGGCGCGGAAGGCGCCGGCCTGCTTCAGGAGGTTGTCGACCAGCGTTGTCTTGCCATGGTCGACATGCGCGATGATCGCGACGTTACGGAGTTCCATGCGGGGTCATGTCCCTGGGTGCCGCAACGCGAAACGACGCGCCCCGGTCGCAGGGGCGATCGGCTCGGGCGGCGCAGCAGGGCGGCATGTTGCGCCGCACAGATAGGGCGAGGCCGCCGGAAATGCGAGCCTTAATGCCGCAGGGCAGCCGCCATCTGAGCGCGGGGCGGCGGCCGGGTGCCCGCCCGCCTCAGCCCAGCACCGAGGAGACGGGGCGATTCCCCGGGCCGGCCAGGATCAGGGCCTTGAGGTCGCCCTGCGGCCGGGCCCCGAAATGCGAGATGATCTCGGCCGCGGCGGCCGAGCCCCAGCGGCCGCACTCCGCCAGGGGAAGGTCGCGGGCATAGGCGGCGAGGAAGCCGGCGGCATAGGCGTCGCCGGCGCCGGTGGTGTCGACCACCCGCGCCGGCACCGCGGCGACCGCGTGCCGCTCCGCCCCGGCGACGACGAGGCTGCCGAGCGCGCTGCGGGTGAGTGCGGCGAGCCCCACCTCCTCGGCGGCCAGCGCCGCCGCCGTCTCGAAATCCTCGGTCTCGTAGAGGGAGAGGAGTTCGCTCTCGTTGGCGAAGAGGATGTCCACCTCCTCGCGCACCAGGCGGCGGAAGGCTTGGCGGTGCCGCTCGACGCAGAAGGCGTCGGAGAGGCTGAGGGCCACCTTCCGGCCATGCCGGTGGGCGATCCGGGCCGCCTCCATGAAGGCGGCCTGCGCCGCCGGCGGGTCGAACAGGTAGCCCTCCATGTAGAGGACCCGGGCGCGCGCCACCTCGGCCTCGTCGACATCGGCGGCGGAGAAGTCGACGCAGGCGCCAAGATAGGTGTTCATGGTGCGCTGCGCATCCGGCGTGACCAGGATCAGGCAGCGCGCGGTCGGGGCGCCGCCCACGAGCGGGGCGGTCGGGAAATGCACGCCGGCGGCGCGGATGTCATGCGCGAAGACCCGGCCGAGCTGGTCGTCGGCCACCTTGCCGAGGAAGCCGACCCGGGCGCCGAGCGCCGCGGCGACGGCGCAGGTGTTGCCGGCCGAGCCGCCCGAGCTTTCGGTGCCCGGGCCCATGGCGGCGTAGAGCGCCTCCGCCTCCTCCGCCCCGACCAGGCGCATCGCGCCCTTGACCAGGTTGCGCGACTCGAGGAAGGCATCCTCCGCCCGGGCGAGCACATCGACGATGGCATTGCCGATGCCGAGGATATCGAGGCTGGGTTCGCTCATCTCGGTCGCGACCTCATGGGGCTGGCGGGCGTTGCGGCCCGGGCTGGCCCCTGATGGCCGGCCCTTGCTGACTCTGAGGCGGGCGGATACCCCGCAACGCCGCGTGGCGGCAACCGCCGCCTGGGTTTCGCCGCCTGGGTCTCGCTGCCTGGGCCCCCGCCCGGGCCCCCGCCTGGGCCATCGCTGGATGGGATGATGCTGGCTGCCTGCACGCTGACGCTCCGGCAGATGTCGGACCCCGCCTTCCTCGCCCCTCTCGCCAAGGGGCTGTTCGGCGCGGTCGCGGTCTTCGCCGGCCTCGCCCTCCTCGCCGCCTGGGGCACTGGCGCGCTGGCCGGCGGCACGGGCTGGCTGGCCACCGCCGCCGCGACCTTCGGCGGGCTGCTCACGCTGGGGCTGGCCTACTGGCTCTTCATCCCCGCCATGCTGGCGATCTCCGGCCTGTTCCTCGATCCGGTGGCGGCGGCGGTGGAGCGGCGCTACTACCCCAGCCTGCCGCCGGCCGAAGGCGCCACGCTCGGCGCCCAGATCGGCTTCAACCTCAAGCTCGGCCTGGTGATGGCGGCGCTCTCGCTGCTCGCGCTGCCGCTCGCCCTCTTCGCGCCGCCCTTCGGGGCGGCGGCCTTCTGGCTGATCTCGACCGTCGCCCTCGGCCACGGGCTGTTCGAGGGGGTGGCGCAGCGGCGCATGACGGTGGAGGCGGCGCGGAGGCTGCGGCGCAGCCGGGAGTGGCAGGTGCTCGGCCTCGGCGCGGTGCTGGCGACGCTTGCCCTGGTGCCGGTCGTGAACCTCCTCGTGCCGGTTCTCGGCACGGCGGCGATGACGCATCTCCTGCAACGTGGTTGACTGGAAATAGCCGGGAAAAAATCCTCTCGGAAATGCGATCTCTCGGTTGTGTTACCACGAGCCTGCATGGTAGCCGGGGACCTTGCGCGACACGCCGCGCCGGACCGCCCGGACGCTTGGTTCGCTCATGCTCTGAAGGGGGGCAGCATGGCCATCTTCGGCCGCAAACGTGACGAGGGACCGGCGGTGCCGGCCGCCGAACCGACGCCGGCGACGATCCCGGCCGCCAAGGATTCCGATATCGGCGTGCCGCCTTTCCGTCCCGCATTGAAGGACTCGCCCAGCATGTCCATGGCTCCGAAGCCGACCGCCACGCCCGCCACGCCGAGCGTCGGCATCCGTCCCGCGCCCGTGGGGCCTGCGGTCGGCGTGCCGTCCCGGCCGCCGCTACGCGGCGAGGCCGGCGAGCGCCGCACCCTGGTCGTCGGTCGCGGCATCAGCCTGCAGGGCACCGTCACCGATGCCGAGCGCCTGGTGGTCGAGGGCACGGTCGAGAGCCAGATGATCCAGGCAAGCGAGCTCTTCGTCGCCCAGTCCGGCATCTGCAAGGGCGAGCTGCAGGTCGAGGACGCGGAGATCGCCGGCCTCTTCGACGGCACCATCACCGCCCGCAACAGCCTGGTCATCCGCGCCAGCGGCAAGGTCAACGGCACCGCGCGCTGCCGCAAGCTCTCGGTCGAGGAGGGCGGCCAGGTCTCCGGCCAGATGGAGATGCTGACCGAGGCCCAGGCCGCCGCCGCGCCGCGCGCCGCGGTGCCCGCCCCGGTGATCCCGGCGCCGGCCGAGGCCTGACCAGCCCGGGCCGATGGCGGGCGGTTCCTGCCGGCCCGCCCCCGCCCCAACCCTCGGCACGGCCCGAGCATGGCGATCACGCCCTGGCTCCGCCTGCTGCTCCTGCTCCCGGCCGCGGCCTGCGCCACGTCCGGCGAGCGCGAGGCCGAGGCGCTGCGCCACGCCCTCGAGAGCAGCCAGGCCAGCCTGGCCGCCCTGGCGCCGCAGGGCATCCCGGCCCAGCCCGCCCCGCGCCCCGTCAGCCTGACCGCAGCCACCAGCCCGGCGGCGATGCCCGCCCTGCCAGCCGCGGCCAGCGGCCCGGCCCCGACCGCCGCGGCCCAGCTCCTCGGCGCCCCGCCGGCGCTGCTGCGCCGCTGGCTCGGCGAGCCCTCGCTCATCCGCGCGGAGGGCGGCGCCGAGGTCTGGCTCTATGCCGGCCCGGCCTGCGCCCTCGACCTCGTGCTCTATCCGGCCGGCGACGGTCTCGGCGTGGCGCATGCCGCGGCGCGGGCGAGCGGCGCGACGCCGCGCACCGAGGCCGCCTGCCTCGCCGAGCTCGCGGGCCGGCCGATGCCCTGAGACGGCACGGGGGCGGCGCGCGGAGGGGCGGGCCCCCGGTCGTGGCCCGGCGCCCCGCGGCCGCCGCGCCGCCGGATTGGCCGCAATCCGCTGTAGACGCGGCCGCCGCGAGCGGTCCCAATCCGCCTCCCCCCCCGAATCGAGCATCGCGGCGCCGGTCCTTGTCCCTCTATCTCGACGTCTTCGTGCCGCCCTTCGGGCTGCTGCTGCTCGGCGCCCTGCTGCGCCGCCACCTGCTGCGGGAGGAGGCGGTCTGGGCCGGGATCGAGCGGCTGGTCTTCTGGGTGCTGATGCCGGCCCTGCTCTGCTCGGCGATCGCCGCGGTCGACCTGGCGAGCCTGCCGATCGGCGGCATGGCGGGGGCCATCTGGCTCTCCCTGCTCGGCGGCGCGGCGCTGAGCCTCGGCCTGGCGCGGCTGGCGCGGGTCGACCACCCGGCGATGACCTCGGTCGTCCAGGGCGGCATCCGCTTCAACAACCTGATGGGCTTCGCCGTCACCGGCAGCCTGTTCGGCGCCGCGGGCACCTCGCTCGGCGCCATCACCACCGGGCTCATCGTGCCCTTCGCGCAGCTGCTGACGACCCTCGCCTTCGCGCTCGGCCGGGGCGGCGGCTTCTCCGCGGCGCGGGCGCTGCGGCAGCTCGCCCTGAACCCGCTGCTGCTGGCCTGCCTCGCCGGCTTCCTGCTCGCCGCCCTCGGCGGCCTGCCGCGCGGCCTCGCGCCCCTGGCCCGGACGCTCGGCCAGGCCTCCGTCGCGCTCGGCCTGCTCTGCGTCGGGGCGGCGCTCACCGCCGGCGCGCTGCGCGACCGACTCGGGCTGCAGCTCGCAACCTCGGTCATCAAGCTGGCGCTGGTGCCGGCCATGGTGCTCGGGCTCGGCCATGCCTTCGGCCTCGATCCCCTCCCCCTGGCCTCGGCGCTGACCTTCATGGCGCTGCCGACGGCGACGACGAGCTACGTCATGGCCCGCGCCATGGGCGGCGACGCGCCGCTGATGGCGGCGCTGACCACGCTCGAGCACCTGCTGGCGGTGATCACCCTGCCGCTGTGGATCCTCATTCTCGCCTCGTGACGGGAGGCCAGGCTTTCCGGTAGATGCGAACAGCGGATCCAGGTCGTTGCTTGATCGCGTGCTTCACGCCTGCGGTGCGTCCACCTCAGGCGATCACGCTCCGGGCGTGGATCTTGCTTGGATCAGGCCATGGCCCCGCCGGCCCGCGCCGCCCGCCCCGCCGGGGCGCGGCGGGCGGCAGCCGGGGGGCGCTGGCGATGCAGGGCGAATGCGATGCTGGGACGGCGTGGACTGCTTTCGGGAACAGGGGCGGCGGCACTGGCCGCCGGCACGGCGCGGGCGCAGGCCTGGCCGGACCGGCCGCTGCGCTGGGTGGTCGGCTACCCGCCGGGCGGCGCCAGCGACACCTTCGCGCGGCTGATCGGCGGCCATATCGGCGGCCGCCTCGGCCAGAACGTGGTGGTCGAGAACCGGCCCGGCGGCGGCGCCGTGGTGGCCAGCGAGGCGGTCGCCCGCGGTGCCCCGGATGGATACACGCTGCTGCATGTCGACAACGGCATCCTGGTCTACAACCCGGCGCTCTACAGCCGGCTGCCCTACGACCCGGACAAGGATTTCCAGGGCGTCGGCTTCATCGGCCGCTTCCCGCTCTTCATCGTGGTCCGTCCGGACGACCCGGTGCGGGATTTCGCCGATTTCCTCGCCCGCTCGAAGATCCGCGTGCCGAATTACGGCTCCCCGGCCGTGGCCTCGCCGCATCACCTGGCGATGGAGATGGTCAAGCGCCGCACCGGGTTGGAGGCGACGCACGTCCCCTATCGCGGCGGCCCGGCGGCGATGCAGGACCTGCTCGCCGGCAATGTGGACAGCGTGGTGATCGACTGCGCCTCCGGCATCCCCTTCATCGCCACCGGCAAGGTGAAGACGCTCTGCTGCTTCTCCGAGGCGCGCAGCCCGCGCGCGCCCGACGTGCCGACGCTGCGCGAGCTCGGCCATGCCAATGCCGTCGCCTATGGCTGGCAGGGCATGAGCGTGCCCACCGGCGTCCCGGCGCCAATCGTGGCGCGGCTCGCCGAGGCGTTGCAGGCCGGCGTCGCCGCCGATGACGTGCAGGCCCGCTACCGCGATCTCGGCATCGAGAGCGCGCCCTGGAGCCCGGCGGAGTTCCAGCAATTCGTCGCCCGCGAGAACGCCGAGTGGCGGCCGCTGATCCGCGAGCTCGGCATCCGGCTCGACGGGTGAGGCTGGAGGGCCTCGATGGCGCCCCATCGAGGCCCGCATGCCGAAGGCAGGACGGTTTCGCCTTCCTGTCCCCCGAACGCCGGGCGCCGCGCCGCCGCGCCGCCTGGCGTCGCGGCATGAGCCGCGGGCCGGCATCGATGCAGGCCGGCCTGGCGCAGGCGGCGGGGCGCGCTCATTTTGTTGGTAACCCGGCTGCGGCACATGCGGGGGCATGCCGCTCAGCCTGTTCCGCTCCCTCGCCCGCGCCCGGCGCCGCGGCAACCTCAACCCTCCGGCCGAGTGGCTGAGGCTGCAGACCCGCGAGGCGGAGATGCTCCGCTGGAGCGTGAAGGTGCTGGGCAACGACCTGGTGCAGCGCCACTACGCCGCCGGCCTGGCCGGGCCGGCGGTGGCGCTGCCGGAGGCCCCGGCGTCGGCCGGCCTGACCAGCCGCACCTGCCGGCAGGCCGATATCGAGGGCCCCTGGGTGCGGCACTGGTGCCGGGCGCTCGGCACCACGCCCTTCTACCACCGCAAGCTCTGGGAGGATTGCTACATCCTCCAGGTGCTCTGGGAGGCCGGCCTGCTGGCACCCGGCCGGCGCGCCATCGGCTTCGCGGTGGGCGAGGAGCCGCTGCCGGCCATCCTCGCCTCCCATGGGGTCGAGGTGCTGGCGACCGACATCGCCGCCGAGGACATGCGGGCGCAGGACTGGATCGCCACCGGCCAGCACGGCGCCGGCACAGACCGGCTCTTCCGGCCGCATCTCTCGGACCGCGCCGCCTTCGACCGGCTGGTCAGCTTCCGCAGCGCCGACATGGCCGAGCTGCCGGAAGCGCTGCTGGACGGCAGCCGCGACATCGTCTGGTCGGCCTGCTCGATGGAGCATCTCGGCTCGCACGAGGCGGGGCTCGCCTTCGTCGAGACGGCGATGCGCTGCCTGCGCCCGGGCGGCGTCGCGGTGCACACCACCGAGCTGAACCTCGACCCGGAGGCCTCGACGCCCGACCGCGGCAGCACCGTGCTGTTCCAGCGCCGGCATCTCGAGGCGCTGGCCGCCCGGCTGGCGGCGCGCGGCCACCGCATGCTGCCGCTCGACGACCGGCACCCGATCGGCGTGATGGACCAGTTCGTCGATGTCCCGCCCTTCGAGGAGGGCCGCGTACCGCTCGGCCCGATCTCGCCGCCGCATCTGCGGCTCTCGATCGCCGGCTACCCCGCGACCTCGGTGGGAATCGTGGTCGTCGCGGGGCAACGGGTGCCGTAACTATTCCGCAATTCCACGCTGTTATCGGTAGGCCCTCAACCGGGGAACCATGGACCGCCGGCCGATGTTGCAGCGCCTCCTTCGTCGCCTCCGCCACCGCCTGCACCGCTACCTGCATTACCGTCCGGAGCGGCGCTACATGCGTGGCTGAGGGGGGCCGGCGCCCTGGGCCGGGGACTGCGGCCTCAGGGCGCGAGGGCGTCCTTCAGCCATTGCTCGCCCACCGTGGGCAGGCCGTTCCAGGCCGCGTCGGCGGAGACCCGGGTGACCAGGAGCTGCGTCATGCTCCGCAATGGCTCGGGCAGCGCCCGCAGCAGGTGGTCGCGCAGGTAGCTCGGCGATACCCCGGTCTCGAGCAGGGTGGCCCCGGCCGATAGGCGCCAGTGCTCCGGCGCAATCTGGAAGATCGCCTCGAAGAAGCGCGTCTCGTCCTCCGATTCGAGGGCGGCGAGGTCGTGCAGGATCAGGCTCAGGGCCATGCGTCTCCCCCTGGTCAGGCCGGGAGGGCGCCGGCCGCGCTGAGGTGGACAATGGCAAACCCACCATGGCTTGCAACAGCTTCTGCAACCAGCGTGCGATGGCACTGCGCCGGATCCCGCTCCAGGCAGAGCAGGCAGACCCGCCCCGCCCGCGCCGAGGCGGCCAGATCCCCGAGCGCCGCCTGCGCCTCGGTGCCCGCCAGCCTTGCCCCGAAGATCCGCCGCATCTCGCCATAGCGCCCCGCCCGGACGGCGGCCCGCCCCTCGGCCGGGGTGCCGAGGGCGCGCATGTGCCGATAGCCGATGCCGGCCGCCTCCAGCGATTGCGACAGGGCGCGCTTGGCGAATCCGGGCCGGCGGCTGTTCGCCAGCTCCCGGACATCGACCAGGGTGGTCACCCCGGCCTCGCGCAGGGACTCGATCAGCCGGTCGGGGGTGGCGCCCTCATAGCCGATGGTGAAGAGAGGCTGCTCCGGCATGGCGGACCCGAGAGGTTCGCGGCGCGGGCCGGTCAGCGCGCCGAGGCGGCATGCGCCGCGAGGCAGGCCATGTCGAGGAGCTGCCCGACCCCGGCATCGACCGGCACGATCTGCACCGGCTTCGAGAGCCCCATGAGCAGCGGCCCGATCGCCGTGCCGCTGGTCAGGTGCGGCACCGCCTTGGTGAGGATATGGGCGGCGTGCAGCCCGGGCATCACCAGCACGTTCGCCGGGCCGGTCAGCCGGCAGAAGGGATAGAGATGCGCCCGGAGGGCCGGGTTCAGCGCGACATCGGCCGCCATCTCGCCGTCATACTCGAAATCCACCTGCCGCTCGTCGAGCAGCTTCACCGCCTCGCGGATGCTGCCGGGGATGGAGCCCTTGGGGTCGCCGAAGGTCGAGAAGGAGAGGAAGGCGACCCGCGGCTCGTGCCCGAGCCGGCGCGCCGCGGCGGCGGACTGGGTGGCGATCTCGGCCAGCGTCGCGGCGTCCGGCCGCTCGTGGATCGCGGTGTCGGCGACGACCACCGTGCCGGAGACGCGGGCCAGCAGCAGGGTCAGGCCGAACATGACGCTGCCCGGCACCGGGTCGATCACCGTGGTGATGCCCTCGAGCGCCACCGAGTAGCTGCGGGTGACGCCGGTGACCAGCGCATCGGCATCGCCCGTCGCCACCATGCAGGCGGCGAAGACGTTGCGGTCCTGGTTGACCAGGCGCTGGCAGTCGCGGAACAGGAAGCCGTGCCGCTGCTGCCGGCGGTAGAGGAACTCGGCGTAGCGCCGGTTGCTGTCCGACAGCCGGGCGTTGCGGATGACGATGCCCTCCGGCAGGGGCAGGCCGAGGGCGCGCGTCGTCGCCTGGATGCGGTCCTCCCGCCCGACCAGCACCGGCGTGCCGTAGCCCGCCTGCTGGAAGGCGATGGCGGCGCGGATGACCTTCTCCTCCTCGCCCTCGGCGAAGACGACTGTCTTCGGGTTGGCCCGCACCCGCTCGGTGATGAGCTCGAGCGCATTGGCCGTCGGGTCCAGCCGGCCGGCGAGGCTGCGGGCGTAGCGCTGCAGGTCGGGGATCGGCCGACGCGCCACGCCGCTGTCGATCGCCGCCTTGGCGACGGCGACCGGGACGCGGCTGATGAGCCGCGGGTCGAAGGCGTTCGGGATGATGTATTCCGGGCCGAAGCGCAGCGACTTGCCCGCCCCGGCCGAGCCCACCTCCTCCGGCACGTCCTCGCGCGCCAGCAGGGCCAGCGCCCGGGCGGCGGCGATCTTCATCGCATCGTTGATGGTGCTCGCCCGGACATCGAGGGCGCCGCGGAAGATGAAGGGGAAGCCGAGGACATTGTTGACCTGGTTCGGGTAGTCCGAGCGCCCGGTCGCCACGATGCAGTCCGGCCGCGCCGCCCGCGCCTCCTCCGGCGTGATCTCCGGGTCGGGATTGGCCATGGCGAAGATGATCGGCCGGTCGGCCATGGCGCGGACCATCTCCTGCGTCACCGCGCCCTTGACCGAGAGGCCGAAGAAGACGTCGGCGCCCTCCAGCGCCTGGCTCAGCGTCCGCGCCCGGGTCTCCACCGCATGCGCCGACTTCCACTGGTTCATGCCCTCGGTGCGGCCCCGCCAGAGCACGCCCTTGGTGTCGCACATGATGATGTTCTCGGGCCGCATCCCCATGGCCCGCAGCAGCTCGGCGCAGGCGATGGCGGCCGAGCCGGCGCCGTTGATGACCAGCCGCGTCTCGGCGAGGTCGCGCCCGGTCAGGTGCGCGGCGTTGATCAGCCCGGCGGCGGCGACGATCGCCGTGCCGTGCTGGTCGTCGTGGAAGACCGGGATGTCCATCACCTCGCGCAGCCGCTGCTCGATGACGAAGCACTCGGGCGCCTTGATGTCCTCGAGGTTGATGCCGCCGAAGGAGGGACCGAGGAAGCGGACGGCGTTGACGAACTCGTCGGCATCCTCGGTGTCGAGGCAGAGATCGATGCCGTCGACATCGGCGAAGCGCTTGAACAGCGCCACCTTGCCCTCCATCACCGGCTTCGAGGCCAGCGCGCCGAGATTGCCGAGGCCGAGCACCGCCGTGCCGTTCGAGATCACGGCCACGAAATTCCCCTTGGCCGTGTAGTCATAGGCGAGCTTCGGGTCGCGGTGGATGTGCAGGCAGGGCTCGGCGACGCCCGGGCTGTAGGCGAGGGAGAGGTCGCGGGCGGTGATCAGCGGCTTGGTCAGGCGGATCTCGAGCTTGCCCGGCCGCCCCTCGGCATGCAGCGCCAGCGCCTCCTCCGGCGTGACGCGGGCGGTGCGGCCATCGGCGAGCGCGCCGGCCAGTCCGGCCTTGGGTGAATCATCCATGGATCGTTTCCTCTCGCTCGCCGGCCGGTCACCCGGGGGCCGTGGCGCCTCTCCCCCATGCGGACATTAAGGCAGCCCGTGCCGCCGCCGTGAAGGCGGGTGCTTCGCCGCCGCGAAGCGCCGTTGCCCCCGGCCAACGAAAGACCCGCCCCCGGGGCTGCCGCGGGCGCGCCGGACGCGGTAGAGACCGGCATGGACCAGGCCCCCGATTCCACCCGGCTGCCCAGCGCCGAGGGCGCCTCGCCCGCCATGGCGCAGTGGTTCGGCCTGAAGGCGGCGCATCCCGATGCGCTGCTCTTCTTCCGCATGGGCGATTTCTACGAGATGTTCTTCGCCGATGCCGAGGCGGCCGCCGGGGCGCTCGACATCGCGCTGACCTATCGCGGCGAGCACCAGGGCGGCCGCATCCCGATGTGCGGCGTGCCGGCGCACAGCCATGAGGGCTACCTGGCGCGGCTGATCCGCCGCGGCTTCCGGGTCGCCATCGCCGAGCAGATGGAGACGCCGGAGGCGGCGAAGCGGCGGAAGGCGAGCGCGGTGCGGCGCGAGGTGGTGCGCCTCGTCACCCCGGGCACCGTCACCGAGGAGACGCTGCTGGAGGCGGCGCGGCCGGCCTGGCTGCTGGCGCTGGCGCCGGAGGCGGAGCCGGCGGGCGAGCGGCTCGGCGCCGCCTGGCTCGACCTCTCGACCGGCGCCTTCGAGACCGAGGCGCTGGCGGCGGCCGAGCTGCCGGCGCTGCTGGCCCGGCTGGAGCCGGCCGAGGTGCTGGCGCCGGCCGCGCTCGCCGCGACGCTCCCCGGCGCGGTGGAGGCGAGCCCGCCGCGCGACGGCGCCCGGCGGCTCGCCGAGGCCTTCGGCGTCGCCACGCTGGAGGGCTTCGGCAGCTTCTCGCCGGCCGAGGCGGCGGCGGCGGCGATGGCGCTCGACTATGTCCGCGCCACCCAAAAGGGCGAGGCCGGCCGCGCCCTGCCGCATCTCGCGCATCCCGTGCCGCGCGGCGAGCGCGGCGTGCTGCAGATGGATGCCGCCACCCGCCGCAGCCTCGAGATCCTGCGCAGCGAGCGCGGCGGGGCGCGCGATTGCCTGCTCGCCGCCGTCGACCGCACGGTGACCGCCGCCGGGGCGCGGCTGCTGGCCCACCGGCTCGGCTGCCCGCTGGCCGAGCCGGAGCCGATCGCGGCGCGGCACGACGCGGTGGCGGCGCTGCTGGCCGCGCCGGCGCTGCGGGCGGCGATCCGGGCGGCGCTGAAGGGCGCGCCGGACATGGCCCGCGCCCTCGGCCGGCTGGCGCTCGACCGCTTCGCGCCGCGCGACCTGGCGGCGATCCGCGACGGGCTGGCGCGCGCCGCCGCCATCGCCGAGGCCCTGGCGCGGTCGCCCCAGGGGAGCCTCCAGGGGAGCGTCGCGGGGCTGGACGCGCCGGTCGCCATCCCGCCCCTGCTCGGCGGCTGCGCCGCGGCGCTGCGCCCGGCCGCCGACCCCTCGCCCGAGCTCGCCCGGGCCCTGGCCGAGACGCTGCCGGCGCGGCTGGAGGATCCGGGCATCGTGGCGCCGGGCTATGACGGCGAGCTCGACGGGCTGCGGCGGCTGCGCGACGACGCCCGCGGCGCCATCGCGGCGCTGCAGCTCGACCTCGCCCAGGCCTGGGGGGTGGCGAGCGTCAAGGTCCGCCACCACCAGCAATTCGGCTATCTGGCCGAGCTGCCCGCCGCCGCCGGGGAGGCGCTGCTGCGCAGCCCGCCCGCCGGCGCCACCGGCGATTTCGCCCCGATCCACCGCCAGACCATGGCCAATGGCGTGCGCTTCACCTGCGCCGCCCTCGCCGCGCTCGACCGCCGCCTGTCCGAGGCGGCGGAGGGGGCGGCCCGGCGCGAGCGGGCGATCGCGCGGCATCTGCGCGACCGCTGCCTCGCCGCGGCACCGGGCATCGCCGGGGCGGCGGCGGCGCTGGCCGAGCTCGACCTGCAGGCCGGCGCCGCCGAGCTCGCCGCCGAGGGCGGCTGGTGCCGGCCGGAGATCACGGCGCGGCCGGAGTTCCGCATCGTCGCAGGCCGCCACCCGGTGGTCGCGGCGGCGCTGGCGCGCAGCCGCGGGCCGGCCTTCGTCCCCAATGACTGCGACCTCTCGCCGGGCCAGCGGATCTGCCTGCTCACCGGGCCGAACATGGCCGGCAAGTCGACCTTCCTGCGGCAGAACGCGCTGATCGCGGTGCTCGCCCAGGCCGGCCTCTTCGTGCCGGCCGAGAGCGCCCGGCTCGGCCTGGTGGACCGGCTCTTCTCGCGCGTCGGCGCTTCGGACGACCTGGCCGGCGGCCGCTCCACCTTCATGGTGGAGATGGCGGAGACGGCGGCGATCCTGAACCTCGCCGGGCCGCGCAGCCTGGTGGTGCTCGACGAGGTGGGGCGCGGCACCGCGACCTGGGACGGGCTCGCCATCGCCTGGGCGGCGCTGGAGGCGCTGCACGACCGCACCCGCTGCCGCACCATCTTCGCCACGCATTTCCACGAGCTGACCGCGCTGGCCGGCAAGCTGCCGGAGCTGGCGCCGGCGACGATGCGTGCGAAGGAATGGAAAGGCGAGGTGGTCTTCCTGCACAGCGTCGCCCCCGGCACCGCCGAGCGGTCCTGGGGCCTGCATGTGGCGAAGCTCGCCGGCATCCCGCGCCCGGTGCTGGCGCGCGCGGCGCAGGTGCTGGCGGCGCTGGAGGCGCGCGCGAAGGGCCTCGACCCGCTCTCGGACGAGCTGCCGCTTTTCGCGCGCCCCGCCGCGGCCGGCGCTGGCGCCTCGGCGCCGGCGCCGGTCACGGAGCCTGCCGCCGGCCATCCCGTCCTGGCCGCGCTCGCCGCGCTCGATCCCGATACGCTGTCGCCACGGGATGCGCAGGATGCGCTGTATCACCTGAAAAGCCTATTGGTTGGTGCTGTCCCCGGCGGCTGAGTGCGGCTACTCTGGTGGGAATGACCGCCGCCTCCGCTCTTCCCGCCCGGGCCAACGCCCAGCGCCATCCGGTGCTGGCCGAGATGCCGAGTGTCATCCCGGACCTGATCGCCGAGCTGACGGGGGAAGCCGGCGGCGGACCGATCCGCCGGGAGGATGCGCTCGACACGCTGCGGCGGCATCTCGGCCGCATCCAGGGCACGGTGCAGGACAGCTTCGAGGCGCATGAGCTCTCCGGCCTCGCCGCCGCCCGCTGGCTGGCGGCGCTGAGCGACGGGCTGATGCTGGCGATCCACCACTACGCCCTGGCCATGGTGCCGGCGCGCGGAGCGGCGGAGCTGGCCGAGGCGCCCTTCGCCCTGGTGGCGACCGGCGGCTATGGCCGCGGCGTGCTGGCGCCCTATTCCGATATCGACCTGCTCTTCCTCTCCGACCAGCCGGCCGGCCCGCGGGCGCAGCGGGTGGTGGAGTTCGTGCTCTACCTGCTCTGGGATCTCGGGCTGAAGGTCGGGCACGCCACCCGCAGCATCGGCGACTGCCTCGACGAGAGCACCAAGGACGCGACCATCATGACCGCCCTGGTCGATGCGCGCTTCCTCGCCGGCGAGCGGCCGATCTTCGACCGCTTCACCGAGGCCTTCGCCCGCATGCGCGGCCAGCGCGGCCTCGGCCCCTTCCTCGCCGCCAAGCGGGCCGAGCGCGCCGCCCGGCACGCCCGCTACGGCGACAGCCCCTATCTGGTGGAGCCGAACATCAAGGAGGGGCGCGGCGGGCTGCGCGACCTGCAGACCCTCTACTGGCTCGCCCGCTACGCCTTCAACACCCAGCGCATGCCGGACCTGGTGGGCCCGGAAAGCCCCGGCGGCGGGCTGCTGACCGAGCACGAGGCGCGCGCCATCCGCCGCGCCTGGGACTTCCTCTGGACCGTCCGCTTCCACCTGCACTACGTCGCCGGCCGGGCCGAGGACCGGCTGACCTTCGACTTCCAGCCGGTGGTCGGCGCCCGCATGGGCTACACGCCGCGCGGCCGGCAGGACGGCGTCGAGCGCTTCATGAAGCACCTGTTCCTGACGGTGCGCGACGTGCTCCGCCTGACCCGGGTGCTGGAGCCGGCGATCGAGCGGGCCTCGCTCGGCCCGCCGGCCACCCGGCGGCAGGGCGATGCGGCGCTGGCCGAGGCCGGGCTCGCCTTCGCCGACGGCAAGCTGGTGGCGGCGCCGCCGAACCGCGACTTCTCCCGCGAGCCGATCCTGATGCTCAGGATCCTGAAGGCGGCGCGGGACCGCAAGCTGGAGATCCACCCCCTCGCCATCCGCGCCCTGATCCGCAACGCCCATCACGCCACGGCGCTGCGCGGCACGGAGGAGGCGAACACCCTCTTCCTCGACCTGCTCGCCGGCCGCGACGCCGCCACCTGGCTGCGGCTGATGAACGAGACCGGCTTCCTCACCCGCTTCATCCCCGACTGGGGCCGCATCGTCGGGCTGATGCAGTTCGACACCTACCATGTCTACACGGTGGACGAGCACACCATCGAGGCGATCGGGGTGCTGCAGCAGGTCGAGCGCGGCGAGCTGGCCGAGGCGGCGCCGGTCGCCTCCGAGCTGATCAGCCAGCTGCAGTCGCGCCGCGCCCTCTACATGGCGACGCTGCTGCACGACATCGCCAAGGGCCGCGGCGGCGACCATTCCGAGCTCGGCGCCCGCATCGCCACCGAGCTCGGCCCCAAGCTGGGCCTGACGCCGGAGGAGACCGAGACCGTCTCCTGGCTGGTGCTGCACCACCTGCTGATCAGCCAGACCGCCTTCAAGCGCGACATCGAGGATCCGAAGACCATCCTCGACATCGCCGACCTGGTGCAGTCGCCCGAGCGGCTGCGGCTGCTGCTGGTGCTGACGGTCTGCGACATGCGGGCGGTCGGGCCGAAGGTCTGGAACGGCTGGAAGGCGACCCTGCTGCGCGAGGTCTACTGGCGCGTGGCCGAGGTGCTGGCCGGCGGCCTCTCGGTGCCCGAGCGCGATGTCCGCGTCGCCCGGGCGCGGGAGGCGGCGGCGGCCATGCTGGCGGGCTGGCCGGCCGCCGACCGCGAGCATTTCCTCGGCCTCGGCTATCCCGGCTACTGGCTCTCCTTCGATGCCGAGACGCATGCCCGCCACGCCGCGCTGATCCGCGAGGCGGAGGCGTGCAAGGCGCCGCTGACGGTCAAGACCCGGGTGCTGGAGAGCCGGGCGGTGACCGAGATCACCGTCTATGCCGCCGACCATCCGGGCCTGTTCAGCCGCATCGCCGGCGCGCTCGCCGTCGCCGGCGCCTCCATCGTCGATGCCCGCATCCACACGCTGACCAACGGCATGGCGCTCGACACCTTCTGGGTGCAGGACGCGGCCGGCGGCGCCTTCGACGCGCCGCACCGGCTGGCCAAGCTCTCGGTGCTGATCGAGCAGGCGCTGTCCGGCCGGCTGCGGCTGCGCGACGAGATCCGCAAGGTGCGGCGGGAGCCGGCGCGGCTGCGCGCCGTCACCGTCCCGCCCCGCGTGGTCTTCGACAACCACGCCTCCAATACCCATACCGTCATCGAGGTGAATGGCCGCGACCGGCCGGGCCTGCTGCATGACGTGACGGCGGCGATCAGCGACCAGGGGCTGCAGATCGCCTCGGCGCACATCACCACCTATGGCGTGCGGGCGGTGGACGTCTTCTACGTGAAGGACGTGTTCGGCCTGAAAGTGGAGAACGAGCGCAAGCTGGCCACGCTGCGGCTGGCGATGGAGGCGGCGCTGGCGCCGCCGGGCGAGGGCGGCGGCGCGGTGCTGCCGGCGCCGCGCGCCGCCGCCGACCGGGCCTAGGAGTTCCCCACGAAACCGCTGCGCGGCGTCGTGGGGGGGCCCGGGGATTCACCCAACGCCCGAATTCCGGCACAGCCTGTCGCGGCAAAGCCGCGCCAGGGCAACGGGCGACGCGTGTCCCGACAGCCGTCCTTCAGGCCGTGGTCCCGTCGCTAGCAGCTAGCCCCCGCGGATCGCCCGCAGCACCCGCTCCGGCGTCGCCGGCGCGTCCAGATGGTCGGTGCCGATCGCGTCCTTCAGCGCATTCCACACCGCCGTCGCCAGCAGCAGCGGCGGCTCGCCCACCGCCTTCGAGCGGAAGATGGTCTCCGAGCGCGCCGGCGCCCCCTCCAGCAGCCGCACCCGCAGCACCGGCGGCACCTCGCGGCTGCCGGGGATCTTGTAGGTGGAGGGGCCGAGGGTGCGCAGCCGCCCCGCGGCATCCCACCACAGCTCCTCGCAGGTCAGCCAGCCGAGCCCCTGGACGAAGGCGCCCTCCACCTGGCCGAGATCGACCGCCGGGTTGAGGCTGCGGCCGCAATCCTGCACCAGATGCGCCGCCAGGCAGCGATGCTCGCCGGTCAGCAGATCCACCGCCACCTCCGCCACGGCCGCGCCATAGGAGAAGTAGAAGAAGGGCTCGCCGCGCATGGTCGCGCGGTCCCAGTGGATGTCGGGCGTGCGGTAGAAGCCGGTCGCCGAGAGCGAGACCCGCTGCATGTAGGCGAGTTGCGCCAGGGCGCCGAATTCCATGGCGCGGTTGCCGCCGGCCGTCACCTGGCCCTCGGCGAAGGCGACCGCCTCCACCGGCACCCCCCATTCCGCCGCCGCCACCGCCGCCATGCGGGCGCGGATCGCGCTCGCCGCCGCATGCGCCGCCCAGCCATTGAGGTCGCTGCCCGTGCTCGCCGCGGTGGGGGAGGTGTTCGGCACCTCCGCCGTGCTGGTGGCGGAGACGGCGATGCGCCCGACATCGACGCCGAAGACGCTGGCCACCACCTGCGCCACCTTGATGAACAGCCCCTGCCCCATCTCCGTGCCGCCATGGTTCAGGCGGATCGAGCCGTCGGTGTAGACATGCACCAGCGCGCCGGCCTGGTTCATGTGCATCTGGCCGAAGGAGATGCCGAAGGCGAGCACCATGCTGCCGAGGCCGCGGCGCAGCGTTGGATGCGCCGCGTTGAAGGCCGCGATCTCCCGCCGCTTCTCGTCCCAGCCGGCATCCCGCCGCGCCTCGGCCCAGACGCGGCGGATCAGCGCCCCCTCCAGCGCCTGACCATAGGGCGTCTCGGCGCCATTCCCGCCGCCGGCGAAATTGCGCGCCCGCACATCCTCGGGCGGCAGGCCGCGCGCGGCGGCCACGCGATGCACCACATCCTCGATCAGCAGCGCCCCCTGCGGCCCGCCGAAGCCGCGGAAGGCGGTGTTGCTGACGGTGTTGGTGCGGCAGGCCAGGGCCCGCAGCGCCACATCCGGCACGTCGCAGCAGCCGAGCGCATGGGTGATGGCGCGGAAGATGACGCCGGCGGTGAGGTCGAGGCTGTGGCCGGCATCGGCGGCCAGCACCGCCTCCAGCGCCAGGATGCGGCCATCCTCGGCGAAGCCGGCCTGCCAGCGATAGAGGAAGGGGTGGCGCTTGCCGGTCGCCGCCATGTCCGCCTTGCGCGGCAGGCGGAGCTTCACCGGCCGGCCGGTGGCGCGGGCCGCCAGCGCCGCGGCGGCGGCGACCCAGCTCGCATTGCTCTCCTTGCCGCCGAAGCCGCCGCCCATGCGCCGCGTCGCCACGGTGATGCGGTTGAAGGGGCAGCCCAGCACCCGGGCGGCGATGTGCTGCACCTCGGTCGGGTGCTGGGTGGAGGACTGGATGGTCATCTCGCCATCCTCCCCCGGCAGGGCGAGGGCGATCTGGCCCTCGAGGTAGAAATGCTCCTGCCCGCCGACGCGGAATTCGCCGTGGCAGCGATGCGGCGCGGCGGCCAGGGCGGCGGCCGCGTCGCCGCGACGGATCTCCTGCGGCGGCAGCACCCAGGCCTCGCGGGCGATCGCCTCCTCGAGGCTGAGGATCGCCAGCAGGGGCGCGATCTCCGGCCGCAGCGCCGCGGCGCCGGCCAGGGCGGCGTCGCGCGTCGCGCCGACGACGATGGCCAGCGGCTGCCCGGCATGCAGGACCATGCCCTCGGCCAGCAGCGGCTCGTTGCTGCCGGCGGCGGCGATGTCGTTGCGGCCGGGGATGTCGCCCGGCCGCAGCACCGCGACGACGCCGGGCAGGGCCAGCGCCGGGCCGGGATCGAGCGCCAGCAGCCGGCCATGCGCGATGGGCGAGAGGGCAAGGGCGGCGTGCAGCAGGCCGGGCGGCTCGGGCAGGTCGTCGAGGAAGCGGGCCTCGCCGGTCGCGTGCTTCAGCGCGCTGTCCTGGCGCAGCGCCGCCCCCATGCCGCGCGCCGGGCCGCCCCCAGGCGCGTTCACAGCGCCTGCACCTCGAGCGGTAGGTCGGGGCGGGCGAGGCGCCAGTAGAGCCGGCGCAGCAGGCCCTGCGCCGCCGCCAGCCGGTAGCCAGCGCTGCCGCGGGCATCGGAGAGCGGCGCCACGTCCTGCGCCAGCGCCGCCGCCGCCGCTTCGAAGGCCGCCGGGGCCAGGGATGCCCCCGTCAGCGCCGCCTCCGCCGCCCGGGCGCGCGCCGCCATCGGCCCCATGCCGCCGAAGGCCAGCCGCACCGAAGCGATGCGCCCGTCCTCGACGCGCAGCAGGAAGGCGCCGCTCACCGCGGCGATGTCCTGGTCGTGGCGCTTCGAGAGCTTCTCGCAGGCCAGCACCTCGCCCGCGGCGGGGCGCGGCAGGCGGATGGCGCGGATCACCTCCTCCGGCGCCAGGGCGGTGCGGCGATAGCCGGCGAGGAAATCCTCGACCGGCATCTCCCGCTCGCCACGGACCGAGGCGAGATGCAGCCGCGCCCCGAGCGCCAGCAGCGCCGGCAGGGCATCGCCGATGGGCGAGGCGGTGCCGAGATTGCCGCCGAGCGTGCCGAGGCTGCGGATCTGCCGCGAGCCGAGCCGCCGCAGCAGGGCGGCGAAGGGCGCCAGCCCGCCGGTGAGCAGGGGCAGCAGCCGCGCATAGGGCAGCGCCGCGCCGATGGTGAGCCCGGCCGCATCCTCGGCGCAGGCCTGCAGCTCCGGCACGGCATCGAGCGCGATGATGGCCGGCGGGCGCTGGCGGTGCTCGCTCGCCAGCAGGCCGAGATCGGTGCCGCCGGCCAGCAGCAGCGCCGCGGGATGCGCCGCCCGCAGCCGCAGCAGCTCGGCGAGGCTCGCCGGGCGGTGGAAGACCTGTCCCTCGGCGGTGAAGCAGGCGGCCTCGGGGGGCGGCAGAACGGGCGGCGGCGCGCCGTCATCCGCCATCCCGGTCAGGGCGTCGAGGATCGGCCGGTAGCCGGTGCAGCGGCAGAGATTGCCCGCCAGCGCCTCATGCGGGTCGCCGCCCTCGCGCGTATGGGCCCAGGCGGCCATGACGATGCCGGGGGTGCAGAAGCCGCATTGCGTGGCATCCGCCTCGGCCAGGCGGTGCTGCACGGGGTGCGGGCCGAGGCCGGGCTGCCGCAGCCCCTCGACGGTGCGGATCGCCCTGCCATGCATCTGGCCGAGCATGGCGAGGCAGGCATTGATCGGCGCCCGGCTGCCATCGGCCGCCTCCAGCACCACCGTGCAGGCGCCGCAATCGCCCTCGGCGCAGCCTTCCTTGGTGCCGGTGAGGCTGGCCTGGCCGCGCAGCCAGTCGAGCAGGGTCATGGTCGGCGAGGTGCCGGCCGGGAGGCGGACCGGCGCGCCGTTGAGCAGGAAGCCGATGCGGTCGCTCATGGGCCGGGGATGTCCATGGGCGGAGCATAATGCATTTTCCGGGCCGGCTCCTGCCCGGCGGGGGTGCCGGCCAGCGTTCCCCCGCCGCCCGGCCGGGGCTACACAACCGTTTCCTCGCCACCGTTGCGGAAAGGATCACCGGGTGCAGCTTGGCATGGTCGGCCTCGGCCGGATGGGCGGCAACATCGTGCGGCGGCTGCTGCGGGCGGGCCATGCCTGCGTCGCCTTCGACCGCGACCCGGCCCCCGGCCAGGCGCTGGCGGCCGAGGGTGCGCAGGCGGTGGCGGATCTGGAGGCGCTGGTCGCCGCCCTCGCCCCGCCGCGCGCGGTCTGGGTGATGCTGCCGGCGGGCGAGGCGACCGAGGCGGCGCTGCTGACCCTGGCCGGGCTGCTGGCACCGGGCGACGTGCTGATCGATGGCGGCAACAGCTTCTGGAAGGATGGCGTCCGCCGCGGCGCCCTGCTGCGCGCGAAGGGGTTGCATTTCCTCGATATCGGCACCTCGGGCGGCGTCTGGGGGCTGGAGCGCGGCTACAGCCTGATGATCGGCGGCGAGGCCGAGGTGGTGCGGCGGCTGGACCCGATCTTCGCCGCGCTGGTGCCGGGCAAGGCGGCGGCGGCGCCGACGCCGGGAAGGACGGGCGACCCGCGGCCGGAGCAGGGCTATGTGCATGCCGGGCCGAACGGCGCCGGGCATTTCACCAAGATGGTCCATAACGGCATCGAATACGGGATGATGCAGGCCTTCGCCGAAGGGCTCGACATCCTGAAGCATGCCGATAGCGAGGCCCTGCCGCCGGACCAGCGCCTCAGCCTCAACCTCGCCGACATCACCGAGGCCTGGCGCCGCGGCAGCGTGGTGGCGAGCTGGCTGCTCGACCTGACGGCGCAGGCCCTGGCCGGCGATCCGGAGCTCGCCGGCTTCTCCGGCCATGTCAGCGACAGCGGCGAGGGCCGCTGGACGGTGCAGGCGGCGGTGGAGACGGCGGTCTCGGCGCCGGTGCTCTCGGCCGCGCTCTATGCCCGCTTCGCCAGCCGCGACGAGGCGCGCTTCTCCGGCAAGGTGCTCTCGGCCCAGCGCAAGGGCTTCGGCGGGCATCTCGAGCCGCCGAAGCCGCCGGAGGCGAAGGGCTGAGGCGGCGCGCATGGCAGGGGCGAAGCCGCTGGTCCTGGTGATGGGCGTCTCCGGGGCCGGCAAGAGCACGGTGGGCACGCTGCTGGCGGCGCGGCTGGATGTCGCCTTCGCCGATGCCGATTCCTTCCACCCGCCCGCCAACATCGCCAAGATGAGCCGCGGCGAGGCGCTCACCGATGACGATCGCTGGCCCTGGCTGGATGCGATCGGCGCCTGGGTGGATGCGCGGGGCGCCGCCGGGGCGGGCGGCGTCGTCACCTGCTCGGCGCTGAAGCGGATCTACCGCGCGCGGCTGCGGGCCGGACGGCCGGCCTTGCGGCTGCTGCACCTGGTGGGCGATCCGGCGCTGATCGGCGCGCGGCAGGCGGCGCGGGCCGGGCACTTCATGCCGCCGAGCCTGATGGCGAGCCAGTTCGCCACGCTCGAGACGCCGGAGGCGGCGGAGGGGGTGATCGAGCTGTCGGTGGAGGCGGCGCCGGAGGTCCTGGTGGAGGCAGCGATTAACAAGCTGTTATGAAGATTGCCGCGTCATAAGAATTCCCCATCGCGCCGGCCCCATGAAAATCCGAATCGTCCTGTCGCATCCGGCTTCGGACCTGTTCGGCGAAATCCGGGAGGCGGTGATCGCGCGGGAACTCGCTCGGCAGGGGCATGACGCCGCGGTCTATCGGATGTCCGATGGGGGCACCGTCAGGCGCGACATGTTCGCCGGCCTTGTCCCGCTTGTCTATTTCCCGGCCGATGACCGCGCCGCCGCGCCGCACCGCGCCGTCTCCACCGCCCTGCGCGGCGCGCTGACGACGGATGCGCCGGATGCCATCGTCTTCAAGGGGATCGGCTACGACATCGTCGCATTCGTCCTCGCGGCCCTGACGCACCCCCGCCCGAAGATCGGCTTCATCCTCGGGGGCAATGCCGTGGAGCCGGAACTCGCGGCGGCCCGCTTCGTGTTCGCGGAGAGCGGGAGCCAGGTGGCGGCGGTCAGGGCCGCGGCCGGGACGGGAATCGCCTGCCGGATCCTGCCGAAATTCGTCGATTGGACGGTCGCCGACCGGGTGCATGCCGAGCGCCAGGACCAGGCGCCGCATTACGACATCATCAATGTCGGCAGCTTCGAGGCGCGGAAGAACCAGATCGCGCTGCGCCCCTTCTTCGGCCGTTTCAGCATCGCCCTGGTCGGCGGCGGCGAGACGCTGGGCGAGGTGGCCGCCGCGGCGGCGGGGCATGACCGCATCCGCTTCCTCGGCGCGCTGCCGAACGCCGATGTGCTGGCGCAGCTCGGACGGGCACGCCTCATGGTGCATCCCTCGCTCTGGGAGGGCGTTCCCCGCGCGCTGATCGAATCCCTCGCCTGCGGCACGCCGGTGGTCGCGCATGCCGCAGCCATCCAGGGACGGTTCGGCGATGGCACTGGAGTCCGTCTCGTCGGCACCGACGAGTTGGGCACGACCGTCGCCAGCCTGCTCAGCGACCCGGGCACCCTGCGGCAATTCGGCGAGGACGGACGCCGCTTCGCCCAGCGCGAGCATGGCGCGCATCGCCTGCTGGAAGCCGCGCGGCATGTGGCGGAGATGGCGGCGGGCTAGACAGATCCCCACCAGTCGAGCATGCATGATCGTGATCTGTTCTGGCCTGCTCCAACGCCGGCATCATCGCTCAGTTATCGCATTTCGGACCCGCAGCCGGCATTGCAGGGTTCGGCTGGTTGGGCGTTCGCCATAACCTAGGGCACGTCCCCTGAACACCGGTTCAGGGGACGTGCCCCAGACTATTGTTTTCAGAGCATCTTCACCCGATCAGGTGAGCCCACTGATCGGGATCTGCTCCAGACCCAGCAAGGATCGGTTAAGCTCGTGGCGCAATGCAACGGGTACGCCAACGCGACTGGGCGAGCCTGCCGAACACGATGGCGCCCATCGTATGGACAGTGGTGGCGAAGATCGCGCTGCCCGCGCTGCTTCGTGGCGTCAGCTCGGCCCGGCCCCAGGCCGCCGAGGCAATGGAGGAAGCAAGCTCCTTGTCGTCCAGTTTGTCTGCAATCCAGCATACTCAGCGCTTCACCTCACGGCCGGCCACGGAATGCGGCTCTTTGCTGGCCGAACAATCCAATGGCGGCCGCTACCGTCGCATCACACCGGTGATCAAGGGACCAGTGGTCTGCTGGATTGCCGATCTCATGAAGCCGCACCTGACCGAAGAGGTGGTTCCTCCGCCTGCACAGGTCGTCAGGCTGCGCGACGCGACTGTCACCGGCGTCGGCACCATCGTCATTGATGGCAGCACGATCGTCCGCGAAAGCCTTATCAACGCGCATCACGCCAAGGATATCGATGATTTCGTCCTGACGGACGAGGCCGGCCTCTATGAGGCGAAGCCGGACTATCGCGGCAGCGAGCCCTTGCCGGATGGCACCTATGTCCTGCTGAAACAGCGCTGGGACAGCAATTACGGGCACTGGTTGGTGGAAAGCCTGCCGCGACTGAGCTTGCTGGAAGGGCTGGTTGACCTGACCCGATGCCGCTTTCTGCTGACCGCCGCGGCGCCGGCGATGCGCAAGGTCTATGCGGACTCTCTCGCCGCCTATGGCATCACGGAAGAACAGCTTGTCTGGCCAGGCCCGAGGCCGCAATTCGTCAAGGACCTCATTTATCCCCTGCCACTCACTGTGCAGCCATGGGTGAAGGCGCCAGTGGTTATCACGGCCCTCGAAGAGTTGGGACGGCGGCTCCTGGCGACGGCCACGCCCGCACCTCAACCGGAGAAACTGTATGTCAGGCGCCCCGATGGGGCCCGTCGGAAGCTGCGCAACGAGGATGCGGTCCTTCGCATGGTGGAGCAACGCGGCTATGTCGTCACCACCCCTGGACTCATGAGCCTGGCCGCGCAGGTGCAGACATTCTCGCGTGCCAGCCATATCGTAGGGGTCCTCGGTGCGGAATGCACCAATCTGGCCTTCTCCCCGCGCGGTATCCGCTTCCTGGGCTTGGCTCCGGAGCACATGCAGGACGATTTTTTCTACGACTTATGCTCCCACAAGAAGGGTCAGTATTTCTGTCTACATGGCACTTCTGACAACCCTTCGGAGGGTTTCGCCTCCTCCTTCGAAGTGGACCTTCAACTCTTCACCCAGATGCTGGAAGACCACGAGGCTGGCTGAGGGCGCCTGTCGGCATCCGTCAGCAGGCGTCTCCAACCCCCTGGTGTGACCCGGGCAACGAGGCTAATCCAGAGGGACCAACGGGCAGGAGCGCCGCATGTCCCTCGACCCCACCGCCCGCGCGACGCTGGAGACCATCTCCACCGCCACCATCACCACCCTTCTGCTCAAGAAGGGCCTGCGCAACATCTGGATGCGCGGGCCGCAGCCCTTCACCCCGACCGCCAAGGGCAAGCGCCTCGTCGGCCCCGCCTTCACGCTGCGCTTCGTCCCGGCGCGCGAGGACCTGGCGACGCCCGAGAGCTGGTCCTCCCCCCGCTCCACCCGCGCCGCGATCGAGGACATGCCGGAGGGCGTCATCGCCGTCGCCGATGCCATGGGCGTCGCGGATGCCGGCATCTTCGGCGACATCCTCTGCGCCCGGCTGCGGAAGCGCGGCGTCGCCGCCCTCGTCACCGATGGCTGCGTGCGCGACGTCGCCGGCGTGGTCGGCACCGGCATGCCGGTCTGGTGCCGCGGCGGCGCCGCGCCGCCCTCGGTCGCCGGCCTCACCTTCGTCGGCTGGCAGGAGCCGATCGGCTGCGGCGGCGTCGCCGTCTTCCCGGGCGACATCATCGTCGTCGACGATGACGGCGCCGTCTGCATCCCCGCCGCCTTCCTCGACGAGGTGCTGGCCGGCGGCACCGAGCAGGAGCGGCTGGAGGCCTGGATCGTCGGCAAGGTCGAGCAGGGCGAGAAGCTGCCCGGCCTCTATCCGCCGAATGCCGAGAACAAGGCGCGCTACGAGGCCGAGAAGAAGCGCTGAGCCCGGCTTGACGCGCGGCGGTGCGGCCGGGAGCCTCGGGCCCAAATCCGGAGGATTCCCGCCCATGCCGCCGCCGCCGCCCGCGCCCGCACGCTTCCCCTTCTGGACGGAGGAGAAGCTGCGGATCGCCGACACGGACATGAATGGCCATGTCAACAACGGCGCCATCGGCGCCTTCTGCGAGGCCGGCCGGGTCGAGGTCATGCGCGCCATCGCCGGCCCGCCGGAGAGCAGCCCGGTGCGCATGGTCGTCGCCCGGGTCGAGATCGACTACCGGGCCGAGATCCATTTCCCCGGCCGGGTGCGCATCGGCACCGCGGTGACGCGGCTCGGCGGCAGCAGCCTCACCGTCGAGCAGGGGCTGTTCCGCGAGGGCGCCTGCTTCGCCACCTCGCGCGCCGTCATGGTGATGCTGGACCCGGCCACGCGCCGGCCGGCGCCCATTCCCGCCGCGCTGCGCGCCGGCTTCGCGGCCCTCGCCCCCATCGGGGAAGCGGCGGAGGAGAGCGCGTGATGCGCCGCCGCCCGCTGCTCGCCGCGCTCGGCGCGGGCCTCGCCTCGCCGCTGCCGGCCCGGGCCCAGGGGCGCTGGCCGGAGCGCCCCGTCCGCATCATCGCCCCCTTCCCGCCCGGCGGCACCGTCGACATCTTCGCCCGCCTCACCGCCGCCTGGCTGCAGGAGGCGCTCGGGCAGGGCTTTGTCGTCGAGAACCGCTCCGGCGCCGGCGGCAATATCGGCGCCGCCGCCGTCGCCCGCGCCCAGCCGGATGGCTACACCCTGCTGCTGGGCTCGCCCGGCACCCAGGCGATCAATGCCCATCTCTACCCGAACCCCGGCTATGACGGCATCGCCGATTTCGCGCCGATCTCGTTGGTCACCGAGGTGCCGAACCTGGTGGCGGCGCATCCCTCGCTCGGCATCGGCGATGCGGCCGGGCTGATCGCGCTGGCCAAGCAGCGGCGCCTCGCCTATGGCGAGACCAGCATCGGCGGCAGCACCCATCTCGCCGCCGAGCTCTTCCGGATGCAGGCGGGGATCGAGGGCGACCACGTCTCCTATCGCGGCAGCACGCCGATGCTGGGCGACCTGCTGCCCGGCCGCATCGCCTGGGGCGTCGACAACCTGCCCTCCATCCTGCCGCATATCCGCGCCGGAACGCTGACGGCCATCGGCGTGACCAGCCGGCAACGCTGGTCCGGCGCGCCGGAGATCCCGGCCATCGCCGAGACCCTGCCGGGCTACGAGGTCACCGCCTGGTTCGGGCTGCTGGCGCCGCGGGAGACGCCGCCAGCGATCATCGCCACGGCGAATGCCGCGCTGGTGCGGATGCTGGGCACGCCGGAGGCGGCGCGGCGGCTGGCCGAGCTCGGCGGGACGCCGCTCCCCGGCACGCCCGAGGCCTATCGCGCGCATATCCTGGCCGAGCACCGGAAATGGGGCGAGGTGATCCGGCAGGCGGGCATCCGGCTGGAGTGACGACCGGCCGGCGCCCGGCCCGCGGCGCCGGCGCTGGCACGGCCATTGCCACGCCGCCTCGCCACCGAACCCGAGGAGGGGCCCGCATGAACGATCCGAAGACCGCGCTCGGCCGCAAGATCCTGGGCCTGAAACGGGCGAATGGCCTCACATGGGCCGAGATCGCCGCCCGCATCGGCATGAGCCCGGTCTGGACCTGCGCCCTGTGCATGGGCCAGATGAGCGCCGAGCCGGCCCAGGCCAAGGGCATCGCCGAGCTGCTCGGCCTCGACGAGGAGGAGGCGGCGCTGCTCTGCGAGATCCCCTATCGCGGCGCCCAGCCCATGCCGCCGACCGACCCGCTGATCTACCGCTTCTACGAGCTGATCCTGGTCTATGGCACGAGCTGGAAGGAGATGATCCAGGAGGAGTTCGGCGACGGCATCATGTCGGCGATCGACTTCGACATGGCGCTGGAACGCCAGCCGGACCAGAAGGGCGACCGGGTGAAGATCACCCTGTCCGGCAAGTTCCTGCCCTACAAGCGGTACTGACGCCGCGCCGCGGGCCGGCACGAAGGGCGGGCGGGGCGCCTATCGCGCCGCCCCCTCGGTGGGGTCGTGCGCCAGCGGCGAGGCATCCGGGGCAAGGATGGCGAAGGGTCGCGCCAAGCGCGCCGGTGCCGCCCGTCCCAGGCTCGTCAGCACCGCGACCGCGCCGATCGCCAGCGCCACCGCCGCCATGCCGTAGAGCAGCCCGTCGAGGCCGAGCCAGGCCATGGCCGCCGACCCGAGCAGCGGGCCGATGACCGAGCCGATGCCGCTGATCAGGATCAGGTTGGCGCTGACCGCGACCACGCGATCGGCCGGCATGCGGTCATGGGCATGCGCCACGCAGACGGGATAGAGCGTCGACATCGCCCCGCCGAGCAGCGCGGCGGCGGGAAGCACCACGCCGAGCCGGTGCGGCAGGACCGATAGCAGCACCACCGTCACCGCGAAGAGGAGGCTGAGCGCCCCCAGGACCAGGCGGCGGTCGAAGCGGTCCGAGAGCCGGCCGACCGGGATCTGGAAGGCAAGGCCGCCCAGCACCGCGGCGAGCATGAAGAGCGCGATGGTGGTTCGCTCGATGCCCTCGCCCTGCATCCAGGCCGGGGCGAGGGCGAAGAAGGCGGCGCTGAGCAGCCCCGACAGGGCGCAGCCCGTCACCGCGACCGGCGCGGCGCGCCACAGCGCGCCATAGCCGAGGGGGGCGGTCGCGCTCGCCCGCGGCGGCTCCGCCCGCGTCGCGCTCACCATGGCGAGCGCCGCGGCGAAGAGCGCGACGATGATGTTGAAGGCGACGAAGGAGTCGACCGGGGCGCGGGCGATCAACAGCTGCCCCGCGGCGAGCGCGACGAAGGTGCCGACCATGTAGGTCGAGAAGACCCGGCCGCGAATGCTGGCCGGCGCCTTCGCGTGCAGCCAGCTCTCGGTCGTGACGAAGATGCCGGCGCAGCCGAAGCCGACCAGCGCCCGCAGGACCGCCCAGGCCAGGGCGCCGGGCCAGATCGGCATCACCGCGGTGGCCGCGACGACGATGCCGGCGAAGGCGGCATAGGCGCGGATATGCCCGAGGCGCAGGATGATCGGCGTGCTGCGCATCGCGCCGAGGGTGAAGCCGGCGAAATAGGCGCTCAGCACCAGCCCGGCGAGCCCGCCGGCGACATCCTCGGCGACGCGCAGCGCGACGACCGTGCCGAAGAAGCCGTTCGCCAATTGCACGGCACTGGTTGCCGCGATCAGCGTGCCGATCTGCGCATACAGGCGGTCAGGCCGGTCCATCCTGGTCCTCCGATGGGCATGGAACGAGCGCCGATGGGCCGCACACCGGACAACCACGCGCAGTTAGGGGAACGGCCGCCATTCCTGGCCTGGCACCGACCCGTCGATGCCAGGCACCGGCTCGGGCCCGGGCTCAGGCTCGGGGGCCACGGCGGGGACGGCAGGGCCGATCGCGCCGCCCCGCCGCATGACGTAGCATTCCTGCACCAGCGGCACACAGGCGGAATAGGGCGAGACGCGGCCGCCGACGGCGCGCGGGAAGGCGATGCGCCGCACATGGCCCCCGGCCAACTCGAACACGGCGCTGCATTCGCCCTGCCGCGTGAGGTTGAACCCGAGGGCGAGCGTGGTGACCATCACTTCGCTCGTCGTCGCCGTGCGGTCATAGGCCCAGTATTGCAGGTCGCCATCGCCGGCGAGGGTGCGGTTCGGCGGCCCGGCGCAGAGCCGCAGATCATTCGCCGAGAGCCCGACGAGCTGGATGCGCGCGCGCCGCACGACGACATCATCCGCCACGTCGCAGGCCGCGAGACAGCCGGAGGCGGCGCCGAGCAGCCAGGCCAGGCGGCGCAGGGGCGAAACCAGGGCGGGGCGCCGGGCCGGGACAGCGCCGCGCCGGGCCCGGACGCGGCCCTGCCCCGCCCAGGCCCGCGCCGCGGAACCGTCCCGGCCGGCTAGCTGCCCTTGCCTCAAGCGGCGCGGCGCAGGCCGCTGCCGAAGCCGATCCGCTGCAGCAGCGCGGCGAAACCCAGGCCGGCACCGATCAGCGCTGCCGTCACCAGCAGGAAGCCGAGCACGAAGCCCGGCATCGCCAGGCCTTCGGCGCCATGCGCCTGGCCATGCAGCAGCCCGGCCAGGGCGGTGATGCCGGCGGCGAGCGGCAGGGGCAGCGGCACCGCCAGCGCCGCCAGGGCCACCAGCAGGATGACCGAGGCGAGGATGCCAGCCTCCATCCCCGGCACCACCAGCCCGGCGGCGCCCAGGCCGAAGCCCGCCAGCATCGCCAGGAGGAAGGCGGCGGGCAGCGCCAGCCGCGCCCGGCCGCCCTGCAGCCCGGCCCAGAGCCCGACCATCAGCATGGCCAGCAGGTGATCCATGCCACTCAGCGGGTGCAGCATCCCGGCCAGCAGGCCGAGATCCTCGGCATGGCCGGGATGGGCGAGGGCCGGCAGCGGCGCCAGCAGGGGCAGCGCCAGGGCGGCCAGGGCCTTGCCGGATGGGGTCATGCCAAGCCGGTTCATGCCGCGCGCTCCCGCCCCGGGATGCCGCCCTGCGCCAGGATGAACTCCACGATCTCCGCCACGCCCCTGTCCTCCTTGAGATTGGTGAAGATGAACGGCCGCGGCCCGCGCATGCGGCGGGCGTCGCGGTCCATGACCGAGAGATCGGCGCCGACCAGCGGCGCCAGGTCGATCTTGTTGATCACCAGCAGGTCGCTGCGGGTGATGCCCGGCCCGCCCTTGCGCGGGATCTTGTCGCCGGCCGAGACGTCGATGACGTAGATCGTCAGGTCGGCCAGCTCCGGGCTGAAGGTGGCGGCGAGGTTGTCGCCGCCGGATTCGATGAACAGCACCTCGAGCGCCGGGAAGCGCTCCACCATGTCCTGCACCGCGGCGAGGTTGATCGAGGCATCCTCGCGGATGGCGGTGTGCGGGCAGCCGCCGGTCTCGACGCCGGCGATGCGCGCCGGCTCCAGCGCCCCGGCGCGGGTGAGGAATTCGGCATCCTCGCGCGTGTAGATGTCGTTGGTGATGACGGCGATGTCGTGGCTCGCCCGCAGATGCCGGCAGAGCCGCTCGGTCAGCGCCGTCTTGCCGGAGCCGACGGGGCCGCCGATCCCCACCCTGAATGGTCCGCTCATGATCGGAACAGCCTCGTATATTGCGTCTCGTGGCGCATGGAGAGGAGGTCGAGCAGCGGCGCGGCGGTGCCGAGCGTCTCGGGATCGGCGGCGAGGGCGGCATCGGCCGCCGTCTCCACCACCGGCAGCAGCGCCGCGGTCGCCACCTGCCCGTCGGTCTGGCCGAGCGGGACCAGCCGCACCCCGGCCGAGACCAGGTTGGCGGCGAAGCCGGCCAGCCAGCCGGCCAGCGCCGGGCGCAGCGGCACGCCCTGGAAGCCGGCGGCGGCGCCGAAGGCCACGGCATGCGTCAGCGCCCGGGGATGCCGCGCGACGAAGCCGGCGAAGCGCGGCTCCGGCCAGGCGGTCCGCGTCACCGCGGTGAAGGCGGCGCCCTGCGCCAGGGCCTCCAGCGCCGTCTCCGCCGTGCCGCGCCAGGCGGCGGCGAGCTGGGCGACCTCATCCAGCCGCGCCGCGTCATCCGCCGCCGCCGCCCGCCAGGCCGCGGCCAGCAGCGCGCCGTCGATCCGCCCGGCGCCGGCGCGCAGCACGGTGGTGACATAGGCGGTGAGGCCGCCGCGGTCCGTCACCCGCCCCTCCTCCACCGCCATCTCCAGCCCATGGCTGTAGCTGAAGCCGCCGACCGGATAGGCGGGGGAGAGCCAGGCGAGCAGCCGGTGCAGCGCCCCGGCGTCCAGCCCACCGGCCTTAGTCGTGATGGTGGTGGCCATCGCAGCCGTCATGGGCGTGGTCCTGGTGCCCATCGCCGTGGTGATGATGGTGATGGCCGGGCTGGCGGTTGTGCTCGCCATAGGCGCCGCCCTCCGGGTTGAAGGGCGCGTCCACCCGCCGCAGCGTGGCGCCGAGGCCGCGCAGCATGGCGGTGATGACATGGTCGTCGCGGATCAGCAGCCGCTCCGCCTGGATCTCGGTCGGCAGGTGCCGGTTGCCGAGATGCCAGGCGAAGCGCAGCAGCCGCTCCGGCGTCGCCGCCCGCACCTCCACCAGCGGCTCCGGCGCGGCGCGGACCAGGATGACGCCGCCCTCCTCCAGCAGCAGCCCGTCGCCGTCGCGCAGCGCCACCGCCGTATCGAGATCGAGCAGGAAGGCGAAGCCATCCTCGGCCGCATAGCGCCGGCGACGGCGGAAGCGGTCGTCGAAATCGAGGGTGACGACATGCTTCGCGGTGCGTTCCACCCAGCCGCCTTGGGGCAGCACCTGCGTGGCGCGGGGAAGGTCAGTAACCATATCTATTGACCACGAGTAACACCAGCCATAGAATTCAGCAGGATATTGTCCTCGAGAACTTCTTTGTATACGATAGGCCATGTAGCAAAAATACGCTCAAGTAAACATAGTAAATCTACGCATTTTTCAGCATCATGCAAAATTTTGACCTCAAATTGCATTAAATTGTTTATTTTAAAAATATTTTCCACATTTCCAAAAGCAGCCCCGGGTGTCAATGTCCAAAGAAAAGTATTTATATCATCGTTTTTAGAATCTCTGCCTGCATGCTTCTGCGAATTTGCAATAGTGTTAATAACCCGCCCTTCAGCAAAATATTTCCTCATTCTTTCTGTGATTCCTTTTTTTATCTTCCTCTTATTCTGAGTTTTCATTGTGTTGTCAACAAAAGACAAATTCCATTCAGCAATGATGTCTGCTGCGGCCCAATCTATCAAGTGATTTGCAGTAATTATGCAGTTGAAGGCATGATCCCTGTAGTCAGTCTCCGTTGCAGCTTCCTTCAAACGAGCAATCTCCCGCCCCAGCTTTTCCAAAACATCTCCGAAACAATTAAAGCCGCCGGTTTGTGGTTGGCGTCGCTTTTGCTCTAAGGCTGTCAGGAAGTCGCTCATGCTTGTTCGGCTTCAAAAAAGAAAATAGCGCTGCGCCATGGGCAGCAGCTTCGCCGGCTCGCAGACCAGCAGCTCGCCATCGGCGCGGACCTCGTAGGTCTCCGGGTCCACCTCGATCCGCGGCAGGGCATCGTTCAGCACCATGTCGCGCTTGCCGATGCCGCCCCGCGTATTCGCCACCGCGAGCAGCGGCTTGCGCAACCCGAGCCGCTCGCCGATCCCGCCCTCCAGCGCGGCGCGGGAGACGAAGGTGACGCTGCTCGCCTGCATCGCCGCGCCGAATTGCGCGAACATCGGCCGGTAATGCACCGGCTGCGGCGTCGGGATGGAGGCGTTGGGGTCGCCCATCGGCGCCATGGCGATGCTGCCGCATTTCAGCACCAGGTCCGGCTTCACCCCGAAGAAGGCGGGCGACCAGAGCACGAGATCGGCCAGCTTGCCCGGTCCCACGCTGCCGACATGCGCCGCGATCCCCTGCGCGATGGCCGGGTTGATCGTGTACTTGGCGATGTAGCGGCGGGCGCGGATGTTGTCGTTGTCGCCCGTCTCCGCCTCCAGCCGGCCGCGCTGCTGCTTCATCTTGTGCGCGGTCTGCCAGGTGCGGATGATCACCTCGCCGACCCGCCCCATCGCCTGGCTGTCCGAGGACATCATGCTGATGGCGCCGAGGTCGTGCAGGATATCCTCCGCCGCGATGGTCTCGCGCCGGATGCGGCTCTCGGCGAAGGCCACGTCCTCCGGGATGCGCGGGTCGAGGTGGTGGCAGACCATGAGCATGTCGAGATGCTCGTCCACGGTGTTCACCGTGTAGGGCATGGTCGGGTTGGTCGAGCTCGGCAGGAAATTCGGCTCGCCCACCACCCGCAGGATGTCCGGCGCATGGCCGCCGCCCGCGCCCTCGGTGTGGAAGGCCTGGATGGTGCGGCCGCCGATCGCCTTGATCGTGCTCTCGACGAAGCCGCTCTCGTTCAGCGTGTCGGTGTGGATCGCCACCTGCACGTCGAGCGCATCGGCGACGGCAAGGCAGGTGTCGATCGCCTTCGGGGTCGTGCCCCAATCCTCGTGCAGCTTGAGGCCGCAGGCGCCGGCCAGGATCTGCTCCTCCAGCGCCGCCGGCAGCGCGGCATTGCCCTTGCCGAGGAAGCCGAGATTGACCGGCAGCCCCTCGGCCGCCTGCAGCATGCGCGCCATGTGCCAGGGCCCCGGCGTCGCGGTCGTCGCCAGCGTGCCATGCGCCGGGCCGGTGCCGCCGCCGAACAGGGTGGTGATGCCGGCGGCCAGCGCCTCCTCCACCTGCTGCGGGCAGATGAAATGGATATGCACGTCGAGCCCGCCGGCGGTGAGGATCCGCCCCTCGCCGGCGATGATCTCGGTGCCCGGGCCGAT
This sequence comes from Roseicella frigidaeris, assembly GCF_003258945.1. Taxonomy (GTDB): domain Bacteria; phylum Pseudomonadota; class Alphaproteobacteria; order Acetobacterales; family Acetobacteraceae; genus Paracraurococcus; species Paracraurococcus frigidaeris. Next base: position 226,306 of record NZ_QLIX01000001.1, on the reverse strand, counting down.
GATGATGGTGACGCCCGGCTGGGTGTCCGGGTTGCCGGCCTTGCCGATGGCGGCGATGCGCCCGTCCTTCAGCCCGACATCCGCCTTCACGATACCCGTATGGTCGAGGATCAGGGCATTGGTGATGACGGTGTCCATCGCGCCGCCGGCGCGCGTCACCTGCGACTGGCCCATGCCGTCGCGGATCACCTTGCCGCCGCCGAACTTCACCTCCTCGCCATAGAGGGTGAAGTCGCGCTCGACCTCGATGACGAGGTCGGTATCGGCCAGCCGCACCCGGTCCCCGGTGGTCGGGCCATACATGCCGGCATAGGCGGCGCGGGAGAGGCGTGCGGGCATCAGACCTGTCCTTCCGTCTCGCCGCGGAAGCCGTGCACCAGCCGGGCGCCGGCCAGGGCGACGAGGCGCACCTGCCGGCTCTGCCCCGGCTCGAAGCGCACCGCGGTGCCGGCCGGGATGTCGAGCCGCCGGCCGCGGGCCTGCGCCCGGTCGAAATCCAGCGCCGGGTTGGTCTCGGCGAAATGGTAATGGCTGCCGACCTGCACCGGCCGGTCGCCGGTATTCGCCACCTCCAATGCGATGGAATCGCGGCCGGCATTCAGCTCGATCTCGCCGGCGGCGGGAAACACCTCGCCCGGGATCATCGGATCGGCTCGTGCACGGTGACGAGCTTGGTGCCGTCGGGGAAGGTCGCTTCCACCTGGATCTCGTGGATCATCTCGGCGATCCCCTCCATCACCTGGGCGCGGCTGACGACCGTGGCGCCGTCGCGCATCAGCTCGGCCACGCTGCGGCCGTCGCGCGCGCCCTCGACCACGAAATCGGTGATCAGCGCGACGGCTTCCGGGTGGTTGAGCTTCACGCCGCGCTCCAACCGCCGGCGCGCCACCTGCGCGGCCATGGCGATCAGCAGCTTGTCCTTCTCGCGGGGCGTCAGGTTCATGCAGGGCCTCGGGCGTGGTGCGGGATCATGCGGTGCGGCCGCTCATGTCGTCCAGAGCCGCGGCAGGCGCGGCGGCAGGCCGAGCGCCAGGGCGCGCAGCGCCGGGATCGCCGCGGCGAGCGCCGCCCGCACCGCCGTGGCGGGACCGAGCCAGCGGGCCAGCAGCAGGCCGGGCCGCGGCAGGGTGGCGGCGCCGGGCGCCAGCGCGGGGAGATCGCGCAGCAGCGCGCGGCCGGCCTCGGCCTCGCCGCCGGCCAGCAGCAGCATGGCCGTCGCCTCCGCCCCGGCGAAGCCGAAGGGATCCTCCGCGGCCGGCGGCATCCCGTCATCCAGGGCCAGGGCATCGGCCCAGAGCAGCGCCCCGTCCGGCCCGTGCAGCCGCCAGCGGTCGCGCAGCATCCCCGTCGCCAGCCGCTCGCCGCGGGCGGCGCGGCCGAAGACCAGCATCTCGGCGGCCAGCAGCACCGCCCCGGGCGCGAGCTCGGCGCGCATCCGCCGGTCCAGCCGCGCCCCGTCGAAAAGGATCGTCTCCTGCGGCAGGTATTCCAGCCGTGCCCCGGGGCCGAGGGCGAGATGGCTCTCGATCCGCGTCTCCGGGCCGAGGCTGCGATAGACCTTCTCCGCCGCCGCGGTGCAGAGGGTGGCAGTGGCCCCGGCCTCCAGCCGCACCGCCTGGCGCAGCGAATCGCCGCCCGCGAGGCCGCCGGCGCAGTTGAGCAGCGCGGCGAGCGGCGGCTCCCCCGGCTCGGGACGGGGGAAGAGCAGGCGCAGCGGCGCCTGCTGGTAGAGATGCCGCAGCACCGTCGCCGGCTGGCCGCCGCGCGGCGCGGTGCCGAAGACCAGCTCGAAGGCGCCGTCGGCACGCTGGTGACGGCTGGGCGGGGCCGGGGTGTCGCGCGGCATCGGCCGGACCATGGCATGCGGCGCGACGGGGCGGAACCACCCCGGCCGATGCATGCGGCGCAGGCATCCTGCCCCGAGATTGAACAGGGTCCGGCGCCGGCATCGCGGCCCCGGCGCCGGACGGCCTGGCCATGCGCTGGCATGCGGGTTGCGTCGCCGTCATCCCGAACGGAGACGCCAGTGCTGTTTCGCCCCATCCCGCCGGCCCCTGGCCCAGCGGCCTCCCTGCGCGGCCATACCCTCGACGTGCTCGGGCTCGGCGTGCGCTACGGCGCCTTCACCGCGCTCGATGCCGTCGATCTCTCGGTGCAGGCGGGCGAGGTGCTGGCGCTGCTCGGCCCCTCGGGCTGCGGCAAGACGACACTGCTGCGCACCGTCGCCGGCTTCGTGCGGCAGGATGCCGGGCAGGTGCTGATCGACGGCGCGGCCATCGACGACCTGCCGCCCAACCGCCGCCGGGTCGGCATCGTCTTCCAGAATTACGCGCTGTTCCCGCATATGTCGGTGGCGGAGAACGTCGCCTACGGGCTGCGGGCGCGCGGCGAGCCCCGCGCCCGCATCGGCCCGCGCGTCGCCGAGCTGCTGGAGATGGTGCAGCTCGGCCCGCTGCGCGACCGGCGGCCGGGCCAGCTTTCCGGCGGCCAGCAGCAGCGCGTGGCGCTGGCCCGGGCGCTGGCCATCGAGCCCTCGATCCTGCTGCTCGACGAGCCCTTCGCCGCGCTCGACCGCTCGCTCCGCCTCGACATGCAGATCGAGATCAAGCGGCTGCAGCGGCAACTGGGCCTGACGGCCATCCTGGTCACCCATGACCAGGACGAGGCGATGAGCGTCGCCGACCGGATCGCGGTGATGCGGCGCGGCCGGATCGAGCAGCTCGGCACGCCGGTCGAGATCTATGACGCGCCGCAGAGCCTCTTCGTCGCCGGCTTCATCGGCACCACCAACCGCCTGCCCTGCATCGTGGAGGGCGCGGCGGACGGGATGGTCGCGCTGCGCCTCGGCGACGGCACGGCGCTCACGCTGCCGGGGGAATCGCCGCCCGGCCCGGCGCTGCTGACGGTGCGGCCGGAGCAGCTCGTCCTGCACGAGAGCCCCGGCCCCGGCCGCTTCCCGGTCGCGCTCGGCCTCGCCCTGCCGCTGGGCGGCCAGGCGATCCGCGAGGCGCGGCTGGCGGACGGCACCGCGCTGCGGCTGACCGAGCCGCGCCTCGGCGCCATCCGGGCGCTCGGCGAGCGGGCCCATTGCGGCCTCGCCCCCGGCGCCCGCCCGGCCCTTTTCCCACGCCCCGATCCCGAGGAGGATTGAGATGTCCCTGGCTTTCCCGCGCCGTGCCCTGCTGGCCGGCGCCGCGGCGCTGGCCGCGCCCTTGGTGATGCCGCGCCCGCTGCGCGCGCAGAAGGGCGGCAGCCTGGTCGCCACCACCTATCCCGGCATCTGGGACGACAGCTTCCGCGAGATCGTCGCTCCGGCCGCGCTGAAGACCAAGGGCGTCGAGGTCGAGTTCCAGGCGCTCTTCGCCGTCGACCAGATCGCCAAATTCGCCGCCTCGCGCGGCGCCCCGCCCTTCGATGCCTTCGTGCTCGACCCCGGCCCGCGCATCACCGCCATCGAGCGCGGCATGTTCGAGCCCTTCGACGGCAAGAAGCTGACGACCCTGCCCAAGCTGCCGCCGCAGCTCGTCGACCAGTGGGGCGCGGGCTGCGCCGCGCAGGTGGTCGGCATCGCCTACAACCCGAAGAAGGTGCCGAAGCCCGGCGGCTGGGACGACCTGCTGAAGGAGCCCTGGGTCTCCCGCCTCGGCCTCACCGGCTTCGGCACCACCTTCGGCACGGTCAGCCTGATCGAGCTGGCCAAGGTTTTCGGCGGCAGCGAGACCAATGTCGAGCCGGCGCTGGCCGAGCTGAAGAAGGTGCTGCCGAAGATCGCCGCCGTCGGCACCCCGGCGGCGATGCCGGGCCTGTTCCAGCAGGGCCAGTGCGATGTCATGTACACCAACACCCAGACGGTGATGGCGCTGAAGGACCGCGGCGTCGACATCGAATTCGCCACGCCGAGGACGGGCGCCGTCGCCTTCTTCACCACCCTGCACATCGCCAAGGGCAGTGAGAATGTCGAGGCGGCTTACAAGTATATCGACACCGTGCTCAGCGCGCCGGTGCAGGAGGCGCTGACCAGGCCGCCGGCCAATCTGGTACCGGTGAACAAGGACGTCCCTCTCTCGCCCAACCTGCCGATGAAGAGCCTCGACGAGATGTCGGGGTTCGTCACGCATGACTGGGCGAAGATCAACCCGCTGCGGGGCGGCTGGATCGAGCGCTTCAACCGCGAGATGGCGAAGTGAGCGGCGCGGCGGCCCTGGCGGCGGCGCCGGCCGGCCGGGCCGCCGCGCCGGCCCGCGCCCGCCGCCTCACCCCCTGGGGGTTGGCGGCGCCGCTCGGCCTCGCCTATGCCGCCTTCTTCGTCGCGCCGCTGCTCATGCTCGTCGCCGTCTCCTTCTATGCCGATGAGCGGATGACGCGCTGGGGCCTCGACCAGTGGCGGCGCTTCCTGCTCGACGGCTTCCACTGGAAGGTGGTGGCCGACACGCTGCTGCTCGGGCTGAAATCCGTCGTCGCGACCACCCTGCTCGGCTTCCCCTTCGCCCTGCTCTACCGCGGCGCCTCGCCGCGCTGGCAGCGGGTGCTGCTCTTCGTCGCGGTCATGCCGCTGCTGACCAGCGTGGTCGTCCGCACCTTCGCCTGGATCGTCATCCTGGGGCGGGAGGGGGTGGTGAACCAACTCGTGCTCGGCCTCGGCCTGGCCGCCGAGCCGTTGCGGCTGCTGCAGACGGAGCTTGGCCTGGTGATCTCCCTCACCCAGATCGAGATGCCCCTCCTCCTGCTGCCGCTGCTCTCCGTCATGGCCCGGATCGACCCGCGGCTGCTCGATGCCTCCGCCTCGCTCGGCGCCTCGCCCTGGCGGACGCTGTTCCGCGTCATCCTGCCGCTCGCGGCGCCCGGGCTCGCCGCCGGCTGCCTGCTGGTCTTCGCCTCCTCGACCACCGCCTTCATCAGCCAGTCGGTCATCGGCGGCGGGCGGCTGGTCTATCTGCCGGCGATGATCTGGCAGCAGGCCATGGTGGTGGCCAACTGGCCCTTCGCCGCGACGGCCGCGATCGCCCTTCTCGTCTCGGTCTCGGCGGTCATCGCGGTGATCGCCTATGCCGGCCGCGTCGCCGCGGGGCATGCGCATGGCTAGGCGCCGGAATGCCAGCGAGATCTCCTACGGCCTCGTCATGGGCGGGCTGGCGGTGCTCGCCCTGCTCATCCTGGTCGGGCCGGTGCTGGTGGTGCTCGCCACCTCCTTCACCGACAGCCGCTCCATCCGCTTCCCGCCGGAGGGCTTCTCGATCCGCTGGTACGCGCTGCTGCTGGATGCCGGCCGGTCGCGGCAGATCCACCGCGCCGCCGGCAACACGCTGCAGGTGGCGCTCGTCTCGGCCGGCCTCGCCACGCTGCTCGGCACGGCGGCGGCGCTCGGCCTCTCCCGCCTGGCCGGGCGCGCCGGGCGGGCGGCCGATGCCTTCCTGATGTCGCCGCTGGTGCTGCCCGGCCTCGCCTTCGGCCTGGCGGCGCTGATGTACTTCACCCTGCTCGGCTTCCGCCCCTCGCTCGAGCTGATCATCGCCGGGCATCTGGTGGTCGTCGCGCCCTTCGTGCTGCGCACCGTCGGCGCCTCCCTCTCGCAGCTCGACCCGGCGCTGCTGGATGCCTCGCTCAGCCTCGGCGCCAGCCCGCTGCACGGCTTCCGCCGCATCACCCTGCCGCTGATCGCCCCCGGCATCGCCGCCGGCGCCTTCCTCGCCTTCATGGCCTCGGTCGACAACGTGCCGGTTTCCCTCTTCCTCTCCTCGGCCCGGACGGACATGCTGCCGATCCGGATGTGGGGCATGATGGAGAGCACCCTCGATGTCCGGGTGGCCGCCGTCTCCGGCACGCTCGTGCTCGCGGCCTTCCTGCTGATGCTGGTGATGGAGCGGTTCACCGGCCTGACGCGCCGCATGCGGGGCTGACACCATGATGTTCCTGAAGGCCGAACCCCTGACCTCCGCCGCCTTCCTGCCCTTCGGCGAGGTGATCGAATGCCCGCGGATTCCGGGCCGCACCTATTTCGAGGATGCGCTGGCCAATCTGCGGCCCAAGGCGCGGCCGAGCATCTCGCTGACCGTGAAGGCGCCGCTGACGGCGCTGCCGCTGCGCTCCACCACGATGGAGCGGCACGAATTCTCCTCGCAATCCTTCATCCCGCAGGAGGGCGGGCGCTGGCTCGCGATCGTCGCGCCGCATGCCGCCGGCGGCGGGCCGGACATGGCGCGCGCCCGCGCCTTCCTCGCCCGGCCCGACCAGGGCGTCACCTACGGCGCCAATGTCTGGCACCACCCCTTCACGGTGCTGGACCGCGAGGCGCGCTTCGTCATCGTCATGTGGCGGGACGGCAGCAAGGGCGACGAGGAATTCGTCGAGGTGCCGGAATTCGGCGTGGAAGTTTAGCGCGGTCGAGGAGGGGGAGAGGCATGGGTTACGAGGTACGGCGCGATTTCCGTGGCTACGGGGCGAACCCGCCGGACCCGCGCTGGCCCGATGGCGCCCGGCTGGCGGTGAATTTCGTCATCAACTACGAGGAAGGCTCCGAGCCCTCCTTCGCCTTGGGGGATGGCGTCACCGAGACCGGGCTGACGGAATCGCACGGGCTGAATCAGCTCAAATCCGGCCGCGACCTTGCCGCCGAGGGCATGTTCGAATACGGCTCGCGCGTCGGCTTCTGGCGGCTGCATCGGCTGTTCCAGGAACGCGGCCTGCCGCTCACCATCTTCGGCTGCGGCCTGGCGCTGGAGGCGAACCCCGAGGCCTCGGCGGCGATCCGCGCGGCGGGCTACGACATCTGCTCGCATGGCTGGCGCTGGGTGAAGCATTTCGAGCTGGACGAGGCGACGGAGCGTGAGCACATCGCCCGCGCCGTCGCCAGCATCGAGCGCATGACCGGCCGCAAGCCGGAGGGCTGGTATTGCCGCTACGGGCCGAGCGAGAACACCCGCCGCCTGGTCGTCGAGCATGGCGGCTTCCTCTATGACAGCGACTACTATGGCGACGAGCTGCCCTTCTGGGTGACGGTGGAGGGCCGGCCGCAGCTTGTCATCCCCTACTCGCTGACCAACAACGACGGCAAATATGCCGGCTGGGTCGGCACCAGCGACGAGTGGTTCGCCTTCATCCGCGACGCCTTCGACATGCTCTACGAGGAGGGGGCGAAGACGCCGAAGATGATGTCGGTCGGGCTGCATATGCGCCTGATCGGCCATCCGGCCCGTGCCGCCGGCTTGCAGCGGCTGCTCGACCACATGCTGAAGCGCCCGGATGTCTGGATCACGCGGCGGGCCGATATCGCCCGCCACTGGATCGCCACCCACCCCTATCCGGGCAAGGGCCTGAACGAGTAGCGCCGCCCTGGTGCCCTTCGGCTTCGAAAGGCATCACCGGGGCCCCCGCGACGGCGCGCAGCGACGTCGTGGGGAATGCTAGGCCGCCAGCGCGCTCCGTCCCGGCATGGCGCCGCCCCGCAGCGCGCCGGCCCGCACATCGCCCCACTGCCCGGCATGGCCCGCCGGCAGCGCGCGGCTCAGCGGGCTCGCCAGCCAGATGCGCAGCAGGTTGCGCTTGCCGCCGGCGCCATCCGCATAGGCGGTGCGGCCGTGATAGGTGACGTGCTGGTTCATGAGCTGGATCTGCCCCGGCTCGAAGGGCATCTCGATGCAGAGCTCGTCGGCGATCGCCGCCAGCCTGTCCATCGCCGCCACCTGCCGCTCGGTCAGCGGCGGCACGCCGGGCTGGCCCTGGGCCAGCTCGACATAGGTGCGGCTGTACTGGCTGGTGAAGTCGCCCTTCGGGCCACGGGCGAAGACCGGCATCGGGAAGGGCCGCGACGCCATGCCCTCGCCCTCCTCATCGGCCGGGCGGGCGCGCCAGACATCCTCGTAGAGCACCGCCAGCAGATCCGGGCAGCGCGCCGCCATGGCATCCTGGATGGCGACCGTGGAGACGATGCGCGAGACGCCGCCGGCGATGCCGTTGGAGGCGCAGAGCAGCGCCAGCAGGTCGCATTTGTCGGTGTGCCAGCGCAGCGGGCCGGTGGAGCGGCTGCGCGCCCGCGCCGTGCCGGCCGAGACCGCGGCGCCGCTGCCGGTCTCGTCCTTCACCTCGGCCAGGATCTCGCCGGTGGTGTTCTGCGGCAGCGGCGTGCCGAGATGGCACATCAGCCCCCAGAAGACGCGCTTCAGATCGGCCGGCGCGTAGCGCGCGGGGTCGAGGCCGGTCAGCCGCACCAGGCCGCGGCCATGCTCCAGTTCCTCGGCGACGCGCGCCAGGAAGCCGGCGGTCTCCGGCAGCGGGAAGTCGGCGGCGGCGAAGCGCGGCGGCGCCCGTTCGCCAAGGCCGGCCAGTGCGGCGTCGATCTCCTGCGTCGCGGCCGGCGGCAGCGGCATGATCCAGCCGGTATCCTGCGCCAGTTCGGCGCCGGTCCAGGCAGCGCGGCCACCGATCGGGGAGAGTGTCTCGGGCGTCATGCGGGCAGGGCCTCCTCGGCGCTAGGATAGCGCCCGCACCGGGCCTTGTCTCGTTCCGCTCCCGCTTGGCAGCCGCCGCCGCGCCCCGCAGGATGCGGGGATGAATCGCCGTGCCCTGCTCGCCGCCCTCGCCCTGCCGCTCGCCGCGCGGGCGCAGCCCGCCGCATCCGCCCCCTGGCCCGACCGCCCGGTCCGCTTCATCGTGCCCTGGCCGCCGGGCGGGCTGAACGACCTGATCGCGCGCGCCTTCAACGACCCGGTCTCGCGCGCCCTCGGCCAGCCCATCGTCAACGACTTCAAGGCCGGCGCCGGCGGCCGCATCGGCGTTGCCGAGGTCGCCCGCGCCGCGCCCGATGGCTACACCATCGGCATGGGCAATCTCGGCCCGCTCACCATCTTCCCGCACCTGTTCAAGGACATCCCCTACGATGCCGGGCGGGACCTGGTGCCGGTGGTGATGTTCGCCGCCTCACCCCTGGTGCTGGTGGTGGCGAACGACGTGCCGGTGCGGAGCGTGGCGGAGTTCATCGCCTGGGTGCGCGCCCGGCCGGACCGCTCGAACTATGCCAGCGTCGGCGTCGGCACGGCGCAGCACCTGATCTTCGAGATGTTCCGCCAGCGCGACGGCATCGCCATGGAGCACGTGCCCTTCCGCGGCACCAATGAGAGCCTGCCGGCCATGATGCGCGGCGACATCCAGGCGATGTTCGACACCCTGCCGCTGATGCTGCCGCAGATCCGCTCCGGCGCCGTGCGGGCGCTCGCCGTCACCACGCCGGTGCGGGTGCCGCAGCTGCCGGAGGTGCCGACGCTGATGGAATCCGGCTATCCCGATATCGATGTCTCCACCTGGTATGCGGTGATCGCGCCCGCCGGCACGCCGGCGCCGGTACTGCAGCGGCTACATGCCGAGTACACCCGCGTCGCGGCGCTGCCGGAGACGCAGCAATTCCTCGCCGCCCAGGGGCTGATCAGCCTGCCCAACGAGCCCGGCGCCTTCGCCCGGCGGGTGACGGCGGAACGGGAGCGCTGGGGCGCGATCATCCGCGCCCAGGGCATCCGGGTGGAGTAGCGCGCCAGCCGCTATGGCGCCGGGCGCGGCCCTGCTACACCGCCGGCGTGACCGACCCGACTCGTCTCTTCCTCATCCGCCACGCCCTCGTCGAGCCCACGGCGCGCGCCACCTTCTACGGCAGCATGGACGTCGCCCTCTGCGACCTCGCCCTGCGGCAGGAGGCGGCGCTCTATCGCTGGCTCGCCTTCCGCCTGCCGCGGCCGGCGCATTGGGTGGTCACCAACCTCGCCCGCACCCGCGCCACCGCCGCCGCCATCTTCGCCGCCGGCTATCCCGAGCAGGCGCTGGAGATCGAGCCCGACCTGGCGGAGCAGCATCTCGGCGAATGGCAGGGCATCGCGCATGAGGAACTGGCGGCCCGGCTGCGGCACGCGCCGCACCCCTTCTGGCCGCATGCCGCCGAGGAGACGCCGCCGGGCGGCGAGAGCTTCGCCGATCTGCAGGCGCGGGTCGGCGCGGCGCTCGAGCGCCTGGCGGCGGCGCATGCCGGCGGCGATGTGGTCGTCGTCGCCCATGGCGGTTCGATCCGCGCCTCCCTCGCCCATGCGCTCGGCCTGACCGGGCATCAGGCGCTGGCCTTCTCCATCCGCAACCTCGGCCTGACGCGGCTGGAGCGGGTCGGGGCGGATTGGCGCATCGCCGCGGTGAACGAGGAACCCTGGATCCCGCCCGACTGGGAATGAGCCCCCAGGCCGGGGGGCCGGCCCGCCGCCCTGCCGGCAGAATCGGCGGCGGCGGCTGCAGCGCCGGGCTCACGGCCCTTGGACAGGCCAGGCTAACCCGGTAACGTCATGCCAATTCCAGTGGGTTGTCAGGGGGATTTCATGCGGCGTCTGATCACGCGGCGGCTGGCGGCGTTGGGGCTGACGCTGGCTGTCCTATCCGGCTGTGCCGGCGGCACCCCGACGGCGGGGGAGGAGCAGGCGCTGGTCGACCGCGCCACCCTCTCAGTCCAGGAGATCCTGGGCGATGGCAATGACAAGCTCAACGCCCAGAGCCTGCTGCGCCGCGCCCGCGCCGCCATGATCTGTCCGCGCCTCTTCCGCGCCGGCTTCTTCTTCGGCGGCGAGGGCGGCGGCTGCGTCCTGCTCGGCCGCGACGCCGCCGGCTCCTGGTCCTCGCCGGCCTTCTACAGCATCGGCTCCGGCAGCTTCGGCCTGCAGGCCGGCATCCAGGACGCGCAGGTGCTGATGCTGATCATGAACCAGCGGGCGCTGAACGCGGTGCTGGACAGCCAGCTCAAGCTCGGCGCCGATGCCTCCATCGCCGTCGCCACCGTCGGCGGCTCGGTCTCGGGCGCGACCACCGCGGCGGTCGGCGGCGACATCGTCGCCTTCGCCCGGGCCCGTGGCCTCTTCGCCGGCCTGACCCTGGAGGGCTCCCTGCTCTCGGCCCGCAGCGAGTGGAACCGCGCCTATTACCGCCAGGAGGTGGGGCCGCGCGAGATCGTCGTCGCCATGCGGGTCTACAACCCCGGCGCGGACCCGCTGCGGGCGGCGCTGATGCGCTTCGGCAGCCCGGGCGGCAGCGCCGCGGCGGCGGCTCCCGCCCCGGCCGATGCCAACCCGGCCGGCATCACGCCGGGCCAGACGCTCGGCAGCGGCCCGGTGCAGCAATCCACCCTGCCGCCCTTGCGCTGAGGCGCGGCCCCCGGCGCTGACGCCCTGGCCCGCCACCGCCCGCGACCGGCGGTGGCGGCAGCCCCGGTTCGCACCCCGCGGCGATCTGCCCTAATCTGGGCCCGTGTCCGATCCCAAGCCGTTCTGGAAGACCAAGCCGCTCGAGCGCATGACGCGCGCCGAATGGGAAAGCCTCTGCGACGGCTGCGGCCGCTGCTGCCTGCACAAGCTGCGCGACGACGAGACCGACGAGATCGCCTTCACCAACGTCGCCTGCCGGCTGCTGAACATCCCCACCTGCCGCTGCGCCGATTACCCGAACCGCCAGGCCTGGGTGCCGGACTGCGTCAAGCTCACGCCCCGCCGGCTGCGCGAGATCGACTGGCTGCCGCCGACCTGCGCCTATCGCCTGGTGGCGGAGGGCCAAGACCTCGCCTGGTGGCACCCGCTGGTCTCGGGCGATCCCGAGACGGTGCACAAGGCCGGCGTCTCGGTGCGCGGCCGGGCGGTCCGCGAGCGCGATGCCGGCGCCTTCGAGGACCATATCGTGCGCTGGCCGGGGCAGACGCCGCGCAGCAAGCGCGCCACGCCGCCGGAAACCTCGTGACCGCCTGGCCGACGCCGCCGGAGCCGATCCGGCGGATCGTCGGCGCCTGGTTCCTCTGGCTCCTGGCCACCCTGCTGGCGGCGCTGCTGGTCTCGCAGCTCGCCCGGCTGGCTTTGCAGCGGCTGGACGCCCCGCCGCTGACCGGCGGCGTGCTGGCCGTCTTCGCCGGGGTCGCGGCCGGCCAGCTCGTCTGGCTCGGCGCCGCCTGGCGCGGGCTGCGCCGCCTGCCCCCGGTGCCGCCGGAGCGGCGGCTCGGCGGCCCCGCGCGGCTCGGCCTGGTGCTGCTCTGCCTGCTGGCGGGCGCGGCGCTGACACGCCTCGCCTGGCCAGACCCGGCGCCGCTGCCCACGCCGCAGGGCGCCGCGCAGGCGGCCGCGGTCCTGCGCGAGAGCCAAGCGCATCCCGGCCTCGCCCTGGCGACCAGCCTGTTCGTCCTCGGCGTCATGGTCGGCCTGGCGCCGCTGGCCGAGGAGCTCGCCTTCCGCCATTGGCTCTGGCGCCGGCTGGCCTGCCGTCCCGCCGCGACGCGGGGGCTGGTCACCGGCGGGCTCTGGATCCTGGCGCATCTGCGCGGTCCGGGCGGCATGCTGGCGCTGCTGCCGCTCGCCCTGCTGCTCGGCTGGGCGCGGCAGCGCAGCGGCTCGCCCGGGCTCTGCGTGGCGATGCACGCGGCCTGGAATTGCGGCGTCGCGGTGAGCGCCAGCCTGCAGGCGGGCCTCGGCTGAGGGCGGTGCGCCGCCCGGTTGACGCCACCGCGCCGGCGCGCGACGAAGGCCGCGATGCCGGCATGCAAGGATGCGCGAATGCAGGATGCCCTTTTCGGCGGCGTGAACGCCGCCGTTCTCACCGCCCTGGCGCCGGATCTCTCGCCCGATCCGGCGCTGATGGCGACGCATGCCGCCTGGCTGCTGGCGCATGGCTGCAACGGCCTCGGCGTGCTTGGCACCACCGGCGAGGCCAACAGCCTCGGCCTGCAGGAGCGCAAGCAGGTGCTGGAGGGGCTGGTCGCGCATGGCATTCCCGCCGCCGCGATGATGCCCGGCACCGGCACGGCCAACCTGACCGACACGGTGGAGCTGACGCTGCACGCCCGGGCCCAGGGCTGCCGCGGCGTGCTGGTGCTGCCGCCCTTCTACTACAAATCCCCCTCCGATGACGGGCTCTTCGCCTATTTCTCGGAGGTGCTGCAGCGCACCGGCGGCGGCATCGCGCTCTACCTCTACAACTTCCCGCAGCAATCGGCGGTGCCCTTCAGCCTCGCCCTGATCGAGCGGCTGCTGAAGGCCTATCCCGGCGCCATCCGCGGCGTGAAGGATTCGAGCGGCGACTACGCCAACATGAAGGCGATGATCGACGCCTTCGCCGGCGACGGCTTCGAAGTCTATTCGGGCTCCGACGAATACCTGCAGCGGATCCTGGCCGAGGGCGGCGCCGGCTGCATCACCGCCGCCTCCAACGGCAACAGCCATTGGGGCGGCATCGTCTATGCGAAGCGGACCGGGCCGGAGGCGGATGCGGCCCAGGCCGTGCTGACCGCGACCCGCCGGGCGGCGACCTCGGTGCCGCTGATCCCCGGGCTGCGGGAGATCATCGCCCGCTCGACCGGCCAGGAGGGCTGGCGCACCATCCGCCCGCCGCATCTGCCGCTCACCCGCGAGCAGGGCGATGCGGTCTGGGCCGCCTGGCAGGCCGCCGGCGCCCTGCCCCTGCCGGGCCTCACCCCGGCGCGGCGGGCGGCATGAGCGCGACCTCCGGCCTGCCGCAGGATGGCGGCCCGCTCCGCTGCCGCGAGCCGGCGACCGGCACGGTGCAGCTCGACAATGAGCACGTGAAGGTCACCCGCTGGGACTTCAACCCGGGTGCCGAGACCGGCTGGCACCGGCATGGCTGGCTCTATGTGGTCGTGCCGGTGACCGACGGTACCCTGTTGCTGGAGCTGCCCGGCGGGGAGACCATGACGGCGGAGTTGAAGGCCGGCCAATCCTACAGCCGCAATGCGGGAGCGGAGCACAATGTGGTCAATGCCGGCAGCGCACCTCTCTCCTTCGTCGAGACGGAGCTGAAGTCGTTGCCCGGCTGACGCCGGAACGAAGCTGGTGGCCTCAGAACGTTGCGGCCCCAGGCCCGCCATCAGGCCGGAGAGCGTTCGTTCATTCCGCAACGATCCATGTCAAGCCGTTGAACCCGACCCCTCGGCGGCCGCATCTTCCAGGCCATGGATCAGACCGAAGCGGAGACCGTCGCCCTGCCCGGCAGCCCCCCGGGCGGGGCGGAGTCCCAGACCATGGCCTGCCCGGTGCGCTGGCGCCGGTCCAGCCGCGCCCGCCGGGTCAGCCTTCGCATCGATGCCCGGGCCGGGGAGGTGGTGGTGACCCTGCCGCCACGCGCCCATCGCCGCGCCGGCATGGCGCTGCTGGCGACCCATGCCGCCTGGGTGCGCGAGCGCCTGACCGCCCTCGCCCCGCATATCCCCCTCGCCCCCGGCTCGGAGGTGCCGCTCGGCGGGGTGCGGCACGTCATCCGCCACGATCCGGGGACGGAGGGCGTCTCCCTCGCGGCCGGCGCCCTCCTGGTCGGCGGGCCGGAGGCGAAGGTCGCCGCCCAGCTCGCCGCCTTCCTGAAGGCGGAGGCGCAGCGGCGGATCCGGGTGCTGGCGGCCGGCCATGCCGCGCTGCTCGGCGTCGCCCCCCGCAGCATCCGGCTGAAGGACACCCGCAGCCGCTGGGGCTCCTGCGCCCCGGACGGCACCCTCGCCTTCTCCTGGCGCCTGGTGATGGCCCCCGACTGGGTGCTCGACTATGTCGTGGCGCATGAGGTGGCGCATCTGAAGGAGCTGAACCACTCGCCGCGCTTCTGGGCGCAGGTCGAGCGCCTCACGCCCCACCGCGACGCGGCGGTGGAGTGGCTGCGGCAGAACGGGCCGGCGCTGCTGCGGGTGGGCTGAGCGGGCCCTCCCGCAGCCCGGGATCACTCCGCCGCCCCGACCATCGGCGCCGATGCCTGCCGCTCGAAGAGCCGGCGATAGAGGCCGCCCGGCCGCGCGACCAGCGCCGCATGGCTGCCTTCCTCCACCACCCGCCCCCGGTCGAAGACCAGGATGCGGTCCATCGCCCGCACGGTGGAGAGCCGGTGGGCGATGACGATGGCGGTGCGGCCCCGCAGCAGCCGCCCCATCGCCTCCTGGATCGCCGCCTCGCTCTCCGAGTCCAGGGCCGAGGTGGCCTCGTCCAGGATCAAGATCGGCGCATCGGCGAGGAAGGCGCGGGCCAGCGCCACCCGCTGCCGCTCGCCGCCCGAGAGCTTCACCCCCCGCTCCCCGACAAGCGTGCCGTAGCCCCGCGGCAGGCGCTGGATGAAGTCGTCGGCATTGGCCAGCACGGCGGCGCGGCGGATCTCGGCCATCGTCGCGCCCGGTCGGCCATAGGCGATGTTCTCGCCGATCGAGCGGTGGAACAGCACCGGCTCCTGCTGCACGATGGCGATCTGCGCCCGCAGCGAGGCCTGGGTGGCGCCGCGCACATCCTGGCCATCGATGCTGATCCGCCCCGTGGTCACGTCGTGCAGCCGCTGGATCAGCTTGACCAGCGTGGTCTTGCCCGAGCCGGAGGGGCCGACCAGGCCGATGCTCTCGCCCGCCCGGATGCGCAGGGTGAGATCCTGGTAGAGCGGCACCGCATGCCCCCCATAGCGGAAGGTGACATGCTCGAAGGCGATCGCCCCGCCGGTGACGGTGAGCGGCCGGGCGCCGGGCGCGTCCTCGACGCCGAGCGGCGTCGCGTGCAGCGCCACCATCTCCTCCATCTCGTTCACCCCGCGCTGGAGGTTGCTGATGTGGTAGCCGACATCGCGCAGATAGCCCTGCACCAGGAAGAACATGGTCAGCACGGTGGTGAGGTCGCCCGCGCTGGCCTCGCCGCGCCACCAGAGCCAGAGCGCGGCGCCGATGATGGCGGTTCGCAGCAGCGTCAGGGTGACGATCTGCGCTGCCTCGGAGGCGGTGCCGCGATGCCAGCTCCGCGCGGTCCGGCGGCGCCACTTGCCGAGCAGCCAGCCGAGCCGCGCATCCTCCCGCGCCTCGGCGCCGAAGGCCTTGACCACCGCATTGGCGCCGACCGCATCCGCCATGGCGCCGCCGAGCCGCGTGTCCCAGGCGTTGGACAGGCGCGCGGCCGGCGCCACCCAGCGCAGCGAGAGGAACACGGTCTGCGCCACGTAGATCAGCCCGCCCGCCGCCACCAGCGCCCCCATCAGCGGCCAGCGCCAGCCGAGCAGCAACGTCGCGCCCAGCAGCATGATGGCGGAGGGCAACAGGGCGATCAGGATGGTGTCGTTCACCGTGTCGATCGCCCACATGCCGCGGCTGATCCGGCGCACCGTCGAGCCGGCGAAGCTGTTGGCATGCCAGTCGGCGGAGAAGCGCTGCACGCGCTGGAAGGCCTCGGCACCGGCGGCGGACATGAGGCGCAGCGACAGCGCGATGATGGCGAGGATGGCCCCGGTCCGGCCGCCCAGCACGGCCAGCCCCAGCAGGGCGAGCATGCCGAGCGCGCGCAGCGCCTCCCCGAGCGCCACTTCGCGCCCGGCCTCGTCGGCCTGCGCCAGCGCATCGACCAGACGGCCGGCATAGAGCGGCACCAGGACATCGGCCAGGGTGGCCAGGAGCATGCCGGCCAGCACGGCGGCCAGCAGGAGGGGATGGCGCAGCGTCCGGCGCGCCAGGAAGGCGAGGACGGCGCGGAAGGGCTCCGCGCGCCGAGGGGTCTGAGCGGTCACGATCGGCATCCCAGCCGCCCCGGGAGCGGCGCTGACGACGGGCAGGACCGGCCAGGCGGACGCAAGCCCGCGGCGCAGGGTCCAGACCCGCTATGGGGAAAAGGATGGAGAGGTCGGCGGCCTAAGCCGCGGCAGACCTACCGGCGCGCGCGAAGGCCGGCCAGATACCCGTGATCACGGATGCCGGCCCGGTCCTGCCGCGATGGCGGAGGCATCTGCAGACGATAAGCGATATCCATGCCTGCCCTCCTGTCCTCGCACCGGCCGGACCGGTAGGGTAGGCGCGGGGCAGCGGCAGGCGCAAGCAGAATCCGCCGCGCCGCGTGCGGCGCATGCCAGCCGATGCGCCGCCCGTTGCCCTGCCGTGGCTTCGCCGAGGCAGGGCGTGACGCATCTCGGGCCTGCGCCGAAGCCGTCCCCCCGCGGCGCCGCGGGGATAAAGTCAGCGCGGCAGGAAGCCGACCACCCGCTCCGCCTCGGCGACGATCGGCTCGGCGATGGCCGCCGCCCGCTCGGCGCCCTGCCGGAGCAGCGCCTCCAGCGCCGCCGGATCGTCCAGCAGCCGCCGCGTCTCGGCCTGGATCGGCGCCAGATGCGCCACCAGTGCCTCGACCAGCACCTCCTTGAAGCTGCCGAAGCCCTTGCCGCCATGCTCGCGCAGCACGTTCTCCGGCAGGGTGCCGGTGACGGCGGCGAGGATGCCGACCAGGTTGCGCGCCTCGGGCCGCGCCTCCAGGCCGGAGACATGCTCGGGCAGCGGCTCGGGGTCGGTCTTGGCGCGGCGGATCTTCAGCGCGATGGCGTCGTGGTCGTCGCTCAGATTGATGCGCGACTGGTCGGAAGGGTCCGACTTCGACATCTTCTTCGTGCCGTCGCGCAGCGACATGACCCGGGCGGCGACGCCCTGGATCAGCGGCTCGATGCGCGGGAAGAAGTCCGGCACGCCGTAATCGTGGTTGAACTTCTCCGCGATGTCATTGGCTAGCTCGAGATGCTGCTTCTGGTCGTCGCCGACCGGCACCAGCGTGGCCTTGTAGGCCAGGATGTCGGCCGCCATCAGGTTCGGATAGACATAGAGCCCGGCGCTCGCCGCCTCGCGGTCCTTGCCGGCCTTGTCCTTGAACTGGGTCATCCGGTTCAGCCAGCCGAGCCGGGCGACGCAGTTGAAGATCCAGGCCAGCCGGGCATGCGCGTGCACATGGCTCTGCAGGAAGAGGATGCAGCGCTTCGGGTCGAGGCCGCAGGCGATCAGCGTCGCCGCCATCTCCCGCGTCTGGGTCTGCAGCGCCTTCGGGTCCTGCCAGACGGTGATGGCGTGCAGATCGACCACGCAATAGATCGCGTCATGCGTGTCCTGCAGCGGCACCCAATTGCGGATGGCGCCCAGGTAGTTGCCGAGGGTCGGGATGCCGGAGGGCTGGATGCCCGAGAAGACGCGCTGCATGGGGGTGGAGACCATCGCGGTTGGGAGGGAAGGCGTGATTGCCCCAAAGGGCCGGCGGGTCAAGCCGGAGCCCGGCCGGCGGGGTCAGGTGGCGCCGGCCGTCGCCGGCAATTTGCGCCGCCGCCGCAGCATCCCGCGCAGCTCCTGCAGCCGTATGGCGCCGAGCAGCTGCGCCGCCGCGAAATAGACCGCGCCCCCGGCGCCGACCAGCGCCGCCAGCGCCAGGAAGCGCAGCAGCCCGGCGGCCGGGAAGAGCAGCCGCTCCAGCCCGAGGATCGCCGCCGCCATCAGCGCGGCCGCCAGCAGCAGGCGCGGCACGGCATGGCGCAGCCGCCGGTCGAGGATCATCTGGCCGCGCCGGTTCAGCAGCCAGCCCAGCATGCCGGCATTGAACCAGGCGGAGAGCGCGGTCGCCAGCGCCACCCCGACATGGCTGAGATAGCGGGTCAGGACGAGGTTGAGCGCCAGGTTCAACGCCACCGCGGCGAAGCCCACCTTCACCGGCGTCGCCGTGTCGCCGCGGGCGAAGAAGCCGGGGGCATAGACCTTCACCAGCACATAGGCCGGCAGGCCGATGGCATAGGCGGCGAGCGCGGCGGCGGTCTTGCTCGCCTCCACCGGGCCAAAGGCGCCGCGCTGGAACAGCACCTCGACGATCGGCCAGGCCGCCGCCGCCTGCCCGGCCGCGGCCGGCAGGCAGAGCAGCAGCGACATCTCCATGGCGCGGTTCATGGTGCGATGCGCCGAGAGCGTCTCGCCCGCCCGCACCTGGCGCGAGAGCAGCGGCAGCATCGCCGTCCCGACCGCGGCCCCGATGACCCCGAGCGGCAGCTGCCCCACGCGGTCGGCATAATAGAGATAGGAGACGGCGCCGGCCGGCAGGAAGCTGGCGATGATGACATCGACCGCGAGGTTGAGCTGGGTGACGCCGGCACCGATGATCCCTGGGATCATCCGCTTCAGCACCTGCTGCACCTCCGGCGCCAGCGAGGGCAGGCGCAGGAAATGCAGCGCCATGCCGGCCCGGGCGCAGGCCCAGAGCACGAGGCCGAGCTGCACCGCGCCCGAGGCCGTCACCCCCCAGGCCAGCGCATGCGCCGGCGTCGCCACATAGGGCGCCAGCACGATGAGCGCGGCCATGGAGAGCAGGTTGAAGAAGATCGGCGCCGCCGCCGCGGCGGCGAAGCGGTCCAGCCCGTTCAGCACGCCGGAGACCAGGGCGGTGAGGCAGATCAGCAGCAGATAGGGAAAGGTGATCCGCGTCAGCTCGACGGCGAGGGCGAATTTCGCCGGGTCGTCGGTGAAGCCCGGCGCCAGCACCGTCATCAGCTGCGGCATGGCGAGGATGCCGAGCACCACCAGCAGCGACAGCCAGAGCGTCATCAGCGCCGCCATCCGCTCGGCGAGCTGCTGCGCCACGCGCGGCCCCTGGACCGCCAGGGTGCCGGCGAAGGCGGGGACGAAGGCGGCGTTGAAGGCGCCCTCGCCGAACAGCCGACGGAACAGGTTCGGCAGCTTGAGGGCGACGAAGAAGGCATCCGCCATCGGCCCGGCGCCGAGCCGGGAGGCGATCAGCATGTCGCGCGCGAAGCCGAGGACGCGGCTGGCCATGGTCCAGCCGCCGACGGTGAGGACACCCTTGAGCATGCGCGCCCTCTACCCCGGCACCGGCCCGGCTGGGAACACTCCTGCCGCCGAAGCGCGGCGAGGCCGGGGCGGCCGGGCCGGCGCCCCGGGCGTGGCATGACGGGCGGATTCCCCATCCGGGCGCGGAAAAGACCCTGAAAGCCGGGGCTTTAGAGCGCCGAACCCCTGCCAGGGAGTGAATGCCGGTTAGGGCTTCGGTCAGACAATTCGATGCAGGATTGTTCCAGTCGCCCGATGCCACTCGCTTGCCGGAGGTGAGGCAGGATGCCGAAACCGGGGCCCTTCCCCGCGCGCGCCGCCCTAGCGCTGCTGTTGCTCGCCCTCCCCGGCCTGGCCCTGGCCGAGCCGCTGCCGCGCCCCGCCGCCGAGGCCGCCTTCCAGCAGGCGGTCCGCGAGGCCCGGGCGGCGCGGGAGGCGGTGCAGGCGCTGCAGGAGGCCGGCGCGGCGGCCGCGGACCCCATGGCCGAGGCCGCGGCGCGCCGCAGCCGGGAGGCGGAGGCCTTCGCGGCCGAGACGCGGGCCGCGCTCGGCGAGGCCCTCGCGGCCGAGTACCGGCAACGTTACCTGCGGCTCTCGACCCGCCCGGGCGAGCGCTGGGCGGCGGGCGAGCCGGCGCTCTGCGTCGACCTGGCCAATACCGGCCCGCTGGCGGTGCGGGCGGTCGGGCTGGGCCTGCGGCTCCGCGGCGCGCCGCTCGGCGGCGAGGGGACCACCGAGATGTTCCGGCCCGAGGACCGCACGACGGATATCCTCCGCCTGGCCGGGCCGAAGGAGGACGGGCTGCCGCCCTGGCGGAGCTGGCGGCAGCCGGAGGCGAGCTGCGCCCGGCTGGAACCCGCGCCGGCGCCGGAGAGTGCCGCCGCCGGCCTGCTGCGGCGCCTCGGCGGCTTCAGCCGCGAGGCCCGCGACTGGCAGTTCGTGCTGACCGAGGTGACCCTGGTGCGGGTGCAGGAGGCGCTGGGTGCGCGCGGCTTTCGCGTCGGCACGCCGGACGGGGTCCCCGGCCCCCGGACCGTGGCGGCAGTGCAGGCCTTCCAGGAAAGCCGCGGCGAGGCGGCGACGGGCGTGCTCACGGAGACGCAGCTCGGCGCGCTGCTCGGCGCGGCCCGCTGATCCGGCGGCCAAGGCCCGCCTCATACCGAGCGCGAAGGTTTCATCACCGTCGCGCCACGCGGCGCGGCGCCCGGCCCTGCGGGCCGCAGGTCGGGCTTCGCGCGGCAGGCATCAAATGCAATTGCATCGCCAGAACGATGCGGGTGCCGGCATCGTTCCGGGACGAGCCAGGCACCGCCGCCCGCCCGCGCGGGGATGCCGGCAGGCGGGCCGCCGGAATGCGCGCCCGCCATGCCTCGCCCGCGGGCAGGAGGTCCGCGCGCGTGCCCCTCGATGCATCGTCGGCTTTCTCCCCTGCCCCGCTGCTGCAGGCGCTGCTGGCCATCGCCGGCCTGTCGACCCTGGTCTGGCTCTGCGCGGTCGCGGTGGTCTGGGGCCGGCAGGAGCGGCTGATCTTCCGCCCCGATGCGCGGCCCCTCGGCCCGGTGCCGCAGCACCTCGCCGCCTGCCGCTTCCGGCCCGAGCGGCTCCGCACCGCGGATGGGCTCACGCTGCATTTCTGGGCCGCGCCGCCGCTCCCCGGCTACCCGGTGCTGGTGGTGTTCCACGGCAATGTCGGCAATGCGGCGGACCGCTCGGCCCTGCTCGCCCCCTTCGCCGAGGCCGGCTACGGCATGGTGCTGGCCGAGTACCGCGGCTATGCCGGCAATCCCGGCGCGCCCTCTGAGACCGGCTTCCTCGAGGACGCGCGCGCGCATCTCGACTGGGTGGCCGCCTGCTGGGGCGAGCGGGCGCCGATCCTCTGCGGCGAGAGCATCGGCTCGGGCGTCGCCGTCCGGATGGCGAAGGAGCGGCCGGTTCGCGCCGTGGTGCTGGACGCGCCCTATACCTCGATCGCCGACCTCGCCGCCGCGATGTATCGCTGGCTGCCGGCCCGCGCCCTGCTGCGGCACCGCTTCGACAGCATGGCCTGCCTGCCCGAGGTGCGCGTGCCGCTGCTGGTGCTGCATGGCGAGGCGGATGACCTGATTCCGCCGGAGCACGGGCGGCGCGTGGCCGCCGCGGCCGGTGGCCCGGCCGAGTTCCTGCTGCTGCCGGGCGCCGGCCATCCGGTGCTCGGCAACGACCCGGCCGGGCGCGGCGCCGCGGCGGTGCGGCGCTTCCTCGACGCCTTCTCGCCGCGGCTGGATGCCGGCATCGGAACCTGACGCGGCGGCGGCGCTCCCGGCGCGACCGCCGTTGCAGCCCCCTGCCGACGGATCGGGGTCAGTCCCGGTCGAGGATCTCCCGCGTATGCTCGCCGAGCGCCGGCGCCGGCCGGGCGGAGAGCGGCCGCGTCCGGTCGAAATTGATCGGCAGCCCCACCACCTGCACGCCGCTGCCGGGCAGCGTCTGCATGATGTCGACCGCCGCGAATTGCGCGCTCGCCGCCACCTCACCGATATCGTTCACCGGCGCGCAGGGCACGCCCGCCGCTTCCAGCCCGGCGATCCAATGGGCGCGGTCGCGGCCGCGCAGCACCTCGGCGATCATCGGCACCAGCGTGGCCCGGTGCTTCACCCGATTGCGGCTGCGGGCGAAGCGCTCGTCCTCGGCCCATTCGGGATGGCCGAGCACCTTGGCGCAGCGCGCCCAGAGCCGGTCGTTGCCGGCGGCGAGGCAGAGCGGCCGGTCGGCGGTCTCGAAGACCTGGTAGGGAACGATCACCGCCGCGCCGGTGCCGTGCCGCTTCGGCACGTCGCCGGTGGCGATGTGCTGGTTCACCTGCCCCTCCACCCAGAACACCGCCGTCTCGAAGAGCGAGGTGTCGACGAGGCAGCCGCGGCCGGTGCGGTCGCGCTGGCGCAGCGCCGCCAGGGCGCCGATGGTGCAGAACAGGCCGGTCGCCTTGTCGTTGATCGAGGCGCCGCAGAAGGTCGGCGGGTCCTCCGGCCGGCCGGTCATGCTCATCATGCCGCCATAGGCCTGCAGCAGCGGGTCGAAGCCCGGCTTCAGCCGCATCGGCCCCTGATAGCCGAAGGCCCAGATCGAGCAGTAGATGAGCCGCGGATGCCGCTCGAGCATCGCCTCCGGCCCGATGCCGATCTCATCCACCACGCCGGGCCGCAGGTTCTGGATCAGGATGTCGGCGCTCTCGCAGAGCCGGTGCAGCGCCGCGACATCGGCCGGCGCCTTCAGGTCCAGCACCACGCTGCGCTTGTTGCGGTTCTGGCTGTGGAAGTAGAGGCTGGTCTCGCCATCCGGCCCGAAGGGCGGGCCCCAGATGCGGGCATCGTCGCCGCCATCCGGCTTCTCGATCTTGATCACCTCGGCGCCCATATCGGCCAGGATCACGCCGGCCAGCGGCCCGGCGAGCGCCTGCCCGACCTCGATCACCCGCACGCCGTCCAAGGGAAGTGCCATCATCTCCTCCATGCCGTGGCGGCCAGGATAGACCGGATCGGCGATCGGCGAAGCCACCCGGCGGCGCGGCTGGCGCCGGACGGGGGAGGGCGTAAGCTGCCGGCGGAGAACGTCCAGGGACCGCGCCAATGAGCAGCAACGCCTTCGCCCACTACGTCCCGGTCCGCGAGGACTGGCTCGCCCGCCGCAGCGAGCCGGCGCTCGAGCCCGACCTGCCGATCATCGACCCGCATCACCATCTCTGGGACCGGCCGGACTGGCGCTACCTGCTGCCCGACCTGCTGGCCGACACCAACCAGGGCCACAGCATCGCCGGCACCGTCTTCGTGCAGTGCCGCGCCATGCACCGCGCCGAGGGGCCGGAGGCGATGAAGCCGGTCGGCGAGACGGAGTTCGTCAACGGCGTCGCGGCGATGAGCGCCTCGGGCGGCTACGGCGCGACCCGGGTCTGCGAGGGCATCGTCGGCCATGTGAACCTGCAGATCGGCGCCGCGGCGCGCGAGGTGCTGGAGGCGCATCTCCGCGCCGGCGGCGACCGCTTCCGCGGCATCCGCCACATCACCGCCTGGGACCCCGACCCGGCGATCATGAACCCGGCCTATACGCCGCCGAAGGACATCCTCTTCCGCGAGGATTTCCGCGCCGGCTTCGCCCAGCTCGCGCCGCTCGGCCTCTCCTTCGATGCCTGGCTCTACCATCCGCAGATCCCCGACCTGACGGCGCTGGCCCGCGCCTTCCCGGAGACGCCGATCGTGCTCGACCATGTCGGCGGGCCGCTCGGCATCCGCGGCTATGCCGGGCAGAAGGAGGAGGTGTTCCGCGCCTGGCGCGCGGCGATGGCCGAGCTCGCCACCTGCCCCAATGTCTGCGTGAAGCTCGGCGGCCTCGGCATGCGCATCAACGGATTCGGCTTCGAGGAGGCCGCCGAGCCGCCCTCCTCCGACACGCTGGCGGCGGCCTGGAAGCCGTGGATCGACACCACGATCGCCCTCTTCGGCGCCGAGCGCTGCATGTTCGAGAGCAACTTCCCGGTGGACAAGGGCAGCTACGGCTACGGCGTCTTCTGGAATGCCTGCAAGAAGCTCGCGGCCGGCGCCTCGGCCGATGAGAAGGAGGCGCTGTTCAGCGGCACGGCGCGACGTTTCTACCGCCTCTAGATCCCCAGTAAGCCGCTGTGCGGCTTCCAGGGGGCCCCGGGATTCGCACCTGATCCCCGATGCGTCGCAGCCTGCCGCGGCGAAGCCGCGGCAGGGCAACGGGCAACGATTGGGGCGGCGGCCGTCCTGAAGGCCGCCTTCCGCCTGGCCCCCTCAGCGCAGCGAGAAGCGGACCGGCACCACCAGCTCCACCGGGTCGCCCGGCAGATCGGGCGGCGGCGCCGGCAGCGGCGAGGCGGCGTTGACCATCACGCCCACCGCCTCGTCCAGATCCGGATGGCCGGAGCTGCGCTCCACCCGCCAGCGCATCACCGTCCCGTCGCGGCGCATGGCGAAGCGCAGCATCACCACCCCCTCGGCACGCCGCAGCCGGGCGGAGGTCGGGTACTGCTTGTGCCGGTTTAGCGCGGCGAGCAGCGCGCCGATATAGCTCGGCGGCGGTCCGGCGGGCCGCGCCGCGGCGGCCGGCGGCGGGGCCGCTGCCGGCGCCGGCGCCGCGGCAACCGGCGGGCTCGGCGCCGCGGGCTGCGGGCGCGGCTCCACATGCGTCGGCCGCGGCCGCGGTGGCGGCGGGGGTGGCGGCGGCGGCATGGGCGGGGTCTCGGCCACGACCGGCTCGGGCTCGGCGGACTCCACCATCTCCGGCGGCGGCTCCGTGGGCATGGGCTCCGGCTCGACGGCGGCGAGCGGCTCCGGCGGCGGCGGCGGTTGCGTCTCGGGCGGCGGCTCCGCCTGCACCGTCTCGGGCGGCGGTGGCGGCGCGGCGTCGGGCGGCGGCGGGGTCGTCACCGGCTCCGGCGGCGGCTCGGCCGCCTGCACCGGCTCGGCGGGCGGCTCCGGCGTCTCCTGCGGCTGCTCCGCCACCGGCTCGGGCAGCGGCGTGACCTCGAGCCCCTCCACCATCACCGGCGGCGTCTCCGGCGGCGGCATCACCCAGACCAGCGTCACGAAGGCCGCCCCATGCAGCGCGAGCGCGAGGGCGGCCGCGGCCAGCCAGCGCGGCGCCGCGCGCGGCGGCTGCGGCATCGGGGCGGTGAGCGCCGGAACGCTCCGGAAGGGGGCTTCCGGCAAGGCTCTCAGCGGGCGCGCATGGCCGGGGCGCCCGCCTCGGCCTCGGCGATGAGGGAGACCTTGGAGATGCCGGCCTGGGTGACCCGGCCCATCACCCGCATCACCTCGCCATAGGGCACGTTGCGGTCGCCGCGGACATAGACCGGCGCCTCGGCCGGGGCATCGGCGCGCATCGCCTTCAGGCGCTCGGTGAGCTCGCCCTCCGGCACCTCCTCCTGGCGCA
Source organism: Roseicella frigidaeris (assembly GCF_003258945.1). Classification (GTDB taxonomy): domain Bacteria; phylum Pseudomonadota; class Alphaproteobacteria; order Acetobacterales; family Acetobacteraceae; genus Paracraurococcus; species Paracraurococcus frigidaeris. The sequence continues at coordinate 200,790 of NZ_QLIX01000001.1, read as the reverse complement.
GGAAGACATGCCCCTCGCGCGCGACGGTCACCACGATGGGCGGCGCGGTCTGCGCGACGCGGGCGGCGGAGGTCTTGGGAAGCTGCACCGGCACGCCGACCATCATCATCGGCGCCGCCACCATGAAGACGATCAGCAGCACCAGCATCACATCGACCAGCGGCGTGACGTTGATGTCCGACATCGGCCGGACCGCGCCCTCCTCGCCGGCGCCGCTGTCGATCTGCATCGCCACCGCGGCTACTCCGCCGGCCGCAGCCGTGCCCGCGCCTCGCCCGGCTCGCCGCGGCTGAGGCGATAGGCGAGATCGGTCGCCGCGCTCAGCGCCTCGCTCCGGATGCCGGCCAGGGCGGCGGAGAGACGGTTGTAGGCGATCACCGCCGGGATGGCGGCGACGAGGCCGATCGCGGTGGCGAACAGCGCCTCGGCGATGCCGGGCGCCACCACGGCGAGGCTGGTGTCGTTGCTCGCGGCGATGCCGGAGAAGCTGTTCATGATGCCCCAGACGGTGCCGAACAGCCCGATGAAGGGCGCGACGGCGCCGGTGGTGGCGAGCATCTGCAGCCCCGCCTCGGAGCGCGACAGCATGCGCCCGACCGCCTTGCGCATGGCGAGGTCGATGCGGGCGCGGAACTCGCCATCGGTCTCGCGCGCGCCCTGGCCCTGGCGCCATTCCGGCAGGCCGGCATGCAGCGCCGCGGTGCCGAGATCGGCGCGCTCGGGCGGGCTGGCCGGCAGCCGGTCGACGCCGGCCATGGCGGCGAGCGCCCGCGTCTCCCGCCGCAGCCGGATCAGCACGAACAGCTTCTCGATGATGATCGTCCAGCAGGCGAGGGAGGCCAGGGCGAGCAGCAGCATCACCCCCTTCACCACCGGGTCGGCTTGCAGGAACAGGGCCAGCGGGGAGAGGTCGTGCACCGGCGGGAGGTCCGGCATCAGCGGCGGGGCGGCGGTCGGATCCATTGGCTCGGCCCCTATTTCTGGAAGGCCACGCCGTCGACGCGCGAGGCGAGGACCGCCTGCTCGATGCAGGCATTGCGTCCGGGCTCGGCGCCGCAGGCCAGCACGTCGTTCAGCAGCACCTGGCCGATGCCGTCGCAGGCCTGCCCGGCGAGGTCGAAGATCCGCACCACGGTGCGCCCGGCCGGCAGCGGGCCGACATCGACGGCGAGCCGCCGGGCCACCACGCCGTTGCGGCCGAACAGCACGAGGTCGAGCCGCACCGGGTCCAGCCCCTCGCCCTGGCCGTTGTTCAACACCATCCAGATCCGGCATGCGCCGCCGTCCCGCGCCTCGAGGCGGTTGAGCTCGAGACGCAGCGCCGGGGCGGCATCGGACCGCGCGGCGGCCGGGCGGAGACCTGGCAGGACCAGCAAGGCCGCCAGGGCCGCGAGCCCGCAGAGGCCGCGGATGGAAGGCAGGGTCATCGGGGCCGGTTGCTCCAGAATACGCAAATGATTTGCAATTTCAGGCGGACACTGCGCCAGCGACGGCCCGTGGGCAACGCCGGGATCGCAGATCGGCGATCACAGGCTGGCGCGTTGTGCTGCGGCACGTGGCAAACGCCATCGCAACGGCGCCTGGCCGGGTGCCGGCGGGTGCGACGGGTCTCATGGCGCGGCACTCCGGGCCGCCGCGAAATCCGGCAGCAGCGCGCCATCGACCAGCCGCCGGAAGGGCAGCCCGTAGACCCGCCGCAGCAGCCCCGGGTCCAGCACCTCGGAGGGCGGGCCGAGCCCGACGCAGCCGCCGGCCTGCAGGACGGCGACGCGGTCGGCGACGAAGCCCGCCTCGTTCAGGTCGTGCAGCACGACCAGCACCGCGGTCCCGGCCGCGGCGAGGTCGCGCAGCAGGCCGAGCAGCGCGGCGCGATGGCCGGCATCGAGGCTCGCCGTCGGCTCGTCGAGCAGCAGCGCCGCCGGCGGCGGGGCGCCGTCGAGTTGGGCCAGGGCGCGGGCGAGCTGCACCCGCTGCTGCTCGCCGCCCGAGAGCGTCGCATAGCTGCGCCCGGCCAGCGCCGCGACGCCGGCCCGGCGCAGCGCGGCGCCGATCGCCGCCTCGTCGCGCGCCGCCTCGGGCGTGCCGAGCCAGGGCAGGCGGCCGATCGCCACCACCTCGACAACGGTCAGCGGGAAGGCCAGCGCCACCCGCTGGCTGACCACGGCGCGGCGCTGCGCCAGCGCCCGGGGCGGCCAGTCGCGCAGCGCCCGGCCGGCGAAGGCGGCGCGGCCGGCGGCGGGGCGCAGCTCGCCCGTCAGCGCCCGCAGCAGGGTGGACTTGCCGGCGCCGTTCGGCCCGACCACCGCCATCACCTCGCCCGGCGCGACGCCGAGCGAGACCTCCCGCAGCAGGGCCCGGCCGCCGGGGGCGCGCACCGTCAGCGCCTCGGCCTCGATCATGCGTCCTCCCCCATCGCCGCCCGGCGGCGCAGCAGCCACAGGAAGAAGGGGGCGCCGAGCAGCGCGGTGACCACGCCGACCGGCAGTTCGGCCGGGGCGGCGAGGCTGCGCGCCGCGAGGTCGGCCAGCACCAGCACCGCGGCGCCCAGCAGGGTGCTGCCAGGCAGCACCACCCGGTGCCCCGCGCCGAGGCCGAGCCGCACCAGATGCGGCACCACGAGGCCGATGAAGCCGATCAGCCCGGAGAAGGCGACGCCGCCCGAGGCGGCGACGGCCGCCAGCACGATCGCGAGCCGCTTCACCCGCTCGACCGGCACGCCGAGATGGAAGGCCTCCCGCTCGCCGAGCGCCAGCGCGTCGAGCGGCCGCGCCAGGCCGAGCAGCCCGAGCGCCGGCAGCAGGACCAGCAGGGCGACGATCGGGAGCTGCGGCCAGCGCGCCCCGGCCAGGCTGCCGAGCAGCCAGAAATTCACGTCCCGCACCTGCCGGTCCTCGGCGCCGAAGATCAGCATGCCGAGCAGCGCGTTGCAGAGCGCCGCGACGGCGACGCCGGCGAGCAGCAGCGTGGCGACCCCGATCACCCCCTGCCGCGTGCCGAGCCGGGCGACGACCGCGACCGCGACCAGCCCGCCGCCGAAGGCCGCGACCGGCTGCAGCCAGAGGCCGAGCCGCCCCGCCGCGCTGCCGAAGACCGCCGGGCCGAGCACGATGGCCGCGACCACCGCCAGCGCGGCGCCGGAGGAGACGCCGATCAGACCCGGATCGGCCAGCGGGTTGCGGAACAGCCCCTGCATCACCGCCCCGGCGCTGGCCAGGCCGCCGCCGATCAGCGCCGCGAGCAGCACGCGCGGCGCCCGCACCACCATCAGCACCGCCGCCTCGCGGGCGTATTCGGCGGGCAGCGGCGCCAGGCCGAGCCGGTCCAGCACGGTCGCCAGCAGCCCGGCGGGGGAAACGACAGCCGGGCCGAGCAGCAGGCCGGCGAGCAGCGCCGCGAGCAGCAGCGCCCCGCCGCCGAGCAGGACCCGGGGCAGCAGATCGGCCGGCCGCGGCGCCGGCAGGTCGCAGGCGCCCGCGCTCATGCCAGCGGCCGTTGCCGGTGACCCATCATCGGCCCCCAGTGGCGGTCCCCTCGGCGCCGGGCGCAGATCGCCGGCGCGCCCGGCGTCGCGGCGTCGTCCCGCCGGCAGGCGCGACCCGCGGCGCCCCTCCGGGCGCTCGGCGTGAACGACGCATGCATGCCGCCGGCATCACCCCCCGATCCAGGGCCGCGCCGGCAGCGGCGGCAGGGCCAGGCCCGGATGCAGCCGCAGCGCCAGGTCGCGCCGGCTATGCGCCGCGCGGGGACCGAAATTCATCAGGTAGGGACCGTCCATGCCGATGATCCGGCCGGCCTGCCCGGCCGGCGTCACCGCGATCGCCGGCGCGGCGGCGACCTCGGCGACGCCGCCCGCCTCGGCCAGGGATTGCTGCATCATCAGCACCACATCCGGCGCCAGGCCCGCCGCGCTCTCGGCCGCGAGCGGGCGGTAGCCGGACCAGATCTCATGCGCGCAATTCACCCCGCCGGCGGCGGCGATGGCGGCATCGGCATGGGTGTCCCTGCCGCCGACCAACGGCGCGCCGCGCGACAGGGAGAGCACGAACAGCACCCGCGGCCGCGGCAGCGCGGCGATCGGCGCGTCCAGCGCCGCCCAGTCGGCGGCGATGGCGTCGGCGAGCCGCTCCCCATCGACGCCGATCGCCGCCGCCACCGCCCGGGCCTTGGCCTCCGCCGCGCCCGGCCCCACCCCATCCTCGATCACCCGGATCGGCAGCCCCGCCTCGCGCAGCACCGCGATCACCCCGGGCGGGCCGGCATCGCTCGAGAGCAGCACCAGGTCGGGCGCGAGCGAGACCAGCCCCTCGGTCGGCAGGGCGCGGTAATAGCCGATGCGCGGCAGCCGCGCCGTCTCCGCCGCCGGGAAGCCGGAGGAGCTGTCCACCGCGACCAGCCGGCCGCCCTGGCCGAGGGCGCAGACCGTCTCGGTGAGCGCGCTGCCGGCGCAGGCGATGCGGCCATAGCCTCCGGCCTGCACCGCCCTGGCCCGGCCGGGCCCCGCCACCGCCGCGGCGAGCGGCAGCAGCGCGCGGCGGCGGATCACGCCGCCGTCTCCCGCGCCGCGCCGTCGGCCAGCTCCGCGGCGAGCTCGCGCCAGGCGGCCTGCTCGGGCAGGCCGGGCTTGCGGGCGCCGAAGAGCTGCAGGATCAGCCCACCCTCCTTGTCGAACAGCTCGATGCTGGTCACCGCGCCATCCTCCGTCGGCTTCACCACGCGCCAGGCCGCGGCGATCGCGCTCTCGCGCAGGTGCAGGTTGAAGGCCGGGTCCAGCACGTTGAACCACCCGCCCGGCGAGGGCAGCAGCCGCCGGACCAGGCCGGTATGGATCTGGATGGCCGAGCGGTTGCTGACGAAGACCATGATCGGCACCGCGCGCTCGGCGGCACGCTGCAAGGCCGCGACCGCCGCGCCCGGCTCGAGGCGCAGCGCCAGGTCCTCGCCGGCGAGCGCCAGCGCCTGCCGCCGCGTCGCCCGGTGGGCGCGCAGCAGCCGGACGAAATCATGCGTGTCGCGCAGCGCCAGCCAGTCGGCGCGCAGCGCCACGGCATCGACCAGCGTCTCGGTGGCCGGCGGCGGCGCCGGCGGGGCCTGCAGCAGCGGCGGGGCGAGGCCGCTGGCGGTGAAGGCGGCGACCAGCCGTCCCCAGGCCGCCATGTCGGTCTCGCCGGGGACGGCGAAGACCTTGTGCGCCGCCTCGCCGTCTCGGTCGAAGATCTGGATCGAGGGCCGCTCGCCGGCCAGGGCGAAGCCATGCGCCCAACGGCCGGGGAACAGCCGCAGGTCGATCTCCGGGCCGAGCACCAGGATGTGCCCGGGGCCGGACGAGACCTCGCGGTAGGTGCCGTGCCGCTCATGCACCGCATGCTCGTTGCGGGTCAGCGCCATCACCCGGCCGAGCCGCGGCAGGGCGCCGATCAGCGCCGGCCAGTCCGGCCGCAGCGACACCACCGGCCCGGTGGCGCCGCAGGCGACCAGGGCCGCCTCCGTGGTGCCGAGGCGGCGCGCGGCGTCGCGGGCCCGGGGCGGCCGGCCCTCCGCGGCCAGGGCGGCATAGCGTTCAGCCAGGGCGGTCATGCACGCCTCCCATCGGACGGGGGTCACCAGCGCAGGATCATGTTCACCGCGGCATAGCGGCCCGGCTGGGCGTAGAGGTCGCGGCTGGGGTTGTTGGCGGCCAGGCCGATCACGTCCTGGGTGTTGAAGTATTTCTGGTCGAAGACGTTGAACAGCCCGGCATTGATGGTGAGGTGCGGCCGGAGGTCGTAATGCGCCGCGAGGTCGAGCACGGCATAGCCCGGCGCCTTGTAGTAGCTGCCGCCGCTCACCCGGCTGTGGCGCAGCGCGTAGGTGGCGATGGCCTCGGCGCCGAGCCCGTTCGGATGCTGCCAGGCGAGGCCGCTGACGAAGCGCGCCGGATCCACGCTGTCGATCGGCCGGTTCGTGTCGTTGTTCTCGCCATGCGCGAAGGCGGCGCTGCCGCGCAACGCCCAGCGCGGGGCGAACTGCCAGAGCCCGCTGGCCTCGAAGCCCCAGATCGTCACCGAGGAGAGGTTGCGGTACTGGTACTGGATCAGCCCGCCGGTGCGCCCGACGACGGCGGTGTCGATGAAGTCGCTGTACTGGTTCCAGAAGCCGGAGACCTGGAAGAAGCTGCCATCCGCCCAGCGGCCGCGCAGCCCCGCCTCGACGCCGTCGCTGGTCTCCGGCTTGAGGTTGACCGCCGGCAGGATCTGGTAGCCGAAGACGCGGTTGGTGAAGCCGAAATTGGCGTTGTCGTAGGGCGGCGCCCGGAAGCCATGCGCATACTGGCCGAAGACGGAGAGCACCTGGTCGAGCCGCCAGACGGCGCCGAGCTTGGGCGAGAGGGCGAGGCGGTCGAGGTTGCGCACCTGCTCCGCCGCGGCGGAGGCGGCGGAATTGGCGAAGGCCTGGTCCGGATTCGGCCGGAGCTGGTAGTAGTCGAGCCGCAGCGCCGGGGTCACGGCGACGCGGCCGATCGCCACCTCGTCCTGCAGGTAGACGCCGCCCTGCAGGATGTCGGTGTCGGGGAAATTCTTGTTGGGGAAGGTCTCGCCCGCGACGGTGGTGCTGATCGCGCCGGTCGTCAGGTTGGTCTCGGTGCGGTCGCGCGGCCGGCTGACCGCGATATGCTCCAGCGTCGCGCCATAGGTCAGCCGGTGCTCGAGGCCGAGCAGGGCGAGGCGCGAGCTGGCCTGCACCTCGCCGCCGAAGATCTCCTCCTCGAAGCGGAAATCCGACCAGCGCAGGCGGTTCGGCAGGGCCGGCGGGACGAGGCCGACGAAGCTGCTGCGGTACTGCGTCGTCTCCTCGGTCCGCTCCAGCCGCGTCCACCAGGCGCGCGTCTCCAGCCGGTCGACGAAGCCGAGCGGCAGCTCGCGCACGTAGTCGAGGCTGAGGCGGCCGCGGAAGGAGCGGTCGTCACCGCGGCTGTCGAGCACCGCGGTCGAGGGGCCGCCGCCGGCGCCTGGCGTCACGCTGCGGTCGGTGAGGACGTTGGTGTCGGTGATGCGCTCGAAGAACTCGCCGGTCAGGCGCAGCGCGTCGTCGTTCTGGCCGCGCCAGATCAGCCGGCCGAGGATGTTGTTGACGTAGTAGTCCTGCGGGTTGGGCTTCAGCGAGCCGTTCGGCCTCAACTCGTGCCCGTCGCGCCGGGTGTAGAGCAGCAGCGCCTCGACATTGCCGGCGCGGGCGGCGCCGGTCAGCGTCTCGGTGAAGCTGCGGTCGGCGCCGTTGTAGCCGAAGCGGCCGCTGAGGAAGGTGTTGGCATTGGTCTCGGCGAGGTAGTCGCGCGGGTCCTTCAGCGTGTAGGCGACGACGCCGCCGATCGCGTCCGAGCCGTAGAGCGCCGAGGCCGGGCCGCGCAGGATCTCGACGCGCTTGACGCTCTCGAGATCGACGAAGTCGCGGGTGAAGGTGCCGGCGCCGGCATTGCTGCCGGGGAAGTCGGGCACCCGGATGCCGTCCACCTGCACGCGGACGCGGTTCTCGCCGATGCCGCGGATGACGAAATTGGTGCCGCCGGTGCGGCCCGGCTGGTTGCCGAAGGAGATCCCCGGCTCGTAGCGGATGATGTCCTGCGGCCGGTTGGCGTTCTGCCGCTCGAGCTGCTCGGACTCGATGATGGTGACGGTGGCCGGCACCTCGTCCACCGGACGCGGCCCGCGCGTGGCGGTGACCGAGATCGGCGGCAGGGCGATGGCCTCCCCCGGCGCCTCCGCCACGGACTCGGGCACGGCCTGCGTCACGGTCCCGGGCGCGGTCTGCACCACGGTCCCGGGCGCGGTTTGCGCCACGGCCGGGCCGAGGGCGAGCGCCAGGGCGCCGCCGAGCAGCGTGGCAGGGGGAAGCGGGAAGCGGGGCGGTCGCGGCATGCCAGGCACATCCGATGGGGTCGCTGGGCCTGGCTGGCGTCGCCGCGCCGCATCCGGGGAGGCGGCGGGCGGGCGGGCCTGGCGGGCAGATTGGGTGGGGCGCGCCGTTCGGGCACGCCGCCGCTGCTGGTCCGGGGGCGAACGGGGTTCCGCGCCCGGGCCGGCCTGCCCGGGCGCGCCCCGCCCTACTTGGTCAGGAGCAGCTTGTTGTTGGCGGTGAGCCGCAACAGATAGGCCTCGCTGCCGTGCCAGATGACGAGCTCGCGGCCGCCGCCGAGCAGGTCGGCGCTCCTGACGGCGGGCGCCTGCGCCACGGCGGGGCCGCTGGCCGCCCAACGCGGCGGGCGCGCGACAGCCTGCTCGGCCCCCGGCACGGGGGCACGACGGGGCGCGAATTCCGGGATCCTGCCAGACATCCTTCGTCTCCAGCTTGGTCGGGCGTGCCACGACGCCCTCTATCAGAACGCTTTCAACCCGATTTTGCAAGTGACTCGCATTCGCATCATATAGGCCCTGGGCCGTTCAACCAGGGCGCATTGCGGGCCTCCATCGGCTCCGGCAGGCAAGCCGGGCCACCCGGCAGCACGATATCGGCCGCCAGGAGCTGCTCGGCGAAGCTCTGGCCGCCGCGCAGCGCGAGGGAGAGCGTCGTCTCCGGCAGCCAGGTGCAGAGCGCCCCGACCGAGCCGAAGACATCGCCGCATTGCAGGGTGCCGACCAGCGCCAGCAGCGTCTCCTCATCGGCGCTCACCTGCTGGCAGCGGCATGCCTTGATCTCCGGCGGCTGCGGGCTGCGGCGCATCAGCACGCAGAGGAGCTGGTCGAAGCCATAGGCGCCGACCGGGGCGATGCCGGCCTTGCCGAAGAGCGACCGCCAATCGGGCGTGGCCATGTCGGACGCCCCGGCATCGGCGACCGGCAGGTCGGCGGGATGCCGGCCGGCCGACCAGGCGCGCAGGGCGGCGACGACGAAGCGCTCCTCCTGGCCGAGGTCACCCAGGGCGCGCTCCTGGTGGAAGCCGAGATGCTGGGGCTGGGGCATGGGGCTCTTTCGGTTCTGGGAAGGGCGGAGCCTGGCGGGCTCGCCATGGTCGGGCCGTCCGCGGTGGCGGCGCGGCGGGGCGCCGCCCGGCGGTCAGCCGCCCGAGCCGCAGCCGCGGCGCGGCCCGGCCATCGCGGCCTCCCGCGCCGGTGCGGCGCGGCGCTGGGCGGCCGCCTGGCGGCGCGCCGCGCCATCCGAGCGCAGGGCCTGCCAGCTCCAGGCCTCGCATTCGTCGAGGGACTCGAAGCCGGCGGGCGCGGCGGCGACCGGGCTCTCCGGCCGGTCCGCCGCCATGAGCGTGACCAGGGTGGCGGTGCCAAGGGAGCGGTGACACAGCATTCTCAGGGCCTTCTCAGTGGATTGTGGCGGTGCTCGGCGGCATCCAGGGGCTGGCGCCGGCATGGATCGCCTCGGCGAGGCCGGTCAGGGAGCGCGGGCGAAGCCGCAGCCCGGCGCGGCCCAGGACCCGGCCGAGCCCGACGAGCGGCCCCTGCGCGAAGGACGCGCCCTCCGGGGTGAGCAGGTCGTCGCGCAGCACCTCCTCGGCGAGGCGCGCCTCCCAGCCCTGCGCCAGCCGCGCCGCGTGCAGCAGCCGCTGCTCGTCGGGCGCGAGGTCCGGGCAGCAGGGGCAGCCGATGCCGACGGGGCGAAGGGCGGTGCGGGCGACCACATGCATCAGCATGTCGATGGAGGCGGCCGCATCCGGGGCGCCCACGGCGCTCAGCATCCGGTGCAGCCGGGGCAGCGGCTCGGCGGCGCGCCGCAGCTCCACCACCCAGCAGCGCAGGCTGCGCAGCACCAGGGCCTCCGGCTCCTCGAGCGCGGCGACGACCGTCGGGTAGCCGCGAAGGACCCTAGGCGCGAAGGAAGTGACATGGCCCATGCTCGGTCTCCGGTGAGGGGACGACCCAGTGCTAAGCCAATTGAGAATGCGTCGCAACTGCATTCTATGCGCGTTGCAACGCGGCACCGGCCGCCGCACCCCCTGGGCGCGGCCGCGCAGGGGCCGCCGGCGATGTCACCTTGTCCGGAGCACGGATGCCGCAACCCGCCGCGGCCGGCCTGCTGGCCCCGCCCATGCCGGCGGGCGGGGGTGGCGCGGCCGGGGGAGGACCGATGTTCAGGGCCGGAGACAGCCCGTGCAGGCCCTTCGCCGCGGGCAGATTCGCGCGCCCGGGCGTTCGCGCCCCGCCGCGATCCGGCCTGGGGAGGATGTGTTCAGGGCCGGATGCCAGCCCGCGCAGGCGCCTGCCCGCGGGGCAGGCCTATGGGTTGTCCAGGCGCCCGCGCCGCCCCGACCACCAGGCGGCGGGCAGCGGCAGCAGCAGGCCGAGGCTCGCCACCGCATCCCAGACGCCATCGCCGAGCAGGCCCGCGACCAGCGCGGCGCCCGAGACCAGGGCGAGGATCGCCGGCGCCCGCCAGACCCGCCGCCTCACGCCCGCCCCTCCCGCCGGCGCCGCAGCCAGAGCCAGAGCCCGCTGCCGAGCACGACGATCGTCACGAGATCGAGCACCCCCCAGGCGAGCTTCAGCGGCATCCCGCCGTAATCCCCGAAATGCAGCGGCTGCGACAGCAGCAGCGCCTGCACGTACCAGGGCGGCGCGCGCAGGGCGGCGAGGCGGCCGGTCTCGGCATCGACCAGGGCCGGGGTGAGCAGGCGGTGCGTCACCGGCCGGTCGCCGCGCAGGAAGACGCCGTAGTGATGCGGGCTGGTGAACATGGTCTGCGGCCAGGCGACGAAGAAGGGCTCCTGCCCGGGCGCCGCCGCCATCGCCGCGGTGACCGCCGCCTGCACGGAGCCCGGCGCCGCCACCGGCGGCTGCCCCTTCCAGGGCGCGATCATCTCGGCGAGCTGGTCGATCCGCCAGAGCGCGATCACCTGCTCGGCGAGGGTGTTCACCACGCCGGTCGCCCCCACCACCAGCGCCCAGCTCAGCGTCACCACGCCGAGGATGTTGTGCAGGTCGAGCCAGCGGAGCCGCGCGCTGCGGCCGCGGCGCACCGTGCCGAAGCGGCCATGCCGGGCGAAGGGCCCGTAGAGCACGGCGCCCGAGACGATGGCGAGCACGAAGAGCAGCCCCATGACGCCAAGGAAGAGCTTGCCGGGGATGCCGAGGAAGAGATCGGCGTGCAGCCGCAGCATCCAGTAGAGGAAGCCCTCGCGGTCGCGCGGCTCGGCCAGCACCCGGGCGGTGCGGGCATCCACCAGCACGGTGGTCAGGGCGGTGGGCGGCGCGGTCGGGCTCGGCGCCATGCTGAGGCGGAGGATGTCCGGGTCCTCCTCCCAGATGAGGTACTGCACCACCTCCCCCGGCCGCTGCGCCATCGCCGCCGCGACCACGGCATCGAGATCGGCGCGCGGCGTGCCGGACGGCATCGCCGGGGCCTCCACCTCACTGCCGGTCCAGTGGCCGATCTCCTCGTGGAAGATCAGGGGCAGGCCGGTCAGGCAGAGCAGCAGCAGGAAGAGGGTGCAGACCAGGCTCGACCAGGTGTGGAGCCGCGACCAGGTGCGGAGGCCGGAGCGGGCCGCCCCGGCGCGCCGAAGCTGCCCCGGGGCGATGGCGCCCACCGGCGCGGCGGCCCTGCGCGCGGCCGGATGGGCCTCGCTGCGGATCGGGTCTGGCAAGGCTCGGCACTCTCCACGACGGACAGGCCATGGCTATTGCGAGCGATTCGCAGTTTCAAGCCATGATGGCCGGCCGGGGCGGCGGCGGCCCCGCCGGGCGCCTTCACGATCCCGGCAGGGCGGCCCGGGGGCTCAGCCGAGGCCGAGCAGCCGGGCCCCCTGATAGGTGACGAAGGCGGCGAGATAGGCGAGCGCGATCATGTAGCCGAAGCTCACCCACATCCAGGCGCGGCTGTTGGTCTCCCGCCGGATGACGCCGAGCGTCGCCACGCATTGCGGGGCGAAGACGTACCAGGCGAGGAAGGCGAGCGCCGTGGCGAGGCTCCAGCGCGAGGACAGCGCCTCGCCGAGCTGCGTCGGCTCCTCCTCGGAATCGGCCACCGCATAGACGGTGCCGAGCGAGGCGACCGCCACCTCGCGCGCCGCCATGCCGGGGATCAGCGCCATGCTGATCTGCCAGTTGAAGCCGATCGGGGCGAAGACCGGCTCGACCGTCCGGCCGATCATGGCGGCGAGGCTGTAGTCGATCGCCGGCTCGGTCGCATCCTCCGGCGCCGGCGGCACCGAGGCGAGGAACCAGACCACGATCATCATCGCCAGGATGATGGTGCCGGCGCGGCGGAGGAAGGCGACGGCCCGCTGCCAGAGGCCGAGGGCGATGTTGCGCGGGCGCGGCAGCTTGTAGTCCGGCAGCTCGAGCATGAAGGGCTCGGTCGGGGTGCGCCGCCAGAACAGCCGGCGGAACACGAAGGACATGCCGAGCGCGCTGACGATGCCGAGGGCGTAGAGGCCGAACATCACCAGCCCCTGCAGCCCGACCCAGCCGAGGAGCCCCTCCCCGACCGGCCGGTTCGGGATGAAGGCGCCGATGATCAGCGTGTAGACCGGGATGCGCGCCGAGCAGGTCATCAGCGGCGCGACCAGGATGGTCGCCAGCCGGTCGCGCCGGCTGTCGATGACGCGCGTCGCCATGATGCCGGGGATGGCGCAGGCGAAGGAGGAGAGCAGCGGGATGAAGGCGCGGCCATGCAGCCCGGCGCCGCCCATGATGCGGTCCATCAGGAAGGCGGCCCGCGCCATGTAGCCGAAATCCTCCAGCAGGAGGATGAAGAGGAACAGGATCAGGATCTGCGGCAGGAAGACCAGCACGCTGCCGACGCCCGAGATCAGCCCGTCATGCAGGAAGCTGCGCAGCAGGCCGAGGGCGCCCGTGTCCGGCAGCAGGGCATCGGTCGCGCCGCCGAGCGCCTCGAACCCCGCCTCGATCAGATCCATCGCCGGCTCGGCCCAGCTGAACACCGCCTGGAACATCAGGAACAGGACGGCCAGCAGGATCAGCAGCCCGGCCACCGGGTGCAGCAGCACCGCATCCAGCCGGTTGGTCAGCGTGTCCGGCCGGCGCGGCAGCCGCACGGTCGCGGCGAGGATGCGGTCCGCCTCGCGTTGCAGGGCGCGCAGCTCGGCCGCATCCGGCGGGGTCCAGGCATGGCTCGCCTGGTCGGCGGCCGGCGAGGCCGGCGGGGCGAGCGCGTCGAGCTTCGCCAGCAGCGCCTCGGTGCCGGTCCGCCGCACCGCGACCGAGGTGACGACCGGCAGGCCGAGCGCCGCCGAGAGCCCCTCGATATCGATCTCGATGCCGCGGTGGCGGGCGATGTCGAACATGTTGAGCGCGAGCAGCATCGGCCGCCCGGTCCGCTTCAGCTCCAGCACCAGCCGCAGCGAGAGGCGCGGGTTGGTCGCATCCAGCACGCAGACCAGCAGGTCGGGCATCCTCTCGCCGGCCTGGGCGCCGAGGATGGTGTCGCGCGTCACCGCCTCGTCCGGGCTGCGGGCGCGCAGCGAATAGGTGCCGGGCAGGTCGAGCATGCTGATCCGCCGGCCGCCGGGCGTGGTGAAGCCGCCCTCCTTCCGCTCGACCGTGACGCCGGCATAATTCGCCACGCGCTGCCGGCTGCCGGTGAGGGCGTTGAACAGCGCCGTCTTGCCGGAGTTGGGGTTCCCGACCAGCGCAACCCGGAGCGGTTGCTGGATCTGGGTGACCTGGTTCATGCGGAATCCGTCACAAGCTGGCGTCGACCAGGATGGCCGAGGCCTCGCGCCGGCGCAGGGCGACCGTCATGCCGTTCACGCGCACCGCGATCGGGTCGCGGCCGAACAACCCCTGGTGCAGGATCTCGACCCGCGCCCCCTCGATGAAGCCAAGTTCCAGCAGGCGTCGCTCGAGCTCGGCCCGCGGCAGATGGGCATCGTCGGGCACGCGGATGCCGCGGATGGTCCCGCGGAAGCCAACGGCCGCCGCGCCGAGGCAGGCGGTTCCTGCCTCGTGGTCGGATACGGCGGCAGGCGCGGCAATCTCGGTCATCCGGTCCCTCGGGGCGGCGGCCATCTAGATGCGAATGGCCCGCGGTTGCAAGTCAACGGCCGGTCCGGCCCGAAGCGTCTGACCTCTCCGGTCAGATGCCGAGCCACGCCGCCAGCAGGGGCGCGAGCAGGGCGAGCAGCGCAAGGCGACGTGGCGCATAGGGCAGGAGCAGCACGACGACGAAGCCCCCCACCGAGAGGGCGCCGAACCAGGCGACCACGCCCATGCCCCAGCCCCAATGCGCCGCGGCGGCGAGCAGGGCGAGGAGCAGGCCGCCGCCCCCGAGCAGCCGCAGCGCCAGCCGCAGGCCCGGGGACGGCGCCCGGTCCAGCACCTGGCGATGGTGCCGGTCCATGGCAAAGCACAGCGCCGCGAGACCGGCGAAGGCCCAGAGCAGCATGGCCGGCATTACCGGGCCCGGCTCGGCAGGGCAGCCGGCCGTGTCGGGGAGGCCCGCCCGGCGCCGGCCGGGCGCTGCGCCAGGTGCCGCACCAGCCAGGCGAGGCCGAGGCCGCAGCCGAAGGCGGTGAGATCGACCGCCTCCGTCGGGCCGGGCGCCGCCAGGCCGTGCTGGAAGGGCCCGCCCCCGGTGGCGAGGTCGAGCAGCGGCAGGGCGAGGCAGAGCAGCGCGGCGAGGCCGAATTGCTCCCGCCAGCCCTGGGGCGGCGGTCGCAGCGCCGCGTGCAGCAGCGTGGCGAGCCAGATCGGCAGCAGCAGGCCCATCTCCCAGGCCTCGCGCCCCGCCATCCCGGCCGGCAACAAGCGGTTGAGCCAGAGATAGGCGATGCAGGCGACGACGACGCCGGCCACGGTCGCCACGTTGATCCGCGCCACCGCCGCGTCGAAGCCCGTGGCGGCGCCGTGGCGGACGGCGCGCTTGACGGTGAACATCACCAGCCCGGTGGCGATCATGGCGGAGCCGGCGAGGCCGGAGAGGAAGTACAGCCAGCGCATCGCCGGACCGCCGAATTGCGCCAGGTGCAGCCCGACCATGCTGCGCCAGACCAGGGCGGAGGGGTTCCACGCGGTCTGGATGCCGATCGGCCGGCCGGTCGTGCCCTCGAAGGCGGCATGGTCGGCGACGGCAGCGATCTGGTCGTCGAAGCGGCGGAAAGCATCGACGACGGCATTCGCGTCGCCCGGGTTGTAGACCGTCAGCAGCTCCACGCGCCCCGGGCCGAAGATGGCCTCCGCCGGCGGCACCAGCGAGGCCAGCGGCAGCAGCGGCGCCGGCTGCCGCGCAACGGGCCGCTCGAAGGGCGTCACGATATCGGCCCGCAGCTTGCCCGGCGAACCGCCGTAGAAGACCTGCAGCCCGACCGGCATGGTGACGCTGAACATGATCGCCAGGCCGGTATAGGTGATCATCAGGTGGAAGGGCAAAGCGAGGACGCCGCAGACATTGTGCGCGTCGAGCCAGGCGCGGTGCGGGGCGCGGGCGGCCGGGCGGAAGGTGAAGAAGTCGCGGAAGATCCGCTTGTGGATGATGACGCCGCTGAGCAGCAGGGCCAGCATCCCGATGCTCACCGCGGCGACGACCCAGATGCCGGCCGGCCGCGACAGCAGGCAGTAGTGGAAGGCGACGAAGAACTCGCCGCCCTCGGTCTCGCGCACCGGCACGATCCCGCCGGTCGCCGCGTCGACGAAGCGGGTCTCGCGCCGGCCGCCCTGCCGCCAGCGGATCTCGACCGGCTCGTCCTCCGCATGCGGCAGGACGATCTGCCAGAGCGGCGCGTGCGGCGCCTCCCGCTCCAGCGCCGCCTGGGCGCGGGCGATGGCCTCGGCCTGCGGCGCGGCGCCGGCCTGGCGCAGCTCCGGCCGCATCCATTCGGTGATCTCATGCGCGAAGACGGAGAGCGTGCCGGTCAGGAAGATGGCGAAGAGCAGCCAGCCGAGGAACAGGCCGGCCCAGGTATGCAGCCAGGCCATGGACTGCCGGAAGCCCGCCTTCATGGCCGCGGCCAGCCGAGCAGGAGGACGGCCGCCGGCGGCGCGGCGAGGGCGAGCAGCCAGGCCCAGGCGCGCAGCGCCGTGCGCGCGGCGAAGGCCCAGAGCACGGCGAAGGTCATCGGCAGATAGGCCAGCATGCCGGAGATGTAGACCGCATCCGGCCGCGGCACCGGCAGCAGCAGCGCCAGCGCCCCCGAGACGGCATAGGAGAGCGCATAGCCGCCGAGCAGCGCGGCGAGGACGCGCCCGATGATGTCGATCGGCCTCGCCATGCCCCTCACCACCGGTGGCTCAGCGTCGCCAGGATGGTCCGGCGCGCGGCGAAGAAGCAATCCGTGTTGGAGGCGCAGGTGACGAGCCGCTTGTCGCCGAGATTGGTGGCGTTGACCGCCAGCCGGGTGCCGGCGAGGCCGGGCGCCAGCCGGCCGAGATCGTAGCGGATGGCGGCGTCGAACAGGGTCGCGGTCGGCGTTTCGTAGAGGTTGGCGGCGTCGCCATAGGCACCACTGACATAGCGGGCGCCGCCGGCGATGCCGAGCCCGGCGAGCGGCCCCTCGGGGAAGGTGTAGTCGAGCCAGAGCGCGGCGGTGTGCTCGGGCGTCAGCGGCAGGCGGTTGTCGCGGTTGGCGGCGATGGTCGTCTTCGTCACCTTGCTGTCGGTGTAGGTGTAGCTGGCCAGCGCGCTCAGCCCGCGCGCCAGGCCGGCGACGCCCTCGATCTCGATGCCGCGCACCCGTGCCTCGCCGGTCTGCACCTGGAAGAAGCTGTTCGCGGGATCCGTCGTCAGGACGTTCTCCAGCGTGCCCGTATAGGCGGCGAGGCTGACGGAGGCGTTAATGCTGGGCGGCTGGTAGCGCAGCCCGACCTCCCACTGCTCGCCCCGCGTCGGACGGAAGGGGGTGGCGGAGGCATCCGTGCCGATCTGCGGCTGGAAGGATTGCGACCAGGAGACATAGGGCGCGAGGCCGAAATCGAAGAGGTAGTTGAGCCCGACGCGGCCGGTGGTGGCGCTGTCGCTCTGCGGCGTCTGCCGGTTGGTCAGGCGGTTCTCGGTGTTGCTGTCCACCCAGTCCTGCCGGCCGCTCACCGTCAGCAGCCAGCGGCCGAGCCGCGCCTGGTCCTGGACATAGAGGCCGACCTGGTCCTGGCTGGCGAAGGTGCGGGTCACGTTGTAGCTGGTCGGCAGGGTGAAGGCGCGGCCATAGACGGGATTGAAGATGTCGAGCGAGGGCGCGGCGACCCGGCCGAAGCCGTAATCGGTGGAGGAGTGGCGGAAATCGAGGCCGGCGAGGATGGTGTGGTCGACCGGACCGGTCCGCAGGCGCGCCTCGCCCTGGTTGTCCATGGTGAAGGCATCGACATGGTCGCGGATGGCGACGGTCGTGCGGTTGAGCGTCCGCAGATCCGTCTGCAGGCCGAGGCCGCGCAGCACGGTCATGTCGAAATCGATGCGCGAGTAGCGCAGGTTCTGCCGGAGGGTGAAGCGGTCGTCGATCCGGTGCGAGAAGGCGTAGCCGACGCCCCACTGGTCGCGGTCGAAATTGTTCGCGTTCTTCTCGCCCACGAAGCGGTTGATTGGGATGCTGCCATAGGGGTTCGAACGCAGCGTGCCCTGGACGGGCAGGAATTGCTGCACGCCGGAATCGTCGCGCTGCCAGTAGGAGAGCAGCGTCAGGCTAGTATCGGGGCTGATGCGCCAGGTGAGGCTCGGCGCGAGGAAGAGCCGGCGGTCGCGCACCTCGTCCGACTGGCTGTCGGAATCACGCGCCAGGCCGGTGAAGCGGTAGAGGAACTTGCCCTCCTTATCGATCGGTCCGCCGAGATCGAAGGCGCCCTGCAGCCGGCCGAAGCTGCCGGTCTGCAGCTGCACCTCATGCGTCGGGACATCGGTCGGCCGGCGGCTGATCATGTTCAGCATGCCGCCCGGCGGGATCTGGCCGTAGAGCACCGAGGCGGGGCCGCGCAGCAGCTCGAGCCGCTCGAGGCCCCAGGGCTCGACCTGCGGGATGGCGTAGGTGCCGAAGGGCAGCCGCATGCCGTCGAGGAATTGCGCGCCCTGCAGCGAATAGCCGCGCACCGTGCTCCAGCCGTAGCGGATGTCGCTGCCATAGGGCTCGGCGAAGACCCCGGGCGCGTAGCGCAGCGCCTGCTGGGTGTCCTGCACCGCCCTCGCATCCATCTGGTCGCGGGTGATGACGGAGACGGATTGCGGCGTCTCCAGCAGCGGGGTATCGGTCTTGGTGCCGCTGAGGTTCTGCCGCGCGACGAAGCCGCGCACCGGGCCGGTGGCGGTTTCCGACCGCTCCTGCACCTCGAGCGTGGGCAGGGTGAGGCTGGGGGCGGCGCCGGGGCTGGCATTGGGGGCGGCCGCATCCTGGGCCTTGGCGGGCAGGCCGGTGGCGAGCACGGCGATAGCGGGCAGGACAAGCCGGGCCCTGGCGTGGATGAGGCGCATGATCGGCTCCCGGTATCCCACGTCCCGGTTCGCCAGGGATCGCGGGTGATCTGGTCTCGATTTGGCTAACCGTCTATGCGATTGAGATGCATTCGCATCAAGTCATTGATGGCACACATCTTTGTTTTTCCGACCGATGTGGCACGACGGCCAGGGTGGCCGCGCAACATCGGCGCCAGACAGCAACGGGGCCGCAAGACCCCAAAGGGAGATACGCCATGGACGACGTGACGATACGCCCGGCCGCGGGCCGGACGACGAAACCCGCCCCGGCCGCCAGCTTCACCGGGACGGTGCTGCAGGATTCCCTGGCGACGCCCGAGGCGCCGTCGCGGACCAGCGCCACCCTGGTGACCTTCACCCCCGGGGCGCGCACCAACTGGCATCACCACAAGACGCGGCAGGTGCTGGTGGCGACGCATGGCACCGGCATGGTGCAGGTGAAGGGCAAGCCGCCGCGGTGGCTGCGCGCCGGCGACGTCGCCGTGGTGCCGCCGGGGATCGTGCATTGGCATGGCGCCATCGCGGGCCAGCTCTTCGCGCATATCTCCTTCGTCGAGACCGACGGTCCCGACAACACCACCTGGCTGGAGCCGGTGGAGGAGGCGGAGTACCGCTCCGTCGCGGTGGCGCCGGAGGGCTGAGGCCGGCGCGGCGCTCAGTAGAGGTTGGATTTGTAGTCCTTCTCCAACCCCTTCCGCATCAGCCCGGGGATGGAGACGACGGCACCGGCGAGCCGGGCCGCCAGGCCCTTGTCCCGGTTGAGCCGCACATGCGCCGTGAACATCGCCACCGGATCGATCCCCTCGACCGGTGCCGCGACGGGCCAGAGGGCGGCGCGTTCGAGCGCGGCGCTCCGGCGCAGGGCGAGGCCGGCGAGCTCGACGCGGGTGACGAGCGGCGGCACCTTGCCCTCCACGGCGAAGCCGTCCCGCGCCGCCGCCTCCGTGCTCAGCCGCGCCCGGCCGCCGAGGATCAGGACGCGGTCGGAGCCGGGGAGGAGCAGCGCGGCCGCGATGCGCGGCTGGGCGATGATGTTGCGGAAGCTGTCGGTGCGTCGGTTGCCGGGCCGGTCCGGGAACCACAGCGCGTCGCCCTCCAGCCGCGCCAGCCGCGTGGCCGGATCGCCCTTCGGGCTGAGATCGGCATGGCCGCCGGGATCGATCGTCGCCAGCGCCATGAACCGGCTGGCGGCGGCGAAGGCAGCGGGCTCCCCGGGCGCCGCATCGAGCCGTGCCGCGGACCAGAAGGCCGAGCGGATCAGCGCCTTGGCGCAATGGACGTAGCATTCCTCGACCGCGATCCGGGCCTCGCCGCCCTCGATCCCGGCGACGCGGCCGTTGGCGCGCAGGGTTTCGCCGAGGCCCGGCGCGAGGAAAAGCGCGCCGAAGCCGGCTCCCGGCCGCGCCAGCCCCGGCTCGTCGAGCGCCGCGAGCGGCAGGCGCAGCATCCGGGCCTCGGTGCCGGCGAAGCCCGGCGCGCCGCCGCCGAGGGTGATGGCGAGCGTGGCGGCGTCGCCGAAGCCGGCGAAGAGCAGCGGCGATGCGGCGATCCAGCGCCGGGCGCCCTCGTCGAGATGGTCGATGACCTTCAGGTGCATCGGCGGCGGCGTCTTGCCGAGGACGCCTTCCAACGCGGCGACGGTGTCGATGGCGGTCGCGGCGGCGGCCGCGTCATCCTGGATCGGTCCTGCCGTGCCGGTCATGGATCGCCTCTCCTCCGCTGCGGGGGTTCGTCCTGCCGCCCGGCTTAGAGAAGTTGCGAATGATTCTCAACTAAGTTCCGCGTCAGGCGAGCCCGGTCCGTTGCCGGCACGAGCGGCGGTGGCGCCCTTCAGCGCGTCATCGGGCTTGTAGGAAGGGGGGGTCATCGGCACCGCGAGGCGGGCAGATCACGGCACAAGCCAGCGCGCCTACCGGCCAAGGCCAGGCAACTCCCTGGCCGACCCAGCCTAATATATTGAGAAGATTGGCGGACCCGATACGATTCGAACGTACGACCTTTGCCTTCGGAGGATTATCGCTGGCTCCGCCAATAAACGCCAGGAGCCGCCGATGGCCGCCTATCTCCCTGTAATCGCTAAAGAATTTGATTTCGGCCTCCGCCGGAGGTACGCTCTGTCTCGCCACAGTTTTCGCCCGCTTGCTTACGTGATGCTTACGCGAGAGAGCGCTGTCGGGTCGGAGAAAGCCCATGTCTAAGCTCACCAAAAGGGTCGTTGACGCCGCTGAAAGCCGCTCCAAAGATTACGTCATCTGGGACGACGAACTCCCCGGCTTCGGCCTCCGCGTCTTCACGTCGGGCAAGCGCAGCTACGTCATCCAGTATCGCCTCGGCAAGCGTTCGCGTCGGTTCACCATCGGTTTGCATGGCATCTGGACGCCCGAGCGCGCGCGCCAGGAAGCGAAGGTCCAACTAGGCCGCATCGCTCAGGGTGAAGATCCCGCCGAGGAGAAGCAGCTCGACAACAAGGCGATCACCGTCAAGGAGCTGTGCGACCTCTACGTCGCTGATCTCAAGGCTGGCCTCATCCTGGGTAAGGGTGGCCGGCCAAAGAAGGCGAGCACGATCCTCTCGGATACAGGACGCATCGAACGCCACATCGTGCCCTTGCTCGGCACTCGACGGGTCAAGGACCTCGTGAAGGCCGACATCACGAAAGCCCTGAAAGACATCATGGCCGGCAAGACCCGCTGCAGCGTCAAGACGAAGAAGCTCCGCGGCCGCGCCATCGTACGCGGCGGTGCCGGAACGGCTACCCGGACGATCGGACTGTTCGGCGGCATCCTCACCTACGCGGTTGAAGCAGGCATCATCGACCTCAATCCCGTCCACGGCGTCCGGCGCCCGAAGGACAATGTGCGCGGACGGCGCTTGACCGAGGCCGAATATCGCCTGCTCGGCGACATCCTGACCAAGGCTGCTGAGAACGAGAAGTATGAGTTGTCGGTCGACATCATCCGGCAGCTCGCGCTCACCGGATGCCGTCGGACCGAGATGATCACCTTGGCTTGGAGCGAGGCTGACACCGATTCAAGCTGTCTCCGGCTGATCGACAGTAAGGAAGGAAGCTCGATCCGTCCGATCGGCTTGCCAGTCGTGGAGTATCTCGAAAACCGCCGGAAGGAGCAGGCCGGCACCTACGTCTTTCCCGGCCAGGGTGATGACAATGCGTTCGGGAGCTTCCCTAACCATTGGGAGCAGATATTCGCGGACACCGCGCTCGCCGACATCACGCCACACGTCCTGCGGCACAGCTTCGCCAGTATCGCCAACGATCTCGGCTTCACCGAAGTCACGATCGCCGCGCTGGTCGGGCATGCGAAGGGATCGGTCACGAGCAACTACATCCATACGCTCGATACCGCGCTCATCATGGCCGCCGACACTATCTCGGGCTACATTCAGGGGCTTCTGGATGGGATCGAGTTCAAACAGACGGCCTACGCCCTGGACCGCGACTCCCGGAAAGCCGCCCTCGCGCGGTTCCTGCAGAAGGCCGCCGCTACCGAACAGGACACGGCCGAGGACTCGGAGCAGTTGCTTGCAGTTTGATCGCGCGATGGGGGTTTCAGTTATTGCAGTTAAGCCCCGCAACCCTTATATTGGCTGGTCAGGAGACACGATCATGGCCAGCCAAGTGGTGCAGTTCGCCGGTTTGTCCGACCGCGACCGCAAGACCGTGACGCCTCTGCCATCCTTGGCAGAGGGCGATCACGTGGAGGTGCATGTGCGGCGTCGCGATGGACGGGAGCAGACCCTGTCCCTTCCGCCGGCCGCCATCAGCGCCGTCGAGACGCTGCTGTCTCGCCTGCTGAACGGCGAGAGGGTCGCCGTGCTCACGGAAGATCAAGAGCTGAGCCCGACCGACGCATCGGTGATCCTAGGCATCTCGCGTCCGCTCGTCGTCCATCGGATGGACATCGGCGATCTGCCGTTCCGCTATGTCGGAAAGCACCGCCGGGCATCGCTGAAGGACGTGCTGGCCTTGAAGGAGATGCTGGACGCTCGCCAGAAGGCGATGGACGCCTTGGCCGAAGACACAGAGGATCTTGTCGTCAACCATGGCCTCTAGACCGCCCATCGCGGTCTACGACGCCTGCGTCCTTTATCCCTTCCATCTGCGCAATGTCCTGATCCAGTGCGCCTTCGATGGCTTAGTCGCCGCGCGCTGGACCGACGACATTCACGCGGAATGGATACGCAATCTGGCCGCCAATTCCCCCAGCACGCCGGTTACGCGCTTCGAGAACACCCGCGACATGATGAAAGCCGTCCTGCCTGACGCCAATGTCGCCAACCATCGGAGCCTGATTCCGAGCCTTTCCTTGCCCGATCCGGATGACCGGCATGTGCTTGCGGCCGCGATCGCTGGCGGTGCCGAGACGATCGTCACTTGGAACCTGAAGGATTTCCCCGCTTCGCAGATCGCCCCTCACGGAATCGCCGCTGTGTCGCCCGACGCCTTCCTTTCGGCCCTGCACCGAGCCTATCCGAAAGCCCTTCTCAGTAGTATCGCGAGAGCGCGCGAAAACCTCAGACGCACGACGCCATCCATTGCGGAATTCATAGACATTCTCGAACGGCAGGGGCTGGCCGAGTTCGCTCCCATCCTGCGGCGCCGCAAAGCGCACCTGGCCTGATCCCCCGCCGGGGCTCGGAAGCTCCGCTTCACGTTATCGCCGCGCTGGCAAGACCGCAGAATCATTCTTGACTCTACGACCCGAAAATCAGAACAAATAGCGAACATGACTACACCGCCTTCGGAGGTCAAGAACGCACTTGCGGCCCCAGCCCGCCATAGAGTCCCTGCGCGCGCAGATCGAGAAGATCGAAGGCCGGAGCCGGCGCGCCAAATCGGTCCTTCCTTTCGGGATCACCGAGGTGGATTCGCGACTCCCCGGCGGCGGCCTTGCCCTCGGCGCGCTGCATGAAATAGCCGGCGGCGGCAACGGAGCGGTCGACGGAGCCGCAGCGGCTTCCTTCAGCGCGGGCCTCGCGGCCCGCACCAAAGGCAAAATCCTCTGGTGTATCACGCGTGCCGACCTATTCGCGCCCGCCATTGCCCAGGCAGGGCTCGCGAGCGACCGCGTCATCTACCTCGAAGCTGGGGACGACAAGACCGTCCTCGCCTGCATGGAAGAAGGATTGCGCCACGGCGGCCTCGGGGCCGTCATCGGCGAGGTCGCCCGCCTTTCGATGACAGCATCAAGACGGCTGCAACTGGCGGCCGAAGGCGCCGGCTCGCTCGGGATCGCTTTGCGGCGCTGGCGGCGACAGACAGAGGCGACGGATTTCGGCCAACCGACCTCTGCGATGACGCGCTGGCGCGTCTCCGTAATGCCCTCAACGCCGCTACCCGTTCCCGGCGTGGGCCGCGCCCGCTGGCTGGTTGAACTCATCCGCGCGCGAGCGGGCGAAAGTGCAGATTTCGAGTTGGAGGCGTGCGATGACACGGGTCGTCTCGCTCTTCCTGCCGAGCTGGTCCACGGACAGGCTGCGGCGGAAGGCTGGCGACGCGGCGCCTCCGGCTGAGGCGCCGCTCGTCCTGATTGGCCGCGACGGGAACAGGCGGGTGGTGCTGGCGGCGGATGCAGCGGCCCAGGCCACCGGCCTGCGCGCCGGCATGCCCGTCACCAAGGCGCAAGTGCTGGTGCCTGGCCTCATCGTGCAGGATGCCGATCCCGCTGCCGACGCCGAGGCGCTTGAGCGTCTCGCGGTGTGGCTTCTCCGCTATGCACCGATCGTCGCCCCCGATCCGCCCGACGGCCTCATCATCGACTCGACCGGCGCTGATCATCTCCACGGGGGCGAGACTGTCATGCTGGACGGCTTGATCGGGCGCCTCGCCATGTCCGGGATCTTCGCGAGAGGCGCGATCGCCGACACCTGGGGAGCGGCCCATGCGCTGGCCCGATTTTCAGCGCAGCCGGTTGTCATCGCGCCCGAGGGGCATGGCCCGTCCGTCTTGGAGCGGTTGCCGCTTGAGGCGTTACGCATTCCGGCCTCCACCGTCGCGGCGCTGCGCACGCTCGGCTTCCGAACGGTCGGCGATCTTCTGGCGCAGCCGCGCGCGCCGCTCACGCTTCGCTTCGGCCCGGAACTCGGCCGACGCTTGGACCAGGCCTTGGGCATTGCGGCCGAACTCATTGAGCCGGTTCGGCCTGCCGATCTCATCGAGGTGCGCCGCGCCTTCGCCGAGCCGATCGGCGCAGCCGAGACAATCGCCCGTTACATCGGCAAGCTTGTTGCGCAGCTCTGCGAACGCCTTGAGGAAAGCGGGCTTGGCGCACGCAGGCTCGATCTCATCTGCCACCGCGTCGATAGCCGGGCCCAGGCGGTGCGGGTCGGCATGGCCACGCCGGTGCGCGACGCGAAGCGGCTGACGCGCCTTCTGTGCGACAAGATCGAGACCATCTCGCCCGGCTTCGGCATCGAGGTGATGACGCTTGCCGCAAGCGTCGCCGAGCCGCTCGAACGCAAGCAGATCGTCAGTTCGCTGGTCGAGGAGAGCACCCCGGACGTCTCCGATCTCATCGACACCTTGATGAACCGCGTTGGCGAGCGCGCCCTCTATCGGCTTGCCCCCGTCGCCAGCGACGTTCCGGAACGGTCTGTCTGTCGTATCCCGGCGATGGCGGCCGACACGGGAGCGGGTTGGCCCGGTCATTGGCCGAGACCGTCGCGCCTCCTCCCGGCACCCGAGCCGGTCGAGACCGTGGCGCTGCTCCCCGACCATCCGCCGGTGTCGTTCACCTGGCGCGGAATCCGCCGCCGCCTTCGGCGCGGCGACGGACCTGAGCGTGTCTTCGGCGAATGGTGGAAGCGTGATGCTGAGCTGGCCGCCGTCCGCGACTATTTCCGGGTCGAGGACGACGCCGGCGAACGCTACTGGCTGTTTCGCGCCGGCGACGGCGAGGACACCGCCACAGGCTCGCACCGCTGGTTCATTCACGGGGTCTTCGGATGAGCCAGCCCGGCTACGTTGAACTTCAGGTCACCTCGCATTTCAGCTTTCTGCGGGGGGCCTCGTCTTGCGAGGAGCTGTTCGCCCAGGCCGCGCTTGCCGGGATCGAAGCCCTGGCCGTGGTGGACCGGAATTCGCTCGCCGGCATCGTCCGGGCTCATGAAGCGGCGAAGACAACCGGGGTTCGCTTGATTGTCGGCTGCCGTCTCGACCTCAGCGACGGCATGTCGGTGCTGGTCTATCCAACCGACCGATCAGCTTATTCCCGACTCTGCCGGCTGCTGTCGCTCGGCAAGCGGCGCGGCGGAAAGGCGAAGTGCGTGCTCGAATGGCAGGACCTCGTCGCCTACGGCGAAGGCTTGATCGCCGTGCTCGTGCCGGATCTCGCCGATGAGGAATGCGGCCTTCGGCTGCGCCGCCTGCGCGATGCGTTCGGCGATCGGGCCTACCTGGCACTGACGCTGCGCCGTCGGCCCAACGACCAGCTCCGCCTTCACGAGCTGTCGAACCTGGCCGCCCAGATGCGGGTCGCGACCGTGGTGACGAACGACGTCCTCTTCCACGAGCCCGCCCGCCGCATCCTTCAGGACGTCGTCACCTGCATTCGGCACAACGTCACGATCGACACGATCGGCGACCGCCGGGAGCGTCACGCCGATCGCTACATCAAGCCGCCCGAGGAGATGCACCGTCTCTTCGGCCGCTACCCCGAGGCGCTTGCCAGAACCCTGCAGATCGCCGACCGATGCCGTTTCAATCTCGACGAGCTGGCCTATCAATATCCCGAGGAGCGTGACGATCCGGCACTCACGCCGCAGGAGACGCTGGCAAAGCTCACTTGGGAAGGCGCCGCCGAGCGTTATCCGGAGGGCGTGCCTGACAGCGTGGCTGCCGCGCTTCAGCATGAGCTGCGGCTGATCGAGAAGCTCGACTACGCGCCGTATTTCCTGACCGTGAATTCGATCGTCCGCTTCGCCCGCTCAAAGGACATCCTTTGCCAAGGCCGCGGATCAGCCGCCAACTCCGCAGTCTGCTACGTCCTCGGCATCACGTCGATCGATCCCGGCCGCAACGACCTTCTCTTCGAACGCTTCGTCAGCGAGGAACGGCGCGAGCCGCCCGACATCGACGTCGATTTCGAGCATGAGCGGCGTGAGATCGTCATGCAATGGGTGTTCGACACCTACGGCCGCGACCACGCCGCGCTCTGTTCGACTGTCATCCGCTATCGCACCAAGGGCGCGCTACGGGATGTCGGCAAGGCGCTAGGCCTGCCCGAGGATCTGATCGGCACCCTGTCGTCTCAGGTCTGGGCCTGGTCGGAGGAAGGCGTCGAACAGAAGCACGTCGAAGAGCTGAACCTCAATCTTGCCGATCGCCGCCTTCGCCTGACGCTCGATCTCGCGCGCCAACTCATGGGCGCGCCGCGCCATCTCAGCCAGCATCCTGGCGGCTTCGTTTTAACCCATGATAGGCTCGATGACCTCGTGCCGATCGAGCCGGCCGCGATGAAGGACCGGCAGGTCATCGAATGGGATAAGGATGACATCGACGCCCTGAAGTTCATGAAGGTCGACGTCCTGGCGCTTGGGATGCTGGCCTGCATGAAGAAGGGGCTGGACCTTCTGGCTGAGCACAAGGGCGTCAATCTCGATCTCGCCTCCATTCCGGCCGAGGACCCGCGCACCTACGCGATGATCCGCAAGGCCGACACGCTCGGCACCTTCCAGATCGAGAGCCGGGCGCAGATGTCGATGCTGCCGCGCCTGAAGCCGCGCACCTATTACGATCTCGTCGTCCAGGTCGCGATCGTCAGGCCCGGCCCGATTCAAGGCGATATGGTGCATCCCTATCTTCGTCGCCGGGAGGGCCTTGAGCCCGTACACTATCCGAAGCCCGAACTGGAGAAGGTGCTCGGCAAGACGCTCGGCGTGCCGCTCTTTCAGGAGCAGGCGATGCGGGTCGCCATCGAATGCGCCGGCTTCACGCCCGGCGAGGCCGATATGCTTCGCAAGTCGATGGCCACCTTCAAATTCACCGGCGGCGTCTCGCATTTCCGCGACAAACTCATCGCCGGCATGGTCACCAACGGCTACGAGGCCGAGTTCGCCGAGCAGACCTTCAAGCAGCTTGAGGGCTTCGGCAGTTACGGATTTCCGGAAAGCCACGCAGCCTCTTTTGCGCTGATCGCTTACGCCTCGGCCTGGCTGAAATGCTGGCACCCGGAAATCTTCTGCGCCGCGCTGCTGAACAGCCAGCCCATGGGCTTCTATGCACCGGCTCAGATCGTCCGCGACGCGCGCGATCACGGCGTCGAGATCCGTCCGGTCTGCGCCAACGCCTCCCGATGGGACTGCACACTCGAGCCCACCGGCAGCGAGGAGCGGTTCGCCGTTCGCCTTGGTCTGCGCATGGTCAAAGGGCTCGCCAACGCTCACGGCGCGGCGATCGTCACGGCCAGGGCGGACCAGCCCTTCGTCTCCATCGACGATCTGTGGCGCCGGGCCGGCGTACCCGTCGCGGCGCTCACGCAGATCGCCGAAGCCGACGGTTTTCGCCAGCCGTTCGCTCTTGCGCGGCGTGAAGCCCTGTGGGCGATCAAGGCTCTGCGCGACGAGCCGCTGCCGCTCTTCGCCGCCGCGTCGGCCCGCGAAGCGGAGATCGTGCCCGAGGTCGCCGAGCCGGCCGTCATCCTGCGCCCGATGACAGCCGGCGGCGAAGTGGTCGAGGACTATCGCCATGTCAGCCTTTCGCTGCGCGACCATCCGGTCTCGTTCCTGCGGCCGGAGCTGCGCCGCCGTCGTATGGTCTCCTGCCAAGAGGCGATGGACGCAAAGGACGGCCGATGGCTGGAGGCGGCCGGCATCGTGCTGGTGCGGCAGCGGCCCGGCAGCGCGAAGGGCGTCATGTTCATCACGCTAGAAGACGAGAGCGGCATCGCCAATCTCGTCGTCTGGCCTAAAGTTTTCGAGCAGAACCGCCGGACCATCCTGTCAGCCGGCATGATCGCGATCCGGGGGCGCGTCCAGCGCGAGGGTGAAGTGGTCCACCTTGTCGCCCAGAGGCTGACCGATCTCTCCGCCGAACTGGTCAGCGTGGGCGAGCGCGACACGGCCTTTCCGCTGCCACATGGTCGCGGGGACGAGTTTCACCACGGCTCACCGACGCCTGACCCGCGCGGCCTACCGCCAAAGGGGCTTCGGACCCGAGATATCTACATCCCCGACCTTCACATCGACACGATCAAAGTCAAAACGCGCGATTTCCGCTAGGCTGCGCCGAGCCTCCCGCGCTCAAGCGCTGCGCACTGTTCGTAAACGACTGGTCGAAGCATCCAACGGACTTCGGGCGAAGATCGGCGTCGCACCTTCACAGCCGCTCGCATGGCGGCGTAGCAACGCCGACGTCGCGTCGCGGTCTGCCGCACGGGCAAACGCAAAGCCTTGCCCGACCTTGCAGCCCATCGACCAAAGCTGGCTCGCCTGAACTTCTGTTTCGATCCCCTCGGCCACGATCTCAATGCCGAGCTGCCGCGCGATATCGATTAACCCCTCGACGATCACCATGCTTGGATCGTCCGGCCATAGTCGGCCGATGAAGGCCTGATCGATCTTGATGATGTCGACCGGCACGTTCAGCAAATGCGTCAGCGACGCATGTCCCGTTCCAAAGTCATCAAGCGCGACGCGGACGCCGGCGGCGCGCAACGCCTCTATCTCTCGCGTTACGACGCGATCACTTCGCCCGATGCAAGCATCCTCACTCACTTCGACGACCAAGCCGCCGAGCGACACGCCAGCACGACCAAAGGCATCTTCGAGTTTCTGAGCCAGGCTGCCCGTGTAGAAATCGGCAGTCGAAACATTGAGTCCGACCTGCTGGACGAGCAGACCCTGATCCCGCCAGAATGCGATGTCCCGCGCAACTGTTACCGCAACACGTTGCGTAAGCTCCGCAGCGATATGGGCGTCACTGGTCGCTTCGCGAAAAGCGAGGGCACTTACGAGTTCACCCGCCACGGTGCGCATGCGACAGAGCGCCTCGAGCCCGACGATCTCGCCCGTATCGAGAGCGACAATAGGCTGGTAGTGCGTTTCCATGCGCTCATCGGCGAGCGCATCGGCCACATCGCGTATCGCGTCACGACGCCGCGTGATCCGCGTACCGATCCCCGGCCAGTAGCGCACAAACCCGCCGCGACCGGTCTCCTTGGCGTGATAGAGCGCGAAATCCGCGGCCTCGTTGACCGCCACGGCAGTCCGTTCGGAGGCACCGAGGACGGCACCGCCGATCGTCGCGCGAGGCGCCACGGCATGCCCCTCGCAATCGGCGCTGCGCTCCAATTCTGTCAGCACGCGTTCCGCCGCCGCATTCAGATCGGCGAGCGAGCCGGGGTTCTGAATGATGACGGCGAATTCATCGCCGCCCAGCCGGAAGCTGACATCGGGCGCCATCGCCCGCGCGATCCGGGTCCCCGCCGCCTTGATGAGCGCATCACCGGCCAGGTGGCCGAACGTGTCGTTTACGATCTTCAGATTATCGAGGTCGATAATGAAGAGGGCCCAGGCCCCCGGGACGTCACACGGAATCTGCGCCATCGCGCCGTTGTAGGCCGAACGATTGGGCAGTCCGGTCAGCGCGTCTATGTTCGCGCGGCGCTCGCGGTCGACCGCTCGCTCATGCCGCTGAAGCGCAAGACCACAGAGATCGACGCAGGCTTCCGCCAGCGCGCGCTCAGAAGCGTTCGGCGAGCGCGCTTGCTCGCTGTAAAAGCCGATGACGGCAATGGCGTCGCCGCCCGCGTTCACGACAGGGAAGGACCAGCATCCGCTCACGCCAAGGCCTTCTATGAGTCCCATGGAGCGGGCGCAGCGCGGATCACGTCGGATATCCTCAATGATGACGGGTTCGCGCAGATAAGCAGCCGCGCCGCAGGACCCGACCTCCGGGCCGACCATCATCCCATCCAACGCAGAAGAATAGTCCGCAGGCAAACTCGGTGCCGCGAGCGGATGCAAAAGTCCGGCTTGATCGACCGTCAGGATCGAGCAGATCACGCCAGACATCAGTGTCTCTATCTCGGCACAGAGTTCGCGCGCCGTGTCAGCCACAGGTTCGCTGTTGGCGATCATCCGCAATATCTTGTTCTGGATATGCAACAACACGGTCGTCGCCCAACTCAACTGACACTTAGGGATGCGACTATAATAGTCGCTAGATGTGAAGTTCGGCTTACCCAAAGATAAACATGGAGGTAATCCTCGCTGGAGGGGAAAGCCTTCCCCTGCGGCCGAGCCTTTGGTCTCGGCCGACCCCTTCTGCGGGGACACCCCGCAACGCCCCCTATAGAGCGAGAGTGCGGACCGGCTTTGCCGTGACGGGTTGAGAGCTGGGAGAGAGCTTCCGGCGCCCGTCGCGGAGATCCGCGATGTCCAGAAAAGCCGCACCCGCTCGCGCCGGCCAGGACCGGACGAGCCTTTACGACGAAATCACCGGTAAGATCATCGGCGAGCTGGAGGCCGGCCGCGTACCCTGGGTCCAGCCTTGGGGGACCGCCGCGGCGAAGGCGCCGCTCGCCATGCCGAGGAACGCCGCCACCGGCCGGCATTATTCGGGGATCAATGTGCTGATCCTCTGGGGCGCCGTCATCGAGCACGGCTTTGCCGGCCAGAGCTGGCTCACCTTCCGCCAGGCGCTGGCGCTCGGCGGCAATGTCCGCAAGGGCGAGCGCGGCACGACCGTCGTCTATGCCGACCGCTTCGTGCCCGACGACGAGAAGCGGCGCGCCCGCGAGACCGGCGACGAGGCCCAGGCGATCCCGTTCCTGAAGCGCTTCACGGTGTTCAACGCCGCGCAGTGCGAGGGCCTGCCGGAGGATGTCGCGATTGTCGCGCCGCCACCGGCGCCAGGCCTGATCGAGCCGCAGGTCGAGGCGCTGATCCGCGCCACCGGCATCGATTTCCGCATCGGCGGCAATCGCGCCTTCTATGTGCCGGCGCTCGACTATGTGCAGGTCCCGCCGCCCCAGGCCTATTTTGAACCGATCAACTGGCACCGCACCGCGCTGCACGAGCTGGGTCACGCCACAGGCCATCCGTCCCGTCTCGGCCGCGACATGACCGGCGGCTTCGGCACCAAGAAATACGCGTTCGAGGAGCTGGTCGCCGAAATGAACGCCGCCTTCTGCTGCGCCTCGCTCGGCATCGTGCCGACCGTACGGCACGCCGATTACATCGGCTCCTGGCTGGAGGTGCTGCGCGAGGACAATCGCGCCATCGTCCGCGCCGCCAGCCAGGCGAGCAAAGCCGCCGATTGGCTGCTCGGCTTCGTGCCGGCCGACGGGGCCGCGCTGTCGGCCGAACCCGCGATCGACAGGAGGGCCGCATGATCCTCCTGACGGAAGAGCTGCGCGAGCAGCTCCTAGCCAACGGCCGGAACCGCGACGCCGACCACATCCCCGTGGTCAAATTCTTCAACCCGCTCGGCGAAGGCGTCTGGCTGGCGACCGAACTTGACGAGGACGGCGACACCTTGTTCGGCCTGGCCGATCTCGGCGACCCCGAACTCGGCTCCTTCAGCCTCGCCGAAATGATCGCCGTGCGCCTGCCGATGGGCCTCGGCATCGAGCGCGACATCCTGTTCGAGGGCCTTTATCCGATCTCGGCCTGGGCCGAAGCGGCCCGTCGAACCGGCGGCATCCGCGCGGCCGAACGCGTGCTTCACGCCGTCCACCGCGCGAGGCCCGAACCATCCGTAAAGGCGTAAATCCGTGGAGGCGGGCCTGCGGCTTTGCGGCTTCTCTCGTTTACGACGAGACGCTGTCCTTCAGCAGGCCCGCCCAGACGGCGAGGATCATGCCTTCCAGGTCGTCATCCTCGCCGACCACGACGCTGAAAATGCCGAGCAGCTCGGAGAACTCCCGGACGTCGAGATGGCCGCGCGCCTGCAGCGCGGTCGCCAGCATCGTCAGGGCCTTGCCGTTGGCGCCGATCAGCGCGCGCTCGACCTTCGACAATCTCGGCCGTGATCGCCTGCGGCCGAGCATCGCCAGCCAATCGCGCCACGGCGTCCGCGCGCCGTCCTTCACCGCCGTGTTCATCGTTTCCTCCGATCGCCCCGAGCGCCGGGCGATCCGGACACACGCGAACCTGGCGCGCGTGTCTTCCTCTCCAGCCACACCGCCAAGGGCGACTATTATAGTCGTCTTTTGTCAATGCCAGAGGCTTTGCGCGGCGAACGCATCCAGATCGGCCCGGTCGCCGCGCCCCGGGGCGACGGCCAGAAGAGAGTGAGAGGGAGGACCGGATTTTCGTGACGGGTTGGAGGTCGAGAGAGGTTCTCGGCCGCCCGTCGCGGAGTAATCCCGATGGCTACTGCAATTCAGAAGATCGTCCTGTCGTCCTCGCGCGACATCCCCTTCAACAAGCTGGTGCTCAGCCAGTCCAACGTCCGGCGCGTGAAGGCCGGTGTCTCGATCGAGGACCTGGCGGCCTCGATCGCGCGTCGCGGCCTCATCCAGAGCCTCAGCGTCATCCCCGTGGTCGATGCCGAGGGCCAGGAGACCGGCATGTTCGAGGTGCCGGCCGGCGGCCGCCGCTTCCGCGCGCTGGAGCTGCTGGTCAAGCAGAAGCGCCTCGCCAAGATCGCGCCGGTGCCGTGCGTCGTGCGCAAGCGCGACGACGGGGTCCTGGCCGAGGAAGTCTCGCTGGTCGAGAACATCGACCGCGCGCCGCTCCACCCGCTGGACCAGTTCCGCGCCTTCCAGGACATGCGGGTGAAGGGCAAGACCGAGGAGGAGATCGCCGCAGCGCTCTTCGTGCCAGTGCAGGTGGTCAAGCAGCGCCTGCGCCTCGCGGCCGCATCGCCCACCTTGCATGAGGTCTATGCGGAGGACGGCATGACGCTCGACCAGCTCATGGCCTTCACCGTCACTGACGACCACGCCCGCCAGGAAAAGGTCTGGGACGCGATCAAGGACGCCTGGTCGAAGGAGCCGTATCAGATCCGCCGCATGCTGACCGAGACGACGGTGCGCGCCTCGGACAAGCGTGCCGTCTTCGTCGGCGTCGAGGCCTATGAGCTGGCAGGCGGCATCGTCATGCGCGATCTGTTCCAGTCCGACGATGGCGGCTGGCTGCAGGATGCGGCGTTGCTCGATCGGCTGGTCGGCGAAAAGCTGAAGGCGACGGCCGAGACGATCGCCGCCGAGGGCTGGAAGTGGATCGAGGTCGCGGTCGGCTTCCCCTATGACGCTACGCGCGGCCTGCGCGAGCTGCAGGGCGAACCGCTGGACCTGACTGCCGAGGAACAGGCCACGATCGAGGCGCTCAACGCCGAATACCAGAAGCTCGAGGCGGAATATGAAGGCGCCGACGAGCTGCCCGACGAGATCGACCAGCGGCTCGGCGAGATCGAGACGGCGCTGTCGGTCTTCGAAACCCGTCCCGTGCGATTCGAGGCCGACGACATCGCCCGCGCGGGCGTGTTCATCAGCATCGCCCACGATGGCAGCATCGCCATCGATCGCGGCTATGTCCGGGCCGAAGACGAGGTTCCCGAACCCGACATCGGGGCCGACGGGGGCGAGACCGAAGGCCGCGCGAGCGAGCCGGGTGCGCCGGCCGTGCAGCGCGCCGTCATCACGATCGGCGGCCAGCCCGTCGAGGCGGACGACGACGAGGACGACGCGATCAAGCCGCTCCCCGAGCGCCTGATCATCGAGCTGACGGCCTATCGCACGCTGGCGCTGCGCAACGCCGTCGCGGAGAACCCGCACGTCGCCATGACCGCGCTGCTCCACAAGCTGGTGTCGGACACCTTCATGACCCGCATGTATACGGGCGCCATGGAGGCCGGGGTGAAGCACGTCTTCTTCCCGGCGCAGGACGATGGGCTGAAGGACAGCCCGTCCGCCCGCGCGGTGCAGGACCGTCACGCCGCCTGGGCCGGCGACATCCCGAAGGACGACGATGCCCTGTGGGACTGGCTCGCGGGCCTGGACGACGCCAGCCGGATGGCGCTGCTGGCGCATTGCGTCAGCTACGGCGTCAACGCGCTCTATGAGCGGCCGAACCCGCACAGCGCCGGCGGCGTGTCGCAGCACACGCTCGACATGCGGCTCGCCCAGGCGGACCGCCTGACTAAGGCGACGGGGCTCGATCTGGTGGAGGCCGGCTGGCGCCCGACCTTCGGCAACTACCTCAACCGTGTCACCAAGCCCCGCATCCTGCAGGCGGTTCGCGAGGGCGTCGGCGAGCAGGCCGCGCAGCTCATCGACCACCTGAAGAAGGGCGACATGGCCAAGGAGGCGGAGCGGCTGCTCGCCGAGACCGGCTGGCTGCCCGAGCCGCTGCGCCCGATCGACGATGCCGAGGCGTCCACGCCGGAGGTCGAGGCTGGCGGCGAGGACGACGATGCGGCGCTGCCCGCATTCCTCGCCGGCGACGACGAGGACGTCACGGCGGAGGCCAACGACGACGAACCGCACCTTGTCGCAGCCGAATGACGAGCACCCGGAGCGGCTTCGGCCGCTCCGGTCCTTTCTCAGATCGAAGGAGCATCGCCATGTCGCGATCCGACCCGTCGCCCCGCCGCGTCGTCTTCCAGTACCTCGTTCCCGTGCTTGTCGAGATCGAGGACGGGATCGTCGGCCGCGTGACGATCATCGACGAATCCCCGGTGCGCGACCCCGTCGTCGTCGAAGGCGATCCCGCTTATCTCGCCGACGCCATCCGCGCCGCCGACGACGGCCAAGCATGGCCATCCTGGCAGTTCGGCTACTAGCCGCACCACCCCGAACCCACTCCGAGCCCGGCCCGAGCGCCGGGCTCTTTTCGTTTCCGGAGCCCGCTATGACCGCTTTCTTCACCCGCTATTCCTGCCTGCTCGACGTCGGCACCTCCGCTAATGTCGCCCGGGCTTTCGACATCTACGCCGCCTTAATGGCCGAGAACGGCCGCGAGGACCCGCCGGCCGAGCCGTTTCATCTGTCGGTGACACCCGATCACGGTGCGTCGCAGCTCTGGCTGCGCGATCCCGGCACCGCAGATCAGCAGCTTGCGATCACCTTCGTGACGCGCTGCGCCGAGACCTTCGGATTGACCGGCCGCTGGGGGTTCCAATGGGCCGGCATCGCTTCCACTCCCGTAATCGACGGCTTCTCGGGCGGCGCCCATGTGCTCGATCTCGCCACCGGCGAGACGATCGCATGGACGAGCACCGGCCGCTGGCTCGCCGACCGGCTTTCCGAGGGAGGCGCGCGATGAGCATCCCCGCCTATGCCCGCGCAAACTTCCAGACGCTGCTGCGTGCCGCGAACAGCGGAGACCTGGCGCTGATGGAATGCACCGACTTAGCAACCGGCGAACCGCGCTACGTGATCTGCGCCGTCGGCCGCGATGACGACGAGTTCGTCTTCACACCGTTCGGCCATCTCGCCGATGGCAATCCTTTCGAAATCTACAGCCCGCCGGACGCGTCGACATAGGTGAGCGCGCTCAATGTCCTCGCACGCCGCTACCAGACCGCAACTTCCCACTGCCCGTTGACGCGGGCAAATCCGATTGGCCGGTTTTGCGGGCTCGCGTTCGGCCTGGTCGGATCGAGCACGATCTGCGTCATGCAGGTCACGCCCGGACCGACCCCACCCGGCGAGCAATCGCCGAGCTTCAGCGTCGCGTTCGCCAGCGACGTGCCCGTGAACAGGCGATGGCGCCGCACGGCCGCGGTCGCTTCGTCCTCGCTCGGCTGTGCGACGCCGGCGGCGACGGCCGGAGATGCAGTGACCGGCGAGATCACCGGCCTGAGCACGAAGCCCGCACCGAAGCCGACAGCCAGACAGGCCGCGCCGAGGATGCCAATCGCACTGCCCTTCATCTCGCCTCCGATGCTCACTCAGCCGGCGCGGCACGCGCGAATGGTGCGAGGCGCCGCGGCTTGTTTTCCTACGAGAGCTTAGCGCCCCATCCGCACCGCCGGAAGCCGGTGCGACAGGTCGGGTTCCGGCCGCGCCAGAGTGAGAGGGTGGCCGGGACGGGTTTGAGCCCGTCCGGTCGAGAGAGAGCGCCGGGCCGGCTTGCCCTTGTCCCGCTCTCCGAGGTTCTCCCGATGCTCCATGCTCCGATCCCCGCCGCCGAGGCGGCTTCGCTTCCGCTTGGCTCCTCCGCGCCGCCGGCCGCCGCCATCCTCGCCGCCGCCGAACGCATCCTCTCCCACCTCGAACAGGGCCGCACCGTCGATGCCGCCATGCTGCGCAGCGCCATGGACGACGCCTTCGGCGCGTCCGACACAGCCGGCGCGTGGGACTGGAAAGCCGCCTATGACGCCTGCGAGGTCGCGACCGTCCTGTTCCTACGCAAATACGGAAAGACGCTTTTCCGCAAAGCTGGGCCGCCGGCTTCACGGCTCTCCGCCCTAACCAAGATCGTCGGACTGCTGCCGACGCACACGCGCCGTTCAGAGGAGGCGCAGGCCCTCCAGCAATTCTCGACGCCGATCCCGCTCGGTCTTGCGGCGCTGACGGCGGCAATATTGACCCCGGCCGACCGCGTGCTGGAGCCGTCCGCCGGCACCGGGCTGCTTGGCGTCCTCGCCGAGACCGCGGGCGCATCGCTCATCCTTAACGAGCTGGCAGAGACCCGCGCCGATCTTCTCACCTCTCTTTTTCCGGCCACGCCCGTGACGCGCTTCGACGCCGCCCAGATCGACGACCATCTCGATCCCGCCGCCATGCCGAGCGTCGTCATCATGAACCCGCCATTCTCGGTGATGGCGAACGTCTCCGGGCGCGTTGCCGACGCCGCCTATCGGCATATCTCCTCGGCGCTCGCCCGTCTCGCCGATGGCGGGCGGCTGGTCGCCATCACCGGCGCCAACTTCTCGCCGGAGCTTCCAGCCTGGCGGGACGCCTTCGTGCGCCTGCAGGGACGCGGCCGCGTCGTGTTCACCGCTGCGATCGCCGGCTCGGTCTATGCCAAGCACGGCACGACCATCGAGACCCGCCTGACCGTCATCGACAAGGTGCCGGCCGAGGACCCTGAGCATTTCCCGGATTCCGCCGGCATCGCACCCGATGTCGCGACGCTGCTCGGCTGGATCGAAGCGCAGCTTCCCGGCCGCCTGCCGGTCCCGATCGCGCGTTCCGCCGCGACACCGGCCAACACGCCGCGCACGGTGCGAGGCTATCTCGCGCGTGCGGAGACGGCCCAGCGCGCCCGTCTCATCGCCCAGCCCGAAGGCGTGCCGCTTGCCTATGAGACCATTGACTGGACGCCGCCGGAGAGCGGCCGCCTGTCAGACTCGATCTACGAGACCTATGCGCTCCAGTCGATCCGCATCGACGGCGCACAGCCGCACCCGACCAAGCTCGTGCAGTCCGCTGCCATGGCCTCGGTCGCGCCGCCGCAGCCGAGCTACCGGCCGATGCTGCCGGCGCCGATCGTCGCCGACGGCATCCTCTCCGACGCCCAGCTCGAGACGGTGATCTATGCCGGCGAGGCCCATTGCGAATATCTCGCCGGGGGCTGGACCGTGGACGAGACTGGCGATCTCGTCACCGCCGCGCCGGACGATGCCCCGAACGCCGTCCGCTTCCGCCGTGGCTTCATGCTCGGCGACGGCACCGGCGCCGGCAAGGGCCGCCAGTCCGCCGGCATCATCCTCGATAACTGGCTCCAGGGCCGCCGCAAGGCAGTCTGGATCTCCAAGTCCGACAAGCTGCTCGAAGACGCCCAGCGCGACTGGTCGGCGCTCGGCATGGAACGCTTGCTGGTCACGCCGCTGTCGCGCTTCCCTCAGGGTACGTCGATCCGGCTGCCCGAAGGCGTCCTATTCACCACCTATGCCACGCTACGGTCCGACGACCGCGGCGAGAAGCTTTCGCGGGTCAAGCAGATCGTCGAATGGTTGGGCTCCGACTTTGATGGAGTGGTCATTTTCGACGAGTCCCACGCGATGCAGAACGCCGGTGGCGGCAAAGGAGAACGGGGTGACGTCGCCCCGTCGCAGCAAGGCCGTGCGGGCCTTCGGCTCCAGCACGCGCTCCCGAACGCCCGCGTCGTCTACGTCTCGGCGACCGGCGCCACCACCGTCCACAATCTCGCCTATGCCCAGCGCCTCGGCCTGTGGGGCGGTGAGGATTTCCCCTTCGCCAACCGGGCCGAATTCGTCGAGGCCGTCGACAATGGCGGCGTTGCGGCGATGGAGGTGCTGGCCCGCGACCTGCGCGCGCTCGGCCTCTACACGGCGCGCTCGCTCTCCTATGACGGCGTCGAATACGAACTGGTCGAACACCAGCTCACCCCCGAGCAGACGCGCATCTACGATGCCTATGCTGGCGCCTTCGCCATCATCCACAATCATCTCGATGCGGCGATGCAGGCCGCCAACATCACCGGCGACAGCGGTACGCTGAACCGGCAGGCGAAGTCGGCCGCGCGCTCGGCCTTCGAGAGCGCCAAGCAGCGCTTCTTCGGCCATCTGCTGACCAGTATGAAGACGCCGACGCTGGTCCGCTCGATCGAGCAGGACCTAGCGGCCGGCCATTCCGCCGTCATCCAGATCGTCTCCACCGGCGAGGCCCTGATGGAACGACGCCTGGCCGAGATCCCGACCGAGGAATGGGGCGACGTCCGCGTCGACATCACACCGCGCGAATATGTCCTCGACTATCTCGCCCATTCGTTCCCGGTACAGCTCTACGAGCCGTTTTCCGACAGCGAGGGCAACCTGTCGTCGCGGCCGGTCTATCGCGACGGTCAACCCGTCGAGAGCCGCGAGGCTGTCGCCCGGCGTGACGAACTGATCGAACGGCTCGCATCGCTACCGCCGGTTCCTGGTGCGCTCGACCAGATCGTCCAGCGTTTCGGCACGGACGTTGTCGCCGAGGTGACCGGCCGCTCGCGGCGCGTCGTGCGCAAGGGCGATCGGCTCGCCGTCGAGAACCGGGCGGCCTCCGCCAATCTCGCCGAGGCGGCCTCGTTCATGGACGACGACAAGCGTATCCTCGTTTTTAGCGACGCCGGCGGCACCGGCCGCAGCTATCACGCGGACCTCGCTGTCCGAAACCAGCGCCTGCGCGTCCACTATCTGCTGGAGCCTGGCTGGAAGGCCGACGCGGCGATCCAGGGGCTCGGCCGCACCAACCGGACCAATCAGGCCCAGCCACCACTGTTCCGACCGATCGCCACCGACGTGAAAGCCGAGAAGCGCTTCCTCTCGACCATCGCGCGGCGGCTCGACACGCTCGGCGCCATCACGCGCGGCCAGCGCCAGACCGGCGGCCAGGGCCTGTTCCGGCCCGAGGACAATCTCGAATCCCACTACGCGCGCGATGCGCTGCGCCAGCTCTACCTGCTGCTCGTGCGCGGCAAGGTCGAGGGATGCTCGCTCGATCGCTTCGAAACCGCCACCGGCCTCAAGCTGATGGACGACAACGGCATCAAGGACGAGCTGCCGCCGATCACCACTTTCCTCAACCGGCTGCTGGCGCTCACCATCGAGTTGCAGGGCATCCTGTTCACCGCCTTCGAGCAGCTCCTGACGGCGAAGATCGAGGGCGCGATCCGCAGCGGTCACTATGACGTCGGGCTGGAGACGCTGCAGGCCGAGAGCTTCGTGGTCACCGACAGTCAGGTGATCCACGTCCATCCCGGCACCGGCGCGGAGACGCGGCTCCTGACCATCACGCGCCGGGAGCGTAACCGACCCGTCACGCTGGCCGCTGCGCTCGACCATCTCTCCGATCCGCGCGCGCGGCTCTTGGTCAACGGTCGCTCCGGCCGGGCCGGGGTCCAGATGCCGGCCCCGTCGATGATGCTCGACGATGGCGAGATCGAACGCCGTGTCTGCCTGATCCGGCCGATGGAGCAGCATTATGCGCCGCTGCGTATGATGGACGAAAGCCACTGGGAGGAAGCCGATCCCGATCGCTTCGCAGCGGCTTGGGAGACCGAGCTTGCCGACATCCCGGACTTCTCCGACAGCACGATCCACATCGTCGCCGGCCTGCTGCTGCCGATCTGGAAGCGCCTGCCGGACGAGTCGACCCGGGTCTACCGGCTTCAGACCGATGCAGGCGAGCGCATTATCGGCCGCCGCGTCTCGCCGGCCTGGGCTGCGAACGCCACCTCGCAGGGGGCGAGCACGTTGAGCCCGGAACATGCTTTCGCCGCGCTGATGGAGGGGCGCACGATCCTCGATTTGGCCGAGGGCCTCCAGCTTCGCCGCGCCCGCGTTATGAGCGCCTATCGCCTGGAGCTGACCGGCTTCACCGAGGCGATGCGCGAGCGGCTGCGGGCCTATGGCCTGTTCAGCGAGATCATCTCCTGGAAGCTGCGCTTCTTCGTGCCGGCTGACGCCAGCGGCGTGAGCATACTCACCAAGCTGCTCGACACTTATCCGGTGGCGCGCATCTCCGAACGGGAGGCCGCGTGATGTCGCGTCACGACGCTTCCGATCTCGCGCAGCGTCTCGGCCGGCAGGCTGAGGCGGTGTGCCGCCATTACCTCTCCAGCGGGCGGCGCGAGGGGCGCTACTGGCTGGTCGGCGACGTGCGCAACACGCCCGGCCGCTCGATGTATGTGCGGCTCAAGGACTCACCGAAAGGTCCGGCCGGCAAATGGACCGACGCCGCGACCGGCGAGCATGGCGATCTTCTCGACGTGATCCGGGAGAGCTGCGGCCTCATCGACTTCAAGGATGTCGCCGACGAGGCACGGACCTTCCTCAGCATGCCGCCGCCCGAGCCGATGCCGGCAAACCCGCGTCAGGCGCCTGCGCCGCACGGATCGCCCGAGGCGGCCCGCCGCCTGTTCGGCATGTCGCAGCCGATCACGGGCACGCTCGTACAGTCGTACTTACGCGAACGCGGCATTACGGATTTACGCGGAACCGGAAATCTGCGCTTCCACCCGCGCTGCTATTATCGGCCCGACGAGCATTCTCCGACCGAGACCTGGCCGGCGATGATGGCCGCCGTCACAGACCTTGGCAGCAAGATCACCGGGGCGCATCGGACCTGGCTCGACCCACGACGCCGCGACAAGGCGCCGCTCGACACACCGAGGCGTGCGATGGGCGATCTTCTCGGCAACGCGGTTCGCTTTGGCACGGGCGGCGAAGTCATGGCGGCCGGCGAAGGCATCGAGACCGTCCTGTCGGTCAGGCAAGTCTTGCCCGACATGCCGATGCTGGCGGCGCTCTCCGCAGCCCATCTCGCCGCCATCCTGTTCCCGGACACGCTGCGGCGGCTCTATATCCTGCGCGACGACGATCCAGCCGGTGACGGTGCGCGCGACAGCCTGGTCGAACGGGCGAACGCGGCCGGGATCGAGGCGATCGTGATCTCGCCCCAACGCGGCGACTTCAACGAGGATCTCCGCACCCTCGGCATCGATGCGCTCAGAAGCCAGACCCGGATGCAGATCGGGCCGCAGGACGTGGCGCGCTTCATGGGTCTGGCGGCATAGCCGGCAGGAGGAGGGTGGCGGCGATGCCGCCATACCCGTCCGGATGCCCCATACAATTGAGAGGACCGCGCCTCGGCCTTCGAGAGGGCGATCGGCCCACAGTCGGGCCGGCCCGGCAATGGCGGCGGCCGACTATTTTCCGGCGGCGCGTGCCGCGCCTTTCCATCGCGAGGCAAAATAGCCGGCCTTCGCCATCCTCCGCTGACGCTCCGGCCCTGCGCTGCGCTCCGGGTGCAGGGCCGGCCCGCCGGTGGGCTTCGTCGCCATGAAGGCCGCGACGGTCGCGGTCCTAACGACGGAGCATCCCATGGACGACCACGACGACTTCGAACCCCACCACGAATCCTCACCCACCGACCATGTTCTCAACGAATTGCAGCTCCACGGCTACCGGCCCTTCGCCGATGAACCGGACCAGCGGCTTCTTCCGGACGGCAACGCGGTCGCGGGCGCCGTCGCCGACATCTTCGACGCGCTGATCGTCACGCTGGAAGACACACGCCTCGAACCCGATCTCGACGATCTCCTCTGGTCGACCGTCAACGTTTTCCATCGCGCCACCGAACGGATCGCACGCGAGCTCGACGATAACGAGCAGGCTCAAAAGCGCTCGCAGCGAGAACAGGACGGCAGCGAGGTGAAGTCGGTCGAACTCGAGCGCCAGATCGCCGAGGGCAAAACGCTCATCGAGCGCCAGGCCGCCTTCGAGCTGATGCGCGACCAGGCCGCCGAACACTACGAACGGCACGTCGGCAAGCCCTGGCTTCCGCGCAGCGGATCGAAGGTCAACCATCGCAATCTCACCTCGGCGATGATCGACAGCCGCGACTTCCTGATGGCGAAAAAGCGTGCCGATCAGGAGGTCCTTCTTCCTCCCGGCCCGAAGATCGTCCTCACCGGCGGGCTCGACTTCAACGATCACCGGCTCATCTGGGCCAAGCTCGACCAGGTGCTTGAGAAGCACTCCGACATGGTGCTGGTACACGGCAAGTCGCCGAAGGGCGCTGAGAAGATCGCCTCGCTCTGGGCGAAGAACCGCAACGTCCCACAGATCGGCTTCGCGCCCGACTGGACGAAGCATGGCCGCGCAGCGCCGTTCAAGCGCAACGACGAGATGCTGGAGATCGTGCCGAAGGGCGTGATGCACTTCCCGGGCACGGGCATCAACGACAACCTGGCCGACAAGGCGAAGAAGCTCGGAATCCCGGTCTGGAAGTTCGGCGGCGCGTGAGCGCCGTCAGACTTCGCAATACTTGCCGATCACGAGTATTGTTATGCGGCCGAATATCACGAAGGAAAAGCCTCTGAAGCTCGACCTGGATCTTCCGGCGCGCACCGAACCGCTCATCATTCCCTGGCCGTCGCCGGGAATGCCCGGCGGGTTCCTTCAGTTCGACGATCCGCAGACATGGCGGAAATTCATCGTCGGGCTCAGCATCGACGAGCGCATTCCGGACATCGTGCGCGCGAAGTTCGCGCGCGCGCAGATACTCTACCTCCTGGGATGGGTCGACCGCGACGTGCTGAAAGCCGGCGAACTTGCGGCGCTGATCGCCCTCGCACTCGCCACGATGGACCGGTACGGCGGCCAGATCCCGAAGAATGGCCGCACCTTCGCGACGCTGCTGAAGCACGTGGTGGATTCCGACGGCCTGACCGACACGCACATTCCGATGATCGTCCGCACCGGGGGCACCGCGATCGGGTTCGTCACCGGCGAGGCGAAGCCCAGCCTGAGCCAGCGGCGCAACGGCATGGCCCATGGCGATCAATTCGACGGCTGCCGGTCGTTGGACTGCTCGAGCTGGTGCGCGACCTGATCAACTATGCCTACCGCGATATTGGCGACGCCCCGGCATGGCGAATGCAAGTGCTGCCCGACTGACGGGACAGGACCGGCTCCCGACGCCGAGCACCACACCCGCTTTTATGCGCTGATCCTTGGTCAGACTGGTCGCTTGGCGCCATCAACCCGTAAAGGGTCGGCTATGCGAGCATGCCGCCGCTGCGGCTGCGCCTGCGCGGTGATTGCAGCGACCAGTCCGACACTTCGGGCGCCTGTCAGCGGGGGATGGTCCTCCGCTCGAAACAGGAGCCGGATCGATGTCCCTCAAGCAAGCGAACGCCTTCGCCTTCAGCCTCGCCACCTCGCTGATGGCCGCTATCGTCATCTTCCAGGCCGGCGACGGCACCCATTCAGTCACGCTCGCCAGCGAATATGACGGCGACGCCGCAGCGATTGTCCATGAGATCGATCCTTTTGCCTGACCGGGGCAACCCCGTCCGCCGAAGCGGAAGTCCCCCGGGATTTCCGCTCCCGGCGCACTCGATCTTAAGCTATAGTGCGGTCGCGCCGTGGTGGTGG
Source organism: Roseicella frigidaeris (assembly GCF_003258945.1). Classification (GTDB taxonomy): domain Bacteria; phylum Pseudomonadota; class Alphaproteobacteria; order Acetobacterales; family Acetobacteraceae; genus Paracraurococcus; species Paracraurococcus frigidaeris. Next base: position 156,659 of record NZ_QLIX01000001.1, on the reverse strand, counting down.
TGGCAGGCGCAACCGTCAGACCTTTTGGCACGGAGGCCACCACTATGATCATCCTCGCAATACTCGCATCTGTCGCGGCCATAGGCGGGCTTTGCTGGCTGTTGTTCACGCTGGCCGTCTTTGCGCTGCCGGCCTTCGTCGGCTTCGCCGCAGGCGCCTGGGCCAACGGCACCGGCGCCGGCATTGCCGGCGCGATCCTCGTCGGCATGGTCGCCGCGGCCGTCACGTTCGCGGTCGGGCAGCTCCTCATCACCTTCGCAAGGCCGATGTGGCTGAAGCTCGGCGTCGCCATCGTATTCGTCGCACCCGCCGCCGTCGCGGGCTTCCACGCCACCCATGGCATCGTGAAGCACCTGATGCCCTCGGACGTTTGGCAGATCACTTTCTCCGTCATCGGGGCCATCGCCGTTGGCATCACGGCCTTTGCCCGGGTCGCAGGAATGGCAAAGGCCAGCGGCCCCACCAGCCGAGACCTTGCGCGGGCCTGACGTCACCCATGCCTCATGGTGCGGACCAGGGCGACGATCGGGGCAGGCGTCCCCGTCAGGAGAGTGGGCGGTTGCGGGGCTTGGAAAGCGGATCGTCGTTCGGCCCTGAGAGCGACCCACGGCGTGCGCTGGCGAAGCGTCAGCCGTCGTAGCGGAAACCGAGATTCGTTGATGCGGGGACTTCCGCCGGAGGCAGGCCGGGTCAGGATGCCGTGATCGGCCCGGACAGAGGACGACAGCTCGCCGGTGAGGTTCGCGGCGATGTCATCTTGGCGGCAGCGGCGGGGCGCCATCTCTCCCTTTCTGCCCGTCACGCGACCGCTCCAAACGGCCTCTCTCATGGCCTGATCTGGCCGAAGGCCGGCTTCGCCTCGATCGCCTATGACGCAACAGCCGCGTCAAACTTTCTTCCCCTGCCGGCTGCGCCGTCATTCCTCGCGAGACAAGAAAGCCCTCCTTAGCTGTCAAGCCCCTTCGGGGTGCGCCGTCGATCGCCTCCGGCCAACCGATCGCCATCGAGGCCGCAATGGTGCGGGCTCGGGAACGGAAAACGGAGACTTACAATGGCGACCATCGGCACCTTCAAGAAGACCGGCTCGAACGAGTTCACCGGCGAAATCGTTACCCTCAGCGTCCAGGCCAAGAACGTCCGCATCGTCCCGGACCAGCGCGCCACCGGCGAGAACGCCCCCAGCCACCGGGTCCTGGTCGGCCGCGCCGAGATCGGCGCCGCCTGGTCCAAGCGCTCCAACGAGGGCCGCGACTACCTGGGCCTCAAGCTGGACGATCCGAGCTTCAACGCCCCGATCTACGCCAACCTCTTCGACGACGAGGACAGCGACACCTTCTCGCTGATCTGGTCCCGCCCCAACGGGCGCCGGGGGGACTGACGCCCGGCGCAAGGCCCCGGCCGAAAGGCCGGGGCCTTCGGCGTCCAGGGCGACCGAATCAGTCACCGCGAAAGCGCCTCCCTGGCAGGCCCGAGAGCGCGATTCAGGTGGAAATATCGCTATGAAGCGACTATTATAGTCGTAGTTCTGGCGTGCGCGTAGGTCCGAGTGGGAGGTGATCATGCATGATCACCGCCCGACAATCGCGGGCCGCACGCGCTTTGCTGGGTTGGACACAGGAGACGCTCGCGGACAAGGCCCGTGTATCCCTCACCGCACTCAAGCGACTGGAATCCGAGAGCAATCTCGGGATCTACGAAAGCACGCGCGACGAGGTGAGACGGGCCTTGGAACGAGACGGGATCGTCTTCTTGAGCTCCGACCAAGGCGTAGGGGTCATGCTTGTCGATCACCAGGTTCGACGCTGAATATTGGCATATCGCCCCCGTGACGCGATTGTCCGGCGACACGGCTTGCATTCGTAACGGCGTCAGATCATCGTTAACAAATCCCTCCACAGTGGATATTCCGGACAGCAGGGGGATGCGGTGACGACGCACGACTTCAAGGATGAAGCACCAACGGGATCGGCTCTCACGCCGTACGACCGGGCGCATATGGCCTTGTACCTGCGCCTGATCGATTCATGGCGCGACGGAGCCGACTGGAGAGAAGCCACTCGCACGTTGTTCGGCCTCGATCCTGACGCTGATCCGGAGCGTTGCCGTCGCGTTCATGCGACACACCTCGCACGGGCGCGCTGGATGTCCGAGCACGGCTACCGCGAAGTCGCGAGAGAGAGCCTTGCCCGTTAGCGCCCGCGATGCCTCGGGAGCAACACCTGTTGCTTCAACCTGGACTTCCGCGCAACGCAACTCACGGTAATCATTGTCAGTCCGAACTCGATCGGAAGACGATGAGGAGCAAAGCTGTGACGCCGGATCCCTCTCAGTGGCGAGCCTCGGCAAATTACGATCACGTCGATAGACTGAGCGCTTCTGATCTTGCTTGGGAGTGGCTTCGGCGCAATGACGCCTACGACCGTGACTTCACGGCGCTCCTCCATCGAGACCTCTCTCCCGAACAAGATCTAGAAGACTTCCGACTTCGTTGGGGGTTGCGATTTCCCCGTCGATCCGCTGGATCCGCCGCCGGCCGCTGCCGTGCTCTGGTCGCCTACGGACGATACCAGCACTGTTATTCTCGACACGGCGCCGGACCTTCTCGCGACGACGACGAGCACAGCGGCGATATTACCGCCGCCGCTTGCATCTGATGCAGTCGGCGCAGATTTCAGAGTACATGACGCTGGCGCCCCATCGCTCCAGCTCATCCAGATCGGCGATGCGGCGACGATCACACCGCTGGTTGCGGTCATCCCGCTCGACATCACCGGCTTCGACCGTCTGGAGTCGGTTGAACGCCTGCTCGCGACGCTTCATCATCGCGCCGTGCCGCCAGACACGCGATTGACAGCCCAGCAACGTGCGAGAGCTCGCAGAATGCTCCAGGCATTCGACGGATTCCGCTATGGCGCCACGCAACAGTCGATCGCGAAGGTGATCTTCGATATCGACGATGTCAGCCGCGACGAATGGCAAGCCTCGTCGCGCCGACATGCAATCATGTCTCTGCTACGCGAAGCTAGACGCATGATCGAGGGTGGTTACCGTAAACTTCTCCGGCATCGCCGCCGCCGCGACTAACCGGCGTCAGCCCGCTATGCGGCGCGCCGCAGACCGCCGGCCTCGGACGATGCGATCACGGTGTGGGAATTAGGCTCCCCCCAACTCTCCACGACAACTGACCGGCCTTCTTTCGCCACCGTACCCGCAAGCCGCCGCTCATCCGTAGCGGCCGCCGCGAGAGCACGGAGGTTCGATCATGGGCGAGGAAGCCGCCAATCTACCGCCACGATACCTGCGGACCGAGGAAGCAGCGCGCTTCTTGGGCCTATCAGAGCGCACCCTTGAAAAGCACCGTACGTATGGCACTGGTCCAACCTATCGCAAGTTGGGTGGCCGCGTCGTTTATTCCATAAACGACCTTCAAGCCTGGGCAGATCGCGGTCTCGTCACCTCGACCTCCGATCCGAGCGGAAACGTTCCACCCGCCAAGCCCCAGAAGGCCGCGTCGCTCGCCGTAGGCCGCACACTGCGCTGAGACGGTCGCATGTCGCCCCGTCATCAGCATCACAGCGGCGAGCGCGCGCAACTCGATCTGTTCCGGGCGCTGCCGGGCGATCTCGCGCCCCGCGACGCGCAGGATCTCATGGCCTATCCGTTCTTTTCGCTCGCCAAGTCGAAGCGCCTGGCGCCGATCGACTTCAAGGCGGGATCGGTCAAGATCCGCGTCGAAGCCGTCGCCGAGCACGGCATGGCGACAATCTGGGATGCCGACGTCCTGATCTGGGCCGCCTCGCAGATCGTCGAGGCGCGGGACGTCGGCTTGCAGCCGTCACGCCTCATGGCGACCACTCCCTACGAAATCCTCAACTTCATCGGCCGCGGCGTGTCGCTGCGCGACTACGACCGCCTCAAGGCTGCGCTCGACCGACTTCAGTCGACGACGGTAGCGACCTCGATCCGCCAGCCGACCGAGCGGCGGATGCACCGCTTCTCCTGGATCAACGAATGGAAGGAGCGCGCCGACCATCGCGGCCGGCCGCTCGGCCTCGAGCTGATCGTGCCCGATTGGTTCTACGCCGCCGTCCTCGACGACGCGCTCGTGCTGACGATCGACCGCAATTATTTCGGTCTGACGGGAGGCCTGGAGCGCTGGCTGTACCGCCTCGTGCGCAAGCACGGCGGCAAGCAGGAGTTCGGCTGGAGCTTCGATTTCCCGCATCTCCACGCCAAGTCGGGCAGCCTCTCGCCACTCAAGCACTTCGCCTACGACCTTCGCGACATCGTCCGCCGCCAACCGCTGCCAGGCTACCGCCTGACCATCGAGCAATGCCTCGGCGGGCCGGAAATCCTCTCCTTCGTGCCGACCGATCCGGATGCCCTCGGCATCCCGCGTCGTCGTCGCCGGACCAAACCTCACCCTGGGGATAAGCTGTGAATCGTCTCGTGCTATCAGGGACCGGCACTCTCGTGCCATCGGGGACCGGACTCTCGTGCTATCGGGGACCGAAATCGCCGAATCCTCGCGCTGAATCAGCAGCTTGCGAGCCCCGTAACTTATCTAACCTAGATTCCTACGGAATCTTTCTAACGCGACCGCGCTTTTCGGCCGCTGTGGACGAGTCCCCGATCGCCGGGAGACCGTCATGATCGTCGCGTTGCTCAACCAGAAAGGCGGGGTCGGAAAAACCACGCTCGCCCTCCACCTGGCTGGTGAATGGGCTCGCCGTGGACAGCGTGTCACGCTGATAGACGCCGACCCCCAGGGTTCGGCGCTCGACTGGTCGCAGCAGCGCAGCCGGGAGGGGCTGGAGCGGCTGTTCGGTGTCGTGGGCCTGGCCCGCGACACGCTCCACCGTGAAGCGCCGGAGTTGGCCCGCGACGCCGACCACGTCGTCATCGACGGTCCACCGCGCGTTGCCGGGTTGATGCGCTCGGCGCTGCTCGCGGCCGACCTCGTGCTGATCCCGGTGCAGCCGTCGCCGCTCGACGGCTGGGCCTCCGCCGAAATGCTCGCGCTGCTCGGCGAGGCGCGCATATATCGGCCGCAGCTCGCCGCCCGCTTCGTGCTGAACCGCTGCGCGGCCCGCACGGTGCTGGCACGTGAGACCGCCGAGACGCTCGCGGATCACGACCCGCCCTTACTCTCGACCACGATCGGCCAACGCATCGTCTTCGCCGACGTCGTGCAGACCGGCCGGCTCGCCGCCGAGCAGGACGAGGATTGTCCTGGCGCGCGCGAGATCGCCGCGCTCGCGGCGGAAGTCGCGAGGATCGGCGCATGAGCGAACGGTCCCCAAAGCGCAGCTTTGCAGCGCGTCCCGCCGATCCCGAAAGCTGGATCAAGGCGCCCGATCGCCACGCCGCCCGCGGTCAGCCCGCCGAGGACTACTCGGCCCGGCTGACGATAGACGTCACCGCCGACATGCGCGGCCGCATCAAGATTGCCGCCTTTCAGCGCGGCCAGACCGTCGCCGACATGCTGCGCGCGCTGTTCGAGCGCGAATTCCCACCCCCGTCAGGAGAAGGACAATGACCGGCCTTGTCGCCGCGCCAGCGCGCGTCGGCCGTGCTGCCGCCGAGCCGCCGCCCGAAGCGTTCACTGAGGTCGAACTCGTCTGGATCGAGAAGCAGACGGAGCACTGGGTCCGCTTCGGCCGAGAGCGGCGCGAGCAGATCCTCGATCGCCGCCGCCGCATCCTTTTCTTCCCTCCCGGCAGCGTCTTCGCGCTCGTGCGCTGGGCGGCGAACGAGCATGGCACCGTTCTCTCGCGGCTCAACATCCTGCGCACGGTTGAACGCGGCGCAGCGTGCCAGACCGTTCCGACGGTCACGCCGGGCGCAGAGGTCCTGCTGCATGTCGATGGCTGGCCGAAGGTTGAGCGCATGCTCCAGCTCATCGACGCCATCGAGGCGCGCGGCATCGATCCGATCGACGTTTCGCCCGACCATTGGCGCCACGTCCATAACCGAATGACCGTTGGCGAAACGCCGCGCGCCTATGGTCCGCGCCAGCATCGCGCCTTTCTCCTGCGTCGGAGGATCGGCGCATGACCCGGCTCTCCTACGCCGTCATCACGACGGCGGCCGTCTCGCTTATCGGCGTAGCTTCGATCGCTTCGTTCGCGCCGCGCCTGATCTGGAACGCGTCCGCCAGCACGCCGGTCGGCTTCTACACGATCGGCGATGTGGGCGCGGTCGACGTGACCGATCTGGTGGCCGTAGACGCGCCCGAGCCGCTCGCAACCTTCCTGTCCGATGGCGGCTACCTGCCGCGCGGCGTGCCGCTCTTGAAGCGCGTCGCCGCGGTCCCAGGTCAGCGCGTTTGCCGGACCGGGCTCGCCATCACCGTCGACGGCGTGCCGATGGGCGACGCGCTCGATCGCGATCGTCGCGGTCGCCCGCTCCCGGTGTGGCAGGGCTGCCGCTCGGTCGCGGCCGGCGAACTGTTCCTGATGAACTGGCAAGTCCGCGACAGCCTCGACGGTCGCTATTTCGGCCCGCTTCCGGCCTCCGCCGTGATCGGCCGGGCCACCCCTCTCTACACCGACGAGGACGGCGATGGCCGCTTCGTCTGGCGCGCGCCGACGCGGTGACGGCGCGCCCATGACCCTGTCCACCGCAATCTGAAGGAGACGACCCATGCCCGTGGTCGGTCAATTCATACGCGAAAATGACGGCTTCATCGGCCACCTGACGACGCTGTCTCTACACCAAGACATCATTATCGTCGCGGCCGAACCGTCCGATGCGGAGAAGGCGCCAGACTTCCGCGTCCATGTGCTCGACACCAACAGCAACGAGACCGGCGCGGAGATCGGCGCCGGCTGGAAGCGCACCGGCGAGAAAGCTGGCGAGTACGTATCGCTGCAACTCGACGATCCGACCTTTGAACATCCGATCCGCGCCAACCTGTTCCAGTCGGCCGACGACAAGTCCGCCTGGGGCCTGCACTGGAACCGCCCGCCGAAGCGCGGCGAGCGGGACTGAACGATGCCCGCCGCGCGCCGTCAGCCTGCCGTCGGAGGGAGGATCATCCTCCGACGCGCAGCCTTCCTTCTCCTTTCCGGCCTGATCCTCGCCGCGCCGGGTGCGAGCACTGCCTACGCACAGCAAGCGCCCGCCGAGCGGCCATCGCGCAGCGATCCCTTTGGCGCTTTCATCGCGGAGGCGGCGCAGAGGTTCGGCGTTCCAGAAGCGTGGATACGCGCCGTCATGCGCGCCGAAAGCGCCGGCGATGTGCGCGCCATCTCCCCGGCGGGCGCGATGGGCCTGATGCAGATCATGCCTGCCACATGGGCCGACCTGCGCGTCCGCCATCGGCTCGGCGGCAATCCCTACGACCCACGCGACAACATTCTGGCAGGCGCTGCGTATCTGCGTGAGATGCACGACCGCTACGGTTCGCCCGGCTTTCTGGCGGCCTACAACGCCGGTCCCGGCCGGTACGAAGAGTATCTCGCCGGCCGCCCATTGCCGGCTGAAACGCGCGCCTATGTCGCGACGCTTGCCCCCGTTGTCGGCGGCGGTGAACTCGTAGGCCCCGTCACGGTGGCGGCCGCCGATCCGCTGGCTTGGACGCGGGCGCCGCTCTTCGTCGTGCAGTCGTCCGGCAGGGCGTCTGCCGTTCCTTTGCAGACTGAGCGCGAGCCAGACGCCACCACGGCGGCAGCCCCGGAGCGCGATGAAGGCCCGGTGGCTGCGCTCACCGATGGCCTTTTCGTCGCGCGCAATGTCCCCGGTGGCCCGCGATGACCGCGTTCGCACCCTTTCGCATTGTGGCGTGCTCTGGCGGGCGAAAGGCGGTCTGGAGAGGAGGAGCAGTCAGCACAACCGCACGATGGCGAGATAAAAGCCGGCGATGTGCGGCTTGGTGCGGTCGTGTGTTTTCAGAGGCTTATGGCACATTCGCGCGAGGTGCGCCTAATCGGCGCAGCCTGCGCATTCGCCATTTTGCCAAGGCTTTCCGCGCGTTTGCGCGATGTGCGGGGCCTCGGCCATGAGCGGCGACGACGATTTCCGCATCCGACCTGGCCGCATCCGTTCGACCCGCGCACAGCAGGCGCGGCCCTTTATTGCCCAGGCGCTTGCCGCCGCACAGCGGGCCGGTGGACGCGTCTCGCGCTCCGGCCAGATCAGCAAGGGCAATCGCTCGCGGTTCGGACGCGGGCAGCGCGCGACGGTGCAGGCCAATCGGCTGCTCACGAGCCGGTCGCGCAACGTCGTCATCAAGACACGCGTCGTCCGTCATAGCGCGCGGGCCGCGCCGCTCTCCGCACACCTCAGCTATCTCCGCCGCGAGGGCGTCACCCGGGATGGGGAGAAGGCGCACCTGTTCGGCCCTGAGACCGAGGACGCGGATCCGAAGGCTTTCGCCGAGCGCACCCAGGACGATCGGCATCACTTCCGGTTCATCGTCTCACCGGAGGACGCGACCGAGATGAGCGACCTCAAGACCTTCGCGCGCGAGCTGATGGGTCAGATGGAGAAGGACCTCGGCACCAAGCTCGACTGGGTCGGCGTCGATCACTGGAACACCGACAACCCCCACGTCCAAATCATCCTGCGAGGGCGCACCGATGACGGCCAGGACCTCGTTATCTCCCGCGATTACATCAAGGAGGGCATCCGCGCCCGCGCGCAGGATCTCGTCACCCAGGAGTTGGGGCCGCGCACCGAGCAGGAGATCCGGCGCAACCTGGGGCGTCAGGTCGAGGCGGAACGCTGGACCGATCTCGATCGCCAGATCGCCCGCGACAGCTATCGCACGGGCGTCGCCGACCTCGCCCCACATCCCGATCGGCAGCCAGACGAATTCCACGCGCTGAAGGTCGGTCGGCTGCGCAAGCTGGAGACACTCGGCCTCGCCGATCAGATCGGTCCCGGCCAGTGGGTCGTATCGGAGAATGCCGAGAAGACGCTGCGCGCGCTTGGCGAGCGCGGCGACATCATCAAGCGCATCCACCGCGGCCTAACCGAACGCGGCATCGAGCGCGGCGCCGCGAGCTATGTGCTCGCCGGCGAGAGCATTGACGATCCGGTCATCGGCCGGCTGGTCGACCGCGGCCTCGATGACGAGCTGAAGGGCACGGCCTATGCCGTGGTCGACGGCACCGACGGGCGCACCCACCACATCAAGCTTGCCGATCTCGACGCCGCCGGGGACAGCTCACCGGGTTCGATCGTCGAGCTGCGCAAGTTCGACGACGCGCTGGGCCGCCGGCGTGTCGCGCTCGCCGTTCGCTCGGATCTCGATATCGAGCGGCAAGTTCATGCAACCGGCGCCACCTGGCTCGACCGGCAGGCCATCGCCCGCGAGCCGGTAGCGCTCGGCGGCGGCGGCTTCGGCGCGGAGGTGCGCCAGGCGATGGACCGGCGCGCCGACCATCTTATCGCCGAGGGGCTTGCCGAGCGTCAGACGCGCGGCGTCAGCTTTTCGCCGGGGCTGATCGAAACCTTGCGCCAGCGCGAGGTCGAAGCGCTGGGGGAGAAGCTCGCGGCCGAGACCGGCCGGCCATTCTCGAAGGCCGGAACGGGCGAGTATGTGGCAGGCACCTATCGCCAGCGCTTCGCGCTCGCGTCGGGCCGCTTCGCCATGATCGACGACGGCCTCGGCTTCCAGCTCGTGCCCTGGTCGCCCTCTCTCGAACGTCAGCTTGGCCAGCACGTCTCCGGCGTCTCGCGCGGCGGCGGCGGCGTCGACTGGAGCTTCGGTCGCAATCGCGGCCTCGGCATGTAGCCCAACCAAGAAAGGAGTGCCCCGCCATGTCGGCGACGAAAATCCTCTGGGGTCAGATCCTCACCGTCTTCCTGATCGTGTTGATGACGACCTGGGGCGCGACACAATGGACGGCCTATCGTCTCGGGTTCCAGCCTCAGCTCGGACTGCCCTGGTTCGAACTGGCGGGCTGGCCGATCTACTATCCGCCCGCCTTCTTCTGGTGGTGGTATTTCTACGACGCCTATGCGCCGCCGATCTTCGTCGAGGGCGCCTATATCGCCGCATCGGGTGGCTTCATCTCCATCGCCGTCGCGATCGGCATGTCGGTGTGGCGGGCACGCGAAGCGAAAAACGTCGAGACCTATGGCTCGGCCCGCTGGGCGCGGCCGGAAGAGGTGAAGGCCGCGGGCCTGCTCGGTCCGGATGGCGTCGTGCTCGGCAAACACGAGCGCGACTATCTTCGACATGACGGCCCCGAGCATGTGCTGTGCTTCGCGCCGACGCGTTCCGGCAAGGGCGTGGGCCTGGTGGTGCCCTCGCTCTTGACCTGGCCAGGCTCGGCGATCGTCCACGACATCAAGGGCGAGAACTGGACGCTCACCGCCGGCTATCGCGCTCGGCATGGCCGCGTGCTGCTCTTCGATCCGACGAATGCGAAGTCGGCGGCCTACAACCCGTTGCTCGAGGTGCGCCGCGGCGAGTGGGAGGTGCGCGACGTGCAGAACATCGCCGACATTCTGGTCGACCCGGAAGGCTCGCTCGAGAAGCGGAACCACTGGGAGAAGACGTCGCACGCGCTTTTGGTCGGCGCGATCCTGCACGTCCTCTATGCCGAGGCCGACAAGACCTTGGCCGGCGTCGCCGCCTTCCTGTCCGATCCGAAACGCCCGATCGAGTCGACCCTCGCGGCGATGATGAAGACCGCCCATCTCGGCGAGGCCGGCCCGCATCCGGTGATCGCCAGCGCGGCGCGCGAGTTGCTCAACAAGTCCGACAACGAGCGATCAGGCGTGCTGTCGACCGCGATGTCCTTCTTGGGCCTGTATCGCGATCCCGTCGTCGCCGAGGTCACCCGCCGCTGCGATTGGCGCATCGCCGACATGGTAGGCGGCAAGCATCCGACCACGCTCTACCTCGTGGTGCCGCCTTCTGACATCAACCGGACCAAGCCGCTCATCCGTCTCATCCTGAATCAAGTCGGGCGCCGGTTGACCGAGGACCTGCACGCCAAGGGCCAGCGCCATCGTCTACTCCTGATGCTCGACGAGTTTCCCGCGCTCGGGCGCTTGGACTTCTTCGAGAGCGCGCTTGCCTTCATGGCAGGCTATGGCCTGAAGGCCTTCCTCATTGCGCAATCGCTGAACCAGATCGAGAAGGCCTACGGCCCGAACAACTCGATCCTCGACAACTGCCATGTTCGGGTCAGCTTCGCGACCAATGACGAGCGCACCGCCAAACGCGTTTCCGATGCGCTCGGCACCGCCACCGAGATGAAGGCGATGAAGAACTATGCCGGCCACCGGCTCTCGCCCTGGCTCGGCCATATGATGGTGTCGCGCTCGGAGACCGCACGGCAACTGCTCACGCCGGGCGAGATCATGCAGCTACCGCCGTCGGACGAGATCGTCATGATCGCCGGCATTCCACCGATCCGCGCCAAGAAGGCGCGCTACTATGAGGACAGCAGATTTCAGGAACGCATCCTGACGCCACCTGCACTCACCAAGCCGACAACCGCGAGGGCCGACGACTGGAGCACGCTGGCTTTGCCCGAACGTCCGGTGTTGAACACGGCCGTCGCCGTGGAGGATGCAGGCGATGATGATGACCCAACGGATTCGGAGCGTCGGCACCAGCCTGAGCTGAGCCGCACCAAGACGGTCGAGCGCAAGCCGGTAATCGAGAACGAGTTCGAGATAGACCCTCGCGATGAAGTCGAGGAGGACGCCGCGCGCCTCAGCCGCATGACCCAGACCATGCGCCAGGTCGCTCGCCAAGCCTCGCTCGATCCGGGCGACGGCATCGAGTTGTAGGAGGCGCCCGTGAGCAAGCCGCCGAAGAAGCAGCGCCTTTCCGTCTATCTCGACCCGGACGTGATGAAAGCACTGGCGGCCCATGCAGCTCGACGCGATCTCTCGCTGTCGCTGGTTGCCGAGGCCGGCATCGCATCCTTCCTTTCGCCAGACGCCGCGGAACGGCAGGAAGCAGCGACCACAAAGCGGCTCGATCAGCTCGACCGGCGAATGGCGCGCATGGAGCGCGATCTCGGCATATCGGTCGAAACGCTCGCCGTGTTCATCCGTTTCTGGCTGACGTCCAATCCGCCGTTGCCCGAGCCGGCCCAGGTTGCGGCGCGTGCGAAGGCGGCGGAGCGCTACGAAGCCTTCGTGACCGCGCTCGGCCGTCGACTCGCGACAGGACCGAAGCTCAGACAGGAGATTTCGGAAGACATCCCGCCCGCGCGCGACGCGGAATAATCATCGACGCGCGCGCCGCAAGTATTCGGGCGTTCCGCCGTTCTCCTGTCTTTGTACGCCACAGTACGACGGCCATGCGACGGTTGTTGTCAGGCCATGATTTCTGCCTCTTCTACTCATCCCCGATCCAGGGCCGCACATCGCGGACCCGCAAGAGAACGGGGACGACGTGGCGGCAACTCACCAGAAATCGGAAGCGATTCTTCGCGGTGCGCGAATGCTGCGCACAGCCCTCGGGTCTGCGATCGCCACGTTTCTGGAAGATCCCGCGATCGTCGAGGTGATGCTCAACCCCGATGGGCGGCTCTGGGTCGACCGGCTGTCGGAAGGTCTTTCCGATACGGGTGAACGACTGTCCCCCGCCGATGGCGAGCGCATCATTCGCCTGGTCGCGCATCATGTCGGCGCCGAGGTGCATCCCGGCGCTCCGCGCGTTTCGGCCGAGCTGCCCGAAACAGGAGAGCGGTTCGAAGGGCTGTTGCCCCCGGTGGTTTCCGCGCCGGCCTTCGCGATCCGCAAGCCCGCCGTCGCGGTGTTCACCCTGGACGACTATGTGGCGGCCGGGATCATGTCGGCTGGTCAGGCCGAAACCCTCCGTCAGGCCGTGGCCGACAGGCGCAACATTCTCGTAGCCGGCGGCACCTCGACCGGCAAAACCACGCTCACCAACGCTCTGCTCGCCGAGGTCTCGAAGACCTCGGATCGCGTGGTCCTGATCGAAGATACGCGCGAGCTGCAATGCGCTGCGCCCAATCTGGTGGCGATGCGGACGACGGACGGCGTCGCCTCGCTCTCCGATCTGGTCCGCTCTTCGCTCCGCCTACGGCCGGATCGCATTCCGATCGGCGAGGTCCGCGGCGCCGAAGCACTCGACCTGTTGAAGGCATGGGGCACCGGGCACCCAGGCGGCGTCGGAACGATCCATGCCGGCACCGCGATCGGAGCGCTGCGGCGTCTCGAACAACTAATCCAGGAAGCAGTCGTCACCGTCCCGCGCGCGCTGATCGCCGAGACGATCGATCTGGTGGCCGTGCTCTCCGGCCGCGGCGCCTCGCGTCGCCTGGCCGAACTCGCCCGCGTCGAAGGTCTCGGCCCTGAGGGCGACTACCGCATCACCCCCGCAAGCCAGCCCTCCGCAGGAGACCCGTCATGATCAAACCCGCTTTGCGTATCCGCCAGCACATCGCCTCAGCGGCGTGCATGATTTTTCTTTCGCTCGCTTTGGCACCCGCCGCCCACGCTTCGGGCTCGTCCATGCCCTGGGAGGCGCCGCTTCAAAAAATCCTCGAATCGATCGAGGGGCCGGTCGCGAAAATCATCGCCGTTATGATCATCATCATCACTGGTCTGACGCTCGCGTTCGGCGACACGTCGGGCGGCGCCCGCAAGCTGATCCAGATCGTGTTCGGCCTGTCGATCGCGTTCGCGGCGTCGAGCTTCTTCCTGTCGTTCTTCTCGTTTGGCGGCGGGGCGCTCGTCTGATGGCTGACGGCGCGGATCATGGCGGCGAGCTGCCGGGCTTCTCCGTTCCCGTACACCGGGCGCTGACCGAGCACATCCTGCTCGGCGGCGCGCCGCGTTCGCTCGCCATCCTCAACGGCACGCTGGCGGCCGCGCTCGGCCTCGGCCTTCGCCTATGGCTAGTCGGCCTCGGGCTTTGGGCTGTGGGGCATTTCGCGGCGGTTTGGGCGGCCAAACGCGATCCGCAGTTCGTCGACGTCGTGCGCAAGCATCTGCGCGTCCCCGGTCACCTGTCGGTCTGAGGGAACGACGCGATGATGAACCTTGCCGAATATCGCAATCGCAATACGCGGCTTGCCGATTTCCTGCCTTGGGTCGCCCTGGTCGGAGAAGGCGTCGTCCTCAACAAGGATGGTAGCCTGCAGCGTACTGCGCGCTTCCGCGGTCCTGACCTCGACAGCGCCGTGCCGGCCGAGCTGGTCGCAGTCGCGGGCCGGCTCAACAACGCTTTCCGACGTCTCGGCTCCGGCTGGGCCATCTTCGTCGAAGCGCAACGCCACGACGCCGCAACCTATCCCTCCAGCCTGTTCGCCGACAGCGCCTCTGCGCTGGTCGACGCCGAACGCAAGGCCGACTTCGAGGAAGCAGGCGCGCACTTCGAGTCCAGCTATTTCCTCACCTTCCTCTATCTGCCGCCGGCCGAAGACGCGGCGCGTGCCGAAGCATGGCTATACGAGGGTCGCGACCACGGCGGCGTCAACGCGCGCGAAGTGCTGCGCGGTTTCGTCGATCGTACCGATCGTATCTTGAATCTGATCGACGCCTTCATGCCGGAATGCGCGTGGCTCGATGACGCCGAAACACTCACCTATCTACATTCGACCATCTCGACGAAGCGTCATCGTGTCCGCGTCCCTGAGACGCCGATGTATCTCGACGCTCTTCTGGCCGATCAACCGCTGACCGGCGGACTCGAACCTCGCCTCGGGCAAACGCACCTGCGCATCCTCACCATCGTCGGTTTCCCGACCGCGACGACGCCCGGCATTCTCGACGAGTTGAACCGGTTGGCCTTTCCCTATCGCTGGTCGACGCGGGCCATCCTTCTCGACAAGACCGATGCGACCAAGCTGCTGACCAAGATCCGTCGGCAATGGTTCGCGAAGCGCAAGTCCATCGCCGCCATTCTCAAGGAGGTGATGACTAACGAAGCCTCGGCGCTCGTCGACACCGATGCGGCCAACAAGGCGGCCGACGCCGACATGGCGCTGCAGGAACTCGGCGCCGACTATGCCGGCCAAGCCTATGTCACCGCCACCATCACCGTATGGGACGACGATCCGCGCATCGCCGCCGAGAAGCTGCGGCTGGTCGAGAAGGTCGTTCAGGGGCGCGATTTCACCGCGATGGCGGAGACCATCAATGCCGTAGACGCCTGGCTCGGCTCCTTGCCCGGCCATGTCTACGCCAATGTCCGCCAGCCCCCCATCAGCACACTCAATCTCGCCCACATGATCCCGCTGTCAGCGGTGTGGGCGGGACCGGAACGGGACGAGCACTTCGATGCACCCCCACTGCTTTACGGCAGAACCGAAGGCTCGACCCCGTTCCGGCTTTCGATCCATGTCGGCGACGTCGGCCATACGCTGATCGTCGGCCCGACCGGCGCCGGTAAATCCGTGCTGCTGGCGCTGATGGCACTGCAATTCCGGCGCTATGCGCAATCACAGGTCTTCGCCTTCGACTTTGGCGGATCGATCCGCGCCGCCGCGCTCGCCATGCGCGGCGACTGGCACGATCTTGGCGGTGGGCTTACCGAAGGCGCTGAAGACAGCGTGTCCCTTCAGCCGCTCGCCCGGATCGACGATGTCACCGAGCGGGCCTGGGCCTCCGACTGGCTGATCGCGATCCTGGGGCGCGAGAGCGTGCCGGTTACCCCCGAGGTCAAGGAGCATCTCTGGTCGGCGCTCTCCTCGCTGGCGTCTGCGCCAGTTGCGGAGCGCACGCTGACGGGCTTGTCCGTCCTGCTCCAGTCCAACGACCTGAAGCAGGCGCTGCGACCCTATTGTGTCGGCGGCCCCTATGGTCGTCTTCTCGATGCCGAGTCCGAACATCTCGGCGAGGCAGACGTACAAGCCTTCGAGACTGAAGGACTGATCGGAACCGGCGCCGCCGCCGCCGTGCTCGCCTATCTCTTTCACCGCATCGAGGACCGCCTCGACGGACGGCCGACGCTCCTGATCGTCGATGAAGGCTGGCTTGCGCTCGACGATGAGGGATTCGCCGGCCAGCTCCGCGAATGGCTGAAGACGCTGCGCAAGAAGAACGCCAGCGTCATCTTCGCCACCCAGTCGCTCTCCGACATCGACGGCTCGGCGATTGCACCGGCGATCATCGAGAGCTGCCAGACACGCATCCTTCTGCCTAACGAGCGCGCGATCGAGCCGCAGATTACCGCCATCTATCGCCGCTTCGGTCTCAATGACCGGCAGATCGAGATCCTCGCCCGCGCGATGCCAAAGCGCGACTATTACTGCCAGTCGCGGCGCGGCAACCGCCTGTTCGAGCTCGGACTATCCGATGTCGCGCTGGCGCTGTGCGCAGCCTCATCCAAGCAGCACCAAGCGCTGATCGCCGAGGTTTACGCGCGAAGCGGCACCGACGGCTTCCTCTCCGAATGGCTGATCTCGAGCCGGCTCGCCTGGGCTGCCGATCTCATTCCCAACCTCACCAACGTCATCCCCCAAGCCCATCAGGAGGTATTCTCATGACACGCTCATTCCGTTCGCGCTCTCGCGCACTGCGTTTCGCCACGATCATCGCTGCGACACCAGTCGCTATCTCGCTCTTTATCAGCACGCCAGCGGCGGCCCAATTCGGCGGCATCGTCTACGATCCGACGAACTACGCGCAGAATGTGCTGACGGCTGCGCGGACGCTCCAGCAGGTCAACCAGCAGATCACGCAGCTTCAGAACGAAGCGACAATGCTGATCAATCAGGCCCGCAACCTTGCGAGCCTGCCATACTCGTCGCTTCAGCAGCTTCAGCAATCGGTACAGCGCACGCAGCAGCTCCTGCAACAGGCGCAGGGCATCGCCCTCAACGTCCAGCAAATCGATCGCGCGTTCCAGACCACCTACGGAAATGCATCGATGTCGGCTTCCGATCAGGCGCTTGTCGCGCAGGCGCGTGAACGCTGGCAGAACACCGTCGGCGGCTTGCAGGACGCCATGCGGGTCCAGGCCGGCGTTGTCGGCAACATCGACACCAACCGTAGCGAGATGTCCGCGCTTGTCGGGCAGAGCCAGGGCGCGACCGGTGCGCTGCAGGCGACCCAGGCCGGCAACCAGCTTCTCGCCCTGCAGGCGCAGCAGCTTGCCGACCTCACCGCGGTCGTGGCCGCCAACGGCCGTGCGCAGAGTCTGTCCGAGGCCGAGCGTGCGGCCGCGGCCGAGCAGGGTCGTGAGCAACGCCGTCGCTTCCTGACGCCTGGCAACGGCTACCAGCCGGGCAACGCCCGCATGTTCCCGAACGGCAACTGAGACCGCGGCCATGGACGGCAAGATGCTCGCTAGGATCGGCGCGGCGGTATTCGTCGCCGTCGCGATCACCGCGACCGCGATCGAGATGACGCGGAAAGAGGAGGCGCCAGCGTCTTGGTCGTCAGGCCGCGCCGTTCAAGCGCGGGTCGATCCGCTGCGCGACGCCCTGATCCGCTGCCAGGCGCTCGGCGAAGACGGACCGCGCGATCCGGCGTGCCGCCGCGCATGGGCCGAGAACCGAAACCGCTTCCTCGCGCCCGGTGCCCGCCCGGCCGAGCGTTTGCCGGACATGCCGTCCGCGCCGCGAGAGAGCCTCACCCCTCAGCCTGATGAGCGCAACCCTCCGATGCCGCCGGCCGCCGCGCCAAGCCTCACCCCACAGCTCGACGAGGCTCGGTAACGTCATGGGCAACACCGGCGTTATCGACCATTTCCTCGAGGTCTTCACCCGCTACATCGACAGCGGTTTCGGACTGCTCAGCGGCGAGGTCGCGTTCATTGCGACCACGTTGATCGTGATCGACGTGACGCTGGCCGCGCTGTTCTGGAGCTGGGGCGCCGACGACGACATTTTGGCCAGGCTGGTCAAAAAGACGCTGTTCGTCGGTGTCTTCGCCTACATCATCGGCAACTGGAACAACCTCGCCCGCATCATCTTCGAAAGCTTCGCGGGCCTCGGCCTCAAAGCCAGTGGAACAGGCTTCACCACGGCCGATCTCTTGCGTCCGGGCAAGGTCGCACAGACGGGTCTGGACGCCGGCCGGCCGCTGCTCGATTCCATTTCCAGCTTGATGGGCTACTGGTCGTTCTTCGAGAACTTCATCCAGATCGCCTGCATGTTCCTGGCCTGGGCGCTGGTGCTTCTCGCCTTCTTCATCCTCGCCATCCAGCTCTTCGTCACGCTCATCGAGTTCAAGCTGACAACGCTCGCCGGCTTCGTGCTGATCCCGTTCGGCCTGTTCGGCAAATCGGCCTTCATGGCCGAGCGCGTGCTTGGCAACGTGATCTCGTCCGGGATCAAGGTCTTGGTGCTGGCCGTCATCATCGGCATCGGCTCGACGCTCTTCTCCGAATTCACGTCCGGTTTCGGCGGCCAGAACCCCTCGATTGATGAAGCGATGGCGATCGTGCTGGCCGCTCTGTCGCTACTCGGTCTTGGCATCTTCGGTCCCGGCATCGCCAGCGGGATCGTCTCAGGCGGTCCTCAACTCAGCGCCGGCGCCGCCGTCGGGACGGGCCTTGCCGCCGGTGGCATGGTCGCTCTCGGCGCCGGCGCCGTCGGCGCGGCCGCATCCGGCGGTGCCGCACTGGCTGGTGGCGCCGCCGCCGCCGCCCGGGGCGGCGCCGCGCTCGCGGGTGGCGCATCGACCGCATACAGCCTTGGCGCAGCCGGACAGTCCGGTGCAGCCGGCGTCGCTTCCGGGCTCGGCGGGGTCGCCCGCGCCGGCGGCAGCGCCGCCGTGTCGCCGCTGCGCCGTGCCGCGTCGCGCGCTGCCGAAAGCATGCGTTCCAGCTTCAGCGCTGGCGGCAAGGCGGCATTCGAAGCCACAGGCGGAACTTCCACCATGGGCTCGATCGGCGGTGATGCCGCCGGCGACGGAGCAGCGCCCGCGCGCGCTGGCGGCGCTCCGGCCTGGGCGCAACGCATGCGGCGCTCCCAACACATGACCCACGCCGCGCAGGCCACAGCCCATGCCGTTCGCTCAGGCGACGCACATGGCGGTGGCTCGTCCGTCAACCTGTCCGAAGGCGATCGCTGATGTTCAAACGACCCTCTACCCATTACGGCAAGGCCCCCGAGCCGGAGACGCCTTATCAGCGCGCCGCCCAAGTTTGGGACGAGCGCATCGGCGCATCACGCATCCAGGCCAAAAATTGGCGATTGATGGCGTTTGGCTCGTTGCTCCTGTCAGCCGGATTCGCCACCGCGCTCGTCGTACAGTCAGCCCGCGGGACCATCGTGCCCTGGGTGGTCCAAGTCGACCGGCTCGGCCAGGCGCAAGCGGTTTCCCCCGCTCAGGCGGACTATCGTCCGACCGATCCGCAAATCGCCTTTCACCTCGCGCGCTTCATCGAGCAGGTCCGATCGATTCCCGCGGACGCCATCATCGTCCGCCAAAACTGGCTACGAGCTTACGATTTCACGACCGACCGCGGCGCTGCAGCCCTGAACGACTACGCGCGGTCGAACGACCCGTTCGCAAAGGTAGGCCGTCAGCAGATCGCCGTCGATGTCTCCAGCGTCATTCGCGCGTCACCCGACAGCTTTCGCGTTGCCTGGGTCGAGCGCCGCTACGAAAACGGCCAACTCGCCGAGACCACGCGCTGGACCGCGATCCTGACGATCGTGGTCCAGATCCCCCGCAACGCCGATCGCCTCCGAGCGAACCCGCTCGGCATCTACGTCAACGCAATAAATTGGTCACGGGAGCTTGGGCAATGAAGCCGTCTTTCCGTAAAGCCGGAAACCCGGCTTCACACAGTCTCGCATTTCCGGCTCTCCGCAGAGCCGCAATCCCGGCGATCCTGCTGGCGACGACTGCCCTCGCTGGCTGCGCCACCACCACGCCGCCGCCCGAGATTTCCTACGACAACGCGGCTCCCGCCGTGCAGACTATCGATCCGCCTGCACCTGTCACCGTGGTCGAGCTGCCGCGCCCGCTGCCGCTGCCCGGCCAGTTGCAGCGCGTCGAGCCATCGCGGCGTCCGGCCGAGCCCGCTGATCCGACGGCGCGAGTGAACCAGGCCAACGCCGCCGCGCGCATTCAGCCGGTGCGCGATGGCTTCATCAATTCGATGCAGGTCTATCCCTTCACCCAAGGCGCACTCTATCAGGTCTATACCGCCGTCGGTCAGATCACCGATATCGCGTTGCAGCCGGGCGAGCAGCTCGTCGGCTCCGGCCCCGTCGCCGCCGGCGACACCGTGCGCTGGATCATCGGCGACACCGAGAGCGGCGCGGGTGCGACGCGGCAGATCCATATCCTGGTGAAGCCAACGCGCGCCGAACTGATGACCAACCTCGTCATCAACACCAACATGCGCACGTACCACATGGAGCTTCGGTCGACCGAGCGCACCTATATGGCATCGGTCTCCTGGCAGTACCCGCAGGACCAGCTCATTGCGCTGCGCCGGCAGAACGCCGAGGCCCAGGCGGCGCAGCCTGTGGCGAGCGGTGTCGATCTTGCCAACGTCAACTTCCGCTATGCGATCGAAGGTGATCGGGCACCCTGGCGTCCCTTGCGCGCTTTCGATGATGGTCGCCAGGTCTTCATCGAGTTTCCCCGCGGCATCGGTCAGGGCGAAATGCCGCCTCTCTTCGTCGTTGGCGCGGAAGGCGACACCTCAGAGTTGGTTAACTACCGCGTGCGCGGGCACCACATGATCGTCGACCGCCTCTTCGCCGCCGCTGAACTGCGATTTGGTTCCGGCGATCGGCAGCGGCGCGTTCGCATCACACGCACCGACGGGAGGCCGACTTCGTGAGCGAGAACCCTCTCCGGAATGAGGATGCGCCCAACGACGACGCGCAGCCGTTGACCGGCGAACCGGCCAGCGCGGCGCCGATGCGGCTGCGCGCGGATCCACCCCGCGTCACCCGGCTATCGCGCAAGGTCCTGGCTGGCGTGGGCCTCGTCGCGAGCCTCGGCCTCGGTGGCGCCTTGATCTACGCGCTTCAAACCCGCGACAGCGGCCGACCCAATGAGGAACTCTACTCGACCGAGAATCGCTCGACGGCTGACGGGCTCGCGGGCCTGCCGCGCGATTACAGCGGTGTTCCTCGGCTCGGTCCACCGCTTCCCGGCGATCTCGGCCGGCCGATGCTCAGCCCGGCGAACGGCGGACAGCCTGTTCCGGCCCCTGGCATCGCGACTCCGAATCCCGGGCTTAGTCAAGAGGAGCAGCGGCGCCTTCAGGAAATCGAAACCGCCCGGACCAGCCGGCTGTTCTCCGGGTCGGAGTCCCGCGTCGGTGCCCCCGCAACAACGCCGGCCGTCGTGCCTCCGCCGACGCCAAACCTCGCCAGCCTCGGGCTCGCGCCGCCGCCGGCAACGCCTTCGGCCCAGGATCGTCAGAACGCCTTCCTCAATGCCGCGCCCGATCGCAGGACGGTGGCGCCCGATCGAGTCGTCGCGCCGCTGTCTCCGAACGTTCTGCAAGCCGGCGCCGTCATCTCGGCTGCGCTCATCACCGGAATTCGTTCCGATCTACCTGGACAGATCACGGCGCAGGTCACCGAGAACATCTACGACAGCCCGACCGGGCGAATCCTTCTCGTGCCGCAGGGCACGCGCGTCGTGGGCCAGTACGACAACAGCGTGCAATTCGGACAGAGCCGCGTGCTCTTGGTCTGGAACCGGCTGATTTTCCCGAACGGTCGTTCGATCGTGCTAGAACGCCAACCCGGAGCTGACTCCCAAGGATTTGCCGGCCTTCAAGATGGCGTGGACTACCACTGGTGGGATCTCGCCAGGGCCGCTGGTCTGTCCACACTCCTCAACGTCGGTGCTGAACTCGCCGTCGATGATCAAGACCGGCTGCTGCGAGCCATCCGCAATGGTGGCCAGGACACGATCAACGATGCCGGTCAGCAGATCGTTCGCCGCCAGCTTAACGTCGCTCCGACGCTCACGATCCGGCCGGGCTTCCCGGTCAGGGTGATCGTGACGCGGGATCTGGTACTCGAACCATATGGAGGGTGATCATGGCGAAGCTCAAGCTTGGCGCGCTCTTGGAAGACAAGGCTGTTAAGGTGTCGCTCGAACTGCCGGCCTCGCTGCATCGCGACTTGGTGCTCTACGCGGAGGTCCTGGGGCGCGAACAGGGGCAAACCATTTCAGATCCGATCAAGCTCATAGCGCCGATGTTGCAGCGTTTCATCGCGACCGATCGCGCGTTCACAGCCGCCAGGAAGTCAGCTCCGGACTGACGGGGACGACCCCATCAGTATATTCCGTGTATGACGCGAACAGCGGTGCTAACCAAAAGCAGCCACAGCGCCTCGTCCCAATGGTTGAACCCATCACGCCTCAGGAATTTCTCACGGAGCGTGATTGCAAAGACGGCGCTACAGATCGAGTAAAGCGAGAGCACGAGCGACACCATTGGGAAATAATGCGCCCGGCCGTATAGCCCAATAGTAGAGGAGACGCAGAGTTTTGTAGCGAAGCGCCGAAGCGTCAGGCGCGACTCCGCGTCTAGATGCGGCATCATGAATGCTCGCTGCCATCATCGCGCCAACTATGCGTTCGCGGGTCCCATCGATCAGCTCGCACGTGCGCGATAGCGCGGTGCGGCCTTCAAAAAAGTATGCCTGTCTCGATCAGCGCGCGCAGCTGATCGCGTCGATCGAAGTCACGACCGAAGCCAAAGCCCGCCTCGAGGTTCCCGATCCGAGTGTACGACACCTCTCCTCGCGCGAAGAATATGCCTTTCTGATAAGTCGGCGTTAAGGTCAGCGACCAGGCACTGCTTCCGGGACCATAAAGCAAGTTCGTTGGCGCACACGACGCGTCCGATCCGCATCTTCCCCCGCTAGTCTTCAGATACTCAGCCCGCGCGCCGAGCGACCACTCCTTGTCGATCGCGTATTTAACGAGCAGCGCCCCGCCGTAGGTATCGGCGGAACGATTGATGCCGAGCTGATCATCGCGGCCAACGTGGCTGTATTGGAGATACGGCGTCAGCGTGAGCGGACCGCTCGTATGGGTGTAAATGAGATTGAAAATGCTGCTATTGTTCTGCGCCAAAGGCGTCGCGAAGGAGGATTTGTCATTACGCGATAGCGCACCAGCGCCGACGAAGCTCAGCGAATTCGAGGAATCAAACGCGTAGGAAAGCGTGCCCGAGAGCCAGTTCAGCTTTCCCGAAAAGTAGCCGTCGTTAAGCGAGACCGCCGCACTGACGGCTCCCTTGGCGTAGTTCACTTGGACGCCGCGGCTGATGGCCGGCTCCTGATTCCACAGCAAGCCGCGCTCGATATTGACGTTTTGGAAGGTGAACGTCGACTCCGCGCCGACCATCGTCGGCAGTAATCCGGCAGACACGGATAGTTCGGGCGATATCACCGCTTTCGCGTACGCCACCGGAACCGGACCAAAAAGCTGTTCTGTCGCTTCGGTCGCCTTCAGGTAAGACGTACCCAGCGAAGGGATGGAGTAAATGCCCGTCTGAACATAGAACTGTAGCGGGCCCCGGGTCGTTTGAAACTGGACTTGCGCGTTGCTGATATCGACGAAGCCATCGCGGTTGCCGATCCCGCCGGCGTGCGTTGCATTGGTCTGCGCGACGCCGATGCCCGTCACTTGGCCCGACACCAGAACCTGACCGAACGGTCCTGCCTCAAGCGCGATGGCGTCAGGATTAGGGACGAGGGGGCCAGCAAAACTGGGTGCCGGAACCGGATCTGCATATGCCGCGCTCGCGCCGAAGAACGTAGCGCACGCCACTCCAAGAGCCAGGGTCGAGGGCGATGTCAACCACCGTTTGTGTCGCGGCGTCGACTTGCGAATAGCAGAGAAATCGGCAGGTCCGGGCATATTGCATCCCCATTTGATTGGGCAGATGCAGCGAAGCACTAATTTTACGCGTATAAAGTCGGCGCTTTATCTGACGCTGGGACGTAAGGATCGCATATATATTTGGGAGGGATCGGCACTGTTTGACGCCGCTTAGACCGCCTGGCGGTAATGGAACTCAGGAACGGCGGCTTCGACCATTATGCAGTAGCTGCTTGCCCGGACGTCAAGCTCAGCAGCCGACGAAAGGGCGGGTTGTCGTTCTCGGTCGACCAGACCGCCGAGAAGGGCACCGCACAACCTTCGAGCCTCCGATAGGTGATGCCGGGGAACGCCGTCTCCGCGACCGATTGGCTTGCTATCGAGATGCCCCTGCCAATCGCAACCAACTGCATCAGGGTCTGTGACGACACCCGGTCACGCTGTATCCGTGGCGAATATCCAATAGAGGAGAGGTGCCGGAAAACGAACGCTTCGATATCGCGTCCCGGCGTAGCTTCGGTCACCAGGAACTGCTTCAGCCGGATGTCACTCCACGCGATTTCGCTCTTCTTCGTGAGTGCATCACTCTCCGGCAAGACGACGAACACATCCTCGCTCCACAGCCGTTTGGTGGCGAGGCTTCCAGTGTCAAGCGGCGCGGCCATGAACGCGATATCGAGATTGCCGCGCTCCAGGTCCTCGAAGAGCTGTGTATGTGTGCCTTCCACAAACTCAAGCTGCACCGCTTCATGCTGCCGACAAAAGCGAATAAGGAGCTCCCCGAGAAACCCGGTTGCGAGCGGGGATGACAGGCCGACGCGAACCGTACCGGACCTGCCGCGACCTATCGTGCCGACATCGCCTACCGCGCGATCAATCTCGTTCAGCGCGGCTTGGGCATGCTCGACAAAAATCGAGCCAGCTTGCGTTAGCGAAACGCCCGACCTCTTGCGAAGAAATAGGCTGGAGCCCAGCCCGTCCTCCAAGTTTCTGACCTGTCGACTGATCGTCGACTCCCGCACCCCAAGGCGTGAGGATGCCTTGCGAAAGCTTCCAAACCGGGCGGCCGTCACAACGTATCGTATGTGCCTAAGTTCTAGCTCAAATGCCTTCACCGCCGGAGGGGCCGAGCTGTGCAGCGATGTTGGCGGGGATGGAAGCTACAGCGCATCTCGGCGTTACCTGTGATTGGAACGCGTCGAGTCGAACGCGATGCTATAGGAAGCTGCTTACCCCGCGTGACATAAGGATCGCGTAGAGTTTCGGGGGCGACCGCAAAGACCGCGTAAGACGCAGCCCTCATTCGCCAGTTCGAAAGCCTACTCTACTTCACTCGCATTCATCTATTCATGACCGGCCAAGAAGCGTCGCAGGCGGTAGCTGTGACATGCTTCCTTACGCCATCCTTATACACGGGCGTAAAAACTCAGCGCCGCCTTTACGTGCAACGTCTTAAAGGCGTCCCGCAGACTGACACTAAACTGGAGCTGCAGCCAAAATGCTCAGCAACTTTCTGGCCGAGAAGCCGAGATCTGCGCGTCTACTGAGCCGCGTGCGTCCGCGCTCGCGCACGCAGAGACGATCTTTCGGCGTCGTCGCGCTGTTTGGAGAATCCTCGTGACCGAAACCCTCATGATTGGTCTGGCCGGCGCCTGCGCGGTCGGCCTCTTCATCTACCTTTTCTACGCCCTCATGAAGCCTGAGCGCTTCTGAGCATCAACGATCCATTCTAACCGGCAGGTGGCAAATATGGGCGACCTCATCTTCGTAGCGGTAACGCTCGGATTCTTCGCAATCACAGCAGGGTTCATCGTGGCCCTCGATCGAATTTGAGGGGGCTCTGATGGGATACGATCTGAATCAATTCATCGTCGTTCTGGCGATCATGACGGGCCTCGTCTTTGTGACTGGCCCGTGGCTCAAGCGCATCTTCACCGCGCCTGGACACAATATTATCGAGCGCGGCACCTACCGGTTGCTGGGAGTCGATCCCGCCGAGCCGATGTCTTGGAAACGCTATGGCGCGGTGCTGCTCCTCAGCAACGCCGCCATGATGCTGCTCGGCTACCTGATTTTGCGTATCCAGCAACTTCTGCCCGGCGATTCGCTCGGTCGCTCTTCGCAGACACCCGACCTCGCGTTCAACACCGTCGCCTCGTTCATCACCAATACCAACTGGCAGGCCTATTCTGGCGAAACGAGCCTCTCGAACCTGTCGCAGATGGCGGTCATCACCTTCCTGATGACCGTCAGCGCCGCGACCGGCGTTGCCGCCGCGGGCGGCTTCATCCGGGGCCTTAGCCGCAAGAGCGCCGGCGACATCGGCAATTATTGGGTCGACTTCACGCGCGTCACCTACCGCCTGCTGCTCCCGTTCTGCTTCGTCCTTGCGCTCATCTATGTGTGGCAGGGCATGCCGCAGACGCTGACGGCCGACACGGTGGTCACGACGCTCGAAGGCGCTCGCCAGCAACTCATCATCGGGCCGGTGGCCAGTCTCGAGACCATCAAGCACATCGGCACCAACGGCGGTGGCTTCTTCGGCATGAACGCCGCGCATCCGTTTGAAAACCCGACACCGCTCACCAACACGCTGCACATCCTGAGCATGTTGTTGATCCCGTCGGCCCTGACCTACGTCTTCGGATCGATGATCGCCAACCGCAAGCAGGGTTGGTCGTTCTTCGCCGCCTTCTTCGTCATGTTCCTCGGTTTCCTAGCGCTGGTCTACGGCGCCGAGCATGCGGGCAATCCGATGCTCTCGCCGCTGGGAATTGATCAGGCGCAGACCGCAACGCTCGGCGGCGGCAACATGGAGGGTAAGGAACTTCGCTTCGGCATCGCGCAGACCAGCCTGTTCGTGACCACCACGACGGCGGCGACGACGGGATCGGTCGACTCGATGCACGCCTCGCTGACGCCGCTTGGCGGCCTCGTCCCGATCGCCCAGATGATGCTCAACAACGTGTTCGGCGGCGATGGCGTCGGCCTCATCAATCTCGTCACCTATGCAATTCTGACCGTCTTCCTGGTCGGCATGATGATCGGGCGAACGCCCGAATTCCTCGGCAAGAAGGTCGAGGCGCGCGAGATGAAGTTCGTGATGCTGGCTGTTCTGGCCCATGCCTTCAGCATCCTCGGTTTCACGGCGCTCGCATGCGTCATGCCCTCCACCGTCGACAGTCTGGCCAACATGGGGCCCCACGGTTTCAGCGAAGTGCTCTACGCCTATACCTCGGGCA
This sequence comes from Roseicella frigidaeris, assembly GCF_003258945.1. GTDB lineage: Bacteria > Pseudomonadota > Alphaproteobacteria > Acetobacterales > Acetobacteraceae > Paracraurococcus > Paracraurococcus frigidaeris. The sequence goes on along the minus strand of NZ_QLIX01000001.1, from coordinate 129,708 downwards.
CCGCCAACAACGGTTCGGCCTTCGCCGGCTTCAACGCCAACACGCCCTTCTTCAACACAACCATTGGGCTCGCGATGCTGGTCGGGCGCTATCTGACCTTGCTGCCGATGCTGGCGGTCGCGGGCGTGATGGCGGCGAAGACGACGGTGCCGGCTGGCCCAGGGACGCTCTCGACCGCAACGCCGCTGTTCACAGGGCTTCTCGTGTTCGTGGTGTTGGTGGTCGGGGGTCTGACCTTCCTCCCCGCGCTCGCGCTCGGCCCGATCGTCGAGCATCTGCTGATGCTGTCTGGCACGACATTCTGAGGACATCGCCATGCACAACGATCAATCGACATCCGCCGACCTCTCTGCCACCTCCGCCTTCAAGGGCATCGCCCGGCCGGTGCTCGTTTCAGCCCTGCTATTCATGGTGGTGACAGGTCTGGCCTATCCGCTGGCGACAACCGGCGTCGCCAATCTGCTCTTCCCGAGCCAGGCTCAGGGAAGCCTGATCGAGAGAAACGGGCAGGCCATCGGGTCTCGCCAGATCGGACAATATTTCGCCCGCCCGGAATATTTCCATAGTCGGCCAAGCGCCACGTCGGGTCCCGACCCGCAGGACCCCTCCAAGACGGTCGACCAGCCGTATAACGCTGGAGCCAGCGCCGCGAGCAACCAGGGTGTCCTCAGCAAGAAGCTCCTCACCGCGGTCGAACAGCGCGCCATCGCCTACCGTCAGGAGAACGGACTGGCGGCCAACGCCGCCGTTCCGGTCGACGCGGTGACCGCGTCCGGCTCAGGTCTCGACCCGCATATCTCGATCGCCAACGCCAACATCCAGGCGCAGCGGGTCGCTCGCGCCCGAGGGGTGGCGGTGGACCGCGTCCTGGCGCTGATCAATGAGAATGTCGATCGACCGCAGTTCGGTCTGTTCGGCGACCCACGCGTCAATGTCCTTGCACTCAATCTCGCGCTCGACGCGGCTGCCGCGCCGGCCCGTCCGGCTGCCCAATAAAACCGAGGTGGCATCATGTCCGATCTAGAGACTCCTACGGCGCAGAGCGCCGCCGTCCTCGGCGGAAACGTCAAGCAAGTGCCGTGGGCATCAGTGGCCGCGGAAGCCTTCAAGAAGCTGTCACCGCGCGTTCAGATCAAGAACCCGGTGATGTTCGTCGTGTTTCTCGGCAGCATCGTCACAACTTTGCTTTTCATTCAGGCCGTGACCGGCAAGGGCGAGGCGTCCGCTCCCTTCATCTTCGCGATCGCCGCATGGCTTTGGTTCACGGTCCTTTTCGCCAACGCTGCCGAGGCCATGGCGGAAGGGCGCGGCAAGGCGCAGGCCGATGCGCTGCGCGCCACCCGCCAGCGCGTTCTCGCTCGGATGCTCAAGGAGCCGCGACGTGACGCCGAATCCTGGCCTCAGGCGAGCGACGAATTGGGTGTGGGAGCATACGTGCTTGTCGAGGCCGGCGAGATCATCCCGGCCGACGGCGAAGTGCTGCAAGGCGCAGCTTCGGTGGATGAGTCCGCAATCACCGGCGAGTCCGCCCCCGTAATCCGCGAGGCAGGCGGCGACTTCGCATCCGTGACGGGCGGCACACGCGTGCTTTCGGACTGGATTGTTGTCGAGGTCACTGCCAAGCCGGGCGAGGCCTTCCTCGATCGCATGATCGCGATGGTCGAAGGCGCTAAGCGTGGCAAGACACCCAACGAGATCGCACTGACGATCCTATTGGTGGCACTCACGATCATCTTCCTGCTCGTCTGCGTCACCCTCCTGCCGTTCTCTAGCTTCAGCACGATCATCAACGGCTCGGGCACGGTGGTGACGATCACGGTGCTCATTGCGCTTCTCGTTTGCCTCATCCCGACGACGATCGGAGCACTGCTCTCAGCCGTGGGCATCGCCGGTATGAGCCGGATGATGAAGGCCAATGTGCTGGCCACCTCTGGCCGCGCGATCGAGGCGGCGGGTGATGTCGACGTCCTCCTCCTCGACAAGACCGGCACGATCACGCTCGGCAATCGCGAGGCGACGAAGTTTCATCCCGCGCCCGGCATCAAAGAGCCCGCGCTGGCCGACGCGGCGCAGCTCGCATCCCTTGCCGACGAGACGCCCGAAGGGCGCTCTATCGTGATCCTGGCCAAAAACGCTTTCGGCATCCGCGGCCGCGAGCTTCAGGGCGCGGAGACAATCGGTTTCACCGCGCAAACCCGAATGAGCGGCATCAACATCGACGGCCGCCAGATCCGGAAAGGTGCGGCCAGTGCGATCCGCGCCCATGTCGAGGCGATGGGCGGTGTCTTCCCCAAGGAAGTGACCACGACCGTCGAAGAAGTTTCTCGCCGCGGCAGCACACCGCTCGTCGTTAGCGACGGAACCAATGTCCTGGGCGTGATCGAGCTCAAGGACATCATCAAAGGCGGGATCAAGGAGCGCTTCGCCGAGCTTCGCGCGATGGGCATCAAGACCGTGATGATCACCGGCGACAACCAGTTGACGGCAGCGACCATCGCGGCCGAAGCCGGCGTCGACGATTACTTGGCTGAGGCGACGCCGGAGGACAAGCTCCGGCTTATTCGTCAGTACCAGGCTGAGGGACGGCTCGTCGCGATGACCGGCGACGGCACCAACGACGCGCCCGCGCTCGCCCAAGCCGATGTCGCCGTCGCGATGAACAGCGGTACGCAGGCGGCCAAGGAAGCCGGCAATATGGTCGATCTCGACAGCAACCCAACCAAGCTGCTGCGCGTCGTCGAAGTCGGCAAGCAGATGATCATGACGCGCGGCGCGCTCACGACCTTTAGCGTCGCAAACGACCTGGCCAAGTATTTCGCGATCATTCCCGCCGCCTTCGTCGCGACCTATCCGCCGCTCGCCGCGCTCAACGTGATGGGACTGCACAGCCCAGCCTCGGCGATTCTCTCTGCGGTCATCTTCAACGCGCTGATCATCGTCGTGCTAATCCCGCTCGCCCTACGCGGGGTGAAGTATCGCGCCGAACCGGCGGCGCGGCTTCTCGGTCGCAACCTGCTCATCTACGGATTAGGCGGGATTATCGTGCCATTTATAGGTATAAAGCTCATCGACCTCGTGCTCACGCCGTTCTTTTAGACGAACGGCGTGCGGCACTGGCGTGAGGCAGTAGACGATGAACGATCAGCGACCTGATCCGGACGCTCTTCTGGAGGCCGTAAGAGGTAACGCAGAGCACTCCAAACGCGGACAACTCAAGATTTTCTTCGGGGCCTGCGCTGGGGTGGGGAAGACCTTTGCGATGCTTCAAGCGGCGCGGCAGGCTCAGGATGAGGGCGTGCGGGTCGGGATCGGCATCGTCGAGACGCACGGCCGCAAGGAAACCGAGGCGCTGATCGACGGCTTTGCCATTCTCCCGCGCAAGACGTTGCCGGGTAATGGCAGGCCTGTCACCGAGTTCGATCTCGATGGCGCCCTGGCGTCCGACTACAAGCTGCTGGTGGTCGACGAGCTTGCCCACACGAACGTCGCCGGCAGCCGCCATGCCAAGCGGTGGCAAGATGTCGAAGAGCTGCTCGACGCCGGCGTCGATGTCTACACCGCGCTCAACGTACAGCACCTCGACAGCCTCAACGACATCGTCGGCGGCATTATCGGCATTCGCGTCCGTGAAACCGTTCCCGATCGCATTTTCGATTCCGCGACCGATGTCGTGCTGGTCGACCTGCCGCCGGACGATCTGCTCGCCCGCATGAACGCCGGCAAGGTCTACTTGCCCGTGTCAATCGAGCGCGCGCGTCAGAACTTCTTCCGCCGCGGCAATCTGATCGCGCTACGCGAGCTTGCGCTCCGCCGCGTCGCCGACCGGGTCAACGCCGATGTCCGGACCTACCGCGTCTCGCACGCGATCAAGACGGTCTGGCCGACGCAGGAATTGCTCATGGTCTGCGTCAGCGCGGATCGGTCCCAGGAAAAGCTCGTCCGTGAAGCCGGGCGCCTCGCCCAGCGGCTTCAGGCCAAATGGATCGTCGTCCACGTCGATCAGCCCTATCAAAATAATGACGCGCGATCCCGCGAGGCGCTGCTCGTCATCGCGAAGACGGCCCAATCAGCCGGCGCGGAATTTGCAAATGTCCCTGGCCAAGACATTACCGAGGCGATCCTCGACTATGCTCGAAAGCGCAACGCCACCAAGCTAATCATCGGAAACACAGCTCGCCGACGCATATTTACGTTCAAACGCCGATTGCAGGAACGGCTTGCCCGCGCCAATCCGGAAATTGGGCTCCTGCTGCTGAGCGTTGACGAAGTCCGGGCGACCCGCCGAGTTCGTTGGATACCGGAGGAGCCGCAGACGCAGATCGCGGCGCTTGGCATCGCCACGCTCGCATGCGGCGCGGCGACCTTCCTCGCCTCCCAGCTCGTAGGCTTTTTCGATCTTTCCAATGTCGTCATGCTTTTCCTGGTGACGACCGTGTTCATCGCCTTGCGACTCGGCCGCCTCGCTGGGGCGTGGGCGTCCCTGCTTTCGGTAGGCTGCTTTGACTTCTTCTTCGTCGAGCCGAAGCTCTCGTTCGCGGTCACCGACACGCAATACATATTCACTTTCGCGCTTATGACGGTAGTCGCAGTCGTGATCAGCCAACTCGCGGCGCGGCTCCGATCGGAAGCTCGTGTAGCCCGCGCCGGAGAACGAAGGGCGTCGGCCTTGGCCAGGATCGCCCGCGACCTCTCAAGCGCGATCAAGATAGACCAAGTTGTCGCAATTTGCCGGGAAGCGCTGACACCACTGTTCGAAGCGCGGATCATCCTCCTGGTTCCCGACAAGAACGAGCGCTTGATGCCTACCGAGGACCCCGGCCTTGTCGATACATCGACCGCACAATGGGCTTTCGATCATGGACAGCAAGCGGGCCTTGGCACTCAGACCTTGAGCGCCGCCCACGCCCTGTACCTTCCCCTGAAAGCGTCGATGGCCATGCGCGGAGTGCTGGCGGTCGTGCCGGTCGGCGCGCCGCTGCCCGACGATCCGGACGATCGCCGTCTGCTTGATGCCTGCTGCTCGACCATTGGCCTCACGCTCGAGCGCATCCACTTCATGGAAGTCGCACAGGAAACCCTGGTCCGGATGGAGGGTGAGAAGCTCCGCAACGCGCTGCTGTCGGCCGTATCGCACGACCTCAAGACGCCGCTGACCGCGATCCGCGGCCTGGCCGAGACGCTCGAGCATCGCAAAGAGCTTCCAGTCGAAGATCGCAGTGACCTGGCGCGCTCGATCCGGGTTCAGGCTGACGAGCTCAAGCGCCTCGTTGCCAACCTGCTCGACCTGGCACGCATGCAAAGCGAAGGCGTGCGGCTCAACAAGGAATGGAATTCCTTGAGCGAGATCGTCGGCAGCGCCGTGTTACAATCGCGCGCGATCCTCGAACCTCGCAAGGTTCGCACCAATCTGCCGGCGGATCTTCCGCTCATAGAGGCCGATGCCACGCTCATCGAGCGCGTTCTGATCAATCTGTTCGACAACGCCGCCAAGTATACCCCGCGCGATAGCACGATAAACGTTCGGGCCGGTGCTACGGCGGACACCATGTATCTTATCGTTGAAGATAATGGCCCCGGGCTCCCCGTGCGGGATCCGGAAATGCTCTTCGAGCCGTTCGCGCGTGGGCAGAAGGAGTCGTCGGTCGCCGGCGTTGGATTGGGGCTCGCGCTCTGCCGCAGTATCATCACGGCTCACGGCGGAAGCATCCGAGCCGAACAGCGCAAACCAAACGGAGCCGCGTTCGAGATACGACTGCCGCTTGGGACGCCGCCTGCGATCGAAAGTGAACCGATCCATGATCAAGCCGCGCATTCTGATCGTTGAAGACGAAGCCGATATTCGGCGCTTTATCCGCATGGCGCTGGAAAAAGAGGGCATGAATGTCTTCGAGACGGCGACGGCCGAAGAGGCGCGGCTGAATGCGGGCAGTCGCAAGCCCGACCTGATGATCGTCGATCTCGGACTACCCGACGGCGACGGCAAGACGCTGATCCGGGAAGTGCGCGGCTGGATGTCAGCGCCCGTTCTCGTACTCTCCGCGCGCGAGCAGGAAACCGAAAAGGTGGAGGCGCTTGACGCCGGCGCCGACGACTATCTGGTCAAGCCGTTTGGCGTGCCCGAACTCCTGGCGCGAGTGCGGGCACAACTGCGGCGCGCCGGCACCGTATCGAACGGCGGCGCAGCGTCGCCCGTAGCCAAGTTCGGGTCGGTCACCATCAATCTTGCCACGCACGAAGTTGCGCGCGCGGGCATACCCGTCCATCTCACGCCCAACGAGTTTCGACTTCTGACGGCGTTGGTCCGTGGCCACGGCAAGGTGCTAACCCACCGCCAACTGCTTATGGAGGTGTGGGGTCCCGGATACTCGGAACGCGCCCATTACCTCCGCATCTACATGGCGCAGCTCAGGCAAAAGCTCGAAGAGGAGCCGTCGCAGCCCCAGCACCTCCTGACGGAATTGCAGGTCGGATATCGCTTGTCCGGCCTGGAGGCCGCCGAGGCACGTCATAGCTGACCCTGAACAACCGGATCAATCCGACAATCCGCAAGGACCAGATCATGGCCGAAAATCAGAATGAAACTGTCATCGAGTTGGCCACCGACGGCCGTATCGAGAAAGCTGACGTCGAAACCGCCATGCGGCAGCTTGATACGGCGCTTGAGCGCGGCGACACCGTCCATGTCTTCGCGGAAGTCCGCAACTTCAAGGGCATGTCCTCGGAGGCGTGGCGTAGCGATCTTGGCAATGCGTTCCGCTACTTGGCACGGCTCAGACAATTCGGACGGATCGCCATCGTCAGCGACCAGGCTTGGATCCGTAACGCCGCCCGGATCGAAAACGCCTTGCTGCCCTATGTCAGGTATCAGTCCTATACGCCCGATCGTCGGGAGCACGCCCTCGCCTGGGTTCGCGGTGACGTCGATTGCGCGCATCCTGAAAGCCTGCGGGTCTTAGAGAACGGTGATTCCGATATTTTCACCTTCGAGATCGACGGGCGCATCACCAGCGCGGATGCGCGCAATCTCGCCGAGAGGCTTTCGGCCGCGTTCAGCGGCGGGGGCGGTCGCCGCCTCCTCGGCATCGTCCGTCACTATGACGGCTTCGAGCCGTCGCTGCTCGTTGATACGAGGCTGCTCGAACTGAAGATCGGGCTGTTACGCCATATCGAGCGATATGCGCTCGTCGGCGGGCCCGACTGGATAAGTCGCCTCACCAACCTCTTCGATCCGCTGCTCAAGATGGAAGCCCGTCATTTCGCCGCTGGCGACGAAGAGGCTGCACGGGCCTGGCTGCGTCGCCATGGCGGCTGAAGAAGAGCCCGTCCCCGCCAGCCCATCGGAGACTGCTTCCTCGGTCCGGAGCACCAACGCGAGGAGCGTCGATCCGGTATCGGACGAAGCATATTTCGCCCGCCGGGCGGCACAGGAACTGGAGTTAGCAGCCAACGCTTCAGATGTAGCGGTCAAGAGACTTCATCTCGATCTCGCCGCGCGATATGCAACGCGCCGCGAGTTGGCTGCGCGAGACGTCGAGGCGAGTCATCCAATCTGTCGAACATGATTTTACCGCCGGCCGCCGAGAGCGAGGTCAAGCCCCGACCAGAGGTGCTCCCCAAGCCGGCATCGACCGCAATGTCTGCGCCGCTTAGAACCACGGCGAGCCAATCAGCCCGACGTCACAAGCGCTGTAGCCGCACACAATCGCCGGTCATCGCGATGACGACTGCAGGTCAGGCGACTAAGCTCGGGCCGCACCTCCTCATACAGAAAGAGGACTGATGCCAGTCATCGCAGCGTATCTCTACCGCGACGGTCGTCGGGTTCGCGAAGTCGACATCGGCGAACGGGTTGATTGCCCGACGGATCGCTCCGAGTTCGTTTGGATAGGCTTGTCGGACCCATGCGCGGAGGACGTCATGGCGTTACAGGCCCTCTACAAGCTTCACCCACTCGCGGTAGAAGACTCGCTCAAAGACGGCCAGTTGCCGAAGGTCGATATCTACGGCGATCAGTTGTTCCTGATCGCGCGCACCGCGCAACTGGACGACGGCGTCATTGCCTACGGACAGACCGCCGTGTTCCTCGGTCACAGTCACATCATCACGGTGCGGCAAGGCTCAACCCGATCACACCTTCCGCTGCGCAAGCACCTGGAAGAGTCGCCAGATCTCCTCGGCCAAGGCACGGACTATGTGTTGCACGCAGTGCTGGATTTCATCGTCGACGGGTACATTCCACTGGTCGAGTCGCTCGAGGAAGAAGTCTCGGCTATGGAGCAGCACACCCTCGACGCCTTCTTGGGTCGAACCGAGATCGCCCGAATATTCACGCTTCGGCGTCAGCTCACTCGCTTTGGACACATCCTGATACCCATGGAGGAGGTGGCCCGTAAGTTAGCTCAGACCAACCATCCTTGCATCGATGCCGAGGCTCGCCACTATTTCGGAGATGTGCTGGATCACGTGCGGCGGGTGGAGACGATGAACACTGGTCTCCGCGAGGTGCTGACTTCCGTTTTCGAGTTCAGCAATCTGATGGAGCAACAACGCACTGGCGCCATCACCCGCCAACTGGCAGCATGGGCGGCGATCCTGGCCGTGCCGACTGCCTTGGCTGGCATTTACGGGATGAACTTCGAGCATATGCCCGAGTTGCATTCCGTCTATGGCTACCCTGCGGTTATGTCGATCATCGCCGTGATATGCCTGACACTATACCGGCGCTTCCGAAAAACTGGATGGCTATAGCCCACACTACTTAAGGCCAAAGACGCGGCATACCTCATGGCTGCCGACTTAGGAAGTAAGGCGAATATATACACCATCTTTACGTCTAGCCCGAAAATCTGATCTCGAATCTTTATGATCGTGCCTTTAGTTGGATGGCCGCCACCATGGAGGGCGGCATGCCAATCGCAGCAACTGATGCAAGGAATGCAGGGTTACGACTAGCGGGCTTGCTGGGCGTGATCATTGCCGCACTTGCGTTGAGCCGCCTGTACGCACTTGTCCATGCGCTTCCGCTGCATGAAGCCACGCCCTTTGAGATGCTTCTGGCGGCGTTGGGCTTCGTCGGCATGAGCGCGGGCAGCGCCTTGCTCGTGCTCGGTCGCCACATCTTTGATCAGATCGAGCTACCGAGGCGCTCCCCGGCGACACCTCTCCACATTCCCTCCGAGGAGGCCTCGCACGCAATGAGATGGACCGTGGCGCCCGCCAATCCATCATCGGTGTCTCCGCGCCCGCAGCGCGCCAGCAACCATGTTCTGCTGCGGGGAGCACGATGAGGCACAATGATGAATCCAGAAGGCCTCCTGATGCTTCTGCTCATCATCGGCGGGTTGCTGTGGTTGAACATCTACCTCCGCGTAAAGCTGTTTCTGGCGAGCCGCCGGGACAGGCGCAAAGCAACAAAAGACCGCGGATCGGAGGAACGCTCCGCCTGAAAAAATCGCAAAAATGATTGGAGCAGCCGCGATCAACCTGAGAGCAAGCGAACTTCGATCAACGTCGCGGCTTCGATTGACCGTCCGCTCGGTTTCACGGAATGACCAATGTCTGGCGCGTCCGTCTTCATCATCTTCTTGGCCGCGCTCTTGATTGCAGCACGCCTGTTGCTTCGCCCGGAGCGCCGACCGCCGGTCCCCGCGAGCGAAAAAGCCGAAGGCATTCCACGTATGGATAGACCAGTTGGAACACGCCCTACAACGTTTGAGCCAAGCAAAAGTCGCCGCTTTCTCAAGTTGTCCGCCCCTTCCGGTGGGCCTCAAAAGATGCTCTCACATAGCCTGCGCGACGCTTGCAGTCATTTCACCGGCGGCAGCACATCGGCATCGCTTCGGATCGGACTGGACGCCTCCCTGAGCTATGGCCCACTTCGAAACGTGCTCGCTCGGCTCAAAAAACAGAACCAGCAATAGATGTACGTTTTGTCGAGGGTAACGGCGACGATATCGCCGATCAAGTTGCGCGCGGAACAATTAACGTCGCTTTCATACAAGAGCGGGTAAATAAAGCGTCCATCGTGTCCGAGCACTGCTGGAACGAGACGATCGTAGTGGCCTTGCCGGAGGGTCATCGGCTCGCCGGTCACCACGCCCTTCGTCGCGAAGCACTCAGATGCGAAACGTTTCTGATGGCGATCGATGAAACGCGCGTCATCCGCACGGCGAACGAAATAGCGACAATACTCGAAGGCCGGCCACGGTTGATCATTCCAACCCAGGTCCATCGCGACACTCTTATGCATCTCGTAGGATTGGGGTTCGGGATCGCGCTGACACGCTCTTGCGCACTAGGCGTTTATTATCCCGGCGTCATCTACCGACCGATCAGCGCTCCGGAGCCTCACGCTGCGGTCTACGCAATATGGCGGCCGGAGACCCTCTCGCCAGAGGCCTCAGTTCTGCTCGCCTATGTCCAGGCCGAAGGCCGTCAAGGAGCGTTTGAGTGATCGCCCCGTCAACCCATGCTGCGCGCCGCCGCCTGAGCTTCCTTCAGCTCATCAGGGCTTTTGCACCGACCTCGCCCAGGGTGCTGTAGGATGCCGCCCCTCACCATTCTTTCCGCGGCCGTTAAGATCATCGGCGTCTCAGGCCTGATCGGCCTGCTCGTGGCGGCTCATCATATACCAGCGGCCGCGACGCCGTTGCGCGCGGTCGCCTTGCTTTGGTTTCTTGCGCTCGGGATCATCTACGTTCTGATCCCGGGGAAACGAAGCGGGCGCTCCTTCCTTGGTCGCCGTCCATGGCGTTGAACAGCTTTCACGCTGATGTCGGCGACTGGATCCTCATGCTCGCGCGCTTCGCTTTGCTCGTGTCGCTGGTGGCGTTGTTCGTACGGCGACGCCAAGTCACACGAGGCATAATGGCGAAGCTCGACACGCTCTCTAAGTCTCGGCTCATCAACAAAGCCAAAGATCGGTCGGTAACCGAGGCTCCACAAGAACCTCTAGCTGGAGATCGAGGTCGGCTTAAAGGATCTCAGGACGAGAAAGACTGAAAGCGGAGATCTTAGACGAAGCTAATCTGCCCTAACGCAATATTTGCGCGGTTTGGCCCGATCATACGCCATCCTGATGTCGGTCGAGCTACCGTTCGTTGCATTGGCCTCGCGCGGCCGTGACCGGCGAGCCTTGGAGCAATGATAGGGCACTCGCCGACCATGTGGGAAGCGGTCACGCGATTCCGGTGGATGAGGTTGTTGCGTGAGCAGGATAGCCGCTCGCGGTTACACCTCCGCGCGTTTTGCGGGCAAGTCGGATTGATCCTCCTACTCTGCGCACCAACCTTTGCGCTCGATCATCGGCCGCCCTTTCTTTTCCTGTTCTTCGTGCATTTAATGTTTGCTGCATCCGCGCTCGTTCTCGTTGGGGTGGCGCTGGTCACGCGACAGCCAGTTTCGCGTACGAGCCTCTGCATGTGGGATCACGTCTTCGCGATGTTGCTCCTGATGCTGATCAGCTCCGCGGCACTCAGAATGCTGGTCAGCTAAGGCCGTGCGCTCGCCGTTCTCAGCCAAATCGGGTTCACCGGGTTACGTAACACATCGCTCTGAGGCTCGCGGGGCGATTGACGGGGCTAGGGCCGCAGCCCATGGTCGCCTGGTTATGCAAGCGTCGAAGGCTCACGTCCGATTCTGCAATCGCGGGTGCCAGCTCATGTCGGGCTGTTAGCCCCGGGTCCGGACGTTCGCGTGCTGGGTTCGGGGTAAGGGCATAGCCCGATCCGCCACGCCTCGCCAGCGTTCGCAACCCTCACACTACGAGCCTTCGTCATGACCCTTGTTAAAGCTGCCGCGCGCCCTCCCATTCATATGATCGACACCGAAGCCGATGCGCTGTCCGATCTCGGAATGCGTGCCCACGCCCGCCAGTCAGATGTTAGCCGCCTGTTGATGGCCGAGATCGAACGCGCCAGGATTCACACCGCCGAGGACATTCCTCCTGACGTCGTTACCATGCGTTCGACGGTCGAGTTTGTCGATCAGGCAACCAGCACCCGTCGTACCGTCGAACTTGTCTACCCTGCCGAGGCCGATATTGCTGCGAACCGGATCTCCGTAATCACTCCTGTCGGCGCCGGGCTCATTGGCTTGCGCGAAGGTGACTCAATACTCTGGCCAGATCGCGATGGACACGAACGCACGCTGAGCGTCGTAAAGGTGATCCAACCGGCACGAGACACGACAGCAAAAAGTCGCTGATCGCGGACTTACGAACCTGCCTGAAATCTTTCCGTCTTAGAGCCGTTCCCGCTTACGTAGCGATGGCCAAGTCGTCGTCGTAGCCGGCGGCTGCGAGGCAGTTACGGCACTCGTCTGGGGTGAAGCGGCTGAAGGCCCGCCGGATGGCGTCCCATAGGTCAGGCACGGTGCGGGCGGCTGCGGTCTGCAGCAGCCCTTTCAGCTTGGCGAAGATCTGTTCGATCGGGTTGAACTCGGGGCTGTAGGGCGGAAGGTAGAGTAGCCGCGCGCCGACCGACTCGACCCGCTCGCGGATGCCGCTGACCTTGTGAGCTTGCAGGTTGTCGAGGATCACGGTGTCGCCGGGCCGCAGCACCGGGACGAGGCGGTTGGCGACGTAGTCGCGAAAGCGCTGGCCGTTGGTGGCGCCATCCGCGAGATCGAGGGCGCACAGGCCGGTGGTGCGCAGAGCGGCGGTGACGGTGGTCATTTTATAATGGCCCTGCGGTACGAGCAGCCGGCAGCGCTCGCCGCGCGGGGCGCGGCCGTAGTGGCGGGCCATGTTGGTGGCGGCCGCCGTCTCGTCGAGGAAGACGAGCTTGTCGGGATCGAGGTCGGGCTGAGCCGCGAACCACGCCTCACGCGCCGCCTTCACGTCGGCCCGCTCCTGCTCAGCTGCGTACAGCGCCCCTTTTTGCGGGTGATGCCGTGGCGGGCGAAGAAGCGGGACAGTCCGCTCGTGCTGGTCTGCACGCCCTGCTCGGCCAGGGCGTCGCGCAACTCGCGCAGGAAGAGTTCGGGCCGTGCCTCGTCGAGGGAGAGGATCAGATCCGCATGCGCCTCGATCGCCGGCAAGCTGTCGTCGCTGTGCGTCGGTTTGGGGACGACGTTGCCCTGCTGCGCAAACCGCTGCGACCAGCGGCTGGCGCTCGACACGCTCACCCCGAACCGCGCCGCCGCCCGATGAAACGAAGCGCCCTCTACCACGGCCGCCACGACGCGCTCGCGCAGATCGATAGACAAGGGTGAAGGCATCGCTGGCTCCTTCACTGGTCAACGCACCAGCCACTATCCCGTCGCAACACCGCCGGGAATGGCTCTAGCCGACACTGGGGAGCTTCGCTCTAACCCATTGCGCCAGCCCTGAGGGGCGTGGCGCACCCGACACGATTCGAACGTGTGGCCTCCACCTTCGGAGGGGATGTAGTCAGGCTCCTGGGGTTAGTGCGATCGCGCGATCCCGTCTAAAACGCTGACACTAAATGCGAATCTCGCCAACGATTCTGATTGGGTAAGGGACACTTCGTTGCTCCCCATTCCCGGCGCTTCCTTGGCGCGTTCGCCAAGGGAAAGCCGCTCGCCACACATGCCAAAACTCACAAAACGTAACGCGGACTCCGCCAAGGCGCGGGAGACGGATTACTTCATCTGGGACACCGAACTGCCTGGCCTCGATCTTCGGATATATCCATCCGGCAAGCGCAGCTATGTCATTCATTATAGGTTCGCCGGCCGCTCCCGCCGATTCACCATCGGGTTGCATGGCTTCTGGACGCCCGAGCTTGCGCGCCACGAGGCAAGGGTTCTCTTCGGCAAGATCGCGCGTGGCGAAGATCCGTCTGAACAGCGGCAACTCAATCATAAAGCCATAACGGTCAAGGAGCTGTGCGGGCGCTATCTCGAGGACCTGAACGCCGGCTTGATTATGGGCAAGGGTGGACGCCCGAAGAAGCCGACAACCATCGTCAGCGACGTCGGTCGAATCCGCCGTCACATCATTCCGTTGGTCGGGACGCGGCGGGTGAAAGACCTCACCAAGGCGGATATCAATAAGGTGTTGAAGGATGTCATAGCCGGTAAAACCAACGGCAGTTTCAAGACAGGAAAATTGCGGGGCAAGTCCATCGTGCGAGGCGGTGTGGGAGCAGCCTCACGTACTGTCGGACTTCTCAGCGGCATACTGACCTACGCCGTCGAGGCAGGAATTATAGAAGCCAATCCCGCGCACGGGGTTCGACGGCCAAAAGATAATATTCGTAGCCGTCGTCTCAGCGACGCCGAGTATCAAACGCTCGGCTCTAGGCGAGGATGATCTAGACGGTCCGTTCACCGTTATCGATCGCCATACTCGGGCGGAGCGTCAGATTAGCCCCACCTACCCGAGGCGGCGCCCGGAAGCCGCAAACACCTACAAAATCGAAGCTATGCCAGCGCAGGGGCATGCCATCCTAAAACTCGAGCTAGTGGGTAGGCGGATATTGGCAGAGTTCTTCGACAGCGCGCAAACGGATGGCCAAGCCGTATATGAGTTTCTGATCGATGGACTGCGGTCAGAGCCGCCAAGCACTGTGGACCCGAATGGTGCCGCCGCACGACGTGCGGCTGGGGAGAGCCTAGAGGATGCGACCGAGGGCGTTACCCTGTACCGCTTCGATTGAACTCGGAGCCCGCCAACCGCCGCGACTAACCCACTTGCACATCTGCCATTTTGGTCAGACACCGGAGTGCGGCTTTGGCGTAACGTGGCGGCTAACGGCGGTACTTGGCGCACCCGACAGGATTCGAACCTGTGACCTTCGGCTTCGGAGGCCGACACTCTATCCAGCTGAGCTACGGGTGCAATCACTGTAGCGCCTAGCCCGACCGACCTTCAGAGGTCAACGGATTCGGCGACATTCAACTCACTTCTCAGATCGATCGTCTAGCTGCCGCGCATGCGCCCGCCAACGTATCCATCTTCCGCCAATTTTAACCCGCTGCCTGCTTACGCGGTGCTTACGCGACAAAATCGGCCATCTCCAAGGGGCTTTATGTTTCCTCTAACCCCTTGCTTTCTCTTCCCTTCCTTCGAAATTCCGCCCCACGCTCCCCTTGACATCAGCCTTCGGAGGGCAACGCTCTATCCAGCTGAGCTACGGGTCCGTTGGCCGCTTCCTAGCCCGGCTCGCCGCCTAAAGGAAGCCCCCTCCGCGAGGCAGTTGCGCAGTGGCGGCCCCGGCACCGGTCAGGGCGCATCGTCCCGATGCACGTCATGGGTGACGATGCCCGGATCCTCCGGCGGCAGCTCCAGCCATTGCCGCCGCTCCAGTGTCCGCTGCGTGTCCTCGTAGCCGCTCTGCCAATGGTCGCGCATCGTGTCGTAGCCGAACTCGTAATCCTTGGCCTGCCCCTCATAGGCCTTGGCCTGATAGACCATCTGCAGGATCGCCAGCCGCGGCAGCCGCGCCAGGCGGGCCCGCATGGCCCGGTCCTCCTCGGTCAGGCCCGCCTCCGGCACCCGCTCCAGGGCGCGCTTGAGCTGGAGCTGCCAGCGCCGCAGCCGGGTATAGGCATCGGTGTTCATGCGGGTGCGGGAGGAGTAGCGGATGTCCTTCTCGCGCCCCAGCACCTCCTCCATGTCGCGCGGCAAGGGGCCGCGGGCGGGGAAGAGATCCACCTGGAAGACCAGCGTGTTGCGGTCGTCCATCTCGTCCTCGAGCAGGTGTTGCAACGGGGTGTTGGAGACGAGGCCGCCATCCCAGTACCAGTCGCCGCCGATCCGCACCGGCGGCAGGCCCGGCGGCAGGGCGCCCGAGGCCATCACATGCGCCGGCGTCAGCGCCGTCCGGGCGGTGTCGAAATACTGGAAATTGCCGCTCAGGATGTTGACGGTCCCGACCGCCAGCCGCGGATGCCCGCCCGCCTCGGCCAGCATCGACCAGTCCACCAGATCCGCCAGGGTCTCCCGCAGCGGCGCCGTGTCGTAGAAGGCGAGGGCCTCCGGCGCGCCGCGCGGGGCCAGCCAGGGGTTGATCGGGTTCGGGCGGAAGAAGCCGGGCGTGCCGAGGGCCAGGGTGGCGAGGGCGCTCTGCACGCTGCGCAGCCGCCGCAGGTCGTCGCCTTCCGAGACCACGGGCAGCGCCCGCCGCCGGGTCACCCGGTCCCAGAACTCCCGCAGCCGCGGCAGCCGGTCCTCCCGGCGGTTGCCGGCGATGATCGTGGCGTTGATGGCGCCGATGGAGACGCCGGCCAGCCAGTCCGGCTCCAGACCCGCCTCGTGCAGCGCCTGGTACACCCCGGCCTGGTAGGAGCCGAGCGCGCCGCCGCCCTGCAGCACGAGCGCGATCCGCGCGAAGGCACAGTGCTCGATCGGGGTGACGGGCATGGTGGTCCTCCATCGGGAGCCCGGGGCCGGACGGTGG
Organism: Roseicella frigidaeris; assembly: GCF_003258945.1. Taxonomy (GTDB): domain Bacteria; phylum Pseudomonadota; class Alphaproteobacteria; order Acetobacterales; family Acetobacteraceae; genus Paracraurococcus; species Paracraurococcus frigidaeris. The sequence continues at coordinate 113,344 of NZ_QLIX01000001.1, read as the reverse complement.
CCGCCCGCGGCTGCATCGGGCTTCCTATGCCACGAACGGCGTGGCCAGGCACCGGCGCAGGCGCCGGGCCGCCGCTTGACCGGGGCGGCCGCCGGGCCGAGCCTGCCGCTGACGATCGGGGAGGAACGACCGGCATGCTGCCGCTGCAGGGCGTGAAGGTGCTCGAGATCGGCCAGAACCTGGCCGGCCCCTATGCCAGCGAGATCCTGGCCATGCTCGGCGCCGAGGTGGTGAAGGTCGAGCGGCCCGAGGGCGACGACGCCCGTGGCTGGGGCCCGCCCTTCCATGCCGGCATCGCCTGCAGCTTCCATGCGGTGAACCGCAACAAGCGCAGCATCGCCCTCGACCTGAAGGACAAGGCGGCGCAGGCCTGGCTGCGGGAATTCCTGCGCGGCCAGGACATCTTCATCCAGAACATGCGCCCCGGCTCGCTGGAGGGGTTCGGCCTCGGCGCCGAGGCGGTGCGGGCGCTGAACCCGCGGCTGATCTACTGCTCCCTGCACGCCTTCGGCGCCAAGGGGCCGATGGCGCTGAAGCCGGGCTACGAGCCGATCGTGCAGGCCTTCGCCGGCATGTTCAGCGTCAACGGCCTGGCCGAGGCGCCGCCGGCCCGGGTCGGCATGCAGGTGCTCGATCTCGGCACCGGCGTCTGGGCGGCGCTCGGCTGCCTCGCCGCCCTGCAGCGCCGGCACCAGACGGGCGAGGGCTGCACCGTCGACACCTCGCTCTTCGAGACCGGGCTCGGCTGGATGGCGCAGCACGTCGCCGGCTTCAACGAGAGCAGGCGGCAGCCGCCGCGCCACCGCACGGGCAACCCGAAGCTCATCGTCTTCCAGGCTTTCGACACGGCGGATGGCGAGATCGTCGTGGCGGCGGCGAATGACCGGCTCTTCGCCAAATTCGCCGCCGTCCTCGGGCATCCGGAATGGGGCAGCGACCCGCGCTTCCGCACCAATGCCGACCGCATCGCCCATCGCGAGATCCTGCTGCCGCTGCTGGAGGCGGAGATGCGCCGACGCGGCAGCGAGGCGTGGAGCGAGGCGCTGGAGGCCGCCGGCATCCCCTGCTCGCCGATCCACGACCTCGCCGCCGTCGTGGCGCATCCGCAGACGGCGGCGCTCGGCATCATGCAGCCCATGCCGGGCTATGGGCTGGAGGGGGTGGGCCTGCCGGTCTCCTTCGATGGCGAGCGGCCGCCGGTGCGGCAGGGGGCGCCGGCGCTGGGCGAGGCGAATGCCGCGCTCGGCGCGCCGCTGCCGAAGGGGCGCTGAGGCCGCGCCTCAGCGCGGCATCGCCAGCCAGTCCTGGAAGCTCGGCGGCGCGCCGGTGATGCGGCCCTTGCCGTCGTAGTAGAGCTTCGGCCCGCAGACATGCCGCAGGCGCCGCTCGGCCTCCTCCAGATCGGGGTGACGCGAGACCGGCACCCAGAGGGTCGCCGCCGCGGCGCCGCCATGGGCCGTGAATTGGAAGGCCTTGCGGTGCAGCGTGTAGCTGCCGTCCTCCTCCGCCTGGATGCAGAAGGGCGGCACGATCTCGAAATAGTCGCGCGCCGCGCGGTATTCCCGCGCGAAGACCTCCCCCGGGCTGACATAGGGTTCGGGCTGCGCGGGCGATGCCAAGCCATCGTCGCGGACCTCCTCCTCCCGGCCCGTCATGCCGCCCCTCCCCCCGCCTTCCGCCCGTCAGGCTAGGAGCAACGATTCCGGCGCCCAAGGCCCGCGCCGCGCGGCGCCGGACTTTCCTGTTGATAACCATCCGCCGCAACGGATGGCGCCGGGGGCGGCTTGCATCAGTCCTGGCTTGCGGTCGGCAGGGCCGGCCGAGCGCCCGAATGGGCGCCGCGGCCTATTGCCGCGAAGCCAGGCCGCCGGAGGCGGCGCCGGCGTCCGAGGGCATCGATGTGGCGCCATCGATGCGCACGGCCATCACACCGGCAGCGGCGCCGTCTCCGGCGCCAGCCGCGCCGGGATGCCGTCATGCTCGCCGAAATCGGGCGCCAACGGCCGGCGCGGCGTGACCGTCAGCCAGAGCCGCACCATCAGCCGCCGCCGCTCCGGCTCCGGCCAATCCTCGAACTCGGTGCGGGCATGCGTCGTGACGTAGTTGTTGCAGAACTGCATCTCGCCGGGCTCGAGCATCATGTCGAGCCGCATGTCCGGCCGCGCCGAGAGCTCCGACATCGTCTCCAGCGCCGCCTGCTCGTCCGCGGTCAGCGGCACGCCGCGGCGCTGCGCCCCGGTCTCGATCGGGTTGCGGATGAAGCGGCAGGAGAGCACGCCCTGGTGCCGGCTGAAGACCGGGATCGGCTGCGGCGTCACGCCCGAGGGATTGTCCGCCGCCTCGCGCTCCGCATAGTGGAAGCCGTGATAGAGGATCGGCAGCAGGTCCGGCCGCCGGCGCAGGATCTCGTTATGCACCGCCATGGTGCTGACCACCGAGGACAGGCCGCCGGATTTCGCCCGCCGCTGGCAGAGCAGCCCGACCAGGTCGCAGCGGTCGGTGTGGAAATCCAGCCGCGCCTTGGTCTGGTAGCCGCGGGTATTGGCCGAGCCGTAGACCCGGCCCTGGTTGAAGACATGGCCGAGCATCTCGCCATGCGAGTTCTGCGACACCGCGGTGCCGAGATGCGTGCCGAGGCCCCAGAAGATCGCCTCCCGCTCCGCCTCGGTGAAGCGCTCCGCCGGCAGGCCGCGCAGCAGGAAGAAGCCACGGCCGGTCTGCGCCTCGCGCAGCCAGGCGGCGAGGCGCGGCGCCAGCCCCGGCAGCGGGAAATCGGCCCGGGTGATGGCGGTGGTGGCGAGGCCGCGCGCCTGCACGCCGCGCAGCGCCGCCGCCAGCTCCTCCACCTCGGCCGCGGTCAGGCTGTCGATCCAGCCGGGATCGCCGGCGATCTCGGCGCCGCGCCAGGCGCTGGCATCGGTGACGGGAAGGAGTTCGGTCATGGCATGCGTTCCCTCTGGCGGCAGCTTCCGCCCCTTCCCCGCCCCGCGCAACCCGCGCGCCCCTCTCGCGGCGCCCCCTTCGCAGCCTCCGGGAAGGCTGGTTGAATGGCGGCAAGCAAGCCTCTGGAGGGTCCGAGAATGACGTCGCAGGCCGCGCTGCGGATCGCCCCGATCCGCGCCTCCGTCTCGGATGCCGAATGGCAGGCCCGGCTCGACCTCGCCGCCTGCTACCGGCTCTGCGACCAGTACGGCATGTCCGACATGGTCTACACCCACATCACCGCCCGGGTGCCGGACAGCCCCCCTGGGGAGGGTGGGCATTTCCTCATCAACCCGAACGGCATGCTGTTCAGCGAGATCACCGCCTCCTCGCTGCTGAAGGTGAGCCTCGAGGGCGAGGTGCTCTACCGGCCCGACCTGCCCTATGGGCTGCATCCGGCGGGCTTCACCATCCACAGCGCCATCTACCGCGCCCGGCCCGATGCCATGGCGGCGATGCACACCCATACCATCGCCGGCATGGCGGTCTCGGCGCTGAAATGCGGGCTGCTGCCGCTGACCCAGACCGCGACGCGCTTCTACGGCCGCATCGCCTATCACGATTTCCGCGGGCCGGAGCGCGACCCAGGCGAGCGCGACCTGCTGGCGCGGAGCATCGGCGCGCGGAACTACTGCATCCTGCGCAACCACGGCCTGCTCACCCTCGGCGAGAGCGTGCCGGAGACCTTCATCGCCATGTGGGGCATGGAACGGGCCTGCCAGGCGCAGCTCCAGGCGATGGCCTGCAACACCGAGCTGAACCTGCCCCCGGACGAGGTGGTGGCGAAATCCTGCGCCATGTACGACCCGCCGAACTCCCGCCGCTACGGGCTGCTGGAATGGCCGGGGCTGATGCGCAAGCTCGACCTCGCGGACCCGTCCTGGCGGGACTGAGCGCCGCCATGCGCCCGGCGCCGCGCCGCCGCCTGCTGCCGCTGCCGGCGCTGCTGCTGCTGGCGGGGCCGGCGCGGGCGGAGGAGGCCTGGCCGAACCGGCCGGTGCGCATCGTCATCCCCTTCGGCGCCGGCGGCCCGATCGATGCCGTCGGCCGGCTGCTGGCCGAGCCGCTGCGCGAGCGCCTCGGCCAGCCCTTCCTGATCGACAACCGCCCCGGCGCCGGCGGCAGCATCGGCATCCGCGCCGTGGTGCAGGCGCCGCCGGATGGCGCGATGCTGCTGCTGACCAGCGCCTCCCTCGCCTCGGTTCCCGCGCTCTATCCCGATCAGGGGCTCGACCCGCGGGAGGCGCTCACGCCCGTCAGCCTCGTCGCCGACATCCCGACCGCGCTGGTGGTGCGCAGCGAGGCGCCCTGGCGCAGCGTGCCGGCGCTGGTCGCGGCAGCGCGGGCGCAGCCGGGGCGGCTCACCTATGGCAGCGGCGGCGTCGGCTCCTCGAACCATCTCGCCGGCGCCCTCTTCGCCTCGGTGGCCGGGCTGCGGCTGGAGCATGTCTCCTATCGCGGCGCCGCGCCGGCGATGGTCGCGCTGCTCGGCGGCGAGATCGACATGGTCTTCGCCTCGACGGTGGAGACGCTGCCGCATGTGCAGGCCGGCCGCGCCCGGCTGCTCGGCGTCACCACCGCGCAGCGCGTGCCGAGCCTGCCGGAGACGCCGGCGATCGCCGAGACGGTGCCGGGTTATGTGGCGCTGAACTGGTATGCCATGGCGGCGCCGCATGGCCTGCCGGCGCCGATCCTCGACCGGCTATCGGCCACCCTCGCCGCGCTGCGCGACCTGCCGGAGCTGCAGGCGCGCTTCGCCGCCGCCGGCACCACGCCACGCCTGACCGGCCCGGCGGCGCTGGCGCGGCTGCTGGAAGCGGAGGTGCCGACCTGGCAGCGCGTGGTGACGCAGGCCGGCATCCGGGCGATGTGACGCCAATCCGCAAAGACTTATTGCGAACGGATCGGTCCCTTGACCGATCCGAGGCCCCGAACGGGGCCCGCCGGTCGCGCCGCGAGGCGCGCCTGACGGCGCGACGCGGTGAAGCCAAGCCGTGCGGAGGCACGGCGCCCGGCGTCTGAGGAGCCGTTGATGGATCACCATCAACGGCCGCTGGTATGAAGGAAGGGAATGAACGCATGAGCCGCAGCGTGGGCCGCATCCTGGCCGAGAGCCTGATCGCGCATGGCATCGACACCATCTGGATGGTGCCGGGCGAGAGCTTCCTCGGCCTCACCGACGCGCTGACCGAGACGCCGGAGGTGCGCCTCGTCGTCTGCCGGCACGAGGGCGGGGCCGGCTTCATGGCGGTGGCGGATGGCCGCATGCAGGGCGGCCGCGCCGGCGTGCTGCTGGTCTCGCGCGGACCCGGCCTCTCCAACGCCATGGTGGCGCTGCACACCGCGCATCACGATGCGACGCCGCTGGTCGTGCTCTGCGGCCAGGTGGAGCGCAAGGATTTCGGCCGGCTCGCCCTGCAGGAGCAGAATTACGCCAAGCTGCTCGCCGACATCACCAAGGACGTGATCGAGGTGAACGAGACGGTGCAGGCGAGCGAGGCGATCGCCCGCGCCTTCCACCTCGCCGAGAGCGGCACGCCCGGCCCGGTCGCCGTCATCCTGCCCGAGGACATCTTCGACGAGCCCTGCGAGGCGCCCCTGGCGAAGCCGCGGCCGCGCGTGCATGGCGGCGCCCGGGCGCAGGATCTCGACCGCCTCGCCGGGATGCTGGCGGCGGCGGAGCGGCCGCTGGTCTGGGTCGGCGGCGCGCTGGCCAATGCCGCGCCCGAGGCGCTGGCGGCGCTGCGCGAGCTCGCCGAGCAATGGGTGCTGCCGGTCTGCCCGACGCATCGCCGGCCGCAGCTCTTCGACAGCGCGCATCCGAATTACGGCGGCTATATGGGCATCCGGGTGCCGAAGCAGCTCGTCGAGGAGATGAAGCGGGCCGACCTGCTGCTGGCCCTCGGCGAGCGCATCACCGATTCCGTCAGCCAGTCCTACAGCTTCCCCACCGCGCCCGATCCGCAGCTGCCGCTGGTGCAGGTCTGGCCGGATGCCAACGAGATCGGCCGCGTCTTCCGCCCCGATCTCGGCATCGTCGCCGAGCCGGAGGCGGTGATCGAGGCGCTGCTGCGGCGCGGCGCCCCGGCGGGCGCGGCGCGGCGCGCGGGCTGGGTGGCCGGGCTCAACGGCATCCACCAGCGGCTGATGGAGCCGGTCTGGGAGAGCATGACGGATGGGGTGAATTTCGCCGCCATCTGCGTCGAGGTGGCCAAGCACCTGGCGCCGGATGCCGCCGTCACCTCCGATGCCGGCAATTTCTCCTCCTTCATCCATCGCTATATCGGCTTCCGGCCGGGGCAGAATTTCCTCTCCTCCGTCGTCGGCGCCATGGGGGCGGGGGTGCCGATGGCGGTCGCCGCCGCCATCCGCCGGCCGGGGAAGCAGGCCGTCGCCTTCGTCGGCGACGGCGGCGCGCTGATGAGCGGCAACGAGATCGCCACCGCCATGCAGTACGGCGCGGCGCCGATCATCATCGTCTCCGACAACAAGCGCTACGGCACCATCGGCATGCATCACGAGGTGCGCTACCCGAACCGGCCCTACGAGGATGCGGTGCGCCTCACCAACCCCGATTTCGCCGCCTGGGGCCGGGTCTTCGGGGCGGAGGGCATCACCATCGCGGCCGAGAGCGAGGTGGAGGCCGGCATCGCCCGCGCCTTCGCGGTGAAGGACCGGCCGGTGGTGGTGCATGTCCATACCTCGGCCGAGCAGATGAGCGCCTGGCGGCGGCGCGGCGCGCCGCGGCTGCACGGATGAGGCGCCGGGCGCTGCTCGCTGGCGGGCTCGCCCTGCCCAGCCTCGCCCTGCCCGGCCTCGCCCAGCCCGGGACGGCCGGCGCGCAGGCCTGGCCGGAGCGGGCGGTGCGGATCGTCGTGCCCTATGCGCCGGGCGGGCCGACCGACCTGCTGGCCCGCGCCCTGGCGGCGGCGCTGGACGAGCGCTGGCGGCCGGGCGTGGTGGTGGAGAACCGCCCCGGCGCCGGCAGCGCCATCGGCACGGAGGCGGTGGCGCGCGCCGCGCCGGATGGCACCACGCTGCTGCTGGCGGCGACCGCGCATGTGATGAACCCGGCGCTGATGCCGCACCTGCCCTTCGACCCGGTGCGCGACTTCGCCGCCATCCTCAACTGCGCCTTCCACCCGATGGTGCTGGTGGTGCATCCGGGCACCGGCATCGCGGATGTGCCGGGCTTCCTGGCGGCGGCGCGGGCGCAGCCGGGCGGGCTGACCATGGGCTCGGCCGGCATCGGCAATGCCAGCCACCTGGCCATGGCGCTCTTCGCCGCGGTGGCCGGCATCCCGCTGACGCATGTGCCCTTCAACGGCGCCGCCCCGGCGCAGACGGCGTTGCTGGCCGGGCAGGTGCAGGGCGCCTTCCTCAACTCGACGGTCGCCGTGCCGCAGCTCCGCAGCGGCGCGCTGCGCGGCCTCGCCACCGCCGATGCGCGGCGCTGGCGCGAGCTGCCCGACCTGCCGACGCTCGCCGAATGCGGCTTCCCCGGGGCCGAGGCGGTCTCCTGGTACGGCATCCTGGCGCCGGCCGGCCTGCCGCCGGCGCTGCGGGCGCGGCTCCACCAGGACCTGCTCGCCGCGCTGCGCCAGCCCATGGTGCGGGAGCGGATCACCGCCGCCGGGCTCGACCCGCTGGAGACCGGGCCGGAGGCGTTCCAGGCGCAGCTCGCCGCCGAGACCGCGCGCTGGGCCGAGGTGGTCAGGACGGCCGGCCTCCGGCCGGAGTGATCAGGCCTCGACGAAGACCTCGCCGCCCTCGACCTTCACCTTGTAGGTGTCGACCGGCACCTCCGCCGGCTCGTTCAGCGCCGCGCCGGTACGGATGTCGAAGCAGGCCTGGTGCAGCGGGCATTCCAGCTTGCCGTCCTCGCAATAGCCGTCCGAGAGCAGCGCGTATTCATGCGTGCAGACATCGTTCACCGCGAAGATGCCATCCTCGAGCCGGACGACGGCGATCTGCAGCTCGCCGATGCGGATGGCGAGCGGCATGTTCTCGGCAAGATCGTCCTCGGTGGCGACGCGGTGCCATTCGGCCATGGCGGCTTTCCTCTCGCATTGGGCCGGGATTTTGCCCCGCGCCGCGCCTGCTGTCGAACCCGCCGGTTCAGCCGGCCAGCACCCAGTCGCGGAACAGGGCGAGGTCGATATTGCCGCCGCCGAGCACCAGGCCAACGCGCTTGCCGGCCATCGGCCCGCGCTCCTGCAACAGGGCGGCAAGCGGCGCCGCGCCGGCCCCCTCGGCCAGATTGTGGGTGTCCTGCCAGTAGGCGCGGATCGCGGCCGCGACCTCCGCATCCGAGACGGTGACGATGCGCGCCGCGCCGCGGCGGATCAGCGCCAGCGCCGCCGGATCGGGGATGCGCACCGCCATGCCGTCGGCCAGCGTCGCCGCGCTCTCCGTCGTCACCACCCGTCCCGCGGCAAAGGAGAGGGCATAGGCCGGCGCCTCGGTGCTCTGCACGCCGATGATCTTGGTCGAGAGGCCGAGCAGGTCGCGCGCCAGGATGCAGCCGCAGATGCCGGAGCCGAGGCCGATCGAGACATAGAGCGTATCCAGCGGCGGGGCGCCGCGGAACAGCTCGAGCGCATAGGTCGCCACGCCCAGCACCAGGTCGGGCGCGAAGGAGGGGGCGAATTCCAGCCCCTCGGCCAAGGCGAGCGCCGTGGCATGCTGCCGCGCCGCGTCGAAATCCGCGCCGTGCTCGACCAGCCGCGCGCCCAGCGCCTGCATGGCGGCGTTCTTCTCGCGGCTGTTGCCCTCGGGGACGACGATGGTCACCGGCACCCCGTGGCGCGCCCCGGCATAGGCCAGGCTCTGGCCATGGTTGCCGCGGGTGGCGCTGACCACGCCGCGCACCGAGGGCCGCTCGCGCCGCAGCCGGTCCATGTAGACCAGGCCGCCGCGCAGCTTGAAGGCGCCGGTCGGCGTGTGGTTCTCGTGCTTCACCCAGACCTCGGCGCCGCTGCGGGCGGCGAGCAGCGGCCAGGCGAGCTGCGGCGTCGGCGGGAAGGCATGGCGGATGAGCGCAGCGGCAGCCTCGAGGGCGGGCAAATCGAACAAGCGTGCCTCCGGAACGGGGATGGGCAGTGGGCGTTGGCCCGGCAACGGCCTGTCCTTGCCCGGACGTAATTCGGCGGGCGGGGGCGGGCCGGCAGCCATCGGACAGGATCGCGGCGCCGGACTCTTCGGCGGGCGCCTGCCGCAAGCAAGAGGAGTCCGCATGCCAATCGTGGTGGACAGCAGCCAGTGGACTGGCGAGCAGGACGACGCCGCCCAGGCCGGCCCCATGGTCTGGGGCGAATTCGCCGAGCGCGAGACGCTCGACCGCGCGGCGGAACGGTTGCAGGAGGAGCCCTGGTTCCGCCAGGCCTTCGAGCAGAACGAGACGCCGGCTGAAGGCCGCCCGGCCGACAATGCGCAACAGGTCGACAAGCCCGATGAGGATCCCAAGGGCGCGGACCGCCGCAACCTGCGGCAGAATTTCGTCGGCATCGGCACGGCGGCGAGTTCCATGGCCGCCGCGGGGGTGGTGATCGCCTCCGGCGGCGCGGCCCTCCCGGCAGTCGCTGCGGCCGCGGCCGCCGGCGCCGTCGCGGCGGCGGCCACCGAGACGGCGGGGAACACCGTCTCGCAGGCCGATGCCGAGGCGAAGGCGCCGATGCGCACCGAGGGCCCGGCGCTCGGCATCCGCGCCAGCACGGCCGAGTTGCAGCAGCAGGCGGAAGCCTTCCTGCAACAGGCCGGCGCGCGGCATGTCTGGGTGCAGCACGCGCCGATGTCCTGAGGCCCCGGCGGGCGCGAATGCCGAGGCGGCGCCGGGGTTGCCGGCGCCGCCTCGCTGTGTCCGCCAGTCGGCGGATGGCTACATGGGCTTGAGGTTGGCGGCGGCCGCCTTGCCGCGCTCCATCACCACGTCGTAGCTGACCTTCTGGTTCTCGTTCAGCCCCTGCAGGCCGGCCTTCTGCACGGCGGTGATGTGCACGAAGACATCCTTGCCGCCATCCTGCGGAACGATGAAGCCGAACCCCTTGGTGGCGTTGAACCACTTCACGGTGCCGATTGCCATGTGCTGAAACCTCCATGTCCTTTGGCACGGACAAGGATCGCCCGCGCGGAACCCACCGGGCTGGATCGCTTGAAGGCACCCGGGGAGGATGTCCCCGGGAAGGCACGGCAAGGCGGCCAAGAGCGGTTGGCTGTGCCAGTCAACACGCATCGTTCAGGCGAAGTCAACGATCGCAGGCGCGCGATTTGGTGAATAGCGGGAGCGGCCGTCGCAAAATGACAGCCGCGTCACACAAAGAAAAAAGGGCGGGATCCTGCGATCCCGCCCCTCCGTAACTTCGATCCGGCTTGGATCAGAAGTCCATGCCGCCCATGCCGCCCATGTCGGGGCCGCCGGCCGGCGCGGACTTCTTCTCCGGACGCTCGGCCACCATCGCCTCGGTGGTGATCAGCAGCGCCGCGACCGAGGCCGCGTCCTGCAGCGCCGTGCGCACGACCTTGGTCGGGTCGATGATGCCGGCGCCGACCAGGTCCTTGTACTCGTCCTTCTGGGCGTCGTAGCCGAAGGTGTAGTCGGACTTGCGCAGCACCTCGCCGGCGACGACCGCGCCGTCCTTGCCGGCATTCTCGGCGATCTGCTTCGCCGGCGCCTGGATGGCGCGACGGACGATCTCGATGCCGACCTGCTCGTCGTTGTTGCTGCCCTTCAGCGAGGACAGGTTCTCGGAGGCGCGCAGCAGCGCCACGCCGCCGCCCGGCACGATGCCTTCCTGCACCGCGGCGCGGGTCGCATGCAGCGCGTCGTCGACGCGATCCTTGCGCTCCTTCACCTCGACCTCGGTCGAGCCGCCGACGCGGATCACGGCCACGCCGCCGGCGAGCTTCGCCAGCCGCTCCTGCAGCTTCTCGCGGTCGTAGTCCGAGGTGGTCTCCTCGATCTGCGCCTTGATCTGCTCGCAACGGCCGTTGATCTCGGACTTCTCGCCCGCGCCGTCGACGATAGTGGTGTTCTCCTTCTCGATCCGCACCGTCTTGGCACGGCCGAGCATGTTCAGCGTGACGTTCTCGAGCTTGATGCCGAGATCCTCGCTGATCACCTGGCCACCGGTCAGGATCGCGATGTCCTCGAGCATCGCCTTGCGGCGGTCACCGAAGCCCGGGGCCTTCACGGCGGCGATCTTGAGGCCGCCACGCAGCTTGTTGACCACCAGGGTGGCCAGCGCCTCGCCCTCGACGTCCTCGGCGACGATCACCAGCGGACGGCCGCTCTGCACCACCGCCTCGAGCAGCGGCAGCATCGGCTGCAGCTGGCTGAGCTTCTTCTCGAAGATCAGCAGGTAGGGGTTCTCGAGCTCGGCGATCATCTTCTCCGCATTCGTGATGAAGTACGGGGAGACGTAGCCGCGGTCGAACTGCATGCCCTCGACGACGTCGAGCTCGGTCTGGATGCTCTTGGCTTCCTCGACCGTGATGACGCCCTCGTTGCCGACCTTCTCCATGGCCTTGGCGATCATCTCGCCGATCTCGGCCTCGCCGTTGGCGGAGAGGGTGCCGACCTGCGCCACCTCGCCGGAGGTGGTGATCTTGCGGGTCTTCGCCTCGAGCTCGGAGACCACCTGCGCCACGGCCTTGTCGATGCCGCGCTTCAGGTCCATCGGGTTCATGCCGGCGGCAACGGCCTTGGCGCCCTCGCGGACGATGGCCTGGGCCAGCACGGTCGCGGTGGTGGTGCCGTCACCGGCCAGGTCGTTGGTCTTCGAGGCCACTTCGCGCACCATCTGCGCGCCCATGTTCTCGAACTTGTCGGCCAGCTCGATCTCCTTGGCGACGGTCACGCCGTCCTTGGTGATCCGCGGCGCGCCGAAGCTCTTGTCGAGCACGACGTTGCGGCCCTTCGGGCCCAGCGTCACCTTCACCGCATCGGCCAGGATGTCGACGCCGCGCAGCATCCGCTCGCGGGCACCGGCGCCGAACTTGACGTCCTTCGCTGCCATAGTGCGTGTCCTCTCGATACGCGCTCACGCATCACGCCCCGGGCAGCAGGCCCGGGCGCATGGCGGAGCGCAGGAATGGGAAATCAGTCGGAAGAGAGCCTCAGGCGGCCTTCTTCGAGGCGGCGGTGTTCTCGAGGATGCCCATGATGTCGGACTCCTTCATGATCAGGAGCTCCTCACCGTTGAGCTTCACCTCGGTGCCCGACCACTTGCCGAACAGGATGCGGTCGCCGGCCTTCACGTCGAGCGGGCGGAGCTCGCCCTTGTCGTTCAGCGTGCCGGAGCCGACAGCGACGATCTCGCCTTCCTGCGGCTTCTCCTTGGCGGTGTCGGGGATGATGATGCCGCCCGCGGTCTTCTCTTCTGCCGTCACACGGCGAACGAGAACGCGGTCATGCAGGGGCCGGAAGCTCATGCGGTCCACTCCTGATGCCAATCTTTGCGTTTCCTCAACCGGCAGGTCTGGCCAGGGCCCTCAGCGGCACCGCTAGCACTCCCCCCGGAGGAGTGCCAGAGACCTAAGCCAGCCCGGCGCTGCCGTCAAGGGATTGCAGCACTCATCGAGTGCGAGTGCTAAAGGACTGATTTAAAAGGTTTTTGTTGCAAGAAACCCGGGAGGCTGTGGCAGGCTTCCACCATAAACCCGGAGGATGACAGCCGGTCCGCAAGGTTGGACCCCCAAAGGCCGCACACAAGGCCCAGAGAAGGATGAGAGGCGTGCTGCAGGAGATCGAACGCGTCGTTCGCGTATCTGACCTCACCATTCCCGACTGGCGGTTGACCACCGCCGAGATCCTCTATCATCTGCCCGACCATCCCGGCGTGCTGCAGAGCTTCCTCTGGCAGAAGCTCGACCGCGCCCCGGTCTTCCCCGAGCTGACCCGCTTCCTGGAATTCTGGACCCGCGAGATCGAGGGGCCGCTGCATTCCGTCCGCGTCGCCTCGGCCGCCCTCGTCCGGCCCGCCGAGCTGCGCTACGCCAACGGGCAGTTCCTGCTGCACTGAACCTTCCCCACGCCGTCGGGGCCCCCGTCGATCCCTCCTGGCCCTGGGCGTGGCACGGCCAGCCGCGTCGGGGCAGCGGGCGGCGACCGGATGGCCGGGCGCCCCGACATTGCCTTGCCGCCGGCGGTGAAACCTGCCCTGCTCCGGCGTTGAGCGGGACGCGGCCCCTCCGCGGGACGCAGCCCGGCGGAGGCCGGAGGGAGGGACCATGCGTGTCGCCATGTACAGCACCAAGCCCTATGACCGCCGCTCCTTCCTGGCGGCGGCCAATCCGGCGGGCCATGAGTTCACCTTCCTCGAGCCGCGGCTGACCGCCGAGACCGCCCTCCTCGCCCGCGACGCCACGGCGGTCTGCCCCTTCGTCAACGACGACCTCTCCGAGCCGGTGCTGGAGGCGCTGGCGGCGGGCGGGACGCGGCTGATCGCGCTGCGCAGCGCCGGCTTCAACAATGTCGACCTGAAGGCCGCGCACCGGCTCGGCCTCGCCGTCGCCCGGGTGCCGGCCTATTCGCCGCATGCGGTCGCCGAGTTCACCCTCGGCCTGCTGCTCTCGCTCATCCGCGGCATCCACCGCGCCTACCAGCGCACCCGCGACGGCAATTTCGCCCTCGACGGGCTGCTCGGCTTCGACCTGCACGGCCGCACCGTCGGCGTGGTCGGCACCGGCCGGATCGGCGCGCTGGTGGCGCGCGCCTTCGCCGCCGGCTTCGGCTGCCGGGTGCTGGCGCAGGACGTGGCGCCGGACCCGGCGCTGCAGGCGCTCGGCGTCACCTATGCCGAGTTGCCGCGGATCATGGCCGAGGCCGATATCCTGACCCTGCATTGCCCGCTGACGCCCGAGACCTGGCACCTGGTCCGCGCCGAGACCCTGGCCCTGGCGCGGCCCGGCCTCGTTTTGGTCAATACCAGCCGCGGCGGGCTGATCGATGCCGAGGCGGCGATCGAGGCGCTGAAATCCGGCCGCCTCGGCGGCCTCGCCATCGATGTCTACGAGCAGGAGGCCGATCTCTTCTTCGAGGACCTGTCGAACGAGATCCTGCCCGACGACGTGCTGGCGCGGCTGCTGACCTTCCCGAACGTCCTGGTCACCGGCCACCAGGCCTTCTTCACCCGCGAGGCGCTGGCGGCGATCGCCGCGACCACCATCGACAATATTGGCCGCTTCGCCGCCGGCCAGCCCCTCGGCGCCGCCGGGGTGACGGAGGCGGCGGTGGTGCCGAAGACCTGACCGGCGGGGCCGGCCTATCCGCCCGTCTCCTCCGCCCCCTCCTCCGCCATCGCCCGCCCCGCCTGGTGCCGGCGCAGCAGCCGCAGGCCGAGCCAGACCGAGCCCGCCAGCATCGCCGCGGCGAGCGCGATCTGCCAGGCGCCGTCCACCCGCACGCCCTTGCCGAGCAGGGCGAAGACCACGGTCTGCGGCAGGTAGCCGAGCGCCGAGGCGGCGAGGAAGGGCAGCGGCGCGATCCCGGCCATGCCGGCCAGCAGGTTCAGCGCCAGGTTGTTGCCGACCGGCAGCAGCCGGAGCGCCAGCGTGGTGTCGAAGGGGCTGGCGGCGAGCGCGTCGCGCAGCGCTCGGAGGCGCCGGCCGAAGCGCCCGGCCAGCCGCCGCTCGGCCCAGGCCCGCCCGACCAGCCGGGCCCAGGCGAAGGAGAGCGCGCAGCCCAGCAATTGCGCCAGCAGCGCGAGCCCGCTGCCGATCACCGCGCCGAAGGCATAGCCGCCGAGGAAGGCGACGCCCTGGCGCGGCAGCCCGGCGGCGCAGGCCGCGGCGCCGACCAGGAGAAACAGCGTCTCGCCCAGCAGGCCGCGGTCGCGGATGTAGAGATCCACCCATTCCGTGCCGGGGGCGGCGCCGAGCGCCCGCAGCAGCAGCCCGCCCAGCGCCAGCCCGGCCGCCAGCAGCAGCAGCTTGCCGATGCCGGCCAGCCGCGCCGTCCCGGCCCTGCCGCCGCTCATCCCCGGGGGTCCTCCGCCGCCTCCACCACCGGGCGCTTCCAGCGCCGCTGCAGCCAGGCGACGCCGACCAGATCGAACAGGCTGACCGCCAGCCGGTCCAGCGTGCCGTAATTCGAGGCGCCGCGGGTGCGCGGCCGGTGGTTCACCGGCTCGCTCACCACCCGCCCGCCCTGGCGCAGCACCAGGGCCGGCAGGAAGCGGTGCATGTGGTCGAAATGCGGCAGCTCGAGGAAGAGGGCACGCGGGAAGACCTTCAGCCCGCAGCCCGAATCCGGCGTGTCGTCGTGCAGCAGCCGGGCGCGCACGCGGTTGGCGATGCGGCTGGAGCGGCGCTTCACCCAGGAATCCCGCCGCGTCACCCGGTGGCCGGCGACCAGGATGCCGCCGCCGGCGGCGCCGGCCTCCGCCTCGGCCCGCGCCAGCAGCCGGGGGATGTCGGCCGGGTCGTTCTGCCCGTCGCCGTCGAGGGTGGCGATCCAGCGCCCGCGCGCCGCCTTCACCCCGGTGACCACGGCGGCCGACTGGCCGCAGCTGCTGCGGTGCCGGCGGACCCGGAGCGGCGCGCCCGCCGCCGCCGCCCGCAGCGCCGCCGCGGTGCCGTCGGTCGAGCTGTCATCGACATAGACGATCTCGTGCGGCAGGCCGGCCAGCGCCGCCTCGATCTCGGCGACGAGCGGCGCGATGTTCGGCGCCTCGTTGCGGACGGGGACGACGACGGAGAGAGGGAGCGGATCGGGGGCGGCCGCCGGCCCCGCGGCACCCAGCGGCGCCAGGGCTGCGGCCACCGGCACCGGGGTCTCGGCGGAGGGCATGGCCGCGCGGGTAGCAGCACGCCCCCCACCCTGCAAGCCGCTCCGCGCGACGATGCATCAACCCCCGGCTCGGATTATACTCACGCGATGCCCTTCGATGCCCAGACCACTGCCGCCGCGGCCCGCCGCACCTCGCCCGACCCGCGGCCGGTCGGCCTCTGGCTACTCGGCGTGGCCGGCATGGTCTGGATCATGGTGGCGCTCGGCGGCGCCACCCGGCTCACCGGCTCGGGCCTCTCGATCATGGAATGGGCGCCGCTCTCGGGCGCCCTGCCGCCGCTCTCCGAGGCGGAGTGGAACCGGCTCTACGCGCTCTACCAGACCATCCCGCAATATGCGCTGGTCAACCAGGGCTTCGGCCTGGCGGGCTTCAAGGGCATCTTCTGGCTGGAATGGACGCACCGGCTCTGGGGCCGGCTGATCGGCCTCGCCTTCGCGCTGCCGCTCGCCTGGTTCTGGCTGCGCGGCCAGATCCCCGCCGGCACCAAGGGGCGCCTGCTGCTGCTGCTGCTGCTCGGCGGGCTGCAGGGGGCGGTGGGCTGGTTCATGGTCGCCTCGGGCTTCGAGGCGGACCGCACCGCGGTCTCGCCCTACCGCCTCGTCGTGCATCTCGGCCTCGCGCTCGGCCTCTATGCCGCGCTGCTCTGGACCGGCCTCTCCCTGCTCCGCCCGCCAGCCGCGCCGCACCCGGCCTTCGCCTCGTTGCGGCGGCAGGTCAAGGCGGCGGCCTGGCTGGTGGCGGCGGCCATGCTGGCCGGCGGCTTCGTCGCCGGCATCAAGGCCGGCCTCGACTACAACACCTTCCCGCTGATGGATGGCCGCCTGGTGCCCGAGGGCTACTGGCGGCTGGAGCCGGCCTGGCGGAACCTCACCGCCAATATCCCGGCGGTGCAGTTCAACCACCGCCTGCTGGCGACGCTGGCGGCGCTGGCCGCGCTCGGCGCCGCCCTCGCCGCCTGGCGGCGCCTGCCGCCCGGCGCGGCGCGGCGCGCCTGCCTCGGCCTCGGCGCCGCGGTCTGCCTGCAATACGGCCTCGGCATCGCCACCCTGCTGCTGGTGGTGCCGGCCTGGCTCGGCACGCTGCACCAGGCCTGCGCCGTGCTGGTCCTGACCGCCGCCCTCGTCGCCCTGCACGCCCTGCGTGCGCCCCGGAGACCGACATGACCGATCCCGGGGCCGCCGCCGGCGCGGCCCTCGCCGCGCTCGCGGCGCTGCCCGATCCGGTCTGGGTCTTCGGCCCCGATCACCGGCTCCTCCTCGCCAATGGCGCGGCAGGACGGGTGGCCGCCGCGCCGCCCGGCCTGCCGCTCGCCGAGCTGGTCCGCGACCTCGCCCGACGCGGCCTCTACGGCGAGGGCGATCCCGAGGCGCTCGCCGCCGAGCAGCTCGCCCTCGACCGCGGCCGGCCCGACGGCCGACGCCTTCGCCGCGCCGATGGCAGCCGCCTCAACCAATCCTCCCTCCCGCTGCCCTCCGGCGGCTTCCTGATCACCTGGACCACCGCCCAGGCCGAGGCGGCGCCGGAACCCGGCCCTATCGGCCCCACCGACCCCGCCCAGCCGCAGGACCCGCCGCCGGCGCGGATGGCGCAGCTGCAGGCGATGCAGGACTGGATGCGGCACGGCATCGCCCTGTTCGGCCCCGACCGGCGGCTGGCCCTCGCCAACCGCCTCGCCGCGCCCCTGCTCGGGCTGCCGGAGGGGGCGTTGCGGCCGGGCCTGACGATCGCCGACATCGTCGCGCTGCAATGCCGCCACGGCGTCTTCGGCGAGGGGCCGGAGGCCGAGGCGGAGGCGCGGGCCGTGCTCCTGCGCGACCGCGCCCTCACCCATCCGGTGCGCCGGCGCCTGCGCGACGGGCGGGTGGTCGACAGCGTCTCCGACCCGATGCCCGATGGCGGCTTCGTCGTCACCTGGACCGAGGTGACGGCGCTGGTCGCGGCGGAGGCCGCTGCGGCGGAGCGGATGGCGATCCTGCAGGCCATGCTCGACACGATGCAGATCGGCGTCGCGCTGTTCGGCCCGGATCGCCGCTACCGCGCCGGCAACCGGCTGGCCAGCGAGCTCGCCGGCCTCGCCGGGCCGATCGCCCCCGGCACCAGCTTCGACGAGGTGGCGGAGACGCAGCGCGCCCGCACCGCCAGCGGCGACCCGGAGCTCGATGCCCGGCTCGCCGACCAGGCCCTCGCGGCCGACCGCTCGCAGCCGCAGCGGCATGTGCGGCCGACGCGGAACGGCCGGATGCTCGAGGTCTCCTCCGCCCCGCTGCCGGATGGCGGCTTCGTCGTCACGCTCAACGACATCACGCCGCTCGCCCGGGCGGAGACGGAGGCGAAGCAGCGCGCGGCCACCCAGGCGGTGATGCTCGACGTCATCCGCCACGGCATCCAGCTCTTCGGGCCAGACCGGCGGCTACTCGCCGCCAACCGGCTCGGCGCGTTGCTCAGCGGCGCGCCGGAGGACCGGCTGCGGCCCGGCATCCCGCTCGAGGCGGTGCTGCGCCTGCAACAGGCGGCCGGGGTCTTCGGGCCGGAGCCGGAGGCCGAGGCGATGGTCCAGCGGCTGCTGGCGGTGGACCGCCGCCAGCCCTACCGCACGCAGCGCCGGGCCACCGATGGCCGCCTGATCGAGGTGGTCTCCGACCCGACGCCGGATGGCGGCTTCGCCGTCACCTTCTCGGACGTCTCCGCCCTCGCCGCGGCCGAGGCGGCGGCCGCCTCGCGCGCCGGGATCCTGCAGACGGCGCTCGACGCCATGCGGCACGGGCTGCTGATCTTCGACCGCGACCGCCGGCTCCTCGCAGCCAATGCCCTCGCCGTCGAGCTGTCCGATCTCGGGCCCGAGGACGTGCGGCCCGGCACCCTCTTCGACCACCTGATCCAGCGCCAGCACGCCGCCGGGCATTTCGGCCCGGAGCCCGAGGCCAGCGCGATCCGGCAGCGCATCCTGCAGGCCGACCGCTCGCGCCGCGGCCGGCGCCTGCGGCGGCGGCCGGACGGCCGGCAGGTCGAGGTCTGCACCGATCCCACGCCCGATGGCGGCTTCGTCATCAGCTTCACCGACGTCACCGCCCGCGCCCGGGCCGAGGCCGAGGCCCGGCAGCACGCGGCCATGCTGCGCGACGCCCTCGACAGCATGCGCCACGCCCTGCTGCTGTTCGGCCCGGATCGCCGCCTGCTGACCGCCAACCGGCTGGCCGGGCCGGATTACCACCTGCCCGACCTGCACGGGCGCTCCGGGATCACGCTGGACGAGGTGCTGCAGGAGCAGATGGCGGCAGGGCGTCTCGGCACCGGCGCGGAGGCGGAGGCGACCCGGCAGCAGATCCTCGCCGAGGACCGCAGCCGCCCGATCCGCTATCGCCGCCGGCAGCGCGACGGCAAGGTGATCGAGGTCGGCTCCGATCCCACGCCCGATGGCGGCTTCGTCATCACCCATACCGACGTGACCGACCTGGCCCGCGCCCAGGCCGAGGCGCTGGAACGGGCGGCGACGCTGCGGCTGATGCTCGAGACCATGCGCCACGGCATCGCGCAGTTCGACCGCGACAAGCGGCTGGTGACGGCGAACCGCCTGGCCGCCGAGCTGAACGGCATCGACCCGGCGATGCTGCGGCCGGGCGTGCATGCCGGGGAGCTCGCCCTGGCCGCGGTCCGCGCCGGCATCGTGACCGAGCAGGAGCGGCAGGAGGGGCTGCGGGAGGATTACGGCCGGCCGCTGCGGCGCCTGCGGACCGGCACCGATGGCCGCATCATCGAGATCGCCATCGATCCGACGCCGGATGGCGGCTTCGTCGCCACCTACAGCGACGTCACCGCCCTGATCCGCGCCGAGGCGGAGGCGCAGCACCGCGCCGGCCTGCTGCAGGCGATGCTCGACAACATCCGGCACGGCATCGCGCTGTTCGACCGCGAGGGACGGATCCAGGCGGTGAACCCCGTCTTCCTCGCCCTGCTCGACCTGCCGGAATCGGTGATGGCCTCCGGCGGCAGCTTCACGGAGTTCATCGAGTACCTGGAGGCCCGCGGCGATTACGGCCCCGGCGAGGCGGGCCGGGCGGCGGCGGCGCGGCTAAAGGCGCTCGACCGCCGCGTGCCGCACCGCAATTCCCGCACCCGGCCGAACGGCGTGGTGCTCGAGGTCGCCTCCGAGCCGGTGCCGGATGGCGGCTGGGTGCTGGCGCTGACCGAGGTCACCGAGGATCGCCGCATCCGCGCCGAGCTCGAGCGCGCCAAGGATGCGGCGGAGGCGGCGAGCCGGGCCAAGTCGCGCTTCCTCGCCACCATGACGCATGAGCTGCGGACCCCGCTGAACGCCGTCATCGGCTTCGCCGAGGCCTTCGCCGTCGATCCGCATCCGGAGCGCGGCCCGGACTATGTCCGCTCGATCCACGAGGCGGGACGCCACCTGCTCGCGCTGATCGACAACATCCTCGACGTGACGCGGGCGGAGACGACCGGCTTCGTCATCGGCGAGGGCGAGGTGGCGGTGGTCCCGCTCATCGAAAGCGCGGTCCGGGTCATGCAGGGCGCGGCGACGTCGGCCGGGGTCAGCCTGCAGGCGGCGCTGCCGCCGACGCTGCCGCCGCTGCAGGCCGACGAGCTGCGGCTGCGGCAGGTGCTGCTCAACCTCACCTCCAACGCGGTGAAATTCACCCCGCGCGGCGGCACCGTGACCCTCTCCGCCGCGGTGGAGGAGGAGGGGCTGATGATCCGGGTGGCCGACAGCGGCATCGGCATGCGGCCGGAGGACATCCCGCTTGCCTTCGAGCCCTTCACCCAGCTCGATTCCTCCCTCGCCCGGCGCTTTCCCGGCGCCGGCCTCGGCCTATATCTGTCCCGGGCCCTGGCCGAGGCCCAGGGCGCCTCGCTGACCCTCGAGAGCGCCCCCGGCGACGGCACCACCGCCACGCTGTGCTTCCCGAAATCCCGCCTGCTGGCCTCCCTCGCCGCCTGAGGGCCCCGTCGCAAGGAACCCCCGCCATGCCGCTCGATTCGCCGCTCGCCACCACCGACCGCCTGTTCTTCGCCGGCGCCGGTCCCGGCGGCCTCGACCGCGCCGGGGCGGAGCGCATCCTGCGCCAGGCGCTGGCGGGCGCCGATGACGGCGAGCTCTTCCTCGAATACCGCGAGAGCGAGATGCTCTCGCTGGATGACGGCCGCATCCGCTCGGCGAGCTTCGACGCCATGCGCGGCTTCGGCCTGCGCGCCGTGGCGGGCGAGGCGGCGGGCTATGCGCATGCCGGCGAGCTGTCCGAGCCGGCGCTGAAGCGGGCGGCGGAGACGGTCGGCGCCGTGCGCCAGGGCCATTCCGGCCGGCTCGACGTCGCGCCGCGGGCGACCAATGCCCGGCTGTACGAGGATGCCAACCCGCTGGCGCTGCTCGATTTCGCCGCCAAGACGCGGCTGCTCGGCGAGATCGACGCCTATGCCCGCGGCCGCGACCCCCGGGTCGCGCAGGTGATGGCGAGCCTCGCCGGCGAGTGGCAGGCGGTGCAGATCCTGCGCCCCGACGGCACCCGCGTCGCCGATCTGCGGCCGCTGGTGCGGCTCAACGTCGCCGTGGTGGTGGAGCAGGGCGGGCGGCGCGAAACCGGAAGCCACGGCCTGGGCGGCCGCTTCGACTATGCCCGCATCGTCGCGGAGCCGGTCTGGCAGGAGGCGGTCGAGGCGGCGCTGCGCCAGGCGCTGCTGAACCTCGACAGCGTCCCCGCCCCGGCCGGCGAGATGGAGGTGGTGCTCGGCCCGGGCTGGCCCGGCATCCTGCTGCACGAGGCGATCGGCCATGGGCTGGAGGGCGACTTCAACCGCAAGAAGACCTCGGCCTTCGCCGGCCTGCTCGGCCAGCGCATCGCCTCGCCCGGCGTCACGGTGATCGACGACGGCACCATCCCCGACCGCCGCGGCAGCCTGACCGTCGATGACGAGGGCACGCCGACCAACCGCACCGTGCTGATCGAGGACGGCGTGCTGGTCGGCTTCCTGCAGGACCGGCAGAACGCCCGGCTGATGGGCGTGGCGCCGACCGGCAACGGCCGCCGGCAGAGCTTCGCCCATATCCCGATGCCGCGCATGACGAACACGGTGATGCTGGGCGGCGCGCATGCCCCGGAGGAGATCCTCCGCAGCGTCAAGCGCGGCCTCTATGCGGTGAATTTCGGCGGCGGGCAGGTGGACATCACCAGCGGCAAGTTCGTCTTCTCCGCCTCCGAGGCCTATCTGATCGAGGACGGCAAGCTCGGCGCGCCGGTGAAGGGCGCGACGCTGATCGGCAACGGGCCGGACAGCCTCACCAAGGTGACGATGGTCGGCAACGACATGGCGCTCGATCCCGGCATCGGCACCTGCGGCAAGCAGGGCCAGGGCGTGCCGGTCGGCGTCGGCCAGCCGACGCTGAAGCTGGCGGGGCTGACGATCGGCGGCACGGCGGTATGACGCCGACCGACTGGCCGCTGGCCCGGCGCGCAGCCAGGCAAGCCGGAGGCTTGCGCCCGGCATCTGAGGGACCCGCATGATCCGCCCGGCGCGGCCGGAGGAGGCGCCGCTGCTGGCGGCGATCGTCGAGCGCGCCTACGGCCCCTGGGTGCCGGTGGTCGGCCGCCGCCCCTTCCCGATGGATGACGACTACGCCGCCCGCATCGCCGCCGGCGAGGCCTTCGTGCTGGAGACGGAGGGCGCCATCCGCGGCCTCGTCGTCATCGAGACGCATCCCGACCACCTGATGCTCGACAACATCGCCATCGAGCCGGCGCGGCAAGGCCATGGGGATGGCCGCGTGCTGCTCGATTTCGTCGAGGCCGAGGCGCGGCGCCGCGGCCTGCCGGAGGTGCGGCTCTACACCAACGTGCTGATGGAGCGGAACATCGCGCTCTATGCGAAGCGCGGCTATGCCGAGACGGAGCGGCGGCAGGAGAAGGGATTCGCGCGCGTCTTCATGGCGAAGCCCATCGCCTGACGGCGGCCGGCGCCGGCGCGGTCAGGACCAGGCCAGCCAGCCGCCGAGCGCCAGCAGCAGGACCAGCAGGGCGAGCCCCGCGCCGCCGATGCGGCGCGGCGGCGTGGCCGCCCGGCCGCGCGGCGCCGGCTCGCCCGGCGGCGGCGCCGTCAGCCATTCCTCGAAGGCGCGGGATTCCCGCGCGAGGCGCCAGACGGAGGAAGGCGCCGCCGGCGGCCGCCGCGGGCAGGGCCCGACAGCGGCCGCGGCCCCCCAGCCCGGCGCCCCCCAGCCTGGAATCCATGGAGCGTGATCGCCTGAGGCGGCAGCGCCGAAGGCGTGCCGCACGCGCCCCAACACCGCGCGGGACCACGCTCCGCGAACCCGGGTGAGCGGAGCGTGGTCCCGCGTCACGCCGCCTCCGCCAGGCCGAGCAGCGCCAGGATCTCCTCGCGCAGCGCCACCAGCCCCGGATCGTCCCGCCGCCGCGGGCGCGGCCGCTCGACGCGGATATCGGCGCGGATGCGGGCCGGCCGGTCGCTGAGCACGAGCACCCGGTCGGCGAGCAGCAGCGCCTCCTCCACGTCATGCGTGACCAGCAGCGCGGTGAAGCGCTCGCGCTCCCAGAGCGCGACCAGCTCGCGCTGCATCGCCAGCCGGGTCAGGCTGTCGAGCTTGCCGAGCGGCTCGTCGAGCATCAGCACCCGCGGCTCGTTCACCAGCGCCCGGGCGAGCGAGGCGCGCTGCGCCATGCCGCCGGAGAGCTGGTGCGGATAGGCCTCGGCGAAGGCATCCAGCCCGACCAGGGACAGCGCCGCCTCGATCCGCGGCGCATCCGCCGCCAGGCTGCCGCGCGCCTCCGGGCCGAGTTGGGCATTGCCGCGCACCGTGCGCCAGGGGAACAGGGTGGGGTCCTGGAACATGATGGTGCGGGAGGGATCGGTGCCGGTGATCGGCTTGCCATCGACCAGGAGCTGCCCCTCGCTCGGCGGCTCCAGCCCCGCCACCAAGCGCAGCAGGGTGGACTTGCCGCAGCCCGAGGGACCGAGCAGGGCGACGAAATCCCCCGGCTCCGCCACGAAGTCGATCTCCTGCAGGACGGGCAGCGCCCGCTTCTCCAGGGCGAAGGCGTGGCTGACGCCGCGCACCTCGAGCCTTGCGCCGCTCACCACCGCACCAGCCCCTTCTGCCAGGAGAGCAACCGGTCGCGCAGCCGGAAGAGCAGGGTGACGGCGCTCGAGCAGATCAGCGCCAGGACCAGCAGCGCGGCATACATGTTGGGATAGGCGGCCCAGCCCTGGGCCCATTGCATGTACCAGCCGAGCCCGGCCTTCACCCCCATCATCTCGGCGACGACGAGGACGCTGAAGGAGGCGCCGAGCCCCATGAACAGCCCGACGAAGACCGAGGGCATGGCCGCTGGCACCGCCACCTTGCGCACCAGGAACCAGGGCGAGGCGCCCATGGTCCGCGCCACGTCGTAATAGGCGCGGGAGACGGCGGAGACGCCGGACCAGGTGAGCACCGTCACCGGGAAGAAGCTCGCCAGCGCGATCAGGAAGGTGGAGGCGCCGCGCGAGGAGGAGAAGGCGAAGAAGGCGATGGGCAGCCAGGCGGTCGCCGGCAGCGGCCCGATCAGCCGCACCACCGGATGCGCCCAGTAGCCGACCAGGCGCGACCACCCCATGGCGATGCCGAAGAGGAAGCCGATGCCGGCGCCGAGCGCATAGCCCGGCAGCACCAGCAGCAGGCTGCGCCAGACGCTCTCGCCCAGCCGCTCGTAGTCGTCGGTGAAGACTTCCAGGAGGGATTGCGGCGCGGCGAAGAAAGGGCGCGGCAGCCAGGCGTATTTCGCCGTCGCCAGCTCCCAGGCCGCGAGCCCGGCGGCGAGGAGGATGAGCCAGGGGCCGGCCGCGCGCAGCGGCGCCAGGCGCGGCGCCAGGCCGGGAAGGGAGCTGCCGAGGGCGGCGAGCAGGATCAGCCCGCCGATGCCGGCGGCCAGCGCCGCCAGGTCCTGGGTGCGGCCGAGATCGTCCGCATCCGGCAGCAGCGAGATCGTCGCCGCGGCGGCGATCCAGGCGAGGGCGGCGACCCAGCCGGTGGGCCAGAAGGCCGCCGGGCGCGTCGGGGCGAGGAGCCCGGCGCCGAGCGTCGTCGCGCTCATGCCGGCACCTCGCCCAGCACGTCGGCCTGGATGCGCTCGGCCAGGCGCTGCGGGTTCGTGTTGGGCCGGATCACCTTCACCAGCTTCAGTTCCTCGATATAGGCGGCCAGCTGATGGCTCAGCGCCGCGCCATGCGGATGGTCGCCATGGGTGTGGCTGCGCAGCATGGCGGCGAGCTGCGCGGCGGTGGTGTTGCGGGCATTGGGCAGGAAGATCTCCGCCGCCGCGTCCGGGTTCGCATGCACCCAGTCCTGCGCCTCGAGCAGCGCGCCGGTGACGGCCCGGGCGGCGGCGCGGTCCTCGCGCAGCAGGCTGCCGCGGACGCCGAGGATGCAGCAGGTGCGGTCGGCATAGTCGCCGGAGAGGTTGTTGGCCACCTCGTGCAGGCCGTCGCGCTCGCGCAGGATCCAGGCCATCGGGTCGCCGAGGGTGATGGCCTGCACGTCGCCGCGCTTCAGCGCCTCGCCCAGCAGGTCGCCGGGGAAGACGCGGTAGGCGATGTCCTTGATCGGGTCGAGGCCGAGCCGGGCGGCGAGGATGCCGAAGAAATTCTTGTCCGGCGCGCCCATGTCGGTCACGCCCAGCACCTTGCCGCGCAGGTCGGCCACGCTCTTGATGCCGCTGCCCGGCAGCGCGAAGAGCCGCATGCAGCCGCCATGGATGGCGGTGGTGATGCGGACATCGAAGCCCTGCTCCAGCGGCTTCAGCCAGCGCAGCGCCATGCCGATGCCGGCATCCGACTTGCCGGTGGCGATGGCCTCCAGCAGCTGGTCGGTGGAGCCGCCGAAATTGACCAGTTCCACATCGAGGTTGTTGCGGGCGAAGAAGCCCTGCTGCGCCGCGACGGTGGCGCCGACGGTGCAGATGGCGTTGGCGTTGAAGCTGAGCGTCAGCTTGCGCCGCGGCCCCGGCGCGGCGAAGGCGCCGCCCGCCCCGCCGGCCACGCGGCAGATGGCGGCGGGGTCGTTCAGGATCGCATCCAGCCCGGGCAGGGCCGCGCGTGGCGCCATGGCGCCGGCGGGCAGCGCCAGGGCTGCGGTGCCCGCGGCGCGCAACAGGGCGCGGCGGGAGGAGGGAAGGCTCATCTCAGGCATCTCCGATCGGAAGCGCGCCCCGTGGCCTGGCGAGCGGCCGCGGCAGGCGCGGGCGGGGGCCGCGGGTGGGGCCGCCCGGCCCCCTCTCGCGGCCCCCCTTTGGGCTCAGCCGGTGGCCCCTCCGGTCAGGCGCTGGCTGCTGCGGGCGAGGACGAGGCCGGCGACGCGCTGCGCCTCGGCCGGGCTCGGGAAGGCGGCGCCGTCGAGATCCTCGACCGCCGGGTCGGTGGCGACGAAGCGCCAATGCGCCTGCGGCGGCTGGCCCTGGGTTTCGGCGACATGGGTGACGGCGACGCCGAGGAAGCGTCCGTGCACCTCGATGGGACGGGATGTGCGCATGGGTCTCTCTTCCGGCGCGCGGCGGGCGCGCCGATCGGATGGGCGATGACGGGTCGGGGATTGGACGGAGGCGGGGCGCTCAGCGTCGACAGCGCCGTCCCGGACAGTCGGCGGCCGGATGGCCCATGCCGGTGAGAGGGCGCTTTAGCGCTTGGTGACGCGGTGCAAGCTGCATCCTTCAAATCCCGCGGTCTCGGCGCGTAATTGCGCCGATCACGGGCTTATATAGCGAATCTTAATCGTGTTGAGTCAAGGGGTAATTTAACGCCTTAATTCGTGTTTTATGGGGATAGCACGCGACCGGGCGCGCGACCGTGACAGGCTGCCGGCGGGCGGGCCCCTACGAGCGGGAGGGGGGCATGGCGGTCAGCGCCGCAGCGGCGCTGCGCCACTGCGCACCGATCGCGTTCCACCGCACCGGGAAAGCTGCCCGGACGCGTGGCGAGGGGTGCGCGGATTCGATGATGGTGAGGCCGGTCCCCGCAAGGCCGGACGCGATACGCGATGCCTTCTTCCCCACGAGGACGATCGCCTGCAAGTCCGGGAACAGGCGCAGAAGCGCGTGCGTGCCGTCGAGGCCCTCACGCAACTCCTGCGGCGTCACCTGGACCGTCCCGTTCCACCAGGGAATCACATTCCATGTTGCGGTCCAGACGCGGGGAATGCCGGCATCGCGCATGAAATGCCAAGTGGCCGCAGCGGTGGCATCGTCGTTGTTGCGGCTGATGAAACCGGAACCGGCGCGCCGGCCAGTGCGGCCTTCGCTGGTCATGGGGCCGGGCTTTTCGAACAGGAATAGGATCTGCGCCCGATCGCCGCCATCAAGCGGATCGAACTCGGGGACTTCCACGCCGGGCCTTCGGCGCAGATGGGTCACATGCTCACGCAGCGCCCGCATGTGCGGCGCGTCCAACATGGCCTGCCGCCGCTCCTGCACCGCCCGGTCACCGAGCGATCGCGGGTAGTCATCCGGATGCAGCAACGTGGGCAGCATCATACCTCGGCGTGCAGCAGCGCCTCGGCCGCGTCGCCATCCCAGGCGCGCTCATAGAGTTGCAGCAGCCGGTCCGCCTGGGTCAGGCCGCTCTCGGCGATCTCCTCGAGCGGCGCGAGATAGACCTCCTCGCCCAGGCCCCGGGCGCGAAGCCCGTCGCGGGCGATCGCCAGCACGTCGCGCGCCACCGCCTGCACCCGCCGGCCGCGGATCTCGGCCGCCAGCGCCTGCCGCGGCACCGTCGCGCGCAGCGCCCGGATCTCCTCCACCGTCCAGTCGCGCACCAGCGCCGCCGCCGCCTTCTGCGCCGCCGCGTCGTAGAGCAGCCCGACCCAGAGCGCCGGCTGCGCCACCAGCATCGCCGGGCTGCCGGCATCCGAGCCGCGCATCTCGAGGAAGCGCTTGAGCCGCACATCGGTGAAGGCGGTGGTCACGTGGTCGGCGAAATCGCCGATCGTCGCCCGCTCGCCCGGCAGGATGTCGAGCCGGCCATCGAGGAAGTCGCGGAAGCTCCGGCCCGCCGCGTCCAGCCACTTGCCGTCGCGCATGACGAAGTACATCGGCACGTCGAGCAGCCATTCGGCGAAGCGCTCGAAGCCGAAGCCCGGCTCGAAGACCACGGCCGGGATGCCGGTGCGGGCGTTGTCGGTATCGGTCCAGACCTGCGCCCGCATGCTGCGGAAGCCGTTCGGCCGGCCCTCGGTGAAGGGGGAATTGGCGAAGAGCGCGGTCGCCACCGGCTGCAGCGCCAGCGAGACGCGCAGCTTCTCGGCCATGTCGGCCTCGCCGCCATAGTCGAGATTGGCCTGCACCGTGCAGGTGCGCAGCATCATGTCGAGGCCGAGGCTGCCGACCTTCGGCATGTAGCGCCGCATGATCGCGTAGCGGCCCTTCGGCATCCAGGGCATCTGCTCGCGGCTGTGCAGCGGGTGGAAGCCGAGCGAGGCGAAGCCGAGGCCGAGCGGCCCGGCCACCTCGTGCACCTCGCGCAGGTGTTCGCGCAACTCGCGCCAGGTGGCGTGCAGGTCCGGCAGCACGGCGCCCGAGAGCTCGAGCTGCCCGGCCGGCTCCAGGCTGATGGAGGCGGCGCCGCGCTTCAGGCCGATCGGGTTGCCGGCATCGAGGATCGGCGCCCAGCCCTTGCCCTCCAGCCCGGCGAGGATGGCGCGGATGCCGGCCGCCCCCTCATAGGCCGGGGTCGCGTGACCGTCGCGGAAGAAGCCGAATTTCTCGTGTTCCGTGCCGACGCCCCATTCCGTCCGCGGCTTGCCGCCGGCGGCGAACCATTCGGCGAGTTGCCGCACGGAGGTGATCGGCGTGAGGTCCGCCTCGCCGGGATTCGACATCCTGCCCTTCCATGTGTCGGGGCCTGGGCAGGACGCCCGGCGCACGATGAGAGTCCTACCAATCGCCGGCGAGTGCCTGCAGCACCGCCAGCCCCGCCACCGCGGCCGTCTCCGCCCTCAGGATGCGGGGCCCGAGGGAAGCTGTCGAAACAAAGGCACGGCGGCGGAGATCGTCAAGCTCCGCCCGTTCGAAGCCGCCTTCCGGTCCGACCAGCCAGGCCCAGGCGCCGCCCGGCGGCAGCCCCTGCGCCAGCGCGGCCAGAGGCGGCGAGTCCCGCCGCTCGTCGCCGACGAGGAGCGGCGTGCCATCCCATGCCTCGAGGATGGCGTGCAAGGGGGCCGCCGGGGCAAGGCGCGGGACCGTCAGCCGCTCGCACTGCTCCGCCGCCTCCTGGGCGATGGCGGCGAGCCGGGCGAGGTTCACCCGGTCGGTGATGCTGCGCCGGGTGAGGACCGGCTGGATGGCGCCGATGCCGAGCTCGGTCGCCTTCTCCACCATCCAGTCCATGGCGTCGCGCTTCACCGCGGCGACCAGCAGCCGGCAGGCGGGCGCCGGCTCCTGCGGCCGGGTCTGGCGCTCCGGCAGCAGGGTGCAGCGGTCCTTGCGCAGGGAGGCGATCCGCCCCGCCCATTCGCCATCGGCGCCGTTGAACAGCAGCACCGGGTCGCCCGCCGCCCGGCGCAGCACGCCGCCGAGGTAATGCGCCTGGCCCGGGCTGGCGGGAATCTCCCGGCCCGCCTGCAAGGGCTGGTCGAGAT
Organism: Roseicella frigidaeris; assembly: GCF_003258945.1. Taxonomy (GTDB): domain Bacteria; phylum Pseudomonadota; class Alphaproteobacteria; order Acetobacterales; family Acetobacteraceae; genus Paracraurococcus; species Paracraurococcus frigidaeris. The sequence goes on along the minus strand of NZ_QLIX01000001.1, from coordinate 83,947 downwards.
GGAGGCGGGGGGTGGCCATGCCCGTCTTTCGCCGGAAGCCGGGCCCGGTTCAAGGGCAGCGCCGGGCCGTGGCGGCCTTCGCAGCCGGGGCCGGAGCCGGTATGGCTTGCCGCCGGCCGGGCCGCGCCCGCGGGCCGCCAGAGGCTGGGCAAAGGCAGGGGGCGATGCAGGGCTACACCGATATCCGGACCCAGGGGCTGGTCGCCCGCCTGCCCGAGGGCTGGCGGCCCTATGCGCTGCTGGCGCGGTTCGACCGGCCGATCGGCTCCTGGCTACTCTTCCTGCCCGGGCTCTGGGCCTTCGCCATCGCCGCCCCCTCCTGGGCCGAGGGGCTGCGGCTGACGCTGCTCTTCGGCCTCGGCGCCGTCGCCATGCGCGGCGCCGGCTGCGTGGTGAACGACCTCTGGGACCGCGACATCGACCGCCGGGTGGAGCGCACCCGGGGCCGGCCGCTCGCCGCCGGCACCGTCACGCCGCGGCAGGCGCTGGCCTTCCTGGCCGGGCTCTGCCTGGTCGGGCTGGCGGTGCTGCTGCAACTGAACCGCACCGCCATCCTCTTCGGCCTCTGCGCCCTGCTGCCGATCCTGCTCTACCCGCTGGCCAAGCGCGTCACGAACTGGCCGCAGGCGATGCTCGGCCTCACCTTCTCCTGGGCCGGGCCGGAGGGCATCGCCGCGGCGACCGGCCGGCTGGATGCGACCGCCCTGCTGCTCTGGGCCGCCGCCTTCTGCTGGATCCTCGGCTACGACACGATCTACGCGCATCAGGACCGGGAGGACGACGCCGCGGTCGGCATCGGCAGCACGGCGCTGCGCTTCGGCGAGCGGACGCAGCCCTTCCTCGCCGCCTGCTACGGCGCCGCCCTCGCCCTGCTGGCCCTGGCGGGCTGGGCGGCCGGGCTAGGCTGGCTCTACCTGCCGGGGCTGCTGCTGCCGGCGGCGCTGCTGGCGCGGCAGGTGATCCGGCTCGACATCCACGACCCGGCCGGCTGCCTGCGGCTGTTCAAGTCCAACCGCGAGGTCGGTCTGGCCATCGCCGCCGCCTTCCTGCTGGGCCGGCTGTGACCACCGGCCCCGAGGGCGATCCCGAAGGCTTCATCCGCACCCATACGGCGATCGCCCGGCCGCCCCTGGTGCCCGAGATCGCGCTGCATCTCGCCACCGAGATCACCCCGATCTGGCAGGCGACCGAGGCCTGGCTGGGCGAGACGGGGATCGAGCCGCCCTTCTGGGCCTTCGCCTGGCCGGGCAGCCAGGCCATGGCGCGGCTGATCCTCGACGCGCCGGCGCGGGTCGCCGGCCGGCGGGTGCTGGATTTCGCCGCCGGCTGCGGCCTCGCCGCCATCGCCGCCGCCCGGGCCGGGGCGGCCCTGGTGGAGGCGGCGGAGATCGATCCGCTGGCCGTCGCCGCGACCCGGCTGAACGCGGCGCTGAACGGCGTCGCGGTCACCGCGCTGGCGGCGGATCTGGTCGGCAGCGTCTCCCCCCGGGCGGGCCGCTGGGACCTGATCCTCGCCGGCGATGTCTGCTACGAGGCGCCGATGACCGGCCATATCCTGCCCTGGCTGCGCGCCATGGCGGCGGCCGGCGCCGAGGTCTGGCTGGCCGATCCCGGCCGCGCCTATGTCCCGCGCGAGGGGCTCGCCGCGATGGCGCGCTTCGACGTGCCGGTGACGCGCGAGCTCGAGGATTGCGACAGCCGGCCGGTCACGATCGCCCGGCTGCTCGGCTGAGGGGCGGCCGGCGCTGAACCGCGCCCCCATCCGGGCGTTCGATCGGCCCGGTAGGAGAGGGAAACCTCAACCATGGCGACCACCACCCCCAACCCCAAGGATCGCGAGCATCCGGAGCACACCTCCGAAGCCAATGTCGAGCATGGGGTCGAGCAGACCTTCCCGGCCAGCGATCCCGTGGCCAGCACCACCTCGCAGGGATCGCGCGCGGTTCCGCCCGAGAAGATGATGCCGGCCCAGGGCGCCCCGACGCCCGGGCATGACGACGTCACCCTCTCGCTGCGCTTCCCGGACAGCGAGAAGGCCAAGCTGGCGCTGGAAGCGGCGGTGCGCGAGGGGCCGATCGACCGGCGCTGCGCCACGATCGACCTCGATGACGACCGGGTGACGATGCGCCTGGAGGTGCCGCGCGCCGACCGCGACCGGATCGACGGCCTGCTGCGCAAGCATGGCGGCATGGAAGCCTGACCCGCCCGCCCGCCCCGCGGGGCGGGCGGCGCGTCAGCCGCCGGGCACGCCCTTGCTGGTGCTGTATTCGAAATGCAGCGCCTCGCCGGGGAAGACCCGCGGATGGATGGCATGCGCCGCCATCGCCGCCTCCGAGAAGCCCTGCAGGATCAGCTTGAGCTTGCCGGGATAGGTGGCGATGTCGCCGATGGCATGGATGCCGGGCAGGCTGGTCTCACAGGTGGCGGGCTGCACGGTCACATGGCTCCGGTCCAGCCCAAGCCCCCAGTCGGCGATCGGGCCGAGTTCCATCGACAGCCCGTAGAAGGGCAACAGGTGGTCGGCCGGCACCGTCTTCACCTCGCCCTTCAGGGTCGAGAGCACCACGCCGGTCAGCCGGGTGCCGTCGCCCTCCAGCCCGTGCAGCTGGTAGGGGATGGCCATCTCCACCTCGCCGCGCGCCGCGGCGGCGTCCAGCCGGGCGGCGCTCTCCGGCGCGGCGCGGAATTTCGGCCGGCGATGCACCACCGTCACCTTCGCCGCCACCTCCTTCAGCGACAGCGCCCAGTCCACCGCGGAATCGCCGCCGCCGGCGATCACCACCCGCTTGCCGCGGAACTCCTCCCGCCGCGCCACCAGGTAGCGCACCGCGCCCGAGGCCTCGTAGCCCGGCAGCCCCTCCAGCGGCGGCCGGTTCGGCCCGAAGGCGCCGGCCCCGGCGGCGAGGATCACCGCCTTGGCCCTGATGACGTCGCCGGCGCTGGTGCCGAGCTCCCATTCGCCGCCCAGCTCGCGCAGCCGCTCCACCCGCCGCCCCAGCAGGTAGAGCGGGGTGAAGGGGGCGGCCTGCGCCTCCAGCCTCTCGATCAGCGCCGCGCCCTCGATCTGCGGATGCGCCGGGATGTCGAAGATCGGCTTCTCCGGGTAGAGCGCGCTGCACTGGCCGCCGATCGCGTCCAGCGCATCGACCACGACGCAGCGCATGCGCAGCATGCCGCATTCGAAGACCGCGAAGAGGCCGACCGGCCCCGCGCCGATCACCGCGACATCGGTCTCGACCGTCACGCCCGAGCTCCGCATGCCATCCACTCCCGTCACGCCTGGCATCCATCCGCCGAAGGCCCGGGGTCATAGCCCGGGCCGGCGGCGGCTGGAACCTCCGGGCGCCGAACCGGGCTTGCCGCCGGCCCCGCCACCCGGGCAGATAAGGCTGGCCACCGTTGGCCCTGCCGCCGCCTCCGGAGATCCATGCCCGGCCCGCTCGCCCTGACGCTGCCCGATCTCGCCGCCACCGGCCGGCTGGCCGCCCGGCTGGCGCCGCTGCTGCGCCCGGGCGACGCGCTGCTGCTGCAGGGGCCGCTCGGCGCCGGCAAGAGCGCCTTCGCCCGCGCCCTGCTGCGCGCCCTGACAGGCGATCCCGACCTGGAAGTGCCCTCCCCCAGCTTCACCCTGGTGCAGAGCTACGCGCTGCCGGACGGCACCGAGGCGCATCACTACGACCTCTACCGCCTCGCCGGCCCCGGCGACCTGACGGAGCTGGGCTGGGAGGAGGCCCGCCGCGGCATCGTCATCGTCGAATGGCCGGAGCGCCTCGGCGCCGAATGGCCGGCGGAGGCGCTGCTGCTCCGCCTCGCCCCCGGCGCGGGGGAGGAGGAGCGCCTGGCCAGCCTCTCGGGCCCGCCCGGCCGGCTCGACGGCCTCGCCGGCTGAGCCGGCCCGGTGCGGCCCGGGCCCAGGCGGCGGCATGCATGAAGCGGTCATGCGCCGTGCTGATATGAGGGGTGCCGACCTGTCCGATTCCCTCCCTTGGGGCGGCCGCGCCGCCGCGGAGCCGATGCGATATCCCGACCCCTTCCTCGCCGCCCATGGCTACGGCGCGGCGGAACGCCAGCCGCTCGCTGCCGATGCCAGCTTCCGCCGCTATGTCCGGCTGCGCGGCGGCCCCCGCCCGGCGCTGCTGATGGACGCGCCGCCGCCCGAGGATGTGCGGCCCTTCGCCGCCCTCGCCCGGCATTTCGGCGCCGCCGGCCTCTCCCTGCCGGAGATCATCGCCGAGGACCCGGAGGCCGGCTTCCTGCTGATCGAGGATTTCGGCGACGCGACCCATGCCGCGCTGCTCGATGCCGGCGCCGATCCCGTGCCGCTCTATGTCGAGGCCGCCGAGGCGCTGGCCGCCCTGCATGCGGCGCCGGTGCCGCCCGGGCTGCCGGCCTGGGACGCCGCGGCGATGGCCCGCGCGACGGCGGCCACCTTCCTCGACTGGTGGTGGCCGGCGGCCCTCGGCGCCCCGGCCGGGGAGGCCGTCCGGGCCGAGCTGGACGCGGCGATCGGCGCCATGCTCGCCCCCTTCGCCGGGCTGCGGGGCTTCGTCCACCGCGACTACTTCCCGGCCAACCTCATGCGCCTCGAGACCCGCGAGGGGCCGCGCCGCACCGGCATCCTCGATTTCCAGGACGGCGCGCTCGGCCATCCCGCCTACGACCTGGCCTCGCTGGTCGAGGATGCGCGGCGCGACGTGGCGCCGGCGGCCCGGCGGGCCGCGCTCGCCGCCTATCTCGCGGCCCGGCCGGGGCTCGACCGCACCGCCTTCCTCGGCGCGCTGGCCGCCTGCGGGGCGCAGCGGCATCTCCGCGTCGCCGCCCTCTGGGTGCGGCTGGACCGGCGGGACGGCAAGCCGCACTACCTTCGCCACGGCCCGCGCTGCTGGGCGCTGCTGGCGCGCGCCCTGTCGCAGCCGGCCTGCGCGCCGCTGCGGGATGTCCTCGACCGCCACGTGCCGGAGGCGATGCGGCGCAACCCGGAGCGGTAGGCGCCCCTGCCAGCCTGTGCCCGCGGCGCCGCGCCCGGCCTTCGATGCGGATGTGATGCGCGGCGGGTGTTTCCAGCCAGGGGACTCACGGAGTAGGGAGACGCCATGATCCCCAGCCGCCGGAGCGCCGAAGCGTGATCACGCTCACCCATGGCATGGTCCTCGCCGCCGGCCTCGGCCTGCGCATGCGGCCGCTCACCGAGACGACGGCCAAGCCGCTGCTGACGCTGGACGGGACGTCGTTGCTCGACCATGCGCTGGACCGGCTGGCCGCCGCGGGCGTGCAGCAGGCGGTGGTGAACGCCCATTGGCATGCCGACAAGGTCGCCGCCGCCGTCGCCGGCCGCGGCGTGCCGCATGTCATCCTGCAGCGCGAGGATCCGGTGCTGGAGACCGGCGGCGGCGTCGCCCGCGCCCTGCCGCATCTCGGCGAGGGGCCCTTCGCGGTGGTCAATGGCGACGCCATGTGGCTGGACGGGCCGCGCCAGGCCCTCGCCCGCATGGCCGCCGCCTTCGATCCGGCGAGCATGGACGGGCTGCTGCTGGTGGTGCGCAGCGCCCAGGTCGAGGGCGAGATCGGCCGCGGCGACTTCCTGCTCGACCCGCTCGGCCGGGTGCGGCGGCCGCGGGAGCGCGAGCTCGCCCCCTATGTCTTCGCCGGGGTGCAGATCCTGGCGCCGCAACTCTTCCGGGACATTCCGGACGGCCCTTTCAGCCTCAACCTCCTCTATGATCAGGCCATCGACTCGGGGCGGCTCTTCGCGCTGGTGCATGACGGGGTCTGGTTCCATCTCTCGACGCCGCCGGACCTGGAACGGGCCGAGGCGGCCCTGCGCGCGGGCCTGGTCCGCGCCCTGTTCTGAGCTGAGGACGGCACCGTCCCGGACGGTGGCGCCGGCATGAACCTCTTCGCCATCCCGGCGCATCTGCCCTTCCTCGACTGCCTCGCCGCCGGCGTGCTGCGCCGGCTCCCCGACCCGGCGCCGGACCACCTCTCGCGCGTCACCATCCTGCTGCCGACCCGCCGCTCCGCCCGGGCGCTGCGCGTCGCCTTCCTCCGCGCCGCGGATGGCCACGCCCTGCTGCTGCCGCGCATGCGGGCCCTGGCCGGCCTCTCCACCGAGGATGCGGACGAGCTGGCCCTGCCCTCGCTGCTCGACCTGCCCCCGGCGGTCGACCCGCTGCGGCGGCAGGCGGTGCTGGCCGGCTTCATCACCCGCCTGCCGAAGGAGCGCGGCGGCCCGGCGACGCCGGAGCAGGCCTGGTCGCTGGCCGGGGCGCTGGCGACGCTGCTCGACGAGATCGCGCTGGAGGAGACGGATCTCGAGCTGCTGGCGCGCAGCCTGCCCGAGGCGCTGAACGAGCATTGGCTCGAGCGGCTGGAGCGGCTGGTGCCGGAGGTGCATGCGGCGCACTGGCAGATCACCCTCACCTTCCTGCGCGGCGTCCTCGCCGCCTGGCAGCACTGGCTGGCGCAGGAGGAGCTGCTCGATATCGGCATGCGCCGGGTCAAGGCGCTGTGGGAGCAGACCCGCGCCTGGCAGAAGGCGCCGCCCGCGCATCCGGTGGTCGCCGCGGGCATCGGCGTCGGCGGCACCATCCCGGCGGCCGAAGAGCTGCTGCGCGTCGTCGCCCGCCTCGACCACGGCGCCGTGGTGCTGCACGGGCTCGATGCCGGCAGCGCCGAGGACCGGGTCTGGGAGGCGATCCGGGAGGCGCCGACGCATCCCTTCTGCGGCCAGCAGCGCCTGCTGCACCGGCTCGGCGCCGGACGCGAGGATATCGCCCGCTGGCCGGGCTGCGCGCCGGAGGAGGCGGTGGACCTCGCCGCGCCGGCCGAACGCCCGGCCCTGCTCGGCATGGCGCTGCGCCCGGCCGCGGGCCTGCCCGCCTGGCAGTCGCAGCAGCCCTCGGCCTGGCGCCCGGCGCTCGCCGGCCTCACCCAGCTCACCGCCCCCGATGCCCAGGCCGAGGCGGTCGCCATCGCCCTCACCCTGCGCGAGGCGCTGGAGGACCCCAAGGCGCGCGTCGCCCTGGTGACGCCGGACCGCGACCTGGCGCGCCGGGTCTCGGCCGAGCTCGCCCGGCATGGCGTCACCGCCGATGATTCCGCCGGCGAGCCGCTCGGCGAGACGCCGGCCGGCGGCTTCCTGCGCCTGCTCGCCCGCATGGCCGCCGCGGCGCTGGCGCCGGTGCCGCTGCTGGCCGCGCTCAAGCACCCGCTCTGCGCCGGCGGCTGGCCGCGCATGCGCTGGATCGGCGCGGTGCGGCGGCTGGAGCAGGCGGCGCTGCGCGGCGCCCGGCCGGCGCCGGGCCTCGCCGGGCTGCGCGCCGCGGCGCGGGCCGGGCTGGCGCGGGAGAAGCAGGCCGAGGCGCTGGCCGAGGTCATGGCGCTGCTCGACCTGCTGGAGGCCGCGCTCGGCGAGTTCGCCGCCCTGGCCGAGGGCGAGGCGCGGCCGCCGCGCGACCTGCTGGCGGCGCATCTCGCCGCCGCCGAGGCGCTGGCCGGAACCGAGGAGATGCCGGGGGGGCTGCGCCTCTATGCCGGCGAGGAGGGCGAGGCGCTCGCCGCGCATCTGGCGGCGCTGGAGCCCGCCATGGCCGCCATGCCGCCGGTCGCGGCCGCCGCCTGGCCGGCGCTGTTCGACGCGGCGATGGACGGCGCCTCCGCCCCCTCGCTCCGCGCCACCCGGGGGCGCGACAGCGGGGCGCACCCACGCGTGGAAATCCTCGGCCTGCTGGAAGCCCGGCTGCTGACCTTCGACCGGGTGGTGCTCGGGGCGCTGGACGAGACGGTCTGGCCGCTGGCGACCGATCCCGGCCCCTGGATGAGCCGGCCGATGCGCAAGGAGTTCGGCCTGCCGGAGCCCGAGGCGCGCATCGGCCGGGTCTGCGCCGATTTCCTGCTCGCCGCCTGCAGCGCGCCCGAGGCGGTGCTCTCCCGCGCCGCGCGGCGCGGCGGCGCCCCCACCGTGCCGGCGCGCTGGCTGACCCGGATCGAGACCTTCCTGCAGGGCCAGGATGGGCTGGCCCTGCCGCAGAGCCCGGCGCTCGGCTGGGCCGGGCTGCTCGACCGCCCGGCCGCGGTCACGCCCTGCGCCCGCCCGGCGCCGCGCCCCAGCCGGGCGAAGCGGCCGACGCGCCTCTCCGTCACGCAGGTCGAGACGCTGATCGCCGACCCCTACGCCTTCTATGCCCGCCAGGTGCTGGGGCTGCGCCCGCTCGAGCCGCTGGATGCCGAGGCCGGGGTGCTCGACTACGGCAACCTGGTGCATGCGGCGATGGCGCATCTCGTCCGCCGCCTCTCCGGCCAGCCCTGGCCGGGCGAGGATGCGGCGCGCGCCCTCTGGGAGGAGGCGGCCGAGGCGGCGCTGGCCGAGGCGGCGCCGCGCCCCGGCCTCGCCGCCTTCTGGACGCCGCGGCTCGCCCGCATCGGCGGCTTCGTGCTGGAGCGGGAGGCGGCGCTGCGCCGCGGCGAGGGGCCGATCCGCAGCCTGGTCGAAGTGAAGGGCGAGTTGCCGCTCCGCCTCGTCGGCGGCGAGGTGGTGCTGCAGGCGAAAGCGGACCGCATCGACATCCTGCCGCAGGGCCTGCGGCTGCTCGACTACAAGACCGGCGCGCCGCCGAGCGGCGAGGAGGTGCGCGACGGGCGCAAGCCGCAGCTCACCCTGGAGGCGGCGATCGCCGCGGCGGGCGGCTTCGCCGGCGTGCCGGCGGGCGATGGCGCCGGGCTGCTCTACTGGCGCCTCTCCGGCGGCCCGACCCCGGGCGAGGAGAAGCTGGTGGCGCAGGACCCGGCGGTAGTGCGCCTCCTGGCCGAGGAGGCCGTTACCGCGCTCGCCGGGCTGGTCGGCGATTTCCTGCTCGGCGACCGCCCCTTCACCGCCCGGCCGCATCCGAAGCGCGCCCCGGCGGGCAACGACTACGACCACCTCTCGCGCCTCGCCGAATGGGCCGGGGCCGAGGATGCGCGGGGGCCGGCATGAGCGACACCGCCCGCAGCCGCGCCGAGCAGCAGCAGCGCGCCGCCTCCGATCCCGCCGTCTCCGCCTGGGTGGGCGCCTCGGCCGGCTCGGGCAAGACCAAGGTGCTGATCGACCGCGTGCTGCGGCTGCTGCTCGATCCGGCGCAGGTGCCGGGCCGCATCCTCTGCCTCACCTTCACCCGCGCCGCGGCGGCGGAGATGCAGTCGCGCCTGCGCAAGCGCCTCGGCGAGTGGACGGTGTGGGAGGAGCCGCGCCTGGCCGCCGAGATCGCCCGGCTGACCGGCGCGGCGCCGGATGCGCGGCTGCTGCAGCGGGCCCGCACCCTGCTGGTCGAGGTGCTGGAGATGCCGGGCGGCATGCGCATCTCGACCATCCATGCCTTCTGCCAGTCGCTGCTGCGCAGCTTCCCGCTCGAGGCCGACCTGCCGCCGCAATTCGCGGTGCTGGAGGAGCAGGACGCGGCGCTGATGCTGGCCGAGGCGCGGGAGGCGGTGCTGGCGCGCAGCGAGGCGGTGATGGACGAGCTCGCCCTGCTCGCCGGCATCGCCTCCGCCGACACCTTCTCCGACGTCACCCGCGCCCTGCTGCAGGACACGGCGCGGGAGCGGCTGGCGCGCTGCCTCGAGGGCTGCAACGGCGTGGCCGGCCTGCGGCTGCGCCTCGCCGCCGCGCTCGGCGCGCCGGACAGCCTGGACGAGGCGGAGGTGCTGGCCGAAGCCTGCGCCGTGGAGGAGGCGCCGCTGCGCCAGGCGGCGAGCCTGCTGGGCGCGAGCAAGACCGAGAGCGACCTTGGCCGGGCGGACCGCATCGCCGCCTGGCTCGCCGCCGGACCGGAGGAGCGCGCCGCCCGCTTCGCCGATTGGTGCGACATCTTCCTCACCAAGGAGGGCGCCGTGCGCGCCGCGCGCTCCCTGGCGACCAAGGGCGTCGGGGCGCGGCAGGCGGAGGTGCTGGCCGCCCTCACCGCCGAGGGCGAGCGGCTGCTCGGCATCGCCGGGCAGCGCGCCGCCTGCCGGCTCGGCGCCGCGACCGCCGCGCTGCTCGCCCTCGCCGCGCCGGTGCTCGACCGCTACCGGGCGCGGCAGCGGAGCGCCGGCATGCTCAGCTATGGCGACCTGATCGACCATGTCCGCCGCATCCTGGAAGACCCCGGCAGCGCCTGGGTGCTCTACAAGCTCGATGGCGGCCTCGATCACGTGCTGCTGGACGAGGCGCAGGACAGCAACCCGGCGCAATGGGGCATCGCCGCGGCGCTGACCGCGGAGTTCTTCGCCGGCGAGGGATCGGCCCGCGGCGCGGCGCGGCTGCTCGCCCGCAGCCTCTCGGCCGCGGCCGTGGAGCGGCCGGCCACCCTGCGCACCGTCTTCGCGGTCGGCGACGTGAAGCAGGCGATCTACGGCTTCCAGGGTGCCGATTCCGCCGGCTTCGCCCGCTGGCAGCAGCATTACCAGCGGCAGGTCAAGGCGGGCGGCGGCGCCTTCCGCCAGGTCGATCTCGACGTCTCCTTCCGCTCGACGGCGCCGGTGCTGGCGCTGGTCGACGCGGTCTTCGCCGAGGACAGCCCGGCGCGGCAGGGCGTGGTGGCCGAGGGCGAGACGCTGCGCCACCACCCGGACCGGATCGGCCATGCCGGCCGGGTCGAGCTCTGGCCGCTGCTGCTCCCCGCCGAGACGCCGCCCCCCGAGCCCTGGCAGGTGCCGGAGGAGCCGGCGCGGGTGGCCAGCGCCGAGGCGCTGATGGCCGAGGCGCTGGCGGCCCGCATCGACCACATGCTCCGGCACGAGCGGCTGGAGAGCCGCGACCGCCCGGTGCGCGCCGGCGACGTGCTGGTGCTGCTGCGCAAGCAGGCCAATGTCGCGCTGGTGCCGCTGCTGGTCCGCGCCCTGAAGGCGCGGCAGGTGCCGGTCGCGGGCGTCACCCGGGTGAAGCTCGTCGAGCACATCGCGGTCATGGACCTGCTCGCGCTCTGCGACGTGCTGCTGCTGCCCGAGGATGATTTGCAGCTCGCGGCGCTGCTGAAGAGCCCGCTGGTCGGCCTCTCGGAGGAGACGCTGCTGGCGCTGGCGCATGGCCGGACGGGCCCGCTCTGGGGCGCGCTGATGGCGCGGCGCGACGAATCGGCGGCCGGGCCGGAGGCGCGCGCCGCCGCCTGGCTGGCGCGGCTGGCGGCGCGGGCCGATTTCGTCTCGCCGCACGCCCTACTGGCCGAGGTGCTGGGCGAGGCGGGCCCGGATGGCCATGTCGATGGCCGCACCGGCCGGGCGCGGCTGCTGGCGAGGCTCGGCATGGAGGCGGCCGACCTGCTGGACGAGCTGTTGAACGCGGCGCTGGCCTATGAGCGCAAGCACCCGCCGAGCCTGCAGGGCTTCCTGCACTGGCTGCGCCAGGGCGGCGCCGAGGTGAAGCGCGAGGCCGAGGGCAGCGGCGACGCGGTGCGCATCATGACGGTGCACAACGCCAAGGGGCTGCAGGCGCCGATCGTCATCCTCGCCGATGTCGGCAGCGGCACCGGGGCGGAGGCGATCCGCTGGCTCGAGGGCGAGGGGCTCAGCCTGCCGCTCTGGGCGCCGAACAAGAGCTTCCATGCCCCCGCCTTCCTCGCCGCCAAGGCGGCCGACGAGGCGAAGCGGCAGCAGGAGGAGAACCGCCTGCTCTACGTGGCGCTGACCCGGGCCGAGGACCGGCTGCTGGTCTGCGGCTGGGGCAAGCAGCCGGGCGAGTGGTACGCGCATGTCGCCGCCGGCTTCCGGCGGATGGAGGGCGCCGCCGAGGCGGTCTTCGACCACCGCGCCTTCGGCGCCCCGGCCGCCTGCGACTTCGGCGAGGCGGTGCTGTGGCAGGCCGCCTGCCCGCAGGCGGTGCCGCCGGTCCCCGAGCGGGCGGCGGATGCGGCGGCGCCGGGCGAGCTGCCCGGCTGGGCGACGCGGCCGGCGCCCCCCGAGGCGCCGGAGCTCGCCCTGTCGCCCTCGGCCCTGCCGGGCGAGACCGACACCCCGGCCGCCGCGCCGCATGGCGCCCGCGACCCGGACGGGCGGCGCTTCCGCCGCGGCCGCGTGGTCCATGCCCTGTTGCAGCACCTGCCCGAGCGGCCGGAGGCGGAGCGGGCGGCGGCGGCGCGGCGCTTCCTCGCCCGCCCCGGGCATGGGCTGACGCCGGAGGAGCAGGCCGAGACGGAAGCCGAGGTGCTGGCCCTGCTCGCCGCCCCGGCGGTCGCCGCGGCCTTCGCCCCGGGCAGCCTGGCCGAGGCGCCGATCGCCGGGCGCATCGGCGGCCGGCTGGTCGCCGGGCAGGTGGACCGACTGGTGGTGACGCCCGAGCGGGTGCTGGTGCTCGACTTCAAGACCAACCGCCCGCCGCCCGCGGCCGCCGAGGCGGTGCCGCCCCTCTATCTGCGGCAGATGGCGGCCTATCGCGCGGTGCTGCGCCAGGCCTTCCCCGGGCGGCAGGTGGACTGCGCCCTGGTCTGGACCTACGGCGCCCGGCTCATGCCCCTGCCGGGCGGGCTGCTGGATGAGCACGCGCCGCCGCCGTCCGGGCCGGACTGAGCCGCCGCAACGGGTTGCACGCATCGGACGCATGCCGGGCGTGAGCGCACGATCCCTTGACCCGGCTGCCACGGCGCCCGACCTTTGCGGCAGCTTCGGGGCAATCCGCCCCCTCGCCCGGCCCTGCGCCGGGTGGGCCCGAGACAAGGCATGCAATCCATGAGCGAACTGACCAAGGCCGTCACCGACGACACCTTCAAGCAGGACGTGCTGGAAGCGTCCGGCGCCGTGCTGGTGGATTTCTGGGCGGAGTGGTGCGGCCCCTGCCGGATGGTCGGCCCGATCCTCGACGAGCTGGCCAAGGAGTATGAGGGCAAGCTGACCGTCGCCAAGGTGAACATCGACGAGAACCCGATGACGCCGAACGAGTATGCGGTCCGCGGCATCCCCACCATGCTGCTCTTCAAGGACGGCAAGCTGGTGGACACCAAGGTGGGCGCCTCGCCCAAGGGCCAGCTCAAGGGCTGGATCGACAGCAACATCGGCTGAGAACTCCCCACAAGACCGCTGCGCGGCTTTGCGGGGGCCCCATGGACTCTCCTCTCGGCCAGGAGCCGTCACAGCCTGTCGCGGCGAAGCCGCGCCAGGACAACGGGCAGCGACGGTTGTGACAGGCGCTCTGAGGCGAGGCGCCGCCGGGATGGCGGCGGCCGGGGGACGCCCCATCTTCCGCCGCATGCGGCCCCTCCTCCTCGCCTTCCTGTCCCTGATCCTCGCCGCCGGTGCCCGGGCACAGCCGGCGGCGTTCCGTGTCGAGCCCTTCGCCTCCGGGCTGGAAAATCCCTGGGGTGCCGCCTTCCTCCCGGATGGCCGGCTGCTGGTGACGGAACGCCCCGGCCGGCTGCGGCTGGTCGGGCGCGACGGCCGTGTCTCGCCGCCGCTGGCCGGGGTGCCGCAGGTGGAGGCGGCGGGCCAGGGCGGGCTGCTCGACATCGCCCTCGCCCCGGATTTCGCCCGCACGCGGGAGGTCTATCTCTGCCAGGCCGCGCTGGTGCCGGGCGGCGCCCTGACCCGGCTGGTGCGCGCCCGGCTCTCGCGCGACGCCCGCGCGCTGCAACGGGTCCGGCCCATCCTCGATGCGACGCCGCCGCAGGCGAGCGGGCGCAACCACTATGGCTGCCGCATCGTCTTCGGCCGCGACGGCGCGCTCTTCCTCTCGGTGGGCGAGCGCTACGAGACCAAGCAGCGGGCGCAGCGGCTCGCGGATCTCGGCGGCAAGGTGCTGCGGCTCTCCCGCGACGGCACGCCGTGGCGCGGCAACCCCTTCGCCGGCCGCGCCGGGGCGCGGGCCGAGATCTTCACCTATGGCCACCGCAACCCGCAGGGCCTCGCCGTCAATCCCTGGACCGGCAGCCTGTGGGAGGCGGAGTTCGGCCCGCTCGGCGGCGACGAGATCAACCTCCTCCGCCCCGGCCGGAATTACGGCTGGCCGGTCGTCACCCATGGCCGCGACTATGACGGCACGGCGATCGGCGAGGGCGCGTCGCGGCCGGACATGGAGGAGCCGATCCATGTCTGGCTGCCCTCGGTCAGCCCCTCGGGCATCGCCTTCTACACCGGCGGCGCCTTCCCGGCCTGGCGCGGCAGCCTCTTCGTCGCGGCGCTGAACCCGCCCGGCCTGGTGCGGCTCTCGACCGAGGGCGACCGGGTGACGGGCGAGGAGCGGCTGTTGCAGGACGGCCCGCGGCTGCGGCAGGTGGTGCAGGGGCCGGAGGGCGCCCTCTACCTGCTCACCGACGAGGCGGAGGGGCGCATCCTGCGGCTGGTGCCGGCGCGGTAGGGCCGCCGCTCAATACAGCAGCACGTCGCGGTCGGTGAAATGCACCCGCTCGATGGAGACGAGCCGGTCGGTTCCCTCCGGCCCGGTGGCGAGCCAGGAGCCGTCCGCCTGGCGCGTCAGGAGGGTGCTCGCCGCCTTGCCGGCGATGACGGCGACATCGATGCCCGTGCCGCCATCGAGCAGGTCGTCGCCGGCGCCGCCGATCAGCGTGTCGTTGCCCGCGCCGCCGCGCAGCGTGTCGGCCCCGGCAAGGCCACGGAACCAATCGTTGCCGGCGCCGCCGGTGATCGAGTCCCGCTCGAAGCCGTGCAGCAGCATAGTGTTGCCGCCGCCGGTCAGCACCTGCCCCGCCGCGTCATTCTCCAGCCGCAGCGCGCCCAGCGCATGCGACAGGCTGAAAGAGAGCAGGTCCTGCCCCGGCCCGCCATCCAGCAGCACCGCCCAGTTCAGGGCGACGATGGTGTCGTTGCCGGCGCCGCCGAGCAGGCTGTCGCGGCCGCCATTGCCATCCATGGCGTCGTTGCCGTCGCCGCCCATCAGCGTGTCGTCGCCGGCGCCGCCGCGCAGCGTGTCGTTGCCCGCGCCGCCATCGAGGAGATCGTTGCCGGCAACGCCTTCCAGCACGTCGTTGCCCGCGCCGCCGCGCAGCGTGTCGTTGCCGGCGAGGCCGCGGAAGACATCGTTGCCGGCGCCGCCGATGATGGACTCCGTCTCGAAGCCGCGCAGCAGCGTCGTGTTGCCGCCGCCCGTCAGCACCTGCCCCGCCGCATCGGCCACCAGCCGCAGCGCCCCGATCGCGCCGCCGAGGTTGAAGGAGAGCCGGTCCTGCCCCGGGCCACCATCGAGCAGCGCCGCCCAGGCGGAGCAGATGATGGTGTCGTTGCCGGCGCCGCCCAGCACGCTGTCACGCCCGACATTGCCATCCATGGCGTCGTTGCCGTCGCCGCCCATCAGCGTGTCGTCGCCGGCGCCGCCGCGCAGCGTGTCGTTGCCCGCGCCGCCGAGCAGCAGGTCGTCACCCGTGCCGCCGTCCAGCACGTCCTTGCCGCCACCGGCCGCGAGCGTGTCGTTGCCGCCGCCGCCGAGCAGCGTCACCGCCCCGGCGAGGCTTGCCGGCAGCAGCAGCGCATCGGCACCGGCATTGCCCTCGAACCGTTCCATACCGAGGGGTGCCGCATTGCGCAGGTCGAGCAGGGCGTTCCCCGCCGGCGCCACCCAGCGATCCGTGCCGGCGCCGCCATCGAGGCGGTCGGCGAAGAGGGCGACATTGGTGAAGGTGAGGAGCCGCGCGGTGCCGTCGCCGAGCGCGAGCGAGAGGCTGCCGGTGAAGCGCCCATCCGCCTCCGGGGAGAACAAGTCGTCGCCCTCGCCGCCCTGCAGCAGGTCGGCGCCGGGCCCAGGTTGCAGCGTGTCGTTGCCGGCACCGCCGAGCAGCGTGTCGTTGCCGGCGCCGCCCATCAGCATGTTCGCGTTGCCGTTGCCGGCGAGGCGGTCGGCGAAGTCGCTGCCGCGGGCATGGTCGATCAGCACCAGCCGGTCGGTGCCCCCCCAGCCATCCCAGGCGGTGCCGGCGGCGAGATCGACCACGACCGCGGCCGGGTCGCCGGCATAATCCGCCAGCACCAGGCTGCGGGCCTGCGGGCCGCGCAGCGTGTCGTCGCCGGCCAGGCCGCGCAGCGTGGTGTAGACCCCGGCGATGGCGATGCCAGTCAGGTCGTCGCCGAGCCGGGAGCCCCAGGCGCCCTCGAGGTTGCGCAGCACATCCTGCCCACCCCAGGGATCGGTCGCCCGGCCGGTCGAGAGATCGACCACCGCACCCCGCAGCGGCAGGTCGCTGCCCGGCGCGATCACGTCGTAGGCGACGATATCCTTGCCGGCGCCGCCATCGATGGTGTCGTCGCCCGCCGCGCCGGCCAGCCGGTCACTGCCCGCCGAGCCGCGCAGGCTGTCATTCCCGGCGCCGCCGCTCGCCACCTCGATGCCGGTCAGGCGGTCGACGCCGCCCGGCTTCTCCGCCAGCCCCGCGGCGAGGTCGACCGCCACCGCGCCGCTGCCGGCATAGCGCCACTCATCCGTGCCGCCGCGGCCATCGAAGAGCTTGTTGCCGGCAGCGCCGGACAGGAACAGGTCGTCGCCCGCCGAGCCCAGCACCGTATCGGCATAGGCCGAGGTCACCGCCACGCGGCGGATGCCGCTCAGCCGGTCGGTGCCGCCCCAGCCATCCTGCGCGGTGCCGGCGGCGAGGTCGATCCGCGCCGCCGCCGGGCTGGCGCCGTAGCTCGCCTGCACCCCGGCCCCGCCGATCAGCGTATCGTCGCCCGCCCGCCCCTCGAGGCTGATGGCGAAGAAACCGGCCGGTGCCGCGCCCGCATCCAGCCGGTCCGCCCCGGCGGTCCCGCTGAAGGCCTGGATGCCGGCGATGCTGTCGGTGCCACCCTGGCTTTTCGTCACCGTGCCGTGGCCATCGGCGGCGAGGCGCAGCGCGACGCTGCCGCCGAGGCCGGCATAGCTCAGCGCGTTGGCCGCGCCGGCGCCACCCTCGATGACGTCGCTGCCGCCGCTGCCGAGGAAGGTCTCGTTGAGGCTGCCGCCCCGCAGCGTGTCGTTGCCCGCCGTGCCGGCGACCTGCACGCCGCCGCGCAGCACCGAGAGGAAGGTGCCGGCGATGAAATCGGTGGGCCCGATGCTGACGGGCTGGGCGGTGGAGCCGATGCGCCAGACCGCATCCGTGGCATCGACGCGACCGTTGCGGTCGAGGTCGAGCACCAGCCAGCCGCCGGCCGGCACGGTGCCGCCGGCGAGGGCCGGCACCCAGTAGAGGAGATAGGCCCCGGTCGCCCCGGTCGGCAGCGCCGGCAGGGCCGTGCCCGCCGGCAAGGCGGAAAGCGCGCGGGTGACGCCGCCCCAGAGCAGGGCGCGCGCCACGCCATCGCTGCCGGCATAGGTGCCGGCATCGGCGCCGCTGCCATCGGCCTGTCCCGTCCAGGCATCGGAGAGGCGCAGCCGGTCGCCCTCGGCGGCGCTGAAGCCGGTCACCTGGTCCATGCCGGAGAGCGTCGACCAGGCGGCCTCGCCCATCGCCTGCAACAGGATGGTATCGGCCCCGGCGCCGCCCTCCAGGGTATCGGCGCCGGGGCCGCCCTCGAGGCTGTCATCGCCCTCGCCGCCCCGCAGCACGTCGCGGTCGGCGCCGCCCTGCAACAGGTCGTCGCCGGCGCCGCCGAGCAGCGTGTCGTTGCCGACGCCGCCGAGCAGGACATCGGTCCCCGCGCCGCCATCCAGCGAATCGTTACCATCGCCGCCCTCGAGGCTGTCGAAGCCGTCGCCGCCGAGCAGCGTGTCCTGCCCCGCGCCGCCGAGCAGCGTGTCGCTGCCGCCGCCACCCGACAGGCGGTCATTGCCGCCGAAGCCGTGCAGGCGGTCGGCCGCGGCGGTGCCGGCGAGGCTATCCGCGCCGATGCTGCCCAGCAGGGCGAGGCTGCCGGCGAGGAAGGCCTCCGGCCCGATCGCCTGGCCCGCGGGCAGGTCGAAGCGCGCCACCAGGTCGACGGCACCCAGCACGCCGTCGCGGTCGGCATCGAGGATCAGCCAGCCGCCGGACCCGGTATCCGGCAGCCAGCGCAGCAGGAAGCCGGCGCCGCCGGTCGGGTCGGGCAAGGCGAGGCCGGCGAGCGGCGCCGCGGCCGGCGCCAGGCTGCCGCCCCAGCCGATGGGCAGCGGCGTCTCGCCGGGCAAGGCCCAACTGCCGGTGGCGATGGGCCAGAGCTCGCCCGCGACGGGCTGGGCGCGCAGCGCCAGGAGGTCGCCCTGGGCGAGCGAAAAATCGAGGATGCGCTGCATGGCGCCAAGGGTGGAGGCGACGCCGTCGATGCCCTGCAGCAGAATGAGGTCGGCGCCGCCGCCGCCGCGCAGGCTGTCCGCCCCGCCGCCGCCCAGCAGCGTATCCGCCCCCATGCCGCCTTCGAGCGAATCCGCCCCGGCCGTGCCCTGCAGCACATCATCCGCGGCGCTGCCGCCCAGTGTCGCCATGGCCCGCCGCCACATCCTCCACGCCCGCGGCGCGAAGGCGCCATGGGCAGGCCTGGGTAGCGGCGCCGGGCTTGAGGAAGGGTGAAGGCGGCACCGCTGGCGCCCGCCCCGTGAACAGCCCTTCACGGGGTGGGCGCCAACCTGTCGTCTTCATGGCATCCTCACCCGCCCCGGCGAGGCCGGCGGAGCGGGATCCGCTCTACGCCTTGGTGGCGGGCTGCTGCTTCCGGAACTCGGCGTGGAACTCCTCCGCCATGCCCTTCAGGGCACGGCCGATGCGGGCGTATTCGTACTCGTTGAGATTGGCGAGCGAGGCGCGCGCCGCCGGCCGCTGCGTTCCGAAGCCGCGGCCGGGCAGCAGCACGATGCCGGTCTCGTCGGCAATGCGGAAGAGCAGGTCGCCGGAGGAGGACCGCTCGGTGATCCAGGTTGCGAATTCCCGGCCATGCAGCCGCTCGGCGATCCGCTCCAGATCGAGCAGCGTGTAATAGTCGACGGCGTTCGGGCCGGATTCGGGCGCCAGGCCGAGCTCGCGGTAGAGCGCCGCCTCGCGCCGCCGCACCAGCTTCTTCAGCTCCGCCTTGTAGGCGTCGTTCTCGTCCATCATGGCGAAGAGGGCGAACATCACCATCTGCACCTGCTGCGGCGTGGACAGGCCCGCGGTGTGGTTCAGCGCCACGGTGCGGCTGTCGGCCACCAGCCGGTCGATGAAGCGGAGCGCGCGCACATCCGGCACCAGCGAGCCGTAGCGGCGGTCGAGCGTCGCCTTCACCGGCTCCGGCAGCGCCGCGAGGGCGCGGTCCATGGCGTTGTCGCGATGCGTCGCCACCACGCCGAGCCGCCAGCCGGTGGCGCCGAAATACTTGGAGAAGGAGTAGACCAGGACGGTGTTCTGGGGGCAGACCGCGAAGAGGGAGCGGAAATCGTCGGCGAAGGTGCCGTAGACGTCGTCGGTGAGGATGATGAGGTCCGGCCGGCTCTCCTTCACGATGGCGGCGATGCGCTCCAGGCTGCGGTCGTCCATCTTCACCGAGGGCGGGTTGCTCGGGTTGACGCAGAAGAAGACCTTGACCGCCGGGTCCTTCAGCTTGTCCAGCTCGGCATCCGGATACTGCCAGCCCTGCGCCGGATTGGCGTGCAGCGGCACCTCCTCCAGCGCGTAATTCTCGAGCTGCGGAATCTCGATGTAGGGCGTGAAGACCGGCAGCCCGATCGCCACCTTGTCGCCCTTGGCGATGAGGTGGTTCTTCTGCATGCTGTCGAAGATGTAGGTCATGGCGGCGGTGCCGCCCTCGAGCGCGAAAAGGTCGATCGCCTCGCCGGGCAGATGGCCGCCCACCATCTCCTTCACCAGATACTGCCGCACGACCTCCTCGCTCATGCGCAGCATGCGCGGCGGCTCGGGATAGGTGCCGCCCAGGATGCCCTCGACCATCTCGTGCAGGAAGGCCGAGGCGGATAGGCCGAGCTGGTCGCGGACATAGCTCAGCGCCCGGCCGAGGAAGGCGACGCCCTCCTGGTCGCGGTGATCGGCGACGAAGCGCTCGAAGCGCCCCTCGATGCCCTCGATGCGGGGCAGGCCGCCGACGCCGTTCGGCATGTAGGAATAGGACAACTCGGATTCCGCCACCGCGAAGAGGCCGAGACGGAGGAAGGCGCGGCGCGGCAGGGTCGCCATGAAATTCGGGTTGCCGCGGCCGGCATTCAGCATCAGCCGGTTCGCCTTGCTCGACGCCAGCTTGATCAGTTCGTCCTTCAGCTCGAAGGGGCTGAGCTTCGCGTACTGCGCGTAGTCGTCCTTGCGGGGTTCCATGGGTCGGCCTCCTGCCGATGCCTCACGCGAGCGCCACGACCAGCGGCCCCAACAGCGTGAGGAAGACATTGGCGAGCGCATAGGTGATGGCGAAGGGCGTCGTGGGGATGGAATTGCCGGCCTTGTCCAGCACCTCGCCGAAGGCCGGGTTGGCGGAGCGGGAGCCGGACAGCGCGCCGGCGAAGACCGCGGTGTTGTCGTAGCGCAGCAGGTAGCGGCCGACCGCCATGGTGATCAGCATCGGCAGCAGGGTGACCACCACGCCGAGGAGGAACAGGGTCAGCCCCTGCTGCGCCACCGTCGTCACCGCCTGCTGCCCGGATTGCAGCCCGACCGCCGCGACGAAGCCGGCCAGGCCGAGGTCGCGCAGCAGGGTCGAGGCGCCGACCGGCATGTTGCCGACGGCGAGGTTGCGGCCGCGATACCAGCCGAAGAGCAGGCCGGAGAGCAGCGCGCCGCCGCCGCTGCCGAGCGTCAGCGGCACGTCGCCGATGCGCACCACCACGAGCCCGATCAGCAGCCCGACCGCGAGGCCGAGGCCGTGGAAGACGAAATCCGTCTTGTCCGAGGACACGATCACGGTGCCGGCCGAGGCCGCGGCGCGCTTCACGTCGCTCTCCGTGCCGTAGAGCGTGGCGATGTCGGCCTTCTCCACCCGCGTGGCCGGCGTCAACGGCACCGGCTGGCCGGCGCGATGCAGGCCGGTGAGGAAGACGCCGTGCCGCATCTCGGGCGCGGTCGCCGCCATGATCTCGGCGACGCTATGGCCGACATAGGCCGGGTTGGTCACCGCCACGTCGCGGGTGAGGGTGACGACGTCCATCCCCTCGGAGGATTGCAGCTCCGGCCCGATCCCGCCGGCCAGGTCGAGCATGCCGGCCCGCCGCCCCACCAGCAGCACCACGTCGCCGCGTTGCAGGGTCACCGTGGGCTCGACGCCGACCAGCCGCCCGGCATGCTTGATGCGCTCGACCGAGACCGGGGCGCCGGCCCGCGCCTCGAGCTGGGCGACACTCTGTCCCGCCGCCTGGTCCACCTGGAACAGCCGCCCGACCAGGTCGGGCGCCGCCGGCTGCTCGCCCGGCGCATAGACGCGGGCACCGGCCAACAGCTTCGCCTCGGCCCGGATGGCATCGTCGCGGATGCCGCGGCCGGTGAACCAGGGCAGGATGTTGACGCAGACGATGATGGCGCCGAAGGAGCCGAAGATATAGGTCACGGCATAGCCCACCGCGACGTTGCCCTGCAGCCGCTGCACCTCGTCGAGCGGCAGGCCGAGCTTGGCGATGGCCGCGCCGGCGGTGCCGATGATCGCCGATTGCGTCAGCCCGCCCGCGGCGATGCCGGCGGCGAGGCCTTTGTCGAGCCCGAAGAGGCGCGCCAGGATCACCACCGTCGCCAGGCCGCTCAGCGCCAGCACCGCGGCCATGACGATCTCGCGGATGGATTGCAGGCCGAGCGAGCGGAAGAATTGCGGCCCGCTCTCGAATCCTACCGCGTAGATGAAGAGCGCAAACAGGATCGACTTGACACCGTTGTCGATATGCACGCCGAACTGGCTGATGACGACCGCGGCGAGCAACGATCCGGCGACGCCGCCAAGCTGGAACTTGCCGAATTGGATGCGGCCTATGGCATAGCCGATGGCCAGCGACAGGAAGAGCGCGACCTCGGGGGACTGGTCCAGTATGGCGTGCAGCCAGGACATGGCACGTCGACCCCGCGGTGCAGCCGACACAACCTAGCGCGATGGAAAAGGTTGCCGGGCGGATCGCGGTCAGGACCGCCCTGTGTCCCCGGGCCGCGCGTGTCTCAGAACTGCTTCAGCAACCTGTCGATGTAGTCGAGCTCCTCCATCGGGCGCTCGCGCTCCGCGCCGCGCCGCCGCAGCTCCTCCTGCAGCCGCCGGGTCCGCAGCATCTCCGCCTCCTCCGGCACCCGCGTATCGGCGCCGTTGTCGGCGTTGCCGTTGACGTCGCGCGAGCGGCGGCCGAGCGGATCGCGCCCCTCGCCCTGGCCATGCGCCTGGTCCTGGCCCGTGCCGCCGGGCTGGTTCTCGCCCGTCATGTCCTGCGGGTCGCCGTCCTCGTCGCCTTCCTGGCTCATGCCGAACTGGCGCTGCATGGACTGGGCCATCTGCCGCCCGCCCTCCTGCAACGCCTGCAAGGCGCGCTGCTGCGCCGCGCGGGCATCGCCGCCCTGGCTCAGCTGCTCCTGCGCCTCGCGCATCGCCTGGTCGGCACGGCCAAGCGCCTCCGGGACCTCGCCGGTCATGTCGCCGAATTGCTGCATCAGCTCGCCGAGCGCGCGCCGCAGCGCCCGTTGCCGGCGGCCATCCTGGTCGCGCGCGGCCTGCTCCTGCTGGCCCTCCCGCTCCCCTCCGCCCTGCTGCTGCGCCGAGGGCGACTGCGGCTGCGGCGCATCCGGCGGCCAGCGGGGATTTTGCTGGTTCAGCCGCTGCTGACGCTCCCGCGTGCTGCGCTCGCGGTCATCCTCGTCGGCGCGCTGGTGGCTGCGGTCGAGCATCTCGGACTGGCGCTTCACCATGTCCTGCACGACGCCCATCTGCTGCTGGCCCTTCTCGCGCCGCTGCTGGCGCTCGGGGCTCTCGGCGCGCTGGGCGCGGCCTTCCTCGAGCGCCTTCAGCATCTCCTCCAGCTCGGCCAGCTCGCGCTTCGCATCCTCGGTCCGGCCCTCGCGCGCCGCCTGCTCCATGCGGCGGGTGCGGCGGTCCATCTCCTTCTGGTCCATCAGCCGCGACTGCGGATCGAAGGGCATCGCCTCGGCATTCTCGCGTTGCAGCTTCTCGGCCAGCGCCTCGAGATGCTGGCGGATGGCGTCGCGCAGCTCCTGGATGCGGCGCTCCAGCTCGGCGCGCTGCTCCTGCGCCTTGGCCTCGTCCTGGTTCGGCGCCTTCTCCTGCTGCTCGGCCTTGTCGAGCGCCTCGCGCAACGCCTCGCGCGCCTGTTGCAGGGCGCGCAGGGTGCGGCCGTCGCGGCCTTCCTCGAGGGCCAGGGCCACCTGCCAGAGGATCTCCTGCACCTCCGGCACCGCCTCGGGCCGGCGGTCGACGATGAGGCGGGTGCGCGCCGTGCGCAGCGCGAGATAGGTGGCGACGTCGTGCTCGAAGGCCTCGGGCGCCGCGGCGACGGCCTCGAGCTCGCGCCGCACCGGCGCCCGGCGCTCCGGCTCCAGCGAAAGCGCCTTGCGCAGGGCGATCAGCCGCTGCGCCACGGGATGGTTGAAGCTCCGCTCCGGGAGGGTGAGCGTCGCGGCCTCGGACTGCCCCTCCTGGCCCGCCCCATCCTTCGCCAGCAGCCGCGCCTCCACCTCCAACCCGGCCCAGGGATGCGCCGAGAGATCGGGCGTGGCGGCGCCCTTCGCCTGCTTCGGGTTCAGCCCCGGCAGCGCCAGGTCCAGCCGCAGCGGCGGCGCCTCGGGCCGCGCCTGCAGCCGCAGCTCGGCCCGCAGATTGGCCAGGCCCCAGTCATCCTCGGCCTTCCAGGGCAGCCGGGTGCCGAGGCCGCGGGGGGCCCGGCCGGGGGGCTCGGCGAAGGCGACGCGGGGCGGCGCATCGGCCTGCACGGTCAGCGCCCAGCGCGCCAGCTCCTCGCCGCCGCGCCGCACGGCGAGGCGGCCGCCATGCTCGAGCAGCGCCTCGGCGGCGAAGCTGGCGCCGTCCAGCGCGCGGAAGGGCGTCGCCTCGGCCTCCATCAGCAACTCGGGCACGGCGCCATGGCCGCCGGAGAGCGAGACCTGCAACCTGCTGCCCGCCGGCACGGTGGCGGCGCCGCCGGCCGGGTCGAGGAACACGGGCGCGGCACCGGTATAGGCGGGCGGCGTCACCCAGGCCTCCAGCTTCAGCGCCGGCGTCGGGGCCGGGCCGGCGAAGGCCGGGGTGACGGCCCGACGAAGCCGCTCCGGCACCTCGTCCCCGGCCACGACCAGGGCGGCGAGGACGGCGAGCCCGACCGCGGCCCGCAGCGCCCGCGGATCGCGCCCCGGCAGGCCGGGGCGCGGCAGGCCGACCTGCAACCGCCGGATCTGCGCCGCGGCCCGCGCCTGGTGCACCCGCCAGAGCGCCAGCGCCGCCGGATCGTTGCCGGCCGGCCGGTCCGAGAGCGTCGCCAGCGGCCGGTGCCGCAGGCCGGCATTGCGCTCCAGCCGCCGCTCGGCCCCGGCATCGTCCGGCAGGCGGAAGCCGCGGAAGGCCCGCCAGCCTGTCCAGCCGAGCAGGCCGGCGGCGGCGAGGAGCAGCAGGATGTGCAACCAGGGCGGCAGCCTCTGCGGCAGGTCGAGCAGGGCGATGACGAGGCCGAGGCCGAGCAGGCCGAGCACCGGCCAGAGGCGCGGCCAGGCCGCCTCCCACAGTAGGGCAAGCCGGGCCAGGCGCCGCCGGCGCCGCAGCAGCGCGGCCAGGCGCCGCATGGACCCGTCCGCGGCGGCGTCGGGATCCGGCGGCGGCGGCCCGGCCGGGCTCAGGGCGCAGCCTCCCCGAGCCAGGGCGGCAGACGTTCGGCCCCGAGCAGCGCCGCGTAGCTCTGCCGCTCCCGCGTCACCGCGAAGCGCGCCCCGTCCACCATCACCTCGGCGGCCAGGGGCCGCATGTTGTAGGTGCTGCTCATCACGGCGCCATAGGCTCCCGCATCCAGGAAGGCGACCAGCGCTCCCGGGGACAGAGATGGCAACGCCCGGCCGCGGGCAAAGGTGTCGCCGGTCTCGCAGACCGGGCCGACCACCTCGGCCGGCGCGAGCGGCGCCACCAGGTCGCGCGCGCCGACCGGCAGGATGCCGTGCCAGGCCTCGTACATGGCCGGCCGCACCAGGTCGTTCATGGCGGCGTCCAGCACCAGGAAGCGACGGTCGGCCCCCTGCTTCTGCAGGATGACGGAGGCGAGCAGCAGGCCAGGCGGGCCGGCGATCCAGCGCCCCGGCTCCAGCATCACCGGCAGGCCGAGCAGGCCGAGGGTGGATTTGATCGCCCCGGCCAGCGCCTCCGGCAGCGGCGCCGGCTCGTCCCGATAGGGGATGCCGAGGCCGCCGCCGCAATCGACATGGCGCACCGGCAGGCCGGCGGCGCGGAGCGCCCGCACCAGCTCGGCGAGCCGGGCATAGGCGGCGCGGTAGGCGGCCATGCCGGCGGTGATCTGGCTGCCGATATGGGTGGCGACGCCGACCGGCTCCAGCCCCGGCAGGGCGGCGAGGCGGGCGTAGAGGGCGGGCGCCTCGGCGATGGCGACGCCGAATTTGTTCTCCGACCGGCCGGTGGTGATCTTGGCATGGGTGCGGGCATCGACATCCGGGTTCACCCGCAGCGCCACCCGCGCGGTGCGGCCCATCGCCGCGGCGAGGGCGGAGAGCATCACCGCCTCCTCGGCGCTTTCGAGGTTGATCTGGGCGATGTCCTCCTCGAGGGCGAGGCGCAGCTCCCGCTCGGTCTTGCCGACGCCGGAGAAGACGATGGCCGAGGCCGGGATACCGGCGGCGCGGGCGGCGCGCAGCTCGCCCTCCGAGACCACGTCGGCGCCGAGCCCCTCATCGGCCAGCACCCGCAACACGGCGCGGCTGCTGTTGGCCTTCACCGCGTAGTGGATGGAGGCGCGCAGCCCGGCGCCGTCCAGCGCCGAGGCGAGGGCGCGGGCACGGCGACGGAGCGCCCCGGCGGAATAGACCCAGGTCGGGGTGCCGATCTCGGCGGCGATGCGGGCGAGCGGGACCTCCTCGACGGTCAGCCCGTCGAGGGCATGCGCGGAGAGGTGCGGCCGGGCGGCGATGAGCTCGGCGAAGCTCGGATCGGCCTCGGCCGGCACGCGGGAAAGGGGGGCAGCCATCCCCCCATTCTGCGGCGCCGCACACCCCCGGGACAAGCGGCACGTCCGTCCCGCGCACGGACAGGCCCGCCCAGGTCGGACGCCCCCTCAGCCGCCTCCCGTTGCCCTGCCGCGGCTTCGCCACGGCAGGCTGTGACGCGACCTGGGCCAGATGCGAAGAACGGGGCCCCGCGGCGGCGCGAAGCGCCGTCGTGGGGAACGCTACGCATAGGCCAATCGGGTCCGCCGCCGCAGCACCAGCCAGCCGGCGATGGCGATGGTCACGGCGTTCCAGGCGATGCCGTTCAGCACCGCGGCGCGGTAGGAGCCGGTGAGGTCGAAGGCGAGGCCGGACATCCAGCCGCCGATCGCCATGCCGACCAGCGTCGCCGAGAGGGCGATGCCGACCCGCGTCCCGACCTCCCGCACCGGCACGTTCTCCCGCACGATCACCGCATAGGTGGAGACGATGCCGCCCTGGAACAGGCCGAAGATGCCGGAGATGAGATAGAGCGAGACCAGCCCGTCGAAGGGCAGGAACAGCGCCAGCGCCACCGCCTGCAAGGTCGCCGAGAGCAGCAGCGTGGCGGCGCTGCCGATGCGGTCCAGGATCGCGCCGAAGGAGAGGCGACTGACCACGCCGCAGGCCAGCATCACCGAGAGCATCTCCGCGCCGCGCGCCGGCCCGTAGCCGAGATCGGCGCAATAGGCGACGATGTGCACCTGCGGCATGGCCATGGCGATGCAGCAGGCGATGCCCGCCACCGCCAGCAGCGCCTGCAGCGTGTTGGGCGCGAGGCCGAGCGGGCTCGCCGGGATCGCCCGCCCGGCCATGGCCGGCGCGGGCTCCTGCCGCGGCGCCGGGCGGCGCAGCACCAGCGCCAGCGGCAGCATCAGCACCAGGCAGGCGATGCCGATCATCACATGCGTCTGCCGCCAGCCATAGGCGGCGATGCCGGCCTGGACCAGCGGCGGCCAGACCGCGCCGGCGAAGTAATTGCCGCTGGCGGCGAGCGAGACGGCGAAGCCGCGGCGGCGGCGGAACCAGAGCGAGGTGTCGGCCACCACCGGCCCGAAGGTGGCGCAGGCGCCGAGCAGCCCGATCAGCCCGCCATGGATGACCGCGTACTGCCCCATGCTGCCGGCCTGGGCGGCGAGGACATAGCCGAGCGCCAGGGCGGCGATGCCGATCAGCACCGGCAGCATGACGCCGAAGCGGTCGGCGAGCCGGCCCATGAGGATGCCGCCGGCGGCGAAGCCGAGGGTGGTCAGGGTATAGGGGAGCGAGGCATCGGCGCGGGCGGTGCCGAATTCCGCCTGCACCGCCGGCAGCGCCACGACGATCGACCAGAGCCCGACCCCGCCGAGGGTGCTGAGCAGCACCGCGGCCGCGAGCCGCATCCAGGCATAGCGGCTGTCCACGCCGGACTCGGCGCGGTGCGCTGCAGGCATCGTTTCCTCCCGCTCCTGCGGCGGCCCTGCGGCCATCCTGGCAGCAAAGCAGCAGATCGCCCCGGGCGGAAAGGGCCGCGGCCATTCGCGGGGAGCATGGCCGGGCCGCGCGGCCCGCCTCGGCCGCCTCAGTCGACGCGCGCGCCGGAGGCCCGGATCAGCGGCGCCAGCCGCGCCTCCTGCGCGGCGCGGTAGCTGGCGATGTCCTCGGTCGAGGTCCACCAGGGCTCGGCCCCGAGGTCGCGATAGGCCTTGACCAGCGCCTCGGACTCCAACGCCTTGCGCGAGAGGGCGCTCATGCGCGCCACCATGGCCGGCGGCAGACCGGCCGGCGCCGAGAGGCAGGTCCAGGAGACGATGTCGAAGCCCGGCAGGAATTCGCTCAAGGCCGGGATCTCCGGCGCCACCGGGCTCCGCTTGAGCGAGGTGACGGCGAGCGGCCGCACCCGGCCCTCGCGCGAGAGCTGCAGGGTGCCGGGGATGTTGTCGAACATCATCTGGATGCGGCCGGCGACCAGGTCGAGCTGCGCCGGGGCGCTGCCGCGATAGGGCACATGCACCATCTGCACGCCGGCCATCTGGCCGAACATCTCGCCCGCCAGGTGCAGCGTGGTGCCGGCGCCGGCCGAACCGAAGGTGTATCTGCCGGGATGCGCCTTCAGCAGCGCGATCAGCTCCGGCACCGTCCTTGCCGGCAGGTCGAGATTGACCGCCAGCAGGTTCGGCAGCTGCCAGAGCCCGCCCACCAGGGTGAAATCCTTGTGCGGGTCGAAGGGCAGCGAGGCGTAGAGCGTCGGCGCGATGGCATGCGAGGCGATGCCGCCGAGGCCGACCGTGTAGCCATCCGGCGCGGATTTGGCGATCACGTCGGCCCCGACATTGCCGCCCGAGCCGCTGCGGTTCTCGACCACGAATTGCTGGCCGGTGACCTCGCTCATCCGCGCGCACCAGAGGCGCGAGAGCGTGTCGGTCGGCCCGCTCGGCGGATAGGGGTTGACGTAGCGGACCGGCCGGTTCGGCCAGTCGCCGCCCTGGGCGCGGGCGGTGCCGAGCCCCAGCATCCCCAGCCCGGGCGTGGCCAGCGCCGCCAGCCGCAGAGCCGCGCGCCGGCGCAGCGCGCCTCGCCCCGGCGCGGTTCTCCCTTGCCGCATGCTCGTCCTCCTCCTGTCGCTGCCTGACCGGGCCTCAATCCACCTGCGCGCCCGAGGCCCGGATGATCGGGGCGAAGGCGCTTTCCTCCGCCGCGCGGAAACGGGCGAATTCCTCGGGCGTCGCGGCCCAGACCGTGGCGCCGTTCTCCTCGTAGCGCGCCGCCAGCTCGCGGCTCGCCAGCGCCTCGGCGGTGCGGGCGGCGATGCGCGCCGCCAGCGCGGGCGGCAGCCCGGCCGGCCCCATGACGCCGGCCCAGGAGGTGATCTCGAAGCCCGGCAGGAATTCCGCCATGGCCGGGATCTCCGGCGCCTGCGGCACGCGCTGCGCCGAGGTGACGGCGAGCGCCCGCACCCGCCCCTCGCGCGCCTCCTGCAGGGCCTGGGGGATGTTGTCGAAGATCATGTGCACCCGCCCAGCCATCAGGTCGACATGCGCCGGGGCGCCGCCGCGATAGGGCACGTGCACCATCTCGAGCCCGGCCCGGGCGGCGAAGGCGGCGCCCGAGAGATGCACCGTGGTGCCGGAGCCGGAGGAGGCGTAGCTGTACTTGCCGGGATTGGCCTTCACCAGGGCGATCAGCTCCGGCACCGTCCGCGCCGGCACCTCCGGATGCACCACCAGCAGGTTCGGCAGCTTCCACAGCCCGCCGAGCCAGGTGAAGTCGCGGTTCACGTCGAAGGGCAGGCGGCGGTAGAGCGTCGGCGCGATGGCCAGCGGGGCCACCGAGGCGAGGCCGATGCTGCGGCCGTCCGGCGCGACGCGGGCGATGGCCTCGGTGCCGATATTGCCGGCCGAGCCGCTGCGATTCTCGACGATGAACTGCTCGCCGCAGAGCTCCGCCATCCGGTTGCACCAGAGGCGCGAGAGGATGTCGGTGCCGCCGCCCGGCGGGAAGACGCCGATGAAGCGGATGGGGCCATCCGGCCAACGCTCCTCGGCCCGCGCCGGCGCCGCCAGCAGCGCCGCGCCCGCGGCCAGCGCGGCGCGCCGGCCGATCCTTCCCATCCCGGACATTCCCATCTCCCGTTCCGCCGGCCGCCGCCGGTCCTTTGGGCGGCAGCATGGCGGCAGAAGGTGGGGGTCTGGCAAGCCCACCGGACCGCGGTCCTGCTTTTCCGGATGAAACGGCGCGGCCATGGTGGTTGCATGGCGGCCGGGGACGACGCGCGAGGGAGGCACGGCGCATGCAGCCAGATCGGATCCAGCCGCATCCAACCGGACGGGATGCGGCCCCCGCCACGGCCCGGGCGGCCTGACCGCCATGGCCATCCCCGACTCCCCCCTCGATCCCTTCGATGCCGCCTATTTCGAGGATCCCCTGCCGGCGCAGGAGGCGCTGCGCGAGCTCGGCCCGGTGGTGCGCCTGACGCGCTACGGCGTCTTCGCCGTCGCCCGCCATGCCGAGGTGAAGGCGGTGCTCGAGGATTGGCGGAGCTTCTCCTCGGCGCGCGGCGTCGGGTTGCAGGATTTCGCGCGGGACCAGCCGGCGCGGCCGCCCTCCATCGTGCTGGAGACCGACCCGCCGCTGCACGACCGCACCCGCAAGGTGCAGGCGCGGGTGCTCTCGCCGGCGGCGATCGCGGCGCTGCGCGCGCCCTTCACGGCGGCAGCCGAGGCGCTGGTGGACAGGCTGGTCGCGCGGCGCGAGATCGACGCCATCCCCGAACTCGCCGAGGCCTATCCCCTCGCCGTCTTTCCGGACGCGATGGGCATGCCGGGCGAGAACCGCCGCCATCTCCTGCCCTGGGGCAACCTCGTCTTCAACAGCTTCGGCCCGGCCAATGCCTATCTGGCGCAGGCCATCGAGGCGGCGCGCGAGGCGACGCCCTGGGTCTTCGCGCAGTCCCGGCGCGAGAGCCTGGCGCCGGGGGGCTTCGGCGCCGGCATCCATGAGGCCGTCGACTGCGACGAGCTGACGGCGGAGGAGGCGGCGCAGGTGGTGCGCTCCGTCCTGACCGCGGGGGTCGACACCACGGTGAGCGGCATCGGCGCCGCCGTCTTCTGCCTGGCGCGCCATCCGGAGCAGTATGACCGGCTGCGGGCGCAGCCCGGCCTGGCGCGCGGCGCCTTCGAGGAGGCGGTGCGCCACGAAAGCCCGGTGCAGACCTTCTTCCGCACGACGACCCGCGCCGTCGCGCTCGGCGGCGAGACGCTGCCGGAGGGGGAGAAGGTGCTGATGTTCCTCGGCGCCGCCAACCGCGACCCGCGCAAATGGGACCGGCCCGACGACTACGACATCACCCGCCGCACCGCCGGCCATGTCGGCTTCGGCAACGGCATCCATGCCTGCGTCGGCATGGCGCTGGCCAGGCTCGAGGGCGAATGCGTGCTGGCGGCGCTGGCCCGGCGGGTGGCGCGCATCGAGATCACGGGGCCGCCGCGCCGGCGGCACAACAACACGCTGCGCGGCCTGGCGAGCCTGCCGGTGCGGCTGCACCCGGCGGGCTGATGCGGCTGCACCCGGCGGCCTGATCGGGCTGCCCGAGGGTTGCGCCCGGTATCAGCGGGCCGGCGCGGCCGGCGCCGGGGGGCCCTGCGGCGCCGGCTGGGGCGCGTATTGCGGATAGGCGCGGGGGTAGATGATCTGGTCCTTCGGCCCGGGCGGGCGCGGCGGCCCGGCCCGGCCGCAGCCGGCCAGCGCCGCGGCGGCCAGCAGGGCGAGGAGGCGGCGCGTCACGCCAGCCGCTCCCGCCACTCCGCCGCCATGCGGCGCACATTCTCCGGCGCCGTGCCGCCATAGGAGGTGCGCGAGGCGACCGAGGCGGCGACCGTCAGCACGCCGAAGACCGCCTCGGTGATGCGCGGCTCCTCGGCCTGCATCTCGGCCAGCGTCAGCCCGGCGAGGTCGCAGCCCTTGGCCTCGGCCCGGGCGACCAGCCGGCCGGTGACGTGATGCGCGTCGCGGAAGGGCATCCTCAACGTGCGCACCAGCCAGTCGGCGAGGTCGGTGGCGGTGGAGAAGCCGGCGCCCGCCGCTTGCGCCAGCCGCGCCGCGTCCGGCTGCATGTCGCGCACCATGCCGGCGACGGCGGCGAGGCAGAGGGTGAGGTTCTCCGCGGCGTCGAAGATCCCCTCCTTGTCCTCCTGCATGTCCTTGAAATAGGTCAGCGCCAGCCCCTTCAGCACGGTCAGCATCCCGACCAGCGCGCCGACCATGCGCCCGGTCTTGCCGCGCACCAGCTCCGCCGCATCCGGGTTGCGCTTCTGCGGCATGATGGAGGAGCCGGTGGTGAAGGCGTCGGAGAGGCGGACGAAGCCGAAATAGGGGTTGGTCCAGATCACCATCTCCTCGGCGAAGCGCGAGAGATGGGTGGCGCACATGGCGCAGCAGAAGAGGAATTCGGCGGCGAAGTCGCGGGAGGCGACGCTGTCGAGGCTGTTGCGCGTCGGGCCGTCGAAGCCGAGGGCCGCGGCCGTCATGTGCCGGTCGATCGGGAAGCCGGTGCCGGCCAGCGCCGCGGCGCCGAGCGGGCTCTCGTTCAGCCGCGCCCGGGCGTCCCGCAGGCGCGAGAGGTCGCGCGAGAGCATCTCGACATAGGCCAGCAGATGGTGCCCGAAGGTGACGGGCTGGGCCGGCTGCAGATGGGTGAAGCCGGGCATCACGGTATCGGCATGCGCCTCGGCGCGGGCGACCAGGG
Organism: Roseicella frigidaeris; assembly: GCF_003258945.1. Classification (GTDB taxonomy): domain Bacteria; phylum Pseudomonadota; class Alphaproteobacteria; order Acetobacterales; family Acetobacteraceae; genus Paracraurococcus; species Paracraurococcus frigidaeris. The sequence continues at coordinate 51,754 of NZ_QLIX01000001.1, read as the reverse complement.
CGCGCATCACATCCTCGACCTGGCCGGCGAGGCCGTCGATCGCGTCCCGCACCCAGAGCCGGACATCGAGCGCCACCTGGTCGTTGCGGCTGCGCCCGGTGTGCAGCCGCTTGCCCGCCTCGCCGATCGCCTCGGTCAGCCGGGCCTCGATGTTCATGTGGATGTCCTCGAGCGCCTCGTCCCAGGGAAATTCCCCGGCCTCGATGCGCCGCGCGATGGCGCCGAGCCCCTCGCGGATCGCCGCCTCGTCGGCGGCGGAGATGATCCCCACATGCGCCAGCATGGCGGCATGGGCGAGGCTGCCGGCGATATCCTGCCGCCACAGCTTGCGGTCGAAGCCGATCGAGGCATTGATCGCCTGCATGATGGCCGAGGGCCCCGCGGCGAAGCGGCCGCCCCATTGGGCGTTGCCCCGGGTGCTGCTCGGGGGGGTGCCGGTCGAGGACGCGGTCGAGGGACCAGGGGAAGGATCTGACACGATGGCTGCGCTTTCCGGTCTCTGGGCGCCCCGCCGGGCGTTGCTGCAGGCGATGCTGGGCCTGGTTTCGGGCGGGACCCTAGCCGCCGCGTCCCCGGCGCGCAAAGCCCGCGCCGCCGGCGCGATGGGCAAGCTGGTCGAGGACGGGCCGAAGCCGCTGCCCGAGTTCGGCTTCACCGATGCCGCCGGGGCGGAGCACGGCGTCGCCGCCTTCGCCGGCCAGGGGCTGCTGATCAATTGCTGGGCCACCTGGTGCGGCCCCTGCGTCGAGGAGATGCCGGCGCTCGATCGCGCCCAGGCGGTGCTGGCGGGCGAGGGCATCCGGGTGCTCGCCCTGTCCTCCGACCGCGGCGGCAAGGCGGCGGTCGAGCCCTTCTTCCGCGACAAGGGCATCGGCCGGCTCGGCCTCTGGCTCGACCCGAAGGGCGCGGCGCAGCGGGCGCTCGGGGTGCGCGGGCTGCCGACCACGGTGGTGGTGGACCGGCAGGGGCGGGAGAGGGCGCGGCTGGAGGGGGCGGCGGCCTGGGACCAGCCGGCGATGCTGGCCGAGATCCGCCGCCTGGTCGGCCCGGCCGCGGCGCCGGCGGACCAGTCGAAGACCTAAGGCCGGCGCGGCACGACGAGGTTGGGGACGATGACCTGCACCGGCTCGTCGCGCTGGTTCAGCGTGGTGCAGCGGACGCGCAGCATCCCCTGCCCCGGCTTGCTGCGGCTCGGCCGCACCTCCAGCACCTCGCTCTCGACGCGGAGCACGTCGCCCGGCCGCACCGGCCGCGGCCATTCCAGCATCTCCATCCGACCGCCGATCACGCCCCCGGCCGGGGGAAAGCTCTCGACAATGAGGCGCATGGTGACGCCGGCGGTGTGCCAGCCGCTGGCGGCGAGGCCGCCGAACAGCGTGCCGCGCGCCGCCGCGTCATCGAGGTGGAAGGGCTGCGGGTCCCAGCGCCGGGCATAGTCGAGGATCTCCGCCTCGGTGACCTCGTAGCCGCCGGAGCGGAAGACCTGCCCGGCGGCGAACTCCTCGAGATACATTGGCTCCATGGCGATGCCTCCGCGCCCTGACCCGGTTCACGCTACCCTGGCGCCGCGTCTGGCCCAAAGCGCCAGGGCACAGACGGCGATCGCCGCGGCGAGGAAGGCGCCGCGGTAGCCGATGACGGTCAGGCCGAGCCCGAAGCCGAGCGAGCCGGCGCTCTGGCCGAGGAAGAGGGCGAGGGCGAAGGCGCCGACCGCGGTGCCGCGCGCCTCCGGCAGCGCCTCGGTCGCCAGGGTCTGCAGCACGCCATGGAACATGTAGAAGGCGAGGCCCATCGCCACCTGGATCAGCGCCACCACCGGCCAGGCGGGAGCGAGGGCGAGGCCGGTCAGCAGCACCGCCAGGGCGCCGCCGCCAAGGGTGAGCAGCCCGCGCTCGCCGAAGCGGCGCAGCAGCGGCCGCGCCATGCGGGTATAGGCGAAGGCGCCGAGGCCGAAGCCGGCGACGATCGGCCCCGCCTCGCCCGGGCTGCGGCCCAGCTCCTCGATCAGGAAGGCGCCGGTGAAGGGGAAGGCGCCGCCGAAGAGCAGCGCCCCGTCGAGGAAGGCGATCGCCATCAGCCAGCGGCCGGAGGCGGTGCGCAGCAGGTCGAGATAGGCGGCCATGCCGCGCCCGCCCGCCGCCGCCGCCGGCCGCCGCCACAGCGCCGGGCCGAGCCGGAGGGCGAGCAGCCCGCCGATGCCGAGCGCCAGCACCCCGAGCACCAGGAAGGGCGCCCGCCAGCCGGCCTGCTCGGCCAGCAGCCCGGCGCCGGAGCCGGCGAGGAGCTGCGCCATCACCATGCCGGTGAGGAAGCGGCTGATCGTCACCTGCCGCTCGGCATAGGGCACGCTGTCGGCGATATGCGCCATGAGCAGCGGGATGACCGCGCCGGCGAAGAGCCCGCACCAGGCGCGCAGCGCCACCAGCCCGCCGAGCCGGGTGGCGAAGGTGCTGGCGATCAGCCCGAGGCCGAAGAGCAGCACGGCGAAGCAGGCGATGCGCACCTTGCCCAGCCGGTCGCCGAGCGGCCCGGCGACGAGTTGCACCAGCCCATAGGGCAGGACGAAGCCGGCGATCAGCCAGGCGGCCTCGGCGATGCCGACCCCGAAGGCCGCGGCGATGGAGGGCAGCAGCGGATCCAGCATCCGCATCCCGGCGCCGGTGGTGAAGCCGGCGAGGGCGAAGAGGGCGATGGGAATGGCGGGCGGCATGCCCGGGCGATAGGGGACGGGGCGGCGGGCGGCGTCAAGCTGGGTGGGCCTGGCGGCCGGCCGGGTTGACAGCCCCCGCCCCGCCGGGAAGCCTGCCGGCCCAGTGATCGACGGGACCCGCATGACCGAGGCGCCGCCCCTGCTGGGCCAGGGCTTCCACTGGCAGGATCTGCGGCCGGGGCAGCGCTTCCGCAGCTTCCGCCGCACCGTGACCGAGGCCGACCTAATCGGCTTCGTCACCCTGACCGGCATGCAGGAGCCGCTCTTCGTCGATGCGACGCTCGCCGGCGCGCTCGGGCCGCGGCCGGTGCCGGCGGCGCTGACCCATGCGCTGATCGAGGGCATGGTGCTGGCCGGCATGGCGCATGGCACGGGCCTCGCCCTGCTCGAGACCCACATCCAGGCCCGCGCCCCGGTGCGGGTGGGGGATACGATCGGCGCCGAGGTGGTGGTGGCCTCGGTCCGCCCGACCGCCTCCGGCAACCGCGGCGTGGTGGTCAGCGCGATCACGGTGCGCAACCAGCGGGACGAGGTGGTGATGGACTACACGGTGACGCGGCTGCTGGCCGGGCGGTCGGAGCCGGCGGCATGAGGCGGCGGCCGCTTCTCGCCCTCGGCGCCGGAACCCTGGGTGCCGGGCTCGGTCTCGGCCGCGGCGCGCAGGCGCAGGGGGGCGCGGGCCCGGCCGCGCCGGCGCGGCCGATCCGCCTCGTCGTCGCCTTCCCGCCGGGCGGGCCGACCGATGTCGTCGCCCGCATCCTGGCCGAGCGGATGGGCCGTGCGCTCGGCCAGCCGATCGTGGTCGAGAATCGCGGCGGGGCGAATGGCAACATCGCCGCCGAGGCGGTGAGCAAGGCCGACCCGGATGGCACGACCCTGCTCTACAACACCTCCTCCATCGCCATCAGCCGGGCGCTCTACCGCAAGCTCGCCTACGACGTGCTGCAGGACCTGACCCCGGTTGCGCTGACCGCCGCCTCGCCCCTGGCGCTGGTGGTGAACCCGGCCATGCCGCCGCGCGACCCGGCCGGCTTCATCGCCTGGGTGAAGGCGGAGGGCGGCAGGCTCAGCTATTCCTCGGGCGGCGTCGGCAACATCTCGCATCTCGTCAGCTATCTGCTGCTCCGCCATATCGGCGCCGAGGCGGTGCACGTGCCCTATCGCGGCACCGCCGCGGCGCTGACCGACACGGCGGCGGGCAATGTGCAGTTCACCTGCGACACCGTCGTCACCGCCCTGCCGCTGATCCAGGACGGGCGGGTGCGGGCGATCGCGGTGAGCTCGGCCCAGCGCACGCCGCTGCTGCCCGACGTGCCGACGATGTCCGAGAGCGGGCTGACGCCGGCGGGCTTCGATCTCGGCGCCTGGCAGGGGATCATGGCGCCGGCGCGGACGCCGCCGGAGGCGGTGGCGCGGCTGAACGCGGCCGTCGCGGCGACGCTCGACGATCCCGAGGTGCGGGCGCGGCTGATGCAGCAGGGCGCGCGGCCGACCGGCGGCAGCGCGGCGGATTTCGCCCGGTATCTCGGACGTGAGGTGGAGTTCTGGACGCGGGTGGTGAAGGAGAGCGGGGCGACGGCGGAGTAGGGCGCGATCGCTTGCGGCGGACGCACCGCAAGGCGCGGAGCGCGCGATCGAACCATGGTCCGGAGGGGCCGCTCGGCGCCGGTCAGGCGGCCGGCTGCGCCCGTCCCCTGCCCTGCCGCTCGCTCTCCGTCTTCAGCTGCCCGCAGGCCGCCAGGATGTCCCGTCCGCGCGGCCGGCGGATCGGGCTGGAATAGCCGGCCTCGTTCAGGATGGCGGCGAAGCGCGCCGTCTGCTCATAGGTCGAGGTCTGGTAGGGGCTGCCCGGCCAGGGGTTGAAGGGAATGAGGTTCACCTTGGCCGGCAGGCCCTTCAGCAGCCGCACCAGCTCCCGCGCCTCGGCCTCGCTGTCGTTCACCCCGCGCAGCATGACGTATTCGAAGGTGATGCGCCGGGCGTTGCTGGCGCCGGGATAGCGGCGGCAGGCGGCCAGCAGCTCGGCGATCGGGTATTTGCGGTTCAGCGGCACGATCTCGTTGCGCAGCTCGTCCGTCACCGCATGCAGGGAGACGGCGAGGTTGACGCCGAGCTCCTCGCCGCAGCGGTCCATCATCGGCACCACGCCGCTGGTGCTCAGCGTGATGCGCCGGCGCGAGAGGCCGATGCCCTCGCCATCCATGATGATGCGCAGCGCCTTGGCGGTGTTCTCGTAATTGTAGAGCGGCTCGCCCATGCCCATCACGACGATGGTCGAGAGCAGCCGCGGCTTGTCGTCCTTCGGGCTCGGCCACTCGCCGTAGCTGTCGCGCGCCGCCATGAATTGCCCGACGATCTCGGCGGCGCCGAGGTTGCGCACCAGCTTCTGGGTGCCGGTGTGGCAGAAGCGGCAGGACAGGGTGCAGCCGACCTGCGTGCTGATGCAGACGGCGCCGCGATCCTCCGCCGCGTCGGGGATGTAGACCGTCTCCACCTGCTGCCCGTCGCGGAAGCGGAACAGGAATTTCCGCGTCTCATCGCGGCTGGTCTGCACCGTCGCCGGCTCGGGGCGGGAGACGACGAAACGCTCCGCCAGGCGCTGCCGCAGCGGCCCGGCGATGCTGCTCATCTTGGCGAAATCGGTCTCGCCCTGGTGGTAGATCCAGTGCCAGAGCTGCTTGGCGCGGAAGGGCTTCTCGCCCAGCGCCGCCAGCTCGGCCACCAGCTCCTCGCGCGAGAGGCCGACCAGCTCCCGCCGCCCATCCGCCGTGGTGATCGGCGGCGGGTTGAAGAGCGCGGTCTTGGCCAGGATGCGGTCCCGCTCGGCGGCGCTCAGCTCCGCCATGGCCGGGGCGATGGCGTTCATCGCCTGCCTCCGCCGGGCGCGCCGCCGGCCGGGCATTCCTTCGAGATCGCGTCATAGGCGGCGCTGAAGCCGGCGAGCGGGAAGGTCTCGCTGACCGTGCCCTTGCCGCTGGCCGCCGGCGCCTTCAGCACCGCCTCCTTGCCGCCGCGGAAGGCCCGCACCGCCGCTGCGCCCTCCCGCGCCGCGGCGACGGCGCCGGCGGTGTAGAAGGGCAGGTCGGTGCCGCCGACATTCAGGCTCGCCTCGCCATTGCGGGGGAAGCCGGGGCCGGCCGAGACCGTCACGGTGTCGCGGGCATTGTGCCGGTGCGTCACCGTCAGCAGCGCGCCCTTGCGCTCGCCCTCGGGCTTGGTGAAGGCATAGCAGGTCTTGTGCCCGCCCTCGGCGAAGCTGGCCGCCGTCCAGGCCTGGAACTCGCCGATCTTCTGCGGCTTGGGCTGGGCCAGGGCGGCACCGGGCACCAGGGGGGTCAGCAGCGCGGCGAGGAGCGCCAAGGGGCGCAGGCGACCGGGCAGGAGGGTGGCGCGCGGGGCAAGGCGGCGAGGCATGGGCATGGCCCGCTAGATACGAGCCCCGACCGCCGCCAGCAACCATACCGTCGGCCATCGCCGCCGCGCCCGAGACCGGGCCCAACCACCGGCGCCAGCGGCGGGTGCGAGGAATCCGGGCCCGCCAGCGCCTTGCGGCCGGCCTCGCCCGGGCGGTCACGCGGCCGGCCCATCGGTGCTATGCAGCGCGGCCATGACCGATGCCACCGACCACCAGCTCGCCGCCCAGTACGAGGCCTATCCCTATCCCGCCCGCGACCCGCGGGAGGAGGCGAAGCGGCTGATCGTCGGCAGCCCCAGCCATCTGCGCGAGATCGACCATTGGATCTTCGGCAGCCGGCGGCCGGCGAGCGAACCGCTGCGGGCGCTCTTCGCCGGCGGCGGCAGCGGCGACGGCACCCTCATGCTGGCGCAGCAGATGGCCTGGGCGGGGCGGCCCGGCAGCGTCACCTGGCTCGACCGCAGCGCTGCCGCCCGGCGGGTGGCCGAGGCGCGGGCGGCGGCGCGCGGGCTGGACACCATCCGCTTCGAGGCGGGCTCGCTGCTCGACCTGCCCGGCTCCGGCCTCGGGCCCTTCGACTACATCGATTGCTGCGGCGTGCTGCACCACCTGCCCGACCCGCTGGAGGGGCTGCGGGCCCTGGTCTCGGTGCTGGCGCCGGGGGGTGGCATCGGCCTCATGGTCTATGCCCCGCATGGCCGCACCGGGGTCTACATGCTGCAGGAGGCGCTGCGGCTGCTGGCCCCGCCGGAGGAGCCGCCCGCGGCCCGGCTGGATGCGGCCCGGCGGCTCTGGCGGCAGGTGCCGGAGACCGCCTGGCTGCGCCGCAACCCCTGGCTGACCGACCATCTCTCGGGCGGCGATGCCGGGCTCTACGACCTGCTGCTCAATCCGCGCGATGTCGCCTTCACCGTGCCCGCCCTCGATGCCCTGGTCCGCGCCGCCGGGCTCGAGATCGCCTGCTGGGTGGAGCCGGTGCGCTACGACCCGGATGCCTATCTGCCCGACCCGAAGCTGCGCGCCCGCACCGCCGGGCTCGATCCGGTGCGGCGGGCGGCGCTGGCCGAGGCGATCACCGGCAATATGGGCATCCACATCGTCTATTGCCGGCGGGCCGGGGCGCCCGCCCCGACGCCGCCCTGGGAGGACCCGGCGGCGGTGCCGGTGCTGCGCGAGATGGACGGGCCGACGCTGGCCAAGGGCTTGCCGAAGGACGGCACCCTGCCGGTCACCTTCGACGGGCTGCGGGTGAACCTGCCGCTGCCGCGGCTCGCCCCGGCCATCCTGCAGCGGGTGGACGGACGCACCAGCCTCGGCGCCATCGCCGATGCGCTGGCCGCCAACGGCGTCTCCCGCGAGCAATTCTGGCGCGAGCTGCCGGCGCTGCGCCAGGCGATGGAGTCGATGAACCGGCTGCTGCTGGCCGCACCCCAAGCTCCGCCAGGGGCGTAAGGGCGTGACGCCGATCATCATCTTCGGCGCCGCGGTGCGGCCGGATGGCAGCCCGAGCCCGGCGCTGCGCCGGCGGGTGGAGGCGGCGCATCGCTTCGGCGCCCGGCGGCCGGATGCGCTCTACCTGCCGACCGGGGCCCGCGGCCGCCATGGCGATGCGGAGAGCCGCGTCATGGCGCGGCTGCTGGGCGAGTTCGGCGTCGCGCCCGGGGCGATCCTGGAGGAGCCGACCGCGACCGACACCCTCTCCTCGGTGCGGGCCTGCCGCGACCTGCTGCGGGCGCGCGGCCATCGCGGCCGGGTCTATGCCGCGACCAGCCGCTATCATCTGGCGCGCTGCCTGCTGCTGCTGCGCCTCGCCGGGCTGGCGGCACGGCCGGTGCCGATCGGCGCCTCGGGCGATGTCAGCCTGGCGCGGCGCTGGTACTGGCGGCTGCGGGAAATCCCGGCCATCCCCTACGACGCGGCGCTGCTGCTCTGGCACCGCGCCCGGGGGCGTTGAGGCTCAGCCGAGCGCCGGCAGCCGCGCCCGCGCATCGTGCCGCGCGAGCCGGGCCAGCAGGTATTCCACCTCCGCCACCGCCGTCTGGCCGAGCCGCCCACCCGGCGCCCGCTGCGCGTCGGAGGCGATGACGCCCCGGCGCATCAACACATGCTTGCGCACGGCGAGGCCGACGCCGAATTGCTGCTCGTAGCGGATCAGCGGCAGATGCGCGTCGAACAGGTCATGCGCCCGGTCCCGCTCGCCGGCCCGGGCCAGCCGCACCAGCTCGACCAGCATGTCGGGAAAGGCATAGCCGGTCATCGCCCCGTCGGCGCCGCGCTCGCATTCGAAATCAAGGAACAGGCCGCCATTGCCGCAGAGGATGCTGATCGGCCGCATCGAGCCCTCGGCCTGGAAGCCGCGCAGCGCGCTGATCTTCTCGAGCCCCGGCCAGTCCTCGTGCTTCAGCATGACGCAGGAGGGCAGCGCCTGGACGATACGGCGGATGACGCCCGGCGTCATCTGCACCTGGAACAGCAGCGGGTAGTCCTGCAACACGAAGGGGATGTCGGCGCCGATCGCCTGCACCGCCTGGGTGTAGTAGGCGACGATCTGGTCGTCGGTGCGCAGCGTGCTCGGCGGCGCGATCATCACCCCGGCGGCGCCCGCCTCCATCACCCCATGGGCCAGGGCGCGCATGGCGGCGAAGCCGGGGGCGGAGACGCCGACGATGATGCCTGCCTTGCCGGCGCGGCGGATGATGCGGCGGCTGATCTCCAGCGCCTCGGCACCGTCGAGCTTCGGCGCCTCGCCCATGACGCCGAGGATGGTCATGCCGTCGCAGCCGGCCTCGAGGAAGAACTCGGTCATCCGGTCGGTGCTGGCCTCGTCGATCCGGCCATCGGGGTGGAAGGGCGTCGGCGCGATCACATAGACGCCCTGGGCGGATTCATCGAGCGGCATGGTCTTCTCCTCGGCGGCAGGGAGGCGGGGCCCTCCGGCCATCATGGCATGGCAGTGGGCGGGGCGCGCGCGTCCGGCGAGCCCTGCCGCTGCCCGTCATCCTGCCGCGGCCTTGCCGCGGCAGGCTCCTATGCACCCCCGGACCGGGGGGCGGATGAAACCCCCACAGCGGCGTCGTGGGGAATGGTCTAGCCCAGCACCCGGGCCAGCAGCTCGGCCGAGCGGCCATTGGCGATGGTCGCCGCCCGCGCATCCCAGGCATGGCCGCCCATGCGGGCGAAGGCGTGGTCGACGCCGGGATAGACATAGGCCGCGACCTGCTCCCGGCCCTTCAGCCCGTCGAGGATCTTGGCCTGCGCCTCGGGCGGGACGAACTTGTCCTTCTCGGCGATGTGCAGGATCAGCGGCGCCTTGATGCTGCCGGCCTCGCCGAGCAGCCCATCGATGCCGACGCCGTAATAGCTGATATTGGCATCCGCATCGGTGCGCGCCGCCGCCATGTAGGCGAGCCGGCCGCCGAGGCAGAAGCCCATGGTCGCCACCTTGCCGTTGCTGCCGGGCATGGTCCGGGCATGCACGATCGTTGCCTTGAGGTCCTCGATCGCCTTGTCCTGGTCCATGCCCTGCATGAGCTTGAAGGCCCGATCCCACTGCGCCTGGCCGGCATCGGGGTCGAGCTGCACGCCCTTCTCCTGCCGCCAGAAGAGGTCGGGGCTGATGGCGATGAAGCCCATCTCCGCCACCCAGTCGCTGAGCTGGCGCATGGTGGCGTTCACGCCGAAGATCTCCTGGATCATCACCACGACGCCGGCCGGCGTCGTCTTCGGGGTGGCGACATAGGCGCCGAAGCTGCCGCTGCCGTCGGTGGCGGCGATCTCGATCTCTGACATGGTCCCCTCCTTGTCCCTGGCTTGCCTCGGGCATCTAACCATCCATGCCCCGGCTTGCCACGCCCCCCACCCGGATCATCGGCCAGGCGGCGCCACGCCCGGCGCGGGCGCCGCGATCATCCTGACGCAGTGATGAAATCCACGCCATCCGATGAACCGATACGCCGTTTCCTGCAACGGCCCCGTCGCGATGAAAGGCTTGTCCCGGAAGCGCTTGCCACGTGGCCGGGCGGGCCGTGGTCGTTGCCCGGACGCCCCGTGGCCGCCGCGGCGCGGGCCGGCCGGGATCGTCCTTCCGGCAGGAAAATCCAGCCTGGGCCGAGCATTACCGGCCAAGCTGCGGCAGGGTTGCCAACTCGCAACATGATCCCTCGCCCCGCGTTGTCGCTGTCGCACCCGGGCAGTAGGCAAATGCGAGTGAGTTTCACTCGACGGTGCCCCATGAACCGACGCCTGCTCCTGGCCATGCCGGCCGGCCTTGCCGCCAGCGCCGCGCTGCGTGCCGTGGCCGCTCCCGCCACGCCGCCCCTCCCGCCCGGCACGCCGATCTGCCGCGGCGGCCTTCGCCGCGTCGCCGAGGTGCCGCAGCGCGACGCCTCGACGCCGGAGGCGGCGGATGCCGACTACCTCGAGAAGCTCGGCTTGCTCGAAGGGCATCTGATCGTCGGCCGCAAGCTGCTGGATGCCGGGGAGGCGCGGCTGGCGGTGCCGCATTTCGGGCATCCCATCCGCGAGCTCTACACCTGGCTGGAGCCACGCCTCGCCCTGCGCCGCGCCCCCGGCTTCGAGCGCGAGTTGGAGGTCATGGAAGCCTGGGCCGAGGGCGGCAATGTCGGCACCGATGGCCGCTTCGGCCAGGCCTGGGAATCGCTCGCGCCGAAGCTCGCCAACGCCAAGCGCGCCATCGATCCGCACCGCCTGACCAGCCCACGCTTCATGCTGAGCCATGTCGCGATAATGGTCTACGACGTCGCCTCGGATTACGGCGAGAGCATCGAGCGCGGCCGCATCATCAACGTCGTCGAATACCACGACAGCATGGGCTTCCTCTTCTACGCCCAGCAGACGGCCGGCGAGCAGCTCAAGGGGAGCCATGCCGCGGCGGATTGGTCCGAGGCGGCGACCGTGCTCGAGGATCTGCACCAGCTCGCCTATCCAAACCTGCTGCCGCCAAGCCGCCTGCCGGCCAGCGTCAGCACGGTCCGCTCGCGCTCCGACCGGATCCAGGCCATCGCGGCGCGGGCCGTCGCATGAGCCTGCCGGCTTTCCGGATGCGGGCGCTGCCGGGGTGGCTGGCGGCGCTCGGGCTGCTCCTCGCCCTGCCGGCGGCGGCGCAGATGCGTAATGTCGGCCCCGGCGTCGCCGACCGGACCGGCGCGCTGACCCGCGGCGGCGGCGACGACGTGATCTTCGGCGGCGAGGTGCAGACCACGCTCGAGCTCGACGTCAACGGCAAGCGCCGCGACCAGCAGGGCAACGGCAACCTCTACACCGAATCCCTGCTCGCGGCCTATCTGCTGCTGCCCTACGGCTTCGCGGTGAACGGCGTGCTGCGGCTGGAGCAGACCGACCAGGTGCCCGATGGCCGCGGCAGCGTCTTCCGTGACCAGGTGCTCTGGACCGATGAGCTCTACCTCACCTGGAGCCAGGGCCTCGTCGACATCTTCGGCGGCAAGATCCATCCCCGTTTCGGCAGCGCCTGGGACCGCGGCCCGGGCCTCTACGGCACGGATTTCGGCCGCGAATACGAGGTGAAGGAGAAGATCGGCGTCGGCGCGCGGCTCTGGGTCTCGGATGCCCTCGGCCTGACGCGCAGCATCGGCGCCCACAACCTGCAGGTGGAGGTCTTCGAGGCGGATCGCAGCGCCCTCTCCTGGGGCGCCTTCAGCCCGCGCTGGGCGCAGCCGCGCTCCAGCGTCGATCCCGAGACCGGCGAGCTGGTGACGCGCACCGACTGGCGCTGGCGCAACGGGCGCGGCACCGGCACGCCGGACAACACGGATTTCGCCGGCGGCACGGTCGTCTCCCTGGCCGGCTACGGCATCCCGATGCCGCGCGGCCTCGCCGGCTACACCGCCTCCTACGCCGCGCGGCGGCCCGGCCAGGATGCGCAGGAGTCGGGGCGCCCCGCGACCGAGCAGTCCTGGGCGCTCGGTGGCTTCTGGACCATCCCCCTGCCGCAGCGGGTGACCGCCGCCCCCTTCGCCGAATACGTGCATTTCGACCAGGCGGGCGGCTTCCAGGGTCGCAGCTCGGACTATCTCACCGCCGGCTTCGACCTGCGCCGCGCGCCCTGGACCCTCTCCTATGCCTATCTGGCGAACTGGCTGGAGGACCGGACCGAGGGCGTGCACGAGACGCGCGAGCAGCATACGGCGAGCGTGACCTACGATCTCTACTTCGTCGCGCCGCTGCCGATCCTGCGCAGCGCCTCGGTCACGCTCGGCTGGCGGCGGCTGCGCGAGGCCGGGATCGCGGCGAACGACTTCGGGGGTCTGCTGGGATGGGCCTGGAGCTTCTGAGGGCGGCCCGCGGCGCTGCGGCCGGGCAGCCGGCGGCGAGGGCGCCGCGCGCTCGTCCCGGGCGCCGCCTGCTGCTGGCGGGAGCGGCGCTGCTGCTCGGCGCCGCGGCGTTGCCGGAGGGGTCGCGCATCGATCCCTCGCCCGACCGCTTCCCGGCGCAACGCCTGCGCAGCGAGCTGGCGGGCGGGCGGCAGAGCTTCCTCGTCGCCCTCGGCAACACCGCCTTCTCCTCGCCGCTGCTCTTCGGCCCGGTGGCGCGCGGCGCGGGCCTCTCCTGCAATTCCTGCCACGTCAACGGCCACAACAACCCGGATTTCCTGCTGCCTGGCCATTCCGCCCGGCCGGGCGGCCTCGACCCCACGGCCAGCCTGTTCAACCCGACCGCCGATGACGGCGTCGAGAACCATGTCGACATCCCGAGCCTGCGCGGCATCCGCTATCTCGGCCCCTACGGGCGGGACGGACGTATCGCCTCGCTACGCGAATTCGCCCGGCACGTCATCGTCGACGAATTCGCGGGGCCCGAGCCGCCGCCGGTGATCCTCGATGCGCTGACCGCCTACATGAACGAGTTCGAGTTCATCCCTGGCGGCCGCCTCACCATCGAGGGCAAGCTGGCCCCCGGCGCCTCGGAGGCCGAACGCCGCGGCGAGGCCGCCTTCGCCGCCGCCTGCGCCGAGTGCCACGTCCCCGGCACCGCCTTCACCGATGGCCGGGCGCATGACGTCGGCACCGGCGACCGGCTGCGCACGCCGACGCTGCTCGACGTGACGGACAGCGCCCCCTATGGCCATGACGGGCGCTGGCCCGATCTCGGCGCGGCGGTGGAGGGGCATGGGCCGGACCTCGATCCCGCGCAGCGGGCGGACATCCTCGCCTTCCTCGCCGCGGCGGGCGCCGCCGAGGATGCGGTGCAGCCGGCGAGCTTCCGGCTCGAGATGGGCGAGCTGGCCGCCTATGTCGGGCTGCTCGACCAGACGCTCTCGCGCGGCGAGGCGGGGCTGACTCGCTTCGTCGTCGACACCGTGAACGCCGAGCTGCGCCGGGTGCAGCGCGCCTTCCCCGAGGGCGACGCGCCGCGCCTGGCCGGACGGCCGGACCGCCACAAGCAGCTACCGCTGGATTTCGAGGCCCTGCGCGGCGGCCTCGAGCGGGTGGCGGTGCTGGCCGAGGCGGGGGACGCCGCCGGCGCCGGCGCAGCGCTCGACGCTTATCACGCCATGGCCGAAAAGATGGTGGAGAACTATCCGCGGCCCAACCGGGCGGCGCGCTGAGCCCCCGCCTGGCCGGGCCCCGCGGCGACGGGCCGCAGGGCCGGGGCCGTCAGAGCGGCCGCAGCGGCACCGGCACGCCGGGCGGCAGCGGCACCTCGGCGACGTTGAGCGTCATCGCAACGGCGACGTAATAGCCGCTGACGGCGATGAGATCGATCACGCCGCGCTCGCCGAAGCGCTCCTTCACCGCGGCATAGCTGGCATCCGAGACCGTCCGCGTCCGGTGCAGCTCGGTGCAGAAGCGCCAGACCATCGCCTGGTCGGGGTCCATGCCGTCCGGCATGCGGCCCTCGGCCACCGCCTCGGCGATCGCGGCGGGCAGGCCGGCCTTCATGGCGAGGAGATGGTGGGCGTACCACTCGTACTGCGCCGTCCATTCCCGCGCCGTCACCAGGATGGCGAGCTCGTTCAGCGCCGACGGGATGGAGGAGTTGAAGCGGAGGTACTCGCCGAGCTTCTGGAAGCGCTCGGCCACCTCCGGGCTGCGCAGCATGGCGGGAAAGGGGCCGCGGAGCCCGCCGCGCGGCCCGGCGGTGATGCTCTCGGCGACACGCTTCTGCTCCGGCGTCATCACCGATTCGGGGATGGGCGGCAGGCGGCCGCGCTGGCCGTCATCGGCCGGCAGGCCGGTATCGCTGGGCATGGATGATCCTCCCGGGGGTTTGCCGCGGCATTCTCGCCCCGGCCGCGGTTTCCGCCAAGGAACGCTTCCGCCCCGCGACGAATGGCTCTAGCGTTGCCGCCACAGGGATCCTTCACGGCCAGGAGACACCATTGGCCTATGCGCTGCAGCAGCTGATCAACGGGATCAGCCTGGGCATGATCTATGGCCTGATCGCGGTGGGCTACACCATGGTCTACGGCATCATCGGCATGATCAATTTCGCCCATGGCGACATCTTCATGATCGGGTCCTTCGTCGCCCTCATCACCGTCCTGCTGCTGCAGATGGGCGGGCTGATGGCCGGGCCGGCGGCGATCCTCGCCGTCCTGCTCGTCTCCATGGCGGTCACCGCCCTCTATGGCTGGACGATGGAGCGGGTGGCCTACCGGCCGCTGCGGGGCAGCTTCCGCCTGGCGCCGCTGATCTCGGCGATCGGCCTCTCCATCGTGCTGCAGAACTACATCCAGGTCAGCCAGGGGGCGCGGCCGAAGCCGCTGGAGGCGCTGATCCCGGGCGGCGTCGAGGTGATGCGCGACGGGCCCTTCGTGGTGCAATTCTCCTACATCCAGATGCTGATCATCGCCCTGACCCTGGCGGTGCTGGCCGCCTTCACCATCCTGGTCACCCGCACCCCGCTCGGCCGCGCTATGCGGGCCTGCGAGCAGGACCGCAAGATGGCCTCGCTACTCGGCATCGACACCGACCGGACGATCAGCCTCACCTTCGTCATCGGCGCCGCGTTGGCCGCCGTCGCCGGCACCATGTACCTGCTGCGCTACGGGGTGATCGATTTCTACATCGGCTTCCTGGCCGGGGTGAAGGCCTTCACCGCCGCCGTGCTGGGCGGCATCGGCTCGCTGCCCGGGGCGGTGCTGGGCGGGCTGCTGATCGGCCTGATCGAGACCTTCTGGTCGGCCTATTTCAGCGTGCAGTACAAGGATGTCGCCGCCTTTTCGATCCTCGCCGTCACGCTGATCTTCCTCCCCACCGGCCTGCTCGGCCGGCAGGAGGTGGAGAAGGTATGAGCGGAGTCGCCGC
Source organism: Roseicella frigidaeris (assembly GCF_003258945.1). GTDB lineage: Bacteria > Pseudomonadota > Alphaproteobacteria > Acetobacterales > Acetobacteraceae > Paracraurococcus > Paracraurococcus frigidaeris. Next base: position 36,342 of record NZ_QLIX01000001.1, on the reverse strand, counting down.
CCCGAAGGCGGGCCTCGCCTTCGCGCTGCGCGACGCCGCCATCGCCGCCGCGGTCGCCTTCGGCCTCTTCGCCATGCTGGTCGGGCTGCGCACCGATATCGGCCCGACCGGCGGCCTCGTGCTGCGCCAGCGCTGGGCGGTGGTGGCGCTGCTCTGCGGCCTCGTCTTCCTCGGCCGGCTGCTGCTCACCACCTGGCTCGGCCGGCGGGCGCTGCGGCCCAGCACCGCGCCCGGCCCCTGGACCCTGCGGCTGCAGCAGAGCGGCCGCCTGGTCGCGCCGCTGCTGCTGGCCCTGGCGCTGACCCTGCCCTTCCTGCCCACGATCGGCCGCTACGAGCTGGATATCGGCATCCTGGTACTGACCTATGTGATGCTCGGCTGGGGGCTGAACATCGTGGTCGGCCTCGCCGGGCTGCTCGACCTCGGCTATGTCGCCTTCTACGCCATCGGCGCCTATTCCTACGGGCTGCTCTCCACCAGCTTCGGCCTCTCCTTCTGGATCTGCCTGCCGCTCGCCGGCATCCTCGCCGCCTTCTGGGGCATGCTGCTCGGCTTCCCGGTGCTGCGGCTGCGCGGCGACTACCTGGCGATCGTCACGCTCGCCTTCGGCGAGATCATCCGCGTGGTGCTGCTGAACTGGACCGAGCTGACCGGCGGGCCGAACGGCATCAGCGGCATCCCGCGCCCCAGCTTCTTCGGCTTGCCCTTCAGCGCTGGCGGCGGCGAGGGCAGCTTCGCCGGCTTCTTCGGCCTCGAGCCCTCGCCCAGCCACCGGGTGATCTTCCTCTACTACCTCATCCTCGGCCTCGCCCTGCTGACCAACTGGGTGACGCTGCGGCTGCGCCGCCAGCCGCTCGGCCGCGCCTGGGAGGCGCTGCGCGAGGACGAGATCGCCTGCCGGGCGCTCGGCATCAACATCACCGTCACCAAGCTGACCGCCTTCGCGCTGGGGGCCATGTTCGGCGGCTTCGCCGGCGCCTTCTTCGCCACCCGCCAGGCCTTCATCAGCCCCGAGAGCTTCACCTTCATCGAGAGCGCGATCATCCTCGCCATCGTCGTGCTCGGCGGCCTCGGCAGCCAGATCGGCGTCGCCATCGCGGCGCTCGTCATGATCGGCGGCTTCGAGGTGTTCCGCGGCCTCGACGAGTGGCGGATGCTGGTCTTCGGCGGCGCCATGGTGGTGATCATGGTGCTGCGGCCGCGCGGCCTGGTCGGCACCCGCACGCCCTCCATCGCGCTCGGGCAGAAGCGCGCCATCGGCGGCGACCTGGTCGGGGAAGGCCGGGGTTGAGCGCGGCCGCCGGCCTCGCGCCGATCCTGGAAGTCGAGGCGCTCAGCATGCGCTTCGGCGGGCTGACCGCCGTCTCCGACGTCTCCTTTGCCGCCCGCCGCGGCGAGATCACCGCCGTCATCGGCCCGAACGGCGCCGGCAAGACCACGCTGTTCAACTGCATCACCGGCTTCTACCGCCCGAGCAGCGGCAGCATCCGCCTGCATCCGGCGAGCGGCCCGGCCATCGCGCTGCACCGCCTGCCCGGCTACCGCATCGCCCGCGCCGGCGTCGCCCGCACCTTCCAGAACATCCGCCTCTTCCCCGGCATGACCGCGCTCGAGAACCTGCTCGTCGCGCAGCACAACAAGCTGATGGCGGCGACCGGCCTCGGCATCGGCGCGGTGCTCGGCCTCTCCCGCTATCCGCAGGCCGAGCGGGCGGCGATCGACCTCGCCCGGCAATGGCTCGCCGCGACGCGGCTGCTGGAGCGCGCCGACGACCCGGCCGGCGCCCTGCCCTATGGCGCGCAGCGGCGGCTCGAGATCGCCCGCGCCATGTGCACCGAGCCGCTGCTGCTCTGCCTCGACGAACCCGCCGCCGGGCTCAATCCGCGCGAATCCGACGAGCTGGCGCGCCTGCTGCTCGATATCCGCGGCCAGGGCACCTCGCTGCTGCTGATCGAGCACGACATGGGCGTGGTGATGCGGATCAGCGACCGGGTTGTGGTGCTCGACCATGGCAAGCTGATCGCCGAGGATGCGCCGGCCGTGGTGCGGGCCGATCCGCGCGTCATCGCCGCCTATCTCGGCGAGGGCGAGGAGGACGAGGACGCGCCGCCGACCGAGGTGCCGGCATGAGCGCCGCCCCGGCCGCCGCCACCGCGCCGCCGCTGCTCGAGGTCGAGGGCGTCTCCGCCGGCTATGGCGCGGTGCAGGCGCTCAACACCGTCTCGCTGCAGGTGCAGCCGGGCGAGATCGTGACGCTGATCGGCGCCAACGGCGCCGGCAAGTCGACGCTGCTGATGACCATCTGCGGCCAGCCCCGGCCGCGCGCCGGGCGCATCCGCCTCGGCGGCGAGGACATCACCGGCCAGCCGACGCACGCCATCATGCGCCGCGGCGTCGCCCAGTCGCCGGAGGGGCGGCGCATCTTCCCGCGCATGACGGTGCGGGAGAACCTGCTGATGGGCGCCGAGGCGCTCAGCAAGGAGGACCCGGCGCCGCAGATGGCGCAGGCCTGCCGCCTCTTCCCGCGGCTGCAGGAGCGGCTCTGGCAGCGCGGCGGCACCCTCTCGGGCGGCGAGCAGCAGATGCTGGCGATCGGCCGGGCGCTGATGTCGAAGCCGCGGCTGCTGCTGCTGGACGAGCCCTCGCTCGGCCTGGCGCCGCTGGTGGTCAGGCAGATCTTCGACGCCATCCGCCAGCTCAACGCCGAGACCGGGCTGACCGTGCTGCTGGTCGAGCAGAACGCCAACCTGGCGCTGCGCCTGGCGCACCGGGCCTATGTGCTGGTCAACGGCCGGATCACCATGGAAGGCTCCGGCCGCGCCCTGCTGGCCCGGCCGGAGATCCGCGACGCCTATCTCGGCGGCGGCCACGGCTGACAGGGCCCCGCCCCGTCGCTTACAGTCCGCAACGGCCGGCCGCCATGCCGGACGAGTCGTCAGGAGAACAGGGATGCTGAGCAGAAGGCTGATGCTGGGGGTGGCGCTGGCCGCCGCCGCCGCGGTTGCGCTTCCCGGGGCCGGCAGGGCGCAGGGCAATTCCGGCCCGATCCGCATCGCCACCGCCGGACCGATGACCGGGCAATACGCCGCCTTCGGTGGCCAGATGCGCGCCGGCGCCGAGCAGGCGGTGGCCGACATCAATGCCAAGGGCGGCGTCCTCGGCCGCCAGCTCGTGCTCGAGGTCGGCGACGATGCCTGCGACCCGCGCCAGGCCGTCTCGGTCGCCAACCAGCTCGCCAGCCGCGGCGTGCGCTTCGTCGCCGGGCATTTCTGCTCCGGCAGCTCGATCCCGGCCTCCAAGGTCTATGCCGAGGAGGGGGTGCTGCAGATCAGCCCCGCCTCGACCAATCCGCGCTTCACCGATGACGGCGGCTGGAACACCTTCCGCACCTGCGGCCGCGACGACCAGCAGGGCCAGGTGGCCGGCAAGTACATCGCCGAGCATTTCAAGGGGAAGAAGGTCGCGATCCTCCACGACAATTCCGCCTATGGCAAAGGCCTCGCCGACGAGACCAAGAAGGCGCTGAACGCAGCCGGCACGACCGAGACGCTCTACGCCGCCTACACGCCCGGCGAGCGCGACTACAACGCCCTGGTCTCCCGCCTGAAAGGGGCCGGCGCCGAGGTGATCTATATCGGCGGCTACCACACCGAGGCCGGGCTGATCCTGCGCCAGGCCAAGGAGCAGGGGATGAACGTCACCCTGATCGGCGGCGACGCGCTGGTGACCAACGAGTTCTGGCAGATCACCGGCGCCGCCGGCGAAGGCGCCATGATGACCTTCAGCAGCGATCCGCGGAAGCGCGCCAGCGCCGCCGAGGTGGTGCAGCGCTTCAAGGCGAAGGGCATCGATCCGGAGGGCTACGTCCTCTACACCTATGCCGCGATCCAGATCTGGGCGCAGGCGGCGGAGAAGGTGAAGAGCCTGGATCCGAAGAAGATCGCCGAGGCGATGAAGGCCCAGGGGCCCTTCCAGACCGTGCTCGGCGAGATCAGCTTCGACAAGAAGGGCGACGTGACCGTTCCGGACTACGTCTTCTACGTCTGGAAGAATGGCACCTATTCCGAGATGTAGGACTTGCAGCCGGCCGGGCGCAGCGCCATTCTCATCGCAGTCGTCAACAACCGAAAGGAGGTGATCCAGATGTCTCATTGTTCGAAGGCGGGTGCCGCGGTCGCGGCCTGGATCATCGTCCCTGCCACTGCGGGGATGGCGTCCTGAGCCAGCCGGGGCGGCAACGCCTCTGACCAATGGAAGGGCCTCGGCGGGCGACCGCCGGGGCCCTTCGCAATTCCATCCCCCATCCTGCCTCGACGGGGGGCCGGGCCGCCGGACCATCCGGCCGTGGCCGCGACGCGCCCAGGCCCTCGCGCCCGGGCGCGCCTCCGCTACTCAGACGTGCCAGAACTCAGACGTGCCAGACATTGTCCTGCACGGTGACCTGCGCCGTGAAGGCGCCGCTGTTGTCGGCATATGCCTCCGGATGGCCGTGGAAGGCCGTGCCGTCGGCGATGCCGAGCAGCAGCGTGGTCGCTCCGTCGGGCACGTGGAACTGCTGCACCGTGCCGTCACGCGTGCCGGTCAGCCCGTCGCCGATGTAGAAGACCTGGTCGACGCCCGGGGCGAGCGTGGTGAAATCCGTGCCGAGCGTGGCGAAGTCGAGCGTCGCCGGGATGGCATGGCCGGCCGCCTGCTCATTCCCGTCGAGGAAGACGCCGACGAGCATGCCGCTCTTCGGCACCGTCAGGCCGGAGAGGCCGGCGGTCGGGTCGAGCGAGGTGCCGAGCGGGAAGTCGAAGCCGTCGGCGTCATTGTAGACCTTGTCCGGCCCGAAGGCGACACCGCCGCCGACATTGGTCACCGTCACCACCCGCCCCGTGCCGGTGCCGAGATCGATGCTGACCGGGGCCCCGGCGCCCTCGCCGGAGACATCGCCATCATGGTTGTAGATGGCCGCGGTCGCCGTCACCGTCACCGCGCTGGTCGTGGGCGTCGGCGTGCCGGCATCGAGGGGCGACACGTCGAGCGGCTGCACGACGCCATCGAGGCGGAGGAAGGCGTGCTCCACCCCGCTCATGTCGAGGTTCAGCACCGCGTTCACGAAATGCGCGCTCGGGTCGCCCGCCTTCGTCTTCATGAAGGTGGTCAGGTCGGCCAGCGCGTTGTGGATGTCGGCGCGGGCGAAATCGGTGGAGGTGGTGGCGATGTAGATGCTGTCGTCGCCATCGCCGCCGACGATGGTGTCCGACTCGTCGAAATAGGTGGTGGTGAAGAAGTGGTCGGCCCCAGCGCCGCCAACCAGCAGGTTGTGGCCGCTGCTGCCGGCGAGCCGGTCATCCTGAGCGCTGCCGATCAGGGTATCGTCGCCGATATCGCCCCGCATGACGGCATTGCCGGTGGTCGCTGAGGCATCGAGCGCGCCGCCGGAGGAGGGCGCCTGGAAATTGATCAGTTTCATGGAGAATTGTCTCTTCGAATCCATACGGCACCGTTGCGGCCGCCACAGCCGTAATAGCTAAAAAATATATAAATTCCACGTGTGATTTGCCTCAGGAGTTGAATTTCGGTGCCCGAATACCGGAATGGCCTAGACCAACGTCATCGAAATAATGCTTTGTTCGGAATAATAGACGCCTCGGCAGGGGCCGATCCTGTCCTCCCGGCCTGCCCTACCGGTCAGGGGCCAGCCGCCATTGCGCCCACGGGATGGTAGTCACGACCGAAATAGATCAGCCCGTGGTCGTGCCGGCTGCCGATCAGGATCGCCTGCACCTCGGCGAAGACCACGAGGTGCGTGCCCTTCTCGACGATCTCGGCGATGCGGCAATCGAAGGAGGCGACCGCGCCCTCCAGCACCGGCGCGCCGGTGGCCAGCCTTGTCCAGCTCCCCGCCTCGAAGCGCTGCTCCATCGTGCATTTGGTCACACCGGCGAAGACCATCGCGGCCTCCTTCTGCCCGGCGGCCACCACGTTCACGCAGACCGTGCCGTTCGCCTTCATCGCCGGCGCCGCCGTCGCGCCGCGATTCATGCAGACCAGCAGCGTCGGCGGCTCGTCCGTCACGCTGCAGACGGCGCTGGCGGTGAAGCCGCCGCGGCCGGCGGGCCCGCCGGTGGTGATGATGTTCACCGCGGCGCCCAGCCGGGCCATGGCATCGCGGAATTCCTGGCGGGTGACGGTCATCGCGCTCGGCCTTGCTGTTCCGGGCGAGTTAAGCACGGGCCGCCGGAATGGGAACCCGGCCCCTCACCGCCCGGCCGAGAGCGGGGTCGAGACCTGCTCCAGCGGCTTCCCCTCGGCGGCGAAGCCGAGCCGCCATTCGGTGGCGGCCGCGATCAGCATCAGCGTCGCGGCGATCAGGTAGCCCCAGAAGATGTCGAGGCGCTGCCCCCCCTCGATCAGCCAGCCGAACAGCGCCGGGCCGACGACGCCGCCCGCCGCGGTGCCGATGGCGTAGAAGAGGGCGATCGCCATCGCCCGCATCTCGAGCGGGAAGCTCTCGCCGACCGTCAGATAGGCGGCCGAGGCGGCGGCGGAGGCGAAGAAGAAGATCACCGTCCAGGCCAGGGTCTGCTCCCAGGCCGAGAGCCAGCCCGCGGCGAAGGCGCCGCCCGTCGCCGCCATCAGGATGCCCGCCAGCGCATAGGTGCCGGTGATCATCGGCCGCCGCCCGATCGTGTCGAAGAACCGCCCGAGCAGCAGCGGCCCCATCAGGTTGCCGAGGGCGAAGGGCAGCATGAACCAGCCGATCTCATGCGGCGGGATGCCGTAGAAGCGGGTCAGCACCAGCGCGTAGGTGAAGAAGACGGCGTTGTAGCAGAAGGCCTGGCAGGACATGAGCACCAGGCCGAGCACCGCCCGGTCGCGATGGCTGTCGAACATCGCCCGCCAGACCTCGGCGATGGAGGCGGCGCCGCGCCGGTGCAGCACCACCGCGCCATAGGTCGGCGGCGGCAGCCAGCCCTTGGTCTCGACCACCTCCCGCTCGATGCCGCAGACGATCCGGCTCGCCTCCTCCGGCTGCCCGTGCAGCATCAGCCAACGCGGGCTCTCCGGCAGGTGGCGGCGGAGCAGCAGCACGACCAGGGAGAGCGCGCCGCCGACCACGAAGGCGGCGCGCCAGCCGATCTCGGGATCGACGAGGGCGGGATCGAGCACCACCAGCGCCACCACGGCGCCGATCGCCGCCCCGCCCCAGAAGGTGCCGTTGACGCAGAGATCGGTGGTGCCGCGGTAGCGCGCCGGGATCAGCTCCTGGATGGCCGAGTTCACCGCCGCGTACTCGCCGCCGATGCCGGCCCCGGTCAGCGCCCGGAACAGCGCGAAGCTCCAGAAATTCCAGGCGAAGCCGGTGGCGATGCTGGCCAGCATGTAGACCACCAGCGTGACGAAGAAGAGCCGCCGCCGGCCGATCCGGTCAGCCAGCCAGCCGAAGCCGAGCGCGCCGATCACCGCGCCGATCAGATAGGCCGAGGCGGTGAGGCCGATCTGGCTCTCGGTCAGCGCCAGCGACGGGCTCTGGTGGATGGCGCCGGCCAGGCTGCCGACCAGCGTCACCTCCAACCCGTCCAGCACCCAGGTGATGCCGAGCGCGATGACGACCCGCCAGTGGAAGCCGCTCCAGGGCAGGCGGTCGAGCCGGGCGGGAACATCCGTCTCGAAGCGCTCGCCCCCTGCGGGGCCCGGCGTGTCACGCATGGGCGGTCTCCTTGGGCAGGGCAGGTCCCGCCGGGTGAAGCGGTTGCGACAGGCCTGCGGTTCCCGCCGGCGGGCGCGGGGAGGCCGGAGGCAGGCCAGGGGTGCCGCGAGGCGCCGGTGAAGGGGCGTCATACCAAGCGCGCGAAGGGTTCACCTCCGCGTCCCTCGGCGCGACGCCCAGTCGGGCATCCGGCCCTGCGGGCCGCAGGTCGGCACGTCGCGCACCAGGCCTCATCCCAACGGCCGTTGCTGGTGACCCATCAACGGCCCCCTCGAACGCCGGCGGGCGCAACCCTCCGGTGTGCTTGGCTTCGCCGCGTCGCGCTGGCAGGCGCGCCTTGCGGCGCGACCGGCGGCGCCCATCCGGGCGCTCGGCATGAATGGAATATCCATGCCGTTGGTCTCAGACGAAAGCCGGGCGCTCCGGGCTGCCGAGCAGCCAGCGGCCCACCGTCTCCAGATGCCAGGGCGTCGCCTGCAGGTGCTGCGAGATGCTCATGGCGTCGCGGAAGCGCCGCTCGAAGGGGTTCGCCTCCAGCACCGCCGTGGTCCCGGCGGCGCGGTAGCAGGCGATGGAGACATCGGTCGCCTGCCGCATCACCGTGGTGGTGGCCAACCGCAGCGCGATGCGGCTGGCCATGGCGAGCTCGCCCTGCGCCACCGCCTCGGCCCAGACCTCCCGCACCGTGCCGAGCAGGTACATCCGGGCGCCGCGCAGGCTGGCCTCGAGCTGCGCCACCTCCGATTGCACGCTGTGGTTCTCGGCCATGGGCTGCGCCCCGGCGCGCGCGGTCTTGCCGCGGGCGAGGGCGATGGTGCGATCGAGCAGGCTACGCGCGGTGCCGAGGGCGGTGGCCGAGAAGCCGGTGGCGTAGCAGAGATGCGAAGTGATGGCGGTCACCGGCCGATGGTCCCGCCGCGCCTCGAAGCGGTCGCGGGCGCAGGCATGCGCCTCGGGAATGAAGAGGTCCTGGACCTCGTAGGAATCACTGCCGGTGCCGAGCAGGCCGATCGCGTTCCATTCCGACGCCACCCGGGCCGCCGCGCGGGGAAAGAGCACCGTCACATCCTCCGGCCGTCCCTCCGGCGAGAGGCGCGGGCGGCCATCGGGGAAGACCACGGGCAGATGCGCGCCGAGCAGCGTCGCATGGCGGTTGCCACTGGCGAAATCCCAGGCGCCGGTCACCCGGTAGCCGCCCTCGACGACGACGGCCCGTGCCTGGCCGTGCCGGGCGCCCCAGGCGAGGGCGCTCCGCCGCTCGCCGAACAGCGCCTGCACCACCTCCGGCGCCAGATAGGCCGCGGCGCTCATCGCCGAGACATTGCCCTGGCATACGCACCAGGCGGTGCTGGCATCGCCGATGGCCAGCGCCTCGCAGATCTCGGCGAAATCGGGCAGGGGCAGGTCGCGGCCGCCGACCGCGCGCGGCAGCAGCAGACGCAGGAAATCGCGGGATTGCAGGGCGTCCAGCACCTCGGGCGGCAGCGCCTTGGCCCGATCGATGGCGGGCCCGGCGGCCGTCAGCATCGGGATGAGGGCACGGGCCTCGGCCACGGGGGCGGGCTCCGGCACCGCCGCCCGGTGCTCCGGCGGCAGGGTGCCGGCTGCGGCTAAGGCCATGATGGCACCTCCCCTGTTGCTGCCGTGCGCCGGTGATGGCGGCCGCGTCGGCGGTTGCGGCCAGCATGGGGCGGATCGTCGCGCCCGTGCAAGACGGCCGACCGTCCGCCGCCTGCGCCTCCCTCAGCGATGCAGCCGGGCCAGGCTGTCCTCCGCCGCCGCGGCGGCCATGGCCGCGGCATCGGCCGGCAGCAGCAGCCGCTCCGCCACCAGATGCGCCGCCGCCCGGCGCACCGCGGCGACATAGGCGCCCTGGTCCGGGTAGCGCTCCTCCAGCGAGGGACGCGGGTCGCCCGCCGCCAGGCGGTCCGCGCGGGTCGCGGCGAAGGGCAGCACGGCGCCGGTGTTGTAGCAGAGGGCGCCGGGGGCGAAGCCCTCGGCCCGCGGGTTCCAGCCGGTATAGGTCGCCTTCGGCACGGCGAGGACCGGGCTGCGCAGCCCGGCCGCGGCATTGCCGTCGGCATCGACGCGGGGCAGCAGCACGGCATACTCGCCCTTGACCGCCGGCGGCATCGCCTCGGCATCGACCAGCTGCGCCGGCCCGTGCTCGCCGCGATAGGGCAGGCCGGGAATGGCGGGGTACAGCCCCTCGGCGGGCTGCAGCGTGCCGGCGGCGCGGTCGGGGTAGCGGCTGGCGGGCGGCTCCTTCCCCTCGCGCAGCCAGGCATCCAGCGCCAGCAGCAGGGCCCGCATCGGCGCCCCGGCCTGCAGCGGGTTCACTGGCAGGGCGCAGCGGTCGATCCGCGAGGCGACGGCCTGCGCCGCGGCGAAATGCGGATGGCCGGCCAGCATATAGGCCCGCACTTCGGGCGGCAGGGGCAGCGGGTCGCCGCGCGTGTCGGTGACCAGCAGCGAGGCCCGGGCGCCCCAGAACTCGTATTCGCTGTCGGTCTGCATGAGGCGCGGGCAGGTGTCGCTGGCGCGGCACCGCTCGAGCAGCCCGTCGCGGCGGCCGGTCAGATGGTCCTCGCTGGTCGCATAGGCGAAGGGGAACTGGTCGGCCGGATAGAGCCGGTCGCCATGCGGCGTCGGGTTGCGGCCGGGCTGGGCGAAGCGGGCATTGGTGAAGGTCCGGCGGGTGCCGGGGATATGCGCCAGCATGGCGCCATAGACCTGGCGGCCTTGCTCGTCCTCGTTGAAGCCCTGATAGAGGTAGTCCCGCACGAAGCGCCCGGATTGCGAGATGCCGCTGAGGATGGCGCGCTCCGGCGCGACGCCCGCCGAGGCCAGCGGGTTCTGCGGCCCCGGCGCATGCCGCAGGAAGGCGGCGATGTCGCGCAGGGCGGCGAAGGCCATGCCTTGCACCACCGGCTCCTTCGCCGTGTAGATCAGCTCGTAGAGCGCGCCGGCATCGAAGCCGGCGGGGCGGGTGATCTCGATCTGCCGCGGCCCGGTGACGCGGAAGCCGAGATCGGGCGGGGTCTGCCGCGGATCCTCGGCGCGGGCCCGTACGGTGAGCCGCGCCCCCGCCTCCGTCGCCAGCGGATAGGTGAGTGGCGCCGTCACCGGGCTGCGGAGGTGGTCGAAGAGGAATTCCTCGCGCGAGAGGCCGGTCACCCCCGGCAGCGCCGGCGCGGCCAGGCGCAGCCCCTCCCCCGGCGCGAGATCGGCCTGCCAGCCGATCCAGGCGAGGGTATAGCCCTCCCGCAGCAGGTAGCCGTTGCCGGCCTCCCGGCCCTCGGCGAGCAGGTTTGCCGCGGCGGTGTCGTCCAGGAGCTGGCCGAGCAGCTCGCGGCCGCGATTCGGCACCTCGACCAGCAGGGCGCCGTTGCCCTGGCCGGTCGGGCGCAGCAGCACCAGATCCGCCACCGCCTCCACCCGCCCCGCGGCGTCGCGCGGCGCGATGGCGAGGTCGACGATGCCGGCATTGCGCGGGTTGGCGGGATCGAGCGCGATGGTGGCCTTGAAGGCCAGCCGCTCGTACTGGCCGGCCTCGCCGAACGTCCGGCCGCCGAAGGCCGGGGCGGGCGGCCCCTCGGGATCGAGGCGCGTCACCTCCGCCCGGCCGGCGGCCATCGCCGCGACGGTCAGCAGGCAGGCGGCGGCAAGGCGCAGCAGGGCTCGGCGCATGGGCGGTTTCCTCCGGCGCGGGAGGGTAGGCGCCCTTCCGGCGGCGGGGAATGCTGCCGCCGCCCTCAAGCCTGCCGCTGCGCCTGCCAATCCGCCCGCGTCAGGCGGTAGAGGATGTGCGGCCGGGCGGGATGGCCCTCGGGCAGGCGCGGATGCGCGAAATCCGGGCCGCGCGTCATGCCGAGCTTCTGCATCAGCCGCCAGGAGGGCTGGTTCGCCGGCCGGGTGAAGGCGACCAGCTCGGCGAGGCCGATCGGGCCGAAGCCGGCGGCGAGCGCCAGCCGGGCCGCCTCCTCGGCCAGGCCCTGGCGCTGCAGGCCGGGGGCGATCCGCCAGCCGATCTCGACGGTGGGCGCGGCATCGGCCGGCGCCCAGGGCGGGGCGAAGGCGAGGTGCATCAGCCCGACCGCCCCGATGCAGCCCGGCGCGTCCCGCCGCTCGACGCACCAGAAGCCCCAGCCATGCGCCTCGATATGCCGCTGCAGCCGGTCCATCCAGGCATCGCTCTCGGCCCGGGTCATCGGCGCCGCGAAATGCCGCATCGCCACCGGGTCGGTGTTGATGGCGGCGAGCGGCGCCCGGTCCGCCTCCCGCCAGGGGCGGAGCCGGAGGCGCGGGCCGGTCAACGGGAGGGGCGCGGACGGGGTCGGGGCCATGGCGCGAGCCATGCCGCCCGGCCGCAGCCGCCGCAAGGGTCCGGCGGCCGGCGCGTTTCCGAAGGCGCCGATCTGCTCTAGTGTCCTGCCGGCGATGCGCGCGGGTTTTCCCGCGAAGGCAGCGGACCAGCGGCCACCGCGACGGATGGCGGGTGGCCCGGGGCGGGGTCGGCAGGACCGCGCCTGCGGGACATCAGGCTGGGCGCCAAGGAGGAGAGCCGATGACCAACCCGATCAGCCTGGAGGCGATGGCCGCGAGCGTGCCGGATGGCGCGCTGCTGGCCCTGCCGCCCGACAACTCCCTGCCCTCCGTGGCGCTGGCCAAGGCGCTGGTGCGGCGCGGGGCGCGCGGGCTCAGGCTGCTCGGCGTGCCGGTCGCGGGCTTCGCCGCCGACATGCTGATCGGCGCCGGCTGCGTCGCCGAGATCGAGACCAGCGCCGTCTCCCTCGGCGAGGCCGGCTTCGCGCCACGCTTCTCGGCGGCGGTGCGGGCCGGCAGCCTGGTGGTGCGGGACTGCACCTGCCCGGCCGTCCACACCATGCTGCAGGCGGCCGAGAAGGGTGTGCCCTTCATGCCGCTGCGCGGCCTGATCGGCAGCGACATCCTGGCCCACCGGCCGGACTGGAAGGTGGTGCCCAACCCCTATGCCGCCGCGGGCGAGGACCCGATCGTCCTGCTGCCGGCGCTGCAGCCGGATGTGGCGATCTTCCATGCCGTCATGGCGGATTCCCTCGGCAATGTCTGGCTCGGCCGGCGGCGGGAATGCGCCACCATCGCGCATGCCAGCAAGCGCGCCCTGGTGACGGTGGAACGCGTGGTGCCGGGCAATTTCCTGGAGGATGAGCGCCTCGCCCCCGGCACCATCAACGCCACCTATGTCACCGATATCGCCATCGCCGAGCGCGGCGCGCATCCGGTCGCGCTGCTCGACGAGTACGGCTTCGACGCCGCCTATGTCGCCGATTACGCCCGCATGGCCCGCACCGAGGCGGGCTTCACCGAATGGCTCGCGCGCGAGGTGATGACCGGCGCGGCGCCGCAGGCGGTGGCCGCGGAATGAGCGACATCCGCCTGGAGGAACGCCTGGCCGCCGCCCTGGCGCGGCTGATCCTCGCCCCCGATGCGCCGCCCGCCCGCCACATCGCGGTCGGCGCCGCCTCGCCCATCCCGGCCGCGGCCTGCTGGCTGGTGCACAAGCAGGGGCATCCGGTGCGCCTCTCCCTGCTGCACAAGCGGAGCGGCAACCCCTTCACCGAGGGCACGCGCGAGCTCTTCGACCTCACCGGCCAGGGCCGCATCGACCTCTTCTTCCTCGGCGGCGGGCAAATCGACGGCCAGGCCAACCTCAACCTGGTCGGCACCGGCGAATGGCCGGGCCGCGGCGTGCGCTTCCCGGGCAGCTTCGGCTCCGCCTTCATGTATGCGATGGCGCACCGCACCATCCTGTTCCGCGAGGAGCATTCGCCGCGGGTGCTGGTGGAGCGGGTGGACAACATCTCGGCCGCCGGGGTGAACGAGCCGGGCGTCTTCCGCCGCGGCCATGCCCAGGCGCTGGTCACCGGCCGCTGCGTCTTCCGCTTCCACCCCGACCGCGCCCGCTTCTCGCTGCAGAGCCTGCATCCGGGCGAGACGGTGGAGGGCATCCGCGCCGCCACCGGCTTCGATTTCGACGTCCCGGAGACGGTGCCGCAGACGCCCGACCCGACGCCCGCCGAGCTGGCGCTGCTGCGCGGCCCGGTCTGCGACGAGATGCTCGAAACCTATCCGGAGTTCTGTGCCCGCGTGTTCGACAGGAAGGCTGCCGCATGACCGACGCTCCGCCCACCAGCGAAGGCAAGGGCCTCGCGCGTTCCGCCGGGGCGCTGGCCGGCCTGCGGGTGATCGACCTCACCCGCGTGCTCGGCGGCCCCTACTGCACCATGGTGCTGTCCGACCACGGCGCCGATGTCATCAAGCTCGAGCCGCCGCAGGGCGACGAGGTGCGGGACTGGGGCCCGCCCTTCGATTCCGCCGGCGATGCCAGCTACTTCCTCGGCGTCAACCGCAACAAGCGCTCGGTCGGGCTCGACCTCTCCAAGCCGGCGGGGCGGGAGGTGCTGCTGCGCCTGCTCGAGGGCGCCGATGTGCTGATCGAGAATTTCAAGCCGGGCAGCATGGAGAAATGGGGCCTCGGCTACGAGCAGGTGCTGAAGGCGCGCTTCCCGCGCCTGGTGCATTGCCGGGTCTCGGGCTTCGGCGGCACCGGCCCGCTCGGCGGCTTCCCGGGCTATGACGCCGTGCTGCAGGCGATGACCGGGCTGATGTCGATCAACGGCACCGAGACCAGCGGCCCGACCCGCCTCGGCAACCCGATCGTCGACATCGCCACCGGCCTGTTCAGCGCCATCGGCATCCTGATGGCGCTGCAGGAGCGGGAGAAGAGCGGCCTCGGCCAGTATGTCGACATGACGCTGCACGACTGCGGCATGGCGCTGCTGCACCCGCATGCCGCCAATTACTTCCTGAACGGCAAGCGGCCGAAGCCGACCGGCAACCCGCACCCGAACCTCGCCCCCTACTCGAAGTTCAAGACCCGGACCTGCGAGATCTTCGTCGCCGCCGGCAACGACCCGGCCTTCCGGAAATTCTGCGAGTTCCTCGGCTTCCCCGAGGTGGCGCAGGACCCGCGCTTCGCCACCAACGGCGCGCGCGTCACCAACCGCGACGCGCTGACCGAGATCCTCGAGAAGCGCTTCGCCGAGGAGGACGGGCACGACCTGACCCGGCGCATGCTGGCCGCCGGCCTGCCGGCCGGGCCGGTGCTGCATGTGGACGAGGCGATGGCGGCCGAGCACACGGCGCACCGCGCCATGGTGACGGAGCTCGGCGAGTACCGGGGCCTCGGCACGCCGATCAAGCTGTCCCGCACCCCGGGCGGCACCCGCGCCGAGCCGCCGCGCTTCGCCGAGCATACCGATACGGTGCTGGCGGCCCGCGGCTTCTCCGCCGAGGAGTTGAAGGCGCTGCGGGCGAGCGGGGTGCTGGTGGAACAGCGGCGGCGCTGAGGCCCCGGAGGCGCAGGGCGCGACGCCGCGGCTCGCGCTCGCCCCTGCGCCTTCCGGCCGTCGCGGCGGGCGGGGGGCCACGGCGCCGTCGCGCCGCCCCGTTGCCGGGCGGTAAGCGGGGATTGCGCCATGTGGCGGCCGGGTTTGCCGGCTTGCGTCCGGCGCGGCCTGCCGGTCTAATGCCCGCCGTCCAGGAATGACTTAGCCGCCGGAGGCCCGCCAACGAGCCCGGGACGCGGCACAGGGAGGTTGCATGCAGCGCAGCAGCGGATCGCGGATGCGGTCCGAACCCAGGCCCGATCCCGCGCCCCGGCGCGGATGCCGAGGCTGAGCGGCCGCGCATGGCTCTGCTCGAGGTCGAGGACATCGTCATCCGCTTCGGTGGCGTGACCGCCGTGGCGGGTGTCTCCTTCGCGGTCGAGGACCGCCAGATCTGCGGCCTGATCGGCCCGAACGGCGCCGGCAAGACCACCACCTTCAATTGCATCAGCGGCATCTACCGGCCCAATTCCGGCCGCATCCGATTCGCCGGCCAGGACATCACCGGCGAGCCGCGCCACCGCATGACCGGTTACGGCATCGGCCGCACCTTCCAGAACCTGGCGCTGTTCCGCAGCATGACGGTGCGGGAGAACGTGCTGGCCGGGGCGCATGCCTCGGGCCGCAGCGGCTTCATCGCCAGCGCCCTCGCCCTGCCGCAGGTGCGGCGCGAGGCGGCGGAGGCCCAGGCCCGGGCGAGCGAGCTGCTGGCGCTGCTCGACCTCAACCGCGTCGCCGATGCCCCGGTCGCCGCCCTGCCCTTCGGCTGGCAGAAGCGCGTCGAGATGGCCCGCGCCCTCATCAGCCGGCCGAAGCTGCTATTGCTCGACGAGCCGGCGGGCGGCC
The DNA here is from genome assembly GCF_003258945.1 of Roseicella frigidaeris. GTDB lineage: Bacteria > Pseudomonadota > Alphaproteobacteria > Acetobacterales > Acetobacteraceae > Paracraurococcus > Paracraurococcus frigidaeris. Next base: position 20,367 of record NZ_QLIX01000001.1, on the reverse strand, counting down.
TGAACCATGGCGAGGTGGACGATCTGGCCGCGCTGCTCGGCGAGATACGGCGCAATTTCAACCTCGCGATCCTGCTGGTCGAGCATCATATGAGCCTCGTCATGCGCGTCTCGGACAAGGTGGTGGCGCTCGATTTCGGCAAGAAGATCGCCGACGGCACGCCCGAGCAGGTGCGCAGCGATCCGGAGGTGATCCGGGCCTATCTCGGCGGCGGGGACGACCATGCCCGCGCTGCTTGAGGTCAAGGGCCTGAAGGCCGGCTACGGCCCGACGCATGTGCTGCACGGCCTCGACTTCCGGGTGAACGAGGGCGGCGTGACGGCGCTGCTCGGCGCCAATGGCGCGGGCAAGACGACGACGCTGCGCGCCATCTGCGGCATGGTCCGCACCGAGGGCGCGATCGACTTCCTCGGCCAGACGCTGCAGGGAAGGGCGACCGAGGACATCGTCCGCCGCGGCATCGCGCATGTGCCGGATGGCCGCGGCACCTTCATGGAGCTGACGGTCGAGGAGAATTTCCGCCTCGGCGCCTATACGCGGCGCGACCGCGAGATCCAGGCGGATTTCGACCGGCTCTGCGGCTGGTTCCCGCGCCTCAAGCAGCGCTGGCGGCAGCAGGCCGGCACGCTGTCGGGCGGCGAGCAGCAGATGCTCGCCATCGCCCGCGCCCTGCTGCTGCGGCCGAAGCTGCTGCTGCTGGACGAGCCGAGCTTCGGCCTCGCGCCGCTCATCGTGCAGGAGATCTTCGGCATCATGCGCCGCATCCGCGCCGAATCCGGCGTCGGCATCCTGCTGGTCGAGCAGAATGCCAACCTCGCGCTCGAGCTCGCCGATCTCGCCTATCTGCTCGAGACCGGCTCCATCGTCATGTCCGGCATCGCCGCCGAAATCCGCGAGGATGAGGCGATCCGCCGGTCCTATCTCGGCTACTAGCCCCTCGGCTGCCACGGAGTTCGGGAATGGACGGCCTCGCGCACCAGATCGTCGCCGGCATCGCCACGGGTGGCATCTACGCCTCCGTGGCGCTCGCCATCGTCATGATCTACCAGGCGACGCATCACGTGAATTTCGCCCAGGGCGAGATGGCGACGCTGTCGACCTTCATCGCCTGGAGCATGATCCAGGCCGGCATGCCCTATTGGGTCGCCTTCTTCGGCACCATCGTCGTCTCCTTCGCGATCGGCGTGGTGGTCGAGCGGATCCTGATCCGGCCGGTGGCGAACGCGCCGGTGCTGACCATGGTCGGCGTCTTCATCGGGTTGCTGCTCATCATCGGCAACGCCACGGGCTGGATCTTCGGCTACACCACCAAGGTCTTCCCCAGCCCCTTCGCCAGCGACAAGCCGCTCTTCGGTGGCCTGGTCTCGGCGCACGAGCTGGGCAGCACCCTGGTGACGCTCACCGTGCTGGTGCTGGTCTGGGCCTTCTTCCGCTTCACCCGGCTCGGCCTCGCCATGCGCGCCGCCGCCTACAACCCGCGCTCGGCGCGGCTGGTCGGCATCCGGGTCGGCTGGATGCTGGCGCTCGGCTGGGGGCTGGCGGCGGCGATCGGCGCGGTCGCCGGCATGATGGTGGCGCCCGTCGTCTTCCTCGATCCGACGATGATGCTCGGCATCCTGCTCTACGCCTTCGCCGGCGCCCTGATGGGCGGCATCGACAACCCGGCGGGCGCGGTGCTCGGCGGCTTCTCGGTCGGCGTGCTGGAGAACCTGGCCGGCGCCTATGTCGTCGGCACCGAGCTGAAGCTGACCGTCGCGCTGGCGATCATCATCGGCGTGCTGGTCGTGCGTCCGTCCGGCCTGTTCGGCCGCGTCGTCCTGAGCCGGGTGTGAGGTGAGCATGAGCGCGAGCAAGGGCCTCCATCCCGAGGCTGCCATCGGCCCCATCGCCGTCCCGGCCGCGACCCCCGCCTGGCGGCGGGGCCTCTACCTGCTCGTGGGCATCGCCGTCGCCCTCGCGCCGCTCGTCCTGCTGGAGAGCTTCCACCTCTTCCAGCTCACCATGGCGGTGATCATGGCGCTGGCGGTGCTCGGGCTGAACATCGTCTGCGGCTACAACGGCCAGATCAGCCTCGGCCATGGCGCCTTCTTCGCGGTCGGCGCCTATGCCACGGCGATCCTGATGTCGCATTTCGACTGGTCCTTCTGGGCGACGCTGCCGGTCTCGGCCGTGGTCTGCGGCGTCATCGGCTACGGCATCGGCTTCCCGGCGCTGCGGCTTGCCGGCCACTACCTGGCGCTGACCACCTTCTCCCTCGCCGTCGCGGTGCCGCAGATCCTCAAGCACAAGTCGATCGAGGACTGGACGGGCGGCGTACAAGGCCTGTTCCTGGTCAAGCCCGACCCGCCGGCCGGCCTGCCGCTCTCGCCCGACCAGTGGATGTATGTGGTGACGCTGATCGTCGCCGGGGCCTGCTTCCTGCTGGCCTGGAACCTCATCCGCAGCCGCATCGGCCGGGCCCTCATCGCCACGCGGGACAACCCGACGGCGGCCGAGGCGATGGGCATGGACATCGCCTCGCTGAAGACCCGCGCCTTCGCGGTCAGCGCCATGATCACCGGCATCGCCGGCTCGCTCTCGGCGGTGGCGATCGAGTTCGTGGCGCCCGACAGCTTCAGCATCTTCGTCTCCATCACCCTCTTCGTCGGCATGGTGGTGGGCGGCGTCGCCTCCATCCTGGGCTCGCTCTTCGGCGGCCTCTTCGTGCTCTTCGTCCCGAACATCGCCGAGGCGATCAGCAAGGCGGCGCCGGGGGTGATCTACGGCGTCATCCTCATCCTCTTCCTCTTCCTGCTGCCGGACGGATTCGCCGGGCTGCTGCGCCGCATCGGCCAGCGCCTGCGCATCCGCCCCTGACCCAAGGGACCGACCATCCTGATGAGCCTTCCCCGCCGCCGCCTCCTCGCCGGTTCCGTCCTGCTCCTCGCCACGCCCCGGCTGGCCCGGGCCGAGGAGAGCCCGGGCGTCACCGCGACCGAGCTGCGCATCGGCACCACCTATGCCCTCTCCGGCCCCGCCTCGGCCTATTCCCTCATCGCGAAATGCCTGACCGCCATGGTCAAGCAACTGAACGACCAGGGCGGCATCGGCGGGCGGAAGATCACCTTCCTCGTCTATGACGATGCCTACAGCCCGCCGAAGACGTTGGAGCAGACGCGGCGGCTGGTGGAGCAGGACAAGGTCGCCTTCCTGTTCAACAACCTCGGCACGCCGACCAACAGCGCCATCCATCGCTACGTGAACCAGCGCAAGGTGCCGCACCTGTTCCTGGCGACGGGCGCCGACAAATGGGCCGAGCCGAAGCAGTATCCCTGGACCATCGGCTGGCAGCCCAGCTACCGGATCGAGGCGCAGATCTACGCCAAGCACATCCTGGAGCAGAAGCCGGAGGCGCGGATCGGCCTGCTCCACCAGAACGACGACTTCGGCAAGGACTACGTCGCCGGCGTGCGGGACGTGCTCGGCCCACGCTTCGATTCGATGGTCAAGACCGCCTCGCACGAGGCGACGGATGCGACCATCGACAGCCAGATCGTCTCCCTGCAGGCGGCGGGCTGCGACGCGCTGGTCTGCGGCATCATCCCGCGCTTCGCGGCGCAGGCCATCCGGCGGGTCTTCGACCTGAACTGGAAGCCGATGATGTTCATGAGCAACGTCTCGGTCTCCGGCTCGGTGGTCATCGAGCCGGCGGGGCGGGAGAAGGCGGTCGGCCTCATCACCTCCGACTACCGCAAGGACCAGAGCGATCCCTCCTGGGCGGATGATCCGGGCATGCGGGAATGGCGCGAGTTCATGCAGCGCTACATCCCGGACGGCGAGCTGGGCGACAACAACTACACCTATGCCTACAGCGTCGGCCTGACGCTGTTCCAGGTGCTGCGGCAATGCGGCAACGACCTCTCGCGCGCCAATGTCATGAAGCAGGCGACCAGCCTGGCGCCGATGCCGCTGCCGACCCTGCTGCCTGGCATCACGGTCAGCACCAGCGCGGAGAATTACCGGCCGATCCGGCAGATGCAGCTGCAGCGCTGGGACGGCAAGGGCTGGGTGCGCTTCGGCAAGGTGATCGAGGGCGCCGAGGTCTAGCGCCAGGCCAGCCACGCCCCCAGGGAGAGAACGGGATGCTTCTTCGCAGGCGAGAGATCCTCATTGCGGCCCTGGCGGCGCCGGCGGTGGCGCGGGCGGCCGATCTGCCCGGCGTCACCGCCACCGAGCTGCGCATCGGCAACACCATGCCCTATAGCGGCCCGAACAGCGCCTATGGGGTGATCGGCCGCACCGAGCAGGCCTTCATCCGCATGCTGAACGAGCAGGGCGGCGTCGCCGGGCGGAAGATCAACTTCATCACCTATGACGACGGCTTCAGCCCGCCGAAGACGGTGGAGCAGACGCGGCGGCTGATCGAGCAGGACAAGGTCGCCTTCCTCTTCAACCCGCTCGGCACGCCGACCAACAACGCCATCCTACGCTATTGCAACCAGCGCAAGGTGCCGCATCTGTTCCTCGCCACCGGCGCCGACAAATGGGGCAATTGGCAGGACACGCCCTGGACCATGGGCTGGCAGCCCAGCTACCGGACCGAGGCGCAGATCTACGCCAAGCACCTGCTGGCGCAGCGCAAGGAATTCCGCCTCGCCATCGTCTTCCAGAACGACGATTTCGGGAAGGACTACATCGCCGGCATGCGCGACGTCATCGGCGCCGAGCGCTTCGATGCCACGGTGAAGACCGCCTCCTTCGAGATCACCGACCCGACGCCGGACAGCCAGATCCTGTCCCTGCAATCCACCGGCGCCGATGTGCTGATGATCGCCCTCGGCCCCAAGGCGGCGGCGCAGGCGATCCGCAAGGTGCACGACATCGGCTGGCAGGCGCAGCGCTACCTGACCAATGTCTCGCTCTCGGTCGGCGCGGTGATGCAGCCGGCGGGCATGGAGAAGGGCGTCGGCATCATCACCTCCGGCTATCTGAAGGAGCAGGGCGACGCCGCTTGGCGCGACGATCCGGGCATGAACGAGTACCGCGCCTTCATGAAGCAGTGGATGCCCGACGGCGACCTGCACGACGCCAACACGGTCTATGGCTATGCGCTCGGCCGCACGCTGCAGCAGCTCCTTGCCCAGTGCGACGGCGATTTCTCGCGCGAGACCGTCATGCGCCAGGCGGCCGGCCTGCATGAGGTGGCGCTTCCCGTGCTGCTGCCCGGCATCACCCTGAACACCGGGCCGCAGGATTACCGCCCGATCCAGAAGATGCAGCTGCAGCGCTGGGACGGCGCCTCCTGGGTCCGCTTCGGCGGGCTGATCGAGGGCGCCGAGGTCTGACCACAGCAAGGAGACGAGCATGCCGACGCGTCGCCATATCCTCGCCGCCGGGATCGCCGGCCTCGCCGCGCCACGCCTCGCCCGGGCGGAGGACCTGCCCGGCGTCACCGCCACCGAGCTGCGCATCGGCAACACCATGCCCTATAGCGGCCCGGCTTCCGCCTATGGCGTCATCGGCCGCTCGCACCAGCATTTCTTCAGGATGGTCAACGACCAGGGCGGCATCGCCGGGCGGAAGATCAACTTCATCACCTACGACGACAATTACAGCCCGCCGAAGACGGTGGAGCAGGTGCGGCGGCTGGTGGAGCAGGACAAGGTCGCTTTCCTGTTCAACACCCTCGGCACGCCGACCAACAGCGCCATCCACCGCTACGTGAACCAGCGCAAGGTGCCGCACATCTTCCTCTCGACCGGCGCCGACAAGTGGGGCAACCCGCAGGAATATCCCTGGACCATCGGCTGGCAGCCCAGCTACCGGACCGAGGCGCAGATCTACGCCAAGCACATGCTGGAGCAGAAGCCGGGCGCCAAGGTGGCCCTGCTCTACCAGAACGACGATTTCGGCAAGGACTACCTGAACGGCATGAAGGATGTGTTCGGCGCCAAATTCGACAGCGCCGTGCGCACCGCCAGCTACGAGGTGACGGACCCGACCATCGACAGCCAGATCGTCTCCCTGCAAAGCGCCGGCGCCGAGGTGCTGATGACCGCCGCGACGCCGAAATTCGCCGCCCAGACCATCAAGAAGGTCTCGGATATCGGCTGGAAGCCGCTGCACTACCTGACCAATGTCTCGATCTCGGTCGGCTCGGTGATGGAGCCGGCGGGGCCGGAGCGCGGCATCGGCATCATCACCTCCTCCTATCTGAAGGACCAGACCGATCCGGCCTGGGCCAATGATGCCGGCATGAACGAATGGCGCGGCTTCATGGCGAAATACATCCCGGATGGCGACCTCAAGGACGGCAACTACACCTTCGCCTACGGCATCGCCCGCAACCTCGTCTTCATGCTGGAGCAGTGCAAGGGCGACTTCAGCCGCGCCAACATCATGCAGCAGGTGGCGAACATGCACGGCTTCCAGCCGCCGACCGTGATCCCCGGCATCACGGTGAACACCTCGCCGACCAATTTCCACCCGATCCGGCAGATGCAGCTCGCCCGCTGGACCGGCAGCACCTGGGAACGCTTCGGCGGGTTGATCGAAGGCGCGAATGTTTGAGAGCGGCGGCGCGGGGCCCTTGCCCCGCGCCCGATATCCTCAGCGCGCCGTGTAGCCGCCGTCCACCTGCCAGCAGGCGCCGGTGACGAAGCCGGCGCGGTCGGAGCACATCCAGACCACCGCCTCGGCGATCTCCTGCGGCGTGCCCATGCGCGCCATCGGCACCCGCGCCATGAGCTGCTCGCCGCGGCGGCGCACCGTCTCCTCGGTCATCGGCGTCTCGATATAGCCGGGGCAGACGGCATTCACCCGGATATTCTCCGGCGCATGGTCCACCGCGGCCGCCTTGGTCAGCCCGACCACCGCATGCTTGCTCGCCACATAGGCCGCCGCGCCACCGGAGCCGATGAGGCCGAGGATGGAGGCGGTGTTGACGATGGCGCCGCCGCCCTGGAGGCGCATCTGCGCCACCTCGTGCCGCAGGCAGCGCCAGACGCCGTGCAGGTTGACATCGATGAGGCCGAGCCAGGAGGCCTCCTCCAGGTCGCCCGCCAGCACGCCGGCCGAGTTGAGCTGATAGGGCGCGACCCCGGCATTGTTGAAGGCGCAGTCGAGGCTGCCGAAGGCCTCCACCGCCGCGGCGACCATCGCCGCCACCTGCGCATCCTCGGTGACGTCGCAGGCGATGGCGACGGCCTGGCCGCCGGCCTTCTCGATCGCCGCGACGGTGCCCTTCGCCGCCTCGAGGTTGCGGTCCGCCGCCGCCACCCAGGCGCCCTCGCGGGCGAAGGCCAGCGCCGCGGCGCGGCCGATGCCGGAGGCGGCGCCGGTCACCAGCGCCGACTTGCCTTCGAGCAATCCCGCCATCGGCTCAGCCCCCGGCCCAGTGATGCGCCAGCGCCAGCGCCGCCTGGCGCAGCGCCAGATCGGCCGCCGGGATGAACTTGCCCATGGTGAGGAAGGCGTGGATCTGGTCGGCCATGTGGACATGCATCACCCGCACGCCATCCGCCTCCAGCCGCTTCGCGTATTCGATGCCCTCGTCCACCAGCGGGTCGTAGCCCGCGGTCATGACATAGGCGGTGGCCACGCCCTTCAGGCTCGGCACCCGCAGCGGGCTCGCCTGCCACTCCACCCGCCGCGCCGGGTCGGGCGTGTAGTAATTGATGAACCAGCGCATGGTCTTGTCGGTGAGGATCAGCCCCTCGGTGAAGCGCTGATAAGCCGGGCGCTCGCCCGCCATGTCCGTCGCCGGGTAGAGCAGCATCTGGAAGCCGATCGGCGGCAGGCTGCCGTCGCGCGCCATGATGGCGAGCACCGCGGCGAGGTTGCCGCCGGCGCTGTCCCCGCCGACCGCGATGCGCGACGGATCGATGCGCAGCGTCCCGGCATTCTCCACGACGAAGCCGAGCGCCGCGGCGCAATCCTCCACCGCCGCCGGATACACATGCTCCGGCGCCATGCGGTAATCCACCGCGATGACGCAGCAGCGCGCCGCATTGGCCAGCAGCCGGCAGGGCTGGTCGTGGCTGTCGAGATCGCCGATCACCCAGCCGCCGCCATGCAGGTAGAGCAGGCAGGGCAAGGCCTCGCCCGCGAGGGTGCCGGCGCCGCGGTAGCGCCGCAGCCGGATCTCGCCGCGCGGGCCGGGGCAGGTGAGATCCTCGATCTCGGCGACCTCCTCCGGCTCGGGCGCCAGGACGGCGCGCGACTTGGCGGTCGCCTCGCGCGCCTCGGCCGGCGTCAGCTCCTGGATCGGCGGCCGGCCGAGCTCCTTGATGAGGTTGAGAACGGTGACGGCACCAGGATCGAGCGGCATCGGGTCATCCCACCCAGGAGAGAATGGCGTCCGCCACCTTATCCGGTCTGTCGAGTTCCGCGAGATGCCCCGCGCCCTCGATCAGCACCGTCTCGTTCGGCCCGCCGAGCCGCGCGGCGATGCGCGCGGCATAGCTGCGCGGCATCACCCGGTCCTCGCTGCCCCAGAGCAGCAGGGTCGGCGCCGTCACCAGGGGCAGGCGCTTCTCCAGGCGGGTGTTGCCGAGCGGCCAGAAGATGCGCGCCGCCGCCTCGTTGGCGCGGGTCTGCTCGATCGGCCATTCGATGCTGTTGGCGCCCTCCGGCATCGCCTTCAGCGCCGTCCAGGCCGCGGGATCGGCGCATAGCAGGCCGGGCACCGCATCGCCGCGCTGCGCCCAGGGATCGGTCGGCGGCTCCGCCTCGTCGTAGAGGCCGAAGGGCGCGATGAGGGCGAGGCGACGCACGCTCTCCGGCCAGAGCGCCGCCATCTCGGCGGCCATGGAGGCGCCGACCGAGCTGCCGGCCAGGTCGGCGCCGTGCAGCCCGGCCGCCTGGATCGCCTGCCGCACCGCCAGCACCCAATCGAGATGCGTATCCAGCACCGTGTGACCACGATCGCCGCCGGGGAAGCCGGGCAGCGAGGGCACGATCACCGTCCGCCGCTCGGCGAGCCGGTCGAGGAAGGGCACCCAGCGCGGCAGCCCGCCGAAGCCGGCGAGGAAGCCGAGCGGCGCGCCGCTCCCCTTGCGCCAGATGCGGGTGGGGAAGCCGTTGATGTCGACGGTCGAGACCTCGGGTCCGCTCATGCCTCCGGTCCCCTCACTCGGCCGCCAACTTCGGCGAGAAGGCGGGCAGCGCCGCCTGCTCCGCCGCCGCCATCGGCTTCGGCCACCAGCGATCCTCCCATTCGGCGAAGCGCGGGCGCAGCCGCGGCATCACCTGCTCGGCGAAGATGCGCGTGTTGTACTGGGTCAGCGCCTTGTCCATGTTGCCGAACTGCATGAGCAGCATGAGATGGCCGACATGCAGGTCGTCGGCGAGGGCGTTGAGCTGCTCCAGCACCTCGTCCGGGCTGCCAATGACGACATAGCCGCGATCGACGAAGTCTTGCATCGTCATGCCGCGGTTGGTCTTGTCGCCCTGGATCAGGCTCTGCGCATTGGCCGCCTTGCGCACCTGGCTCTCAAGGCCGGCGCGCTGCGTCGCCTCCGTGCTGTAGCCGGCGGGCGCGGCGAAGCGCGGGTCGATGTGCAGGCAGCGGTTGAAGAAATACTCGGCCGGCCCGGTGTAGAGGTCTAGCGCCTGCTGGCGGGATTCCGCCACCGCCACCACCTGGGCGAAGCCGGCCCGGTAGGGGTTCCGGTCCTTGCCGAGGCGCTCCATCTCGGCCCAGAAGCCGTCCATGGTCGCCTTGCCCGCCTTGTATCCGTAGTAGGACAGGTAGCAGTAGACATAGTCCATCTGGGCGCACCACTGCCAGGTCTCGACGCTGCCGCCGCCGGGGATCCAGATCGGCGGATGCGGCTGCTGCACCGGGCGGGGCCAGATGTTGACGTAGCGCTGCTGGTTGTAGCGGCCGTTGAAGGCGAAGGTGTCCTTCTCGGTCCAGGCGCGCAGCACCAGGTCGTGCGCCTCCAGATACCGCTCGCGCAGCATGGACGGGTTCTGGCCATAGGCGAAGCAGGTGTCCATCGGCGTGCCGACGGGAAAGCCCGCGATCAGGCGGCCGCCCGAGATCACGTCGAGCATGGCGAACTCCTCGGCCACCCGGGTCGGCGGGTTGTAGAGGGCGAGGGAGTTGCCCATGACGCAGATCGGCACCTGGGTGGTGCGGCGGGCCAGGGCGGAGGCGATGAGGTTCGGGCTCGGCATCAGCCCGTAGCCGTTCGAGTGGTGCTCGTTGACGCAGATGGCGTCGAAGCCGCAATCGGCGGCGTATTCCAGCTCGTCCATGAAGTCGTTGTACATGTGGTGGGCGCGCTTCGGGTCGAAGAGCGAGCTGTGGATGTCCACCCAGACCGAGGGGTGCTTCTGCCGGAAATCCTCCGGCAGCTCGGTATAGGGCATCAGATGGAACCACATGAGTTTCATGGACGACCTCCGCGGGCGGGCGCTGCTCGCCCTTCCGGGGGGCGCGCCTTCTGCGGAAAGCCTAGCCTGCTACCGGAATGCAGGGGAAGGGTCGGCATGACCCGGCGTCGCGCCGCCCCGGCAACCGCCATGGCGGCGGGCGCTTCTGTCGAGGGTCCATCAGGGAGGAGAGACATGCGGACCAGTTATCGCCATGCGGGCCTCGGGCTCCTCCTCGCCGCCCTGCCCTGCCTGTCCGCCGCCACCGCCTGGGCCGAGACGCCGGCGCAGGCCTGCGCCCGCATCGGCACCGATGACACGACGCGCCCCATCCCGGCCTCGCTGGTGCCGGCGGCGCAGCGGCTCTTCGGCATCACCGCGCCGGCCGAGGTGGTGGAGCGGCTGACGCTGTATCGCTGCCTGGAGGGCAAGGTGCTGCTCTGCACCCTCGGCGCCAACCTGCCCTGCGGCAAGGCGAACCGCGCCCGCAGCCTGCCGGGGGCCAGCCAGTTCTGCCGGCAGAGCCCCGGCGCGGATGTCATCCCGGCCTATGCCACCGGCCATGACACCATCTATCGCTGGCGCTGCGAGGGCACGCAGGCGGTGCCGGGCGAGCCGGTGGAGGCGCTGGATGCGCGCGGCTTCATCGCCCGGCTCTGGAAGCCGGCCGGGTAGGCCCGCCTTGCGGCCTCAGCCGCCCGCCTGTTCCTCCTGGCCGCCGACCACCACCGGCTCCAGCATCGCCTCCGCCTCGCGCTTCAGCCGGCGGTAGCTGCGGGCGGAGAAGAACAGCATCGCCACATAGAGCAGCCCGGCCGCCGCCAACGCCGCCCAGGGCTCGGTCAGCAGCACCGCCACATAGGCGCCGACGCCGAGCAGCAGCGGCAGCACGTAATCCGCGCGAATCCGGAAATTCTTGAAGCTCCAGGCCGGCAGGGTCGAGACCATCAACCCGCCGACCACCACCAGCAGCACGCCGGAGAGCAGCGGATGCCGGGTGATGCCGGCCAGCACCGGCATGTCCCAGCCGCTGAAGGTCAGGGTGGCGAAGATCGGAAAGAGCGCGAGCCCCGCCCCCGCCGGCGCCGGCACGCCGGTGAAGAAATTCTGCGCATAGGTCGGCTTCGGCGCCGGCGCGGCCAGCGGCCCGGCGGCCGGCGGATCGACCAGCGCGGCATTGAAGCGCGCCAGCCGCAGCGCCGAGCAGACGGCGAAGAGCAGGCAGGGCGCGAAGCCGATGCCGCGCGCCTCGTGCAGCGTCCACATGTAGAGGACGAGGGCCGGCGCCACGCCGAAGCAGAGGAAATCGGAGAGGCTGTCGAATTCCGCGCCGAAGCGGCTGGTGCCCTTCAGCATCCGCGCCAGCCGCCCGTCCAGCCCGTCGATCGCACCGGCGACGACGATCAGCGCCGCCGCCTTCTCCCATTGCGCGTCCAGCGCCACCCGGATGGCGGAAAGCCCGGCGCAGAGGCCGAGCATGGTCAGGATGTTCGGCACCAATTGGTTGAAGGAGGGCCCCTTGTAACGCGGCCGCGGCCGCGGCCGCAGCCGCCGCAGCCGGCCGCGCAACCCGGGGGAACGACCCGCCGGGGGCCGGCCCGCAGCGGGGCCGGTCCCGCTCATGGCGCCGTCCGCTCCGGCGTCAGGTCCGCGATCACCGTCTCGCCACCGATCATGGTCTGGCCCTCCGCCACCAGGGGGCGAACGCCCTCGGGCAGGTAGAGATCGGTGCGGCTGCCGAAGCGGATGATGCCGAAACGGTCGCCGGCCTGCACCCTATCGCCCTCGCGCAGGCTGCAGAGGATGCGCCGCGCGATCAGCCCGGCGATCTGCACCACCGCCATGTCGCGGCCATCCGGCAGGCGGAGCGCGATGGCGTTGCGCTCGTTATCGACGCTCGCCTTGTCGAGCGAGGCGTTGAGGTACTTGCCGTGCCGGTAGGCGATGCGCGTCACCACCCCCTCCGCCGGCACCCGGTTCACATGCACGTCGAGCACCGAGAGGAAGATCGCCACCCGCCAGCGCGCCGCCGGGCCGAGGCCAAGCTCCTCCGGCGGCACCGCTGGCCCGACGCTGACGACATGCCCATCGGCCGGCGCCAGCACCAGCCGTTCCCGCTCCGGCGGCACCCGGTGCGGGTCGCGGAAGAAGTAGAGGCAGAAGAGGGTGAAGAGGAGGCCAAGCCAGAACAGCCAGCCGCCGAGCAGCCAGCCGCCCAGCACCGCGACCGCGAGGCCACCATAGATGAAGGGCCGGCCGGCCGGATGCGGCGGGGCCAGCACCAGCCGCAGACTGCGTCCGATCGCCATGGAGGCGGTTTATGGTGTCTTCACCCTGGCGCGGCAAGCTGTCGGCGTCATGGAGACCTTCCCCCTCGGTCCCTTCGCCGTCGCCCGCGACGGCGCCTTCCGGCCCCGCGAGGCCGGGCCGCCGCCGGCGCTCCGCTTCCGCTGGCGGGGCCGCCGCTGCGAGGCCGCGCTGCGGGCGGACGGGTTGCGGCTGGCCGCCATCGCCGGCCGCGTCCCCTCGACGGCCGAGCGCGGCGCCGACCGGGACCTCGCCTTCCAGGCGGTCGCGGCGCTGCCCGGCCTGCTGCCGGCGGGCTGGCGGCTGCGGCTGCTGCCCGATCACCGCATCCAGGTGGAGCAGGAGACCGCGGCGGTCCCGACGGCGACCGGGGTCATCGCCGCCATGGTGCGCTTCGCCCTGGCGCTCGATCCCTGCCTCGACCGGCTGGAGCAGACCCCGTTTGCCCGGAAGCGCGAGGACGGGTGACGATGCCCCGGACGCCGGCGCCGGAGCGGCTGCGGGGCCCGCAAGGCAGGACCAGCCGGGCCGCGGCCCTCAGGGCAGGCTGAACACCTGGCCGGGATAGATCCGGTTCGGGTCGCGGATCTGCTCGCGGTTGGCGGCGTAGATCACCGTGTAGCGCAGGCCCTGCCCATAGGTCCGGCGGGCGATCCGCCACAGATTGGCGCCTGGCTGCACCACCAGCCTGCCATCGGCCGGCACCGTCTCCGCCAGCAGGTCGCGCTGGAAGGGCAGCTCGATCCGCGCCGCCACCGTGCCGGCGCCGGCGAGCTGATCGACCCGCAGCATGTGCCGGCCATGGGCGGGCTGGCTGGCCGGGATCAGCGCCCAGCGGCCGGCCGGGTCGGCCTCCGCGTCGCCGGCATGCTCGGGCCCGACATAGACCCGCAGCCGGGCGCCGGGCGGGGCGGTGCCGGAGAAGCGCATCGCCCCGGCCTCGTCGTAATCCACCACGTCGAGGCCGAGCCGCTGCCGGCCGGGCGCCGCCTCGGCGGGCATCTGCAGGGGGCGCGGCGCGGTCCCGGCCGCGGCGGCGGGCGGCAGCAGCATGGCCATGGCGCCGCTGGTATCCGGCGCCGGCCCGGGCGCGAGGGTGCTGACGGGCCGCGCGGCCGGCGCGGCGGCCAGGCGCGGCTCCGGCACCAGCAGCAGCAGCGTGTCCTGCGAGCGCACCGGATCGCCGCCCGGGCTGCGGGCCAGGAGGGAGAGCTCCTTCGGCCCCGGCGGCAGCGGATCGCCCGGCAGGATCACCCACTCGCCGCGGGCATCGGCGCGGGCCTGGCCCAGCTCGCGCTCGCCATCCAGCAGCCGCACCTCGGCCCCGGCCGCGGCGCTGCCGGCGGTGACGAGCATGCCGCGGGCGCCGATGCGCGCCACATGGAAGCGTGGCGCGACGGCGGCCGGGGCCGGCGGCGCCTCAACCTTTGCGGGAGGGGCTTTCTCCGCCGTCGCGGCATCCGTCAGGAACGTCACCGGCACGGGCTGGGGAATCCGGCCCTCGGCCGGTCCAGTGCGTGGCACACCCTCCACCATTAGCAGCCAGGCCATGCCGGCCGTTGCAGTCACGGCCAGGCCGGCGAGGCCGACCCGCCCGAGCCGCATCGCCTCCGTCATCTCTCCCGCGTCGCCCGCGGCGACGATTGCACGGCCACGGCAGGGCCGCGCTGCACCATGGTACCGCAACCGGCGCGCCCGCCAAGTGAAGCGCGGCCGCCCCCTGCAGGGTCGCCGCCGGTGCCGCTATGCTGCGCCACCGGAGGCGATGGGGCCGGACGCGATGGGAACAGGGGCGATGGACGACCAGGCGCTGGTCCAGGTCAAGGTCTGGGATGGCTGGGTCCGCCTGGTGCACTGGGCGATCGTCCTGCTCCTCGGCCTCTCCTGGCTGAGCGCTGAGATGGGTTGGATCGAGATCCACACGCTCTCCGGCTGCACCGTGCTGACGCTGGTGCTGTTCCGCATCGCCTGGGGCTTCCTCGGCTCGGAGACGGCACGCTTCCGGCATTTCCTGCGCTCGCCGCTGGCGGCGCTCCGGCATCTCGCGCATTTCCCGCGGCCGGAGCCGGACCGCGCGATCGGCCACAACGCCGCGGGCGGCTGGATGGTGCTGGTCCTGCTCGCCCTGCTGCTGGTGCAGCCGCTGACCGGCCTGTTCTCGGCCGAGGAGCCGGAGTTCAGCTACGGCGCCCGCGGCCCGCTCGCCGACCTGGTCTCGCCCGAGACCTGCGCCTGGCTGACCGGGCTGCACGCCGCGAATTTCGACCTGATCCTGCTGGCTGCCGGGCTGCACGTCCTGGCCGTGCTCGCCTATCGGCTGGTCAAGCGCCACGACCTGCTGCGGCCGATGCTGCGGGGCTGGAAATGGCTGCCGGCGGGCGTCGAATCGCCCCGCTTCGGCTCCCCCTGGCTGGCCGCCACCCTGCTCGCCCTGGCCGCGCTGGCCGTCTACGGCGTCACGCGGCTGGGCTGAGGTGCCCGCGGCGGGCTGGCCCGCCGCCGTCAGCGGGCGCGGAAGGGCCGATGGCAGGTGCCGCAATATTGCGGCCCAAGCGATTTGTAGAGCGTGGCGAAGCCCGTCTTGTCGTCCGCCGCCGCCGCCTGCTTCATCTGGGCGAGCTGCCCGAGCAGGGCCTGGTCGAGGGACTCGAACCGCCCGAAATCCTGCCAGATGGCCGGCAGCGCCTTGGTGTCGCCGGCATCGGAGCCGGGCGGGAAGAGCGCCGGCAGGCCGCGGAACCAGGTGATCATATCGTCGATCCGCGGCTCGAGCGACTTCACCTCGCCGCCGGCCTCGACCACCGGCTTCATCGCCTCCATGTGCTGGCCCATGCGCTTGAGGCCGGCGCGGCGCTGCGCGATCACCTCGGCCGTGCCGGTCGCGGCCCCCTGGGCGAAGGCCACCTCGGCGAGGGCCACCCCGGCGAGGGCCAGCAGGCCCAGCGCCGCCAGCATCGTCGTCCTGCGAATCATCCTGACCCCCCGGTTCGATACGGCCATGTTCGGGGATTCGCCTGGCCTGGCAAGCGAAGCTTTCGCCATGTCCGGCCTCGCGGCCGGCGGCCGCTCATTCTCTGGTGCGATCTTTGCTCCTACTGTCCGGGTGTCCGGCCCGCCGCCGGCCTGGGGTTGCCCAACGCAGGCGGCACACCGGCCGGCCATGGAAAAGGGCCGGCACCCCGCTGCCGGGATGCGCAGGATTTCGGCAGCGGGACAGCGCAGCCTCCTGTTTCCCGGCGTTCACGGCCCATGGTCCAGTCCTTCATTCGATGCGTGATTCGTTCGCCTGCTGTCAGGGCGCGTGTCCGGCGCCGGTGCCCGATCGCGTGATGCACGCGCCTCGCCGCCTCCGCCCCGTCACCTCCGCCCCGGGGCGATTCCGCCCCAGCGCCTGCGGGCCGGCCCGATCCATGCCAGGATGCCCCCTCCTTCGGAGAGCCTCATGCCCCAGCATATCCGTTCCGTCGCCGTCTTCTGCGGCACCCGTGCCGGCACCAATCCCGCGCATCTCGAGGCCGCAAGCCAGCTCGGCGCCGGCCTCGCCGCCGCAGGCATGACCCTGGTCTATGGCGGCGGCGGCGTCGGGCTGATGGGCGCGGTCGCGCAGGGCACGCTGCGGGCCGGCGGACAGGTGCACGGCGTGATCCCGGAATTCCTCACCCGCGTCGAGCGGCCCTGCGCCAACCTGACCCAGTTCGAGGTCACCAGCAGCATGCACACCCGCAAGACGCGGATGTTCGAGCTGGCGGACGCCTTCATCACCCTCTCGGGCGGGCTCGGCACGCTGGACGAGACGGTCGAGATCATCACCTGGCGGCAGCTCGGCTTGCACGACAAGCCGGTGATCATCCTCGACATCAATGGCTGGGCGCAGCCCTTCCTGGCCCTGGTCGAGAGCCTCATCGCGCAGGGCTTCGTCGATCCCAGCAACCGCAGCCTCTATGCCGTGGCGCCGGACGTGCCGGCGGCGCTCGACCTGCTGCGGACGGCGCCGCTGCCGGAGACGGCGGCCCCCGCGGCGAGGCTCTGACGCGCCGCGCCGGCGTCCCGGGACGGGAGAATGCCGCTATCCGACAAGACGGCCACGACCCCCATTGCCCCGCATCGTCGCCGGGTCTATATCGCCGCACCCGCGAGGCCGCCGCCGCCGCGGGGCACCCGACCGACGGAGCGTAGCTCAGCCTGGTAGAGCACTGTGTTCGGGACGCAGGGGCCGGAGGTTCGAATCCTCTCGCTCCGACCAAGTCGGGTACACCGGAAACCCCGCCAGCGCCGCTGGCGGGGTTTTTCGTGCCCGGGGCTTTCGTGCCTAGGGGCTTTCGTGTCCGAGGGCCGAGACGAGCTGCCGGGTGCCGCGCGGGCTATCTCTGGCCCGCCGCCCAGAACATCAGCCAGCGCGCCGGCAGCGCCCAGAGCGTGCCGGCGAGGAGGAAGTACAGCGCCTGCAGGGCCCAATGCGTCCCAGCCAGCGCATCGGCGAGCGTCACCGCCAGCCCGACATAGAGCAGGAAGCCCAGCAGGCCGAGCGGGACGGCGATGGCGATGCGCGACATGCCCCGCCAATGCCGCGGGCGGGCCGGGCTGGCAAGCAGCCGGTTGCCGGCGCCCGCGGCGGATGCTTTTAGTCTCCGCCGCCCGCAGCGCCGCCCGCCGGTCCGGGCACCGCCACCGCTGGCGCCCCTCCCGCGGACACCGGTTCACGGGAGGCGCTCCAGACCATTGTTTTCGGGGCATCGTCCCCCGATCCGGTGAGGCCACCGGAGCGGGATCTGCTCCAGATCGCAGGACCGGCCATGACCGACACCCAGGACGACCTCGACCTCCGCGACCATATCCGCGGCATCCCGGACTTCCCGAAGCCCGGCATCCTCTTCTACGACATCTCCACCCTGCTGCGGCACGGCCCCGCCTGGCGCGCCGCCATGGCCCGCCTCGCGCGGCTGATCCGCCCCTACAAGCCGGACCTGCTCGCCGGCATCGAGAGCCGCGGCTTCCTCGTCGCCGCCCCGCTCGCCCTCGAGCTCGGCCTCGGCTTCGTCATGCTGCGCAAGCCGCGCAAGCTGCCGGGCGCGACCGTCGGGCTGGACTATGCCCTCGAATACGGCACCGACCGGATCGAGATGCAGGCCGATGCGGTGCAGCCCGGCCAGCGCGTGGTGCTGCTCGACGACCTGCTCGCCACCGGCGGCACGATGGCGGCCGGGATTGGCCTGCTGCGCCAGGCCGGCGCCGAGGTGCCGGCCGTCGCGGCGCTGATCGAGCTCGCCTTCCTCAAGGGCCGGCAGAAGCTGGACGTGCCCTGCGAGGTGCTGCTGCAATACGACGCCTGACGCGGATCTCGGCCGGGGGAGCTTCCCTCCTGCCCGGGTGACGATGCCGCAATCCGCGAGACGCCCCGGCAGGATGCCGGGGACGGGCCGCCATGCCGGGGAAGGAGAGACCGCCATGCCTGCTCGCCCAGACCTCTCCCGGCGCGACTGGCTGCGATCGGGCCTCGGCCTGCTCGCGGCCGGCGCGATCGGCGGACCGGCCGCGGCGATGCTGCCGGCGGCCGCGACGCTGCTCATCCCGGGGCCGGAGGACGGGGCGCTGGCGCGCATCGCGCATCCCCTCGGCGGGGCCCTGGCGCGCGGCGCCTCGGCGGCGCTCCGGATGAACGAGATGGTGCTCGGCGGCCCGGACGGCGTCACCGCCGCCAACCGCTTCGCCACCGAGGCGGCGCCGGATGGCCGCATGCTGCTGCTGCTGCCGGGCGCGGCGGCGCTGGCCCGCATGGTCGGCGATCCGCGGGCCCGCTACGACGCCACCGGCTGCCTGCCGGTCTGCGCCGTGCAGGGCCCGGCCCTGGTGGTCGGCCGCGCCGCCTTCACCGCGACCGGGCCGGCGCCGCGCCTTGGCCTTGCCGCCCCCGACATGGCCGGGGCGGCGGCGCTGCTGGGGCTCGACCTGCTGGGCCTGCATGCGAGCCCGGTGGTCGGCCTCGGCGGGCTGCCGGCCGAGGCCGCACTCGCCCAGGGGCTGGCGGAGGCGGTGCTGCTGACCGGCCCCGACCTGCCGGCGCGCCTCGCCGCCACCGGCGGCCAGCCCTGGTTCACCCTGGAACCCGCCGGCCAGCGCGACCCGCACTTCCCCACCCTGCCTTCGGTGCACGACTATGCGCTGGACGGGCCGCCGCCGTTGCGCGCGGCGCTGATCGCCGCCTCCGCCTGCGCCCGGCTGCAGGCGGCGCTGGTGCTGCCGGCCCTCACCCCGGCCAATCTCGTGGCCGCCTGGCGCAGCGCGGTGCAGCGCTGGCTGGAGGACGAGACGCGGCAGGGGCTGGCGCCGGGGCTGCGGGCCCTGGCCGGGGCGGATGCGGCGCCGCTGGTCGCGGCCCTCAGCCCACCCCCGGGCGCCACGCTCGCCTATCGGGAATGGCTGCTGAAACGGCTGGGCTGGCGGCCGGACTGATAGGCGCGCGGCCCTGCGGGCCGCAGGTCGGAACGTCGTGCGCCGGGTATCACGCGCCGCCATGCCGGGCAGCGAGCGCGGTGAGCTCGCGTAGCGCCGCCGCCGCCTCGGCGCGGATCGCCGGCACCAATTGCTGCGGCGGCAGGCCGGTGCGCGGATCGAGGGCGCCGCGGACGGCGCGCTCCAGCATCACCGCGCCGACCGCCGCGGCGGCGCCGGACAGGTTGTGGGCGGCGCGGCGATAGGCCTCGTCATTGCCGGCCGCCGCCGCCTGCTCCAGCTCGCCGGCGAGGCGGTCCAGATCCTCCTCGAAGGTTTCCAGGATGCGCCGGAAATCCTCCGCCGGCAGGTCGCGGGCCAGTTGCTCGGCGATGCTGGGATCGAGTGCGCTCACACCTGCATGCGTGGCATCCCGCATCGCAGCGGTCAATCACGCCGTCATCACCCGTCCTTCAGCGCTGCGCCCAGGGGGTGCGCTGCCACAGGGCGCGGTACTCCACCTCCTGCCCCCGCAGCCGGGCGAACCAGCTCTCGCCCTTCTCCCAGGCCGGCTCGGTGAAGCGGTCCTCGAGCTGCTTCACGAATTCCGGGTCGCGCGCGATGTCCTCCGTCGCCTCGCGCAACCGGGCGAGGATGGCGGGCGGCGTGCCGGCGGGCGCGACGACGCCGCGCTCGGAGGCCATCTCGACCGGGATGCCGAGTTCCTTCAGCGTCGGCACGTCCTGGCGGAAACGGCTGCGCGCGGCGCCGGCCTGCGAGAGCACGCGCAGATTGTCCGGCACCTGCAGCACGGCGCCGAGGTTGAGCCCCATGCTGTCCACCTGCCCGCCCAGCACGGCGGTGCGGAGCTGCGGATCGCCCTGGAAGGGCACATGCGTCATGCGGATGCCGGTCGCCGCCTGCAACAGCACGAGTTGCAGATGGTCGTCGGTGCCGACGCCGGGCGAGGCATAGGTGAGCTGGTCCGGCCTGGCGCGCGCCGCCTCCAGCAGCGCGGCCAGGGTGGCATAGGGGCTGTCGGCGCGCACCGTGATGGCGCTCGGATCCCGCACCAGGTTGCCGAGCGGCGCGAAGTCGTCGAGCTTGAACTGCGCCGGCCGCTCGATCGGGATGGTGATCAGGCTCGGGAAATTGGTGGTGCCGAGGGTACCCCCTGTGGCAGGGAAGTTGTCCGGCGCCTTGAGATGATCTCTCATTTTCAGAGGGGCGGGACGGAGTGATGAGTTGGCCTATTCGACGGAACGCCGCGCG